>NZ_WURB01000035.1 GCF_009830105.1 Microvirga makkahensis
CTCCGGCAGCCGGGCGTGGCCGTCTTTATGACAGCGGCTACGCTCAACCATCCTAGTCGGGACCGCAGCGCCTCGGATCAGAGCTGTCGTATGAGCCTTTGCATGGCCACGCTTGTGCCAGGAAGCTTGGCCGGAGCCGATCGGAATCTGCAAGGATCTGGCCCTGGTGATCACGGAGCGTTCCCGTCCTATTCGGAACGGCTGGACTGCCATCGAAAGCGGAGCTTCGAGCTCCTTCCGTTCAGTGTCGATAGTGTTGAAAAAGTCCGCAACGTCCGTTTTTCGTGTCGGCAACATACAGGATGTTGAGCCTCGTCTGGTACGCCGACGCTAGTAATAGGCCGACAAAGTAGTGCCTGGGATTTTTTCAACGAAATCTGCCATTACCGGACCTTGGCCCAAGGCCGCTTGGGAGAAACGGCAGGCATTGTCAGTCCCGTTGCCGCTCCTCCCACGCACGGGCGATGCGCGGCAGGCTGGTCTCGATCCAGTCGGCCAGAACCCGCACCTTCTCAGCCGCCTCCCGTCCCAGGGGCGTCAGGCTGTACTCCACGTGCGGCGGCACCACGTCGTAGGCGATCCGCTCGACCAAGCCGTCGCCCTCCAGCCATTGCAGCGTCTGAGCCAGCATGCGCTCGCTCACTCCACCCACGGCCCGCCGCAACGCGCTGAAGCGAAGCGTGTCCGTCTCCAACGCCATCAGGACCAGCACGCCCCAGCGGCTCGTGACGTGCTTGAGCACATCCCTGGACGGACAGGCAGCAGCCATGAGGTTGCCGCGTTGGAGCTGCTGCGACAGCGATGCGGGGTGCTCGTCCGGGCCCATGTCGACTTTCTCTATACTAACATTTGTGTGCGTACTTACGGAAAGTAAGTGATGTCTGTGTATCACACCCACCGTTACCCGCAAAGGACACGCACCCATGACCATTGCCATCCCCGGCGCCACCGGACAGCTCGGCCGCCTTGTCGTCGACAAGCTCAGGGCCAAGGTACCTGCAAGCGAGATCATCGCGCTGGTGCGCACTCCCGCGAAGGCCGCCGACCTCGGCGTCGCTGCCCGGGAGGCCGATTACACCAAGCCCGAAACCCTCGACCAGGCGCTCACCCGAGTCGACACGCTGCTGCTCGTCTCCTCGAGCGAGGTCGGCCCGCGGGCTGTCCAGCACCGCAACGTCATCACGGCGGCCAAGCGGACGGGCGTGAGGCGCATCGTCTATACGAGCCTGCTCCGGGCTGACACCACGTCCCTGACCTCCCTGGCGGACGAGCACCGCGCGACCGAAGCCGACCTGAAGGCATCGGGCATTCCGTTCACGATCCTGCGCAACGGCTGGTACACCGAGAACTACACGCGATCGGTCGGCGGCGCGGTGGCCGGAGGTGCCTTCATCGGCAGCGCCGGAGAGGGCATGATCTCATCCGCCGCACGTGCCGATTATGCGGAGGCTGCGTCCGCCTAGTTGCAGTTCGTTTCTGCCCGCTACCGTCCTGAATCCCCGGAAATTTCAGGTGCTTTAGCGATCAAGGCTGTCCGATGCTGTTCATTTTGTCCTATACAATCCGGCATGATTTGTGGGCTGGATTGTGGGGCAAGAGTTGAAACGGGCAGGGCGGCACCCAGACAAAGCTCTTTCTGCGCTTCGCGTTCGGCAGCTGAATACGCCGGGCCGGTACGCAGATGGCAACGGTCTTTATCGAGTCGTCGAGCCATCTGGGGCCAAGCGCTGGATTCTCCGCACGGTCGTTCGGGGCAAATGACGTGATATCGGCCTTGGAGGGCTTGCACTAGTCCCCCTCGCCGAAGCGCGCGAAAAGGCCTTGGCTTACCGCAAAATGGCCCGCGAAGGCGGCGATCCCCTAGCCGAGCGCAGAGCGCAGGCCCGCATCCCGACGTTCGCCGAAGCGGTCGAGCTTGTCTATACCGAGCACAAGGCCAGCTGGAAGAACGCCAAGCACGCGGCCCAGTGGATCAACACCCTGAAGCAATATGCCTTCCCGGAGCTCGGCCTACGACGGGTCGATCAGATCGACACCCCCGATGTCCTCCGCGCGTTAGGCCGATCTGGCTGACGAAGCACGAGACAGCGCGCCGGGTCCGACAACGCATTGGGACCGTTCTCGATTGGGCGAAGGCTGCAGGCTACCGCAATGGCGAGAACCCGGTTGATGGTGTCACTAAGGGGCTCCCAAAGCAAAATGACCGTGACGACCACCATGCGGCGCTGCCTTACAACGAGGTCCCGAACTTCGTGGCGAAGCTGCGTACCAGCGAGGCGAGCGAGACGGCTCGCCTCGCCTTCGAGTTCCTCATCCTGACGGCCTGCCGAACCGCAGAGGTACTTGGTGCGACTTGGTCAGAGGTGGACCTCACCCAGCGGGTCGGGACGGTTCCGGCAGACCGGATGAAGGCCGGCCGGGCACACCGGCTGCCCTTGACAGATCGGACTATCGAGATCCTGAAGCGTGCGTGCGAGCTGTCGCCAGAAAGCGAGCATGTGTTCCCCGGCAGGTCTAGCACGAAGCCGCTGTCTATTAGATCGCTGCTCAAGGCCTTACGCGTAAACAGGCGGGGGAAATGGCTGAAGCCCTTGGCTGTCAACTAGGCAGCCGGTCTTTTTAACAGGCGCGTTGGGTCCCCGACGAACATCCTGCAGGCGCTCCAAGTAGGGCGTGATGGAAGCCGGCCTTCCCCAGGCGCGGACGTCACGACCGGGCCCTCCTCGTGCGCACCATCAGCATCTGCCGGCATACCGCTACTGTTCGGCTCAGCAGGATGCGGCCTGCTGAGCCTAGGCTTGCCCCATCTAACCCGTTGGTGCAGGGCATGATCCCTGCTTCAAGAAGCCACGTCGTACCGCCTGTGAGTGCCTTTGGCGCATCCAACAGCGTAATTTTAGCGCGCACTGGGGACAGATAGGGGACAACTGCGCGACTCCTGCATCCAGTATGTTCTCGACGTAAACCAAACGTCCCCACTTGCGCCGGGAGCAGACCTTTACACGGCCGCGCTGAATGGCTGTCCCTGACCCATAACGGACCTTTACCTTCATTCTGAAGGGCCGCCAACAGTCAAGCGTTTGAGCTGTCAACGATTCCGGCAGCTTGCAAGATCACGCAGCGTCTATACCGCATGTCAACGCTCGATCATCTCCCGAATGCGGATGGCCAGCGACTCGACCGCAAAGGGCTTTGTGATCATTTTGGCCTCGACCGGGAGCGGACGGGTCTCGTCACCACGGGCCTGTTCGCCTGGTCACGCAACCCGACATTCCTCGGCATGATGGCTGTGGTGCTCGGCGCCTTCCTCGTGGCTCCGCCCGCCGTCGCGGCGGTCGTGCTCGCCATCGCGTGGGTGGCCTTCTCGGGTCAGATCCGCATGGAGGAGCACCTGCAATGCATGCACGGTCCCGACTACGAGCGATACCGGACCGCCGTCCCGCGCTGGATCGGTCGTACCGGACGTCCGCGCGAGGTGCATGCCGGCCGAGGCGATCCTGTGAATCACGGGTAGCAGAAGCTCAATGCCTCAATCCTGCCGGACTTGAAGGGAGGATCTGCTTCGGATCGGCGATGCCCGCGACACGGCGGACACGAGGCCGACAAATACGGAAACGGGGAACCGTCCGGCGCCAACGCTCGGACGGATCAGGAATGCGAGGTCCCCATGATCAAGCGTATCGCATTGGCTGCGAGCCTGACGCTCGCGCTCGCCGCCTGCCAGGGCGAGAACAGGTCCACGCGCCACCTGGCGCCGATCCCGCCCGCCACCATGGCGCTGATGGCCTCTAAGGGGATGTCGCAGAGCGACCCGATCCTGATGCGGGCCTACAAGAAGGAATCCGAGATCGAGGTCTGGAAGCGCGGCTCCGACGGCAGGTACGCGCTCCTCAAGACCTACCCGATGTGCCGCTGGTCGGGCCAGCTCGGGCCGAAGACCCGCGAGGGCGACCGCCAGGCGCCGGAGGGCTTCTACACGGTCACCCCGGCCCAGATGAACCCGAACTCCAGCTTCCACCTCTCGTTCGATCTCGGGTACCCGAATGCGTACGACCGCGCCCATGGCCGGACGGGCGCGCACCTGATGGTGCACGGCTCGTGCTCGTCGAGCGGCTGCTTCGCCATGACCGACGATGCGATTTCCGAGGTGTATGCCCTGGCCCGCGAGTCCTTCGCCAGCGGCCAGCGCAGCTTCCAGTTCCAGTCGTATCCGTTCCGGATGACGGCGGAGAACCTGGCGAAGCACCGCCTCGATCCGAACATCGCCTTCTGGAGGAACCTCAAGGAGGGCTCCGACTACTTCGAGGTCGCGAAGGACGAGCCGCAGGTATCCGTAGCCAGCGGGCAATATGCGTTCAGCGGCGACGCCTTGATCATGGCGGCAGTGGCCCAGAAGCGGCAGGACGACGATCGGCAGGTCGCTGCATTGGCGGCCAAGGGCGTGCAGCCGATCAGGCTTGTCTATGGCGACGGCGGACAGCACCAGAGCTTCCGTCAGGCGCTGTCCGGGAATGACGGCTCGCTTGCCGTCGATGTCAGCGCCCGCAATCGTCTTGGCGACGTGAGCCGCCCCGAGGCCTTGGCCTCCGGGCCGCAGGAGGTCGTCCTTGCCGCGAACGGGAAGCCGAGGCAGGGAGTGTCATCGACGCTCGCCTATACCTCGCAGAAGCCTCAGGGAGGCCGCGTACCCGCTGGCGAACCCATCCGACAGACCGCTCCGGCAGCGACGGCAGCGCCCGTGCCGACGACCCAAGCATCAGGAGGTGACGGGCGCTCGGTGCTCGAGCGCTTCCGGGGGCTGTTCGGCGGGTAGGAGCCGTGGGGCCGCGACGGAAATGCTCCGCCGATCCCATTTGATGTGTAGGGACCTGCCGGCCTTGGAGCACGATCATCCCAGTGCGCCGCACGCCCTGAATAGCCCGGAGTGTGGGCGCCGAAGCGAAAGGAACACGGTATGGCGAAGAATACGATCTGCCTCTGGTACGACAAGGACGCCGAAGCTGCCGCCCGCTTCTATGCCGAGACCTTTCCTGACAGTGCGGTGCATGCCGTGCACCGGGCGCCCGGCGACTACCCGTCCGGCAAGGAGGGCGACGTCCTGACGGTGGAGTTCACCGTTGCGGGCGTCGCCTGTCTCGGCCTCAACGGAGGACCCATGTTCAAGCACAACGAAGCCTTCTCATTCCAGATCGCCACCGACGATCAGGAGGAGACCGACCGCTACTGGAATGCCATCGTCGGCAACGGCGGCCAGGAGAGCGCGTGCGGCTGGTGCAAGGACAAGTGGGGCGTGTCCTGGCAGATCACGCCACGCGTCCTGACAGAGGCGCTGGCGGCAGGCGGCGCGGAAGCCAAACGCGCGTTTGATGCGATGATGGACATGACGAAGATCGATGTCGCGGCAATCGAGGCGGCGCGGCGCGGCTGATGCTCCATCGCGTATGGCGGCAAATTCGCTGCCAACAGGTGCCCTCTCCTGACACTTCTCGGAAGTAGGCCGAGAGTCTGTCCAGCAAGGAACAGTGGACACATTGCTGGAGGGCATGGGATCGTCAGTGCATGACCCAAAGCCGTCCTTAGAAGGGAGCACAATAGGAGAGAAGTTAAGAGCACCGTGAGCCAGAATAGGCTTTGATGGATCAAAACCTATTGTCCCTCACCTGCACTTGGCTCAAACAATCTGGTCCAATTCCATCGGATCGGGTCCGGGCTGCAGGATCGCGAGCTTTCCCCATCCCTCCATACGTACAAAAAATACATGCGCGGGTTCGTCGAACTTGGATGGCATGCGTGGGACCATGCGGGCCGCCGATGCGAGTTTATCGGCCAGCTCCCGCATCCTTTCCAGATGCTCCGGCGCAAGATCCGAGAGACCATGCCTTGCGGCAAAATCCCTGATTTCATCGGCATCGTCTGGAACCGGATGGGTCATGAGGATTTCCTTGCCGTTTCGAGGAGGGCTGGGCGGCGCTCGCGCCAGGGCGTCGCGCGCTCGTAGGCGGCAGCGACGCGAAGCAGCATCGCCTCTGCATAGCGATGCCCGACCAATTGCCAGCTGAGGGGAAGGCTCGCATCCGAGAAACCGGTGCATTGGATGAGGGCTGGATGGCCCGACAGGTTGAACGGCGTCAGGGCCGTGTTGCCGATATAGTCGAACATTTCTTGGCCTGATCCGAGCAGCGGCGCGGGCTTCAAGGTCCCGAAGGTTACGAGCGCGTCGAACGGGCGAAGGAACGTTTCGACCTGCTCCGCCACCGCACGGCGGAATCGTTGCGCCGCGACGTAGTCCACGGCCCGAACCATGGACCCGCTGAGCAGCTTATCGCGGAGAGCGAAACCCATCTCGCCGGCCCGTGTGCGCATTTCCTCCTCGTGAATGGCGGCCGACTCGGCGGGGCCGATCATTCGCGTGGCGGAAAAGCACTCCATGACGCTGAAGGGGAGGCGGGTCTCGACGACATGCGCCCCGAGGCTCTTCAGCACCTCGATCCCGGCGTCGAACGCTCGGCTCATTGCTCCATCGGGAACAGGCATATCCGGCCCCATATCGCGGACCACCGCGATGCGCAGACCCGCAATGCCCAGATTGAGGTCCCGGCCATGGTCGCGCGTTCGCGGCGCCACCGAGGCGGGATCGCCCGGATCCTGGCCGACAATGGCATCGAGCACGAGAGCCTGGTCCTCGGCCGTCCAGGTCAGGGCGCCCGGTGCATCGAGGCTGTAGCAGTTGGGGAGAATGCCGGAGCGGCCGAGCAGACCGTGCGACGGCTTGATGGACAAAACCCCGCATGCCGCCGCTGGAAGGCGGACTGAGCCGGTTGTATCGGATCCGAGGGCAAACAAAGCCGTGCCGGCCGCCACCGCGGCGCCGGCTCCTGTCGACGAGGCCCCGGGGAATCGCTGCGGATCCCAAGGGTTGCGCGTGGGCCGGAAGGGCGTGTCGAAATATTCGCCACCGTTGCCGGTTCCGTATTCCCACGTGGCAAGTTTGCCGACCAGCACAGCGCCAGCGGCCTTCAGCTTGGCGATCAGGAAGGCATCATCGGCGGCAATGCGCCCAAGCCGCAGCCTGGAGCCCGCCTGGCTTGGAAGACCAGCGGTGTCGTAGTTATCCTTCACCCCGAACGGGATCCCGTGCAACGGCCCGCGCCAGCGTCCGGCTGCTATTTCCTGATCCGCTTCGCGGGCAGCCGTACGCGCCCCTTCGGCATCCACATGCACGTAAGTGGCTATTTCCTTGTCCATGCGGTCGATGCGTTCAAGAACGCCTTCGAGCAGATCTGTCGCGGACACATCTCGTGCCAGGAGCATGGCCCCCGCCGATGCGACGGTGGGTATCGATCTCTCGTCCGAAGGCAGGTTTTCAGGCTGGTATGCAGGTGCTGTCGCCATGTCTTGTTCCTTGGTCTTGTTCCTTGGTCTTGTTCCTTGACGTTCGGACTCTCTGCGCGGCCGGCTATGGTCGGTCGCCGGTAATGTGTTCCCGTCGACAGAGCTTTCGATGATGTCATCGAAGCACCGGTCAGGCCGGGGACCCGAACGGCCGAATGCAGCGTATCGGCTCGGCCGCCTTCCGCCGGGCTGTGCCACCGGTTGGGAGCCAGAGAAGTCTTCATCCGGCTCCGTCGCTTCAGCATCCGCAGACGTCGCGCTCGGACGCAACGCCAAATTGTATGCAATGCGGCCCCATGTTCATCCCAGAACTGATCAGAGGCCGTTTTCAGCCGATGATCTTATAGGGTAACTTATTGACAATATGAGTAATTTATGAAGCTGAATGCTGCTGCAATCTTGTGCACGAGCCCGCCGCCTTGTTTGTTGTTGAAGTAAAACGGATCGGAAAATCATTCCGATACATTCCTGTGCCGGTCTTGTCCGCAGCGATCGCTTCATCCGCTCAGGCGCGTCTCTCGTATGCGAATGAGAGTTCGGTGCTTGTCGGACTCTTCATCGCTCGTTTGCCCGTAAGGCATTGATAAAACTCATCTAATTTCTTCTTTTCTAAAGCACCGCGGCGGCCTGCAAAAAGAGTCTTGTCCTAGGTGGCTGGCTCTGCGGTGCCATGGCGCATTTTTGTTGTCCTGCTCGACCTAGTGAAAACGACACTTGCGGTCCGGACAGGATTGTATACGATTTTTTGGTCAAGAAAGAGATTGCACATCCGATGCTCGCTGTCCTTTGGGCCCCCGCCACAATCGCCGCAGCCTTGCTGCAGGCCTTCAGAACCGCCGATCAGCGCGCTTTGGTCGGGCGCATCGGCAATCACGGCGCCAATCTCGCCCGCTATGCCTGGGGAGCGCCCTTCGCTCTCATGGCAGCAGGTGCCGTCTTCGCGATCTCGGGCGTACCGGATTTCAATGCAGACTTCTTCGTGTTCTGCCTCGCCGGAGGCGTAACCCAGATTGTCGCAACAGGTTTGCTGCTGCACTCCCAGCACATCGGCAGCTATGCGGTCGGAACGACATTCTCCAAGACGGAGGCGATCCAGGCGGCGGTCTTCTCGGCGCTTGTGCTTTCCGAAGCGCTGTCGGGCGTCGGTTGGCTTGCGGTTGCTCTTTCCACCCTCGGTGTTCTCATTCTCAATGCCGCTCGTGCGTGGAGCGGCGCCGGTCTGCCGTGGTGGCGCGATCCGGCTGCGCTCGCGGGTCTTGGCTCCGGCGCTTTCTTCGCCTTGTGCGGCGTGGCGATCCGCACGGCGTCGCTGAGCCTGGAAGATGTGGGCCCAATAGAAGCCGCGCTGACCACTCTTGCGGTGACCACGAGCCTTCAGACGCTGATCATGCTCGTCTCCCTTACCTTGGCGGGAAAATCAGGCCTCGGAGATCTCAGGAGCGAGTTGAGGCTCTCTCTCCGGGTCGGCGTCATGAGCGTCCTGGGTTCGGCCCTCTGGTTCCTGGCCATGACCCTCCAGCACGTGGCCTATGTGCGGGCCCTCGGGCAGATCGAGCTGATCTTCATGGTTCTGCTGGCCCGCTTCAGGTTCGCCGAAAAGCTGGGAGTCGCGGAGATCGCCGGCGTGGGTCTCGTGGGAGCCGGGGTGATCGTGCTTTTGCTGCATGGCTGAGGCGGATTGGATGCAATCTTGCGGTATCCAGGTGCCGGTTGTATTGATTGGTCGGGGCTGAACCGGAGAAGATCGATGCCAACCCGTGGCGAAGCCGTGACGCGAATGATCCGTCAGGAGATCATCTCCGGCGCATTCCCCCAAGGGGCCCGCATGAACGAGGTCTCGCTGGCCGGCCGGTTCGGCGTCTCCCGCACTCCGATCAGGAGTGCGCTTTCGAGCCTGTATACGGAAGGCCTTCTCGATTACGCGCCGAACTGCGGCTACATCGTGCGCCGCTTCACAGGTTCGGACGTGGCCAAGGTCTTCAGCGTGCGCGCCTCGCTCGAAGGATTGGTGTGCCGTCTTGCGGCCGAGCAGGGCATATCCGACGCCGAGCACGGGGCTCTGGACAGAGCGATCCGAAACACTGCAGCCCTGCTGCGCGTGGAAAAGTGGGGCGGGGCCGAAGTCGCTCAATGGAACGTGCTCAACAACCAGTTTCATGACACGCTTTATGCTGCGGCCAGGAACGATTATCTGACCACCGCGATCAGGCGGACACGTTCATTGCCACTGTTGAGCAAGAGCGAATACCGTCTGTTCGGCTCCGACGAGATTGCACTGTGGTTCGACCGAGCGGGCTTTCAGCGCTCCCATGACGAGCATGTCGACATCTTCGACGCGATCGCAGGGCGCGAGGGTGTCCGGGCGGAGAGCATCATGCGCGAGCACATTACCCGCGCGGGTCGCGTCCTTGCCCGCGAATGGGACAAGATGGCGGAACGGAGCATGTCTCACTCGCTTCGGCTCGCCGGCCGCGCCGCAACAGCCTCGGGAGCGGCAAGTGCGGACGACGGGCTCGATCCGGACAGCAGCGCGCCGCCTCCCGACACCACGCCGCCTGCCAGGGCGATGCCGCCCATCAGCGCAAAGGCTCCGTCGTAGCCGGCCATGGCAACAAGGCCGCCGAACAAAGGCGGTCCGCAGACCACGCCAAGAAACGTGAAAGTCAGGCAGCCGGAGGTGGCTATCCCGATCCGGGACGGTTCCACCGTGCGCACGATCTCCGACAGGAAGACGCCGTTCCATCCCGAAGCCGTGGCGCCGAACACGAACACCACCAAGGCCATGATCATGAAGGCCCATTGGCTTTCGAGGAGGCTGGTCGCGCCGGCGGAGGCGCACATGAGCACTCCCAGGATCAACATCAGACTGCGCGGCCGGGGCACCCGGTCGGCCGCCATGCCCCAGCCGATACGGCCGAGAATTCCCGCCACCTGACTGACGCCCAGCAAAACCCCGGCCGTGACCAGATCGAGCCCGACCACGCTCACGAGATAGACCGTCAGAAACGACGTCAGGCACAACTGCATTGCCGAGAATGTCAGCGAGCCCGCCGAGAGGCTGAGGAGCGTGCGGTGACCGAAGACGAAGCGTAGAGGCGCGATAAGTCCGGTCGGGCCGGCGGCAATTCCCGTAGATGTCTCATTGCGGATGAGGCTGAGACTGAACCCCAGGATCAATGTCGCCATAAGGGTGCCAGTGCCTATCAGAAGGAATGCTCCCGACCAGCCGTAGGCGACCGTCAACTGCGGAACGAGGAGGCCTGCGGCCAGTCCGCCGGCCGGAACGCCGGTCTGCCGCAGGGAGATCATCAGCCCTATGGTGTTCGGTGTGCTGTACTGTGCAAGAACGAGCGAGGCGGCCGGCGTCAGGGGACCATAGCAGAGGCCCATCAGAAGGGTGGATGCTGCCACCAGGGGGACGAACCCCGTGGCGACGCCCAGGAGCCCCGCACCGGCCAGGGCTACGCAGGCGAAGCTCAGCCGAAGAGGGCCAAATCGCCCGATGAGGGGCTCCGCCCAGGCATTCGAGACAATGGCCGACATATAAACCAGGCCCGTGTAGAGACCGACAGCCGAGGGTGGAAGGTCCAGATCGCTCATCATGGCGGCGGCCGAAATCGGCGGCGCGAATGTCAAAAGAGAAATCGAGACCTGGCAGCCGAAGGTGAGGAGCAGCGGCAGGATCGCCTTGCCCGGGATGAGAGCGCTCATAGCAGCCTGCACGGATTGAGGGAATGAAGCACAATCCTAGCGCAGGACAGTAATTGTACACAATAATGCCAAGCGCACAGATTGTGACCAAGCTTGCGCGGATTCTTCTGAATTGAAAAGTATTATCTTTTCATGACCTTACCTGTTTTTGATCTCATACTGTCGCACATGCCTTGTGCATTGCATCATTCCATATTGCACAAATGTTCAGATGATGAGTGCGCTCGACCATCTCAAACATGGCCCAACGACATTTATTGCCTGATCAAGGCGGCGCCCAACAAAAAAATTCGTGTAATATTCCAATTGCTTAATCAGAAAAACTCCTTGCCTGAAACGTGTTTGGCACGGAGTTTGCTCCTGGCTTGGCGTGGGGCCCGGCGGCGATGATTGCATACAATTGCCGCTCGGGGACCGATGACAGGACGTTCAAGGTTGGAGCTGACCGGAGCCTAGACCGGTCCAACCGCTGCGGCGGCTGAAAGACACTCCAACCGATGCGTGCCTGCCGCGCAAGCACGGAGGGTGCCATGGCTTTGGAGCCAATCGACCGAGAGGAACTAGTGATCCTCGCCAAGAATGCAGGCCTCAATCTTCCCGAGGAATACTTCCCCGATCTCGTAGACGCCTATGGTCATGTCCAGGAGATGCTGGCGCGCCTGCACAGAGGGCGGGCGCGAGGCGACGAGCCTGCTCATGTGTTCGTGCCCAAGACCTTCTTGCCCGCCGGGGAGCAGCCGGCATGATGGACCCGAATTTTCTGACCATTGCCGAGGCGTCGGACCTGATCGCCCAGCGCAAGCTCTCGCCTGTGGAACTTACCGAAGCATGCCTGAAGCGCCTCGATAACGTCGACGACCAGCTCAATAGCTTCATTACGGTAACGGGCGAGCGCGCATTGGAAGAGGCGGGGGCAGCCGAGGCAGAGATCATGCGCAGCGGCCCGCGCGGCGCCATGCACGGCATCCCGTTCTGCCTGAAGGACATCTACGAGACGGCCGGTGTGCGGACGACCGGACAATCGAGACTTCTCGCCGACAATGTTCCGGATACGGATTGCGACGCTCAGGAGCGCCTCGGCCGGGCCGGTGGCGTGCTCATGGGCAAGACCACCACATGGGAATTCGCCCATGGAGGCCCCTCGTGGGATGTCGTTGCACCTCCGGCGCGCAATCCCTGGAACACCGACCATCATCCTGCGGGCTCGTCCTCTGGGTCGGGAGCGGCGGTGGCTGCCGGCATCTGCCCGGCCACCATGGGGACCGACACGGGCGGCTCGATCCGGTTGCCGTCGGCCGTATGCGGGATTGCAGGCATCAAGCCCACCTATGGCCGCGTGAGCCGCCGGGGCGTTCTGCCGAACTGCTTCAGCCACGACTATTGCGGCCCCATGGCCTGGACGACGGAAGACGTGGCGATCCTGCTCGGGATCGTGGCAGGGCACGATCCGCGCGACCCGAGCAGTGCACGCGAGCCGGTGCCCGATTATCGCGCGGCCCTTTCCGGCGAGGTGGCGGGTTTGACCATCGGCGTCCCGTATCGCTGGCTGGAAGAGGAGGCTCCTGCCTCGGCAGAGGTTCGCGCAGCATTCGATGCTTCACTCGATGTCTTCCGCAGTCTCGGCGCCCGGATACGCTCTGTCGAGCTGCCGCCTCTCGAGCAATTCGACGATGCGAAGAAGACGATTGCCATGTCGGAGCTGTTCACGATCCACGAGAAGGATCTGAGGACACGGCCGCACCTCTTCGGCGCGAGCCTGCGCTACCGCATCATCTGCGGCGGCCTGATCCGCGCCGAGGATTACATCCAGGCCATGCGAATGCGTCTCGTGCTGGCGCAGGAAGTACAGGCGGCCTTCGGTCAGGTCGATCTCATCATGCTTCCGACCGCAGAACCCGCCGGGAAGCTCGAAACGACGCCTCACAATTGGCTGTTCAAGCACAAAGGCTGGACAACCGCATTCAACGTCTCCGGAAACCCCGCGCTTTCCGTCTGCAACGGTTTTGCGACGAACGGAATGCCCCTGTCGCTGCAAATCGTTGGACGATTGTTCGACGAGGCGACGGTTCTTCGGGCGGGAGATGCCTACGAAAAGTCGACACCCTGGCGAGACCGCCGGCCGGTTCTTTCGGCCAAAGTCGACGCTTGAGAGCCGATACCGAAGCCTCGCGGCTGAAGAGCGAACGCGATCGCGGGGCTTCCTTGCACAATCCGACACCATCAACGAGGGCAGAACATGAAGCGACAAAGATTTTGGGGAATCCTCTCCGCGGTAGCCATCGCGACACTCATGCCGATGCATGCCGCACATGCGGAGAAGATCCTGCGGGTGGCGACCACTCTGGCCGACGTCCCTCTGACCACGGGCCAGCCGAGCCAGGGCGGTGAAGGAGCGCGGTTCATCGGAATCACGATTTATGACGGTCTCATCAACTGGGATCTGTCGAAGGAGAAGGAAGCCGCGAAGCTCGTGCCGGGTTTGGCCGAGAGCTGGACGGTCGACCTGGCCACCAAGACCGTCTGGACCTTCAAGCTGCGGCCGAACGTCAAGTTCCATGACGGTTCGGCCTTCACGGCCGATGCCGTGGTCTGGAATCTCGACAAACTCCTGAAGCGTGAATCGCCGCAATTCGATCAGGCGCAGGCCACTCAGGGCGCAACCTATGTGGCGCCGATCGCGTCCTATCGCAAGATCGACGACATGACCGTCGAAATCACCACGAAGGCGCCGGACTCGGTGCTGCCATACCTGCTGACGCAGGTCTTCATGTCCAGCCCCGTACGCTGGGAGGAGATGGGGCGTGACTGGGCGAAGGTCGCCAGCAAACCGTCCGGCACCGGCCCATGGATCCTGGACAAGCTCGTTCCGCGCGAGCGTGCGGAACTCGTCAAGAACCCGAATTACTGGGACCCGAAGCGTGTACCGGCGTCCGACCGGCTCGTGTTGATGATGATGCCAGACCCCACGACCCGCGTCGCCGCCCTGCTGTCGGGGCAGGTCGACTGGGTCGAGGCACCTCCGCCGGATACGGTTCCGCGGCTCAAGCAATCCGGGATGCAGATCGTCACCAATGTGTACCCCCACATCTGGCCTTACCAACTCAGCTTTACCGAGGACTCGCCCTTCAAGGACATCCGCGTCCGCAAGGCCGCAAACCTCGCCATCGACCGCGACGGCCTCGTGTCGTTCCTGGGCGGTCTCGCGGTACCGGCCAAGGGCCAGGTCAATGAAGGCCATCCCTGGTTCGGAAAGCCGACCTTTGAGATCAAGTATGACCCCGAGGAAGCCAAGCGCCTGATGGCGGAGGCGGGCTACAGCCAGGACAAGCCCCTGAAGGTCAAGTTCCTCGTCTCGACCGCCGGGTCCGGCCAGATGCAGCCCCTTCCGATGAACGAGTTCGTGCAGGAGAACCTTCGCGAGGTCGGTTTCGACGTGGAAATCGAGGTGATGGAATGGGAAGCCCTGCGCGCCCGCAGGCGTGCCGGCGCCGATGCGCCGGAGAACAAAGGCGGCCATGGGCTCAACAACAGCTGGGGCTACTGGGATCCGGATATCGGTCTCCTCGGCCCGGCCTGGTCGGTGATGCGTCCACCGTCAGGATACAACTGGGGCGGCTACAAGGATGCCGAGGCCGATAAGCTCGCGGCACAGGCCAAGGTGGAGTTCGACCCGGAGAAGCAGAACGATCTCCTCGGGCAACTCCATGCACGCATGGTGGATCAGGCCATGTGGATTTGGGTGGTTCATGACCTGAATCCGCGGGCGATGTCGCCAAAGGTGAAGGGCTTCGTTCAGGCGCAGAGCTGGTTTCAGGATTTGACGCCCGTGCACGTGGATTGACGCTCCGCATTCCGGCGGCGGGCGCGTCCCGCCGCTGATCCCACCGTCGACCCACCACAGAGCCAGACATGCTGTTTTATATTCTGCGCCGCTTTCTCTATACCCTGCCCATCGCCATAGGCGTCTCGCTCGTATGCTTCGCCCTTGTGCACCTCGCACCCGGCGATCCCATCAGCGCGATCCTGCCCGAGAATGCGTCACCTCAGCTGATCGAGGAGGTGAAGACCGCTTACGGTTTCGACAAGCCTCTGCCCATTCAATATCTGTATTGGCTCGGCAATGTGGTTTCAGGGGACCTCGGCACCTCGATCATGACCCGTCGGGCGGTGCTCTCCGAAGTCATACCGGCGGTGGGCAACACGCTCATTCTGGCAGCCTGTGCCGTGCTCATCGGCTTCGTGGTCGGCATCGGGCTTGGAACGATCGCCGGGTACAACAGCGGCTCGATCTTGGACAAGGCCGTTACGGCATTCGCCATCACGGGCGTCTCGGTGCCGCATTACTGGCTCGGCATGGTCCTGATCGTGCTGTTCTCGGTGAATCTGGGTTGGCTGCCGGCAACCGGAATGGGATCTCTCGGCTCCGGCGAGCTTCCGTTCACGCTCGACGGCCTCAAGCACATCATCCTGCCGGCGATGACGCTCGCCGTCATTCCTGCGGGGATCATCGCCCGCTCCGTGCGTGCGACCGTCAGCGAAGTTCGCAAGCAGGATTTCGTGCAGACGCTTTATGCAAAGGGGCTGACGTCCCGGTATGTCTTCGTCCATGTCGCCAAGAATGCGGCCCCGACGGTCCTTGCCATCATGGGCCTTCAACTGGCGCAGCTCCTGGGCGGCTCGATCCTCGTGGAAACCGTCTTCGCCTGGCCCGGCACGGGCTTCCTGCTCAATGCGGCGATCTTCACGCGCGACCTGCCGATCCTCCAGGGCACGATCCTCGTGCTGTCGATCTTCTTTGTTGTAACCAATCTCGCAGTCGACGTTCTTCAGATGATGCTCGACCCGCGGGTGAAACGCGTCTGACAGGGGAGACACAGCATGTCCGATCAAGCCGCGACCTTTTCAGGCGCCATTCCGGATACGGTCAAGACCGAACGTTCCCGCAGCTTCTGGCAGGCCGTCTTTCGGCGACTGTCACGGGATCCCCTGACGATGATTTGCGCAGCCATCCTGCTCGCCATCGTGCTGATCGCAATCTTCGCACCGTGGATCGCGCCGAACGATCCGTATAAGACCAGCATGGTGCGACGGCTGAAGCCGCCCGGCACTCCCGGCTACTGGCTCGGCACGGACGAACTCGGGCGGGATATGCTCTCCCGTCTCATCTACGGGGGCCGGCTGTCCCTGTTCATGGGCTTCACGCCGGTGGTCGTGGCGACGTTCATCGGCGGGACGCTCGGAGTGATCGCCGGCTATGCCGGTGGGCGCATCAACATGGCGATCATGCGCCTTATCGACGTGTTCTACGCCTTTCCGTCGGTTCTGCTCGCCGTGGCCATTTCCGGTGCGCTCGGCGCTGGCATCGTCAACGGCCTGGTGTCCCTCATCCTCGTCTTCATCCCGCCGATAGCTCGGGTGGCGGAAAGCGTCACGACCCAAGTTCGTACCCAGGATTTCATCGAAGCAGCGCGGGCGACCGGTGCATCCGGCGCGCGGATCGTCACCGGCCATGTGCTCAGCAACGTGGTCGGTCCGATCCTGATCTACGCATCGAGCCTGATCAGCGTGTCGATCGTCATTGCGTCCGGCCTGAGCTTCCTGGGTCTGGGCGTCAGCCCGCCGCTCGCCGATTGGGGCCTCATGCTTAACACGCTGCGCCAGTCCATCTACATCGCGCCTGTCAATGCGGTTCTGCCGGGCGTCATGATCTTCACCACTTCCATGTGCTTCAATCTCATGAGCGACGGCCTTCGCAGCGCCATGGATGTCAAAGGCTGAGGATGGTCGCAATGCAAACCGAGAACACCAAGACAAACGATAAGACCGCGCTTCGCGTCATGACACGCGATGTCGATACGCGGGATCGCGGCGGCCCCCGCCAGCCCATGCTGATCATCCGCGGCCTGAAGAAACACTTCCAGGTGAGCGGCAAGTCGCTGGGACAGCCGAAGATTGTCGTCAAGGCGGTCGATGGGGTCGATCTCGAAGTGGGCAAGGGCGAGACGCTCGGCATTGTGGGCGAGTCCGGCTGCGGCAAGTCCACGACGGCGCGCCTCCTCATGCATCTGATCGAGCCCGACTCGGGCGAGATCCTGCTCGACGGCGAAACGGTCGGGTCCATGCGGGGCGTCGATGTGCGCGAGCTTCGCCGAAGTGTCCAGATGGTGTTTCAGGACAGCTATGCGTCGCTCAATCCGCGTCTCACCATAGAGGACACGGTCGCCTTCGGGCCCCGTATCGGCGGCCTGTCGCGGACGGAGGCCAAGTCCCGCGCCCGCAGCATGTTGCGCATGGTCGGGCTCGCTCCGGAACTGTTCGCCCAGCGCTATCCGCACGAATTGTCCGGAGGGCAGCGGCAGAGGGTCAACATCGCCAGAGCTCTCGCTGTCGGCCCACGTGTGCTGATCCTGGACGAGGCGGTTTCCGCGCTCGACAAGTCGGTCGAGGCACAGGTGCTGAACCTGCTGCAGGAACTGAAGAAGACGCTCGGCCTCACCTACGTGTTCATCAGCCACGACCTGAATGTCGTCCAATATATCAGCGACCGTGTGGTCGTGATGTATCTCGGGCAGGTGGTGGAGGCAGGACCCGTCGAGCGGATATACGAGACACCACGCCATCCCTATACGGCGGCGCTTCTGTCGTCCCGGCCTTCCATGGATCCGACGAAGCGGATCACGGCGCCGCCGCTCACCGGCGATCCTCCGAACCCGATCAATCCGCCGAGCGGATGCCGCTTCCGCACCCGCTGCCCGCTCGCCGAGGACATCTGCGCGCGGGTCGCCCCGGCCCTAACGGCGGTCGACGATCCGGCCCACCTTGCCGCATGCCATGCCCGCGTCAGCGGGTCCGGCCATAGCCACGCATCCGCAGCCGCGTGAATGGAAGGGATTTCCTCATGACCAACGATCAACTGCACGGCGCAAGCAGCGGGGACGCAGCCACGTCCGCGCCACTCGTGGACGTTCGGGACCTCTCCGTCCGTTTCGTGTCCCGCGACATGGACGTGTCGGTCGTGAACGGCGTGTCCTTCGAGCTGCGGGAGGGGGAGGTCCTCTGCCTCCTGGGCGAGTCGGGTTCCGGCAAGAGCGTGACCATGCGGTCGCTGATGCGGCTTCTGCCGCACACAGCGCAACTCGGCGGCTCCGTCTCCATCGGCGGCCTGGATATTCTCGGAATGCCGGCGCGACAGCTCTCGACGATCCGGGGATCGCTGGTGTCGATGATCTTCCAGGAGCCGATGACCGCGCTCGATCCGGTCTTCACGATCGGGCAGCAGATCGTTGAGACGGTTCGCTGCCACGAGGGATGCAGCCGCTCCGACGCGCGGCGCCGGGCGCTCGAACTTTTGGAACTCGTCCAGATCCCATCCGCGGCCCGAAGGCTCGACGCCTATCCCCATGAGCTCTCGGGCGGCCTGCGTCAGCGCGCCATGATCGCGCTTGCGCTTTCGTGCCGCCCCCGCGTTCTTCTCGCCGACGAGCCGACGACGGCACTCGACGCCACGGTGCAGATCCAGGTTCTGCTCCTTCTGCGCGAGTTGCAGCGTGAACTGGGCATGGCGACGATCTTCGTCACCCATGATCTCGGCGTCGCCTGCGAGGTGGCCGATCATGTGGCCGTGATGTATGCCGGGCGCTTCATCGAGACAGGAGCGGTAGGCGATGTCCTGAACCGACCCCACCATCCCTATACCGTGGGCCTCATGCGCTCGACCGTCCATGGCGGCCAGCGAGGCACGACGCTGGAGCCCATTCCAGGCGCTCCGCCAGACCTCAGAAGCCTGTCGACGGGATGCGCCTTCGCTCCCCGGTGCGGGGAGGCGCGTCCTCCGTGCCTGACCGCGATGCCTGAGCTCGTCGAAGCTGCGCCCGGCCAGACGGCACGATGCATCAAGTATGGCGCGGCAACCACCTATGCTGCGGCCGGCACGTTTCAGGCGGCGGTTTGAGATGCCGGTCGGTCCTCATCGGCATGCACTGACATATGCGCTGGCAGCCATCGCGGGCTTAATTTTCTGGCGGTTGGGAACGCCATTGCCTTGGATGATCGGTCCGATCGTGGCGGTGGCGATCGCCACGCTGACGGGGATGCGGACTGCGGTCTGGACCGCAGGCCGCAACACCGGAATGGTGGTGGTGGGGACGGCGCTCGGCCTCTATTTCACGCCGGAGGCCGTGAACAAGATCGTCTCCTATCTTCCGTTGATCGCCATCGCGACCGGTTCGACCGTGCTGATCGGAGTGGCGGCTTCCGCGGTTCTGACGAAAGCCGCCCGCATTGACCGGGCTACCGCATTCTTCTGCAGCGTTCCGGGCGGCGTTGCGGAAATGAGCATTCTGGGCGAGCGCTTCGGCGCATCGCCTGTACCGATAGCGGTCGCGCAACTCCTGCGCATCGTGTTCCTGGTGTTTACCCTACCCAGCGTGATGATGGCGGCGGGCGTGACCGGCGACATCTTCACTGCCGAGAGCAAGCTGCCGTTCGATATTTCGGGCCTTGCGGTTCTCCTTGGGGTGTCCGCTGCGGTCACACTGGCGCTGGTTCGGCTTCGGGCCCGCAACGCATGGCTACTCGGGCCGCTTGGCGTCGGCATTCTCGTGTCGATCAGCGGTTATGAACTGTCGTCCGTGCCGATCTCCCTGACGTCGGCGGCGCAGATTCTCATCGGCACTCACCTCGGCTCGGCCTTTCGACGCAACGAGATGTTCGCTCTGCGTCGCGTGCTGCCCGCCATCGCAGGCAACATCTTCATTCTGGCTTTCGGATGCGCCGTGCTCGGCTCCCTCATTGCGCTCGTGTCCGGTGAACCGCTCGCCACTCTCATTCTTGCGACCGCGCCTGGCGGTGTGACGGAGATGTGCCTGACCGCCAAGACGCTCAAGCTCGACGTAGCTCTCATTGTTGCCTTTCACGTGCTGCGGATCTTCGTCGTGCTGCTGGCGACCCCCTGGGTGTTCCTGGCCATGCGCAATTTCGGGCTCATCGCCGAGAGCAGTCTCATGACGGACGCGGAAACTACCCCGACCACAACCGACTGATTTGATGTTGAATGGAGGACGAGCCTTGTCTAACGCTGCCGTATACAATCATCAGGAACCGGTCACGTTGCATGCCAGGAAAGCTCTGGCGGATCCGGTGCCGAAGAGCCCGAGTGCCGCCAAGGATCTGTTCCACCTGACGGCTGGCGAGGCAGGTCGGCTGATGCTTGCCCGCAAGCTGTCGCCCGTCGAGCTGATTGACGCCTTCCTGGCGCGCATCGAGGAGGTCGATGCCCGCGTGAAGAGCTATCTTCTCGTGACCGCCGATACGGCGCGGGCTCAGGCAAAGCGGGCCGAGGCCGATATCATGGCGGGCCGCTGGCGTGGTCCGTTGCACGGCGTTCCCTTCGCCGCGAAGGACAACTACTTCACGAAAGGCGTCCGCACCTGCGCCGCCTCCCGGCTGATGCTCGATCATGTGCCGGACTTCAATGCCGCGGCGATCGACCGGCTCGACGACGCCGGAGCGATCCTGCTGGGCAAGCTCAATACCTGGGAATACGGGACCGGCACCGGCGCCGTTCATTTCGACCTGCCGTTCGAACCTGCCTGCAATCCATGGAATCTCGAACGGTTCACGGGCGGGTCCTCCACCGGTGCCGGAGCATCGGTGGCAGCCGGCACGGTCATGGTCGCCCTAGGATCGGATACGGGCGGCTCGGTCCGCCTGCCGGCCGCCGCCTGCGGCCTTCAGGGCATCAAGCCGACCTATGGCCGCATCAGTCGATATGGCATCCTGCCGAATTGTTGGTCGCTCGATGCCGCCGGTCCGCTGACCTGGACCGTCGAAGACGCCGCCATCATGCTTCAGGCCTTGGGGGGCTACGACAGCCGCGATCCGGGCTCCGCCGACGTTCCCGTGCCGGATTACATGGCTGGGCTGAATGCCGGGGTGAGGGGCCTTACGATCGGTGTCGTGCGCGATCTCGGCCCGGATACGGAACGTGTCGATCCGGCGATCATGCAAGGGATCGAGCATGTGGTGCAGGTGCTCGAGGCGGAGGGGGCGACGGTCGTCGAACTCACGCTGCCGGCAGCGCCTACGGCATATCGCGAGCTGACCGCCGTCATCAACTGGGCAGAATCCCTCTCGATCCACGAGAAGGACTTCCTCGAACGTGCGGCCGATATGGGACTTGCGTTGCGCGACAAGATGATGAGCGGCTTCACCGTTCGGGCGGTCGACTACCTTGCGGCTCTGCGCCGCCGTCGCGAGCTGGCCGCCGCAACCGACGCCGTCGTGCGCAGTGTCGATGCGCTTGTTCTGCCGGGTGCGTTCCACGTCGCTCCGCCTTTCTCCGATCCCGACCGGGTCAAGGCCTTCACGGGCGAGACGGCGACGCCGCCGTTCAACATCTCCGGCCATCCGGCCATGTCGATCTGTTCGGGCTTCGATTCCGACGGATTGCCCCTGAACGCCCAGATCGTCGGCCGCTGGTTCGACGAAGCGACCGTGCTTCGCGTGGCGCGTGCCTACGAGCGGGCCACCGATTGGCGCGCCCGCCGTCCCACCCTTTAACTCGTCGAACGGAGATGTATCGATGACTGATGAACCCCAACCGAGCTGGTCGGAGGAAGAGATCGCTGCCTATGTGGCCCGATATGGTCTGAAGAATCTCACGCCCGAGCACCTCGTCCGCCTGCGCGAGCTTGCAGAAAACGTTGCGCGGACAGGCTCCGCCATACCCCGCATGGCATCCAAGTACGATGAGCCTGCACACGTTTTTCACGTCCATCTCGATTGAGGAGACACCATGGAACCGTATGAATTGACCGCATCCGAAGCCTCGAAGCTGATCGCCGAGAGGAAGCTTTCCTGCGAGGAGCTTGTGCGCTCCACCCTCAAGCGTATCGAGGAGCGCGAGCCGACGATCCGTGCCTGGACCTATCTCGATCCCCAGCGGGCGATCCGCCAAGCCCGGGAGCTCGACAAACAGCCCGCCAAAAGCCCCCTTCATGGGCTGACCTTCGGCGTAAAGGATATGATCGACACGGCCGACATGCCGACGTCGCATAACTCACCGGTCTACTTCGAGCATCGGCCCGGAAAGGATGCCGCCTGCGTGTCGGTGGTGCGCCATTCGGGAGCCCTGATCCTCGGCAAGACGGACACTGTCGAGTTTGCTTCGGGCGGCCGGAAGGCGGCGACCCGGAATCCCTGGAATCTCGCACACACACCGGGCGGATCGTCGTCCGGGTCGGGTGCAGCGGTGGCGGACCGTATGGTACAGCTGGCCTTCGGCACGCAGACCGGCGGCTCCCATATCCGCCCGGCATCGTTCAACGGGATCTATGGCATCAAGCCGACCCACGGCGCGATCAGTCGCGAAGGCGCGAAGATGTATTCGCACACGCTGGATACCGTCGGTTGGTACGGGCGATCCGTTGCAGACCTGCAGCTTGTGGCAGAAGCCTTTCGCCTCGTGGGTCATGATACGGCGGCACCAGTCGACGTGAAGGGGCTCAAGGTCGGCCTGTGCCGCTCACCGGTCTGGCGGAAGTCGGAGCCTGCCGGTCGTGCAGCGCTCGCCGCTGCGGCGAAGCGTCTGGAGGCCGCCGGTGCAATCGTCATCGAGCTGGAATTGCCGGCCCCCTTCGGCGAACTCAACGCTGCCCAGGAGACGATCATGCAGGGAGAGGGCAGGGCCGCGTTCCTGCCCGAATACCTCGCCTACCGACACCTGCTGCACCAGGACTTCGTCGACAAGGTCGAGGGTGCTCACGGTATTACGCCCGAAGCGCTGATCGCGGCGTATGATCTCGCAGCCGATTGCCGCCGCACCTTCGACGGCCTTTTCGGCAAGGAGCTCGATGTCATCCTCACCCCCGCAGCGCCGGGCGAAGCGCCCGAGGGGCTCCATACGACGGGCGATTGGGCTTTCAATGCCATGTGGACGCTCCTGCACGTGCCCTGCGTCGGCATTCCGGTCGGCCTCGGCAGCCAAGGCTTGCCGGTGGGAATCCAGATCGTCGGACCTCGGTTCTCGGATGCGGCTCTGCTCCGCATCGCCGATGCCTGCGCACCGGTCATCGACCTAGGCGGCACAATTCCTCATGTCGAATCCGAAGAAGAGGCCGTCGCAGCCTAGGATCGGATGCTGAGCCGAGGACAAGGATGCATCGGCGGCGGGATATACCTGCCGCCGATGCAGGCGTGCTTTACGAAAGTGTCAGTATGGCCGCCCATCCTTGTGAGTGTACATCCACTTTCCGTCAGGTCCGAGCGACGCTCTCAAGTCATCGTGCGGATACGTTCCTTCATCACCGGCCGTGCGGTCTCCGACCTCCAGAATGACGACGTTCCGGTCGGTTCTGTTCACTAGTTGATGGGCGATACCCTGCGCCGGAAACCCGGCGCACATGCCAGGCGCCAGCGGCACCTCTCCGATATCGGTGACGAGTGTCGGCTCCCCTTCCAGCACATAGATAAACTCGTCCTGCTTGCTGTGCCTATGCAAGAGCGCCGACTCGCCGCCAGGCGCGAGCCGGGTCAGGTTTACGCCGAAGTTCTTGAGGCCGAAGAGGTCGCCGAGAGGTCGCTTTTCTCGTTTAGCCATGCGGCTGAAGAAAGGTTCTGGATAGGTCGAGGGTTTGGTACGGGGCGGAGCTGATGACGCCACGATGGCAATTCGGCTCGGGATCCTGCTGTGATTCATCGGTTATGCTCGCCTGCTGTCGTTAAGCATCAATCCTGCCAGTAAATTGAACAACTTCAAGATAAGGCGAAAGTCGCCGTTCCAAGCGAGTCTTTCCATGAAATTCCTGGCTGCGAGGCGCTGACGGATTTTTGCAAGCGGGAAACCGAGGACCCGGAAGGTCTTTTCATGGCACACCCGCGACCTAAGCTCGAGGGCCGCAATCCTTACCGAAGCGGACACTCCGAAAGCGCAGAGAATTTCACTGCCTGACCCAGATCTGAGCTACGGCAGGCATGCGGACGTGCTCCGATATCAAATGAAAGCTCGGGGGAGCGGGAGCGAGCGTGTCACTGATATGCAACACCCGAGTCTGTTGTGCGCCTGAGACTCCAAAAAGAGACGCTCAGGACATGCATGTGCGATATCCAGCAAGGGCCTATAGGTATTTTATGCTATCGGCGAATGAAACTAGAGGAGTCGCTTAGAAGGCTCCTGACGATCGTTAATGATATTCCGGGGCAATAATGATACATTCACTCCATTCACGCCGTCAGGATTTCCTGGGCAGCACAGCCATTGTGACGACGTTGCCATTGTTCAGAGCGCTGCCTGTTGCTCTCATTGCCTCCGGCCTAGCACTTACAGCTCCGGCTCAAGCTGCTGACGTGAACATTACCTCGCCAGGTACCTTCATCATCGCTCCAGGGCAATCTGTCGAATTCCAGGCGGAGAATGGAGCAACGACCAGCAGCTACGCTCAGGTGAATGGGGGTGTGGTCATAGGGAATGTTACGTCAACCGCTCCTGGAGTTGGCGTCCTCAATTTTGCTGGCGACGGAGCAGGTGTCGACGGCAGCGTCAGCAACACGTTCCGCGTGACCATTGGCGGCACCGGCAGTATGGCCATCAGCGGCACAGTGACGAACACAGGAGCCTTCTACACCCAAGCCGCAACGCTGACCATCGGTGGAGATTTCCAGAATTCCTACGTCAATTTTACCAGCAATCGGGATGGCACTCTGATCCTGAACGGAGCGAACAACTCCATCAGCACTGTTCTGACGACAGGCAGTACGGGCATTCTCGGCACAATCACACTTGGGACCGGAAGCAGCACGACGTTCACAGGAGCTGTGGGTGAAACGGCGAGGCTCAAACAGCTCAACCTTGACGGCACTCTCACGACCTTCCTTGCTAATGTGAATGCTGAAACTGTGAACTTCGGTGCCGATGGGATGGCATCCATTCGCGGATCGACCTTCAACGCCCCTATCACCACCTCGACTGACGGCGCGGGTACACTCAGCTTCCAGCCTGGCGCCCAGACCACTGTGAACGGCACGATTGGCTCAGCAAGCCATGGGTTGAAGCAGATTGAGATGAAGAGCGGGACGGGGACCATCGTCCGCCTCACCCAGGCCGCCTATGCCGACCAAGTGGCCATCAATGGTCTGGGCACACTGATCCTCGATACCGCATCGCGGCTCGATACTTCCGCCGGCAGTGCCAATGCCGCGACAGGAACCGCCGTGACCTTCAGCCAGGACGGCCTGCTGTCGATTTCCAGCCCGGATGTCAGGATCGGGAAAATCACAACTTCAGGCGGCACAGCGGGGCAAGGGCGAATCGCATTCTCCGGCAATGGCGTCTACATCCTTGGTGCCGGCATCGGCACCGAAGCTGACCGGCTGAGGCAGATCTCAATCAGCAACGCCGGCGCAACCGTCAGTACTGCCCCATTCTCATCCAACTACGTCTCCAACGTGCGCTTCTCAGCCGATGCTACCTTCCGCCTTTCCGAAGGAGCCAGCCTGACTGGCGATGTGACCACCGCCACTAACCAACGCGGAACACTTGTCTTCGACGGTGGGAGCGGCGCAACGATCAAAGGCAACGTGGGCTCCGGATCAGCGCAGCTCAAGGCACTCCGGTTTGGCGCCTCTGGGAACGGAACCATCGACGGCAGCATCTATGCCCAGACGACTTCCTTTGCGAATGACCCCAGCCGTGAACTGACCATATCCGGCAACATCTTCGGCGAGGTCCAGGGCGCTCCTGGCGGAGGCGGCAAGCTCACCTTCAGCGGTAACACATCGACTGGCGGCGACATCGGCTCGTTGTCCCCGCTGGGTTCCGTTGTGTTCAGTGGCGCGGGTATCTCGACGCTGCTGCACGATATCAATGCGAGCGCCGCGACCGGTTCAGGTGTCTCGATCGCGAACTCAGGAACGACGCTGCGGGTTGGTGCGGCCGGCAAGACCATCACAGGGGCGCTCAACAACTTCGGTACCTTGGACGTGGGTGTCAATACGCTCAACGTGAACGGGAATGTGAGCTTTGGCTCGGGCTCCACGTATGGAGTGCAGACGACCGCAGCCGGCGCTTCGGGACGCGTGGCGGCCACCGGTGCCGCGACTCTGTCCGGAGGCACCGTGGATGTTCTGGCTGAGGATGCCACCTATCTTCCCGGCGTCACCTACAGCATTCTCACCGCTCACGGGGGCGTGAGCGGCAAGTTTACGGATGTGAAATCAAATTTGGCCTTTCTAACGCCGAGCCTCAGCTACGACGCTAACAAGGTGAACCTGACGCTGGTTCGCAAGACCGAGCCACAGCCTCAGCCTGAACCACAGCCTCCGACACCAGACACCCCAAAGCCGCAACCTCCAGAGCCGCAACCTCCAGAGCCGCAGCCTCCAGAGCCGCAGCCTCCAGAGCCGCAACCTCCAGAGCCCAAGCCAGTGTCGTTCGACTCGGTGGCTGTGTCGAGCAATCAGGCCAGCGCCGCCAAGGCTGTTGAGGCTCTTGGCTCAGGCAGCCCCCTGTTCAATGCAGTCATTGGCCAGAGCGTGGCAGGGGCGCGACAGGCCTTCGACGCACTCTCGGGTGAGGCGCATGCCACCGCGCCGGCAACGGCTGTCGTAGGGGCGGGGCTGGTGCAGACAACGGTGATCAGCCGTCTGCGCAATGCTCCAACACCAAGCTTTGCTCAGGTGCAGGGCACATACTCAGCCGCTTATGCCGCTGATGCTCCTGGGGTTGTCTCTGAGCCGGTGACAATTACAGTGCCCACCTTTGACCCGCGGCGCTTTGCCCTGTGGGGTCAAGGCTTCGGCACCTGGGGCACGGTCGAGGCCAGCCCCAGCGTCGCCGGACTGGACACCTCCACAGGGGGCTTCATCCTGGGAACTGAGGCTCGCATTGATCAGACCTACACTCTCGGCGTCGCAGGCGGATTTACCCGCACCACTTTCGAGGCAGATGCGCGTCTCTCGTCGGGCACCACAGATACATTCTTTGCGTCTGTGTATGGCTCGGCCGCTTGGGGCAATCTGAATGTGCGGCTGGGTACTTCCTACGCTTGGCACGACATTGACGCGAAGCGATCCATCCGCTTCCCCGGCTTTGCCGATGAGGCTCATGCCTCCTATGGCGGCTCAACCATTCAGGCCTTCGGCGAGGTAGGCTATGTCTTCAATCTTGGTCCGATGAAACTGGAGCCGTTTGTGGGTGCATCCGTGCTGCGCGTGAGCACTGACGGCTTCCAAGAAGAGGGTGGACCAGCAGCACTGACCGGCTATGCCCAAGATCAGGATCTCGCCACCACCACACTTGGGTTGCGTGCTGAAGCACGACTCAGCGATGAACTGCCGTTGACCGTGCGCGGCATGCTTGGATGGCGGCGGGCTTATGGCGACATCAACCCGGCCGCCCTAATGGCGTTCTCTGGTGGGGCTTCGTCTTTCACCGTTGCGGGCACGCCCGTGGACCGGGATGCGCTCGTAGCTGAGGCCGGGCTCGATTGGCAGGCAGGCCGTGATATCAGCCTTGGTATCTCATATGAGGGTCAAATCGGCTCCCGAGCGCAGGACCATACGGTGAAAGGCAGCTTCGTCTGGCGCTTCGGGACGCGCTGAACATCACCGTCGCAGGCTTGCTGTTGAATGGAAGCCTGCGACATCAAGGCCGTGCCCATGGCACCGCCTTGATTTTTCGTCTCTTATGAAGCGCTAGTGCGAGGCTCGGAAGGTCTGATTTTGGCACTCCTGAGACATCGTCTTAAGGGCAGCAATCCTCACGCAACCGGACGTTCCCAACAAGCTGGCAGTTTCTTTTGGTGACCCTGAGTGGACCATCGCGTAGCGCTACATTCCAAAGCGCCCCGTTATCGGAATCTGCGTATTGAGAAGTTCATGGCCACACAGCATCGCCCAAGCCTCTGTGGCGGTTGTGTAAGGACGGGAGTTTTATCGACTAGCGCGGATCTGGGCTGGTGTTGCGCCCTTGTATCGCCTCATGGCCGTGGTCAGGTGGCTCTGGCTGGAAAACCCACTCAGATAAGCAACCTCAGTGATCGGCAAGTCGCTCGCAGCCAAGAGTTGCTCGGCTGCACCCAGGCGCAGGTGGAGCAGGTATTGGTATGGAGATTGCCCGAAGGTGATGCTGAAAGCCCGGATGAAGTGCCCTGGCGAGAGCTCGCACAGGACTGCAAGGTCGGCGACCGACACTTTGCGGGAGAAGTTCTGCTGGAGATAGTCCCGCACCCGCTTGGCTTTCTGTGCCGGCAGGCCCCCCTCAGCCCTTGGAGCTTTGCCAGAACCGGCATAGGTGCGCAGCAGGTGAATGCCAAATAAGGTGATCAGGGAATCAACATAAAGTTCGTTTGCAACCTCCCTTTCCGACAGTTCGGCTTTCAGCATCTGAGCCAGATAGAGAGCCTTCTGGTCCACAGTGCCAAAGCGAACCGGCTGAAGATCAACTCTGCCCTTATCGAGCTCTTGCTCAGCTAGTTCCGCCAGGCTTTCTGGTCCAAAGCCGATGTGCATGTACTCCAAGGTTGAAGGCCAGACCCATCGGCTCTCCACATGCGCGGGGTTGAGATCAATGACTCCGATTGTCACGTTGAATGTCTTCAGCTTGTCACTCCCATAGCCGGCCGACACGCCAGGGGATGGAGCAAGCCCAACTGCTACAAAGTGACCATTTGCTACGAATGTTTCGGAAGCCGGTGGGCGAACACAATGCACAGCCGCACCCCTGTAAGTGGTCAGCCGGGGTCCGGCCTCCGGCGGGATGGGATCGAGAAGCCTCGACTCTTTGGCCTGGCTGGCAGTCCTCGCTTTGAACTGGTTGAAGAGTTTGGCTGGATGATCCATGGCTGCCCCGCACCATCAGTGCTTCTTCTGCATTCTGATCTCGGATCAGCATCTTAGATGGCTGATTCTCTATGATAGGAATATTCCAATTTCCCTTAGGGAAATAGACCTAGCTTCTCGCAAAGCTCATCCTCACCTGCGGCACGTCCGCATAGCTTGGAAGTAGGTAAGTTCTGAGAGAGGAGCCTCTCCCGGACCGTGTTCCGTAAGCGGCCATGTGAGATAGGACACATAGCTTAAGTGACATTGGGCGGCTCTGGCCCAATCCTTCGGTGATGTCTCCGTCCAGAGGGGATCGCGCATGCAGCAAATCGCACCCCGGTATATATTCAGCGAAGCGATTGTAGTGGTCTGCCCCCGAGAAGTGGTCCTCCAAATGGACCAGTTTGACGGGTCAGGACCATCACGAACCTAGCCAATCAACAGATCTGCTGGAGCAGTTATCTAGTTGGATGACACAGACTGCCACAGGGTCACCGACAATTCGGGGCGCTTACCTTCAGAATGTTTGATTGGGTACTTCATATAGAGAAGAAGCGTCTTTCCTCAATGAAAGGCGCGTCCCTCCAGTTGATCATGAATTGGGAAGCGGAAACGCATCGGCGATGGACGCCAATCAGGTGCAAACCCATTCACGAATTTCGCATTGGGTGCTGCCGGATACGCACGCATTCAGGGCAAGGTCTTCGGCGTCTTTTCTCGTCATTGCAGACATTGCCGCCCAACGAGATGCCCCGGCAGACGACTTCTTACTTACTGCCAAGGCGCCACAATGGTTATAGGGGAAGCCTGTGCCGTCGTCATCATCCCAATGACGGTGATTGCGAAAGACGACGACGACACGACAGCCTTGCCCTCCCGCCCGCTCGCAGTGCTTAAGAGCAGTTCTTTCAGCCTCTTGCCGATCTGCTGCGCCCCAAAAGAAGCCATGTTTTTCGTCGCCAGCCGAATAGGCAATCGCTGCCCAAATGCCTTTAGCCTCAACTTGCCTTTGTGGGATGTGCGACGGGGAACGTGAGGTGAGATCGGCGGCAAGACCCATCTGGCCAGAGGCCAGGACAATCCCGATCACGGCAAATACACATCTCATTCTCATAGATCGTCCTTTACCACATGGAATTCCGATGGATCGTTCTGATGCTGCAGATCAACCTTTCGCCACAGCGACGGACACAACAATGCAGGTATTCCCGGAGGAGGGTAAGAGAAGAGCCTGACCGCCATTGTTGGCGAGAGCGTAGACGGCAACCTGACCTAAGGTGTTTTCCAATTTGCTTCCCTGAGCAAACGCTGCCGGAATTTCATTGCATGGCTTCGGAAACGGACTGACACGGACCATGGTGCCTTCACAGGCAGGTCCATTCGGAGCTGCGAACACGATGCCGGCAGCCGGTCCGGAGTAGCTCTGCGTCGTATAATCGAGGCCGACGAGAGCCTGCACCGCGTGCTTGTCAGGCTCGGAGTTCTGCCAGTCGGTTTGAACGTTGTAGGTCGACCCGTTGGTCAGCAATTGCCCCAGAACGGGGAACACATTGGCGCATGTCTTCAAGCCTGCCTGTTTGGCATGGGCTAGAAACGGCGTGTTCGGAAGCGACGGATCAGGAGCAGCTGTCTTTGCACTTGCGGACGGCTGGAGCATGGTCAAGACCCCTGCATATTGCATCGCAGCCAAACCAAGCCCAGCCACCGCCACAAGGCCGACGACTGACAGAAGCACCGTCGACACTTTGCGCCTAGACTTAAGCGGCGGATAGAAGGTCTCATCAGCGGCCTGGCTGCTTTTGGATCTGAACATGATCCGGTCATGGATGGATTGCTGGCTCATATCAGTACTTTTCCGGTTATTTGATTGCCTTGAGGGCCATCGCGAGACCCTTGAGCGGTGCGGGAATGGTGACTGTCTCGCCAGCGGCTGTCAGGTAGGAGACTCGTGGCGTCCCTGCTTTATCGATCTGCTCGCGGAGAAGCGGTCCGACCGGCAGCATGCCCACGCAGACGATCTCGTTGCAGCCATCAATGCGAACGTCGATTGGTTCGGGTCGACCTTCAAATTGCAACGACACTGGTGTATTGCTCCCGATTGTGGGCGGGGTGCGCAGGATCATGTACGGCTTGCCGTCCTTGGTCGCAGCCAGCGACCAGCTAAAAGCCATTCTGCCAGCCTGATTCTCGATCACCTGGGTGATGTTGCAAACCATCTGGCGGGCATCAAGATTTTCGTCACAGATCAATGTCCAGTTCTCGAAAGGGCGAATAACCCTACGATATTGACCTAACTTCACGTCAGGCGGCACCACGACCTCGGACGGCTTGACCCTGTAGGGCTGCGATGAAAGTTGCTGACCGGCAGCAGGGGAGGCGCCGGTCAACATCAGGCACGCCGAGAGCATAAGGCTGGGGGCATGATTGGCGTGCCGAAGCATGATTACCTCAGTTCAGCGTAATGCTGAGACCTGCACCGGCGCCCCACTGCCCGCCGGCGGTTGCTGCCGACAGATTGGCTCGGACACGCCCATCCTCGCTCGTGTAACCGGCACCAAGGGCGAAGGCTCCTTCGCTCCGCCAGACGCCGCCACCGACAGCGGCACTCAGCTTGCCGGGACGGTCGTCGTAGCGCAGAGACGCGGCGGCGAGACCGATGGCGGCTGCTTGGCGTGCTTCCTGGCGGATGGCGCCGAACTCCTGGTTCAACTGGCTGAACCTTGAGTCGGTGTAGTCCTTGGCCTGATCAAGCGTCGTCGTCGCCACCTGATCGGTGTAGCTCTTCGAGGAAGCGATCCCGTCATTCAGCTGCTTGACATTGACGGCGTCGGTGTTCTTGACGCCTGCCGCAACGTTGGAAATCAGCACAGGGGCGTTCGGGTCGCCACCCTGGAGCAGGATGCTGTTCTTCTTGCTGCCATCCGCGTTGGTTTCATATTGGATGGTATTTTGCTGCAATGATCCGACGCCGGCCGTCAGATCCTCGATTGCGGTGTTGGTGGCATAAAGCTGCGACCCGTTCACGGCATCGGTGCTGGTAGCCGATATCCGACCCGCGGCGACGTTGGTGATCGTCCTCTCCGCGCCGACATCGCCGACGCTGACGGTGCTGACCGGAGCCGTGCCGGCGAACGCATAGGTTTTCCCATTGATCGTCGTCGAGGACGTGCCGACGGCAGCCTGCGTTGCGGAGCCCGCGCCAAGCGCAACGCTGCCAGAATGGTTGCTCACGGCCCCCGCGCCGATCGCGACGGATTGCACGCCACCCGACTGGGAGTTGGTTCCAAGGGAAATTCCGTCTGCCGCGATGACATGCGCGTTCTGGCCGATGGCGGTTCCGCCTGGCGCAGTCGCCTCGACAATCGCGCCATTGCCCATGCCGATCCCGTTGTTGCCGTTGACCACAGTCCGCGGACCAACGGCAATCGACTCAAGACCGACCGCAAGCGAATCCGGTCCCGACGAATTGGCGTGGAAGTACTGCGTCGGCGTTACTGCAACCGATGCGATGGCGCCTTGGAGCTGGCGGATCGTCACCGCATCCTGGGCTTGCGTGCCGTCGGCCACATTGGTGATCTGCCGGTACGCCCCGGCATATCCCACGGAAACAGCCCCCAATAGGGTCTGATCGGTGGTGTTGTATACGATCGTGGCGGGCCCTGCCGGGAGAGTGCCGGTCGAGGGCGCGAGCGGACGGTCCACGATTGATCCGGCACCGAGAGCGACACCGCCGACAATATTGGCCTGTGTATCCCGACCGAGGGCGAGCGCGTCGGCCGCGCTTGCTGTCGCGTTATAGCCAACCGCGCTCGAGCCCACGCCCTGGGCGAAGGCGTCAGTCTGAGCGAGTCCGGTTTCATTGGTCCTTACATAGCGGATGCCCTTGCCGTTGGCGTCAACATAGGTCGTCGAGGTATCGCCGGCGATGTCGGTAATTGCACCGCCGAGATTGCTGATGGCGGTGGTGTTCGCCGTAACCTGCTGGTTCGTGGCAAAAAGCTGGCTTCCGTTGACTGCGTCAGTGCTGCCTGACGTCAGCCGCCCAGCCGCGACGTTCTGGATCTGGCGTTCCTGGCCCGCTGCGCCGACCGAGAAGGCTCCGCTTGGGGCAGCGCCCGCGAACGAATAAGTCGTCCCGCCGATCACGGCATTGGCGACGTTTGTCGTCGCGGTGGTCGTCGAGCCCTGGCCGATGGCGACGTCGCCGGCACTGTTGGCGATGGAGCCGAATCCGATGGCGACAGAGCCCGCTCCAATGGAATTGGCCGTGGGACCGACCGCAACGCTGTTCAAGCCGGTGGCAGTCGAATCCGCGAGTGTCGAATTGGCATGGAAATACTTGATGCCGCCGCCTGTCGTGATGTTGTTGACCGTCGAAGCAAGACCGTCGACCGCTGTATTGGTAGCCCATAGCTGCGAGCCGTTGACGGCATCAGTCGAGCTGGAGGAGATACGACCGGCGGCGACATTGGTGATGGTCCGCTCTCCGCCTGCGTAGCCCACACTGACCGTGCTGGTCGGTGCGGTTCCGGCAAAGGTGTAGGGAGCGCCATTGATGGTGATTCCAGGTGTTCCCACCGCGGTAGCGGTGGTCGAACCGGAGCCAAGGGCGACGTCGCCGGCATTGTTGGCCACTGCCGTGTCGCCGAATGCGAGTGAGCCCGCACCCAGCGCGCTGCTGGTGTTGCCGAGAGCGACGCTCCCCTGGCCGATGACGGTGTTCCGGTAGCCGATGCCGACCGCACCCTGGGCGGCCGTGCCGGCCACGCTCACCGCCTGGCCGCCGCCGCCAACCATGTTGGTGTTGCCCATCGCCACCGAACCGTTGCCTGTGGCTGTATTGTCCATGCCTTGCGCGACCGCGCCGTCGCCGGTTGCGGTGTTGGGGTCGCCGATGGCGACCGCGCCGTTGCCGCTGGCGAAGTTGCCCGAACCAATGGAGACAGCCTTGCCGCCGGTCGCTCTCGCACTGTTACCGATCGCGACGGCATCGGCGGTGTCGGCGGTCGCATTGGTGCCCATGGCAATCGCGTTGTTGGCGGTTGCGTTTGCATTGTAGCCGATCGAGGTCGTCGCGTTGGCGGCGACGCCGATGCCTGCATTGGTGCCGACCGCGATGTTGTCGTTGCCGTTCACGTTGTTTCCTGTAGCGGCCTGCTGGGTGGCGTCATAGAGGAAAGTGCCGTCACCAGTGCCCATGGCAATGTTCCGAGTTCCGGTAACGCCGGTGCCGGCGCCTTTCATGACTCCGCTGCCGATACCTCCGCCCACGGCGACGTTCTGTGCGCCGGCGACGAACTGGCCGGCGGCGACGCCCATGGCAACGGAGTTGGCGTTGGCTGCCGTCGAACCGGCTCCCGCACCGTTGCCGAGGGCAACCGCGCCGTCTCCGGCCGCATTCGCAAACGCACCGAGTGCAGTGGAGTTCTGGCCGGAAGCCGTGGATTCGACGCCGAGTGCGGTGGCCCGGATCGCAGTCGCTTCGGCAGAGGTGCCTATTGCGACGCCACTGCCCGCGGAGACGAGAGCCCTGTCGCCCATGGCGATGCCCGAGGGAGCGTTCGTTACCTGCGACCAGTAGCCGATCGAAATACCGTTGATCGAAGTGGCATCGACCATGTCACCGATATTGCTGGTGCCGATGGCGACGCTGCCGTCCGCCAGGGCGTGGACCTGGTTGCCTAGAGCGGTGGCGTTGACGCCGGTCGCCACGGCGTCGTAGCCGATCGCCGTGCTTTCCAGGCCACTGGCGTTGGACATATAGCCGAACGCAGAGGCCTGGGTGTGGCCCGCAATGGACCAAGAGCCCACTGCAAGGGAGCGCAGGCCCGACGCATGGCTCTGGCGTCCGACCGCGATGGCGTCGACGGCTGATGCCGTCACATCGGTGCCGAGGGCAATCGCGCTCTCACTCGTTGCGCCCGCTGTGGTGAGCGTGCGCGCACCGACATTGATGGCATTCACGGCCGTTGCCTCCGCGTCGAAGCCGATCGCGACAGCGTTCTGGGCGCTTGCATTAGCATTGGTGCCTTGAGCAACGGAGTCCGTCCCGGCCGCAGTTGCTAGACTCCCGATGGCGACGGTGCGTAGTCCGCTTGCGTTCGCCGAATTACCTAATGCGGCCGCACTCACCCCGGTCGCCCGGGCAGAGACGCCAACGGCGGTGGCGGCCTGAGCTAAAGCATCGGCGCTGACACCAATCGCAATCGAATTCGTGCCGTTAGAAACGGAGTCGCATCCAACGGCCATGCCGCCAGTGTTGGTAGCGCCGACGACTGCCGCTTGGGTTGCGCAACCTGTAGAGCCGCTGATTGCAATCCCTCCCCCACCGGGATTGGCCGTTGTTCCGCCACCGGCAGTATATTGAGCGTAGACCGGACCGGCTAAGAGAATCGATCCAATCGTCGCGAGCGCGGATCCGGTGATAAGGCAGGTGACGTTGCGGTGCACGCCACCAAGGCTGCCCAGACCTAATCCGTCCCGATTAAAGCCGAGCACCCGATGTGCACGGCGCAGGGCTGCCATCAGCCGGCGCCGCAGCGGGCGTCCATCGGGTAGATCACCAATCCAGCTACGCACAAATTTGCCTCTGACTCCCGGCCGGTTGCTTGTGTTGATGCTCACTTCTCTCATCACGATATTCTCCCGGCTTTCGCGCGAGCTGGCCGCAAAGACGGCGTCTCGCGTCCGGTTGCCGCACGTGTGCGTTGGCTATGTTGCTGTTCCAGCAGCTCGCGACCTTCTTTGGTGCCGAGCGCTTCAATGACTTCGTAGGCAGAGTCGACCCAGGATGCAGAGGCCGTCGGAATGGTGCGCAATGCGCGATCGGCCCGCTCCGGCGTCAGTTTGAGCGCCAGCACTTTGCGGCAGATATCGAGGTGGATCAGCGGTTCGTCCTCGCCATGAATGGGCGAGGTGAGTCCGAAAACGAACCGGGCGAACATGTGGTCTATTTCAGCGCTCGATAGCTGCGTAGCAAACCGCCGCTCCAAGGTCTGCCAAGCG
>NZ_WURB01000036.1 GCF_009830105.1 Microvirga makkahensis
GGACCATGAAAGTTTGGAGAGGATGATGGAGGCGGGCATGGAAACGGATCGTCCCGAGGGCAAAGCAGAGCGGCAGTGCTGTCGGGTCGAGATCCATCGGTGCTCACATCCTGTTCTACATGGCGCATCCAGGGGGCGGGCGTCGCGTGCGCGATATACCGTGGCCGCGTGTTGGCCGCGAGTTCCCTGATCGGAGCGCGAGGCAGCTCCGGTCCAGCGGTCTTTGCCGCCGGAATCTCCGCTAGCGGCCGACATCCTCCATCGGCCAGTCGGTGAGACGCTCGAGCAGTTCGGCGAGGCTGAACTCCTCCTCGGGCCCCGCGACCCGGTCCCGCACGGACACGCCCGCCACATGGACCGTTTCGGGATCTCCCGAGACGAGAGGGTGCCACCAGGGCAGATCCCGCCCCTCGGCCACGAGACGATAGGCGCAGGTGTTCGGCAGCCAGGACAGGCCCCGTACGGTCTCCGGCGTCAGCCGCACGCAGTCGGATACCTTGGCCTGGCGATTCTCGTAGTCGCGGCAGCGGCAGCTCCCGTCGTCGAGAAGCGTACAGGCCACATCCGTATAGAGAACCTCGCCCGTGTCCTCGTCCTCGAGCTTGACCAGGCAGCAGCGCCCGCAGCCGTCGCACAGGCTCTCCCACTCGTCGAGGCTCAGCGATTCGAGCGTCTTCACGCGCCAGAAGGGCTCCCTCTCCGGCCGGGAGCGAAGTTGGGGTACGGTTTTCGACATGCGGTGTCTGTGGGCTCTGTTTGCGGCGGTTTGAAGGAGGGGTGCGACACCGCACATCTACATACCTTTCTGCCGGACGGGGTAGATCTATTTTGAACCGGAGAAGCTGTTCGCGAGTTGTTGATAATGCATTCCGTAACGTGCAAACGTTGCCGTTAGGGAACCAAACGATCATAAGCAATGTCTCAGGTTTCCTGACCCGCCCGAAGGACCGCCGTGCGCCCGAATTCCTCCATCCCCCTCTCGACACGGATCAAGCGTGCCGCGCTCTGGCTGGACGCCTGGCTGAACTCGTTTCTGTTTCAGAGCGGGCGGGGGCTGGCTTCAGCCTACGAGTCCTATTCGGAAAGGATGAAGGGCCTGCGTTTCCGCGGGCCCTTGCGCGTGCTGCTCGACCTGACGAGCGAGGCGACGACGCTCGGCGCGGTCGGCGGCATCGTCATGCTGGCCCTTGCGCTTCCCGCATTCCGGGAAACCGAGGACGACTGGCTCAAGACCCAGGATCTCGCCATTACCTTTCTCGACCGGTACGGGCAGGAGGTCGGCCGCCGCGGTCTGCACCTCGACGATTCCTACAAGCTCGAGGATTTTCCGGACTACATGATCAAGGCGGCGCTCGCGACGGAAGATCGCCGGTTCTACAGCCATTGGGGCATCGATCCGATCGGCACCTTCCGCGCCCTCATGGTCAATGCCCAGGGCGGCGGAGTAGTCCAGGGCGGCTCCTCCATCACACAGCAATTGGCGAAGAACCTGTTCCTGACGAACGAGCGGTCCCTCGAGCGCAAGATCAAGGAGGCCTTCCTCGCGGTCTGGCTCGAATTCCACCTGACCAAGGACGAGATCCTCAAGCTGTATCTCGACCGCGCCTATATGGGCGGCGGCGCACACGGCATCGTGGCGGCGGCGGATTACTATTTCGGCAAGCCGGCCAAGGACCTGACCCTGGCCGAGGCCGCCATGCTGGCGGGCCTGTTCAAGGCCCCCACGAAATATGCGCCCCACGTGAACCTGCCGGCGGCCCGCGCCCGCGCCAACGAGGTTCTGCGCAACATGGTGGAGGCCGGTTTCCTGACCGAGGGCCAGATCCAGACGGCCCGCCGGAATCCGGCCACACCCGTCAGCCGCGAGCGCGAGACCACCCCCGACTTCTACCTCGACTGGGCCTATGAGCAGGTGAAGGCCCTGGCCGCGCAGAAGAAATTCGGCAACGAGCGCGTGCTCATCGTCAAGACGCCTCTCGACACGGCTCTGCAGCGCCACGCGGAGGAGGTGCTCGAGAACCAGCTGCGCCAGCACGGGCGCCAGTACCGTGCGGGCCAGGGCGCCATCGTCGTGATGGACGTGGACGGCGCCGTCCGCGCCATCGTCGGCGGGCGCGATTACGGCCAGAGCCAGTTCAACCGCGCGACGAACGGACTTCGGCAGCCGGGTTCCTCCTTCAAGCCCTTCGTCTATGCTGCCGCCCTGACGACCAATCCCAAGCTGCGCCCCACATCCAGGGTGGTCGATACGCCGATCTGCCTCGGCAACTGGTGCCCGCAGAATTATGGCCGCAAGTTCTCGGGAGCCATGCCCCTGGTCTCGGCTCTGGCCCGCTCGATCAACTCCATCCCGGTCCGGATGTCGCTCGAGATCGGCAAGGGCAACGCCAAGGCCGGCCGCACCATCATCATCGACACCGCCAAGCGCATGGGCCTCACCCATCCCCTGGCCAACGAGGCGCCCCTGCCCATCGGCGCCGCGGAGGTGACGGTCCTCGACATGGCCGCCGCCTATGCGGTGTTCGCCAATGGCGGCTACCGGGCCGATCCGTACGCGACCTGGGAAGTGCGCAACTCGTCCGGCGAGGTGATCTATCGCCGAGACCGGGATACCCCGCCCAAGCAGGTCTTGGAATCCCGCGTCGTCGAGGACATGAACTTCATGCTGAACAAGGTGGTGACCGAGGGCACCGGCAGGCGGGCCGCGCTCGACGGAATCCCAGCCGCAGGGAAGACCGGCACCACGAACGGCTACAAGGACGCGTGGTTCGTGGGCTACACCGGCAATCTGGTCGCCTCCATCTGGTACGGCAACGACGATTCCAAGCCCATGAACGACATGACCGGCGGCACCCTTCCCGCCCAGACCTGGCACGAGGTCATGGACTTCGCGCACCAGAACCTGGAAATCCGGCCGATCCCCGGCGTCGATCCCGCCCCCTTCGCCCGGGTGGCGACATCAGGCCGTCCGGCGGCGGATCAGGCGCAAGGACCCTCGCAGGCATTCCTCGCAGGCACGCTGTCCCGGAAATCCTATGAAGTTCTGGAGACCATCGGCAACCTGTTCCAATCCGCAGAACGCTCCATATCTACCGCGAAAGAGAGCAACATCCCCCGCGTGACGGGTTCCGTGGAAACTCCCCGCCAGGTGGCGATGCCGTAACGATGAGCACCGATGCAATCCTGACGAACGCTCCAAGGGCGGGTGCGGCGCGTGCGCCTGCGTCGAGGCCTATTTCCTTTCGAACCGTCCCGACCGCTTTCCTGATCGTCTATTCTCTCCTTCTCGCGTTGGCGGTGGGACTAGGTTCGACCTACTTCATCCTCAAGGGCGATCCGCCGTTCGGCAGCCTCACCCTCGGACCCTGGAAGGCTTGGCCCGCCCTCGGCTCGACCTCGGCGGACCCTTACATGCGCGCCATTCTCGCCCGGCGCGGCGACGTTCCCCTGGCGATCGGCGAAGGCCTCGGCTTCACCGCGACGACAGACAGCGACGGCAGGGCTCTCGACTCCGCCTGCACCTATCGCGTGGGCGCCGACACCCCGGCGGCGCGCCTCTGGACCTTCTCCGTCTATGACCAGAACGGGCGCCTCCTTCAAACGGAACTGGGGCGGAACAGCTTCACCTCCGCGGAGGTTCTGCGGGATGGGCAGGGTCGGTTTACGATTACGCTTTCGCGCAGTCTCCAGGACGGCAATTGGCTGCAGCTTCCCCCCTCGGGCGGATTCAGCATGGCGCTCAGGCTCTACGACACGCCGGGCGCGGCCGGCACGGGCCTGACCGAGAGCAGCTTCCCGGTCATCGAACGGGTGGAGTGCGGCTCATGAGAGGTTTTGGCCGCTTCATGATCGCCACCCTTTGCGGCCTCGTGCTGGCCGCAGGCGTGCATATCATCTCCATTCTTGCGATGCCCTACCTCGCCGAGGATGACGCCTTCGCGAAGGTTCAGCCGACCCTCACCGCCGAAAAGGCACAGATCATCAGCGCCCCTGGAGGCGCGAACACCTGGATGCCCCGGCCCGATCCGGCGGTTGCGGTCGCAGCCTGCGCCTTCGATCTCCGCAACGGACCGATGCGGATTTCAGCCCAGACCGGACCGAACCTGCTGTCCCTCTCCTTCCATAGGGAGTCAGGCGGCGTGTTCTTCGCCGTGACGGACCGCGCGGCCGTGCGAGGAGAACTTGAGATCGTGGCCATGACAGCGCGCCAGCTCGACGAGGCGCGCGCGGCGGAGGACGAGAACGAGCCCTCGCGGGATGTGCGCATCGTCGCACCGGAGCAGCAGGGCTTCCTGATCGTCCGCGTCGCCGCGCCCACCCCTAGCCAGCGGCCGCAGGCGGAAGAGGCCGTGAAGGCCGTTTCCTGCATCACAGAGCAGGCGGAATAAGGCTACGAAGAACATGCCCTGGCGCGCGATGGTTGCCCAGGATCTCGCGAAGGTGCAGATCCTGGCCGACACGATCCACCTCGATCACCCGGAAGAGCCGCAGGTCTTCGCCGAGCGTCTGCGGCTTTATCCCGAGGGTTGCCTTGCGCTGGAGGAAGACGGCCGTCTCATCGGCTACGCCCTCACGCACCCCTGGCATTTCGGCACCCCACCCAAGCTCAACTCCCTGTTGGGGGGCATCCCTGCCGGGGCCACGACCTACTACGTGCACGACGTGGCGCTGCTGCCCGAGGCACGGGGCAAAGGCCATGCCGTGCAGGCCGGCGAGCGACTCGTGCGCCACGCGCGGGACGCCGGCTTCGGCAATCTTTCATTAGTCGCCGTCAACAACTCCCAAGCCATCTGGGAGCGGCTGGGTTTTCACGTGACGAGCGTGCCCGGCCTGGAGGCGAAACTCCTCACATACGGACCCGGTGCAGTGCTGATGGTGCGCGAACTGGCGCAGGATGTCAGCTGACGCAAAAAGGCGTCGCGAGAAGCATACTCAAAAGGAAATCAGGAGCGGCGACGGCCGGGACGAGTGCTGGCGTACGGACGGGAGGGACTTGGGCTCGGCTCTGGCCGCTCATAGCGTACGCCCGTGAAGAGCAGGATTTCACCTCGTGGCTCGCCTGCCGTCAGTCGGGGACGTTGCGGCCTGTCCGCAGCCTCGGGAAAAGCGATCACCACTCCTGGCGATCTTATCCACGCGTCCTTCATCATGCTCTCCTCTACCGTCTCAAAATCCGCCTCTGCTACTCGCTCACAAAAAGTGCCTCATGGTTAACAGAACCTTTCCAACAGCGGGCTAGCGCTGGAAAAACCCCTGACCTGACAAGAAAACAACAGGAGCGGCCGCGCTTCTGTTCCGATCTTCACGATCATGTGTGTCATGGCGCACAACGAGAGGCGGCCGCCTGTTGGGAGGATTTAAAGATGCGCTTAACGGAATGCCTCTAAGGTGAGGACCGGGCTACGCTGAAGAAAGAATTGAATATGGCGTCCTCCGCCAATCCCGGTCTCTGGTCCGACCTGTCCGATTTGAGCGGCACGGATGCCTGCGCCGCTCTCCTCAAGGTCAATGCCGAAATGTTCGCCGCCGCTCCCGCCCGCGACCGCGAGACCATCGGAACCTTCGAGGCCCTCGCCCTCGGGTTTCTGCCGAAAGCCGACCGCGCCACCCTGAACGATATCGCGCAGCTCCTCGCGCAGTGCCGGGATACGCCCCCCTCCGTTCTCGAGTACCTGCAGCGGCATGCGCCGGAAGCCTGCGGCATCATACCGGCACATCGAACCCGCTCCGCCTCCGTCCCCGATGCGCGCTATCTCGCGACACCCGCGGGACGCGTGCATCTCGCCTCGCGCCCGCAACTCGCGCCTGCCACCGTCGAGCGCATCCTGGCACTGCGGGAGGAGGTGAGCGAAGATCTCCTCGCGGCCAATCCGGCACTCCGTGCGTCGACGCCGGCCTTTCATCAGTTGGTCAGGCGCGCCGTCGAGCGCCCTGCCCTCGCACGAATCCTCCTCCAGCGTGCCGATCTCTCGATCATGCACGCAACCAGCCTGTATTTGGCGGCCGACCGTGAACGGCGCAGCCTCATCCGAAAGCGCGTCGCGGATGAATCTGCGCTGGCGGCCGCATCACCCTTCGGCCTGAGCGGGCATGATGCAGCCGCGCTCGTGGAGGCCGCGGGCGACGGGGATATCGTACGCTTCGAACGTCTGCTGACGGTCGCCTTCGGCTTTCCCGGCTCGGCGGAATGGCGCATTCTGCAGATCGGGCGTCATCTGCTTGTCGCTCTTGCGCTGAAGGCGCTGGGAGTGCCGGAGAGGCAGGCGATCCGCATCCTCCTGACCCTGCATCCCGCCCTCTCCTATCCCCTCTCCGCTATCCGCGAGCTGGTCCGGGAGATGCGGGACGTTCCCGGCCCGATTGCCCTGAACATCGTCGAGGCGATCCTCGGCTTGAAGGCGCTTGGCGGAGATGGCCGCGCGCTTCACGTTTCGGGAGCGAGATCGAGAAAGTGACGGCCCTGGCGGTCGTCCACCTCCACCAGCCAGAGATCGGAATCGAACCGCATTTCCCGCACCATCCTCTCCTCGACATCGAGAGGCGTCACGCCTTGCAGGATCGGCGAGAAGAGACGCTCGCCGCTGTCCTCCACGAAGAGCTGCGGCGCGGGCCCGTAAAGGCTTGCTGTACCGTCGAGGTGATCGACCTTCACGAAGATCGCTCCGGCCTCGGCGGAGCCGCGCTTGCGCAGGGCGGCGTCGACTCCTTCGACGCCGCAGCGGCGCAAATATGCGGACACCCAGAAATCGGAGCGGAGACGGGCCATTACTGGACGGCAATGCCAGACTGGGAGGAGAGTTCACGCGCCGTGCGCGAATTGAACGTGCCGGTCACGGGCAAGTGCCTGTCCTGCTCGAAGCGCTCGATCGCCTGGCGGGTTCCGGGGCCCATCAGGCCATCGACCTTCACACCGTAGCCCAGACGGGCCAGGGCGCGCTGGCCGGACAGCACGATGTCTGCCCCTTCGGGCCGCCCCACATTGGCAGGCGGCGTCGGGATCGGCCCGCCGAGGCGGATCATTTCCGCGATAGGATCACGCACGGTCTGCACGCGGCTCGGAGGCAGGGCGGGCGCCGGTGCAGAGGCGGGTGCTGACGCCGGCGCCTGGACGGCCATCCGCTGTGGGCGCTGTGGCGCCGGAGCAGGCACGCCATTGCTGCGGATCAGGTCCGAGATCGCATTGCGTGCCGCGGGCGCAGCGGGCGCGGCCTCGACCGGAGGCGCCGGCTCGTCTGGCGGCGCAGGCATAGCCTGGGCCTCGTGCGTGTCGGCCCCGGGCCGGACTGGAGGCAAGGGCTGCGTCGGATCCGTTTCCAGGGCAGGCGTTGCGGCAAGGGCCGGGTCGCGTTGGGAGAACAGCGGCGCGGGATGGCGGGCATTCTGCAGGAGCAGCGCGTTCCACGCGATTGCTCCTGCGCATCCGGCCAGGATCACGGCCGCCGTCACACGGCCTGGATGCCGCAGAATCTGGGCTATCAGCCGCTCGCCCAGCCCCGCCTTGCGTGGCGTCCTCCTGGCCGTGCGCTTCTGCTGCGGACGCGGGGACGCCTTCCGCCGCACGACGGCAGGAAGGTCGAAATCGTCATCGTTCTCGGCAGCGAAAGCATCACGCACAACAATCATCCCATCGTTGAAGGAGCGCACGACGACCGGCCAAAAGCGCCCGGAGACAGGCCGGGCGGCGATGCCGAAGATCATGAACGAGAGCCCCTGAAGCCGCTCCTCCCTCTTCTTGGCGAAAGCGTGGCAGAACTCCCTTAAACGAACGCTTAAACCTGTGATCCCGTCTCCTTCGCCGCCGGTTCCCGCACTCGGGAACTTTCGTGGGGATTGCCGTGACGACGTTTCCTTTCCCTTGCAATTCAAGGACCTTAACGGGTTCGGTTAACACCGTCAGGGGATTAACCCCTGATTCATCCTGTTTGCGGTTTTCCCCCGCATTGTCTCCATGGAGCCGGTGCGGCACGTTATGATGCATCACTCTTGATCCATTTCCGGGCAGCCGGCAGCCTCCCCATGTTTTCAATTCTGCGTTTCATCCTCATCGTCGGCGTGATCTTCTATTACTCGCCCGTCCGCGACCATGGCGAGTCGCCGGACCCAACCCTGGATAGCGCCGCTCCCGGGCACACGGAGCATGCTGGGCCTGTGGCGCCTCCCCTGCCTTCGGACGGAGCGCCCGGTCATCTCGAAGCGGTATGGCAGGCCCTGCCGGACAGCGCCAAACAGGCAGTGGTCGAGAAAATCCTCGCCGCCTCCGGCCTCACGTCGGCCGCCCCGAAGCCGTCGGACACCCTGAGGCCGGAAGACCGCGCGCCCTCTCCGCACGAACCCCGCGGCTGATGCGGCCCGCCCGGTCGCCAAACTCTCCCACAGCCATTATATGACCGGCAGACAAAGCAGGGATGCCATGCTGCCGACCATTGACGAGATCGTCTCCAATTTCGAACTCCTCGACGACTGGGAGGAGCGCTATCGCTACGTAATCGAGCTGGGCCGCATGATGGAGCCGCTTCCGGCGGAGGCCCATACCGACGCCAACAAGGTGAAGGGCTGCGCGAGCCAGGTCTGGATCGAGACGCGCCTCGACCGCGCCGACGGCAGGCACGCGCTTCACCTGCTCGGAGACAGCGACGCCCATATCGTGCGCGGCCTGGTGGCCTTGATGATCGCGCTCTACGACGGCAAGACACCGGAAGAGGCCCTTGCCACCGACGCCCTCGCCCTGTTCCAGGAACTCGGCCTGGCGGAGCATCTGACGCCGCAACGGTCGAACGGCGTCAGATCCATGGTCGAGCGTATCCGCCGCGATGCGCAGGCGGCTCAGGCCAGCCTCTGACCTCCACCGTCAGGCACGCCCGCCCTCGATCACCACGGCCCGCCAGGTCCTGATTCCGCGGGAGGCCGCCGGACCGCGGGCGGAGGCCTCGATTCCGTAATGTTCGGCAAGCCGTGCCAGCGCGAGACGCACGACGATCTTGGCGGAGCGCTGCGGCCATCCGCGCTCCCGCTCGATCTGCTCCAGCCCCTTCAGGAACCCGCACAGATCCATCAGCAGGTCGCTGAGATCAGATCCCACGGCGGCGAAAGCGGACCGGATGCGCTGACGGGCGGCCACCATGCGGTCCGTGGCTTCCGAGGGCGATATGGAGCCGCCGCCCGCCGGCATCATGTCCCAGCGGGCCGTCACGCCCGGCAGCAGGCCCGCGAGCGTGATGTCGGTACGCAGCCGCTCCCCGGCCTGGTAGGCTGCCTCGTCGATCATCGGTTCCCCGTTGCGGTCCTTGCGGCGGCGCAGCCAATCGAGCGGACTCTCCTCCGTATCCATCCGAACGCGCACGGGACCCGCCTCGGTCCGGAGCGTCGCTTCGACGGTTTCCCGGTGCTGGTGCAGAAAGGCTGCTGTGGGCTCGTCCACACGGGAGCGCCGGAGATGGGAACGTCCTGCATCGCTCAAGACGAGCGTTTTGCAGCCCGTTGCCCCGTGTTGCCAGACAGCCAGATCCTGCCGGACGAGCAGCTCAGCAGAAGCGGCACTGAAGCGTCCGGCCCCGACGGAAATGCCCGCACGCTTCCTGTGGACGATCACACCGTCTTCGTCCGTCGGGTCGAGCATGACGCGGGTTTCCGATGCGTCCATTGCAGCCAGAAGTCGTCGTGCTTCCCATGAAAGGGCGTCTGAGCTTGCGGTGCCTGCGGCGGCGGCGCTACGCCTCCTCGTTTGCTTGGCACGCTTCGCTTTTTTCGGCGATCCGAGCGCCGGGAGACCTGCGGGGGCAATTGATTGATGAACCTGTTCGTTCTCATTTTTGTTCATGTTTTGTTCCCATAAATAAAGAAAGAAAGGACTCACCCCTCCACCACTGATAGTGGGCTCATATTCCTAGTTGTCAACGAGATTCAAAACTGTTGATAACAGTGAGGATAAGTCGAGAGGCACCTCTCACGGACCCACAATGGCCACGATGGGAGCAATCTCACAGCCAGCGGGACAGCAAAAAAGCCGCCTTTGAAGGGCGGCTTGGAAAGGCGTGTGCCTCAGGCGGCTCAGCCGCGGGAGGTCCGGCGCTTCCGGCGCTGCTGACCGAGCCCCATTTCCTTGGCGAGTTCGGAGCGGGCCTTGGCGTAGTTCGGAGCCACCATCGGATAATCGACCGGCAGGCCCCACTTCTCGCGGTACTGCTCGGGGGTCATGTTGTACTGCGTGCGCAGGTGGCGCTTCAGCGACTTAAACTTCTTGCCGTCCTCCAGGCAGACGATGTAGTCGGGAGTCACGGACTTCTTCACGGGAACGGCCGGCTTCGGAGCCTCGACCGGAGCTTCCACGGTGCCGCCGCCAACGCGCATGAGAGCAGAGTGGACCTCGTTGATCAGCGCGGGCAGGTCGCCTGATGGAACAGAGTTGTTGCTCACATAGGCCGACACGATATCCGCAGCCAGCTCAATGTAGTTCGATGCAGCGATATTGTCGCTCATTTTGATTTTCTTCCTTTCCGGCCCACAAGAACAGCTCAATTGCCTTTCAGGCCGCTGTTTTGAGCAGCCGTTGCGCAAGCAATGCTTGCTTCATTATTGAGCCGCTCTGTACATGCACAGAGATCGTGCCTGCCCGTTCAGGTATGTCAAATCCGCTCGAAACACAAGATCGATAAGGGGAAAACTTTGGAAAACTTGGGGGTCAACTTTCAGTGTGCAATAAACATAGGTTTAACCATCGGGAATCGCGAAAACCGGCCGAGACTACGCAATACTGAATTCAGGCGCTCCCTACCAGAAGAAGTAGCTATAAAGCAAATGCCCCAGGAACTGGAGCGGCGTGTCTGCCGGCATCGCTCGAACCCCGCATGGGAAATCCGAGTTATGTGTGCATAATCGCTCCTTCCTTCACCCCAATCTGACCGATCCGGATCGTTTTATGAAACTCGAGCGTCTTCCGTCCCACGCCCTGCCACCTGCGCCGGTCACGCCGGCAAGGCCGCACAGCTTCGAAGTCCACGGGGTGGGAATCCAGGACGACTATGCCTGGCTCAAGGCCGAGAACTGGAAGGAAGTTCTCAAGAACCCGGCTGCCCTCGATCCGGCCATTCGAGAATGCCTGGAGCAGGAGAACGCCTACGCGTCGGCCGCCTTTGCCGGAACGGAGGATTTCCAGGCGCGGCTCGTGGCCGAGATGCGCGGGCGCATCAAGGAGGACGACTCGACCGTTCCGCAGCCGGACGGTCCCTTCGCGTATTTCACCCGCTACCGGGAGGGCGGGCAGCACCCCCTCGTCTGCCGGCAACCGCGGGACGGCGGCGGCGAGACGATCATGCTCGATGGAGACAAGGAGGCAGAAGGGCACGCCTTCTTCGATCTTGGTGGGGCGGATCATTCCCCGGATCACCGCCTTCTTGCCTGGGGCTCGGACGTGAAGGGCTCCGAATACTTCACGATCCGCGTTCGCGACATTCGCACGGGCATGGACCTCCCCGACGAAGTGCCCCAGACCTCGGGCGGGGTGGTGTGGCTCAATGACAGCTCCGGCTTCTATTACGTGGAACTCGACGAGAATCATCGTCCGGTCAGAGCCCGGCGTCACCTGATCGGTACAAACCCGGCCCAGGACCAGACGGTCTACGAGGAGAAGGACCCCGGATTCTTCGTCAAGCTCGGCGTCACCCAGTCGAATGCCTTCGTTCTGATCGAGGCCAGCGACCATGAAACCTCCGAGGTCTGGCTCCTCGACCGGTCCGACGCCTCGGCCACGCCCCGCCTCGTCGAGGCACGCACGCCCCGGTTGCAGTATGATGTGGAACATCATGGGGACAGCCTGATCATCCTCACAAACGCGGATGGTGCGGAAGATTTCAAGATCGTGACCGCGCCGGTCGCGGCCCCCGGGCGTGCTCACTGGAGGGATCTCATCCCCTACCGTCCCGGGACGATGATCCTCTCCGTCGTGGCCCTTGCCCGCTACCTCGTGCGGCTGGAGCGGGAGAATGCCAATCCCCGGATCGTGCTTCGCGAGATGGCGACCGGCCGGGAAGACAGCATTGCCTTCGACGAGGAGGCCTATTCCCTCGGCTTCACGCCCGGCTACGAATTCGACACGGACGTGATCCGCTACCATTACTCGTCACTGACCACCCCCAGCGAGGTGACGGATTACAACCTGCGCACGGGCGAGCGGACCCTGCGCAAGAGGCAGGAGGTTCCCAGCGGCCACAACCCCGCCGAGTACGTGACCCGCCGCCTCTTCGCCACGGCGCCGGACGGCGAGCAGGTCCCCATCTCGATCCTGCATAGACGGGAGATCCCGCTCGACGGCTCGGCACCATGCCTTCTCTACGGGTACGGCTCCTATGGCATGTCCATGCCCGCGAGCTTCCGCACGGGGATCCTGTCCCTCGTGGATCGGGGCTTCGTCTATGCCATCGCCCATATCCGCGGCGGGACGGAAAAGGGATGGCGCTGGTATCTCGACGGGAAGCGAGAGAAGAAGACGAATACCTTCAAGGACTTCATCGCCTGCGGCGAGGCTCTCGCCGAGGCCGGCTATACGTCGCGGGGACGGATCGTGGCCCATGGCGGCAGCGCGGGCGGCATGCTGATGGGGGCTGTCGCCAATATGGCGCCGGATCTCTTCGCGGGCATCGTCGCCGAGGTTCCCTTCGTGGATGTTCTCAACACCATGCTGGACGCCGAGCTTCCCCTCACCCCGCCCGAATGGCCCGAATGGGGCAATCCCGCCGCCGACGAGAGCGCCTTCCGTACCATTCTATCCTATTCGCCCTATGATAACATAAAGCCGCAAGCCTATCCTGCGATCCTGGCGCTCGCCGGACTCACGGACCCGCGCGTAACCTACTGGGAACCCGCAAAATGGGTCGCCAAGCTCAGGGCCACGATGACAGGGGGCGGGCCGATCCTGCTCAAGCTCAACATGGATGCGGGCCATGGAGGAGCGGCCGGGCGTTTCGATCGGCTGGAGGAAGTTGCCCTCGCCTATGCGTTCGCGATCAAATGCATCGAGGGGAGAAAGGTCTGAGGCCGCACGCCCCCGCGGCGGCGCAGGATCTCTTGAGAGTGAGCGTGTATGAGCAACAGCGAGAATTTGCCAGCCCTCGACAAGAGCGCTCCTCTCAGGAGGAGCGCCGGCTCCCGGGAGACTGACAAGCAGCGGATTGCGGAGCTCGAACGCCAGCTGCGCGTGAGCAACGGCAAGCTGCGAATGGCTCTCGACATTGGAAAGCTCGGCTCATGGGAACGCGATCTCGAGACGGGCGAGATCACAGGCTCGGCAGAGTTCAAGGCCTATCTGGGGCTCAAACCCGACGCACGGCTGACCTATGCGGAGCTGGAGGCCATGTTCCACCCGGCCGATGTCGAGCGCATCAACCAGGCGGTGGCCTATGCGATCCGCACCAGGACCGACTTCAACATCGAACACCGCATCCTGAAGGCCGACGGGAGCGTCGGCCATGTTCACGTGCGCGGCGGAGCGATCTACGAAGGCGACAGGCCCACATGCTTCGTCGGCGTGCTTCAGGACATCAAGGAACGGCAGAGAATCCGGGAGGAGATGGATCAGGCTCAGCGCCGCCAGGAGTTCCTGCTCAGGCTCAACGATCAGCTCAGCAACATCGATGATCAATATAAGATCATGGAGGTTGCCGCACGCGATCTTTGCGAGCTTCTGAAGGCCGACACTGCAGGCTATGGCGAAGTCTACGAGGACCGCGGCGTCGTCATTGTCGAGCGTGAATGGTCCAGGGGGCTCATCAGCAATGAGGGAAAGGTCGAAAAGCTCGACAACGGCTCCGGAATCCTCAAGATCCTGGAACGCAGACAAGCAGCCATCGTCAATGATGTGAGGACGGATCCCCGCCTCGGCGATCCGGCCGTGCAGGCGTTCTACAGCACCATCAACGTGCGTTCCTGCTGCGCCGTTCCCATTCACAAGAATGGACGATTTACCGCCGAATTCTATGTCTATTCGTCAGTGCCGCGCGACTGGACGAGCGACGAGGTGGCACTCGTCGAGGATGTGGCGGAGCGCACCTGGCTGGCGATCGAGAAAGTCAGGGCCGAGACGAACCTGCGCGAGATCGAGGCGCGGTTCAAGCTCATTGCGGAATCGCTGCCTGCCCTGGTCTGGATCGTCGATCCGGAAGTCAGGCTCACCTATGCCAACGAGCGCTGGGTCAAGTTTTCAGGCCTCTCTCCGGAAGAGGCGCTCGGCCATAGCTGGATGCAGGCAATCCATCCCGACGACATGGCGCGCATGCACGAAGAGCTGAAGAGCGTCATGCGGGATCACACTCCCTATACGACCGAGGCCCGCTATCGGTCTCATAACGGCGTCTACCGCTGGCATATCATCCAGGCGGAACCGTTCTACAAGGAAGGAACATTCTGCGGCTGGGTCGGCACAAGCGTCGATATTCAGGACCTCAAGGAAACGGAAGCGGCCCTGCGGCTCAGCGAGGAACGGCTGTCCTTGGCGCAGCGGGCTGCCGGCATCGGCGTCTACGACTGGGACATGATCACCGGCAAGATCGTCTGGACTGCCGAGCAGGAGCACCTGTTCGGCCTGGAGCCGGGTACGTTCAAGGGCGACATTTCCGGTTGGAGAGAAAGGGTTCATCCCGAGGACCTGCCTCCCGTCCTCAAGATCATGGAGGACACCGAGCGGCGCCGCGAAACGGAGCTCAACCTGTCCTATCGGATCGTTCGGCCGGACAAGAGCATCCGCTTCATCGACACCACATCCGTGTACTTCTATGACGACAAGGGCACGCCGACGCGCCTGGTCGGCGTCAATATCGACATCACCCGCTACAAGCAGGCGGAACAGAGTCAGCAGCTCCTGATCCGGGAGCTGCATCACCGGGTCAAGAACACCCTGGCGACGGTTCAGGCCATTGTCGGCTCGACCGCGCGGACTTCCTCCAGCATCGACGAGTTCTATCAGGGTTTCGTCGGGCGCATCGTCTCGCTCGCCCGCACCCACAACCTTCTCACGGAAGACCTTTGGCAGAAGGCGGATCTTCAGGAACTCGTAGCGACGGAACTCGGCCCCTACGAGGACGAGGCCCGCAATCGCATCCTCATCGAAGGCCCGGATGTGGAGCTGCCCTCAGAGGCCGCCGTTCCTGTCGGCATGGCCATTCACGAGCTCACCACCAACGCCGCCAAGCACGGCGCCCTGTCCACCTTCGGCGGGCAGGTGGAGGTTCGTTGGCATGTCGAGCCGGATGGAGAGAACGCGATTTTGCACTTCACGTGGACGGAGCATGGCGGCCCACGCGTCACTGCCCCAGCTCGCCAGGGCTTCGGCTCACGCCTGCTGCAACGGGTTCTTTCCGCCCAGTTGCAGGCTCAAGTGAACTGGGACTTCCGGGAGAAGGGTCTTCATTTCTCGATGACCATGCCCATGCCGCGTGGGGCGCCCCTCTTCAACCCCGACAGGTAGTGCCCATGATTCCGCCATGGTCGGCGAGCGCTGCCGCGGCAGATTGGAAGGACCAGTTCTCCGTATCGATCGATGGAGCCCAGGGAGACGTCATGCTGTTGAACGCAAACCGGTCGCATCTTCTTGTGGTGGACGTGCAAGCCAGACTCATGCCGGCCATTCACGAGAGCGATTCCACGCTCAAGAACATCAACACGCTGCTGCGGGCGGCCCTCCGGCTCGGCGTTCCCGTGACGGTTTCGGAGCAATACCCGAAGGGGCTTGGCCCCACGGTCGCATCCGTCGCCGAGGCTCTTCCGGCCGCCACGCCCGTGTTCGTGAAGACGAGCTTCTCCGCGGCGGCCGATCCGGCAACGGCCGAACACATGGTCCGGCTCCGCGGTGAAGGTCGCGATCAGCTCGTGATCTGCGGAGCGGAGGCACATATCTGCGTGCTGCAGAGCGCGCTCGGGTTCAAGGCGACCGGGCTCGAGACCTTCGTGGTCGCCGATGCGGTTTCGAGCCGCTCGCCGCACAGCGTCAGCGCCGCCTGCGCCCGCCTGCTCCATGCGGGCTGTCATTGGGTGACGACGGAGATGGTGGCATTCGAATGGATGGAGAGAGCTGCGACGGAGGATTTCCGGGCCCTCTCCCCGCTGTTCAAGTAGCAGGGCTTCCGCCACCCTCGCCGCCGGAGGCGATGAAGGCTTTCAGCTCGTCGAGGGACTGGAACCGGAAAACGCCCGTGGGGGTCTGCGCCTCGATGGAGCCGTCGGAGAACATCACATAGGTGTTGTCGCCGGAATTGTAGGTGCCGATGATCGTTGCGGCGCTGCGCGGCGCCTCCTCCGCCGCCTCTCCCCGGCTCTCCTCGTCGGAAGCGGCGGTTTCCTCTCGGGCTGCGGCAGGCTCCGAGCCGGGCTCCGGCGCATGATCCGTCGCGGGCTCGGGCGACGCCTCGCGGAGATCGTCCCCGACCGGTTCGTCCCGGCTTTCCTCCTCAGGCTCGTCCAGCCTGGGCTCGTCCCCGAAAAGCGCCGCTTCGGCAGGCGTCCGGCGGGTTTCCACATAGGTCTCGCCGCCCCGCTCGGCCAAAAGGAAGTCCGGAACCTTGACCTCGCCCTCCCCGTCCTCGTCACGGCGTCCGGTCTCGTCGGAGGACGTCTTCGGCGGGAACGGCAGCAGGCGCTCGCCAAGCTTTTCGGCCTCTTCCCTGCCGCTCTCGCGGCTCTCGACTGCCGATTTGAACCTGTCTTCCTGTGGGAAAAGCGGCAGGTCGGGCTGCGCCACGTCCTGATCCTTGGCCTCGCCGCGATCCAACATGCCGCCGCCGAGCAACCCTCCCGCGAGAGCCGCGGTCGAAAGGCCGGTCGACGATGAGGAAGCCTCGTCCCGAGCCGCTTCATCGAAACCGATCTGCAGGCGCACAAGCTCGGACTGGATCCTGGCGAGCTTGGATACGACCGCCGTGATTCCCAGCAGGAGCGCGCCGCAGCCGGCGCTGAAACTGCCGGCGATCACCATCGTCCAGCCACGTTCTATCAGAACGATGTCCCATCCGAAGAAGGCAGCCAGCAACCCGCCGACGATCATCGCAGAAGCGAGGGCTAGAAGAGCGATGATCATGCCGTCTCCATATATACGCAAACAAGGTTTTCAGAGGCAAAGCTATGCCTCTATAGGCGAAAGGCAACCTCATGAAAAGATTGGCCAGAAAAAAGTCCGCTTCCCGACCGTTGCTCTTGCGCCCTGGGAGCTTTAACTAACCCATCACAGGTCGCTCAATCCAAAGGAGACGCCGATGTCGTTCACTCTGCCCGAACTGCCCTATGCTTACGATGCACTGCAGCCCTACATGTCGCGCGAAACCCTCGAGTTTCACCACGACAAACACCATGCGGCTTACGTCAACACCGGCAACAACCTGCTGAAAGGCACGGAATTCGAAGGCAAGAGCGTCGAGGAGGTCGTGAAGGGCTCCTACGGCAAGAACCAGGCTCTCTTCAACAATGCGGGCCAGCACTACAACCACATTCACTTCTGGATGTGGATGAAGCCCAATGGCGGCGGCGCTCTGCCCGGCAAGCTCGAGAAGAAGATCGTCGAGGATCTCGGCTCCGTCGACAAGATGAAGGAAGACTTCATCCAGGCGGGCGTCAGCCAGTTCGGCTCCGGCTGGGCCTGGCTCGCCGTCAAGGACGGCAAGATCACGGTCATGAAGACTCCCAACGGCGAGAACCCGCTGGTGCACGGCGCTCAGCCGATCCTGGGCTGCGACGTGTGGGAGCATTCCTACTACATCGATTATCGCAACCGCCGTCCCGATTACATCAAGGCCTTCCTCGACAACCTTGTGAACTGGGAGCACGTCGAGGAAATGTTCGAAACGGCGACCAAGTAAGCCGACATCCTACGCTGCGTCAGACGGGCCTCCTCGGAGGCCCGTTTCATTTTGGCCCTACCCGGTGCCGCTGGCGCGCCAGAATTCCGCATTCGGCACGCAGCCTTCCGCATCGGCGCTGAATTCCGGCCGGATGCGGTTGACGAAATACATATCGATGGCGCCGATATGCTTGACGCCCACGGAGCCCCGCGCCTGGGCCTCGAACATGCGCGACACATGATGAAGCGTGCTGGCCGCGATGTTGATGCGCCCCGGCTCGCAAGCCTCCTCGAGTCGCTGCGCGACATTCACCGCATTGCCCCAGATGTCGTAGGTGAAGCGCCGGTGACCGACGATGCCTGCAATGGCGGGGCCCGTGTTGATCCCGATCCGCAGCTCCCAGGGCGTCAGGCGCAGCTTCTCGCGCTGCCGGTTCGCACTCCGGATATAGGCCTGCATCTGCAGGCCGGCCAAGCAGGCATCGATGGGATGCGTGCGATTGGGCGCCGGCAATCCCCCGACGCAGAGATAGGCATCGCCGATGGTCTTGATCGTCTCCAGCCGGTTCTCCGCCGCGATCTCGTCGAAACGACCGAAATTCTGGTCGAGCTGGTCGAGAAGACGGGCAGGGTCCAGGGTTTCGGTGAGGAGAGTGAACTTCCTGAAATCCGCAAAGAGGATTGTGGTCGCCTCATGAAATCGAGGCTCGACCCTTCCGAATCGCTGCAATTCCTCGGCCACAGGTTCCGGCAGGATGTTGCGCAGGAGGCGTTCGGATTGGTCCCGCGCCTCCTCCGCCGAAGCCTTGGCTCGGGCGAGTTCGTTCAACAGGGCATCGCGCTCCAGAAGCTGACGCCGCAGTTCCAGGAGAGCCATGGCCTGCTGCGCCAGACGGCGCACCGCTTCGCGCTGGGACGGGCGCAGCTCCAGCGGCTCGAAGGCTACGACGCAGAGGGTGCCGAGCGCATAGCCTTCGCGGGAAATCAGCGGCATTCCACAGTAGAAACGCAGACGCGGCTCATCGGTGACGACGCCCAGATTCCTGAACCGCTCGTGAGCTGTCAGATCCGGCACATAGATCATGTCGTTCGAGCAGATCGTCGAATTGCAGACCGTGATTTCACGCGGACACTCGGTGAAATCGGTGGGCAGGCCGTACTTGGATTTGAACCATTGCCGCCGCTCATCCATGAGGCTGATGATGGCGACCGGACAGCCGCAGATCTCGGCAGCGAGCTCGGTGATGGCATCGAAGGCGAATTCGGGCGGTGTGTCGAGCACCTGATAAAAGGCAAGCGCCGCGAGCCGATCGGTCTCGTCGACGGAGGATGCCTCTTGCATCGTCCCGCTCCTTAGGCCCCCTCAGTCCCTCGGATAAGCCTGCGTTGCAACGCCCTCCCACTATACCCGTTTTTCGTTGGATTTCAGGAAAATTCGGGCTTTGCTGCTCCGGGCAGGGCGACCCCGGGAACCAGCCTGATCCCCCGTTCCTCCAGGAGTGCGCCGAAGCCGTCGGATTTCAGGTATTCAAGCTCCGCGACGCGGCTTTCCACCGCCGGATCGAGCCCGCGCAGTTCATCGTCCCCATAGCCGGGGTGGCACATGACGAGCGGGACCCGGTCCATCCTCGAAAGCGCGGCCTCGAAAATCCGATGGGCAGGCACGGAGAGATCGAACGGCGCAAAGCCGGAGAAGCCCCTGTTCGTGACGAAGCCCGCCGCATGAGCCTCCCGGGCGAAGCCGCGCGCAAAGGTCCTGACAACGAGCGCCTTCCCCCGTCCGACGGGACGGCGCACGATCGAGATCGTTCTGTCGGCAGGATCGCGCAGCCACACGCGCCCGGCCAAGCCCCTCCCCCGAAGAACCCGGAGCAGAGCCTCCCTCACCCCGGGCAGCACATGCACGTGCTGGTGTCCGTCGACAAAGGACGGCGCTGCGCCCTGAGCCTCCTCGAAGGCATCAAGCTGACGGGCGATCTCGCCCATGATCTCTGCCCCGTCAAGCCCGCCGCGGAAGGCTTTGGCCAGCAATTCCAGGAGCGACGGGAAACGCCCTGCGGGGGCAAGGCCCGCCATGGGCCCCAAGGGCGCCCCGGTCGTGAGGTTGAGATGAAGGCCGATGCCGATCCGCCTTCTCAGCGGCTCCAGATCCGGCGAGGCGCGCCGCCAGCCGGGCATGTTGGTCATCGCCCCCGTGGCCGACAACCGCCCCATCGCGGCCAGTTCCGCGATCCCCCGGCTCACGCCGTCGCTGAGGCCATAATCGTCGGCGCAGAGAATGACGTTGCGCAATGAAGACATGCAGGTCCTGAAATCGGCTTTGCCGCACCCTACCCCTCTTGAGCAAAGCTGCAAACTCGGCTCTTGATGCGCGGTCATAAGGGTTCAAAGCCGTGGCCTCGCCCAAGCTCAGCGTCATCATTCCCGTCCATAACGAAAGCGCCTGTATCGGGCCGCTCTGGAAGCGCCTGTTCCCGGTGCTCGACCGTATCGGCCCGTCCTGGGAAGTGGTGTTCATCGACGACGGCAGCCGGGACGACACCCTGGACGTCATCCGCTCCCTGAGCCGGACCGAGCCCCGAATCGGAGCCATCTCCTTCAGCCGCAACTTCGGCAAGGAGATCGCCATCGCCGCCGGCCTCGACCATGCCAGGGGCAGCGCGGTGGTGATCATGGACGCTGACCTGCAGCACCCGCCGGAGATGATCGAAGCCTTCGTGGAGCGCTGGCAGCAGGGCTACGACATGGTCTATGGCCAGCGCACCGACCGCTCCGACGAGACGAGGGTCAAGCGCGGCTTCGCGCATCTGTTCTACCGCCTCTTCGCCCGCTTCGGCGAGATCGGCCTTCCCGAGGGCGCTGGCGATTTCCGCCTCGTCGACCGCAAGGGAGTCGAGGTGCTGCGCACGATGGGCGAGAAGGCCCGCTTCTCGAAGGGGCTCTATGCCTGGATCGGGTTCAAGAGCACCGGCGTGCCCTTCGCGGTGGAGGAGCGCCGCATCGGCACGACGAAATGGAGCTTCCGCAAGCTCTTCCGTTTCGCATTCGACGGGATCGCGGCCTTCTCCACGGTGCCCCTCCGGATCTGGACCTATCTCGGTTTCCTGATCTCGTTCCTCTCGATTGCAACCGCCCTCTACTTCCTGATCAGGACGCTTCTGTTCGGAACGGATCTCCCCGGCTTCCCCAGCCTGATCATATCGATCATGTTTTTCTCCGGCATCCAGTTGATGTCCCTCGGGATCATCGGCGAATATGTGGGCCGTATCTTCGCGGAGGTGAAACGTCGGCCACTCTATGTGGTCGCCGAGCGGATCGGCGGCGCGGCCGAGGTCTCGAACAGCCTCGTTCCCGAAAGTTATCAGCAACGCCGGGCCTGACCGATGTTCAAGAAGATCCTTTCCGTCGGCGGCTGGACTCTGGTCTCGCGCCTCACGGGGTTCATCCGCGACATGGTGATTGCCGCCGTCATGGGTGTGGGGCCGGTGGCCGACGCGTTCTTCGTGGCCTTCCGCATCCCCAACCACTTCCGCGCCATCTTCGGTGAAGGCGCCTTCAACAACGCCTTTCTCCCCACCTATGCGCAGGTGCTGGAGACCGGAGGCGAGAAGGCCGCAAGATCGTTCGCCAGCCGTATCGTGACGCTGATGCTGATCGTGCAGATCGCGCTTCTGGTGGCGGCCTTCCTTGCCATGCCGGGGGTCGTGCGGGCTCTGGCTCCGGGGTTCTCGGACGATCCGGTCAAGTTCGACCTCGCCGTCTCGCTGACGCGGATCACGTTCCCGTATCTCCTGCTGATCACCATCGTCACCATCTATTCGGCGATCCTGAACGCTCATGACCGCTTCTGGGCCGCCGCGGCCGCGCCCGTCCTCCTGAACGTGGCGATGGTCGTGGCGCTGGCAGTCGTGTTCCTGTTCCCGAACGCGGGCTATGCCGCAGCCTGGGGCGTGACGGTTTCCGGCATCCTGCAGCTCCTGCTGGTGTGGTGGGAGACGAAGCGCGCCCTGGCGTCGCCCGGCATCGAGCGCCCGCGCATGGACCTGCCGATGAAGACCTTCTTCAAGACGCTCGGCCCCGCCGTGATCGGTTCCGCAGGTGTGCAGCTCGCCATCTTCGCGGACACGATCATCGCCTCGTTCCTGCCCACGGGCGCCGTATCCTCCCTCTATTACGCGGACCGGCTCTATCAGCTGCCCCTCGGCGTGATCGGCATCGCGGCCGGAACAGTGCTGCTGCCCGAGATGAGCCGCCGCATCGCCGCCGGGGACGAGGCCAGCGCCCATGCCGCGCAGAACCGCACGATCGGCCTGACGCTCGCCCTGGCCGCGCCCTTCCTGGTGGCGTTCCTGGTGATGCCCGACCTCATCATGTCGGCCCTTTTCCAGCGCGGCGCCTTCGATGCGGAGGCGGCCCGGCGCTCGGGAGCTGTCCTGGCGGCTTACGGCCTGGGCCTTCCGGCCGCCGTGCTCATCCGCTCCGCCGTGTCGAGCTTCTATGCCCGCTCCGACACCGCGACGCCGCTCATCGCATCGCTCACGGCGGTGGGCGTCAACGTTCTCGTGAAGATCCTGCTGACGGAAGCTTACGGCGTGGTGGGCCTCGCCCTGGGCACGGCCATCGGCGTGTGGGTCAACCTCATCCTGCTTTTCATCCTCGCCTACCGGCGCGGATGGACGGCCCCGAACCGCTCCCTCGGCAAGACGAGCCTCGCCGTTGCGGCCGCGGGCGCATTCCTAGCCGTCTTCGCGTGGTTCGCTCCGGCCTCTCTCGAGCGTTGGACCGCCCTCTTGCCCGTCTGGCGAAGCGAGGCCCTGCTGGGGATGCTCGGGATCGCCGGCGCGCTGATCTACGGGGGCGTGCTGCTTGCCGGGATGAAGATCATGGGGATAAGGCTGGCGCGCCGCTGAAGGACAGGGTGAACAGCTCACGCTCCGCCGCAAGGCCCCGCAGCCGGTGACGGCCCAGGGACCGAACGGGAACCGGGCTGACCGACGCCACGCTCTCCGACATGACGATGGAGCAGCCCAGCGGCTGGCACAGGGCCTCCATGCGGCTCGTCTCGTTCACGGCGGGGCCGATCACGGTGAAGTCGAGCCGGCCCGCAGCGCCGATATTGCCGTAGAAGACGTCCCCGCAATGAAGGGCGATGTCGAGATCGAGCGATGTCTCACCGTCACGAAGACGGTTGACGGCAGCATTCCGCTGAAGGGCCGATTGTGTCGCGCGGATGGCGGCTGCGCAGGCCTCCTGACGGGTGCGCTCTGCCGTGATGGGAAAAGCGGCGAGAATGCCGTCGCCCATGAACTTGAGGACCTCGCCACCCTGCTCCGCGACAGGTTCCACCATCGCTTCCAGATGCCGGTCGAGCCGGGCGATCAGATCCATGCCCGCTGTATCGGCCAGGGCCGTGAAGCCCCTCAGGTCGGCGAAGAACAAGGCTGCCGTGAGGGTCGTTCCGGAACCGCGCCTGATTTCGCCGCTGAGCACCCGGCGCCCGGCTGAGAGGCCGACATATGTATCGAGCATGTCGACGGCCAGGTTGAGCAGAGTGATGCGATAAGCAGCCAATCCCAACAGCGGCAGAACGGCATCGATGCGGGCAACGTCAGCCGGCAGGAAACCGCCCGCGCGGTCACTGGAGAATGAGACGGCAATGCCTCGAAGATCGGGTGCCGTCTCATTCTCGAAACTGATCAGGCGCGCTAGGTAATCCGTACCGCCCTCGCGCCTCACATCGCCGAAGGCCTCGAAGGGCTGCGGATCGGCGTCGTCGAGGCGCCAATGCGCTTCGGTCAGCCCGGACCGCAGCATGGCCCCGAAAGGACTCGCCTCGAAAGCACCGTCGTTGCGCTCATGCGCCACGCCTTGGACGAGGATGCCATCCCTGCGGGTCCAGACATGATTGTAGACGCGAAAGGCCGGATTGACCGTCGGCAGGGCGATATAGGCCCGGAGCAGGGGAATACCCTCTCCGTGCAGTCTTTCGGCGCAACCCGACAGGAGTGCGCCGACGGTGGAGCCTTTGAAGCCCTGTTCGATGATCCAGCTTTCGAGATTCGCCATGAACGCAGCCTAGCATCTCTGACGAGATGCCTCTCCTGCCGTTGCGTGGGTTTCAGCGGCTCGCGTGGCGTGTCACGCCGCCGCTCCCTGCGATCTCCGTCAGCAGCTTGCGCCTCGCCGCCACGGCGAAGGGCCGCGTCTCGTCCGCGATCTCCACGAAGGCCCCCGGCCCGCCAATGACGTTCTGGGCATAGTAATCCTCCAGCGGCATGCCGCCGGGCCCGCCGGGGCGTCCGCTGCCCGGGCGGCGGATAGCGAGGGCGTTGATGGTGAACCCCCTGGCGAGCGCATCGGCGCGGGCCTGATCCAGCGGCCTGCCGTTCATGTTCGGCCCGTCGCCCGAAACGTCGATCACCTTCCGCGTGCCCTCGTGAGCGTTTTCCTCCACGAGGCGCACGGAGAAGTCGATGGCGTTGGAGATGGAATTGTAGCCGGTGGCTCCGCGCGGCGCGCTCATGAGCTTGTCGGCAAAGACCCTGGCGCCCGCCTCGTCGCGGATCACGTGCCAGTCCACGATCAGCACCTGGGAACTCGGCCCGCCCCATTCCATGAAGGCCACCGCGATCGCGCCCGCGGGGCCGTCCTTGATGCCCGCCAGCACGTCCGGGCTCATGAGGGCATCGGCCCAGCCTTTCCGCTGGAGGCGCAGCTCCTCATTGTCGATGGAGCCCGAGCCGTCGGCGGCGAAGACGAGTTCGAGATCGACAGACTCCGCGAAGGCCGGTGCGGTCAGCAGGCCAAGGGCGAAAAGGCTGGTCGGGACGAGGCGCATCGAAAGCTCCAGCTAAGTCACGATGCCGGATCCATTTAGGGCAACAGAAAACCGGGGCCTCTCGACCACGGTTCACAAGTCCTTGAATGGGCGGGACGGCTCTCCCCTATAAAGACCTTCCCTCGGCATCACCGGCCTTGTGCCGGTGATGACGCTTCGATCAAGCGCCGCGCCCTTCCCGTCGGGATGGCCTGCGGAGGGCGGGTATCAAGCCGCTTGGCTCACGCCTTTGGAATGGGCGTAGGCCCAGTAGAGCTCGCGGGCTTGGCGGTAGAACGGGCCGGGCTGGAGCTCCCGGCTGTCGATGCGCAGCACCGGCATCACCTTCGAGTAGTTGCCCGAGATGAAGATCTCGTCGGCAGTCGCGAAGTCCTCGTAACGGAGCGTGCCCTCGACGACCGTCGCACCGTCGTCCCGCAGGAGCTGAATCACGCGCTGGCGGGTGATGCCGTTGAGGAATGTGCCGTTCGGGTAAGGCGTGTAGACCACGCCGTCCTTGGCCATGAACACGTTGGACGTGCCGGTCTCGGCCACGTTGCCGAGCGCGTCGAGGACCAGGGCGTTGTCGAAGCCCTTCTCCTTCGCCTCACGGATCACGCGGGCGTTGTTCGGATAGAGGGCGCCCGCCTTGGAATCGGTGGGCATGGCTTCCAGGGTCGGGCGGCGGAAGCTCGACTTCATGACCGACATGCCGCCCGGAACCGGCATGGGCGCCTCGAAGAGGGAGAGGCAGAACTGGGTCGATTCCGGATCCGGCGCGATGGTGGCCAAGCCCTCAGCCTCGCCCCAATACATGGGCTTCACGTAGAGCGCCGTGCCGGGGGCGAATTTCTTCACGCCCTCGCGCACCAGCTCGACGATGGCTTGCGGATCCATGGTGGGCTTCAGGCCGATGGTGGTGGCCGAGCGGTTCACGCGGGCGCAGTGCAGGTCGATATCGGGCATGACGCCCTCGAACACGCGCGCTCCGTCGAAGACCGAGGAGCCGAGCCAGGATACATGGGAGCGGGGTCCGATCAGGGGCGGGTTACCCTCGTGCCATGCGCCATTGAACCAGTTCCACGTCTGTGAATACCAAGCCACTTGTCTCGTCCTTTGGGTCAGAATGCCTGCCGCATCGAATCCTTTTGCGTCAGTCTCGTCAATCGCCTGGAGAACTTGGACAAGATAAAGTCTTGTGATGAGATGCATGAGAGAGGATGATCATTTCCGATCAGCCGCTCTTCCTCCAATCAGGGACCGTGAGCATGTCGCCTCCTCTTTTTCCGGCGGATACGAAAGCCGTCGTCTTCGACGCTTACGGGACTTTGTTCGATGTGCATTCCGCCGTCGCGCGCCATACGTCGCAGGTGGGCCCGGAGGCGGCTCGCCTGTCGGAGATCTGGCGCGCCAAGCAGCTCGAATATTCCTGGGTGCTCTCCCTGGCGGGGCGCTATCGTCCCTTCTGGTCGCTGACCGAGCTGGCGCTCGATTACGCCTTCGCTCGCTGTCCCAGCGCGGATTACTCCGTTCGTCCGCTCCTGCTCGATGCCTATCGCAGCCTCGATGCCTATCCAGAGGTGCGGGCGGCGCTCCAGGGCCTTCGGGCCAAGGGCCTGCGCACGGCCATTCTGTCGAACGGCGATCCCGCCATGCTCAGCGCGGCCGTGAACTCGGCGGATCTTGCGGGCAGCTTCGACGCAGTTCTCTCGGTCGAGGCCGCCAAGATCTTCAAGACCAGTCCGGACGCCTATCAGCTGGCGATCGAGGAGCTGTCCCTCAACGAGGACGAGATCGTCTTCGTGTCCTCTAACCGCTGGGATGTCGCGGGAGCGGCAGCGTTCGGCTTCACGGCCATCTGGGTGAACCGGCTCGGCCTTCCGGACGAGTACGGTGACCTTGCGCCCCGTGCAGTCATCGACACGCTCGAAGGGCTCCTCTAAGGACCGTCGTGGCCAGGCTCGTCCTGGCCATCCCGACGGGACATGCGCGGCGCTTGATTGAAGCGTCATCACCGGCACAAGGCCGGTGATGCCGAGGGAAAGTATGGAAGGCCGCTACTTCGCCAGCGCCGCAAGGATGCGCGCCCAGGATCGCGTGCCCTTGTGGAAGCTCTGGAAATCGTATTTCTCGTTCGGCGAATGGATGCGGTCGTCGTCGAGACCGAAGCCCACGAAGAGCGTGTCGAGGCCGAGCGTGCGCTTGAAGTCGCCGCCGACCGGGATCGATCCGCCCATGCCGATGACGATGGGCTCCTTCTTCCACTCATCGTGGAGTGCGGCCTTCGCCACGGTGAGGGCCGGGAAGTCGTGCGGCAGGGCAAGCGCCCGCGAGCCCTTGTGCTTGATGAACTCCACCGAGCAGTCCGCAGGAATGCGCTCGCGAACGAAGGCCTGGAAGCTCTCCGAGATCTTCGCGGGATCCTGATCGCCGACGAGACGGAAGGAGATCTTGCAGCTCGCCTGCGCGGCGATGACCGTCTTGGTTCCCTCGCCCGTGTAGCCGCCGATGATCCCGTTCACGTCGCAGGTGGGACGCGACTGGATCTGCTCGATGAGCATGCGCCCCTTCTCGCCGGCGGAGTGCTTCAGGCCGACCTGGCCGAGGAAATCCTCCTCCGTGAGGTTCAGGCTCCTCCACTGCTCCAGAACCTGCGTCGGCGTTTCGGGCACGCCGTCGTAGAAGCCCGGGATCGTGATGCGGCCGTCCGCATCGTGGATGTCGGCGATGATCTTGGCGAGCACATGGATCGGATTGCGGGCCGCGCCGCCGAACTGGCCGGAGTGCAGATCGCGATCTGCGCAGCGCACGATCACCTCCTCGTAAACCATGCCGCGCAGGGAGGAGGTGACGGCGGGCGTATCCTTGTCCCACATCCCCGTGTCGCAGACGAGCGCCACGTCGGCCTTCAGCTCGTCCCTGTTGGCCTCGATGAACTCGGGCAGAAACTTGGACCCGTCCTCCTCCGCGCCCTCGATGAGGAAGGTGATGTTAATCGGAAGCGACCCGGTCACCGCCTTCCAGGCGCGGCAGGCCTCCACGAAGGTCATGACCTGGCCCTTGTCGTCCGCCGAGCCGCGGGCGCTGATGGCCTTGCGGCCGTCGGGCAGGGTGATGATGCGCGGCTCGAAGGGAGGCGTCTCCCACAGCTCCAGCGGATCGACCGGCTGCACGTCGTAGTGGCCGTAGAAGAGCACGTGCGGCTTCGCCTCGCCCTTGGCATGGCCGACCACCGCCGGGTGCCCGCCCGTCTCGCGAAGGGATGCCTCGATGCCGATCGCCTTCAGCTCGTCCACGAGCCATTGGCCGGCGATGCGGCAATGGTCCTTGTAGGCGGGATCGGTGGAGATCGAAGGCACCTTCAACCATTGGAACAGGCGCTCCAGGGAATCATCGAGATCGGCGTCGATCCGGCGGAGAACTTGGTCGAGCTGGGACATGGTGTTTCTTCTGGTTGGCGAATCTGTCGTGCGGAGGTTGCATCCGCTGGGCGGTCCAGGGCAAGGGTTGCGTGTATTTGTTATGCTGTTGCCCTATGATATTGGAAAGCGAGCCTCAATCTTTGCACCCGGAACGCGATGAGTTATGCCGATTTTGCAGCAGCGTGCACCGAGATCGACGAATCGGGCGAAGGGGATTTCGCCGGCCCTCGGAGTGAAGAATTGGTCGTCCTCGCCGAAGACCGCCTCGGATACCGGTTTCCCCTAGCTACCGTGATTTCCTCCTGCGCTATGGATGCGGTGATATTCGCGGCCAGGAATTCTATGGCATCACTCACGGTGATTTCGACAACTCCGGCATCCCGAATGGGATATGGGTCACGCTCAAGGAGCGGCAGGAAGGGAATTTGCCCCGCCATCTCCTCGTCGTTCATGCGCTCGGTGAAGGTTCGCTGAGCTGCATAGACTTCTCACGGCAGCGCGCTGATGGGGAATGCCCGGTCGTGGTATGGGAGCTGACATGCCAAGCAACGACTTGCTTGAGATCGAAGCAGAGGATTTCGGTCAGTTCCTCCTCAAGGTAATGGACGCGTAGCAGGGCGTTAACGCCGTAGCAGCCCGCCCAGCGTCCCCCGCACGATGGCGCGGCCGATGGAGCTGCCGTGGCGGCCGCCGATGGACTTGCCGATCTCGGCGGCGAGGCTGCCGACCGTCCGGTTGACGATGGTGCGGGTGACCTCGCGGGTGACGCGCTGTCCGACGGTCATGGATCCCTTGCGTCGGTTGTTCGTGCCGAACAGATCCCCCAGCCTGTCGAGGATCCCGCCCCCGCCCTCCGCGGCCTTGGCGTCGGCGGCGGCCTGCTCGGCGCGCTTCGCCAGCATTTCGTAAGCGGATTCCATGTCCACCGGCTTGTCGTACTTGGCGCCGAGCGGGCTCGCGGCGACGATCCGCTGGCGCTCGCTGGGTTCGATGGGTCCGACCTGCCCCATGGGCGGCGCGATCAGCGTGCGCTCGACCATGGAAGGCGCGCCTTTGCCTTCCAGCGTCGAGATCAGCGCCTCGCCGACGCCGAGTTCGGTGATCGCCTTCTGGGTGTCGAAGGCGGGGTTCTGGCGGAAGGTCTGCGCCGCGGCGCGCACCGCCTTCTGCTCCCGGGGCGTATAGGCGCGCAGGGCGTGCTGGACGCGGTTGCCGAGCTGCGCGAGCACGCTCTCGGGGATGTCCATCGGGTTCTGCGTGACGAAATAGACGCCGACGCCCTTCGATCGGATGAGACGCACGACCCGCTCCACGGTTTCCACGAGCGCCTTCGGCGCATCGTTGAACAGGAGATGCGCCTCGTCGAAGAAGAACACGAGCTTGGGCTGTTCGAGATCGCCCACTTCAGGCAGCTCCTCGAACAGTTCCGACATGAGCCACAAAAGGAAGGTGGCGTAGAGGCGCGGATTGTTCATGAGCTTGTCCGCAGCCAGGATGTTCACGACGCCGCGCCCGTCGCGGTCGGTTCGCATCAGATCCCTGATGTCGAGCGCAGGCTCCCCGAGAAACTCGTCGCCGTTCTGGTTCTCCAGCACCAGCAACTGACGCTGGATCGTGCCGATGGTCGCCTTCGACACGTTGCCGTAAGTGGTGGTGAGCTCGCTCGCACTGTCGGAGATGAGCTGAAGGAGCGAGCGCAGATCCTTCAGGTCGAGAAGCAGCAGCCCCTGCTCGTCCGCGATGCGGAAGGCGATGTTGAGAACGCCCTCCTGGGTGTCGTTGAGGTCGAGCAGACGCGCAAGGAGCAGCGGCCCCATCTCGGAGATGGTCGCCCGGACGCGATGCCCCTGCTCGCCGAAAATATCCCAGAGCACGACCGGGAACTTGTCCGGCCTGTACTCGATGCCGATCTCCTGCGCCCGCTTGACCAGGGCCTCCTTGCCGTTTCCCGGAGCCGCGATGCCGGAGAGATCGCCCTTGATATCGGCGGCGAAGACCGGGACGCCCGCATTGGAGAAGCCTTCCGCCAGAACCTGCAACGAAACGGTCTTGCCCGTCCCCGTCGCTCCCGTAACGAGGCCGTGGCGGTTCGCGAGCCTCAAGTCGAGATATTCCGGCTTGGTGCTTCTGCCGATGAAGATCTTGCCGTCCTCGAGCATCATTTCCTCTCCGATTCCCTCCAAGGATCTTAGAAGCCCTGTCGCCAGTTTCCACTCCAGGAATAAGCGGTTGGGATTTCCCTATAGACAGTTTACAACTGAACAATCCATTCGCAGCAGCAGGAGAATCAACATGGACGAGCTCATCGCCCGCGTGACGCAGAAGACCGGCCTCGATCAGGACACCGCCCGCAAGGCCATCGGCCTGATCCTCGGCTATCTGCAGAAGGAAGGCCCCCAGAACGAGGTGAACCAGCTGATCGCTGCGTTGCCCGGCGCCCAGGATGCCATCGAGCAGGCCAAGACCGGCGCCGGCGGCGGCATGATGGGCATGATCGGCTCCATGGGCGGCGGCGTGATGGCCCTCGGCGGCCAACTCATGGGCATCGGCGTCTCCATGGGCCAGATGCAGCCCCTCGGCAAGGAGCTCTTCGCCTATGGCCGCGAGAAAGCCGGCGAGGACACGATGGGCGCCATCATGGGCTCCATCCCCGGCCTGTCGCAGTTCGTCTGAACCCCGTTCTTTCCGCCGTGGCCGTCCCCGGACTTGCCCCGGGGATCTGCCCGGCCATCCCGATGAAGACTAACACCGCGCCTTGAGCACTCGGGTCACCGGCCCGCGGCCGGGAATGACGTGGGAGGAATTCGGAAGCCGCATCCTCCGTCCGGACGCCTTCACGATCCTCCCTCGTCCTTTGGGGCATTCCCACATCCCCTCCGACCCACTATCTTCCCGCGCAACTCACGCTGCCTCCTCCGGACGAGGATTCCCATGGACGATCTGTCTCTTGCCGCCGATTTTCCTCAAGCCACCCGCGAGCAATGGCTCGAACGGGTCGAGGGCGTGCTGAAGGGAGCCGATTTCGCCAGGAAGCTCATCGGCCGCACCCGTGACGGCATCGAAATCCAGCCGCTCTATCCGAAGGCGGAAGGAGTTGTCCAAGTCGAGCGCGAGCAGCCGGGACGCTGGCGGGTCTCGCAGCGGATGGACCATCCCGACCCGGCCCAGGCGAACGAACTGGCTCTTCTTGACCTCGAAGGCGGCGCGGACGCGCTCACCCTCGTCTCGCGCAAGGCCCCGGCGGCGCGCGGCTTCGGCGTCAGGACCGATACGGCCGAGGAACTCGACCGGGTGCTGTCCGGCATCAGGCTCGACCTCGTCCATCTGCGCCTCGATGCGGGCGGCAGGGGCCGGGTCGCCGCCGAGCGCGTCGTCGAGCTCGCCGAGAAGCGCGGACACGAGCTCTCCGACCTTTCCCTTGATCTGGGCATGGATCCCATCGGCAGCCTCGCCGCTCTGGGGCACCTTTCCGTGGGCTGGGGCGAAGCCTCTGCCCGGATGGGCGCGATGCTTGCGCGCCTCCACGAGAAGGGATTTTCCGGCCGCGCCTTCCTGGCCGATGGGCGCGCCTACCACGAGGCGGGCGCCAGCGAGGCGCAGGAGCTGGCCGCGGTGCTGGCCACCGGCGTGGCTTATCTGCGCGCCCTCGAGGCGCAGGGTCACTCCCTTGAGGCCGGGCGGGACAGATTATCCTTCCTGCTGGTGGCCGATGCGGACGAGTTCCTGACCATCGCCAAGTTCCGCGCCCTGCGCCGCCTCTGGGCTCGGGTCGAACGGGCCTGCGGCCTCGAGCCGAGAGCCATTCGCCTCCATGCCGAAACCGCGTGGCGCATGACCACCAAACGCGACCCTTGGGTGAACATGCTGCGCGCCACGGTGGCCGCTTTCTCGGCCGGGGTCGGCGGGGCGGACGCCATAACGGTGCTGCCCTTCACGGCCGCGCTGGGGCTTCCTGACGCCTTCGCGCGCCGCGTGGCGCGCAACACGCAGCTGATCCTGCTGGAGGAAGCCAATCTCTGGCGGGTGGCCGATCCGGCCGCGGGCGCTGGCGGGTTCGAGGCGCTGACCGACGCGCTGTGCGAGAGGGCCTGGAGCCGGTTCCAGGAGATCGAGCGCGAGGGCGGCATCATCGAGAGTCTGAAACAGGCCGCCCTTCAGAACCGCATCGCCGCCGTGCGTGCCGAGAGGGAGAAGGCCATCGCCACCCGCAAGGAGCCGATCACCGGCACGAGCGAGTTCCCGAACATCCGCGAGGCGGACGTCGCAGTGCTGCTGCCGGCTGCGGCCGCGGCGGTGGAGGAGCCTGGCCCCGCCGCCGTGACTGTCACGCCCCTGCCCTCTCTCCGCACAGCCGAGCCTTTCGAGCGCCTGCGCGATCTATCGGATGCCTGTCTCGCACGGACAGGCACACGCCCGAGGGTGTTTCTGGCCAATCTCGGTCCCGTCTCGGCCTTCACCGCCCGGGCGACCTTCGCCAAGAACTTCTTTGAAGCAGCCGGAATAGAAGCCATGACGAACGAGGGCTTCTCTGACGCCGAGAAGCTTAAGATGGCCTTCGTTGAAAGCAAAGCCAAGCTTTCGTGCATCTGCTCGTCAGACGAAATTTACGAAACTCATGCGATTGAAACCGCAAAGACCTTGCGTGATGCGGGATCCGCACCCATCTACCTGGCAGGGCGCCCGGGAGAACGCGAAGAACAGCTGACCGGCGCCGGCATCACCACTTTCATCTATGCTGGGTGCGATACCCTCAAGGTTCTGAGCGAAGCCCTGGAAGAGGCTTGCTCCTGAATCGTTGAGCCGTCCTCCCGGCCCTTGAGAACCGGGAGGATCACGGTTTCATGATGTTTACGAAGCAAACGGCCGCGGCCCTGGGCCTCGGCCTGACGATGATCGGCGGCGCCCTCGCCGCCCCCGGCGCCAAGCACGACGGGATCTGGAGCGTCCGGCTGGCGACGGATTCCGGCACCTGCGACAGCGGCGACAGCTATTCGATTGCCGTCGAGAACGGCAGCGTTCGCTACATCCCCGGTCCCGGATCCCCTCCGGCAATCGTGTCGGGGCGGATCGGGCCGGACGGAACGGTCGATCTGGACATTCGCCGCAGCATCGCCAAGGCCGATGCGAGCGGGCGCTTGAATGGCAAGTCGGGCTCAGGAACCTGGCAACTCGCCATGCTGGGCTGCTCGGGCCGCTGGACGGCCCAGAAGCGAGCGGCTTGAAGCCTTCGTTCTCGAGGCCCCCACGTCATCACCGGCCCTGTGCCGGTGAGCCCGACCCGTCGAGCACCGCGTCTTTCCGATCGGGATGGCCCCGGCGAGCCCGGCCATGACGGTGCCGTTTCGCATCAGGAACCCCTCCCCAGGCCCCACGTTATTCCACCCTATCCCTTGAGGGCATGGAGTTCTTGATGCGTATGATGACCTGGCTCGGCGCGGTGACGACAGCGACCTTCCTCCTCGCGCCCGAAGCCCAATCCCAAACGAATAAGTTCGACGGCAGATGGAGCGTGGAAGTCGTGACCGAGCAGGGGGCCTGCGACCGGGCCTACCGTTATGCCGTGATCGTGGAGAACGGACGTGCGCGTTATGGCGGGCCGGAGCAGTTCGACGTGAACGGTCAGGTACGGGCGAACGGCGCCGTCGCCGCCAGCATCTCGCGTGGCCAGGACCGCGCCAATGTGACCGGGAAGCTCGAAGGCAAGTGGGGCCGCGGCACTTGGCGCACCTCGGGGGGCCGGGTCTGCTCCGGCTACTGGACCGCAGAAAGGCGCAGCTGAGCACTAAGACCATGCGCGGATAGCCTCATGGATTCGGATGCCCTAGAATGGGCACGAGCCAATTCCTCTCATTCCATGAGGCATCCGTTTCAAGGCCATGACACGCATTCCGGATTTCTCGAACCTCGGCTGGACCAGCGCCCCCGAAGCCTCGCCCGCAGCTCAGCCCCGGGCAGAGCCCTGGCTGACGCCGGAGGGCATTGCGGTGAAGGCGGCCTACGGCCCGGAGGATCGCGCCGGGATCGACTTT
>NZ_WURB01000037.1 GCF_009830105.1 Microvirga makkahensis
GTAAAAGGCCTGTGCCCGGGCGATCATCTCCTCCGGCGGATAGGAACGAAATGAGCTCAGAGGCTCAAGGACCAGACGTGTCATGCAACTCTCCAGGGCCGGGTTCACGTCACCCGTTCCACCACGGAACGCAGGCTAAGACCCTGAACGACGATTGTGAATACGACCACGGCATAGGTTGCGGCGAGCAGGGTCGGTTTCTCAGCGACGTCAGGCAGGGAAAGGGCCAGCGCGATGGAGATCCCGCCCCGCAGGCCGCCCCGAGTCAGGACAGGGACGTCCCAGCGGCAAACGTCTGCCGCACCCGCAGCAGCAGGACCGGGATGGCCACGGCCAGCAGACGGGCGAGAAGCACGAGGGGAATGCTGGCAAGGCTGAGCCAGGCAAAGGCGGGATCGAAGCCGACGACCAGGACCTCAAGCCCGATTAGGAGGAAGAGCACCGAGTTCAGAATTTCGTCCACGAGCTGCCAGAAGCCGAACACATAGCGCTGCGTGAGCTCGCTCATGGCATCCTGCGGGCCGCGGTTGCCGATCAGGATCCCTGCCACCACTACGGCGATGGGACCGCTCATGTGGAACTTGGCCGCTGCTGCATAGGTACCGGGGCAACAGCCAAGGAGATCAAGGTCTCCAGCGGATAGTTGTCGATCACGCGCATCGAGCGATAGGCGACATATCCGGTGATAAACCCGAGGATCGCCCCACCAACAGCCTCGATGAACAACTCTGCGATGTGGCCCAGGCTGGTGCCGCCCTCACCTTCTCCGGCTGCAATGGCGAGAAGAATCGTGAACACCACCACGCCGACCCCGTCGTTGAACAGGGATTCCCCGGACATGTCTGCCTCAAGGGTTCTCGGGCACCTGCACGGCTTTGAGCGTGCTGAGGACCGCGACGGGGTCCGTGGGACTGATCAGGGCGCCGAACGCGAGCGCCCATGCGAGCGGGAGAGGCACTCCAAGTGCACCGGAAACCCGCCACAACCCGATGCCGATGATCGCGGTCGAGATCGCCACCCCGGCTGTTGCCATGATGCCGATGGGCCATGCCCGCCGCGCAGCAATGAGAGGTCAACGTTCAGGGCGCCCGCGAACAAGAGAAATGCGAGCAGTCCGTTGAGCACGGTCGCCCTGAAGTCGACCTGTCGCAACAGAACCGTCAGGTCCTCGTAGAGGTGCTCCTCGGGCCGGACAAACTCGGCGCCGATCAGGACCAGGGAGGCGACAAGCCCCATCACCAAGAGGCCAATGGTGTGAGGAAGCCGGATCAGCACATGATTAAGCCAGCCGAAGACGGCTGTCAGAACGAGAAGGACGGCAACGAGATCGAAGACGGAGAGCACTTGCCGTGTTCCTAGTTCGAGGAGGGGGTGGAGCGCTGCCCCCCCTCTTGAAGATCCCGACGAAGCGCAGCGATTTCCGCCCGAAGAGCGGCAATTTCTCTTGCCCCTGCCACTTCGCCCTGCTCCGACGCTGCGTCGCGGCCGACGAAAAATGACGCGAAGCTCGCGGTAATGTAGCCGAAGACGGCAAAGCCGTAGACCGCAAGCAGAAAGCACAGAATGCGCCCCTCCGGGGTCTCCGGCCAGAACTCGGACCCCATGGTGGCCAGCAGCATCCCGGTCCACCAAAGTGCGTCGGCATAGCTCTCGAAGCCACCGTCGACCTGAGACGCCGGCTCGAAAGCGAGCATGCCACCGGCGCCTAGAAGAGCCACCAGCACGGTCAGGCCTGTAACATAGCCAAGACCACGGCGGCTCAGACTGGCCCGAAGGGCGTTCATGCCCCGGTTTGCCGTTCCGACGATGCGCACCAGCCGAAGACCTCGCACGGCACGGGCGGCGCGCAGAATGGGGAGCGCGCGAAGGAGGCGGAAAGCCGGAACGATAAGGGCGATGACCGTCAGCCAATTCCGGCTGAGGAACGTAGCCTTCTCGGGTGCGAGCGCAAACCGGATGGCGAATTCTATCAGAAAGGCAATCCAGATGACGGTGCCGAATGTCTCCAGAGCATCGAAGGTTCCCCAGACCGATTCCACCACCACGAGCAGCAGCCACAGGAAGCTGAGCACAAGCATGGGGGTGCGCAACCATTCATCAAGTTCCTCCAGAGCACTCCAGCGTTCATCAGGGCTCGCGGCGGATTCATGGCCCTGAGGATCATCGACCATAGGCAGTCTCCCGGATGTTTGTAGGAGACAACCATCCTCACCGGCGAACAGGTCCGGCACGACCTCTGAGGTCCGTCGGGAACGAGCTCGGTCGCGGGTCAGCCTCATTGATGCCGTACACCAGCTCCCGCCCCCTGCGGGAAGCGGCGCGGATGTCGTTCACGACCCTGCGGCCGAGCCTGTGGGGAACCACGGCCGTGAACTCCGGCCAGACCGTGATGTCCAGGGTCGGGCCGGAGAAGATCAGGCCGATCATCATCGCCATGATCATGATCGCCCATCCCAGCAGCATGGTCTCGGGAATCGGCTTTCCAGGCGCGATATCCTTGCCGCGGTTGCCGGTCATCGTGATGAAGAACAGATCGATGGGAACGGCGGCAGGTAGCCCGAATATGCCGAGCCCGATCACGGCGGCGCCATAGCGACAGTCGCGCACCCGAAGGTCAGCTTGGCACGTCGCCAGCAAAACCTTTTCGGGCCTGCCGGGTCGGACTCAAGGCTTTTCTGCCTTTCGCGGGGCCTCGCTTGCGTCAAGTCGAACCGTTCATCAAATCATACCGTTCATATGGATTCGAACGGCATATCGCGCGGTCGAGGAGGAACTCTTCTGACTTCGACGTCTTCTATCCCAGGTCGGGGACGTGGGCGTTCCGGAAAGCGACGCTCCCGCTCCAGCATAAGCCGCGGCTAGGGACGGAGCATTCAAAGGCGCCGCATGTTCAAACGCTTCATCATCAATCCACCGGTCTTCTTCGGTGCTGTCGCCACCATAGGCATTTTTCTCGCCATCGGGGTTGTTCTTCCGGATCGCGCCAGCGAGGTTTTCAGTGCCTTGCAGGCCGCCATTCTCGAAAGCTTCGGCTGGCTCTATCTTCTCGCCGTCGGCATCTTCCTTGCTGCCGCGCTTCTCCTCTGCCTGGGCCGCTACGGTCGATTGAAGCTCGGACCGGACGAGTCCACTCCCGACTTCAAGTTCACCTCCTGGATCGCCATGCTTTTCGCGGCCGGCATGGGCATCGGCCTCATGTTCTACGCCGTAGGAGAGCCGATGACCCACTTCATGACGCCGCCGACGGCCCAGCCTCGTTCGGTCGCGGCGATGCGGGAGGCCATGTCGGTCACCTTCTTCCACTGGGGCATTCATGCGTGGGCCATCTATGCCATAGTCGGCCTGTCGCTGGGGTATTTCGGTTACCGCTACAATCTCCCCCTCACAATCCGGTCCGGCCTCTACCCGCTCCTCAAGGAGCGCATCAACGGTCCCATCGGTCATGCGGTCGACATCTTCGCCATTGTCGGCACCATGTTCGGCATTGCGACCTCCCTCGGCGTGGGGGTCTCCCAGATCAATGCCGGCCTCAACTATCTTCTGGGCCTTCCCATCGGCCTTGAAGTCCAGCTCCCCCTGATCGCGGGCATCACGGCTCTGGCCACGATTTCGGTCGTCACAGGCCTCGACAAGGGGATACGCATCCTCTCCGAAACCAATCTGGTCGTGGCGATCCTGCTGATGATCTTCGTCCTGGTCGTCGGACCGACGGCGCATCTCTTTCGCGATTTCGTGCAGAACCTGGGTCTCTATCTGGACACGCTGCTGCTGCGCACCTTCAACATCTATGCCTACGAGCCGACGCCCTGGGTCGATGCCTGGACGCTCTTCTACTGGGCTTGGTGGATTTCCTGGTCGCCGTTCGTCGGCATGTTCATCGCCCGCATTTCACGCGGCCGCACCGTGCGCGAGTTCATCACTGCCGTGCTGTTCATCCCGGCCGGCTTCACCTTTTTTTGGATGACCGTTTTCGGCAACACCGCCATTTTCGTGGATACCGGCGTGGCGGCCGGTGCGCTTGGCACCGCCGTCGCCGACGACGTATCGGTCGGCCTCTTCAAATTCTTCGAATATTTGCCGTTTTCGGGTCTCACCTCCACCCTGGCCGTGCTGTTGGTCGGGATCTTTTTCATCACATCCGCGGATTCCGGCTCGCTGGTCGTCGACTCCATCGCCGCAGGCGGCGAAACCCAGACCACCACCGTCCAGCGCGTATTCTGGTGCGCGCTCGAAGGCGTCGTGGCCGCCAGCCTTCTCCTCGCCGGCGGTCTTGGCGCCCTGCAATCGGCGACCGTGGCCAGCGCCCTGCCCTTCACCTTTGTCATGCTGGCACTGGTCTGGTCACTACTGCTCGGCATGCGTGCCGACCTCGCCCAGCAGCAGGCGCACGCCAGCAGACAGCACGCTCCCCCTGCCCAGCCTGCCGCGGGCCTCACCTGGCAGCGCCGCCTTGCACTCATTCTTCATGCCCCGACCGAGGCCGAAGTGGACGGGTTCATAGCCGCCCAGGTGCGCCCGGCACTCGAGCAGGTCGCGAGAGAGCTGAGCGCGCGCGGCCGCCCCTCGCATGTGATCGAGGAGGAAGGGGGGGCCATCGCCCTGCGCTCGCCGGCCGAAGGTGTCCGCGACTTCATCTATGGCGTCAGCCGCAGCGCCCAGCCCGTGGCCACCCTCTCCCCGCTCGATGCCGGCAAGCCAGAATACCGTTACGAGGCCCGCACCTACTTCTCCAGCGGCGGCCGCGGTTACGACATCATGGGCATGCACCGCGACCAGATCATCGCGGACGTTCTCGTTCAGTTCGAGCGCTATCTCCTGCTCGTCCAATCGCCGGCGACGCAACTCGTCCATGGCGCCCCGGAACATGAGCTTGATCCGCCCTCACAATGATGGACATCTTTGCCGGAGCTTCCGAGGATCGGGAGGGCGATCGATGCTGAAGACGAGACCTCATTCCTGAATGCGCTGCGCCAAGTTGCGGCCGGAAACGCACGCGGCAGGCATGCGGGCAAGCCAACCGCGAGTGGACGATCATGTGGAACTGGATTACGAGCAACCATCAGGTCATCGGCACGCTGGTGAACATCGCGATGCTGTTTGTCTGGATCGCGTACTTGCAGGTGTTCGTCAGCAGCTATCGCCGGCAGAAGAGGTCCAGTATCCTGATCAACCGCAGCTCCGGATCCGGTCTCGATGCCCGGTGCCTGATCAGCAACATGAGCGCCGAGGCCATCTACATCGAGAGTATCATCGCGACCGTCGCGACAGCCGAAGGACGCTGGAGCTGCCCGGTGACCGAACCGCTGGAAGGCCGCTCGGACCTGGATCTGAAGACCCGGCAAGGCCCGTTGCAAGCGGGACGGTTCATCGACATCGGATCGTTTCAAAGCCTTATCGAGCCTGCGCTTCGAATGGGCACCGTCGCCCCGAACCGCTCGGAGAACCTCGTCGCCGTCGAGATCAAGGTGATTGCGGCGCATGGCTCCGAGGATCTTCTTGCCGGTGCGACACGCCGGTTCGACGTGATCCGGCAACAGGACCGGCTGCTCCTGAGGGGGCATGTGGTCGGGACGCATCAGATCCGGTCCCGACGAGAGCGGGAGAGGCTCCACGACGATGTCGAACTGGACCTGTGATCGACGAGAACCGGCTCACCCGGGGTCTCTGTTTGGCCACTGCGCCGATGCGGGCTTGACGGCTCCCCTGTTCCTCAGCGTCCTGGCGCTTGCAGCGAAGCAGCTCGGGCCTGGCCCGGAGGCTTTCCTTGCGTGCGAGCGGAGCTCGCTGATGGCTTTGCCGGACAATGATACGCCTATGAGGCCCGCGGAACGAAGCCCATTCTGTCGAGAGCTTCCCCTTACGTCCTAGCCTATCGGGACCTGTCCGTCGCTCACGTCAGGAGCAAGGATCGGCAACTCTATGGATCCGACATGCTTCAGCACGGGCCGGTGTCGGGCATCGACCATTTCCTCAATTGCCAATGGCCACGCCCTCCCGACGGCTGTCTGCTCCACCGGTGAGGCCGCCGGGACCGACCACGATGACCTGAATACCCGAATTCATTTCGATCACCGTCACCTCGTGACCCTTGGCCTCGAGAGCCGCTTTCCAGGTTTCGGCTTCCGTGCCGGCCTCGATTTCGGTCGGGCCGTTACGACTGCCGAAATTCGGCAGATCGACCGCGGTCTGCGGATCGAGTTTCCAATCCAGAATGCCGACAAGGCTCTTGACCACATAGGGGATGATCTGGCTCCCGCCGGGCGAGCCCAGAACCGCGTAGAGTTTGCCGCCGCCGTCCAGCACGACTGTCGGCGCCATGGAGCTGCGTGGCCGCTTGCCAGGCTCCACGCGATTGGCGACCGGTTTGTCCTCTTCGACCGGCGCGAAGTTGAAGTCGGTCAGCTCATTGTTCAGAAGGAAGCCGCTTCTGGTCATGATCCGGGCACCGAACCCATCCTCGATAGTGGTCGTCATCGATACGGCATTGCCGTCGCGATCGACGACCGAAATATGGCTGGTGCCAAACTCGATGCCATCCGAGGGGGCGAAGCGAAATTCCGTCTTCTGGAACGGCGGATCACCGGCCGTCGCCCGCCCCATGGACGCATCAGGGTTCACAATTGCAGCGCGGCTCTTGAGATAGCCTGGATCGACAAGGCCGCGAACCGGGACATTCACGAAAGCCGGGTCGCCGAGGTAAAGCGCCCGGTCGGCAAACGCGAGACGGCCGGCCTCCGCCATCCAATGCACCGCCTCTGGACCGAGCGTCATTGCCGCCATGTCCTGAGTTTCGAGCACGCTCATGATCTGCTGAACGGCGATACCGCCGGAACTCGGCGGGCCCATACCACAGATGCGATAGGTACGGTAGGAACCGCAGACGGGTTCCCTCTCCTCGACCTTGTAGGACTTGAGATCCTCAAGAGTCATGTCACCCGGATTGGTGGCGTGGCGTGTAACGGATGCAACGATATCGGCTGCGATGTCGCCGGAATAGAAGACATCCGCTCCCTTCTCCGCAATGTCGCGTAGCGTCCGGGCGAAGGCCGGGTTCCTCAGAACCGCGCCGGCAGGTTTCGGCGTGCCATCCGTCTGGTAAAAATAGCCACGGGCGATGGGATCGTTCTGGAGAAATTTCTCCTGACCGAGAAGGCCATTGAGCCGCGGCGAGATCGTGAAGCCGTCCTCCGCGAGGCGAATGGCCGGCGCGATGACCTGGGGCCAGGACAGCTTGCCCCAGCGCTTGTGGGCCGCCTCGAGCAGGCGAAGCGTGCCGGGAACGCCAACCGACCGTCCGCCGACAACCGCATCGTAGAACTTCATCGGCTTTCCGTCAGGCCCCAGAAACCGCTCCGGCTTCGCGGCAGCGGGCGCTGTCTCGCGTCCGTCCAAGGTGATGAGTTTGGTCTTGTCCCAGTAGAGAAGAAACGCGCCTCCGCCGATGCCGGAGCTCTGCGGCTCCACGAGGTTGAGAACGAGTTGCACTGCGATCGCAGCATCGACCGCGCTTCCCCCGGCGCCGAGGATCTCCCGTCCCGCCTGGGCAGCGAGTGGATTGGCGGCGGCGACCATATCGTGAGCGGCTGTGCCAGCTTGCTTGGCGATCCGCCCCGTCCCGGCTTCAGGAGCAGGAGCATCGCTCTGGGCTAAAGCGGCAGATGTCAGAAAGGGTGTGAGGGCCAGCAGACCCGCGCCAAGAAAGCGTCGCCAAGGAGCGGAAGCAAGTTTCGTCATAGAGGCAGTCCTCAGAGGGCACCAGCCAAGGAGCATAGCAGCAGACGCAGGTCTCGAGGAACTCCGATGCTATCACAGGGCATTTCATCCAAACCCCGTCGTGTCTGAGCGAGAGAAAGCCTCGTCAGGTGATCCAGGATCTTCGAACAGGATCCCATAAGGGTCTGCCTCACTCCGGTCATGGAGAAGTTCGGCTTTGGTCAGCCCCGTGCCGGAAGGCCTCACACCGCGGCGCTGACTTCGTGGCCCCCGGTCGGGAAGTCTTGACTCAGAGAGGGGCTACCCTGACCCGAAGCGGCGTTTGGAGTGGGCCGGCTGGACGAGATCGCCAGGCGAAATAGCCGCTTGGGCCGACGTCAAAACTGGCATGGGAACCTTTCAATCAACCCACCATCCAACGAGTTGCGTGACCCGCGCAGTCAGTCGCGCCCATGGAGGAACTCATGCCGGTCCGCTTTGCTGCCTTTGCTCCCGTCGTCGCATTTGCCATGCCGGCCACGGCCGCCGATCAGATCGAGAAGGCTCCGCCAAGCGGCGCCCCCAAGCAGGTCAGCGATCTTGTGAAGCTGCCCGACTTCCTGGCGGGGCTCGGTCAGCTCCATGCCGACCCCAAATCCCTGCCGACCGAGCCGTTCCTGGCCTGCGATCGCGACGGGCGCCCCGTCAGCACGGTCTACATGCTTCCGATCGAGGATCTCTCGAACAAGGACAAGCGCTTCGACGATCTCGCAGCCCCCGGCGGCAAGGTCGGCCATGTGGCGCCTACTTCGACGCGGGGCACCCTGGTGTCGAGAGGCCCCACGCGCACATCGTGCTGTGGCATGTTCCGAAGGCGGACGAGACCCGGGTGGCGGCAGGGTGGTGATGTCGCGCAGCACCGCCCTGCGGATCGGCGGGGTTTCTTCGCCGGTCCGGCACGACCCCGGCTCCCGTCGGCTGCTGAACCGGTCGAGTCCGAATGCAGACCAACGCGGATGACTCGCATGGCTGGTCCGATCAGGCTGGCCTGCGCATCGAACCCGGGCAGACGATCCGCTGGAGTAACCTGCCCCCCGGGAACTCGCACGCGACGACAGCCTTCCATCCAAAGAACTTCAAGCGGCCGCTGCGCATTCCCCAAAGCGCCGAGCCCTGGAACTCGGATTGCCTGCTGCCGAACGATACGCTCCCGGTCACTCCCACCGTAGAAGGCATCTACGACTTTTACTGCGTCCCGCACGAGCATGCCGGGATGGTGGGGCGGATCATCGTCGGTCGGCCCGGGAGATCTGCGCACGACAGTTTCAGTCGCAGACGGGAATTGGCGGGGGGCCGCTCCCTGAGATTGCGCTCCGCGCCTTCCCGTCCGTCGGCGAGATCATGCGCGTTGGCTGCCGATAGACGGCCCGGTGATCCGGGCCGGTGCGATTGCCCAGATCGGCGCTCTGTCGAATTGGCAGCCATGAGGTTTCGTTTTTCGCTGACCGGCACCGAGAACGATCGAATTGCTCCGGCAGGAGCGGAGCATCATGCAACGTCCAGGGATGGACACCTCCTTGGTCCACCGGAATGCCGCGCTCCACAATCAACTCCTCCGGATCGCGCAGGCATTTCCCCACACCTATCAGGCGCTCTTCACGGGCGAATAGCAGGAGTTTCCAGGGGCATCCCCCTGGCACGGGTCATCAGAAACAGCTCCAGGTTCACATACTCTGGCGATCCGAACGGGTAAGGCTCCGCCCTCACTCCCACCATGCAATTCCGAAATCGCCGTTGCAGCGACCCGACACTCTGCCATTCCAGGCGGTAGAGCGGATAGCCCGTCGGGTGGGATTGCGGGATCACGCTGCTCGCAAGTTTGCGTCCCCAATGATCATCATGGCAATTGGCGCAGGAAAAGTTCAGCTGTCCCTGTCGCCGTTCGTAAAGTTCCTGGCCCAGGGCTCGAAACGGTTCGAGGCGTTGGTCGTCGCCCGCCGTGATCGGCATGCCCCGGGATTGCTTTCCGATGAAAGCCGCGAGCGCGAGGAGCTCCCGGCTCTCGTATGGCAGCGGCGTGGCGTTCTGGTTCACCTCCCGGCAGATATTGATGCGTCCCTGCAGATCGATGGGGCGGCTCTGCTCCGCGAAATAGACCGGATAGCGTGCGGCGACGCCCTTCATGCTCACAGCGGCATCGCCGTGACAATCGGCGCAGGTGCGGCCGCTCGCTCCCGTCCTGGCACTCCAGAGCGCCTCGCCCTCGGCAACCCAGAGCATGCCCGGATTCGACGTATCGTCCTGCTGAAGGACCTGCGACTCGCGGCTCATGAACTCGAAGCCGGATCGCCGCTCCTGCGGCAGCGCCTCCGGCGCCAAGGCGAGTGCGGCGCCGAGGCCAAGCGCTCCGGCGATGCCGGCATTCCGAAGTTTCCTGTTGGGCAACCCGCTCATTCGACGACGATCTCGGCAGTCTCCAGATGAGCCTGTCCCTTGTCGTCGATCCACCGGAACGCGATGCGCCCGCTCTCCGTCGCGACGGTCGTGAACGAAAGGAACGGATTGGCTGCGATGGCCGGGAACAGATCCGCGCTGAAGATCTCCTCCCCGTTGTAGGTGCACAGGAACCGGCTGATGATGTCACGCGGCACGAGCCCTCCGTCGGGCCCGGTCCGGTAGCCGGTCTCCATCGGATGAGAGACGAGGGCCTTGATCTCGATGATCTCTCCGCGCTTCGCCTTCGAAGGAACGTTGATGAGGGCGCGCGCCATGGTCAGCTCTCCACGCAGGCCGGCAGGGTGACGATGAGTTCAGCGCTATCCGACCAGAAGGTGCCGTCGCTGAGCCGGGCGATCGCGACGATGTTCTGGGAATCGCCCAGGCGGATGCGGGTCGAAACGACGGCCCGGCCGGCCCGCGGACCGAGATGAAAAACGGCGACGTTCGGCTGCGGATTCTTCTCGTTGAAGATGGCGATCGTCCTCACGAAGTCCTGCTGCGTCATCGGGCTTTCGACCGTCACCGTCAGGGGAACGGAGTTGCCGTTCTCGACAAGGGGTGGTATGTCGAGGGCGACTTTCCCCGTCTGAACCTCCGCCTCGCCGACGAAGGCCTTGATGGCCGAAGCCATGCTCTCGGGCGTCGCCCGGGCGGGGCGTGCAACGATCAGCGCTAGGCAGCCCGCTCCCGCAGCAAGCACGTCACGCCTGGTCGCACCCATAGATCCTGATCCTTCGCTCATGGAGCCTCCGTCAGTGTTGCGAGGAACGCGACCACGTCCTCGATCTGCTCCGCACTCAGCACGGGCTTTCCCTGCCATGCCCGCCCGACCCGGATCAGCCCTTCGCGGCTGTAATAGGGAGGCATGATCGTGGCAGGGTTGAGCCGCCGGCTGTCGACGAGTCTAAGCCTCAGCTGTCCTTCGGACCAGCGGCTCCCGACACCGCGCAGATCAGGTGCGAGATCGCCCTGGAAGCGCTGCTCGGGGAAAGGTCCGGAATGGCAGAGCAGGCAGAGGCCCTTCCGCCGGTCCACGACGATCGCGCGACCGCGGGCGGCGTCGCCCTTGATCCCTGTCAGCGGTTCCGGAATCGCATCCCCGACGATGGTGAAGGGTCGGAGCTCCTGGGCGTGCGCCGGTCCCGCGACAGCCGCAGCCAGAGTCAGAGCCGCCACAACGACCGGGAGAACGCCGGCGCGTCGTGCGAACGACGCGCTCGATGCTCTACCCGAAGACTTCGGCGGTGATGGTCTTGAACCACGCTTCGGCATAAACGGCTTCCTGTGCCCGGAACGAGGGCGGCGCACCCATCGGGCTCGTTCCCCCAGCCCCTTCCACGTCCGTCAGCACCCCGTTGACGGGACGATAGACGCCGGCGACCGAAATTCCGTAATCGGGCGCGACGAGGCTATAGCACGTGTTGACGAGTTTGGGTTCGACCGGGGCCTGCCCTCTCAGGAGATTCGTGATCGCCGCGGCGCAGACCTTGCCCTGAGCATTGGCGGAAAAGGCCGATTTCGGCATGCCGCCGGCGATCGTGGCATCGCCGATCACGTGGATGTTCGGCTGAAGCCGGGATTCGAAGGTCACGGGATCGACCGGGCACCATCCGGACCGGTCGGAGACTCCGGCCGCCTGGGCGATCTGCCCGGCCCGTTGCGGCGGAATGACATTGATCACATCGCCGGTGTGGCTGTCGAAATCCGTCACGAGCGTTCTGGTCTTCGGATCGACCTCGATCACCTTCCCGCCGGAGGACAGCGGCACCCACTCGATGATGTTCGGATACAGCGCCTGCCATGCCGCCTGGAACAGGCGCTGCTTGGAGAAGCTGTCCTTCGCGTCCAGGATGAGCAGCTTGGAGCGCGGCTTGCGCGTCTTCAGGTAATGCGCGATCAGGCTCGCCCGCTCATACGGCCCGGGAGGACAGCGGAACGGGTTGCTCGGAGGGGCGATGATGACCGTGCCACCGTCCTCCATCGCCTCGAGCTGGCGCCGCAGGAGCGTGGTCTGCTCCCCGGCCTTCCACGCGTGGGGCAGGACAGCGGATGCGGCCTCGTCGTAGCCGGGCAAGGCATCGAACCTGATGTCGATTCCCGGGGAGAGGACGAGGCGGTCATAGTCCAGTGCCGCGCCGTCTTCGAGGACGACGCGACGGTCTTCGGGAGCGACCCGGACCGCCCTTTTCCGGACGATGCCGATTCCTGTCCTCTCGAGAGCGTCGAGCCTGAACTGTTGGGCCTCGATCGGACGCAGGCCCGCCAGCACCGCATTGCTCAGGGGGCAGGCCGTGTAGACCGGGCCCGGCTCGACGAGTACGACGTCGAAGCCGCTGCGCCGCAGCTCACGCGCGCAGGTAGCGCCTCCGAAGCCGCCTCCGACGACGACGACCCGCGCTGACGTCTGCGCGACGGCATGACGGTGAACGGCAGAGGCCCCGAGCGCCATCGCCCCCAACAACACCCTGCGGCTCAATGCTCCGGACATGCCGTCACCTCAGTGTTGCTGACTGACCCAGACCGCAATGGCGCGTGTCTCCTCGTCAGTGAAGCCCTTCGCGATGCGGTCCATGACCGTTGCCTCGCGCCGGCCCGTGCGGAAAGCCTGCATGGCAGCCGTGATCGCCTCCGGCTCCTGCCCCTGCAGGGCGGGGACCGCACTGCCGGGTGCACTCGCGGAAGCACCCGATCCATGGCATCCGGAGCAGGTGGAGGCTCCGGGAGGTGCCATGGATTGGGCCGCCGCCGGAACCGTCGCGACAATCAAGGCAGCGGCAGCGGTCAAGGGCGCCAAGAATGCAATGCGCTCCTGCCAGAACGCGAAGGCTCGGCGGGGACGATCCACGCCCTTACGCCCTGCGCAGGTCCGCGTTCGCCAACGGGCCCGAGCGGATGCGTTTCCCGGTCGCGGCGTAGATGGCATTGAGCACCGCCGGAGCCGCCACGAAGATCGTCGGCTCACCGACGCCGCCCCAGAAGTCCCCTGACGGCATCACGATGGATTCCACCGCGGGCATCTCGTCCATCCGCATGATCGGGTAGGTGTCGAAGTTCTCCTGCTCCACCTTGCCGTCCTTCAACGTGATCTCGCCATGGAGAAGGGCGGTGAGCCCATAGGCGAAGGAGCCCTCGATCTGCGCTTCGATCTGCTGCGGGTTCACGGCATGGCCGCAATCCGTCGCCGCCACGATGCGGTGGATCTTCAGCTTTCCGCTCTCGTCGACAGAGACCTCCGCGCAGGCTGCGACATAGCTGCCATAGCCCATGTGCTGGGCGAGGCCGCGATGAACGCCCTGCGGCGCCGGGGTGCCCCAGCCTGCCTTTTCGGCGACGGCGTTGAGCACGGCGAGATGCTTGGGATGGTTCACGAGCAGCCGGCGCCGGAACTCAAGCGGATCCTTGCCCGCGGCATGGGCCAGCTCATCCATGAAACACTCGAGGTAAAGCGCGTTCTGGTTGTTGTTCACGCCCCGCCAGAAGCCCGGAGGGACGGGCGGGTTTCGCATGGCATGGTCGATGAGCAGATTCGGGATGGTGTAGCCGAGCACTCCTTCCGTCCCGCTCGGGTTCAGTCCCTGGAAGGTCGCCGGATCGCGTCCGTTCTGAAGACCCTGGGGATTGATGGTCGCAAGAATCGATTGTCCTGAGATGCGCATGTGCAGCCCGGTCAGATTGCCGTCCGCATCGAGGGCGCCGACCAGCTTCGCCTGGGTGACCGGGTGATAATACCCGTGAAGCATGTCCTCCTCGCGGGACCAGATCATCTTGATCGGTGTGCCGGGCATCTGCTTGGCGATGAGCACCGCCTGCCGCACGAAGTCGTGGCTCGTGGCGCGGCGGCCGAACCCGCCCCCCAGATTGAGACGATAGACCTCGCACTGGCCGACCGGCAGGCCCGCCGCGGATGCCGCCGTCGCAAGGGCGGCCTCGGCATTCTGCGTTGCTGTCCAGACCTCGCACCGGTCGTTAGTCCAGAGCGCAGTGGCGTTCATCGGCTCCATGGTGGCATGGTGCTGATAGGGAAAACCGTAAACCGCCTCGACCGTCTTGGCGGCGCCGGCGATGGCAGCTTTGACGTCACCAGCCTGGTTGCCGACGAAGGTCTGCTCTGCGGTGAGCCCCTCCTTGAGCATCTCGGCGATGCTCTCGCTGGAAAGGCGAGCATTCGGCCCTTCGTCCCATTCGATGGGGAGAGCGTCGAGGGCCGTTTTCGCCCGCCACCAGGTATCGGCCACGACCGCAACCGCATTGTCGCCGACGGACACGACCTTCCTGACCCCGGGCATCCCTTCGACCTGCGCGGCATCGAAGCTCTTGAGCTTCCCGCCGAAGACCGGACAGGCCTTGATGGCCGCATTGAGCATTCCCGGCCGCTGCACGTCGATGCTGTAGATCTGCGAGCCGTTCAGCTTCTCGGCCGTGTCGAGACGTTTCACGGGCTTGCCGGCGATCGTCCAGTCCTTCGGGTCCTTGAGCTGGACATCCTTGGGGGGCTCAAGCTTCGACGCAGCGTCGGCGACCTTGCCATAGGTCGTCGTCCGCCCGGTCGGACCATGGGTGACGACGCCCTTCGCGACGCTGCACTCGCTGGCGGGCACCCCCCATCCATCGGCGGCCGCCTGGATGAGCATCTGCCGGGCGGCGGCGCCGCCCTTGCGCATGTAGTCGTGCGAGTCCCGGATGCCGCGGCTGCCCGCGGTCTGGAAGTTGCCCCAGACGCGGCTGCGGGCAACGTTCTGGCCGGGGGTCGGATACTCGGTCGTCACCTTGTCCCAGTCGCATTCCAGCTCCTCGGCCACCAGCTGGGCGAGGCCGGTCAGCGTGCCCTGACCCATTTCGACGCGACCGACCCGAACGACCACCGTCTCGTCCGGCCTAACCACCACCCAGGCATTGATTTCCGGAGAGGTCTGGGCGAGCGCCTCTCCACCGTTGAACGGGAGATTGAATCCCAAGGCGAGCCCGCCGGCCGCCGCGGCGGAAGTCACAAGAAATGTACGGCGCGATACGTCAAGTGCAGCAGTCATCGATCCCTCCCTGGGCCGTTCAGCCACGGCTCTGCGCGGCAGCGAGCTTGATGGCGGCCTTGATGCGGTTGTAGGTCCCGCACCGGCAGATGTTGGTCATCTCGGCCGCGATGTCTTCATCGGAAGGATTGGGATTGGCCTGGAGGAGAGCCGCAGCGGCCATGATCTGACCACTCTGGCAATAACCGCATTGCGGAACATCGAGTTCGAGCCAGGCCTTCTGCAGGGGATGGGACGTATCCGGCGACAATCCCTCGATCGTCACGATCTTCTGTTCGGGCGTGACCGCCGATAGGGGCAGGCTGCAGGAGCGCGTGGCAACCCCGTCGATATGGACCGTGCAGGCGCCGCATTGAGCGATGCCACAGCCATACTTCGTCCCGGTGAGCCCGACCTGCTCGCGGATGACCCACAGGAGAGGGGTATCTGGTTCGGCATCGACTTCGTGAACGGTTCCGTTGATCGTCAGGCTGGCCATATGCTTCCTCCCGCGTCTTGATTATGGGCGCCGCCTTGCGCGAATACTGAACTATGGATCCTAGAACCGCTCTAACTCCAGTCAATCGTTCGTGACCGGGAAACGCGCAGATCGGTCGTTCCCGGCAGCCACCGGGCGCTCGCTCACCCATCCAACCCGAACAATGTTTCGCCTCAGCAGCAGATCTTCGCCGCGGTCGACCTGATTGCTTCATGTTGGGAGATGTTCCTTCGTCGTGGCTCCATCCTCTCGGAGTCGGAGGCCAGGAATCCCGGAGTGGTTCAGACGGCCGACGTCTCGTATCCCTTCTGAAATCGGGCGGAGGAACAACTTTGCGCCCCTGATGCAACGGTGCGCTGGGGAAGACAGGTCGCCGCCAAGCCCTGCCCCATGGGACCTCCTAGGCCATCGGCGGAGTAGACTGCACCACGTAACCAGCGGTCGTTTCATTCGCGCAGGCTAGGACAAACCAAATGATAGATTGACAGTCGATGCACGTCTGCCTTAGCCCGGGATCGCAGGTGGCATATGAAATTGAGAGCAGCGGATGCTCCCGTAGAAACCAAAAGCCGTCTTGAAGAGGGAAAGCGAGAGCATGACCAAAGCTCCTGGTGGCCTCGGCGAAGATGAACGTGGGTCTTCCGCCTCCACAAGTAGAGAGAATTTCTCGGGCGGAGAAGTATCTTCGGGCAAGAAGTCGCCCGTTCGATCTTTCCTCGATGGAATTTACCTTCTTTCAGGGTGGCTGGCCGGATTTTTCCTACTCCTCATCTTTCTCATCATGATGGGGCTGTCGCTCGGACGGCATGTGGGGATCAACATCCCCGCGGGAGACGATTTCGCGGCATGGTCCATGGCCGCATTGGGCTTCCTTGGCTTGGCCCACACCTTCAAATCCGGTGATCTGATCCGCGTCGGACTCGTCCTCGATCGGCTTCCTCCCTCTGCGCGGCGCCTGATCGAGATCCTTTGTCTCAGCATCGGCACCGCCGTTATCGGCTTCTTTGCTTGGCATGCGGTTCACATGACCTATGACAGCTATCTCTTCAATGATGTATCGGGCGGCGTTGTCGCCGTTCCGCTATGGATTCCGCAGATCGGATATTCGCTCGGACTGACGATCCTCGCCATCGCCTTCGTCGATGAACTCGTTCATGTGCTCAGAGGATATCAGCCCCGCTACGAGAAGCCGAAGCCCGAAACTCCTGAGGAGATTGTCGATCGAGCAGCGGAAGGTGGGATCTGACGATGTTCGCAGACATGAACCTCGTCGCCGTCGCCGCCCTGCTCCTCGGCCTTCTCGTTTTTCTGCTCGCCCTGGGAAACTGGATCGGCATTGCGCTGCTGATCGTGGGCTTCGCCGCCGTCACCATCAGCGCGTCCGTGCCCATCGGATCCGTCCTGGCGACGACGGTCTGGGCCAGTTCCGCCTCCTGGACACTGGCCGCCTTGCCGCTGTTCATCTGGATGGGCGAGATCCTGTTCAGGACGCGCCTGTCCGAGCAGATGTTCCTCGGCCTTGCGCCCTGGCTCAACTGGCTTCCCGGACGATTGCTGCATGTGAACGTGGTCGGCTCAGGGCTGTTCGCCGCGGTGTCGGGCTCGTCCGCCGCCACGTGCGCGACCGTCGGCAAGATCGCCTTGCCGGAGCTGGGGAAGCGCGGGTACAGCGAGCAGATGAGCCTGGGGAGTCTCGCAGGCTCCAGCACGCTCGGCCTGCTCATCCCTCCTTCGATCCCTCTTGTGGTCTATGCCGTCGCAGCAAACGTCTCCGTCATTCAGGTCTTCCTCGCGGGCTTCCTTCCCGGGCTCCTCGTGATGGCGCTCTATTCCGGCTACATCGTGGTCTGGTCCCTTCTCAATCCGGCCAATTCCCCCCCGCCCGAGCCGAGAACGAGCTTCGTCTTCAAGTTACGGCAATCATCCAAGCTTCTGCCGGTACTGATCCTTGTGGTCGCGATCTTCTCGGCACTGATCTTCGGCTTGGCGACGGCCACGGAGTGCGCCGCCTGGGGTGTCACGGGCGCCCTCATCCTCGCCTGGTGGTCGGGCACCCTGACCTGGAAGACGTTCGTGGAAAGCCTGATGAGCGCAGCTCGGCTTTCAGCAACCATCATGCTGATCCTTGCCGGCGCCGCGTTCACGACCGCCGCCATGGCTTACACGGGCATTCCGGCCGCACTTGCCGCCTGGGTGGAGTCACTGCACCTGTCGCCCTACGTGCTGATCGCGGCGCTTGCTCTCATGTATATCATCCTGGGATGCCTCATCGACGGCATTTCGATGATCGTGCTCACCACCGTCGTGGTCCTGCCCATGGTAAAGCAGGCGGGATTCGACCTCGTCTGGTTTGGAATCTTCCTTGTTATCCTGGTGGAGATGGCGCAGATTACGCCACCGGTCGGATTCAATCTTTTTGTTCTGCAGAACATGAGCGGACGCGACAGCTTGGTCATAGCGAAGGCAGCCACCCCGTTCTTCCTTCTGCTTGTGGCGGCATTGGCCATCATCACCGCTTTCCCGGATATTGCGCTGTACGTGCCAAGGCTCGCATTCCCGGAATAAATCCATCGAAAACCAGAGGGAGAAATATCGATGAAGTATATGGCTCGAGTTGGACTCGGACTTGCGGGCGCCTTGCTATTGGGCGCTACGGCGCAGGCGCAGACGAAATGGAATTTGCCCGCAGCCTATCCAATCGACAATTATCACACCGAGAACCTGAACCAGTTCGCCAAAGACGTTGCGGACGCCACTGGCGGAAAACTGCAGATCACGGTGCATCCGAACGCATCCCTGTTCAAGGCACCTGAGATCAAGCGCGCCGTGGCAACCGGCCAGGCGCAGATCGGCGAGGTGCTGATGTCGATCCACGAGAACGAGGATCCGCTGTTCGGGATCGACATCATTCCCTTTCTCGCAACGAGCTTCGACGAATCGGTAAAGCTGTGGAACGCAGCCAAGCCGCAGCTCGAGAAGAAGCTGGAGAGCCAGCGCGTGAAGCTGCTCTACTCGGTCCCGTGGGGGCCGCAGGGGCTCTACTCCTCGAAGGAACTGAAGTCGGTGGAGGACATGAAAGGCCTCAAGTTCCGTGCCTACAATGTCGGAACCGCGCGCATCGGTGAGGCTGTGGGCGCTCAAGCGGTGACCGTCCAGGCGGCGGAACTGCCCCAGGCTCTCGCAACGGGCGTCGTCAATTCCTGGATGTCGTCCGGCTCCACCGGCTATGACTCGAAGGTCTGGGAATCCCAGAAGTACTTCTATGACGTTCAGGCCTGGCTGCCGCGCAACATCGTGATGGTCAACAAGGCCGCCTTCGATGCGCTCGACAAGGACACTCAGGACGCAGTGCTGAAGGCCGCCGCCGCCGCGGAGGAGCGTGGTCTTAAGATCGCGAAGGAGAAGTCCACCTGGTATCTTGAGCAGTTCAAGGCCAAGGGCATGACCGTGTCTCCGCCCTCCCCGGAACTCGAAGCCGGACTCAAGAAAATCGGCGAACAGCTCGCAGCGGATTGGGTCAAGAGAGCCGGCCCCGCGGGCGAGGCCGTCATGAACGAATACAAGAAGATGTGATCGTCTGGATTGGGGACAACCTCGTCCGAACCGAAAACGGCATGGAGGGGAGCTGCAACTCCCCTTCATGACCTCCTGGGAAACTTCGCGCATCTTCCCGACTTTCGAAGACCGCGGAATGCCGAAATCGTAGAGCAACGTGGGATCGTTCTTGCCGATCGTGGCCCTGCGCGGTGAAGTGAAGGAGAAGCTGGTGAGTGCCTCTGACCGGTCAGCGGTCTCATCCCTCTGGGTGCCTCAATGATGCCAAGAATGGCAAAGGGCGGTCGCGCCGTTTACGGAGAGGCAATCGGCATCCTCGTGCTTGACACCTCCTTCCCTCGTATTCCGGGCGACGTCGCCAACGCCACGACATTCGACTTTCCTGTCCGATACCATGTCATCGACGCCGCCACTCCCGAGAAGATCGTCTCGGAGGCCGATCGCGCACGCGCCCTGCTTCCTGCCTTCATCGAGGGCGCGCGATTGTTGGAGAAGCAGGGAGTGCGGGCTATCACGACGACCTGCGGCTTTCTCACGGTCATGCAGAAGGAGATCGCCGCGGCAGTGAGCGTTCCGGTCGTGACCTCAAGCCTGTTTCTGATCCCCCTGTTGCGCTCCATGCTGGACTCTGAGCGGTCCATCGGGGTGCTGACCGCTCATTCCGGGAAATTGTCTCCGGAGCACCTGATTGCTGCTGGCGTGCAGCCGAACTGGGCGGTTCATGTGCGAGGACTGGAGGAGAGCCCCGCATTCAGCCGCGCCATCTTCGGGAAAGGCGATGATTGCATTGAGATGAATGTCGATCAGGTGGAGGCGGAGGTCGTCTCAGAATGCCGCAAACTGGTCGATGATGTCCCGGGCATCGGGTGCATCGTCTTCGAGTGCACCAACCTGCAACCATACGCCCCTGCCGTACAGGCAAGGATCGGCCTGCCGATCTTCGGCATCTACCATTTGGTCAATTTGCTCCAGAGCGGGATCGTCTGCCCGAGGTTCTCGGGCTACATGTGATATCGCGGGGCAAAGCAGCATCGCCCGTTCTTTCGACAGGACCTGAGCCTCGTAGGGGCATCAGCCGATCCAGGCTGATCGGTGCGGCTTTCCATCCATGAAACCCTTCAAATCCGGTTGTGTCCATGAGCTTGCATGTTGTCGTGATAGGAGCAGGCATCGTCGGAGCCGCGACTGCCGTTCATCTGCTGCGCGAAGGCCACAGGGTGACCATCCTCGAACCCGACGAGCCAGGGCGGGAGCAGGCTGCGAGCTACGGCAACGGCGCATGGATCAGCCCTGCATCGGTGGTTCCGATGTCCACGCCGGGCCTCTGGAAGAAGGTGCCGGGATATCTGCTCGACTCCCGTGGACCGCTGACGATCCGGCTGTCGGCATTGCCGAGACTGTCTCCCTGGCTGGTGCGCTTTCTCTACGCGGGAGCAGCGGTTCGCCGCGTGGAGGCGACCGCTCGCGCCTTATCGGCGCTTCTGGAAGATGCCCCTGACAGGCATGCGGAGCTTGCGGCCGAAGCCGGGATTCCCGAGCTGATCAGGCAAAGCGGGCTGCTCTACGTCTACCCCGATCGTGCCGCATTCGAAGCCGAGGCCCTGGCGTGGAGGCTGAGGCGAGACAATGGAGTGCGGTGGATCGAGTTCGACGCGGACGAACTGCATCGGAGGGAGCCTGCGCTCCATAGGCGATACAAGTTCGGGGCCCTGGTGGAAGCCGGAGCTCACTGCACTGACCCGGGAAGCTATGTCGCAGCTCTCGTGCATTACGCTCTAGGTAAAGGGGCAGCCGTCGTTCGGGCACGGGCGACGGGTTTCGACATCGAGGGCGGGCGCTTGCGCGCCGTTCGAACGGACTCTGGCTTTATCGAGTGCGACCGTGCCGTCGTATCCGCGGGAATCCACTCGAAAGCTCTTGCGCGGATCGCCGGCGACCGGGTGTGCCTCGAAAGCGAGCGAGGCTACCACGTCATCATCTCCGATCCCGAGGCCGCCCCGCGCGTTCCCGTGATGCCAAGCGACGGGAAAATGGCGAATACCCTGACGATGCAAGGCCTGCGCGTCTCAGGACAGGTGGAGCTGGCGAGCGTGAATGCCGCGCCGAACTGGAAGCGTGCCGCCGTCCTTCTGAATCATGCCCGCCGCACCTATCCCGGACTTCCCGACCACATCCCGGAGGAGCGGATTTCCCGTTGGATGGGACATCGGCCTTCGACGCCCGACGGTTTGCCCGTGATCGGCACGGCTTCGGCCTCCCGCGACATCGTCCATGCGTTCGGCCACGGGCATGTCGGACTTGCATCGGGACCTGCTACGGCAAGCGCCGTTGCCGATATCCTCGCCGGACGACCATCCCGGCTTCCATTGACCGCCTATGCGCCCGCTCGGTTTCGGACCTGGCCACGAGCGCCGGAGGCTCCGTGAAAGCGGCTCTAGCGCATCGTGCGAGAAAGTGGGCCGGTTTCGCCGTCAAGTTCGCGGCAAGGCAGCTCTAAGCATCGGCAGAGGGAGATCCGCAGGCAGGAACTCACATGAAGGACATCATTCATCAAAAGCTCTGGCGCAGCCTCGATTTGGCGACAAGGGAGAGATTCCCTTTCACAATGATGCAGCTCGCCACCATCGGGATGGATGGCGCCCCGAGGGTTCGCACCGTCGTCGTCAGATAGGCGAGCGAAGCGCATTCCACCCTTTCCCTCGTCACGGATGTTCGCTCCCCGAAGGTTGCCGAGATCCGACACGATCCGCGTGTCTCGCTCACGGGCTTCGCTCCGGAAGGAGGTCCTCAGATCAGGCTCGAAGGCCAAGCGTCGATCATCGATCAGGCCGCGGACAGGAGACCGTTCTGGGACCTGTGCCGGTCTCACACGCGCGCCCTTTTCCAGACGCCTTACGCCCCGGCGTCGAAATTGCTTCGCCTCGTGATCCGGGCAGCGTCATGGAACACTCCAACGGCGAGCACGCGTTTCCCAACTTCTGCGCGGTCACCGACAAACTCTCGCGGCTAGAATGACTCGACCCTTCGAAGGAAGGCCATCAGCGCTGTTTCTTCGGGCATGCGGGCGGCTCCTCGAAGGGCACCTGGATCGCGCCTTAGGCCGGAAGGCCGGTCCCCCTCCACGGTCTCGGCGCGCGAGTTGTGCCTGAACCCATTGGCTGACGCCTCGGGAAGAACCACATTCTGATTCAGGAGGTCCGATGACCAGGAAGAACAACCTCACTCCCCCGTCCTCGGGTAACAGTGCCACGGGCGCGGCCATCGATGCATTTCTGCATGAGGCGCGCCGCGTATCGCCCTTGGAAAGGCGCGATAAGTCTCAGCCGCGCCTGGTCTTCGCCCTCGATGCCACCATGAGCCGCCAGCCGACCTGGGATCTCGCCTGCCGTGTCCAGGGTCAGATGTTTGCTCAGGCCGATCAGGCCGGAGGTCTGCTGGTCCAGCTCGTGTACTTCCGAGGCTTCGACGAGTGCCGCTCCTCGCGATGGGTCGAGGATTCCAGAGCCCTGACCGACCTGATGACGAAGATCGGCTGCCGGGGCGGCCTGACTCAGATCGGTCGTGTGCTCCGCCACGTGCGCACCGAGGCAAGCCGGTTGCCGCTCAGGGTCCTGGTCTATGTTGGGGACGCCATGGAGGAGCCAGTGGACGAACTCTGCCGGATCGCGGGCGAACTCGGCCTCCTGGGCGTCAAGGCCTTCATGTTCCACGAGGGACAGGATCCTGATGCCGCCAGAGCCTTCCAGGAGATTGCTCGACTGACCGGTGGGGCCTATGCCCGCTTCGACAGCGCGGCCCCGCAGACATTGTCGGAGCTGCTGCGCGCGGCTGCCGCCTATGCATCGAGAGGCGTGGACGGTCTGACCCGGCTCGCTCCAGCCAGCTCGCAGGCCCAGGCGCTCCTCACCGCCATGCGCGGGCACAAGCCGTGACGCTCTTTCTCGGCATCGCGGCCGTCGTCATCCTCTGGTGGATCCTGAACGGCTTCGCGCATGCGAATACCGCCCGACTGGCAAAAACCATCAGGATCGTCGGCGGCATTTTGATCTTGGGGGCAGCCGTGCTTCTCGGACTTCGGGGACGGATCGACATGGCTCTGCTGTTGGGAAGCGTCGGAGCCTGGCTTCTCGGATGGGGAAGCTTCAGACTTCCAGGCCTCGGCGGTCATTCTCAGCCGACCTCCGGCGGCACATCCCGGGTGCGATCCGCATCGATCGAGATGGAGCTCGACCACGACACCGGCGACATGAATGGAACCGTGCTGGCCGGGACGTTCGCGGGGCAAGGGCTCAGCACCCTGGACCTGGCACAGCTGCAGCACCTCCTGAGGGAGTGCGGGTCAGACGACCCGGACGGCGTCCGCCTCCTCGAAGCCTATCTCGACCGCCGTTTTCCCGATTGGCGCACGAGGACCCGGGAAGACGAGCAGACGCAGGCGGGTCCGCGACCCTCGTCAGGCACCATGACAGAGGAGGAGGCCTGCCAGATCCTGGACATCAGACCAGGAGCAGATGCGGAGGAAATCCGGCAGGCCTATCGCAACCTCATGAAAAAACTGCACCCCGACCAAGGCGGCTCGGCCTATCTCGCCGCCCGGGTGAACCAGGCAAAGGATGTCCTTTTGAAGCGGCAGCACTGATGGGCCTTGGCCTACGGCATCGCGCGTGAAGGAGCTACGCCGCCACGATGATGTCGAATGACCCGTGGAGAGCACCAGGTTCGGGAGCCTGCCCAGCTACCAGAGGAACGATCACGCTGCGGCGCGCCAGCGGGTCACGGATGCGGTTGAGGACTCCATCACGGGCGTTGAGAGGCTCCCCCTCGATGTACATCTGCGTGACCAGACGGCCCTGCCCCGGCACATACACGGCAAAGTGGATGTGCGGCGTCCGCCCGGGATAAGGCACCGGCCGGATCGTGCGGAACCGGTACCTGCCCTCCCGGTCCACTTGCATGCGGCCATAGCCCTGGAACGCATGATCGATGCGCCCCTGTCCGGCGGCGCGGGGGTGGCGGTAAATGCCGTTGGCATCGCACTGCCAGATCTCGACAATGCTTCCCTTCCTGGGCTGCCCGCGGGTGTCCAGCACACGCCCTGAAACGTGGATGACCTGCCCCAGGGCTTGGGTGGCCTGCCCCACGACCCGCACCAGATCATTGTCCATGTCGGGAGGAAACTCGACAGGGTAGAAAGGCCCCTCTGTCTGTCCGGGGGTCGGCACAAGCTCGGCCGCGCCGAGGCTGTTCGCGACAACGACGGAGGCTGACGCGACCGCAGCATGGATCAGCAATGAGCGCCGGTCGACGGGAAAGAGGGGCGGATCGGTCATCGCAGTGCTCCGGGCGCCAATCACCACGGAGAAGCATAGACCAGTGCCGCCTTCGAACCACCTCTCCACGTCCTGCATCGCACGAATGTGATAAAGGGTTCCACGGCGGGATGTCGCAGAGATGACCGGAACAACGCTTTACACAGTCAGTCGCATTCTGAGCGCTCGGGAGGAGCAAGGCTTCGTCGAAAGCGTGCTCCGAAGGATCGGGGTCTGCGATCCCCGCAAGCTGTTCATGCTGGTGGAAAGCTGACGCTTCCGAAACCGCCCGTCACGGGAGCGCTGGTCATCGGGACGTGACACGCTTAGGCTCCGTCGACCGAACCGGCCTGGATAGCGCGCCGGATGGCCTTCCCGGGCATCCGATGATGTGGGTACCCATCCTGACCGCGATCGTCACCTGCGGTCTTCGGTTCCTCGTCTTCGCGGTCTCGCGGGCCGTCCATCCCGCACCCGGCGGCATCGACACCCTTGTCCCGATCACAAGCGGCCGGCTCGCCGCGCTGGCGGTCGAGGCGCGGATCGTCGGACTATGTCGGGCCGCGCATCTGCAGCTTGGAGGCGCCGTGGCGCCGGGGCTCGGCTTCATCGTCATTCTCGCCGCCGTCGATTTTCCGGACAGCGTTGCGAACCTGAAGAACGGCACAGCCTTCTGGCAAATGGTCGATCCCGTCTGGGTCGTGATGTACCGGCACGTCTGCCTGATTGGATGATGCCATCGCCGCTGTTCACGCGCTGCGTGGATAGCCACCCATTCTTTACAGGGCGTACTCGTCAGCCGGGATCGGCGCCGGACGGCTTGTCGGCAATCCGCTTGATCTCGAAGACCATCGCAACGAGGAAAGCGGACGATATGAGGAGCATCGCCAAAGCGGCGAGCGTTCCCGCTTGGATGCTGGGATTCATCCCGATCAGGGGGATCAGCAACAGACCGGGAATGCCAAGCGTGATCGCACCCAAAATGGAGAGCGTGCTGGCTGGCCCGTCAGATGCAGAAGGCTCGCGAGCCTGTGCCGCCGAGGCATGCCGGGCCCGTTTCTCTGTCCTTTTCGAGGAAACCGGCAGGCTCGGAACCGGCACTCCCATTGTGTGCTTCTGCATGGCGCTCCTCCGCTGATTTGTGCTTCATGCAAGTGTGTCGGCCAAGCCCAAGCCTTGCAAGGCGATCAGAGAGCCGGAGAGAGCGCAATGGAGGTAGTGTCTTCCTCTGCCCGTCGGTGCAGCCATCGTCCGCGAACCCGGGACGACAGGATCCGAGATCTCGAGCAGCCCTTCATTTTTCGGACACTACCGCCCCCGCCAACCAGGCGGGAAACGCTGGTGGAGCGCTGCAGATGTCGATTCTGGCACCTCCCTGAAGCGGGCGGCCGCGTTATAAGGAACGGGACACAGGAGCAGCAAAGGAACGTACCATGTGGCCAGATCGTCGCATCCAGAACCTCTTCGGCATCGAGTTGCCGATCATTCAGGCTCCGATGGCCGGCTCGGTTGGATCGGAAATGGTTGTTGCGGTCTCTGAAGCAGGTGGACTTGGCTCCCTGCCCTGCGCGATGCTCAGTCCTGAGCAGATGCGGAACGAACTTGGGATCATTCGTCAGAGGACTTCCCGGCCCATCAACCTCAACTTCTTCTGCCATCAACCGCCACAGGCCGATCCGGCGCGGGAGACTGCCTGGAGGCAGCGCCTGGAAGGCTTCTCCGTAGAACTCGGACTTGATCCGAAAGCGCCTGTTCCCGCAGCGGCCCGTGTCCCCTTCGACAGCGCCATGTGTGACCTCGTGGAGGAGTTCAAACCCGAGGTCGTCAGCTTCCACTTCGGCTTGCCCGAACGATCTCTGCTGGAGCGGGTCGGAGCGACAGGCGCAAAGATTGTCTCCTCAGCCACCACAGTGGACGAGGCGCGATGGCTGGAGAGTCAGGGGTGCGATGCCATCATTGCTCAAGGCTGCGAGGCCGGCGGGCACCGCGGCATCTTCCTGGGCAGGGACATCTCGACCCAGGCAGGCACGATGGCATTGGTCCCCCAGATCGTGGATGCGGTGAGGGTGCCGGTGATCGCCGCAGGCGGGATCGCGGACGCACGGGGTATCGTCGCCGCCTTCGCATTGGGAGCTTCGGCAGTCCAGATCGGGACCGCCTACCTGTTTTGCCCAGAGGCCAAAGTCAGTTCGATCCACCGCGATGCCCTCAAGCGCGCAAAGGACAACGATACGGTCCTCACGAACGTCTTCACGGGCCGACCCGCCCGTGGGATCGTCAATCGCGTCGTGCGTGAGGTCGGCCCCATGTCAGATCTCGCGCCTGATTTTCCACTCGCCTCCGCGGCGCTGGCTCCGATCCGATCAAAGGCCGAAGCCGGCGGATCGGGTGATTTTTCGCCGCTCTGGGCGGGTCAAGCCGCTGCCCTCGGGCGAGAGCTTCCGGCTGATGAGCTCACGCGGCAGCTTGGCTCGGACGCGCTCGCGGTCATCGCCCGCCTACACTCATCCGATGGTGCTCCTTCGGCTTGATCTCGGATGAGTCGACCGATGTGGATCACACTCATGCAACTCATCCAGCGTCGCTGCCCAATTGCCCCACCTTTTCCGGACCGGCCACTTCCTTCTCGATCGGACTTTTTGCCACTTGGAAGCTCAGCAACGCCCTCCTGACAAGCGGATCAAGCTTGTCGGGACCCTGGCTGCCATGAGCCAGAAGAGTCTTGCGCATTCCCGGCGTCCAGAACGCCATGAGATGATCCTGAATTCCCTTGACGGCTTGGTCCTCTGGGTAAGACCGAAAAAAGCTGGCAATCTGATTGGCCATGTGGATGAGCTTCTCAGTATTCATGCAAGACGTCCTGTACATGAATGCGCTCCAAGGCGACGGAGTCGGAGCCGAGGTCGCATGGCGCTGCCGTCATGAGGGCGAAAGGGATGCCCCCAGACGTGAGGTTGAGAGGAATCTCGCATGAGCTGGTGCGTCCTCCTCGAACAGGCTTGTCCTCCCTGAACGCGATGATGGAGGTCAACGTCCCCACCGAATCAAGGATTTTGAGATTGTCCTTACTCGGCCGCATCGGCATTGGCATCGATCCGCGTGAGTGCGACATCCTCCTCATAGAACCGGTCCTGCCAGTCGGAGAGGCGGTTCGTGCGGCGCACCTGCACCGCCGTCACCTTGTATTCCGGACAATTGGTCGCCCAGTCGGAATAGTCGGTTGTGATCACGTTCGCGCCGGTCTTGGCATGGTGGAAGGTTGTGTAGACCACCCCCGGCTGCATCCTCTCGCTGATCCTGGCCCGTAAGGCGATATCGCCCGACCGGCTCTCGAGGGACACGAGATCGCCATCCTGAATACCGCGGCTCTCGGCATCGAAAGGATGGATTTCCAGTACGTCCTCCTCATGCCAGCGGCTGTTCTCCGTGCGCCTTGTCTGTGCGCCGACATTGTATTGAGACAGGATGCGGCCCGTGGTGAGGATCAGCGGGAATCGCGGCCCCGTGCGCTCCTCGGTCGGCACGAATTCCGTGATCATGAACTTGCCCTTGCCCCGCACGAAACGGTCCACGTGCATCATCGGCGTTCCATTGGGAGCTGCCTCGTTGCACGGCCACTGGATGGAGCCGAGTTGATCCAGCTTTTCATACGAAACACCCGCGAAGGTGGGCGTGAGACGGGCGATCTCGTCCATGATCTCGCTGGGATGCGAGTAATGCATCGGGAAGCCAAGGGCATTCGAGAGAGCGATGGTGACCTCCCAGTCCGCGAGGCCGCCCAACGGCGTCATGACCTTCCGCACGCGGTTGATGCGGCGCTCGGCATTAGTGAAGGTGCCGTCCTTTTCGAGGAAGGAGGAGCCCGGCAGGAAGACGTGCGCGTACTTCGCGGTCTCGTTCAGGAAGAGGTCCTGGATAACGACGAACTCCATGGCCTTCAATCCGGCCGTCACATGCTGCGTATCCGGGTCGGACTGAGCAATGTCCTCGCCCTGGATGTAGAGCCCCTTGAAGGCCCCGGTGACGGCTTCGTCGAGCATGTTCGGAATGCGCAGGCCGGGCTCTCTCTCGAGGCGCACCCCCCAGAATGTCTCGAACATCTGCCGGGTGGCATCGTCGGAGACATGTCTATAGCCTGAGAACTCGTGCGGGAACGAGCCCATGTCGCAGGAGCCCTGAACGTTGTTCTGCCCTCGAAGGGGGTTTACGCCGGTTCCCGCCTTTCCGATATTGCCGGTCGCCATGGCGAGATTGGCCATGCCCATGACCATGGTCGAGCCTTGGCTGTGCTCGGTGACGCCGAGCCCGTAATAGATCGCAGCCCTGCCACCGGTGGCATACAGACGGGCAGCCGCCCGAACGTCTGCGGCCGGAACGCCCAAAAGGTCCTCGACGGCTTCGGGCGAGTGGCGCTCGTCGGCGATGAAACGCGCCCAGCTCTCGAAGTCAGGGAGATCACAGCGCTCGCGCACGTAATCCTCGGCAACCAACCCCTCCGTCACAATCACATGCGCCAGGGCGTTGATCATCGCCACATTCGTCCCAGGCAATAGGGGCAGGTGATAGTCGGCCTCGACATGGGCCGACCTGACGAGATCAATCCGGCGCGGGTCGATGACGATGAGGCGGGCCCCCTCGCGCAGCCGCCGCTTCATGCGGGATGCAAAGACCGGGTGGCCATCAGTCGGATTGGCACCGATGACGACGATGACGTCCGCCTCGTCCACGGAGGCAAAATCCTGAGTACCGGCGGACGTGCCGAGCGTCGTCTTCAGTCCGTAGCCCGTGGGTGAATGGCATACACGGGCGCAGGTATCGACATTGTTGTTGCCGAAGCCTGCGCGAACGAGCTTCTGCACCAGGAAGGTCTCCTCGTTCGTGCAGCGAGAGGACGTGATGCCCCCGATGGAGTCGCGGCCGTATGTCGCCTGGATGCGTTCGAACTCGCTCGCCGCACGGCCGATCGCCTCCTCCCAGGAGACCTCGCGCCAGGGATCGGTGATCCGCTCACGGATCATCGGCTTGGTGATGCGGTCCTTGTGAGTGGCATAGCCCCAGGCAAACCGCCCCTTGATGCAGGAGTGCCCCTCATTGGCCTTGCCGTGCTTGTATGGCACCATGCGCACGACTCTATCGCCCTTCATCTCGGCCTTGAAGGAGCACCCGACGCCGCAATAGGCGCATGTCGTGATGACGGAGTGCTCCGGTGTGCCGTGCTCGATAACAGAGTTCTCGTTCAATGATGCGGTCGGGCAGGCCTGCACGCAGGCGCCGCACGAAACGCACTCGGAGCCGAAGAAGTCGACACCGCCCGCCGAGACACGGGAATCGAACCCCCTGCCCTGGATCGTGAGGGCAAAGGTGCCCTGCACCTCCTCGCAGGCCCGCACGCAGCGCGAGCAGACGATGCACTTCGAAGCCTCGAAGGTGAAATACGGGTTTGACGTATCCTTAGGGGCATCGAGATGATTTTCACCCTCGTATCCATAGCGAACCTCGCGCAGGCCGACGGCGCCCGCCATGTCCTGAAGCTCGCAATCGCCATTGGCCGAGCACGTCAGGCAGTCCAGCGGGTGATCCGAGATGTAAAGCTCCATCACGCCGCGACGGAGCTTGGCAAGTCGGTCGGTCTGGGTTCGGACCACCATGCCCTCCTCGACAAGTGTCGTGCAGGAGGCAGGCGTGCCGCGCCGCCCGTCGATCTCGACAAGGCAAAGACGACAGGAACCGAAGGGCTCCAATTTGTCTGTGGCGCAGAGCTTCGGGATTTCCGTGCCCAGCATCATCGCAGCCGCCATGACGGACGTGCCGGCCGGCACCGAGACGGCATTGCCATCAATGGTCAGGGCCACCGTCTTGTCCGCAATGCGGATCGGCGTGCCGTAATCGACTTCCTTGATCAGAGCCATGCTCCCGCTCCATCACTCGGCCGCGACAGGTACACGCGGCGCCTTGTCGAAATCTTCAGGAAAATGAGTGAGTGCGCTCATCACGGGCACAGGGGTCAGGCCACCCATGGCGCACAATGAGGCATCGGTCATCAGGCTACAGAGATCTTCGAGAACCTCGAAGTTCTTCTCAGGCTCTATACCGGAGATGATTCTGTCCATGACTTCCACGCCGCGCACCGCACCGACGCGGCACGGTGTACACTTGCCACAGCTCTCGGCTGCGCAGAACTCGAAAGCGAAGCGAGCCTGCCGCGCCAAGTCCACGCTGTCATCGAACACTACGATGCCACCATGTCCCAGGAGCCCCTTCTGGGCCGCAAGAGCCTCATAATCCAGAGGCAGGTCCATCATGGATGCGGGGAAGTAGGCCCCGAGCGGCCCGCCGACCTGAACGGCCCTCACCGGCCGTCCGCTGACAGTCCCGCCTCCGAACTCCTCGACGATCTCGCGCAGGGTTGCACCGAAGGCGATCTCGATGAGCCCGCCACGCTTAACGTTGCCTGCCAATTGGATCGGCAGCGTTCCACGGGAGCGCCCCATGCCGAAATCGGCGTAGGTCTGTCCACCATGGGCCAGGATCCACGGCACGGTGGCCAAGGACAGCACATTGTTGACGACGGTCGGCTTGCCGAACAGTCCCTTCAGGGCCGGCAGCGGCGGCTTGGCCCGCACCATGCCGCGCTTGCCCTCAAGGCTTTCCAGCAGGGACGTTTCCTCACCGCAGATATAGGCTCCGGCTCCAAGACGCGCTTCGAGCGTGAAGGCGCGCCCTGATCCCATGACCGACGGGCCGAGATAGCCCGCCTTCGTGGCGAACTCGATGGCCTTCGACACGGTGCGGTAGGCATGGGGATATTCGGAGCGGATATAGATGAAGCCCTTTGACGCTCCCACGGCCAATCCTGCGATGGTCATGCCTTCGATGAGGCAGAATGGATCCCCCTCCATGAGCATGCGGTCCGCAAAAGTGCCGCTGTCACCCTCGTCCGCGTTGCAGACGACGTATTTCCGGTCGGCTGCCGCATGAAGCACCGTGTCCCACTTGATGCCTGTCGGAAAACCTGCTCCACCCCGACCCCGCAGCCCGGAGAGTTTGACCTCATCGACGACCGCCTGGGCCACCAGGGAGTGTGCTCGCGCGAGACCGGCATAGCCGCCATGGGCCCGGTAGTCCTCGATGGAAAGCGGATCGACGATGCCACACCGCGCAAAGGTCAAGCGCGTCTGCCGTGCGAGATAAGGCTCGTCCTCCATGCGCCCCAGTCGGAGAGGATGTGCAGCCCCCGTCAGGAATCCAGCCTCGAACAGGTCAGCGACATCCGAAGACTTGAGGGGGCCATAAGCGATCCTGCCGCCCGAAGTCTCAACCTCCACCAACGGCTCGAGCCAGAAAAGCCCTCGGGAGCCGGTGAAGACGAGATCAAGGGGCAGCCCTCGCGCGGCCGCCTCCTCGCTCATTCTCTGGACGACCTGGGAGGATCCGAGGGCAAGCGATGCGGCATCGCGGGATACGAAGATTTTGGTCATGCTCCCCTCGCCTCCTGAACGACCGCGTCGAGCCGCTCCCGGGTGAGCCTTCCTATGGGCTCACCGTCATAGAGTGCGGATGGGGCACAGGCACATAACCCAAGGCAGTAGACCCCCTCAACCGTCAAGACACCGTCCGGAGTGGTCTCACCCCAACCAATTCCCAGCTTCGCCAGGAAGTCGCCTGCGATTTGCGGACCATTCATGGATTGGCAGGCCTCAGCGCGGCAGAGTTTGAGGACGTGCTTCCCGGCCGGCTCGTGCCGAAAATCGTGATAGAAGGTCACAGCTCCATGAATCTCTGCCCGGGACAGATTGAGGGCTGAGGCTATCATCGGCACTGCGTCCTCTGGGACATAGCCGAATTCCTCCTGCAGAGCATGAAGGATCGGCAACGTGGGCCCATCCAGAGAGGAGTACGCTGCGATGATCTCACTCATACGAGTGAGATCCTTCTCAAGAAGCTTAGGCATTACCTCACCGGCATTTTATCCGTTTTTTCAAGACTGCTCGCCTTGGGCCCGATATGCAACTGGGATATTTCCCGCAGCCCGATTGCACGATGGCCCGAGGCTGAAATCGATCTTCCCCAGTCTGACAATGATACGTTCCAACGCCTGCTGCCGATGCGGACGGTCGAAAGCCGGGATGAGATGATTGGTTACAAGAATCGTGAGAACAGATTCGTGAGGCGCAGATCCAAGCGAGGATTTCACTCGCCAGAACTGGCGACATTCATGGAGGAGATCCCTGCACCGATAATGTCAAGCACGCGTGCGGCGGCCCGCCAACGGCATTCTCGTGACAAGTTGAAGGAGGCTCTGCCCGGATGCCGGACCAAGCATGCCTCTAGGAAAAACGAGGTTGACGAAGGAGCTGGCGCAAGTCGCTAGGGCAAGGCTACCGTCGCACCTTTCCCAGGCGAGCACCAACGCTGCTTTCTCCTGACAGGCAGCGTTGGTAAAGTTGCGCCTGATCAGGCAGCCACAGCCTGCTTCGCCTTGGCCGTGTGGGTTGCGATCAGATCCATCAGTTCCGGAGAGAGGCAGTCGTAAGGTTCCAGACCGAGTTCTCTCAAACGGGCTCGAATCTGGGGCATCTGAGCCGGATCAGCCCCGGACTCGATGACGGACGATACAAACGCGGCGAATCCCGGAGCGGCCCACCCATTTTCAGGAGAGAGCTCCGTGTGGATGAAATCGAGGCCATAGAAGGGATGGTTTGGATTCTCGATCCGGCCGAACATATGGACGCCGCAAACCTTGCATGCATGCCGCTGGATCGTAGCCGACGGATCGACGACCTGCAGCTTGTCGGCATTTGCCGTCACGGTCAGATTCTCGCGCGGCACAACCGCAACCATGGCAAACAGGGCGCCCTGCGGCTTCCAACACTTGGTGCAGCCACACAGATGATTGTGGGCGCTGTTACTCTTAGTTTCGACAACGACAGGATCATCCGCACACTTGCAGACGAGTTTGCCACCAGCAAAGTTCGTATCGCCGGAGGTTATACCATTATCGACAGCTGGGTGGATCGAGAGAGATGCAGCCATTGAACTCTCCTTTGCTCCGCAAAAGTCTGATCGGCAGACCGGCACAGCTTATCATGCTCCGAAATCGCACAGCAGACGAAAAAGTAGCAGTGCAAGACGGAAGGCTCGAGGCAAGCCGAAATAAAAAACGGGCGCACAGCGCCCGCTTCTGAGAAACCGTTCCTGCGGCTGCCGGAAGGCTCAGGGCCCACCCAGTCGCGTGGCGTGCCAGCGGAGGTGGTCCTCGATGAAGGTTGCGATGAAGAAGTAGGAATGGTCGTAGCCGTCCTGGCGGCGCAGGGTGAGGGGCTGGCCGGCTCTTGCGCAGGCCTCCTCCAGAAGCT
>NZ_WURB01000038.1 GCF_009830105.1 Microvirga makkahensis
GCCCGCGTCACCGAGACCGCCACGGACAGCATCATGGATCTCCAGAAGGGGGCCGGCGACACCGGGGCCGCCGCCAGCCAGGTGCTGGGAGCCGCCCAGGAACTCGCCCGCCACTCCAACGATCTCAACCGCGAGGTCGCAAGCTTCCTCTCCGGCGTCAAGGCTGCGTAGTCCCTCCGGCCATCGCTATCCATAAAGCCCGGTAATGCCGGGCTTTTTTCTTTTCCGCCACGCTGAAACCTCTGTCCCGCCAAACCTTTTTACCAGTGACGGGCCTCCTTCCCGCGCACAGGGATGCGCCCGTCGCGAGCGGCGGACCGGCTGATTGCTCCGAGCGGGTTCCTAAAACGGCAGCCGACCGCATCGATGGCAGACCGAGCTACCCGCCTCGGTCCTGAGGAGATGGAGGCTGAAATCGCGACAACGCCTGGGCTGCACGCATCCTCCACTTTGCCGGATTGAGCATTGAGCGAGGATCCCAGCTCGACAATTTGAATCTATGAACCGGTTGATCCGGATTGGCATCAATGATGCATGACCTGCGAGGTCATTGCGGGCCCTCCATGACCCTGGCAGGGCCCGTTTTCCGGCTGGGCCGCGCCGCCCGGAAAAGCAAAAAGCCGCCCGAAGGCGGCCTTTTTGGAAAATGGAGCGGGCGAAGGGATTCGAACCCTCGACCCCAACCTTGGCAAGGTTGTGCTCTACCCCTGAGCTACACCCGCACGCTCCGCGTTCAGATCAGATTGGTGGAGCCGAGCGGGATCGAACCGCTGACCTCGTGAATGCCATTCACGCGCTCTCCCAACTGAGCTACGACCCCAGTCTGATCTGACGGCACGACTGCCGCCGTGCTCTCCCCCATCACATAATCGCGCAGCGCCCTTAGGGCAATCCATTTCCAGCCCTTTGATTGAGGACAAAAGAAAAGGATGGTGCCGCAAGAGGGATTCGAACCCCCGACCCCCTCATTACGAATGAGGTGCTCTACCAGCTGAGCTATTGCGGCGTGCCGATCATGCGATCGAAGAGGGCGTCGTCATACCCTCTCCCCTGCTCCTTGGCAAGGGCAGGGAGGAGCCGAATCTCGCCTACCAGATGGAAAAAGCGCTGCGACGAGCGGACGCTGGCTCCTCGGGCTTGGGTACATCCGGCGGGGTCGCGGGAAAAACAACGGGCTCCGCACGCGGGGGAGGCGCTTCCTCCTTCGCCGGTTCCGGCCAAGCCTCCTCGACAGCGGCGGCGGACTCCGCAGGGACCGAGGCGGGAGCGGGCTCGGTGACCGCAGAGGCTTCCGCGGCGGTCGCCGGCCCCTCCTCGGCGGGGGAGACGGGAAGCGCCCTGGGCTCCTCGTCGAGATCCGCCGTCACGTCGTCGTGCATGGTGAGCTCCGGCGCGATCAGCACGTCGGGCGGCGCCTGCCATACGAAAGCGTCGAGGCGGCCGGTGACCGGGGAAATCGGCGCCCATTGATCGGACACCACGCCGTCTGCGATCCAGGCGGGATCCCGCGGCGCGCGCGTGGCGCGGGCCAGCCACTCGCGGCCCTTGCCGGTGGAGCCGTGCTCCGCCTGTTCGAGATCGGACATCAGCAGGCAGACCCGCATGCTCGGACGATCCGCCAGGAGCGGCTCCAGCGCGTCGCGGGCGCGGTCGAACTCGCGCGCCTCGAGAGCGGAGCGGGCGACCGCCAGACGCCCCTCCGGAGCGCCGTTCGAGAGCTTGAACAGGGTTTCGGCGCGCTTGAGCCGGTCGAGGCCCGAATCGCCCGGACGCAGGTTGAGATAGACCTCGGCCAGATCAGGATGCGGCTGGCTGCGCCAGGCGGCCTCCACGACTTTGGCGGCGCGGCGCAGATCGCCCCGGCGGGACAGGAGCTTTCCAGCAAGCGCCGCGGCGGGCACGAGATCGGGGGCGAGCTTGACCGCATCCTGCGCGCTCCTGAGCGCGCCCTCGGGATCGTGATCGGCCCGCTCAAGGGCGTCGGCCGTGAGCAGCACCGCCCGGTGGCGCTTGGCGGTGGTCTTGTCGAGGAGGCCGAGCGATGTGCGCCGCTCGATGGTCTCCAGCGCTCCGCGCCAATCGCGTTCGGCGCAGCGTGCCTCCAGCACCGCGTCGCTTGCCCAGGCGGCGGAGGGTGCCAGGCGCACCGCCTCGGAGGCGTATTCGCGGGCGCCTACGGCATCGCCGCGCCGACGGGCTTCCACGAAAAGGCCGCGCAGGCCCAGAACCCGGGTTTCGTCCTCGTCCATCATCTGCCTGAAGGCGGCCTCCGCCGCCTCCCGGTTGCCGGACACCTGAGCGGCCTGGGCCTTGAGGAGAAGGGTCAGAGGCTCGTGGCCGAGAAGCCGCTCGGCCTCGTTGGCATAGCGGCGGGCCGCGATGGTATCGCCCGCGCCCACGGCCACCATGCCCCGCGAGATCGCCTGGTAGCCTCGCGAGCGGCGGCGTGCCCGGGAGGCGAAGGTCAGGCGGGACGGCAGATGCAGGATGGTGTTCACTGCCGACCAGAGGAGCGCAAGCGCCAGGGCCAGACCCACGAGGGCGACGGCGGCCACCGCGACGGAGGTCTGCACCTCATAGCCACCGAAGGTGACCAGGACCGTGCCCGGCCGGTCGGCGAGCCACACCGCCCCGAAGGCCGCGACGCAGAGAAGACCGATGAAGAGAAGAGCGCGCCACATCCTGGGCAGTTCCTTTTACTGGGTCGAACGGTTGAGGGCGGCGAGGGCCTCGGCGGAGAGGTCGCGGGCAGCCTGCCGGGCCTCTGCGAGCGCCGTCGCCTGCTGTCCCCATTCCTCGGAGATCCGCCGCGCGGGCTCGGGCAGGGAGGCCCAGGCAGCGGCCGCCGCCTGCATGTCGCCCGCGTCCAGGGCCTGCCGGATCCGCGCCACCGTCCCTGCAACGCCGGCCGCGTCGGGTTCGTTCACGGGACGCACGGTGACCACGTTGTCCAGCATCCGCAGCACCCGGTCCGACCATTCGCCGGAGGCCGCCCGCTCGTCCCGCAGGATCTGCGGCTCCAGGGCCTCGAAGCTCTCGCGCATGGCGGAGGCGGTCGGCGCGCCTTCTCCGGCGAAGGGCTCCAGGGGCTTCAGCCGTCCGGCATCGGCGCCGGCCCTCCTCAAGCCCTCCAGCACGTCCGCATAGGGTGCGCCGCTGCGCAAGGCATCGTTCAGGCGTCCCGTGAGAACCACCCGCGTGCCGGTCTGGCCTGTCTCCTCGGCGGTTCTGCTGGTCTCGGCGACCTGCCGGGAAAGGGCCGCCAAGCGCTCGTCCAAACGCTGGCTCTGCTCGTTCAGCCGCTGGTCCAGACTCTGGCTCTGCTCGTTCAGCCGCTGGTCCAGACTCTGGCTCTGCTCGTTCAGCCGCTGGTCGAGGCGCTGGCTCTGCTCGTCGAGACGGCGGCTCAGATCCTGCACCGCATTCGACATCTCGGTGGCGCTCTGCGCCCTGGCCTGCCCCTCGCTCTGCAAGGTCGCGACCGCATTCTCGACGGCGGAAAGGCGGCTGGAGAGATCGGCCAGCGCCGCGTCGTTCTGCGGCGGCGGCGCGGCGGGCTCCGGAAGCGGCCTGTTGAGCGCCTCCTCGGCCTGCGACGCGGCGCGGCGCGCCGTCTCCTGGATTTCCTGGAGGCGCTGGTCGAGGGAATCGCGAGCCGATTCGAGCGCCTGCAGCCGCTCCTCGGCGGGAGAGAGGTCCGCATTCTGTGATTCCGGCCGCGGCTGCCCCAGAGCGGCCACACGCTGCTCCAGCTGCACGAGGCGCTGATCGTCCTGGGGCACCGGGGGCTGCTGCCACCTCTCGAGCCCGTAAAGGAGCCCTGCGCCGACGAGGCCGCCGAGGAGGCCGGAGCCGATGAGGGCACCTGCCGAGGTGCGGCGCTCAGGAACCGGAGCCGGTGCGGACGGTGTGCCCTGCGGCGCATCCTCCTGCCGGTCCGGCTGCGGTGGCTGTTCGGCGGGCTGCGGCGGCACCTCATCGGAGGCCGTGGCCGGTTCGATGGAATCGGCACTGCGCCCGGAATCGAGCGTCGCCTCCGCAGTGCCGAGGGTATCCTCGGGGCGAAGGGCATCCTCGGTGCCAGGAGCGTTCTCAGCGTGAAGGGTGTCCTCGGCCGGAGCAGAGGCCTCCGGCACGATCGTGTCCTCGGGCTTCACGGCATCCCAGGCCTTGTCCTGCTGAGCGCCCTCGTCGATCACGGTCGCCTTCAGATCGATGGTCGCCGGCTCGCGGGACCTTTTCTTTCGGGAATTCTTGGGAGCTTTGGGATCGGATGAATCGGTCACAGGTCACTCTTGGTAGGTCCGTTCGGACGAGGCAGACTGGAACGCAATTGAGGCAAGCTTGAGCGCAGCGTTTCGGTTCCGGCGAGACTGGATCCTCAGGAGTAGGATGTGGCGTTATCGGACCATGATCCCCTCCTTCGGCAAAGATCCCTAGGCCATATTATCGTATCCGATGCGGCGGCCGAGGTCACTAAAGGCCCCGCACCAGTTCGAGAAGCGCATCCTCATGGGGTCCGCCGGCGATGCGCGTGGCGGCGCCTGCGGCCGCGAGAGGGGCCGAGACATCCGCCGACAGGCAGAGATGGAGGCAGCCGAGGATTGCGGATTGAAGGCCTGCCCTCCCCGCCAGCTGAACGAAAAGGTCGGCGCTCCGACGGGAATAATGGAGCACGGCCGCGATTTTGCCAGTGCGGAGGGCCTCCACCGCGGCCTCGGGCAGGGCGGGCGCGGCCTCGGCTTCGTAAGCCTCCCAGGACGGCACCGTGAAGCCCGCCGCGCGCAAGGAAGCTGCGGGCTCCTCCTTATGGTGGCGGGCGGTGACATGGAGGAGCCTGCGCGGCGGCTGGAGATTGTCCCGGATCAGCCGGGACAGGGACTCGGCATCGCCTTCCGCCGTCGTGATGGACGTGAAGCCTGTCGCCCGCAGCGCATCGGTCGTCCGCTCCCCGACGGAGAAGACGGGAATGTCCTTGTCCGCGTAGGAAGACAGGGCCTCCACCCCATGGGCGCTGGTGACGATGAGCGCATCGCAGGCGCCCGCAGGGATCGGGTCGCCCGTCGGCGCGATGCGCAGCACCGGCGCGATCACCGCCTCGTGACCGAGGGCCGCGAGCTTCTTCGCCGTGCGCTCGGAATCCTCCCTCGCGCGTGTGAGCAGGATTCGCATCAGGCCGTCAGGAACCCGGCCGGCATGCGGGTGCGCAGCTCGGTTCCCGCCTCGCGGCCGAGCGCCACGGCATCGTCCGGCGGGCCGCGCCGGATCGCCTCGAGTGATTCGGATCCGTCCGGGCGCAGCACGAGGCCGCGGATCTCGAGCGTGTCGTCCACCATGCGCGCATAGCCCGCGATCGGCGTGCGGCAGGAGCCGTCGAGAATGGTCAGGAAAGCCCGCTCGGCGGCGAGCGCATGACCGGTGGCGGCGTCGAGGATCGGCCGCAGGGCCTCGCGCACCCTCTCGTCCTCGCTGCGAATGGCGATGGCGATGGCTCCCTGCCCCACGGCGGGAAGAAAATCATCCGTGCCGAGGGTCGCGGTCACGTGATCCGTCAGCCCGAGACGCCGCAGGCCCGCCATGGCGAGCAGAGTGGCGTCCACCTCGCCGCGCTCGAGCTTGGCGAGCCGCGTCTGCACGTTGCCGCGCAGGAGCGTCACCGTCAGGTCGGGCCGCAGGCGGCGGATCTGCGCCTGACGGCGCAGGGACGCGGAGCCGACGACCGCCCCCGGCGGCAGATCGGCAAGGCTCCCGTAGCGGTGGCTGATGAATGCGTCGCGCACGTCCTCGCGGGGCAGGAACCCGGCGATCGCGATGCCTTCCGGCAGGGTGGTCGGCAGGTCCTTGGCCGAGTGCACGGCCAGATCGATGGAGCCTTCGAGGAGGGCGATGTCGAGTTCCTTGGTGAAGAGCCCCTTGCCCCCGGCCTCCGAAAGGGGCCGGTCCTGAATCGCATCGCCCGTGGTCTTGATGATCGACAGGGGAAGGGTCTCGACCGCCCATCCATGGGCGGCGACCAGCCTGTCTTGTGTCTCGTGGGCCTGCGCCAGCGCCAGGGGGCTGCCGCGCGTGCCGATGACCAGGGTCGATGAAGAGGCCATTCCCGCTGCGTACTCCTGATTGAGGACAACATCCGCGTTTGATCTTGTGCGGCGGGGCGGACTATAGGGGGAGGACAGCCGGGCCGAAAGCCCGAAAGATCACGTAACAGCCAACGGCACCCGACAGACCATGCGCATCCTAGGCATCGAAACCACCTGCGACGAAACCGCGGCCGCCGTGGTGGGCGTCAGCTTCGACGGGCGGGGCGAAATCCTCTCCAGCGAGGTCCTGAGCCAGATCGCCGAGCACGCGGCCTATGGCGGAGTGGTGCCGGAGATCGCGGCCCGCGCCCATGTGGAAGTGCTTGATCGCCTCGTCGCCCGCGCCCTCAGGGCAGCCGGCTGCACGATGAAGGACATCGACGGCATCGCGGTGGCCGCAGGGCCCGGCCTCATCGGCGGCGTGCTCGTGGGTCTCACCACCGCGAAGGCGATCGCACTCGTCACCCGCAAACCTCTGATGGCGGTGAACCATCTGGAGGCCCATGCGCTCACGGCACGGCTCACCGACGGCATCGGCTTTCCCTACCTGCTTCTTCTCGCCTCGGGCGGCCACACGCAGCTCGTGGCCGTGAAGGGCGTGGGCGATTACACCCGCATCGGCACCACCATCGACGACGCCATAGGCGAGGCCTTCGACAAGGTGGCGAAGATGCTGGGCTTAGCGTATCCGGGCGGGCCCCATGTGGAGCGCGAGGCGGCGAAGGGCAATCCGGAACGCTTCGCCCTGCCCCGCCCCATGCTGGGACGGGCGGAGCCGAATTTCTCGCTCTCGGGCCTCAAGACCGCCGTGCGGATCGAGGCGGAGAAGATCGCGCCTCTCACGCAAACCGACATCGCGGATCTCTGCGCCGGTTTCCAGGCCGCCATCGTGGACGTTGTGGTGGACCGCACCCGGGTCGCTCTTCGTCAGTTTCGCCAGATCGCCGAGGCCCCGAAGGCGCTCGTGGTGGCGGGCGGCGTAGCCGCCAACCAGGCCATGCGGCAGGCGCTCCAGCGCCTGGCCGTCGAGACGGGCCTCAAGCTCGTCGCCCCGCCCCTCGCCCTGTGCGGCGACAATGCCGCGATGATCGCCTGGGCGGGGCTCGAACGCATGCGGCTCGGTCTGATCGACGACATCGACGCACCCGCCCGCGCCCGCTGGCCGCTCGACACCAGCGGCCAGGCCGTGGGGGTGAAGGCCTGATGCCCGAGGCGACGGGTCCCATCGGCATTGCCGGAGCCGGAGCCTGGGGAACGGCACTCGCCAATGCCGCCGCCATGGCCGGGAACGACGTGATCCTCTGGATGCGTTCTCCTGAGCAGGCGGCGGAACTCGCCGGCACGCGCATGAACGAGCGCTTCCTGCCTGGCGTGCGGCTGCTCGACCGCATCTCGCCGACCGCCGACCTGGGCCGGCTGGCCTCGTGCTGCGCCGTTCTTCTCGTCACGCCCGCGCAGACGACACGCGAAATGGCGGAAGCCCTGTCTCCCGTTCTCTCCCGCAAGACGCCTCTCGTGCTCTGCGCCAAGGGTATCGAGCGCACCACGGGCGCCTTCCTGTGCGACGTGGTCGAGGAGGTTCGCCCCGGCGCACCTGTGGCCGTGCTGTCGGGCCCGAGCTTCGCCCACGATGTGGCGCGCGGCCTGCCCACCGCGGTGACCCTGGCCTGCCGCGATGCGGCGCTTGCGGAAGACCTCGCCACCGCTCTCTCCGGCCCGACGCTTCGCGTCTATCACCGCACCGACGTGCGCGGCGTGGAGATCGGCGGAGCCGCCAAGAACGTGCTCGCCATCGCCTGCGGCGCGGTGGCGGGGCGCGGCCTCGGCGAGAGCGCGAAGGCGGCGCTCATCGCGCGCGGCTTCGCGGAGCTCCTGCGCTTCGCCCGCGCCTATGGGGGCGAGCCTGAGACGCTGATGGGCCTGTCCGGCCTCGGCGATCTCGTGCTCACCTGCTCCTCCGCCCAGTCCCGGAACTTCTCCTTCGGCCTGCGCCTCGGCCAGGGCGCGAGCGCAGAAACCGCCTCCGAAGGGAAGCTCGTGGAAGGCGCCGCCACCGCGAGCGCCCTCGTGGCGCTGGCGCGCGCGAAGGGCGTCGACATGCCCATCGCCGAGGCTGTCGAGCAGATCCTCTCCGGCGCATGGACCCTCGATCAGGCGGTCGATGCGCTCATGAACCGTCCCATCAAGTCCGAACACTGAGTATCAAGAAAAATGGCTCACTGGCTCTACAAGTCCGAACCCTCCGTCTGGTCGTGGGATCAGCAGGTCGCGCAAGGCGACAAGGGCACGTTCTGGAACGGCGTCCGCAATCACGTCGCCAAGCAGAACCTGATGGCGATGAGATTGGGCGAGCAGGGCTTCTTCTACCATTCGAACGAAGGCAAGGCCGTCGTCGGCATCGTGGAGGTGATCAAGGAATACTACCCCGATCACACGGACGAGACGGGCAGGTTCGGCATGGTGGACGTGAAGGCCGTGAAGCCCTTCAAGCGCCCCGTGACGCTCGACGAGATCAAGAGACAGCCGGGGCTCGAAAAGATGATCCTCGTCAACAATTCCCGCCTCTCGGTGCAGCCGGTGACCGACGAGGAATGGGCGATCGTCTGCAGGATGGGCGGGCTTTAGGGCGGTGCCGGTAGGAAGCGGTAATGCCCCGTGACGGGGAAGGCGAACAAACCATCCTCCTCACGCGCGCCTTTTACGATGTTGTGAATCACGAGCGGCCTCGATCCATCAGCGCTTCGGCGATCCGAGACGATGGCGATATGCGGAAGATTGCCGGGGAGCATCTGGGTCACCAGATCGCCCGGCCGGTAACCCGCCGGATCGTTTGTGACCGGCAATGACGCGCCCTTGCGCCGGAACAGCGTTTGCAGATTGGGCACTCTGCGGTGATCGACGTTCGGGTCAGGCCGCTTCGATCCCCATTGCTTCGGATAGGACACGAATGAGGATTTCATGTCCTCATGAACCAGTTTCTGCAGGTCGATGGTCAAGGCTGCTCGATAGGCGCGGACGATCACATCCGTGCGGACGCCTTGGTCAGGCAAAACATCTCCACCTGGATAGGACAGGCGCACATAAGCAGGATTGTAGGTGAGCGTCACACCCACTTGAGCGCTGGCAGCCTTGACCAATCTCAAGGAAGAATCGCCGGCGTTCTCGGCCAACGAGCGGGACGAGGCGAGCAAAGCAGGCAGAAGCAGGAAGGCTATCAACCAAGCACGACAGGCTTTAAGGGGCGTGAGACTCTTGATCATGATTGGAGGACGGCGGAGGTTTTACGCTTACGATGGAGACAGGCTCGCCGCAGGCCGCAAATTGGCCCAAGAACAGCGCCTGCAATCAGGCCCCAGGCTCCGCTGGTCATAGAGGCCCAATGACATTTGCCCTCCATACAGAGGCGGCTTGAGATATCGAGCCATATCAGAAGCTCTTGGCTGTAATAGCCGATGACGGCTCCAGCGACGCCGCCCCCGACAAAGCCGAGCAAGCCGTAAACGACAAAGCGCATGGACCCGCACCCTCCAGGAAAGGAAGGTTAGGGCACCGTCGCAATTATTGCAATATTATTTCGTATCTTACGCTCAGGGCATCCTGCTGCCGGTCCCCAAAAGTATCAGCGACCAAAGTCCGATCCTGGTCCCGCTTGCTCAGGCCCTCTCTCTTTCCTTAAACCTAGACCTAAATACCCCCCATAACGACGAGCCTGGGAGAAGCGTCATGGAAGAGAAGATCTACGACGTACCGTCCGAATGGACCCACCGCGCCTATCTGGACGATGCCGGCTATCGCGCGAAATACGAGGCTTCGATCAGGGACCCGGGCGCGTTCTGGGCCGAGGAGGCCAAGCGGATCCACTGGTTCAAGGAGCCGACCCGGATCAAGAACACCAATTTCGGCCCCGGCGACGTCTCGATCCGCTGGTTCGAGGACGGCATCACCAACGTGGCCTATAACTGCGTCGACCGGCATATCCACAGCCGCGGCGACCAGGTCGCCATCATCTGGGAAGGCGACGACCCGTCCGAATCGAAGAAGATCACCTACCGCGAGTTGCACGCGGAAGTGTGCCGCATGGCCAACATCATGCGCAACCGCGGCGTCGGAAAGGGCGACCGCGTCACGATCTACATGCCGATGATCCCGGAAGCGGCCTATGCGATGCTGGCCTGCGCCCGCCTCGGCGCCATCCATTCCGTGGTGTTCGGCGGCTTCTCGCCGGATTCGCTGGCAAGCCGCATTCAGGACGCCAAGTCCGCCTTCATCGTCACGGCTGACGAGGGCCTGCGCGGCGGGCGCAAGGTTCCGCTCAAGGTGAACGTGGATGCGGCCATCGAACGCGTCGGCGCGGGCGTGGTGGACCACGTGCTCGTCGTGCGCCGCACCGGCGGCGCGGTCAACATGGTGCCCGGCCGCGACGTGTATTACGACGAGGCCGCGAGCATGGTCTCCGACGAATGCCCCTACGAGGAGATGAACGCGGAGGATCCGCTGTTCATCCTCTACACGTCCGGCTCCACCGGCACGCCGAAGGGCGTGCTGCACACCACCGGCGGCTATCTCGTCTATGCGTCGATGACGCATCAATATGTGTTCGACTACCATGACGGCGACATCTACTGGTGCACTGCCGACGTGGGCTGGGTGACGGGCCACTCCTACATTCTCTACGGACCGCTCGCGAACGGCGCGACCACGCTCATGTTCGAGGGCGTGCCCAATTATCCGTCGATCTCCCGCTTCTGGGACGTCATCGACAAGCACAACGTGAACATCTTCTACACCGCGCCGACCGCGATCCGCTCGCTCATGCAGGCGGGCGAGGAGCCGGTGAAGAAGACCTCGCGCAAGTCCCTGCGCCTGCTGGGCTCGGTCGGCGAGCCGATCAATCCGGAAGCCTGGGAATGGTATCACCGCGTAGTCGGCGACGGCCGCTGCCCCATCGTGGACACCTGGTGGCAGACGGAGACCGGCGGCATTCTGATTACACCGCTACCCGGCGCCACGAAGTTGAAGCCCGGTTCGGCCACGCGCCCGTTCTTCGGTGTGAAGCCGGAAGTGGTGGATGCGGACGGCAAGGTTCTGGAAGGCGCCTGCGAAGGCAACCTCGTGATTGCCGATTCCTGGCCGGGGCAGATGCGCACGGTCTACGGCGACCATGAGCGCTTCGTGCAGACCTACTTCTCGACCTATCCCGGCAAGTACTTCACCGGCGACGGCTGTCGCCGCGACGCGGACGGCTATTACTGGATCACCGGCCGCGTGGACGACGTGATCAACGTCTCCGGCCACCGCATGGGCACCGCGGAGGTGGAATCGGCCCTCGTCGCCCACCCGAAGGTGTCGGAAGCGGCCGTGGTCGGCTATCCGCACGACATCAAGGGCCAGGGCATCTACGCCTACGTGACTCTCATGGCGGGCGAGCAGCCTTCCGAGGAACTCCGCAAGGAGCTGGTGGCCTGGGTGCGCAAGGAGATCGGCCCCATCGCCTCGCCGGACCTGATCCAGTTCGCTCCGGGCCTGCCGAAGACCCGCTCGGGCAAGATCATGCGCCGCATCCTGCGCAAGATCGCCGAGGACGAATTCGGCTCTCTCGGCGATACCTCGACCCTCGCCGATCCCGGCGTGGTCGACGACCTGATCACCAATCGCCAGAACAAGCGCACGCAGGCGGCGTGACCGCCTGAAGGGGCGATCACGGAAGCGCCGAGCGGAACGTGAGATTGCTCAAAGGATCACTCTCAGCATCATGGCCGGGCTCGTCCCGGCCATCCCGTCAAGGAAAGGCGCAGCGCTTCCCGCAAGCGGGATCGCCGGCACAGGGCCGGCGATGACGCGGCTTGTACCTTCGGAACCGTAGCCTTTCCTTTCGCGTCTCACCCTCGCTCGTTTCCGCAGGAGGGTTCGCGACATGATCATCCGCGCCGCTTTCATCTTGGCCGCCATCCTCGGCATCACCCCCACGGCCGCATCGGCCCGCGAGGTGGTTCCGTTCCGGGAGAGCGTCTCTCCCGGCACCATCGTCATCAGAACCGGCGAGCGGCGGCTCTATTACGTGCGCGGCGACGGCACGGCCCTGCGCTACCGCGTGGCCGTCGGCAGGCCGGGCAAGCAATGGTTCGGCGAGGCGCGAATCGACGGAAAGTACGTGCGGCCGGCCTGGGCGCCGCCTGCGGAGGTCAAACGCGACAATCCCCGCCTGCCCGACGTGATTCCCGGCGGCGCACGGAACAACCCCATGGGCGCGCGGGCGCTGACTCTCGATCTCGACGAATACGCCATCCACGGCACCAACCGTCCGGGCTCCATCGGCACCTACGCGTCCTACGGCTGCATCCGCATGCTCAACCAGGACATCATTGATCTCTATGATCAGGTGAGCGTGGGGACGCGGGTGGTGGTGGTGCCTTGATCGTGCGCCATCACCGGCCTTGTTCCGGCCACGGCAGCGGGAGATCATGACGAGCAAGGGAAATCGCGGCTCAGCCTCTCACACATACAGATCCGCCCGCGACGGCGGCAGGCCCGAGGGGCCGCGGGTGCGCTTGGAAGCCAGCGTCTGGTTCACGCCCACGGCCGCGCGCTCGAAGGCGAGCGAGCAGCCGGCGAGATAAAGGAGCCACATGCGGGTCTTCTCCTTGCCCACCATGGCTTCGGCCTCGTTCCGCCTGGCGCTCAGATTCTCCCACCACAGGCGCGTGGTGCGCTGGTAATGCTCGCGCCAGCCCTCCACATCGTGCACCTCGAAGCCGAAGCGTTCGAGATTGGCGATCGACATGCCGAGATGGTCGAGCTCCCCGCCGGGGAAGATGTAGCGGGTGAGCGCCCTGTATTCGGGCGTCAGCTTACGGAAGGCGCGCTCGCTCTTCTTCGCGCGCCGCGCGATGGAGTGGTGGAGATAAAGCCCGCGCGGCCTGAGCAGCCGGTGTACCGAGCGGAAATAGGCGGGATGGTTCCTGATGCCCACATGCTCGAACATGCCGATGGAGGAGATCTTGTCGAATTCGCCCTCCATCTGCGTGAAATCCTTCACCAGAACCTCGACCCGGTCCTGCAACCCTAAACGCGCCACCTTCCCGCAGGCGAGCTTCGCCTGTTCTTCGGCAAGCGTCACGCCGGTGGCCTTGACTCCGTAATGCTGCGCCGCATGGCAGATCAGGGCGCCCCAGCCGCAGCCGATGTCAAGGAGGCGATCGCCGGGATTGAGCCGCAGCTTGCGGCAGATCATGTCGAGCTTGTCCACTTGGGCGCGGGCGAGGTCGTCGTGCCAATCGGGCTGAAAATAGGCGCAGGTATAGACCATCTCCGGGTCGAGGAAGAGGCCGTAGAACGCGTTCGAGACGTCGTAGTGATAGGCGGCGTTCTTCTTGTTGGTTTGCGGCCTTCCGGCCCGCGCGTCGGGCCCCTCCTTCACGCCGCTCAACGGGCGCGGCATGTCGGCGGGAGCGCGCAGGAAATGATAGGCCGTCCTCAGCGCCTTGAGCTTGCTCATCTTGCGAAGACGCCGGCCCGCCTTCTGCGGGCGCTGGGCGGCGAGATCGAAGAGGGTTCCGTTCCTGAGGTCGAGCAGCCCCGACACATAGGCGTTGAGGATCGTATCGAGGTTCGGGCGGCGCACGAGGCTTGCCACCACGTTCTCGTGCCGGAGGACGAGCCGCATGGAATAGGACGGCAGGTCGGCGGGAACCGTGGAGCCGTCCCACAATTCGAAACCGAACGTCAGGCCGAGCACCCGGTGGGCATCCTCCAGAAGGTCCCGAAATAGGTCCAGACGTGCCGTCGCGCCCTTCTCAGCCATGGCCGCTCCATTTTGGCGGCAAGGTAGCGGGTCGTAGGGGGAGGAACAATCATTCCTTGTGCGGAGCATTCCTCTTCAAGGGCCGTTTGCCCCCGCCCGAGCGGACAGATGCCGGAGCTTTTCGGGATTTCGAACCACGTAGATGCCGACGATCCGGCCGTCCTGGATATCGAGCGCGGTTGTCTGCGGCAGGCCATCCTGTTCGAGGGTCACGAAGCCCGGCAGGCCATTGATCAAGCCTCTGTAGAGAACCGGCGGCGTTTGGAAGTTGGTCTTTCTGGCGACACCCAGGAAAAGGCCAGAAACCCTGCGGAAGCCAAAGAGCGGATTGAGGGCAGCATTCCGGGTCCCGCCGCCATCCGTGTAAGCAACGACATTGTCCGACAGAAGCGCGCGAAGCGCCGTCAGGTCACCGCTGCGCGAGGCTGAAGCGAAGGCATCTGCCATTCGCCGGCCTTCGTCCGGGGCGATGGTATAGCGCGGCCTGGCGGCTCGTACGTTTCTTCGCGCCCGGGCTGCAAGCTGCCGACAGGCCGCGGGCTCCCTGTCCAGGGTGGCGGCAACCTCGTCGAATCCGAGCCCGAAGACGTCATGCAGGAGGAAAGCGGCGCGCTCGAGCGGAGACAGCCTCTCGAGCGCCATCATCAAGGTGAGGGAAAGGTCCTCGCCCTCCTCGTCCGTCTCCGGCTCCAGAATCGGCTCTGGCAGCCAGGGGCCCACATAGGTCTCGCGCCGGTGCCGAGCCGATTTCAGGATATCGAGGCACAGCCGCGTGACGGTCCTCGACAGGAACGCCGCGGGCTGCCGAATGGCTGAGCGGTCCGTCTGATGCCAGCGGATATAGGCCTCCTGCACGACATCCTCGGCCTCGGCCATCGAGCCGAGCATGCGATAGGCAAGGCGGATCAGCCCCGGCCTGAAGGGCTGGAACTGATCCGCGACGGTTTCATCAGGCGGCAGCACGATGTGCCCCGACCGGATGGATGGAACGAAAGCCGATCGCGAGGCGGTTCCACGTGTTGATCGCTCCGATCAACACCGTCAGCTTCACCTGTTCCTCGGGCGTGAAATGCGCACTGAGCAGGGCGTAATCCTCATCCGGCGCATGGGTCTGCGCGACCAGCGTCAAGGCTTCGGTCCAGGCCAGAGCCGCGCGCTCGCGATCGCTGTAGAGAGGCGATTCCCGCCAGGCATCAAGGAGATAAAGCCGCTCCTCGCTCTCGCCATGAGCCCGCGCATCCTTGGTATGCATGTGGATGCAGTAAGCACAGCCGTTGATCTGCGACGCGCGCGTCTTCACCAGTTCGATCAGGTTGTGCTCCAACCCGCTGTTCTTCAGGCTCTGCTCCAGATCCACGAGGGGCTTCAGGGTTCCTGCGGCCACTTCGAATGGCATCAAGCGTGGTTTCATCATCGTCTTCGTCCTATGCGTTGCGTTGCGAACGAAGCTAAGACGAGACGATGATGCCGGATGTGACATGCCGGCGCGATTATCTAAAAATCGCTGGCGAGGCCCTTCACCTCCCAGTCGTCGTAGCGAACGGGCTCCAGGCCACCTCGGCCCTGATGCTCCTTCTCCTTGGCGATCTCCGCCGCACGGGCGTCGATCTCCTGCCTCCGCCGGGCGGCCTCTTCCAGGGCCCGCTGGGCTGCGGCCGGGAGCGCCTTCCCGGGCGCGGCTCCTTCGGGGATGGGCGCCTGGATGGTTTCCTGAGTGGTTTCCTGGCTGGTGTCTGGGGTGTCGTTGATGCTCATGAGGAAGCCTTTAACAGGCCCGGAACCCCTGCGGGAGAGGCACGTGGGCGCGGGTGGACGCGAGTGGGGCGCGGGCGCTCTTGGTGGCGAGCTGAACCATTCCCACATGAAGGTTCGAAAGGATGAAGTCCTGCACGAGGTGGAGACCCCGATGAACACCGTCAAGACCGGAATGCTGCTGGCGACCCTCATGGCCCTGTTCGGCGTCGTGGGATATCTGCTCGGCGGCGCGACGGGCATGATGATCGCCCTGGGCCTTGGCCTGGCCACCAATCTCTTCGCCTATTGGAACTCCGACCGGCTGGCGCTCGCCGCCCACCGCGCCGTCGCGGTGGACGAGAGCACTGCGCCGGATCTGGTCCGCATGGTGCGGGATCTCGCCCACAACGCCGGCCTGCCCACGCCGCGGGTCTACATCATCGAGAACCCGCAGCCCAATGCCTTCGCCACCGGCCGCAACCCGGAGAACGCGGCGGTCGCGGCCACCACGGGGCTTCTCGACATGCTCTCCTACGACGAGGTCGCGGGCGTGATGGCGCACGAGCTCGCCCATATCAAGAACCGCGACACCCTGATCATGACGGTGAGCGCCACCATCGCCGGCGCCATAGCGACGCTGGCGCAGTTCGGATTTCTCTTCGGCGGGCGCGGGGACGACCGGCCCAATCCCATCGTCATGCTGGCGACCGTCCTCATCGCGCCGATCGCGGCCATGATCATCCAGATGGCGATCAGCCGCTCGCGGGAATACGACGCCGACCGGGTGGGCGCGGAAATCTGCGGCAACCCCCTGTCGCTCGCCTCGGCTCTCGCAAAAATCGCGGGCGGCGTGGCCCACGTGCCCAACATGGATGCGGAGCGCCATCCGGCCACCGCGCCGCTCTTCATCATCAACCCGCTCTCGGGCCGCGGCATGGACAATCTGTTCTCCACGCATCCCGCGACGGAAAACAGGATTGCGGCGCTCCACGCTTTGGCGCAGGAGATGGGAGCAGCGCCGCAAAGCGGCTTCTTCACACAGAGTTCAACCAGTCCCTGGGGCCAGCCGCCCCGACGCGGACCCTGGGGTTAAGATTTTGGATCAATCGCAAGAACAGGCGGGCCTCGGCCCCCGCCGCCTCGCCTGGCTGGCGGTGACGGAAACGATGAAGCGGCGCGTACCGCTCGACGACGTGCTGGACGAGCTCTCCCCCAAGGAGAACCTCTCCCCGCGCGACGAAGCCCTGGCACGGGCCATCGCCATCGTCACCTTCCGCCGCCTCGGCACCCTCGGCCGCGCGCTCAACGAGCGCCTCAACCGGGAGCCCAAGGACGAACGTCTGCTGCATCTTCTCGCCACCGGCGCGGCGCAGATCCTGTTTCTCGACGTGCCGGACCATGCGGCCGTCGACAGCTCCGTGCGGCTCGCCCAGGAGGACGCGAAGCTCCATCACGCGGGCGGTTTCATCAATGCTGTCCTGCGGCGCGTCGCCCGGGAGCGCGACATGATCCTCTCGCAGCAGGAGCCCTGGCTCGACACGCCGACCTGGCTTGAGGAGCGCTGGGTCGCGCAATACGGCGAGGAGCTTGCCGCGAAGATCGCCGAGGCGCACCGCTCGATGGCCTCGGTGGACGTTTCCGTGAAAGATGACGCATCGTCATGGGCCGAGCGCCTCAACGGTGTCCTGCTGCCGACCGGCAGCATCCGCCTCGTCGAGCGTACCGCGATCCGCGAGCTTCCAGGCTTCGAGGAGGGTGCGTGGTGGGTTCAGGACGCCGCCGCCGCCCTTCCCGCGCGCCTCCTGCGCGCGAAGGCGGGCGAGCGCATCGCGGATCTCTGCGCCGCGCCGGGCGGCAAGACGGCGCAACTCGCCGCCGCCGGCGCGAACGTGCTCGCGGTCGATCGCTCGGCGAAACGCCTGAAGCGGCTAGAGGAGAATCTCGCCCGCCTCCGCCTCGAGGCCGAGACCCGCGCCATCGATGCGGAAAAGCTCGACGAGGTGCCGTTCGACGCGATCCTGCTGGATGCGCCCTGCTCCGCCACGGGCACGATCCGCCGTCACCCGGACGTGGCCTGGACCAAGAGCGAGGAGGACATCCGCAAGCTCTCCGGCCTCCAGATGCGCCTGCTCGACAAGGCGGCCAGCCTGCTCAAGCCCGGCGGGCGCCTGGTCTATTGCACCTGCTCCCTGGAAGCCGAGGAAGGCGAGCGGCAGGCCGCGGGCTTTCTCGCCCGTCATCCGGACTTCGCGCGCCAGCCGGTGACGGCCGAGGAGATCGGCGGCCTCTCCGAATGCCTCACGCCCGAAGGCGACGTGCGCACCCTGCCGTGCCATCTCGTCTCGCCCGGGCAGGAGCGCAGCGGCCTCGATGGCTTCTTTATCGCACGTTTCGTGAAAACCTCCTGATCGTGCGTCCTTCTCCACGGACGGGCCAGGAGCCACAAAAGCCGGCGCGGTGAGCCCGCTTCTTCGAGGCGCGGTGCGCGCCCGGCCATGACACGGCGGCGCCAATCCGGCAGGAGACAACATCTGTTGAAAGCGATTACAACTGCAGGTGCTTACGGGCTGTTAACCAGTCGGCAGGAACTCGCCTCTATGCTGGCGCGGACGAGCATGACGTGAAGGAGCGCCACGGGTGGATTTCGGGCCAGATCGCTGGCGTCTGTACAAGCTTGCCCTCGCCGAGGCGAGCCGCGCCATGCGTGGAGCAACGGTCTGGAGCCTGTCCAAGGTGTTCTTCGGAACGCCGATGCCGACGCGCCTGCTGTTCGCGCCCCAGGATCTCCGCACCGCCGATCCCACCATCGCAACCGACATCTATTCCGGCTTCTTCGCTTTCGCAGGCCGCGCCATCACCACGAGCGGCCGCTCGCCCTTCGCGTTCACGCCGCCGAGCCGGGCATGGGCGGAGGCGCTCTACGGCTTCGGATGGCTGCGCCATCTCCGGGCGGCCGGCACCGCACTCGCACAGGCCAACGCCCGCTCGCTGGTGGACGAGTTCGTGTCCTCCAAGCTCGGCGACAGGACCATCGCCTGCGAGACTCGGACCGTCGCGCGCCGCCTCATGTCGTTCATCAGCCAATCGCCGCTGATCCTGGAAGGCGCGGATCACGCATTCTACCAGCGCTTCCTGCGCCTTCTCGGCCAGCATGTCCGCGAGCTGGAGCGGCACGTGCGCTCTGGCGCCCTGCCCCAGCAGCAGCTGATGGCAGCCATTGCACTCTGCTATGCGGGCCTGTGCTGCGAGGGTCTCGACCGGCACCTGCGGCGTGCAAGCCGCCTGCTCGCCCGGGAACTGGAACGCCAGATCCTCGCCGATGGTGGACATGCCAGCCGCAATCCCCGCATCATCGTCGATCTTCTCTTCGACCTGCTGCCACTTCGCCAGATGTTCGCGAGCCGCGAGGTCGATACGCCCGAGGCCCTGCTCAACGCCATCGACCGCATGCTGCCCATGGTACGCATGTTCCGGCACGGCGACGGCACCCTCTCGCATTTCAACGGCATGGGGGTGACGGCGGCGGATCATCTCGCCACTCTGCTCACCTATGACGACATGCGCAGCCAGCCGATCCAGCACGCTCCCCACACGGGCTACGAGCGGATGGAGGCCGGCCGCTCCCTGCTGGTGGTGGATGTGGGCAGACCGCCACCGACGGCTCTCTCCACCGAGGCTGGAGCGGGCTGCCTCTCCTTCGAGTTCTCCTCCGCTTCGCAGCGCATCGTGGTCAATTGCGGCACGCCGCGGATCGCAGGCGACCCCATCATTCAGGCAGCACGCTCGACGGCGGCGCATTCCACCGCCTCGATCAACGACGTCTCGTCCTGCCAGATGGTCGGCGACAGGGGAAACTGGCTGAACCGGCGGATTGCGCGGTGGCTCATGCGCCGCATCGGACCCGTGGTGCTCTCGGGCCCCGAGCGCGTCACCTCCGAGCGGAGCGAGCGCGAGCACGCGCAGATCCTCACCGCCAGCCATGACGGCTACCGCCCGCGCTTCGGCCTCACCCACGAGCGACGGCTGCAGCTCTCGCCTCAGGGCAATCTCCTGGAGGGCGAGGACATCTTCTGGGGAGAAGGCAGCGCCGCCGCCACGGCGGAGGCGGTCATCCGCTTCCATCTCGCCCCCGGCGTCAAGGCAAGCCGCGCGCAAGGAGGGCGCGTGGTCATGCTCGTCCTGCCCAACCATGAGGCTTGGCAGTTCACGGCCATCCCCTCCGAGGCCTCCGTCGAGGACAGCGTCTTCCTGGCCGCGCCCGACGGCATGCGCCGCACGGAGCAGATCGTGCTCGGCATCCGCCCGAGCGTGACGCCATCCGTCCGCTGGCGCTTCGAACGGCTGGCGCGCAGCTTCAACCCGAACCAGCCGGGGGGGTCGACGGCGGAACTGCTCTGATTGCAAGCCTGAAACGCCGCCCTGTCGGGTTTCCATCTCAGACCCGTCGTGCTATCGCGCCCGCATTCTTACCCCTTCATGGAGCGGCCGCCATGCCGAGCGATCTGAAGCGCGTGTCCCGCGCTCTGCTTTCCGTATCCGACAAGACGGGTCTCGTGGACTTCGCCAGGACATTGTCCGAACGGGGCATCGAGCTGGTCTCCACCGGCGGCACTCACAAGGCGCTGAGCGAGGCCGGCCTGCCCGTGAAGGACGTGAGCGACCTCACGGGCTTTCCCGAGATGATGGACGGGCGCGTGAAGACCCTGCACCCCCTCGTCCATGGCGGCCTTCTCGGCATCCGCGCCAACCCCGAGCATCAGGCGGCCATGCTGGCCCACGGCATCCAGCCCATCGACCTCCTGGTGGTGAACCTCTATCCCTTCGAGGCCACGGTTGCAGCGGGCAAGCCTTACGACGACTGCATCGAGAACATCGATATCGGCGGCCCTGCCATGATCCGCGCGGCAGCCAAGAACCACGGCGACGTGGCCGTAGTGGTGGACGGCGCCGACTATGCCGCGGTTCTCGCCGATCTCGCCGAGCATGACGGCGCGGTGACCTTTACGCTCCGCCGCCGCCTCGCCCAGAAGGCCTACGCCCGGACGGCCTCCTACGACGCGGCGATCTCCAACTGGTTCGCCAACGAGATCGACGAGGCGACTCCGCCTTTCCGCGCCATCGGCGGAACCCTGGCCGAGGTGATGCGCTACGGGGAGAACCCGCACCAGAGCGCCGCTTTCTACCGCACCCCCGAGCAGCGCCCCGGTGTCGCCACCGCCCGCCAGGTGCAAGGCAAGCAGCTCTCATACAACAACATCAACGACACCGACGCGGCCTACGAGGCCGTGGCCGAGTTCGATCCGCAGCGCTCGGCGGCGATCGTGATCGTCAAGCACGCCAACCCCTGCGGCGTCGCGGAGGGCGCGAGCCTGACGGAGGCTTACGAGAAGGCCCTGCGCTGCGACCCCGTCTCCGCCTTCGGCGGAATCGTCGCCATGAACCGCCCGCTCGACGCGGAGGCCGCGAAGGCCATCACGGAGATCTTCACGGAGGTGATCATCGCCCCCGACGCGAGCGAGGAAGCGATCAGGATCGTCGCCGCGAAGAAGAACCTGCGCCTGCTGCTGGCAGGCGGCCTGCCCGACCCGCGCCAGCCCGGTTTCAACCTGCGCACAGTGGCGGGCGGCTTCCTGGCGCAGTCGCGCGACAACGCCGTGGTCGACGCCATGGATCTGAAGGTGGTGACGAAGCGCGCCCCCTCCGAACGCGAGCTGGCGGACCTGCGCTTCGCCTTCCGCGTCGCCAAGCACGTGAGGTCGAACGCGATTGTCTATGCCAAAGACCTCGCCACCGTCGGCATCGGCGCGGGCCAGATGAGCCGCGTCGATTCCTCCCGCATCGCCGCTTGGAAGGCCGCGGAAGCCGCCAAGGCCGCGAACCTGCCGGAGACCCTCGCCAAGGGCTCGGTCGTCGCATCGGACGCCTTCTTCCCCTTCGCGGACGGCCTGCTCGCCGCGGCCGAGGCCGGCGCCACCGCCGTGATCCAGCCCGGCGGCTCCATGCGCGACGACGAGGTGATCAAGGCCGCCGACGAAGCCGGCCTCGCCATGGTCTTCACCGGTCATCGCCACTTCCGCCACTGAGCCAAGGAACAGCGTCATCCCGGGGCCGCGCCGCCGGACCCGGGATCGCAGATCGTTACGTTTCCCGTCATGGCCGTCTCCGGACCTGATCCGGGGATCGGTCCCGGCCATCTCGATGGCAAGAGTGCAACGCCTCTCCGATCGGGATCACCGGCACAGGCCGGTGGTGACGGTTCCGCTGGTTTGAGGCCTCACCCGGCGGCCGCACCGCCCCATCCCTCCCCGCAAGAGGAAGGGAAAGGGGCACCGTTCCGACCGGGATGACGTTTCTCCATTCGCTTCCCACATCATTGGAACCGAAAGGAGACCCTGATGATCGTCACCACCACGCCTGCCATCGAAGGCCGCCGGATCGCCGCCTATCGCGGCATCGTTTCGGGCGAGGCCATTCTCGGCGCCAACGTCTTCCGCGATTTCTTCGCCTCCATCCGCGACGTGGTCGGCGGGCGCTCCGGCTCCTATGAGCGCGTGCTGCGCGACGGGCGCGACACGGCGATCCGCGAGATGGTCGAGGAGGCGCAGCGCCTCGGGGCCCATGCGGTCGTAGGCGTCCACATGGATTACGGCGCCATCGGCAAGAACGAAGGCATGATGATGGTGACGGTGAGCGGCACGGCGGTGACGCTCGAATAAAGGCTTCACGCCTTCTTCACGCCTTCTTCACGCCGCTCAGAAGCGCAAAGCCCGCGAGCAGGAACAGGATCAGCACCGCCGGTCCTGCCGCTTGCGTCTGGAAGATCGCAGTGGCCACCGCCACGGCCAGCGGCGCGAGGAAGGACGTGACCTTGCCCGAGAGCGCCAGCAGGCCGAAATATCGGCCGGCCTCCCGGGCCGGCACGAGCCGCGCGAGCATGCTGCGCGAGGAGGCCTGGAGCGGGCCCGCCACCGCCCCGATGACGAGGCCGAGGGCGAGGAAGAGCTTTTCCGGCGCGCTGGCGTAAAGGCCTTCGCCGACGGGCCCCGTAGGAACGACGAAGAGAATGTGCTCGCGGTCCAGGGAGAGCACGCCGACGCAGACGAGCGCGAGGACGAGGATTGCACCCAGAATCACGGGCTTTGCGCCGAAATGGTCGTCGAGGCGTCCGCCGATCAGCGCCCCGGCCGTTCCTGTGATGGTGAGCAGAACCCCGAAGAGACCGAGTTCCGTCGCCTGCCACCCGAACACTCCGGCCCCGTAGATGCCGCCGAAGGCGAAGAGCGCGACGAGCGCATCCTGGTAGATCATGTTGGCGATGAGGAAGCGCAGCACGCCCGGATGCCGCCGCGCATCGACGAGCGTGCTCCTCACCTGGGCAAGCCCCTGCCTCACCGCCGCGCCGAACGGCAATCTGGAGCGCGCGATGTCCGGGGTGAAGAGGAAGAGCGGCAGTACGAAGACGAGGAACCACAGGGCCGAGAACGGACCCGTGATCCGGTCGCCTTCCCGCTCTCCGGGATCGAGACCGAAGAGAGGCGTGAATCCCAGAACCGTCCTGCCGCTGCCCGCATCGGCGGCCAGGAAGCCGAGCACGACCACGAGCGAGACCAGCCCGCCGAGATAGCCGATGGCCCATCCGGTGCCCGAAAGCCGGCCATAGCGCTCCGGCGGGACGAGATGCGGGATCATGGCGTTGTTGAACACCGCCGCCACCTCCACGGCGATCGTGGCGAAGGCGAAGCCCAGCAATGCCACCGCGATGGCATGAGGCTGGCCCGGCGCGGAATACCAGAGCGCGAAGGACGCGGCGAACAGCACGAGGCCGCAGGCCGCGATCCAAGGCTTCTTCGGCCCCGTGGCGTCGGCCACCGAGCCGAGAACGGGCGAGAGGACGGCAAGGGCCAAGCCTGCCGCCGCCGTCGCATAGCCCCATAGGCTCTGTCCCGTCACGGGGTCCGGCGCGAGCGCAGCGGCGAAATACGGCGCGAAGACGAAGGTCGTGACGAGGGTGAAGAAGGGCTGGCAGGCCCAGTCGAACATGAGCCACCCTAAGACGGCGGGACGCGAGGCCACGACAGGACGAACCTGCGGCCCGTCCTCGCTCGTCGGACCGTCTCCTTCGACGATTTGCGCCACGCCTTCAGCCTGTCCTCGCCAGATCGCCGAGCAGGCTCGCCGCCACGGTGATCTTGGACAGGGTGAGCCCGGAGGAGACGATGCTGTCCACCGCGCTCCTGATGCGGCTCACATCGGCACCGCGCTTCTCGCTCCAGGCCCTGACCGCCTCCGCGCCGGAGGCATCCTGCGCAGCGACCTCCGCCGTGAGGCCGCGATGGGCATAGGCGATGCTGTCGATGGCCCGATCGAGCGCCAGACGGTCGAAGTAGTCGCTGACCGCGATCTCATGCGCAGCTCCGATGAGCGATCCGAGGCGGAAAGCCGCTTCGAGCGCGAAATGCGTGCACGCGATATCGCTCACGGGCTTGCCCGCTTTCTGCGCGGTGAGCACGATGTCGGGCGCGGCCACCAGGTCCGGCAGGGCGGCGATGCGGCGGGCCAGGCCCTCGGGCGTGCCCTGATCCATCAGGCCTCCCGCGCGGGCGTTCAAGGACTCGCGCGCTTCGGGCGACAGCGTTTCCGGCAAGCCGCGCTCCACCTCCGCGATCCCGGACCGATAGGCGCCGATGATCGTGTCGAGGGAGTGGCTGCTGAAGTCCACGTTGCGGATGAACCAGACAATGCGGTTCATGAGCAGGTTCTGGAGCTCGCCGTAGAGGCGCAGCTGAACCTTGCCCGGCACCACCCCGTCGAGCGCGTCGATGGCGAGGTTCATTTCGGTCAGGTCGAAGGCGTCGCGCGTGGCCGCATAGGCTGCGGCAATCGTTGGCGCATCCGCTCCGGTCTGATCCACGAGACGCGCCACCACGGTGGGGCCGCCCCTGTTGATGATCGCGTTGGCGAGCTGCGTTGCGATGATCTCGCGGCGCAGGCGATGACTTGCGATCGCATCAGGGAAGCGCTCGCGCATGGCTGCCGGAAAGTATCGCTCCAGCTCCTTGCCGAGATAGGGATCGTCCGGAACGGCGCTGTCGAGCAGCTCGTCGTGCAGCGAGAGCTTGGCATAGGCGATCAGCACAGCGAGTTCCGGACGGGTGAGCACTTCGCCGCGGCGGGCACGCTCGATGAGCGTCGCGTCGTCGGGCAGGTATTCCACCTTGCGGTTGAGGCGGCCCTGCGCTTCCAGCATCTGCATGAGACGGCTGGCAAAGCCCAGATCCGCAACGCCGCGCTTCTCGGAGAGGGAGAGCGCCAGGGTCTGAAGATAGTTGTTGCGAAGCACGAGGCCCGCGACCTCATCGGTCATTTCGGCGAGAAGGGTGTTGCGCGCCTCTTGCGTCAGACGTCCGTCACGCTCGGGAGTGGTGAGCGCAATCTTGATGTTCACCTCGACGTCGGAGGTGTTGACGCCCGCCGAGTTGTCGATCGCATCCGTGTTGAGGCGCACGCCGTTCTGCGCCGCCTCGATTCGGCCGCGCTGGGTCATGCCGAGATTGGCGCCCTCGCCGATCACCCTGGCGCGCACCTCCGCGCCGGTGATCCGAATGGGATCGTTGGCGCGATCGCCCACCTGCTCGTCGGTCTCCGCCGAAGAGCGGATATAGGTGCCGATCCCGCCGAACCAGAGCAGGCCCACATCGGCCTTGAGGATCGCGGTCATCACTTCCGCGGGCGTGGCCTCGTGCCTGTCGAGACCGAGCAGCGTGCGCATTTCGGGCGAGAGCGGAATCGATTTCGCGTTGCGCGGGAACACGCCGCCGCCCTTCGAGATCAGGGACTTGTCGTAATCCTGCCAGCTGGAACGCGGCAGATTGAACAGGCGCTCACGCTCCTTGAACGCACCCCCCGGATCCGGGTTTGGATCGAGGAAGATGTCGCGGTGGTCGAAGGCCGCCACGAGCTTGATCGACCGGGAGAGCAGCATGCCGTTGCCGAACACGTCGCCCGACATGTCGCCGACGCCCGCCACCGCCACGGGCTCCTTCTGGATATCGATGTCCATCTCGCGGAAGTGGCGCTTCACCGCCTCCCACGCGCCCCGGGCGGTGATGCCCATCTTCTTGTGATCGTAGCCCTGACTGCCGCCGGACGCGAAGGCATCGCCCAGCCAATGCCCCTTCTCGATGGACAGCGCGTTCGCCGTGTCGGAGAAGGTGGCCGTACCCTTGTCCGCGGCGACCACGAGATAGGGATCGTCCCCGTCGTGGCGCACCGTATCGGCCGGCGGCACCACACGATCGCCTTCGATATTGTCCGTGAGCTGCAGGAGCGTGCGCACGAAGATACGGTAGCTCTCGGTGCCCTCCGCAAGCCAGGCCTGACGGTCGCTCGCAGGCGGCAATTGCTTGGGCACGAAGCCGCCCTTCGCACCGACCGGCACGATCACTGCGTTCTTCACCTGCTGCGCCTTCACGAGGCCCAGCACCTCGGTGCGGAAATCCTGCGGGCGGTCGGACCAGCGAAGCCCTCCGCGCGCGACCTTGCCATAGCGCAGGTGCACGCCTTCGACGCGCGGCGAATAGACGAAGATCTCGTAGAGAGGCTTCGGCAGGGGCAGACCCTCCACCTTCGCGCATTCGAACTTGAACGCGATGGTCTGACGCGGCAGGCCGTTGCCTTCGAGCTGGAAGAAGTTCGTGCGCGCGGCTGCTTCGATGAGGTTGATGAAGCGGCGCAGGATGCGGTCGTCGTCGAGGCTCGTGACGCCTTTCAGCTGCTCCTCGATGGCGACACGAACGACCGCTTCGGCCTCCGCCGCGCCGCCCTGGCGCGGGTCGAAGCGCATGTAGAAGAGCTTGACGACGTTCTTGGTGATCTGCGCATGGCGGGCGAGCGTGTCGGCCAGATAATCCTGTGCGTAAGCCACCTGGATCTGACGCAAGTAGCGGCCGAGCGTGCGCACCATCGCCACGTCGCGCCAGCCGAGGCCCGCTTCGAGCACGAGGCGGTTGAAGCGATCCGATTCAGCTAGTCCGCGGAACAGGGCGAGGAGCGCCGCCTCGATGAGGGTCCGGATCTCGTCGATCCTGATCGCGCCGCCCGCCGCTCGCTCCAGAGCCATGTCGTGGAGCCACACCCGGTCCATGCCGGACACGCCGGTGGAGACGACACGGTAGGTTCGCTCGTTCACGACCCGGAAGCCGAGGTTTTCGAGCAGGGGCACGCGGTCGGACAGCGGCAGCGCCGCATTGCGGGAGAAGACCTTCAGATTGATGCGGGTCTCGTCGTCGCCGTCGCGGCGATAGAGATCGACGGCGCGGGGACGGGCCTCGGAGAGCTGCTCCAGAAGCGCGATGTCCTTGATCGCCTGCTCGGCGCCGAAGGCCTCGCGATAGGCCGCGCTGAAGGCCTCCGCGTAGCGTGCGGCGAGCGCACGGGCGCGAGCGCCGCCGATGGTCTCGTCGAGCTGATCGCGCAAGGCGTCGCCCCAGGTGCGGACGATGGACGCGATGCCCTTTTCCAGCGTCGCGCGGGAGACCTGCGGAGTCCGCCCCTCGTCGCGCCCGATGATGTAATGGGTACGCGCCAGGGGTCCTTCCGGATAGGTGGGGTAAGAGGCGGAGACGCGCCCCTCGTAGATGCCCGCAAGGAACTGGCCGATGCGTTGGCGCACGCTCGTGTCATAGCGGTCCTTGGGCACGAACACGAGCACCGACACGAACCGGTCGAACTCGTCGGCCCGCGCCAGCGCCCGCACCCGCGGACGCTCTGACAGGTTCATGATGTCGATGGCGAACTGATAAAGCGTGTCCTCGTCGATCTGGAACAGCTCGTCGCGCGGGTAATTCTCGAGAACGTTGAGGAACGAACGACCCGCATAGCTCGCCGGATCGAAGCCGGCGCGCTCGACGACCTTCGCCACCTTGTGGCGCAGATAGGGCACTTCCGCCGTGGTGTTGGTATAGGCGCTCGCGGTGAAGAGGCCGACGATGCGCAGCTCGCCCTGCATCCTGCCGTCCGCGTCGAAGAGCTTGACGCCCACATAATCGAGATGCGCGCGGCGATGGACGCGGGACTTGACGTTGGCTTTGGTGATGATGAGCGCCTTGGGCTTTTCCAGGAAGGCGCGGATCTCCGGCGTCATCGCCACGAGTTCGCGGCCGCGGCGCAGCACGCGCACGCTCGAGTCGCGCAGAAGCCCCAGGCCTGAACCCTCGACCGGGTCGGCAGCGGTGTCGGCGGCGGGCAGGCGGTATTCGCGAAGCCCCAGGAATGTGAAGTTGTCGCGCGCGATCCAGTCGAGGAAAGCGATCGCCTCCCGCACCTCGTCGTCGGGCAGCGGAGGCGGATTGAGGCGGTAGTTCTGGACGATCTCGGTGATGCGGGCGCGCATGCCGGGCCAGTCGTGCACGGCGAGAGCCACGTCCTTGTGGACGCGGCGCATGGATTCGATCAGCCGGTCGCGGGTCTCGGCATCGTCGATGCGCGGGAGATGAACGTGGATGAAGCTCTCGCGCTTGACACCGCGGCGACCCGTGCCGGTGGCCTCGCCCACGAGGCGCAGGAGCCCCCCGTCGGTGCCGCGTTCCACGGCGAGGATCGGATGCGCCACGAGATAGGGTTCGTAGCCCTGGTCGACCAGTTCGGCGAGAGTAGAGTCGAGCAGGAAGGGCATGTTGTCGTTGACGATCTCAAGCACCGTCACGTCCCGGCGGCGGCCCTCGCGCTCGACCTCCTGGTCCACGAGGCGGATACCCTCGCCTCCGCCCGGGCGGGGAGCCTGGAGGTGCTCATAGGCCGCGGCGGCGAGCTCCGCAAGCGCCGCAGGCGAATAGGCGGCGAGATCTTCGGGCGGAACCCGCCCATAGAGATCACGGACGAAGGTGGGCGGAATGGCTTTATGCCCGGCTTTCAGAACCGCAACGGCCTCGGCCGTCAGTTCGCTTCCGCTGGTCGGCGTTTCCAGCTTCATGCGCGTATCCTCTTATGAGCGTTGCGGGAGGGTTGCCACAGAGTGTCGGGTCGCGCAACACAACCCCGGGCTTCTTCCGGCGGCAGGGTTAAGTTTCTGCGGACGCGGCAATTTTATGCCGCTTTCGCCTCGAAAGACGACAGATTCGTGTCTCCCCAGTGCTTCAGGGCCATGAGCACCGGTTCCAGGCTTTGCCCTCGCGCGGACAGCGAATATTCGACTCGCGGCGGAACCTGCGCGTAAACCGTGCGGACAATAAGGCCATCGGCCTCCAGCTCGCGCAGCTGGTGGGTGAGCATGCGGTGGGTCACCTTGGGCATCTTGCGACGAATCTCGTTGAAGCGGAGGGTGCCCTTCAGCAGATGGTAGAGGATAACCCCCTTCCACTTCCCATCGATCAGATCGAGCACGCCCTCTACCGAACAACCCGAGCTGCGGAGATAGGACGTGCTGCGAGAGCGAGGCATGACAGTATCCTTTTCGACACTACGTGCGCTTTTTGTGCGTTCTTGCGAAAGCTAACATTATCCGCCACCTCTGTCTCCACGCAACAGGAGACAAGCCATGCGTGCCGTCGGATACCAGCAGCCGCAGCCCATTGCGGCAGAATCGTCCCTCATCGACATCGACCTGCCCCGACCTGTGCCGCAGGGGCGCGATGTTCTCGTCCAGATCAAGGCAATTTCGGTCAATCCTGTGGACACCAAGGTGCGCGCCACCGCCCAGCCGGAGGACGGAGGCTACAAGGTTCTCGGCTGGGATGCAGCCGGAATCGTAGTCGCGTCAGGCCCGGGGGCCTCCCTTTTCAAGCCGGGAGACGAGGTCTTTTACGCCGGAGCCTTGAACCGCCCGGGCACCAATGCGGAGTATCATCTGGTTGACGAACGCATCGTGGGAAGGAAGCCCGCCTCCCTGGATTTCTCCGCAGCCGCGGCTTTGCCGCTCACGGCCTTGACGGCCTGGGAAACCCTCTTCGATCGCCTCGAGGTTCGGAAGCGCCGCGTACCCAGCGCCTCGTATACAATCCTTATCATTGGAGGCGCGGGCGGCGTCGGCTCGATCGCGATCCAGCTTGCGAGACAACTCACGGATCTGACTGTCGTGGCCACCGCCTCGCGTCCGGAAACCAGGGATTGGTGCCGCGATCTCGGCGCCCATCATGTAATCGATCACAGCAAGCCCCTCTCCGAAGAATTTCGGGCTCTGGGCCTCGGCGATCCCGGCTTCGTGTTCGCGACGACCAATAGCGTCGCTCACTTCCCGGAGATGAGCGCCCTCATCGCTCCCCAAGGCCATGTGGCGATCATTGAGGCCGCGGGCATTCCCGATGTCACTCTGCTCAAGTCGAAAAGCGCCGCCCTGCATTGGGAATTCATGTTTACGCGCTCTACCTATCAGACGGCTGACATGCAGCGGCAGCACGAGATCCTGAACGAAGTCTCGCGCCTTGTGGATGAGGGCACGATCAGGACGACACTCGCCGAGGTGCTGGGACCGGTCAACGCGGCCAATCTCAAGCGAGCTCACGCTTTCATCGAAAGCGGCCGCGCGAAAGGCAAGATCGTGCTGTCCGGGTTCTGAGAAAAAGAAAGGCCGCCTGGAAAGGCGGCCTGTGTCTCGAGGTTGGTGGCCCGGCTCTCCAAAAGCGTGGAGGGCTGGGGGGCTGACGTGTCCAAGCCGATGGTCGAACCGGGCCGTCGAGGCAACGTGAGTATTTACGATATTCAGTGAGGCGCCTTATGGGCACCATTGCGGCAGGAATATGATTTGCGGCGAAAGGGGTGATTCATTCGGCCTTCACGGGTTGATCCGATCTTACGCCGGACCCATCATCAGTTTCGAGAAAGCCAGCAATGGGAGTTTTCATGAGCGAAGGCGACATCTCAGAGCCGCTGCGCGGCGGCTCGGTGCAGGGCACGGCTCGTATCCTGTCCTTTCCCGCCGCGCCGAAGCAGGTGTCCTTCAACCGGGCCGAATTGCAGACCATTCTCAATCTCTACGGCCGCATGGTCGCCGCAGGCGAATGGCGGGATTACGCGATCGATTTCACCCCCGACAAGGCGGTTTTCTCGGTTTACCGGCGCACTTCTGAAATGCCTCTCTATCGCATCGAAAAAGACCCCAAGCTCGCCAAGAGGCAGGGAGCCTATTCGGTCGTCGTTTCGACAGGCCTGATCCTCAAGCGCGGACACGAACTCGACCGCGTCCTGCGCGTGCTCGACAAGCCCAAGGTGGTGTCGAACTGACGCAACCCTCTTTTCCCGCAACTCGCTCCCGGGATTTCCGGCCGCTTGTCCGTCCGCAGGAACACCCGTCCGCCCCTCGCGTTGGCGCATGATCATGCAGCAGCGACGAGGGTTGCCATGACTCGCGAGATGGCCGGTCTTTCCGTCGTGATGACGGGCGCGTCGAGCGGCATCGGCCGCGCCGCGGCCCGTGCCTTCGCGCAGCGAGGCGCGCGCGTGGCTCTGGCGGCGCGCCGTGCGGAGCTGCTCGAGGAGGTGGCCCGCGAGTGCCGGGACCTGGGCGGCGACGCCATCGCCGTGCCGACCGATGTGACCGACGCCACATCCGTCGCGGCGCTGGCCGGCGAAGCGCAGCGCGCCTTCGGGCGCATCGACGTGTGGATCAACAATGCCGGCACCGGCGTATTCGGCCCTTACCAGGATGCGGATCTCGCGCTGCACCGGCGCACGATCGAGGTGAATCTGCTCGGCGCGATGCATGGCGCCTACATGGCGCTTCCGATCTTTCTGAGGCAGGGACACGGCACCCTCATCAACACCGTCTCGCTCGGCGGCTGGGCGCCGTCGCCGTTCGCCGCCGCCTACACGGCCTCCAAATTCGGATTGAGGGGCTTCTCGGCGAGCCTTCGGCAGGAGCTGAAGGATTGCCCGGACGTTCATGTCTGCGCCGTGTTCCCGGCCATCGTCGACACGCCCGGCCTCGAACACGGCGCCAACGTTTCCGGCCGGCGGATCGATCCCGGCCCCGTCATCTACGCGCCCGAGGACGTCGCGGAAACCTTCGTCTCCCTTGTGCGCTGGCCGCGCGACGAGGTGGCGGTGGGATGGCCCGCACGCGCGGCGCAGATCGCCTATGCCCTGGCTCCCGGCCCGACGGAGCACCTGATGGGAGCGGCCATGCGACGCGCCCTGAAGCGCGCCTCCCCCGCGCGACGAACACGGGGGGCGCTGCTTAAGCCCGTCGCCACGGGCCGCGGCGTAAGCGGCGGTTGGCGCGAGCGGAAGGGCCTGCCGTTTTCCGCGCGCCCGGCCAGCAGCATCATCGGCGTGATGGCCCTGGCGGGGCTGGTGTTGCTGGCCGGGACGAAGGCCGCCGCGCGCCTGCGGCGTTGAATCGGGGATCTAGCTCTCGATCGTCTCCGGCAGGGCCAATAGCCACAGGCTGGAGATGAAAATGCCAAGGGCCCCGGCCCAGAGGATCGGCCGGATGCCGATGCTGTCGGCCAGCACTCCGGCCAGCAAGGCAGCCACGATGCCGAGGCCGGAACTCAGGAGATGGACCACGCCGCCCTCCCGTCCGCGCAATGCATCGGGCGTAACCGTCTGGCGCAGCGCCAAGGCATTGGTGTGGAAGACCACATAAAGACCGTCGCCGAACAGCTGCCCCATGCAGAGCAGCGTCACCGCGAGCCACAGGGGCCCTTGTGCCAGCGGGATGAAGCCCGTCACGATCGCGTACGCCACCAGCACGCCAATCAGCAGCTTGTGCGGTGAACAACGTTTGCCGGCCCATGCGGCGACCCGAGCGCCGACGACGGCGCTCACGCCCCCGAGGGCGATCACGAAGCCGAGAATGCCTGGAGGAATGCCGAGATCGCGCACGGCGTAGAGCACATAGAGCGGCGCGAAGAAGGACAGGAAGAACATGAGCGACGAGATGGAGAGCGTGAGCGGCCTCAGTACAGGATGCGCGAAGACGAAGCGCAATCCCTCGGCCGCTTCGCGCCATAGGCTCGGAGCATGCTCACCGGTTTCGATCGGCGCTTCCGTCCGCCGGATCGAGGCCAGAAACGCAGCCGACCACAGATAGGACAAAGCGTCGATCAGAATGGCGAAGGGAGCAGTGAACAGCTGGATGGCGACGCCCGCGGCTGCTGGCCCGGCGACCTCCGCCAAGGCCTCGGTGGTGGCCAGCTTCGCGTTGCCTTCGAGGAGCTGGCCCTTCTCCACGACGCTCGGCAGATAGGCATTGTCCGCGGTCTGAAAGAGCATGGAAAACAGAGCGACGATGGTGGCGACGCCCATGACATGGCCGATGGTGATGGCGTCATGCCAGGCTAGGACAGGAAGGCTCATCAGGGCCGCGGCCCGAACGAGATCGGAAAGGATCAGCACGCGCCGCCTGCGGGTCCGGTCGATCCAGGCACCGGCGAAGGGACTCAGAACGAGGCCCGGCAGGGCGCTGAGTGCCACCAGCAGCCCGAGATCCGACGCTCCGGCGCCCAGCGACAGGGCCGCGATGATGGGCAGACCCTCCCGCGTGAAACGCGTACCAATGGCGGACAGGCTCTGAGCCGCCCACAGACGCAGGAAGTCGGGATTGTCCCAGAGCCCACCGCGCGGTCGGGCCATGAAACCGGCCAACATGGGCGGAACTAACGGATCGGTCGAGTCGGCGGCTCACTCATGCCGCGTCCAAGGGGCCGCTGCATGAGCACGGTGGAGAGCCAGCGTCCGTGCTTGTAGCCGATGCCCTTGAGAATGCCCACGGACGCGAAGCCGAGGCTCCTGTGCAGGGCGATGGAGCCCTGCGATTCCTCATCGCCGATCACTGCAACCATGAGCCGGAAATCACGAGCCTCGCATTCCTCGATCAGGGCCTTCAGCAGCAGCCGCCCGATGCCCTGCCCTTGTGCGGACGGAGCGACATAGATTGAATCTTCGACGGTGGAGCGATAGGCAGGCCGGGTGCGGTAGGCCCCCGCATAGGCATAGCCGAGGATCTCCCCCTCCCGCTCCGCGACCAAATAGGGGTAGCCGCCCTCGAGGAGGGCGGCACGCCGGCGGGCGATCTCGGCCGCTGCAGGCGGATCGAGCTCGAACGAGGCCGTGCCGTGCAGCACCGCATGGGCATAGATGGCCGCGATGGCGGGAATGTCGGCTTCAGCCGAGGGGCGGACGAGAGGATTCATGCGCCATTGGTAAGACGAAGCTCTGCCGCGCGCAATCGGGCAGCAGAAAGCCCCGGCTTTGGGCCGGGGCTCCTGAGAATTGTCCGTACCGTCGTCCTTACTCGTTGCGGTTGCCCAGCAGCGCCAGGAGGAACTGGAACATGTTGATGAAGTCCAGATACAGCTGA
>NZ_WURB01000039.1 GCF_009830105.1 Microvirga makkahensis
GCTTCTCGGGGCGTTCCAGGTACAGCTTGATGAGGCGCTCAGCGTCTTCCATCAGCACGCTCAGTGCCTCGTCGGAAGGGCCATGCTCAACGTCGCGCAAGTCGTGCTTGAGCCACTCCAAAGCCTTTGACCCTGCATCCCGTTTATTCTCCGTTCGGCACTGGTGTAGGCGTGCCGACGCGGAAGAGCATCCAGGGGGATCCAAAATGCGACGAGACTGTCTCGAACAGAGGCTCAGCGTCTTTGACGGCGGCCGAGGAGCAAGCCCTGAAGAAGGTCGGCTAGTACTACCATTCCGGATATCTCTCGAACTTCTGCAAAGTGCCATAAGGCGACGTTTCGTTTGCGTAAATTGCTTATAACGGTCGATGGCAACCCATCCTAAAAACGGCGTCTATCTCTAAGCTAGGTGAGAGAGCCAGTGCCAGCGGCCAAGCCTAGGAACTAATCTCTCAGGCACCTCCCAAGAGTTCAGAAAGCCGTATCCGTTTTAGACTAAAGTCTAAACAGATCTCAATTGACCCTCATGTTGTCGCTCGTTACCGGTCGACTAGTCGACAAGGATGATGCTATGCTCGCTGTCTCGGTTCAGTCACCCCATCACCTTGAGGTACGCGAGGTTGCCGCGCCGGGAGAACCCGGACCTGGCGAAATCCTCCTGCGAACCATACGGGCAGGCATTTGCGGCTCAGATATCCATATCTTTCACGGCTCGAACCCGTTTGCTCGATACCCGCGTGTCATCGGGCACGAGTTCGCGGGCATCATTGAAGCTGTAGGCGCAGGGGTCGAAGGTTTTGCTCCAGGCGATCGAGCTGTCGTCGATCCAGTGGTCTCGTGCGGCCACTGCTATGCCTGCCGGCTCGGACGGTCCAATGTCTGCGGCAATCTTGAAGTGTTCGGCGTCCATCGCGACGGCGGCTTTCGCGAGAAGCTCGTTGTTCCGGCAATCAACTGCGTGAAAGTGCCGGACACGATGCCCTTCGAGGTTGCAGCTTTGGCCGAGCCCTTCGCTGTTGCGGCCAACGTCCTTTCCCGCACCGGCATTGATGCCGGTGACACCGTGCTCATCTATGGAGCCGGCACTGTTGGCCTTACGGTTCTTCAGGTTGCCAAGCTACATGGCGCCCGCTGCCTAATTGCCGACATCGATGCTGCCCGTCTCGAACGGGCGCGCGCCCTCGGTGCTGATGTGACCATCCACTCGCGGGTGCGATCGGTTCCGGATGCCGTCAAGGACGAGAATGAAGGTCTTGGCCCCACGTTAGTGATCGATGGTGCCGGGATCCCTGCCCTCCTGGAAGAGGCCTGCCGGATCGCAAGCCCGGCCGGTCGCATCGGTCTTCTCGGCTTCTCTCCAGCGCCCTGCAACATCAGCCAGCAGGAAATCGTCAAAAAGGAGCTGACCCTGGTTGGCTCAAGATTGAATCGCAAGTTCCTGCCCCAGGTCGTCACTTGGCTCGCTGAGGGGAAACTCAACCCGGCCGCCATGATCACTCAGACTTTCCTGGCCCAAGAGGCCCGGGCGGCCTTCGATCTGATTGAGACGCGGCCCCAGGACACCATCAAAGTTCAGCTCGCCTTTGGCGAGTAAGAAATGCTTCGCCCGGCCGCTCCCAGAGAGGGCGCGGCTCCCACAAGGAGGAAAATCAATGTCACGCCAGTCAAAGTTTACCCGCCGCGCCGCTGTTGGCGCTCTGGGAACCCTGCTTGCACTCGGTGCCGCATCTCCGTCCTTTGCCCAAGCCAAGACAACCCTGAAGCTGGGACACCTCGGCAATGAAGAGAATGTCTGGCACAAGGCCGCCCTAAGGTTTGCCGAAGAGGTGTCAAAGCGCACCAACGGTGAGATTGAGGTTAAGGTCTTCCCGAACGAGCAACTCGGCAAGGAAACCGATCTGATCAAGGGTATCCAGCTCGGGACGGTCGACTTCACGATCACTGGCGAGTCGCTGCAGAACTGGGCTCCGTCTGCGGCCCTTCTGGCTGTCCCATACGCCATTCGCGATCTTGACCACCTCGACAAGGTCGTGAACGGCCCGGTCGGCCAGAAGATTGCGCAGAACATTGAGGACAAGACCCAGCTCAAGCCTCTTGCCTACTTCGCCCGCGGCGCGCGTGAGCTGACCTCGAACCGCCCCATCAAAACGCCGGATGATCTCAATGGCCTCAAGCTGCGCGTTCCTAACGTGCCGCTTTTCGTGAAGGTCTGGGAATCTCTTGGCGCCAAGCCGACGCCTATGGCGTTCTCGGAGGTGTTCACCTCGCTGCAGAACCACACCATCGACGCCCAGGAAAACCCGCTCGCACTGATCAAGTCGGCGAGCCTCAACGAGGTCCAAAAGTACGTCAATCAGACCGACCACGTGCTGAGCTGGATCTATCTCGTTGGTGGCAGCAAGAAGCTCGGACGTCTTTCTGCTGAGCAGCAGACGGCGATAGCCGAGGCGGCCAAGGCCGCTCAGGCCTATGAGCGTGAGCTGTTCCTGAAGGACGAGCAGCAGCTCGCGGCTGATCTCAAGGCAAAGGGCATGGAGTTCGTCGCCTCGGATAAGGCCGCCTTTGCCGCCAAGGCTCAGCAGGCTGTTGCCGCCGCTCTCCCGGCCGAGATCAAGCCGCTCTACGATGAAATCGTCGCGACGAAGTAGTAAACACTCAGTCCAATAAGGCCTTGAGCAGTCAGTCCTAAAGGCAGACGGCTCAAGGCACACTGTCCTTCCATTGGGACGATGCTATCTAAGCGAGACTGGTCATGCGCAATGTCTTTGCCGCTTTAATGTCGGCCGTGCTCACCCTCTGCCGCTATGGCACGATTGCCGCTTTCAGTGTACTCATTGCTGTTGTGGCAATTCAGGTGCTTGGCCGCATTCCCGGCTTCCCGTCACCGTCTTGGACCGAAGAGGTTGCCCGCTTCGCGCTCGTCTATCTGGTCGCGTTCTCCTGTGGCATTGCCGTCCTTCGCAGCGAACTCGTTAACGTCGATCTCTTCGTCGCGCCCCTTCCCGCGTCGGCCCGACGGATCGTTGACCGCATTGTCGATCTCATCATCCTTGGCTTCTCGATCGCCATCATTCCCGGCGCCTACGATTACGTCGTGGGCAGTATCGGTGAGCGGGCACGCTCCATCGATATTCCAATGATCACGATCTATGTCGTTACGCTCATCATCCCGATGGCTCTCGCCTTCTTCTCGCTGGCGCGTCTCCTTGGCTTTGCCCAACCCTCTCCCGCGAGCCATGGGGAGCTCGTCTGATGCTAGTCACTCTTCTGTTCACGACCTTCGCGGTTTGTCTCGTTCTCGGTGTTCCTATTGGCATCTCGCTGGGCCTTGCCGCAGCCGTTTACCTTGTCGGCGCCGACATTGACCTGAGCGTGGTACCGCAGTTCATGTTCGCCGGCATGGACTCGTTCGTCCTTCTCTGCATCCCCGGTTTCGTACTGGCCGGCAATCTGATGAATGGCGGCGGGATCACGGACCAGATTGTCCGGTTCGGCAATGCCGTTGTCGGTCACATCCGGGGCGGTCTCGGTCTCGCCAACGTTCTTGGCTCAATGATCTTCGCTGGCATTTCGGGAACAGCGGTCGCGGAGACGGCCTCAATCGGGTCTGTCATGATCCCGGCGATGCGCAAATCCGGTTATGACGCTCCCTTCGCAGCGGCCGTGACAGCCGCGGCCTCGACCGTGGGACCGATCATCCCGCCGAGCGTTCCAATGATCATCGTCGGCACCCTGACGGGCCTGTCTGTCGGTAAGATGTTCCTCGCGGGTGCCGTCCCAGGGCTTTTGCTTGGCCTCGGAATGATGCTGACGGTCTATATCCTATCCCGCAAGCGCGGCTACCCGAAAGGTGCCTGGGGCGGAGTCCGTCACGTTCTGGCCACCAGCAGGGGTGCGCTTTGGGCCCTTCTGATGACCGGTGTCATCCTGTTCGGCATCGTCGGTGGCTTCTTTACGCCGACCGAAGCGTCCATCATCTCAGCGCTCTACGCGTTCGTGGTCGGCCTGTTCATCTACAAAGGCTTCAAACTGACCCATCTCCCGAACATCCTCCTTGAGAGTGCCATCGGGTCGGGAGCTCTCATTCTTCTGGTGGGACTAGCGAACGTGTTTGGCTGGATTCTCACAAGCGAGCAGATCCCCCAGATGATCGCCGATGCAATGCTGTCGCTCACCACGAACAAGTACGTGATCATCCTCCTGATCAACATCCTGCTTTTGATCGTCGGCACCTTCATGGAAACCATCGCAGCGCTGATCATCCTGATTCCGCCCTTGCTGGCGGTTGCCGTGAAAGTTGGCATCGACCCTATCCATTTCGCGACCTTTGCCGTGCTCAACCTGATGATTGGCCTGACGACGCCGCCTGTAGGAGTGTGTCTCTTCGTTGCAGCAAACATTGCGAAGGTCTCTCTGGCTGCGGTTTCCCGCGCAATCCTCCCCTTCCTGGTGTGCAACATTCTCATCCTTTTCATTGTGTCCTACATCCCGGAAGTCTCGCTGTGGCTCCCAAGCATCTTCTATAAGTGAGGTGCTGATGTCCTCTTCAAGCATGCACGCCAATAGAGAACGTGCGCGAGGCACGGCGGCTTCGCTACCGTCTGCAACCGTGCGCAGCATCCGGGAGCAAATCCGGGATGATATCGTCACCCTCCGCCTCCGCCCCGGCACGCGGCTATCGGAAAATGAGCTTGCCTTGCGCTTCGGCACCAGTCGTGCCCCAGTACGCGAGGCCCTCATCCGGTTGGTAGAAGAGGGATTGATTGAGGTCTTGCCTCAGCGCGGCAGCTTCGTGAGCCGTATTTCCCTCGCCTCCATGCAGCGAGCACGGTTTGTACGCGAAGCACTGGAAATCGCGATCGTCCGGCGCGCGGCTGAGCGGGGTCTTTCATCAGCCGCCCAGGAAAAGATCACGGCAGCACTAGCCGATCAGGAAAAGGCCCAGACGGACGCCGAACATTTTACTCTTGCGGATGACGCCTTCCATCGTGCTATTGCTGATGACATCGGTATTTCCATGATCTGGTCGGTGCTGGAGCGAGAAAAGTCGCAATTCGATCGGATCCGCTTTCTCAGCCTACCCGTCAGGACACCCGTCGAGGCCCTGATCCGCCAGCACAGAGAGATCCTCAAGGCCATTCTGAGCCGAAGTCCTGAGGAGGCTGAAGCAGCGATGCGCGTCCACCTCTCCGAGGTGCTCAAGATTACAGAGCAACTGGCCGCCGAGCACCCGGATCTGATCGCTAACGATGTCTAATCAGCAAGAACCTAGGATGGCGGAGCGCCCTCTTCTCTCTCCGGCAACTCTCGCCCTCGCCAAGGCCGGAACGCAGCGCCCAGCCTATGACCGCAGCCGACTTCGCACCGGTATCGTTCATCTTGGCCTTGGTGCCTTCGTCCGTGCCCACCAGGCGCTCTATACGGAGGAACTCCACGCCGCCGAGATCGGTGACTGGGGCATTGCAGGTGTCAGCCTCCAGCGTCCCGATCAGCGCGACCGTCTCATGCCGCAAGCAGGGCTATATACTGCGCTGCAAAAGGATCGCACGGGCGTGTCGGCGCGCATTGTGGGCTGCATCAACTCGGTGATGGTGGCCCCGGAAGATCCTGTCGCGGTGGTGGAGGCTATGGCTGATGCCCGCGTGAAGATCGTCAGCCTGACTGTGACCGAGAAAGGCTATTGCATCGACCCGGCCACAGGGCGCCTGCAGCAACATCACCCTGATATCCGCCATGACCTTGAGCATCCGGGCGAGCCGCGGACCGCTGTAGGCCTTATTCTGGCGGCTCTGGAGCGCCGACGAGATGAAGGCATGGCCCCCTTCACGGTTCTGTGCTGCGACAATCTTCCTTCAAACGGGCGCCTGCTCGCATCCCTCGTCAGCGATTTTGCCGCCCTGCGCGATTGCGGGCTCGCTACCTGGGTTGAAACCCATGCCTCCTTTCCGTCCACCATGGTGGATCGGATCGTTCCGGCAACGACCGCTGAGGATATCGCAGAGGCCGCCCGGCTCACGGGGCTAGCGGATGCGGCACCCGTCGTGCATGAGCCTTTCCGCCAATGGGTGATCGAGGATCGGTTCATCGAGAACGCTCGCCCGCGGTGGGAGCGCGTCGGAGTCGAACTAGTCAGGGACGTTGCTCCCTACGAGCACATGAAGCTTCGGCTCCTCAATGGTGCCCACTCAGCTCTGGCATACCTCGGCTATCTGGCGGGTCACGAGACTATCGCGGACACGGTGGAGGATCCGGTTTTGCGCGCCTTTGCCCAGGAGCTCTGGCGAGAGGAGATCATTCCTGTTGTTCCGGCCCCACCCGGTACCGACCTATCCAACTATGCACGAATGCTCCTCGAGCGCTTCTCCAACCCGGCAATTCGGCATCGCACATGGCAGATTGCCATGGATGGGTCGCAGAAGCTTCCGCAGCGGTTGCTCGCGACGGCCCGCGAGCGTCTCTCCCGCGATCTGCCGCTGCCGAGGATTGTGCTCGCCGTGGCGGCGTGGCTGCGCTACGTCGGCGGCATTGACGAGAGCGGGCGCGAGATCGACGTCCGCGATCCCCTCGCCTTCCATCTCCGGACTGTTCTCGACCATGCGGGCAACGCACCGCAGGACCGGGTTCGAGCTGTTGTGGAGATTGAAGCGATCTTCGGTTCCGATCTGTCACGCGACGCCCGCTTCGTGGATGCGCTGACAGCCGCCTACACCCAGCTTCTTACGCGCGGCGCCCGAAATGCCGCAGCGGAGCTCATTTCTGCCGGTTTCTGAGTCCGGCTCTTACGAGGTTACCACCATGGAACAGACCTGGCGTTGGTTCGGCCCTGACGATGTCGTTCAGCTTTCCCATATCTGTCAGACCGGCGCGACGGGGATCGTGACGGCGTTGCACCACATCCCCTATGGCGTCATCTGGAGCATCGAGGAGATCGAGAAGCGCAAGGCGCTCATCACGGCTGATCCCTCGCTTGGCCTGCGCTGGAGCGTGGTGGAGAGCCTGCCCGTCCACGAGAACATCAAGATCGGCGAAGGCGACCTCACGCCCCTGTTCGAAAATTACCGGCAGTCGCTGCGCAATCTGGCCCAATGCGGCATCACCACGATCTGCTACAACTTCATGCCTGTGGTGGACTGGACTCGCACCGAACTCGCCTACCCTCTTCCCGGCGGCGGCACGGCCCTGCGCTTCAATGCGCACGAATTCGCCGCCTTCGACTGCTTCATGCTTGAGCGCGTCGGTGCGGAGGCGGACCATTCACCCGAAATCCTAGAGAGGGCAAGGAATTGGTACGACCGCTCATCGGAAGCGGACCGGCGCCAGCTTCTGTCGAACATCATGGCCGGGCTGCCGGGCGCATACGACCGCTACGACATCCCTGGCCTGCGCGTCATGCTGGACCGCTACCGGGACATCGACGCCAAGGCGCTGCGCGAGAACCTTGCCCGCTTCCTGCGCGAGGTGATCCCAACAGCGGAGGAAGTCGGCATCCGGATGTGCATCCATCCCGATGATCCGCCGCGCCCGCTCATGGGCCTGCCGCGCATCGTGTCCAATGCGGACGACATCGGGTTCATCCTTGACGCAGTCGGCTCCCCTGCAAACGGCCTTACCCTATGCAGCGGGTCGCTTGGGGCCAATCCCGTCAACGATGTTCCGGCCATCGCCAGGCGGTTCGCCAGCCGCATCTGGTTTGCCCACCTGCGCAACGTCGCCAAGGAGCCGGATGGCTCCTTCATGGAGGCGGATCACCTCGGCGGCGATACCGACATGGTGGCTTTGGTAACAGTGCTTCTCGAGGAGCAGAAGCGCCGCAAGGATGCCGGAGATGCGCAGTGGCGCATCCCTATGCGTCCCGACCACGGCCACGAGCTTCTGGACGATGTGGGCAAGCCGACCCACCCGGGCTATCCTGCCATCGGCCGTTTGCGCGGCCTTGCCGAGCTTCGCGGCGTGATGACAGCCGTCTCAGCCCTCCGCGACCTGCCGCTCTAGGATTTTTCTTGCCGACGGTTACCCGCTGCCGCAAGCATCGCTGCGCTGAGACTTCGGAAACTCTGTACGGATGTCGAAACCAGCGGATCGGCATTGACGTTTGCTGATGGTCCAGCCGGTTGGACCATCGCCGGACATCGCTCCACCTGTCTCTGCTCCGGTAGCGGGCTAACTTACGAGGTCGGAATGAACGACGTTGTTTTCCTACCTGAGCACGTTCTGGAAGTGCGCACCTTGGCTGCGCTCCGGGACGCTGGCGCCAACGAGCAGACAGCAGGGGCAGCCACCCGTGCGATGCTTCATGCCTCACGCCTTGGTATCGACAGTCATGGGGTCCGCTTGGCCGCCCATTATGCAAAGGTACTCCGCGGTGGACGTGTGAACCCCAACCCTGCGATAAAGGCATATCGCACGGCGGCGGGTGCGGCTCTTCTCGATGCGGATGACGGCTTGGGGCACGCTGCAGCCTACGCTGCTATAGAGCTGGCCTGCGGCATGGCTAAGGAGGCCGGCGTCGCGGCCGTCGGGGTGGTGCGCTCGTCCCATTACGGGGCCGCGGGAGCCTATGCTCTTGCGGGCGCCGAAGCCGGGATGATCGCGGTTTCGATGTCGAACACGGATGCCATCGTCGCCCTGCATGGCGGGGCCGAGCGGTTTCATGGAACCAACCCGATGGCGATCGGCGCACCTGTTCCAAACCAAAGGCCATGGCTTCTGGACATGGCCACCTCGTCGATCCCGCTCAACCGAGTCTTTCTGTATCAGACTCTGGGCAGGACCCTTCCTGATGGCGTGGCCGCGGATCAGTCAGGCCATCCGACCAGAGACCCAGCGAACGTTGAGATGCTGATGCCGCTGGGTGGCACGGATTTTGGCTTCAAAGGTGCTGGCTTGGCCGGATTGGTGACACTGCTATCGGCCGTACTGACGGGCAGCACTCTCGATCATCTCATGATCCGGATGGCGGAGACCGAGGATTTTGAGACACCCCGCCGAATGGGCCACTTCTGTCTGGCCATTGACCCGGATCGCTTCGCCGGAAGAGCTATCTTCGACGAGGCAATCGCCCGTTATACGGCTGATCTGCGCGCGAGCACCGCACGGGAGGGGCAGAGCGTCATGGCTCCTGGTGACCGGGAATGGGCTGTCGAAGCCGAGCGTGCGCGGACCGGGATCCCCGTAGACCTGCAAACAGCAGAGTTTCTCGAGCTGGCGGAGTAAGACACGAGCTATTGAATAAGAGATGTGCTCCAGCCCTGGCAGAGGAGCAGAGGTCCGCTCCGGGTCATCCGAGGAAACTGCGAACGCCTCGGGAATGTCTGTTGTCTCCTTTGTCAGCAGACATTCGGCCTACTTCACAAATGTGCCATAATGAGACATTGGAGCTAGCTCCTGCCGGGCTAAACAAGTTAACCTTCGCCGCGTTGTCTATGTCGACAAGAGGATTGCTTCTATCTGCGAGAAGATCATGCCGTCAGAAGGACGACGCGGCCCCTCGGTGGCTCCAGGATCACCTTCAGACCACCGGGCCAACCGGTTTTTGGCCGCGTTGGATCTGGAGGATTTTGCCCTTCTTGAGCCCTCTCTTGAGGCCGTGATCCTGCCGCGCGGCACCGTGCTCTATGAACCCGGCGATCCCATCCGCTACACCTACTTTCCGCATGACGCCATCGTGTCCCTCGTCGATGTGATGGAGGACGGCCGTCTGGCCGAGGTGGCGATGTTCGGACGCGAGGGGCTGTTCGGCCTGCTGAGCGCCTTTGTCAGCCGCGAGGCCTTCGGGCGCTATGTCGTGCAGATCCCCGGCTCCGTCTCTCGAATTCCTCTGGACCACATGCACGAGGCCATCCGGACGCGTCCTGCTCTGCAGCGGCAGGTGCTCGCCTACAACGAGGCGCTGCTCGCCCAGGCGTATCACACGGTCGCGTGCAATGCGGTGCACCCGGTCGAGGCGCGCTGCTGCCGCTGGCTCCTCAACACGCACGACCGCCTGAAGCAGGATGCCCTGCCCCTCACGCATGAGTTTCTGGCCGAGATGCTCGGCGTGCAGCGCTCCACGGTCAGTGCGACCCTGCGGGGCCTGCAAGGCAGGGGCCTGATTGAGCAATACCGCGGCGGCATCGTGGTGCTCGACCGTACCAAGCTCGAACAAGCCGCCTGCGAGTGCTACCGCAAGATCCGTTTCCGCTTCGAGACGCTGCTGCCGGGCACCTTTGCCGAGCCGGATCACGGCAACGGCCCACCTTCACGATCTGTCTGGTTCGCCGCCCCCACCCCCAAGCCACGCCGGTGAGATCGCATCGTCGCTACGAAAAGACCGCATCATCTTTCATAGGTATTCTCTGCCTCGCCGCTACACCCGATTGGATCAAGCGATGACACACCCTAGAGTATGTCCGAGTATTTCATATCTCTGGACGATCCGGCTCCAACCATAATAACGCCGGTCTCGAAGGTGCCGTTTCTGTTCAAGTCTGAGAGAAGATAACCTGTATCGGTCGTGCTGTTGTAGAGGAATGCGTGGTCCTCGTTCCGCAGTGCGGTGCGCTCAACCTGCGCTCGGGCGGCTTCGATTGTTGTCGCGCTTGTGGCAGCCTCACCGTAATTCGAGGACTTACCGGCACGAGGCATGTCGATCCAATCATACGCCACGTTCCAGTCCCAGATAGTGTCCGCCCCCGACGTGGTGCTCGGAGATGAGCCGCTCGAGAAGATGAAGTAGTCCGCCCCGGTTCCGCCATAGAGATCATCTGATCCCGACCCGCCGTTAAGCCGGTCACTGTAACTGCCACCCTCCAGACGATCGTCGCCAGCAAGACCCGAAAGTGTGTCTCGTCCTGCAAGCCCCTGGATCGTGTCAGGACCTGAGGTGCCGGTCAGCGTATCATAGCCCGACGTGCCAACAATGGCCATGCCGTCGTCAGTCAAAGCCCTTACCACGCCGTCCTGAATCCAAAGGGTAGCCTCGACCGTGTTGTTCTGCTCGTTGGTTTCCGGGATCATAGTGCCATAGTCAACCGTGATCGTCAGCTTGTATGTACCGTTGGGAATGCCATCGATAACGATGTATTGGCCCGGCAAGCGGTCGTGATACACATCTGCCCAGCCCGCGGAGATTCCCTGATTGCTGCAGGTGAAAAAAGGCTGATCCCTCACCGAAGACGCGGTGCTCACTTGAATCGTGTCTTCGAGGCAGAACGACTGCTTCGCGCCTTCAAACTTCTTGCCCGTTTCAATGTCGGTCAGAGTATACTGGTTAAATTTTCGGAAGTGATAATGGTTATGTGACGTCGACCATTCGAACCAGTTTGGATGGTCTTCCGGGTCTCCAACGACGAAGTCGTTCGTTCCCATGTTTGTGATGATGGTGTCGAAGCGCAAGACGGTGTGGGTGCCTGGCGTGACTGCGCCATCCTTAACATCGCCACTGTCGCTGCTGAATGTTTCGGTGCGAATGTAGAAGTCTTTCACGGATGGAATGAGGTCAACGCCCTGGATCTCGAGCTCATGCATATTCTGACCCTCTGAGAGAGAAGCCCCCACAAACCTTACTGAGTGAACCATTAGGGGCATCACAAACTTGCGAGCAGTACTCGTCAAGTAATATTCAGTATATGAATAGCTTATAAATTATCCTACAGTAAGACTACCCGCTTACCGGTAGGTTTTTAGGGATAGTTCCTGGGCTGTCGTCCAGCAGCCATCATTCCCTGTGTTGGGTAAGCTTCTGGGCGAACTGAAAAGAGATGGGCGTTGCAAATGGCCTCTGCGGCCTCGATCTGATCCACTTTGTGGTCGAAGGTGGCACAGCGTATGCCTTTGGGCCCGTCGATTGGATCGCCAATCCCCGTTCGCTCCGAGCTGCTGGCAGCGTTTGAACGCTTGGATGATAGCGCAGTCATAGGCGCTCTGGCGGCCTGAGAAAGCGAGAGCCAGTCTGATGGGCGATGCGGCACTGCGTGGGCCGTTCGACAGCAATGCGGAAGGCTGAAGGTCTGCTCGGGATCAACAGCAGCAGATCCGAGCGTCTGGTGAAGGTCGGATCTGCGCGCGAAAGGAGGCGCTAAGAGCCGCTATCGAATTGCGGAGGCTCGCTCATATGGCATCTGAGTACGCCCACGCGAGAGCCAACCTGAAGCCTGACGCTATGGTGCGTTCACCGCATAAGACCTCGCGTCCGGTCAGTTCAGGTGGAACAACCATCCAGGAGTGTAGCTCAATCGGCTAGAGCACCGGTCTCCAAAACCGGGGGCTGGGGGTTCTAGTGCCAGCACGACACCATCCCGACAAGCAGCTCCCCCTCTTGGATGATTGACCGGGCAGGGCCCGGATCCTTAGAGCGGCATCATTTCAACGGCACACAGTGGTAGATCGATGATCGTGCGGGACAGGCCAAGATTCTGGGACATCCTCTTTGCATTGCGCGGGTCGATCGTCCCGCGGATCGCGCCCCATATGGCGGTGATGGGGGTTGTGTCCGTTCTGGCTGTTCTTCTGGTCCGCTGGCACCCTGAAGTCTTCGCCCAGCTCGGTGCCATGCCGTTCACGCTGATCGGTATTGCCCTATCCATCTTCATGAGCTTTCGAAACAACGCCTGCTATGACCGCTGGTGGGAGGCTCGCAAGCTCTGGGGCCAGCTCATCATCGAAACGCGCTCGTTTGCTCGCCAGACGATCGATCTCGATGTGGCGCGGCGCGAACCGCTTCTGCTTGGCTTGTGTGGCTTTGCGCATGGATTGGCAGCCCGGCTGCGTGACCAAGATGAGGCCAGCCGAATGAAGCCCTGGGCCGGCGAGGATATCGCAGCCGCCGGACCGAACCCGACCGATTCGGTCCTGCGCGAGATCGGGCGCCAATGCGCCCAACTGACCTCAACCGGCACGATCAGCGACATCCGGTATTCAGTGCTCGAGCAACGTCTGAGTGCCCTGAGTGCCGTCCAGGCGGGCTGCGAGCGGATCAAGGCAACGCCCCTGCCCTTCGCTTACACCCTTCTGTTGCACCGGACTGCTTATCTCTTCTGCGTCTTGCTGCCATTCGCGTTGGCAGGAGCGCTCGGCTGGTGGACGCCTCTGCTTGTGATCACCATCTGCTATACGTTTTTTGGTCTGGATGCCCTTGGTGATGAGCTTGAGGATCCATTCGGGCAGGAGATGAACGATCTACCCTTAGATGCCATGATCCGCGTGGTTGAGCGCGAACTGCTGGATGCGCTCGGACGAACAGACTTGCCTCCCCTCCTGGAGCCAGTTGATCAACTCCTGACTTAGGCGGATTGTCGTTCAACTTCCATCAACTTCAACTGAACCACCACTTCCCCGCGATCAGAACGGACTTTCCGCCGGGCGTATCAGGCGGGAGTTCTCATACGTCCATGCCCCCTTGGAACGCCACAGATCCGGTCGGAAGGTAGGGCCGCTTTGGGTCGATGAGGGCCTTCACGTAGGGCCATGTGTTGGTCCGCTCATTGGGCCATTGCTGAACATCAGCGTACTTCCGAGAAGTGCCATAATCCGACATTCATGCCTTACTCAAATAATGTCTTGGCTAACTAATGCCGAGCACGACATTTCTCCCACAGGCATGACAGCGTTTCTGCGGGAGAGAGGCCACTTGAAATGTCTAGCAACCTCGAGTCGCTCAGACACGCTCTGGTCCCGCAAATGGGAAGGCGACACTTTAAAGTTCGGCTAGGGATAGCGCACCGGCGGGGGCGGCGGCTCGGGCAACGGGATGAACTCGGCCTCGTCACCGGGAACGGAGTCGAAGCGAGCCGCCTTCCAGTCGGCCTTGGCCTGCTCGATGCGGTCCTGGCGCGACGAGACGAAGTTCCACCAGATGAAGCGGGGACCATCCATCGGCTCGCCGCCGAGCATCATGAAGCGGGCATCGCTGCGCGCCCGGATCGTGATGCGGTCCCCCGGCCGGAACACCAGCAGCTGGCCGGACGGGAACACGTCGCCCGAGATCTCGACCTCGCCCGAGACGGTGTAGATCGCCCGCTCGTCGTAGTCCGGATCCAGCGGCACCGCGGCTCCTGCCTGGAGCGCCACGTCGGCATAGAACATCGGGCTGGACGTCTTCACCGGGGAAGTGGCGCCGAGGATCGAGCCGGCGATGAGCCGCACCGTCTTGCCGTCGCCATCGAGCACCGGCATCCGGCCGGCGTCGTAGTGCACGAAGTCCGGCGTGGTCTCCTCGTCCTTCGCAGACAGCGCCACCCAGCTCTGGATGCCGAACAGCTTCGAACCCGTCGCGCGCACCTCCGGCGCGGTCCGCTCGGAGTGGACGATGCCGCGCCCGGCCGTCATCCAGTTGAGCTCACCCGGGCGGATCGGCAGCGCCGTCCCCAATGAGTCCCGGTGCATGATCTCGCCGTCGAACAGGTAGGTGACGGTCGAGAGCCCGATGTGCGGGTGCGGCCGCACATCCATGCCGGCCCCGAGCAGGAACTCGGACGGTCCCATCTGGTCGAAGAAGATGAAGGGGCCGACCATCTGCCGCTGGGCCGAGGGCAACGCCCGGCGCACCTCGAAGCTGCCGAGGTCGCGCGCCCGGGGCACGATGACCGTCTCGATGGCGTCACAGGCGAGCTTGTCGCCCGGCTGCGGATCGTCGGCGTGGTTCCAACTCATCAGATGTCTCCTTGACCAGCACGGGTCGGTTGGGTGCGTCCGGCTTCCCGATGCCTCGGGAACCCTGTTGGAGGAATACCCCTGACTTAGGACCAGGGCCTTGGGGGACCAAGGAGCGACCCAGCCTCGCGGCCTGGATCGCTCGCCCGGAAGCCCATCCGAGGAATCAAAGCGGCGCGAGGTCCGCCTCGATCTGTTGGCGCCGGCCTTCCAGGAACGGCGGCAGGGACAGCGTCTCGCCGAGCGTGTCCATCGGCTCGTCGGCGGCGAAGCCCGGCCCGTCGGTGGCGATCTCGAACAGGATGCCGTTCGGCTCGCGAAAGTACAGGCTGCGGAACCAGAAGCGGTCGACCGGGCCGCTCGACGGCATGCGCACATGGTTGAGGCGCTCGGCCCAGGCCTCGTAGTCGGCGTCGGGGATGCGGAAGGCCACGTGGTGGACGCCCCCGGCCCCAGGCTGGGCCGCGGGCAGGTTGGGCTCGACGGACACGTGCAGCTCGGCCGCCGCGCCGCCCGTGCCCATCTGGTAGACGTGGGTGCGGATTTCCGCATTGCTGGGCGTGGCATAATCACGGACCCGGGTCATGCCCAGGATCTTGGTGAGCACGAGATCCGTGTAATCCAGCTCGGGCACACTGATCGTGATCGGCCCGAGGCCGCGGATCTGGTGCTCGGCCGGCACGGGGCTGCACTCCCACGGATGGGACTGCTCGCCCTGCCCGCCGTCGTCGATCAAGCTGAGGCGCTGGCCCTCGAAGTCCTCGAAGTCGAGGGTGAGGCGTCCATCGCGCTCGACGACCTCGGAGTGCGTGACGCCGAGGTCCTGGAAGCGCCGCTTCCACCAGGCGAGCGTGTCGGCCCCGGCGACGCGCATGCCGGTGCGGGTGATGCTGTGCGTGCCGCGTTGCTCCCGCTCCACGGGCCAGTCGAAGAAGGTGATGTCGGTGCCGGGCGAGCCGCGCCCGTCGGCATAGAACAGGTGGTAGGCGGTCACATCGTCCTGGTTGACGGTCTTCTTCACCAGCCGCAGGCCAAGGGTCTGGGTGTAGAAGGCGTGGTTGGCGGGGGCGTTGCCGGTGACGGCGGTGAGATGATGGATGCCGGTGAGTTGCATGATTGGTGTCCTTGTCGGGCGAGGCGGGCCAACAGCCCGCCTGCCGGGAATGGCTAGAGTTGCTCGATCCAGGCCTTGGCGAGGGCCACGTCGGTCTGTGACAGACCGTGACCCGTGGGGAGCACCCGGTGCTCGACGGTGGCCCCGGCCGCCTTCAGCGTGGCGGCCAGCCGCTTGGCGTTCTCCGCCGGCACGATGGGGTCCGAAGCGCCCGAGAGGATCAGCACCGGCTTTCCAGTGAGGTCGGCTGCCGGCGGATCCTGCAACGGCACCATCGCCCGCAACAGGGCGGCCCCGGCCAGAGCCTCCGGACGGAGCTGCAACACGGCGGCGGCGATGTTGGCGCCATTGGAGAAGCCGACCGCAATCGGCGCCGCCAGACCATAGGCCTCCCGCGCCTCGGCGATGAAGTCGGCGAGCTCGTGGGCGCGGCGGCGCACGTCCTCCTCGTCGAACACACCCTCGGCGAGGCGGCGGAAGAAGCGCGGCATGCCGCCCTCCAGCACCTTGCCGCGCGGCGACAGGAGCGCTGAGCCAGGGGAGAGCATCGGCCCGAGCGGCAGTAGGTCGTCCTCGTTGCCGCCGGTGCCATGCAGCAGCAGGAGCGGCGGGTGGCCCGGCGCCGGGGCAGGCGTGAAGCGATGGATGAACGGGAGTTCGGTCGTCGTGGTCATGGCAACCTCGATCAGGGTCTTGACAGCCCTGCCAATGCGGAAAGGGAAAGGTCCCTACGCCCGGATGGGTCGGGCGCAGGGTGGGTTGGCGTTGGGTCAGGCGACCTTGGGCAGGACTGCTTCGATCTGGTCGCGGTTCGGCTCCAGGAAGCGGGGCAGCTTCAGGGCCCGGCCGAGGGACTCGGCCGGCTCGTCGGCCGCAAAGCCCGGCGCGTCGGTGGCGATCTCGAACAGCAGGCCGCCCGGCTCGCGGAAGTAGACGGCGCGGAAGTAGTCGCGGTCCTTCTGCTCCGTCGTGCGGATGCCGTGGTTCTCGGCGAGCTTCTTGACCATGTCGGCCTGCGCCGCATCATCAGTCGCCCGGAAGGCGATGTGGTGGACCGTGCCGGCGCCCGGACGGCCCGGCAGGAAACCACCCGCCTCGCGCAGGTCGACGATGCCGCCCAGCGCCGTGTCCCCGGCCTTGTACCGAACCAGCGAACCCTCGCGGGCCACCTCGGTGAAGCCGAACACATCCGTCAGGATGGCGCCGGTCGGAGCCGCCTTGTCCAACAGCAAGCTGGCGCCGTGGAAGCCGCGGATCGCATGCTCGACCGGGATCTCGCCGGTGCTCCAGGCGGGCTCGGCCTCGATGCCGGGCATGGCCACCAAGGCCAGCCGCATGCCATCGGGATCCTTGAAGGCCAGGACAGTCTCGCCGAAGCGCTTCTGCGGCGCCTCATGCGGCACGCCCTTCTCGACGAGGCGGTGCGTCCAGTAGCCGATGGCGCCTTCCGGCACCCGGAAAACGGTTTCCTGGGTCTCGCCGATCCCGAGCCGGCCCGGGGCGGCATGCTCCCACGGGAAGAAGGTCAGGATCGTGCCGGGCTGGCCGGCCTCGTCACCGTAGTAGAAGTGGTAGGTGCCGGGATCGTCGAAGTTGACGGTCTTCTTGACCAGCCGCAGGCCCAGCGTGCGGGTGTAGAAGTCGAGGTTGCGCTGGGCCGGGCCGGCGATGGCGGTGATGTGGTGGATGCCGTTCTGACGCATTGATCTATCCTCGAAGGGGGCGACCACCGCCCCGGTTGCTGCATCAGAGATACGCCGGTCGGGCCCGAATACCATACGGTTTCGATTGCGCAGATGCAATTTCAAGACTGCACTGCGACGTGTTGAATTGCATCAACGAAAGGATCAACCTTGTCGCCATCGGACCAGACCCGGTCCCGGAGACAGACCCATGATCCACAACCGCCTTGCCCCCTATGGCGCCTTCACCATCCGTGCCGCCCTCGGCATCATGTTCATCGCCCATGCCTATCTGAAGATCGCCGTGTTCACGGCGCCGGGCTTCGCCGGCTTCCTCGGCCAGGTCGGCTTCCCGCCCTTCCTCGCCTGGCCCATCATCCTGGCGGAACTGATCGGCGGCATCGCCATCCTGACCGGCTTCTACGCCCGCATCTTCTCAGTGGCGCTGTTGCCGGTCCTGCTCGGAGCCCTGCTCGTCCATGCCCCAAACGGTTGGGTGTTCAACGCCCCCAACGGCGGTTGGGAGTACCCAGCGTTTCTGGCCGCCGCGGCCATCGCCCACGTCCTGATCGGTGACGGCGCCTTCGCTCTCAAGCCCGTGACCCTGCCGGCCAACTCCGCCCCCGCGCTCCGGCCGCGAATCGGGTAACAAGCCTGGCCATGGAAGCTGCCGGTGCGGATCTGCGCCGGCAGCCGCACGTCTTTTGGGAGATCGTCATGGGCGAACCGTTCAAGAACCTGGCTTGGGACGATTTCCGCCTGATCAAGGCCATCGCCGATGTCCGCAGCCTTCCCGCCGCCGCGGCCCTCCTCGGCATCAACCATTCCACGGTGTTCCGCCGGCTCGGTCAGATCGAGGAGGCGCTCGGGGCCAAGCTCTTCGAGCGCCACCGCAGCGGCTACACCCTCACCACGCCCGGCGAGGAGATGGTCGCCCTGGCCCAGCGGGTCGATGAGGACATCACCGCCTTCACGCGCAAGATGGCCGGCCGGGAGATCGCGCCCGCGGGCGAGGTGCGCGTGACCACCAACGACTCGCTCCTGATCCACCTGCTGACCCCCCTATTCGTGAAGTTCCGCAAGACCTACCCCGACCTGCGTCTCGACGTGGTGCTGGCCAACCAGGAGCTGAACCTGTCGAAGCGGGATGCCGACGTGGCGATCCGCGCCACCGACAGCCCGCCCGAGAACCTCGTCGGCCGGCGGGCCGCCACCATCGCCTGGGCGCTCTATGGCCGCGCGGACGATTTCCCCGATCCCGAAACTCTTGATCCGGAGAGCCTCTATGACCGCGACTGGGTGTCCCTCAGCGACAATCTCGCGATGCTCAAGGCCGTGAGGTTCGTGCGCGAGCATGTGCCGCCGGAGCGGATCGGCTACAAGGTCAACACGGTGCTCGGCTTGGCCGAGGCCGTCGAGCGGGGGCTCGGCATCGGCCACCTTCCCTGCTTCATCGGGGATGCCCGGCCGGGGCTCGTCCGGATTGGTCCGCTCAATCCCGACTTTTCGGCAGGCCTTTGGCTCCTCACCCATTCCGACCTGCGTCAGTCCCCGCGCGTGCGGGTGCTCCTCGACTTCCTGGCGGCGGAGATCGCGCCGCAACGGAATCTCATCGAAGGCTTGTGAACGGACAAGCCGACCGGGAGAGATTGAATTGACGCGGAAGGTATGCGCAGACTCGGTTCCAGATGGCAGCAAGAGGATTCACGCTCCAGTCGTTCAGTCTTCGCTTCTGCCGGATCCCGCGCAGCAAGAGCATCAATAGATCAAGGCAGGGGACGAACCAGTGAGCTTGCCGTTGCATGAGAAAGGTCACTCCGAGCGGCAGGATCAGGGTCCCGTTTCGGAAACTATTCTTAGAAACGCTTCCGAGATCGCTTTCGGTCCGTTCCGGCTCCTCCCTTCCCAACGTTTGCTGCTGCAGGATGGCGAACCGGTCGCGCTGGGCGGCCGTGCCTATGACATTCTCCTCGTCCTGACGAGCAAGGCAGGCGAGATCGTCAGCAAGGATGAGATCTCAAGTGTCGTCTGGCCGGGGTTGTTCGTCGACGAGAGCAATCTCCGGGTGCAGGTTTCCTCCTTGCGACGGGCCCTTGGCGAGAGTTCCTCCGGCAAACCCTATATCGTCACCATCCCGGGCCGAGGCTACTCGCTTTCGGTCGATGTGACAGCGACGGAGGCGCCGGCCAAACAGCCCGCTTTCAACCCAGGTCCGGCGCCGACCGCACTGAACGTCCCCCTACTCCTGAAGCAGCTCGTGGGCCGGGAGGAGCTCGTCGCCCTGGTCGACTCGAAACTGTCGCAAAGGCTGGTGACGCTGGTCGGCCCCGGCGGCGTGGGCAAAACCTCATTGGCTCTCACCGTCGCCCAGAACGCCAACAGGTTTGCGGATGGGGTCCGGGTCGTCGAGCTCGCCACGTTGGAGGATCCGCGGCTCGTTTCCACGGCGCTCGCCTCGGCCCTGGGCCACCCGGTGCGGTCGGAGAACCCGCTTCCCGGCTTGCTGGCCACGTTGCGCGACAAGCAGATGCTCTTGGTGCTCGACAACTGCGAGCATCTCATCGAGGCTGCCGCCAGACTCTCCGAACAGATCATGATCGAGGCCCCGGCCATCAGCGTCATCGCGACGAGCCGCGAGCCTCTGCGCGCCGAGGGGGAGAACGTCGTCCATGTGACGCCGCTCGCGTTCCCCGCGGAAGGCGGGAGCCTCTCTCACGAGGCGGCCCTGGCCTACCCGGCCCTGCAGCTGTTCCTCCTGCGGGCGAAGGCCAGCAACGATGGTTTCGCGCTCCTGGAGACCGAGGTCCCGCTGCTGGTCGAGATCTGCCGCCGCTTGGATGGCATTCCTTTGGCGATTGAGCTGGCGGCGGCGCGGGTGCACGCCTTCGGGATCGCGGGCCTGGCATCCTTGATGGATGACCGCTTCCGCGTCCTGACGAGCGGGCGCAGGACCACGCTGCAGCGCCATCAGACGCTTCGCTCCGCCATCGACTGGAGCTACGAGATACTCTCGCCCATGGAACGCACCGTGCTCAGGCGGCTCGCGGTCTTCCAAGGAGCGGTCTCGCTGGCGGCGGCGACCGCCGTGGCGGGCGCAGACTTCCTTCCGGCGGAATTCGCGGACATCGTGGCCGACCTTGTGCTGAAATCGCTCGTTGTGGCGGAGGGGGCGCCGACGATCCGTTATAGGCTGCTCGACTCCGTGCGGGCCTATGCGCGGGAGAAGCTCTCAGACAGTGGCGAGGACCTCGAATTCGCGCGCCGCCATGCCGAATTTTTCGCGGCGGCCCTCTCCCGTCCCGCGGGCGACCCCGGGCCTGCGTCGGAACCGTCCCTTACGCGGAGCGATTCGGAGATCAGCAATGTGCGCGCTGCCCTGGACTGGTGCTTCTCCGCGCAGGGTGACCGCAATCTCGGGGCCACGCTCACGGCCGCTGCCGTTCCGCTTTGGCTGAGCCTGTCCCTGCTGGAGGAGTGTCGCGCGTGCGTGGAGCGCGCCCTGACTGCGCTTGGACCGGCAGCCGCCCAGGGTGGTCGTCGTGAGATGCAGCTCTATGCCGCCTTGGCGGGCGCCACGATCAACATCAGGGGAGCCAGCCTGGAAACGGAAGTCGCCTGGTCGGCCGCCCTCGCCATCGCCAGGCGCTTGGGCGATGTTGATTACCAGTTGCGGACGTTATGGGGGCTGTGGCTCCACCACTATACGAGTGGCCCCCACAGCGAAGGCCTCGCGACCGCGCATCGCTTCCAGGAGATCGCCAGGGGCGCGGGCCGCGACGATGACGTTCTGATTGGCTTGCGGATGGCCGGCGCGGCGCATTGGGCCCTTGGCGAACTGGCCGACGCCCGTCGCGTGGTCGAGCAGATGCTGGCCCGGTATGTCGCGCCGGCCGACCGGTCGCATCTTGCCCGCTACCACTTCGACCAGCGCGCCGCAGCGACCGCTGTTCTTGCGCACACGCTCTGGCTGCAGGGCTTCCCGGACAGAGCCATGCGCATCGCGTTGGACATCGTCGATGAGACGAGTGCGCTCCAGCATGACTCCTCGGAGTTCGCCGCTGTCGCCCTTTGCGGTTGTCGGCTGGCGCTTCTGACCGGGCATCGTTCCGCGGCCGAGCGCCTCGTTAACCGCCTCCAGGAGCTCACGAAACGTCAGGTCAACTACGGCAACTGGGTACGGGCCTACAGCGCCCAGATGCTGATCGCCCGAGGAGACGCGGAAGCGGGGTCGCAACTCTTGAAGACCGCCCTGACGGAGCTGTCGGCGACGGCCTTCCATGTGCAGCATTCGCCCTTTCAAGCAGCCCTGGCGGAAGGGCTCGCGGCGGCGGGCCGGGTCGCGGAAGCGATGGCGGTGATCAAGGAGGCGCTGGCCGGAAGCGAAGCGAAGGAAGAACATTGGTGCAGAGCCGAACTCATGCGCGTCAAAGGCGAGATCCTGCTTCGCGGCCCGACAGAGCAATCGGAGGCGGCCGAGCAGGCCTTTGCGAACTCGCTGGCCTTGGCGCGCATGCAGGGAGCGCTCGCTTGGGAACTGCGGACCGCGACCAGCTTGGCACGACTGTACAGGTCGCTGGAACGCCCTGAGGACGGTCTCGACCTGCTCGCCCCGGTCCTCGCCAAATTCGAGGAGGGCTCCCGGACGGCCGATGTCGCCGCAGCCGCGGCTCTCGCAAAGGCCCTCGCGGCCCGAAGAAGCACCCGGTCCTCCCTCTCCTGACCGGATCCCGCCGACAGGAGCTCCCTTAGCGATTCCAAGCCTCGCCCGACGCCTCCCAGGGTCGCCGGAAGCGACCCCGCTCGCGAGGGCGCCGCGCATTTGCGCCATTTCACGGAAATTCACGGCGATTAACTCCCTGTCCGGACCGGATCCAGGCACTGTGACTGCGGACATCGGCGGCCCCAACGAAAACGCGATGATCCACGCAGACCTCCCGGGGCGCACTTCACGCCGGGAGCAGCAGGCCAACAACTCCTTGGAACAGGAGGATGCGAACAACTTGGTCGAGCCATCGTCCGCATGGCCCGGGCTGATCAACCTATCACGTGAGGACCCGGTCCAATGACGATGCTCACCACCGGGGATGGAACGCAGATCTACTTCAAGGACTGGGGGAGCGGCCCTCCGGTTGTTTTCAGTCATGGCTGGCCTTTGAACGCCGACAGCTGGGAAGCGCAGATGCTGCACTTGGCCGCCAACGGCTACCGCTGCATCGCGCATGATCGCCGCGGGCATGGTCGTTCCAGCCAGCCTTGGCATGGCAACGACATAGACACATACGCAGATGACCTTGCCGAGTTGATGGAATGGCTTGATCTGCAGGAGGCCGTGTTGTTCGGCTTCTCCACCGGGGGCGGCGAGGTTGCCCGTTATGTCGGACGCCATGGCACGAAACGCGTCGCGAAACTCGGGCTGATCGCAGCAGTTCCTCCGCTCATGCTGCGGACCGAGGCCAATCCCGGCGGCACGCCCATCGAGGTATTCGACGGGATCCGCGCCGCCTCGCTGAACAACCGTGCCGACCTGTACCGGGACCTCGCCGCGGGACCGTTCTTCGGGTTCAACCGGCCCGGCGCCAAGCCTTCCCAGGGCCTCATCGAGTCCTTCCGAGCGCAGGGCATGTTGGCCGGCCACAAGAATACTTATGACTGCATCAAGGCCTTCTCGGAAACCGACTTCACACACGACCTCAAGACCTTCGACAGACCGACGCTGATCCTGCACGGGGATGACGACCAGATCGTGCCAATCGATGCGGCGGGACGCGCGTCCGCGCGGCTCGTGAGGGACGTCACGTTCAAGGTCTATCCGGGCGGGCCGCACGGCATCACCGAAACCCACAAGAATCAACTCAACGAGGACCTCCTGGCCTTCGTGAGAGCCTGAGCTTGCCCGACCGGTCATCGGTGCGCTGGTCGGAGCCCCACACGGAACACAGCATCGAACGAAACCCTAACGCGAGGACAACCCATGCCCAAAGCCACTCCCACCCCCGGCTCGACGCTCGTCAGCCCCACCGATCACGCCCTGATCCTGATCGACTTCCAGTCGCAGATGTCGTTCGCGACCAAGTCCATCGACGCGGTGAACCTGCGCAACAATGCGGCCCTGATCTCCGAGGCGGCCGCCGGCTTCAAGGTGCCGACGATCCTCACCACGGTTGCGGAGAAGAGCTTCTCGGGCCCCATGTTCTCCGAGATCACCGACGCCTTCCCGGGCCAGAAGCTCCTCGACCGCACCTCCATGAACACCTGGGAGGACGCCGCCGTCATCGACGAGGTGAACCGGATCGGGAAGAACCGTCTGGTCTTCGCCGGCCTGTGGACGTCGGTCTGCATCGTCGGCCCGACGCTGTCGGCGCTCGACCAGGGCTTCGAGGTCTACATCATCACCGATGCCTGCGGCGACGTCTCGACCGAAGCGCACGAGCGCGCCGTGGAGCGCATGATCCAAGCCGGCGTCCGGCCGATGACCTCGCTGCAATACCTGCTGGAGCTGCAGCGCGACTGGGCCCGCACCGAGACCTACGACATGACCACCGGCATCGCGAAGAAGTTCGGCGGTTCCTACGGCCTCGGCATCATCTACGCCAAGACCATGTTCGGCGCCAGCGAAGGCGCTCACGGATCCGCCCCGGCCGTCGCGGCCGAATAAGTCATCGAAGGCAGGTGTCCCGCCCCCTGCCGAAGGGGCGCCGCGTCGGCATCGATGCGTCGCCCTCCTCATGCATTCCACCAGGGAGGCGTTGTTGAAAGTCTACCTTCTGTCGCTCGGGGCCGGCCTGCTGGTCGGCATCATCTACAGCCTGATCAACGTGCGCTCGCCGGCGCCGCCGGTGGTCGCCTTGGTGGGGCTGCTCGGCATCCTGGTCGGCGAGCAGATCCCCCCTCTCATCAAGAGTTTCTGGCAGAAGGAGTCGGCGACGCAGTCCTGGTCGCATCAGGTCCGTCCGCACGTCTTCGGCCACATGCCGGAAGGGGCCAGATCCTCGCAACAGACCTCCGATGCCCAAAGGAGGACGTCATGACCACGCGCCGCACGTTTCTCGGCGCCGCAGCGGGCTTTGTCCTTCACGGATCACACGCGTCCGCCGGCGCTTCAGACCCAACCCAGTCCCTGATGGGAGCCACGTCCATGCAAGCCGACCTGATCCTGTTCAACGGGAGGATCACGACCCTCGACCGCCAGCAGCCGGAAGCATCGGCGCTGCTCATCCGGGACGGACGCTTCGCGGCCGTCGGCGACGAGCAGGAGGTGATGCCTCTCGCCGGACCGACAACGCAGCGGATCGACCTCAAGGGCCGGCGCGTCATTCCCGGGCTGATCGACAGCCACATGCACATCATCCGCGGCGGGCTGAACTACAACATGGAGCTGCGCTGGGACGGCGTGCGGTCCCTGGCCGACGCCATGCGGATGCTCAAGGAACAGGTCGACCGCACGCCGGCCCCGCAATGGGTGCGCGTCGTCGGCGGCTTCACGGAGCATCAGTTCGCCGAGAAGCGCCTGCCGACGCTCGACGAGATCAATGCAATCTCCCCTGACACGCCCGTCTTCATCCTCCACCTGTATGACCGCGCCCTGCTCAACGGCGCGGCCTTGCGGGCCGTGGGCTACACGAAGGACACGCCCAATCCTCCCGGTGGCGAGATCCAACGCGATGCGAACGGCAACCCCACGGGCCTGCTGATCGCCAGGCCCAACGCCACGATCCTGTATGCGACCCTTGCCAAAGGCCCGAAGCTCCCGCCCGAATACCAGAAGAACTCCTCGCGCCACTTCATGCGCGAGGTGAACCGCCTTGGAGTGACCGGTGTGATCGATGCCGGTGGCGGCTTCCAGAACTATCCGGACGACTACCAGATCATCGAAGAGTTGCACCGGGAAGGCCAGCTCACGGTGCGCCTGGCCTACAACCTGTTCACGCAGAAGCCGAAGGAAGAGCTCAAGGACTTCGACAGCTGGTCGAAGCAGGTCAGGCCCGGTCAGGGCGACGATCTCTACCGCCACAACGGCGCGGGCGAGATGCTGGTGTACTCCGCCGCCGACTTCGAGGACTTCAAGGTCGAGCGGCCCGAGATGCCGCCCAACATGGAAGGCGACTTGGAGCCGGTCGTCCGTCTGCTGGTCGAGAACCGCTGGCCGTGGCGGCTGCACGCCACCTACAACGAGACCATCACACGGGCGCTCGACGTGTTCGAGAAGGTGAACCGCGACATTCCCTTTGACGGCCTGCACTGGTTCTTCGACCATGCCGAGACCATCGACGACCGCAACATCGACCGCATCGCGGCCCTTGGCGGCGGCATCGCCGTCCAGCACCGGATGGCCTTCCAGGGCGAGGATTTCGTCGAGCGGTATGGCAACAAGGCGGCCGAGCGCACACCGCCCATCAAACGCATGCTGGAGGCCGGCGTACCGGTCGGCGCCGGCACAGACGCCACCCGCGTCGCCTCCTACAATCCCTGGATCTCCCTGTCCTGGCTCGTGACCGGAAAGACGCTGGGCGGCCTGACGCTCTATCCAAGTGCCAATCGCCTGGATCGCAAAAGCGCCCTGCGGCTGTGGACCGAAGCCAACACCTGGTTCTCCAATGAGCCGGGCAAGAAGGGTCAGATCGTGGAAGGGCAACTGGCCGACCTGGCGGTGCTGTCCGACGACTACTTCGCCGTGCCGGAAGATGCGATCCAGGACATCACGTCGGTTCTGACGTTGCTCGGCGGCAAGCCCGTGCATGGCGACGCCGAGTTCAAGGATCTCGCGCCTTCGCTGCCCCCACCGATGCCGGATTGGTCCCCTGTCCGGAGCTATGGCGGCTACCAGCAGCGCGCCGGCAATGATGAGGCCCGCAAGTACGCCTTCGCGGCGGCAGCCTGCGCCTGCGCCAGTTCCTGCGGCGTGCATGGCCACGCGCATGCCAGCGCCTGGGGCGCCAACACGCCCACCTCCGACGCGCGCTCGTTCTGGGGCGTGCTCGGCTGCTCCTGCTGGGCCTTCTGAGGGAGTCCATCATGACTGATATCACCGCTCCCCGCCCCATTGCACAGGTGCTTGCTCTGCCCGGGCTCGACGTTCTGGCACGTCTTGCGCTCGCAGCGCCCTTCCTGATCAGCGGCGTCGTGAAGCTCGTCGATTTCGGCGGAGCCACCGCCGAGGTCACAGGCCTGGGCCTCCAGCCCGCGGGGCTGATCGCCGCCGCTGTCATCCTGGCGCAGCTCGGTGGCTCCGCTCTCTTCCTGACCCGCCGCTATTGCTGGCTGGGCGCCGGCATCCTGGCCGTGTTCACCGTCATAGCCACCTTGCTCGCGCATCCGTTCTGGATGTTCGAGGGTCCGGATCGGGGCCGCCAGACCGCAACCTTCTTCGAGCATACCGCCATCGTGGGCGGGCTCGCCGTTGCGGCCCTGTTCGTCGATTCCCGGAGAGGACAGTCATGACCGGAGCTCAAGGAACGGTCACCGAAGGGGCAGCGCCTCCCCCTCCACCGGGCACCTTCGCGCCCCTGCGCCACCCTCTCTTCGCGGTGATCTGGACCGCGACGGTGCTCGGCAACGTCGGCACCTTCATGCGCGACGTGTCCTCCTCCTGGCTGGTGACTGAGATCTCCGCCTCGCCGGCCGCGGTCGCCATGATCCAGGCGGCGGGCACCCTCCCGGTCTTCCTCCTCGCCATTCCGGCCGGCGTGCTGTCCGACATCCTCGACCGGCGCCGCTTCCTGATCGCCATTCAGATCATGCTCGGCATCGTGAGCTCAACGCTCGCGTTCCTGTCCTGGACGGGATCGGTCACGGTCGAGAGCCTTGTCATCCTCACCTTCCTCGGCGGAGTCGGTGCGGCGCTCGCAACCCCGGCCTGGCAGGCGATCACGCCTGAACTCGTCCCCCGATCCGACCTCAAGGGCGCCGTGGCGCTGAACTCCCTGGGCATTAACATCGCACGCTCCATTGGCCCGGCCCTGGGAGGCTTCCTGCTGGCAGGCCTCGGAGCCGCGGCGGTCTATGGCCTCGACGTGCTGACCTACATCCTCGTCGGCGGGGCCTTGCTCTGGTGGCGGCGTGAGGCTGATGCGGACGATGGCCTGCGGGAGCACTTTGGCGGGGCGCTGCGAGCGGGCCTGCGTTATGCCCGCGCCAGTCATGACCTGCACCGCATCTTGTGGCGCGCGGTGCTGTTCTTCGCCTTCGCCAGCGCCGTCTGGGCGCTTCTCCCCATCGTGGCCCGCCAGGAGATCGGTGGCGGCCCGAGCTTCTATGGCCTGATGCTCGGCAGCGTCGGGGCTGGCGCCATCTTGGGAGCGATCCTGCTGCCGCGGGTTCGCGCCCGGCTGGGGCAGGACCGGCTCGTGCTCGCCATGTCGCTCGTGACGGCCGGCGCGACCGCCCTGCTCGCCCTGACGAACTCCGAGATCGTGGCGATCATAGCGACCTTCGTGCTCGGCATCGCCTGGATCGCCATGCTGACCACGCTCAACAGCACCATGCAGGCCATCCTGCCGAACTGGATCCGGGGCCGTGGCCTGGCGATCTATCTCACGGCGTTCAATGGTGCCATGGCGGCGGGCTCCCTGGGCTGGGGCTTCCTCGCCCAGGAGATCACGACCGACACCTCCCTGATCGTGGCGGGCATCGGCCTCGCCGTCGCGGCGCTGCTGGCGCACAGGGCTCCCCTGCCGAGCGCGGAAGGCGATCTCACGCCCTCGCTGCATTGGCCCGAGCCCGCGATGGCCGAACCCGTCGCGCATGACCGGGGACCGGTGATGATCATGGTCACCTACCGCATCCGGCAGGCGGATCGCTCCGCCTTCCTGACGGCGCTTGAGCGTCTCTCCGAAGGGCGCCGCCGCGACGGCGCCTACGCCTGGGGTGTGTCCGAGGATGCGGCGGATCCCGAGCACATCGTCGAGTGGTTCTTCGTCGAGTCCTGGGCCGAGCACCTGCGCCAGCACAAGCGGGTCTCGAAGGCCGACGCCGATGTCCAGGCCGAGGCACGCCGCTTCCATCAAGGAGCCGAGCCGCCTCTCGTGCAACACTTCCTGGCGGTCGGCAGATCCGGCCGGGACCCGCATTGAGATTGCGGCGCGGAGCGATTGCGCTGCGCGATCAGCCGCACATCGCCCGTCCCGTCACCCGCCGCGACGCCTGTCTGGGCGCCGCGGCACTCCTAGCCCTCCTCGCCCTGCCGACGGCATCGGGCGCGGCGGAAACAATCACCCAAGCGCAAGAAAGACTACCAATGGGCACGATCACGACGAAGGACGGAACCAAGATTTTCTACAAGGACTGGGGCACGGGACAGCCGATCCTGTTCTCGCACGGATGGCCGCTGTCCGCGGATGCCTGGGACGGCCAGATGCTGTTCTTCTGCCAGCAGGGCTATCGCGTCGTTGCGCATGACCGCCGCAGCCACGGCCGCTCAGACCAGACCTGGAACGGCAACCACATGGATCAGTACGCCGACGACTTGGCTGAACTGATCGAGACGCTCGATCTGCGCGACATCGTGATGATCGGCCATTCGACCGGCGGTGGCGAGGTGGCGCACTACATCGGCCGCCACGGCTCCGCGCGTGTCGCGAAGGTGGTGCTCGTCGGAGCCGTGCCGCCGCTGATGCTGAAGACCGAGACCAATCCGGAGGGCACGCCCATGGAGGTCTTCGACGGTATCCGCCAGAACACGGCGGGAGACCGCTCACAGTTCTTCAAGGATCTCACGATCCCGTTCTACGGCTTCAACCGCGACGGCGCGAAGGTCAACGAAGGCTTGCGTGAGTCCTTCTGGCTGCAGGGCATGATGGGCGGCATCAAGGGCGAGTACGATTGCGTCCGGGAGTTCTCGGAGGTCGACTACACCGAGGACCTGAAGAAGATCGACCGGCCGACACTCATCATCCACGGTGACGACGATCAGATCGTGCCGATCAAGGCCTCGGCCGAAAAGGCCGCGAAGATTGTCAAGGGCGCCCAGCTCAAGGTCTATCCAGGCGGATCGCATGGCTTGGCGCAGATCGAGGCGGACAAGTTCAACGCCGACGCCCTTGCCTTCATCAAGGCTTAAGGACAGGGCTGACCCACCTCGGGGAACATCCCGCCATCACGCGGAATAGGCCGGAAGTGCAGTGGCTGAGAGGCCTACCACGCCTATCGTACAGTCGACCGACAGCAAGCTAGGGAGCACAAAGGATGAGTGATAGCAAGACTACGGCATTGGTTCAGGCGGCAAATCACGGCGTCGCCTGGGAGAAAGCCTTCGGATATGCGCAGGCGATCAAGGTCAAGGATACGATTTACGTCTCTGGGCAATTGAGCCACGACTCTGCGGGCAACCTTGTGGCTCCGGCCGATCTCGATGAAGCCGGAAAGCCGCAATCATTCGACAACATGGAAGCGCAGATCCGCCAGACTTATGAGAATGCGCGGATCCTGCTGGCGCAGTTCGGAGCCTCATTCGATGACGTCGTCGAGGAGACACTGTACGTGCTGGACGTCGACGCCGCATTCAGTGCGGCTTCCAAGGTTCGCAAGCAGGTTTATGGTGCAGAGATACCCCAGCTCGCGAGCAACCTTATTGGCGTGTCACGGCTCGCCTTCCCGCAACAGCTCGTTGAGATCACGTTCCGCGCTGTCGTGGATCGATAAAGCGCTTTGGCGGAAACGTTGGGAAGGCCGCTCGGCCCACGCCGGGCGGCCTTCTCTATGGCGATGGTCCGTTGCGCCTTTAGTGCCCGTTTTAGAAATGTTCTAAGATGACTGCCCGGGTCCGAAACGGCAACCATTAAGCCCTTCGGAAGCCCTCCAAGGTAGCGATTTCAGCCTCTCCCGTCCTCGAAAAGCCGGTCCGAATAGCTCAAGATCCGAATTTTCAAACGGGCACTTAGACCTCTGGACTCTTCGGCCGCTTTGGGTCAAAAAGCGACCAAGATTAAGCGAAACGAACGTCCACTTACCCCGGCAGTGCCGACCCTCGGCCAGTGTGCAGGACGTAGATCTCGGCAGTCACTGTGTTCGCTCAGCGAAGCCGGGTGAGTAGCTGCACTAGCTTGACAGTGAAGCTTCATACAGGGGATAAGGCCCGCCCCTGCTAGCCTCCGAGGGGGACCTGAAGGAGTGTAGCTCAATCGGCTAGAGCACCGGTCTCCAAAACCGGGGGCTGGGGGTTCGAGTCCCTCCACTCCTGCCACCAATGAGCAATCTTACCTTTCCCGAGCCGCTGCCATTGCAGTACCCATGGTAGTCGAGCCCTGATCCAAGCAAACACTGAGTCATACAAGGCTCGCAGTTGAGGTGAATGTCCTCGCCTGAACGCCTGAAGATTGATAAAGCGTCGCCGGAACAGGCGGAAGCGATCAGATCGATGCTGACGCGGCAGAGGGCTGAAAAACTCGCGGCGGAATGCTTGGACCTGACCGACGATGCCGCCGTGATCCGCATCCTTACCGACGCCTTCGAATCTGCAGCGGCGGCCGAACTATTCAAGGCCGCGTGGGAATTGGCGAAAACGCAATAGCAGCCGTCTGTTTCCAACTGATGGACAACAGAAACCCTGGAACATGCCAGGGCTTTTTGCCAGAGGAGCTTGAAAACGCGAGAGAGAATGTTGCAACAGCAAGCGGCCTATCGTCCACTGCCGCCCTATGCACGGGCAGGATGCGCAGAGGGTCAAATGAACTGATCGAAAAAGCTGCGATGTCGCTTTTTGAGTTCGGAAAGGCGCTTGCTCGCCTCAAGAGTTGATATTTCGCCCCGCTCATGCATCTGGCGAACCTTGGCAGCCTCGTCCTTCAGCTCTTCTAGTTGATGCGAATGGTTCGAACTGCGCTCACTACCTAGATGTTCTTTGACGGCTGCGCCCATTCCCAGCCTCCTGAATGAGTTCTCCGATGTGGCTCGGTATCGGTTCGCATGTAACGACTATTGCGTTCGATCTGTTGCAGCAAAATGCATAAGGCCGTTTACAGTCGATAGAAACAAAACCTCGAGCTACTTTCTCGTTGCCTTCACACACCACAAGTGGAAAGAAGAAGATTGACCTGTAATCTGCATGTGATTGCGTTGGTCTGGCAACAGAACCTTTCCCGAACTCTCGCAAATCATGCACGACACGAGGCAAAGCACCACTCATACATGCGATTTGCCCTAACATCCGATCTGGGTCCACCTCCCGGTTAACGGGCCTCGTATTGCCGGGGTTCCGGTAGCGGACCTTCATTCGGTTCCGGCTGCTGCCAGCGTAGAGGACAAGTGAAACCGATATGTCGCCGCTCCTCGACTTTGTGATCTGGCGAGAAAAGACCTCCAACACGCCCAAGCATGCCCGTATCGCGTCGTCGCGTTCTATATCGTTCAGCGTTCCTCGAACTTTATGAGCGACCAGAAGATCGCCAAATCGAACAACAATGTCAGTCTGGTTATCGTCCGATTGGATTGCCTTCTCTTTTGAGAGGTTATCGAGGAAGGAAACCGCGCTGTGTCCGACGAAAATCGCCCCAGCTACGCCGGTCGCCAACAAACCCGATATAGAGCCATAGACCCATGCGACTACCAGGGCAGACGAGGCCGAGCCGGTTTTTGCGAGCCAGTGCAGAACGCCAGAAATTCGAAACTTCCGGGGGACGCGGTTGTGGTAGAAGCCCTTCGACCATCGCATCAGTCTACGAGGCGGGGAATAGCTGTCTGCAATCCAGGACTGCACCAGCCTCTCATTTTTGTTGGTACGCGCGAAGGTAACCTGCTGATCGAATTAGAAGGTAGCAGCTTTTCTTACCTCATGCTGGCAATTGTCCAAGCGCCGAGATGGCACTTTTTGTGCATAGAAAAAGCCCCCGGCGGTCCAAGCTGAGGGCATTTCGGAATATGAACGATGGATCGCGCCCAAATTGTCACAATGCTACAAGTACTCTGTTCCGTCCACCTTTAGCGTATGATCTTGATCTTGATCGATCCGGTTCAGACGGATGGCCGAGGGTCCACATAGATCTATGACGCAAGCTCACTCATCGACGGTAGCCCTGACGCCCTTCGCGGAAGCATTCGCCGTCAACGCCGCCGGGCTAGGAGAAGCAACGAGGATACCTCCCACAGTCGGCATGAGCGCGATTCAGCTATCCGTGCTCATGCCCTATAAGTCCGCCCAACTTTTATCGGTCGGATTTAATAAAATATTCTCCATATGTGATCTCTAGAAATTGACCACGAGTGAAATCTCGGTGGTTTCAGGTCCCCGCAACCAACACTCAACCACACGGCCCACACAAAAGCCCTCGAAAAGTGAAAACCCCTGTACGTGAACAGCGTCAGGGGTTTTTGCTTGTCCGGGGCCTGCTGCCGCACCGGCACGAGCCGGCTTGCCCTCTTGCGTGCTTGTTGAGCATCGCAC
>NZ_WURB01000004.1 GCF_009830105.1 Microvirga makkahensis
TCGGCCACCTGCGAGGACTGGCCCACCTGCGAGGCGATCTCGCGGATCGAGATGGAGAGCTCTTCCGTGGCGGCGGCCACCGTCTGCACGTTGGCCGAGGTCTGCTGCGCCGCGGAGGAGACCGTCATAGTCTGCTGGCTGGTCTGGCCGGCCACGGCGCTCATCGACCGGGCGGTCGCCTCCATCTCGGTGGCGGCCGAGGCCAGGCCCTGCGTGAGAGCCGACACCTGGGTCTCGAACCGCTGCGTGAGCTCGTCCAGAGCTTGCGCACGGCGCATCTTCGCCTGGTTCTCGGCCTCCTGCTCGGCGGCGAGGCGGCGGGCCTCGATGGCATTATCCTTGAACACCTGGACGGCATTCGCCATCACGCCGATCTCGTCGCGGCGGGCCGTGCCCTCGACCGTCATGCTCAGATCGCCATCGGCGAGGCCGCGCATGTTGTCGACGAGTTTCTGAATCGGGCGGGAGATGCTGCGTCCCAGGCCGAAGGCGATGGCGATCAGAATGACGGCCGAGACGCCGACGAAGGCAAGGAACAGGTTCCGGTAGGTGGCGTTGAGGACGGCAAGGTCGTCGACGTACATGCCTGCCGCTACGACCCATTCCCACTCAGGGACGGAGACGGCGTATACTGTCTTCGGAGACGGTACGGTTTCGTTCAGCTTCGGCCAGGAAAAGTTCACGAAGCCGCCGCCCTTCCTGCCGGCTGCGACCTGCTCGCGGGTGACGTAGACTCCGTTGGCGTCCTTCACGTCAGAAAGGTTCTTGCCTTCGGTGTCCTTGTTGGGGTGCATGACAACGAAGTTGGTGTAATCGAGCACCACGAAGTAGTCGTTTCCGTTGTAGCGCATCGAGCGCAGGGAATCAGTCGCGCGCTTCTTCGCCTCCTCGACCGAAAGCTCACCTTTCCTGGCGCGCTCCTGATAGCCCGCGATGAGAGTGGTGGCCGTCTGGGCGAGGCCCTTCAGCTCCGCGTGCTTCCGCTCGAGCAGGATGCTGGAGATCGTGAGCGATCCGTAAATGGCAAGCGCTATCAGCGCGAGAATGCCGAAGGCCATGCCGGCGTAGAAGCGGCCTGCAACTCCCATGAGGGCATTGGCCCATTTCGCACGGGCGGTAAAAGCGTTTTGAGACATCTCCATCCTCATCTTCGTGCCGCCAGCACCTGGCGCGCGCATCCGAAATTTGGCGGGGAAGTAACCGGTGAGGCTTGCCTGGAAATGGCGGGGCCGATTCTCCCGCCGGACGCTCTGTTGTTTGAAGAGCGCACCGTTGGTGTGAATGACCGGTCCGCTTTCTGGCACGAAGCGCTAGAGAACGACGATTCCGGCGTGCTTCGCCTTATCATCGGGCTCCACGTGAATGGTGATGAGGGCATCCTCGATCTCGCCCTTCAGCGCGCGCTCCAGGCGGTCGCAGATGTCGTGCGCGTCCGTGACGCTCATTCCGCCGGGCACGACCAGATGGAAATCGATGAAGGTCATCTTGCCCGCGTGCCGCGTGCGCAGGTCGTGCGCCTCGATGGCGCCTTCCGCATTGACGGAGATGATCTCGCGCACCCGCGCGAGGGTCGCCTCGGGCAGGGCCTCGTCCATGAGGCCGCCGATGCTCTCCTTCATCAGGCCCCAGCCGGACCAGAGAATGTTGACCGCGACGAGAGCCGCGAGAATGGGATCGAGCCAGGCCCAACCGGTCCCGGGTACGAGCACGAGGCCGACGAGAACGCCCGCCGAGGTGAGCACGTCCGTCAGCAGATGACGCCCGTCGGCAGTGACGGCGGGCGAGCGCAGGCGACGGCCCTGGCGAATCAGCACCCAGGACCAGAAGCCGTTCACGACGGTTGCTGCCGCGTTGACGGCAAGGCCGAAGGCCGGGGCATCGAGCATCCTCGGCGAGAGGAGCCCGAAATAGGCTTCCCGCAGGATCATCAGCGCTGCCACGATGATCAGCACACCCTCGAGAACAGCGGAGAAATATTCCACCTTGTGGTGGCCGTAGGGATGATTGGCGTCGGCGGGCGCTGCGCTCACCCGAACGGCCATGAAGGCCGCGATCGCCGTCACCACGTTGATGATGCTCTCCAGCGCGTCCGAATAGAGTGCGATGCTCCCCGTCAGGTGATAAGCGGCATATTTGAGCGCGAGGACGAGCGCTCCAACGAATATGCTGCCGATGGCAAGCTTTTGAATGCGACTCATGGCTGGCATCGACAAACGGGACGGCAGGACGGGAGAGCCGCCGTTATAGTGACTGCGCCTCCGAGCGCAAGCCATTCATTTTACTTGCAATTCGCTCGCAAAAGCGAGCCGGGTCAGCGCAGCATCCCGCCGATCTTGCTCATGAGCGTGCGGTAGTAGCCGGCCAGGAAAGGAGAAAGCGACCGGCAGCGCACAACGAGGCCGAGCGCTTCGTTACGCCGTCCTTCGCGGAGGCTCTCGAGAGCCTCGGCATGAAGCCGCGAGAGTTCCGCGACCGCGGGATCCTGACGCTGCGAAGCGGGGGCCACGACGGTGAAGATGGCCGATTCCGTCGCGCGTCCGCGCACCGCGATGCGGTCGAGCTCGATCAGCACGTAATCGTCGCGCACGGCTGCGGCCGTCGCCGGGCCGAGGATCAGCGGGACGTTATATTCCTTGGACAGACTCTCCAGGCGCGAAGCGAGATTCACCGCATCGCCGAGCACCGAATAATCGTAGCGCCAGCGCGAGCCCACGTTGCCCACCACGCAATCGCCCGTGTTGATGCCGATGCCGACAGCGAATTGAGGGGCCCTCTCGCCTTCCTCCTGCCGCAGGGCGGCATTCAACCGGGTGACGGCGTCCATCATGCGCATGGCCGCACGCACCGCGCGCCGCGGATGATCGGGGCTCGGCAGGGGGGCGTTCCAGAACGCCATGACGCAATCGCCCATGTACTTGTCGATGGTGCCGCCCTCCGCGAGCACCGCTTCGGAGAGGGGATCGAGCAGGCGGTTGATGAGCGCGGTCAGCCGCTCGGGCTGGTCCTTCAGGGACTCCGACAGGCTGGTGAAGCCGCGCACGTCGCAGAACAGAACCGAGAGGTTGCGTCGCTCCCCGCCGAGCCTGAGTGCGCCCGGATCGCGCGCGAGCTCCGCGACGAGATCGGGCGAGAGATAGCGCGAGAAGGCCTCCGACACCGCATGGCGCAACTGCCGCTCGCGGGCATAGTCCAGGCCGAACCGCGTGCCGAACACCGCGAGCGCCGTGGCGGCGGGCAGGACGGGCGGCGCCCAGAGGCGCCCGAAGCGCAGCGCGAACCATGCGCCCGCGACGAGAAGGGCGACCATGAACAGGGCGGCGAGCCCGGTGCGCCAGGTCACGCCGCGGATGGACAGGGCCGCGGCCCCGAAGGCAGCCGCCACGAGCAGAGCCAGGACGGCCGGGCGCGGAACGGGGACGACGAAGAGATCGTGGCGCAGGTTGTCGAGGATCGTCGCCTGCACCTCCACTCCTGCGGTGAGTTCTCCCGTGGTCAGCGTATAGGCCGTGGGGAAGGTATCGGGCGCGCCCGCATCGGCGGAGGTCGCGGCCTTGAGGCTCAGGCCCACGAGAACGATCTTGTCCCTGAAGCGTCCGGGCTGGAGAAACGTCTCCGGATCCAGAGCCTGGTAGTAGGAAACGGTCGGATAGGTGCGGGCGGGTCCGAAATATTGAATGAGGGCGCCCTCGGGTGGAGGCTCGGCCGGCTCCCCGGCAACACGCAGGATCTCGGCTGCGAATCCGTCGGGCTGAGTCGGCATCCGGCGCAGATACACATCGCCGTCGGGGGTGACGGAGGCGACACCGGGAACAGCGCCCGCATCGAGAAACGGCTCGATCGGATTGACGCGCGTGACCTGAACGCCGTGATCGAGCTTCGTCGAGACATCGTCCGATGCGAGCACCACGTCCGGCCCGAGGATTGCCGCAAACCGCCTGTCGGCCTCCTCCGTCGAGGGCTCGGAAAAGATGATGTCGAAGGCAATGACCTTGGCGCCCGCCGCGCGCAGACGCTCGGCGAGCCGGGCGTGAAGCTCCCGCGGCCACGGCCAGCGCTGCCCGATCTCGGAGAAGGACGGCTCGTCGATCGCCACCACCTCCACGCCGGCGACCCGAGGGCGTGGCGGCGCGACGATCGAGAGAATATCGAACACCTTCGCTTCGATCAGCCGGAAGGGGGGAAAGAAGACGAGCGGCGTCAGAAGAGCCGCGATCAGCCCCGCCATGACGAAGTGCCGCCGGAGCGGCTCTCCCGTCTGCATGCGCGCGGCCGGTGCGGGAGCGCCCACCCTTAGAACCGTGCCTTCACGCCGGCCGCGAAGGTGCGGCTCGGTCCGGGAATATTGGGCGCGACCTGGAATTCCTCTTCGAACATGTTGAGCACGCTCAGTTCCACCAGAAGCCGCCGATCCGGGGTTTCCCAGGTCAGGGAGGCATCCGCCGTCCAGTAATCGTCGAGCCTCGTGCCCGCGAGCTCGCCCGCGAAGTCGCCCACATAGGTGGCCGCCATGGTGAGCTTGATCCGGCTCGGGTGGACGAAGGTGACGCCCGCCCGCGCGAAATTGCCGGCGATCAGCGGCACGTCGCTGCCGCGCCCGGCGCCCGAGAGCACCTCCGTCGATTGGGTGCCGATGGTGCCGAACACGCCGATGCCGTGGGTGAGCCAGAGATTGGCGGTGGCGGACACCCGCTCGATGCGCGCCTTCTCGATGGCAATGCTGTCGAAGGTGTTCGGAATGCCGATATCGAGATTGTCAGCCTCCTGCCGCTGATACTCGAGGGCCGTGAACAGATAGGGCGACCATTCCGCATCCCAGCGAAGGGCGAGCGTGTCGACTTGTCCGTCGAGGGCGATCGGCAGCGTGTTCGGCACGAGCCCCACGGTCGTGACGGGCGAGAGCGTATAGGCGAGCGGCATGAGGCCGTCGGTGCGATAGGCGGCGCGCAGCCAGTGGCCCTCGAAGGGCGAGATGCCGATTCCGATGCGCGGGGAGACCATGCTGTCGTCGCTGAAACCGGTGTCCAGGGCCGTGCGCTGGATCCCGGCCTGGGCCTCGAACCAGTCGGAAGGACGCCAGAACAGGTCGGCATAGAGGCGGCTCGCCTTGAACGTGGCGTCGGATTCCTCGTCGATGGGGATGGATGTGTACTCGCCGGTAGCGGTGTCGAAGAGGTAGGTCAGCCCCTCGGCGCTGCTGAGGGCGCGTCCGCGTTGCGCCTCGAAACCGTAGCGAAGGGTGAAGTCGTCGAATCCGATCGTGTGAGCCAGGGCTGCCGCCACGCCCTCCGTTCGGGTGCGCTCCCTTTGCTGTCCGCCCAGGATCAGGGTGGGGGAGAGCGTCAGGGCCAGATTCGAAAACCGATCGTCGACGACGCGTTGGCCGAAGACGGCTGCGGTCAGCACGTTCCTGTCGCTGAAGCTGTGGCTCCATCCGGCGCCGCCGAGCACGGAGGTCGCGTCCTGGGTGCCGTCGAAGAGTCGCGTGGGCGTGCGGATGCTTGCAATGCCCGGCGCCTGATCCGCCGCTGCTCCGAACAGCACGAACCGATCGGCCGCCGAAGGGGCAGAGCCGATGAAGAAGGCGCCATTGGTCGCTTCCTGCCTGTCGATGGTCGCGCCGTTCTCGGCCTGAGCGCGGTTTGCAGTCAGGGAGAAAGAAGTGGGAAGCGGCTCGTTGGAATAGCCCTGAACGGTCGCTTCCGCCTGCCAGCCCAAATGGCCGTCGCGGGACAGCAGGGTGCCGCCGATCTCGGCGTCGATGAAGGGGCGGCGGATGAGATCCAGGCGCCCGATGCGGCCGGAAACCGCGAGCGGGTCGAGGAACAGCCCCTGGAGCGTCAGGTTGAGGGCCGTCAGATCCGAGTCCACGCCCGTTTCGATGGTGGAGACGTCGGGCCGGGCCGTGAACAGGGTGGGCCGGTCGACGGCCGCCTGGTCGAAATAGCTCGAGGCGTTGAACGGGTCGAACACGCGGTCGCCGTAGAAACGCGACCACTCGTTCAGGTTCAGGAAGCGATAGGCCTGGGCCGGGTAGGAGCCGCCATCCTTGTTCACCGCGAGACCTGCGAAGTCGCCGCCGCGCTGACGGTAGCGGCGCAGGGTCTCGCGGGCGGCGAGAACCGCCTGGTCCGCCTGATACTGATCGATGGCGATCGCCGTGCGTGCGCTCGAGACCACGGGATCGTTGGGGTCGAGGCGGTCCGCATTGTCGAGGGCCTGGTCCGCGAGCTCCTCGTCGCCGTTCTGGTAATAGGCGGCCGCCGCCATGAGCAGGCCCTGGGACCAGGCCGGATTGGCGGCCGAGCCGGCGAGAATGGCCTCGATCGCCCTGTCGGTTTCACCCTTCTGCAGGAGGTAGCGGCCGCGGGCCACATAGGCGACATGAAAGCCGGGATCGAGGGCGAGCGCCCTGTCGATCAGGGCGCCCGCTTCCTCGACGCGGTTCTGATCGAGCAGAAGGATCGCGAGATTGGCGTAGGAGACGGGGCTTCCCGGATCTTCCGCGATGGCCCGGCGCAGGGCTTCTTCCGCGGCCAGGGGCCGGTCGCGGTCGGATTCGAAGAGGCCGAGGCTGTTCCAGATCCCGGAATTGCCCGGCGCAACGGCGGCGGCCTTGCGCAGGGACTCGACGGCGGCATTCACCTCGCCGTCGATATCGCCCCGGATGTTGCTGTCGGCGGCGATGACTTCCGGATCCTCGGGGTCGATGGCTTTCGCCCGGGCAATGGAGGCGCGCATCTCCTCGCGCCGGTTCAGGGCATAGGAGACCTGTGCCGACATCACCGCGATACGGACGTCGTTCGGGAAGCGCCGTTCCGCGGCCTTCAGCACCTCGGATGCCGCATTGAGGTCCTGGCGGAAGGCCACTACATAGGCATGGGCCAACGCGGCAAGCGGGTCATGGGCGGATCCCTTGGGCTCCGGATACACGCGTTTCGGATCGGCGAGCGACCGGGCGATGTAGCGCCCGTAAGCGGCGATGGTCCGCCGCTTCGCGTCGACCCCGCGCTCGGCCCTGCCAAAGAGTTCGGCCGCCTCCGACCAGCGGTGCTGCGATCCGAGCAGGGTGGCCTCAACCAGATCGGCGCGGGCGCGCTGCGCGGCACTCAGGCCCTTGGCGCGCGCTTCCGCAAGCGCCTGCGCGGCCACCGCGCGGCCGTCGAGAACGAGGGCCGTCTCGGCAAGGCTCAGCCAGTCCTCCGCGCTACGGCTCTCGGGCGGTATGCCCGCAATCCGCGCGCGCTCGGCCCGTAGGACCGGGCCGCTCAGCGGCGAGACCGGCATCGAGGAGAACGTATCCCGCAGGCTCAAATAGAAGAGCATCTGCTCCCGGTCTTCGGAATTCGTGAGCACGAACTTCGTCGGCGCCTGCCCGATGGAGGCCACCGCGCCTTCGCCCTGGCGCACGGTGACTGAGCCTTGTGCATTGCGCAGCTCCACGACGCCTTCGAGCACCACGAGGGAGGTGCGCCCGCCTTCGACGGACAGCGCCCAGTCGGTGCCGCGGATAGCGGCCACCGCGGCGGGGGTCTTCACGTCGACGCCCGATCCGCCGCGCGCGGCGCGCGCCCAGATGCTGCCTGCGTCGAGACTGAGCGCGGTCGTGCCGCTGCCGGCGCCCGCCACGTCGTTCACGGTCAAGGTGGAGTTGCGGCCGACGCGGATCTGGGTCCGGTCCGCGAACAGGATCGCCAGATTGCCGATGGCATTGGTGCGCAACACGTCGCCGCCGATGACATCCTGCCGAATCTGCGCCGCCCGCCAGAGATCCTCGCGAACGAAGCGCATTTCCTCGCCGCCCTTGGCCGCCACGATCGAGCCCACGGGGGGAAGCGGCCTGGGAATGGGTGACTGCGCATGAGCCTCCGCCAAGCACAGGCAGAGGGAGCTTGCGGCAGCTAGAAGCCGAAAGGGATGGGCAGCCATGATGTCTTCTGTGATAACGTGTCCTGATCCTGCAAATTCAAGCTTAGCAGGTATGCGGCAGGATCAAAGCCAAATCAGACAGCATGGTCTGTGCTCAAAAGCACATGACCCATTCCCTTAGGAAAGGGGCTTGCCCTTAGGAGAGAGATCCGGAACGTCGCAGGACCAGGCCGGGCGGGCCTCAGGACGCGACCGTGCGCCGGGCCATGATCAGCTTCTGCTTCAGATCGTTTTGAGCGAAGGGCTTCTGGAGGACCGGGCGGTCGCGGAAGGAGTCCCGGATGCCTGCGCTGCCGTACCCTGTCGAGAAGACGAAGGGGATCGAGCGCTGGGCCAGGGCCTCGGCCACGGGATAGATGGGCTCGCCCGCGACGTTCACGTCGAGAATGGCCAGATCCACCTGCTCCCGGGCGACCGCGTCCAGGGCCGCGGAAAGCCGCGCGGCCGGGCCGATCACTTCGCAGCCGAAATCGAGCAGCATGTCTTCCAGCAGAAGGGAGATCGCTGCTTCGTCTTCCACTACGAGGATACGCAGGCCGTTCAGATCTCCGTCGCTCGTCACGCTATCGGTCACGTCTTTAACTTTCCTTCACGCCAGGGCCGCATGATCGGCCTTCGCTGCACCGGATCCCGTTCCGAGTGCCTGCGAAAGCCATGCCGGGAATCAGAGGGTTCTATCATTCTTGCATGGGGTGCAAAAGCCGACGGCAACCCTTCGGAGCTCCAAAGCTTTATCATTGCGTTGATCTTAGAGCAGCCTCCTGCACTTGCCTAGGACCCGAAAGGCCTGGACTGGTTGGATATTATCGCGGCGAGGTCCAGGCCCGCCACGGCTTTCGTGCGACTCTTCGCCTTAGCTCCGGCTGGGGCCTTCCCAAGGCTTCAGGCCGGGCTCGGCACCGGTCCTGCGGGATGATCGCTTCAAAGCCGATGCCCCCTCTGATAGAAAGCGTCTTCGGAGCGGAAAACCGGGGCCACTTAGCGCTGACGCGGCCCTTCGGGTCCGTACGATGCGCTGACGGGGTCGCGACCATCGCCCTGAGCCTTGCGCGGATCCGGTTTCTTCCTGAATAATCCCCCTCATGTTCAGTCGATCCGTACCCGAGTCCGCTCTCCGCCATCCGCTGCAAACTCCCAAGCCCGTGCCGCCGGAGCGGGGCCATGACTAGGCAGGGAACCAAGGCACCCATCCTCATCGTCCTGCACCAGGAGCATTCGACGCCCGGGCGCGTCGGGCGTCTGCTGGCGGAGCGCGGGCATCGGCTCGATATCCGCCGGCCTCGCTTCGGAGACCCGCTCCCCGAGACGCTCGCCGACCATGCCGGTGCGGTGATCTTCGGCGGCCCTATGAGCGCCAACGATCCGGATGATTTCATCAAGGCGGAGATCGAATGGATCGGCGTTCCCCTGAAGGAGGGCAAGCCGTTCTTAGGCCTGTGTCTCGGCGCGCAGATGCTCGCCAAGCACATGGGAGCCGATGTCTGGCAGCATCCGGAAGGGCGCGCCGAGATCGGTTACTACCCTCTCGTGCCGACCGGAGCGGGAGAGCGCTTGAGCGAAGCCTGGGGCGTACCCTGGCCGAGCCATGTCTATCACTGGCACCGCGAGGGATTCGACTGCCCCGCCGGGGCCGATACGCTCGCAACGGGCGACGATTTTCCGACCCAGGCCATCCAGGTCGGCGGCAAGGCCTTCGGCCTCCAGTTCCACCCCGAGGTCACGCACGCCATGATCTGCCGCTGGACCGTCGTTGCGGAGGAGCGACTGTCGACGCCCGGCGCACAGGATCGCGTCCGCCAGCTCGACGGGCGTTTCCTGTACGATCCGCATGTTTCGCGCTGGATCGACCGGTTTCTCGATCATTGGCTCGAGGAGCCGCTCGCAGCGAAAACAGGGGCCGGAGCCTAAGTCGCATCGAACTCGAAGGGCGAGACGCCGCGCCGCATCTCGTCGACGATGAGGGCGTGCATCATGGGTGGGGCAGCGCGCTGCGGACAGGCGACGCGCTCGCACAGGCGGCAGTTGATGCCGATGGGGGTGGCGTCGGCGGCCGCGAGGTCCAGGCCGCGCGCATAGACAAGGCGATGGGCGTATTTCAGCTCGCAACCGAGACCCACTACGAATTGCGGATCGGACATGCCCCAGGGATTCGAGGCGCGCTTGACGGCGCGGGCCATGGAGAACCAGCGCGAGCCGTCCGGCAGCTCGACGATCTGGGTCGCCACCTGTCCCGGGGTTTTGAAGGTGGAGTGGAGGTTCCAGAGCGGGCAGGTGCCGCCGAATTGCGAGAAGGGGAAACGGCCCGAGGAGAAGCGCTTCGACACGTTGCCCGCCGCGTCCACACGCACGAGGAAAAAGGGAATCCCGCGGGCGCCGGGCCGGGCGAGCGTCGTAAGGCGGTGCGCCACCTGCTCGAAGCTCGCGCCGAAACGCGCGCCCAGCACCTCGACGTCGTATCCGAGGACGTCCGCCGCGGCCTGGAACTTGCCGTAGGGCATCATGAGCGCGCCGGCGAAGTAGTTGCCGAACGAAACGCGCAGCAAGCGGCGGGCAGGGCCGTCCGTGGGTTCGAGTTTGGCGGCCAGCGCATCGATGGTCGAGCGCATCTCCGCAAAGGCGAGCTGATAGGCGGCCTGGAAGGTGCGGCCGGACGGATCGACGAGTTCGGAGATCAGGAGCTGGCGGCGGTGGTGATCGTAGCGCCGCAGGTTGTCCGACATCACGTCGATGGGCATGACGCGCACGCGGATGCCGTGCTTGGAACGAAGACGCTCCGCGATGGCGAAGAACGGCTCGTGCCCCGTGACCGCAAGGTCGGAAGCCAGTGTCTCGGCCGCCTCGTCCAGTTCCGGAAAATGGTTCTTGGCCTCGTGGATCAGCTCGCGCACCCGGTCGACCGGATTGATCTGCGGCGCATCCTCGGCCCGGTCCCTGTCTTTGAGATGGGGAGTGACGGCCTCGCGTGCGCCCCGCATGGCCTGATAGGCGCGGTAGAGGCGATTCACGGCATCCACGAGAGAAGGCGCGTTCTCGATGGTTTCACGCAGCTCGATTCGGGAGACCGGCGCGCTGCGAAAGAGCGGATCGGCGAAAATCTCCTCAAGTTCCGAGACCGTGCGCTCATGGTCATCGTTGGCGAATTCCCGCGGATCCAGGGAATAGGCATGGGCGAGCCGGATGAGCACCTGCGCCGTGATGGGGCGCTGGTTGCGCTCCATGAGATTCAGATAACTGGGCGAGAGCCCGAGCTCCTCCGCCATGCGGGACTGGCTTAGATTGAGCTCGCGGCGCAGGCGCTTGAGACGCGGACCCACGAAGAGTTTTCTGCTCTCATCCATTTGTGAATCTTTTTACAAATTTACCGTTGTCCCTACGTCGGACTTTTACAACGCCACCTTTCTTACGAAATCAGGCATTGAAACAAAGACTTCCTCTGGAATTATATCCATCAGACATCTCGTCGCCGAACAGAGATTGTGGGCTGGCGAGGTGCTTTGTCAACGGATGTAAATATCCAATATGGGGCGCTGGCCCCTTAAGGCATACGGAGAACGGCCATGCAAAAGACGCGCTTCTGGGTGGTTGGCGGTGAATACACCTCCTGCGAATGCGAATCCCTGGTTCACGGCACCGAGCGTGTCGTTGGCCCGTTCGAGAGCCGCACCGAGGCCGAGCGAACCTGGCGCACCCTGTCCGAGGATCATCGTCCACAGGCCCAGGTGCGATTCACGATCGCCCAGGAGCCTCCGTCGGCCCTAAGTGCCTGAACGATCGGCAGATCCTTCCTGGTTCTCGCCCATCGCCGTCACCGGCCGGCGGTGGGCGAGAGTGGCGTGATACGAAATTTTTATCGTCAGAGCCGGGACTCGGGTGCATTCCCTCTGCTTAAATCGCGGGCGTGACCTAGAAATAGCCTTGGTGCGCACGCTCAAGCCGAGGGGGAAACATGAGGCTCGTTCTGAAGACTTTTGCCGCCGTTCTGGCCTTGGGCTTGGCAGCCCTGGGTCCGGCCAGGGCGGATGTCGTCGTCTCGTCGAAAATCGACACGGAAGGATCGATCCTGGGCAACATGATCCTGCTCGTCCTCGAGACCAATGGCATCAAGACCCAGGACAGGATCCAGCTCGGCGCGACACCGGTGGTGCGCAAAGCGATCACCGCAGGCGAGATCGACATCTATCCCGAGTACACGGGCAATGCCGGCTTCTTCTTCAACAAAGCCGACGATCCTCTCTGGAAGGACGCGGCCAAGGGTTACGAAACTGCCAAGAAGCTCGATTACGAGGCCAACAAGATCGTCTGGCTCGATCCCTCGCCCGCCAATAATACCTGGGCCATCGCCCTGCGCCGGGACGTGGCGGAGACCAACAAGCTCAAGACGCTTTCCGAATTCGGCAAATGGGTCTCGGAGGGCGGCGAGGCGAAGCTCGCGGCCTCCGCCGAGTTCGTGAACTCGGAAGCGGCTCTGCCATCCTTTCAGAAGGTCTACGGCTTCAGATTGAAGCCGGAGCAGCTCATCGTCCTGTCCGGCGGCGATACGGCGGCGACGATCAAGGCGGCGGCTGAGAAGACCAACGGCGCCAATGCCGCCATGGTCTACGGGACGGACGGCGGGATTGCGCCGTCGGGACTGGTGGTGCTGGAGGACGACAAGGGCGTGCAGCCGGTCTACGCACCCGCTCCCATCATTCGCGAGGCGGTGCTGAAGGAGAATCCGAAAATCGCGAACATCCTCAAGCCCGTCTTCGCCTCCCTCGACCTCACGACCCTGCAAAAGTTGAATGCCCGCGTGCAGGTGGGCGGCGAGGCGGCGAAAGCCGTCGCGGCCGACTACCTCAAGTCCAAAGGCTTCATCAAATAAGCGACCGGCTCTTTGCGTGAAGCAGACGGCAGGGTGGCCAAGCAAGGACCAGGGTTCGACGTGAGTTCCGCGACATCCAGGACGAGCACGTTCGGCGTGGTTCCGCCGCGCCCCGCGCTCTCCTTCGACCATCTGGGATTCGTGATTGCCGTTCTCATCGGGATCGCGCTCTTCGCCGCCCCGTTCGCCACGTATCGCGCCACCCGCATCGCGTCCGGCGAGGCGCGCCTCGTAATCGAGGCTCTCCCCTTTTCCATGGCGGCCGCTCTGGCGCTCGTGGCGCTCGGTGTCGCGCTCGGAGCTGTTCTCGCGCGGGATCCCCTCGGGCGACTCGGCTCCGCCGTGATCGGTCTTGCCGTTCTTCTCCCGTCCCTCGGCCTGTCCGCAGGCTACCTGACGCCCGCGGACAACAATTTTGCTCGCGTTTCGCCGTCGCTCGGTTTCTGGCTGCTGAGCCTGTCGTTCTCGCTGCTCGCCGTGGATGCCCTGGCGCGCATGAGGCTCGGCCCCTTTGGACGGCTGGCGGCCCTGGCCGTCGGCGCGAGCGCTCTGGCGCTTCTGCTGCTCTCCGGCATCTGGGACGATCTCTCGATCCTCAAGGAATATGACACCCGCGCCGACAGCTTCTGGCGTGAGGCGCGCCAGCACCTTCTGCTCGCCTTCGGCTCCTTGGCGGCCGCGTGTCTCTTCGGCATCCCGCTCGGCGTCGCCAGTCATCGGCTGAGAACGCTCCGGACAGCGGTCATGCAGAGCTTGAGCATCGTGCAGACGGTCCCGAGCATCGCCCTGTTCGGACTTCTCATGGCTCCGCTCGGCGCCGTCGCGGCGAGCGTGCCGCTCGCGGCGGCCTTGGGCATCAGGGGGATCGGCGCCGCACCAGCCTTTTTCGCGCTGTTCCTCTATGCGCTGCTGCCCATCGTCGCCAACACGGTTGCCGGGCTGAACCAGGTTCCCGCAGCCGTCGTCGATGCGGCGCGCGGGATGGGCATGTCGGCCAGGCAGCGGCTGCTGGGGGTCGAGATGCCGCTCGCCCTTCCGGTGATCCTCGCCGGAATCCGCATCGTGCTCGTCCAGAATCTCGGCCTTGCAACCGTGGCGGCGCTGATCGGCGGCGGAGGATTCGGCGCCTTCGTCTTCCAGGGCATCGGCCAGACGGCGATAGACCTCGTGCTCTTGGGCGCGCTTCCCACCGTCGCCCTGTCCTTTGGCGCATCCGTCGTTCTTGATGCGCTGGTCGATCTCTCCAAGGGAACGACGCCTGCATGATCGAAATCGATCGTCTCACCAAGCGCTACGGCGCCACCCTCGTGGTCGAGGATGTCTCCTTCAACGTCGAAGAGGGCACGCTCACGGTCGTCGTCGGCACGTCGGGCGCGGGCAAGTCGACGCTGCTTCGCATGATCAACCGGCTGGTGGAGCCGAGTGCAGGGCGCGTGCTCATCGACGGAGAGGATACGCGCACGATCCCGGAGGACGAGCTGAGACACCGTATCGGCTACGTCATCCAGGGCTATGGTCTGTTTCCGCATCGCAACGTAGCCGACAACATTGCCACCGTGCCGCGCCTGCTGCGTTGGGACCGCAAGAGGATCGCGCAACGCGTGGAAGAGCTGCTCGATCTGTTTCAGCTCGACCCGGCGGAATTCGCTCACAAGTTCCCGCATGAACTGTCGGGCGGACAGCAGCAGCGCGTCGGCGTGGCGCGGGCGCTGGCGGCGCGGCCTGCGCTCCTTCTGATGGACGAGCCGTTTGGCGCGCTCGATGCGGTGATCCGCTCCAAGGCCCAGGACGATCTCATCGCCATCCAGCGCCGGTTGGGGGCCACCATCGTCCTCGTCACGCACGACATGAACGAGGCCTTCCATCTCGGTGACCGCATCGCCGTCATGGATCAGGCCCGCCTCCTGCAATATGCGACGCCGGCCGAGCTCCTGATGCGTCCGGCCGACGACTTCGTGGAGCGTCTCGTGGGAACCGTGGAGCGGCCCTTCCGCCTGCTCTCCCTGACGCCGGTGCGGGAGGCTCTTGAGGCGGGCCATGCCGAGGGGGAGCCGATTGCGGCGTCCGAGAGCCTTCACGACGCGCTTTCGCGCCTTCTCTGGACGGGGCGCAAGGCCCTTCCGGTCGCCGATTCATCCGGTGCGATCATCGGCCGAGTCAGCGTCGACAAAATCCTGCAGCATGGGCGTCCGCTCCCATGACAGCGACCTCCCTCGTCCGGCTGATCGCCTTCCTCCTGCTCGCGGCCTTCATCACGATGCCGCAGGGCTTCGCATTCCTCTTCGAGCCTCTGATCGCTCCTGGCGCACCGGCCATCTACAACCAGGGCAGCCTGCTCGTGCTGACGCTGCAGCATCTGCGCACGGTGTGTCTGGCGACGATCGCGAGCACTGTTCTTGCCGTCGCGCTCGGGATCTTCGTCACCCGTCCGTCGGGAGCCGAGTTCCTGCCGCTCTCACGCAGCCTCGTGAATATCGGGCAGACCTTTCCGCCGATCGCCGTTCTTGCGATCGCCGTGCCGCTTGTGGGCTTCGGCGAGAAACCCACCTTCATCGCACTGTTTCTCTACGGTCTGCTGCCGATTTTCGAGAACACGCTGACGGGGCTGACGCAGGTTTCCCCGCTGGCCCTGGAGGCGGCGCGCGGCATGGGCATGAACGCGCGGCAGCGCCTTGTGCAGGTGGAGCTTCCGCTCGCGCTCCCCGTGATCCTTGCCGGTATCCGCCTGTCGGTCATCATCAGTCTGGGCACCGCGACCATCGGCTCGACTGTTGCCGCCAAGGGGCTCGGCGAAGTGATCATCGCAGGCCTCCAATCGAACAATATCGCCTTCGTGCTCCAGGGCGGTTTGGTGGTTGCGCTGCTCGCGGTTCTGATCCACGACGGATTGGGACTCGTCGAGCGGGTTGCCGCGAGGAAGCTGGGCCGCTTCCTGAATGAGGTGCCATGACGCTGCTTGAACGGCTGAAAGTCGAAACCAGGCCCGCGCATGACCGGATCGAGAGCGCCATGAAACTCGACCGCCGCATCGCCAGCCGTGACGAATACCGGAACTTGCTGGCCCGATTCTACGGCTTCCATGGCGCGTGGGAGCGGTCCGCAAGCGCGGTTGCGCCGGACAGGATTGTCTTCGAAAGCCGGTGCAAGACGAGGCTTCTGATCAGGGACCTCCTCGCGCTGGGCCTCGCGGAAGACGAGATCATCCGTTTGCCGCAATGCGATCCTCTCATGCCCCTGCCAAATTCCGCGGCCGTGCTCGGCAGCATGTATGTGGTCGAGGGATCCACATTGGGCGGTGCGGTCATCGCCCGCGAGGTGGAGCGAAACCTCGGCTTCGACGGGCAGACCGGCTGTGCCTATTTCAGGAGCTACGGGAGGGATGTCGCTGTCATGTGGAGGCGGTTCGGCGCTATGCTTCTTCAGGCGTCCTCTCCCGAGACCGATGACGCGATCGTCGCGGCGGCGCAAGAAACCTTCCGCGTCATGCACAACTGGCTCTGCGAGGCTCCATGAAAATCCAAGCGCCGCAAGAGATCGACCTGACCGCCTGCGAGCGGGAGCCGATCCACATTCCGGGCAGCATTCAGCCTCACGGTCTCCTGTTCGCCCTCTCCCGGGCGGACATGGCCCTGACGCATGCAAGCGCGAATGCCGCCACGGTGCTGGGGATCGATCCGGCGTCGATTCTCGGAAAGCCTTTCCACAGGGCGCTGTCCGGGATCGCAGCGCAGCTGGAAGCCGACGTCGCCGAGCCGGTGCCTGCGGGAACGGCACGCTACCTTCGCACCGTCACTCTGCAAACGGACAGGGGCGAAAAGACTTTCGACGCCGTGCTTTCCGGCTCGGGCGGGCACGTGGTCCTCGAACTGGAGGCGGTGCCCGAGGGCGCCAGCTCCAGCATCGGGACGCTTTACCCCGCCCTGCGCCGATTCGTGGAGGAGTTGCCCCGGGCCTCGACGGTCGAGCGGCTCTGCCATCTCGCGGCCCAGGATATTCGCCGCATGACCGGCTTCGACCGGGTTCTCATCTATCGTTTCGACGAGCACTGGAACGGCACCGTGATCGCAGAGGACCGCAACGATGCCCTGCCGTCCTATCTCGATCTGCGCTTTCCCGCCTCCGACATCCCGGCTCAGGCACGGGAGCTCTATCGCCGCAATCGCCTGCGGATCATTCCCGACGCGAACTACACCCCCGTTCCGATCCAGTCGCACGATCCCGCCCCGCTCGATCTCAGCGACTCTGTGCTGCGCAGCGTCTCGCCTGTGCATCTCGAGTACATGCGTAACATGAGCACGCCGGCTTCCATGTCGATTTCAATCCTGAGGGACGATGCGCTTTGGGGATTGATCTCCTGCCACAGCAGCGAGCCCCGGCGCGTCTCTCCGGCCGTGCGCAACGCCTGCGATTTCCTCACCCGGATCTTCTCGTTGCAGTTGGAAGCCCGCGAAAATGCGGTCCTGGCCGATGCCCGCGCGCGGCTGAGCGCCGTCCAGGCGCGCCTTCTCACCCATATGGCGGGGGAGAATTTCTTCGTCGATGGCCTCGTGAGCCATCCCGACGATCTGATGCTGCTGACCGGCGCGCAAGGCGCCGCCATCGTCACCGACGAGCATTGCTGGCTCCTCGGTGAAACCCCGAAAGAGTCCGAGGTCAAGGCGCTCTATGCCTGGCTGTCCGAGCATCACCCGGAGGATGTGTTCGCCACGGACCGGCTCGCGGAACTCCTTCCCGAAGCGCAGGGCTATGCGGACAGGGCGAGCGGTCTCCTGTCCATTTCCATCTCCAAGATGCGTTCGAGCTATATTCTCTGGTTCCGTCCCGAGATCGTGCAGACGGTCAAATGGGGCGGCAATCCGGAAAAGCCTGTGCTGGAGGAAGCCGGAACCTTGAGGCTTCATCCCCGGCGCTCCTTCGAGACCTGGAAGGAGACGGTGCGCGGGCGCTCGGCGGCCTGGGACCACAGCGAGATTGAGGCTGCCAAGGAACTGCGCAATGCGATCGTCGGCATCGTGCTGCGCCGCGCCGAAGAACTGGCGGCCCTGGCCCAGGAGCTGCGTCGGTCGAACAAGGAGCTGGAGGCCTTTTCCTATTCGGTGTCGCACGATCTGCGCGCGCCGTTCCGCCACATCGTGGGTTACTCGGAACTCCTCAGAAAGCAGGAATGGTCCGAGTTGTCCGAGCGGGGCAAACGTTACATTGACACGATCGTCGAGGCTGCCTATACGGCCGGCACGCTCGTCGACAATCTGCTCCGCTTCTCGCAAATGGGCCGCACGGCGCTGAAACCCCGCCCCGTGGAGGTGGGGGAGCTCGTCCAGGATATCCGGCAGAAGCTCGCCATGGCGGCGGAAGGCCGCCGGATCGATTGGATCGTCGGCGACCTGCCCGCAATCGTGGCGGATCCGGTTCTCATCCGGCTCGTGTTTGAGAATCTTTTGGATAACGCCGTCAAATATTCTCGAAAGCGGGATACATCGCGTATCGAAGTGGGTTCTTACCGGGATAGCGGGGAGATTGTCTTCTTCGTGCGCGACAATGGTGTCGGCTTCGACATGAAATATGTCGACAAGCTGTTTGGCGTCTTCCAGCGCCTCCACCGGGCCGAGGAATTCGAGGGAACCGGGATCGGGCTGGCCAATGTTCGCCGCATTGTCGAGAGACACGGAGGGCGCAGCTGGGCCGAAGCTCAGCCGGACAAGGGCGCGACCTTCTATATTGCCCTGCCCGAGAGCGAAGGAGCGGCTTGATGCCGGAACTGAAACCGATCCTGCTGGTCGAGGACAACCCCAAGGATCTTGAACTGACCCTGGCCGCTCTGGAGCAGAGTCAGCTCGCCAACGAGGTCGTGGTGGTCCGAGACGGCGAGGAGGCGCTCGATTTCCTCAATCGGCGCGGCGCGCATGCGAACCGCAACACCAGCGATCCCGCCGTGGTTCTGCTCGATCTCAAACTCCCGAAGGTCGACGGGCTCGAGGTACTGGAGAAGGTGAAGACCGATCCGCACCTGAAACAGACGCCCGTGGTAATGCTTACCTCCTCCAGGGAGGAGAGCGACCTGATCCGCAGCTACGAGCTGGGCGTCAATGCTTTCGTGGTGAAGCCAGTGGGCTTTCGCGAGTTCTTCGATGCGATCCAGGACCTCGGCGTGTTCTGGGCCATCCTCAACGAGCCGCCGCCGCGGCGGGCCGATTCCTGAGGCGGGTGCATGGACCGAACGGCCGCTCCCCAGTCCAGCCGAATGCTCCGCATCCTCCTCCTGGAGGACAGCGCGCTCGATGCCGAGCTGGTGACGGAGGCGCTGGAATCGTCGGGCCTGACGGCCGCGATCGAGCGAGTCGTTCTGGAGGAGGAGTTCTCCGCGGCGCTCCGCGATGGTTCATGGGATCTCGTGCTGGCCGATTATCTTCTGCCCGGCTTCGATGGGCTGAACGCTCTTGCCCTGGTGCGGGAGCGCTTCCCGGAGTTGCCCTTCGTGTTCGTCTCCGGCGCTCTCGGGGAGGAGGTGGCTGTCGAGGCGCTCAAGCAGGGCGCCACGGATTACGTGCTCAAGGACCGGCTGCACAGGTTGCCCGTCACGGTTCTGCGGGCGCTTGGCGAGGCCCGCGAGCGAATCGAGAAGCGTCAGGCCCAGGAAGCCCTGCAGAAGCTTCTCGATGAGCGGACGGCGCTTCTTCACGAACTCGATCACCGTGTGAAGAACAACCTGCAGCTCCTCCTGTCGCTGATCGGAATCGAGATTCGACATGCCGAGGATGAGGCGACAGGCCGCGTGCTCGAGCGCATGCGGGAGCGCCTTCAGGCCTTAGGAGCGGCCCATCGCGATCTCTATGACGGAAACGGATCGTCCCGGTTCGAGGTGAGCAGCTTCGCACGTGGGCTTTGCGAAGAGCTGGCGGCGGCCGTCACTCACGTCAGCATCGTCCCGGAATTCGACGTGGAGGCCATCGAGGTCGAGGCCGCCATGGCCGCGCCCATGGCGCTCCTCTTCAATGAGATCATCGTGAACGCGCTTGCCCATGCCTTCAGGGAGCGGCACGGCAAGCTGAAGATTGCCATAAGAGCACGCGACGGCCGGCTGCTTTTCCAGCTGGCGGACGATGCCTTCAGTCCCGAGGAAAAGCAGGCGGCGCAGGAGGGCGCCTCCGGGACCGTGCTGAAAGGACTGGCCCGTCAGCTCGGGGCCAGTGTCGAGTGGCCCATGGAGGATCCGAAGGTTCTTGTCCGTGTCGTGATGCCGGTTCAAGATCTCGGCTGACATGCACGATATGGACCGTCCCCCATCCGGAACAATGCCGCCCAGACCGGATCCCGTCCTCTGGTCGCGGACATCGTTGCGGCAGGTGCTCTGGGCGCTCGTGTTCGCGCTGACGCTGCCGGCCGTCCTGATCGCAGGCGCAGGGTTCTATTCAGGCTATCGTGCCGAGCGCGAGGCCACAGATCTGCGCCTCCAGGAAACGGCCAGGGCTCTGAGCCTGTCGATCGATCGTGCGATCGAGAAGAGCGAAATGGCCCTGCGCGTGCTCGCCCTCTCTCCTCATATCGCAAATGGCGATTTTGCCGCTTTCCACAAGCAGACGCTGGAGGCGGGACTCGCCGGCCCCTCGTCCATCGCCTTGATCGAGCCGAGCGGAAAGGTGCTGCTCAACACACGCGTGCCCTATGGCTCGCCCTTGCCTGACGGCCGGCGCGAGGGCGCGGTGCTGAAGGTGCAGGAGACCCGTCGCGTCCAGCTGTCGGACCTTCAAACAGATCCGATCAACGGCCAAGTCCTGATCACGATGGATATGCCGGTCGTCATCGGCGACAGGGTGGCTTATATCCTGTCGGCGGCCATCGATCCTGCGGGCTTTCAGCGGCTCATCTCGGATCAGCGGATCGCCCCGGGCTGGAACGCAGCTGTGCTCGACCGCAGCGGCCGGATCGTCGCCCGGTCCCGATCACCCGAACGATTCATCGGCGAGCTTGCCAATCCCGTCATACGCGATGCCGCCGCCACTTTCTCGGAAGGAAATGTCCGGAGCGAGACTCTCGACGGCGTTCCGGCCCGCGCCTATTTCAGCAAGTCGCCCACCTACAACTGGACGTTTGTCGTGAGCGTTCCCTCCGCGGAACTCACCGCCTCGTTCCAGCGCTCCATGTTCTGGCTCCTGATTCTCGCCGGGTGCATTCTCATGGGAGTCGCCTTGGCCGCCATGCTCTCGCGCCTGATCGCCAAGCCGGTCGACCAGCTCGTCGCTGCTGCCCAGGCGCTCGGTACCGGCCGTGAGGTGGACGGGACAACGACGCACGTCCTCGAATTCGACACGATTCAGAAAGCCCTGGCTGATGCAGCCACCGACATCCGCGAGCAGGAGCGGCATCGGGAGGAGGCTCTGGCTCGCATCGCAGAAAGCGAGGCCCGCCTTCGCCTGGCGCTCAATGCGGGACATCTCGGCTCCTGGGAATTCACGCCCTCGACTGGCGCCTTCGTTGCCTCGCCGCAATGCCGCGCCAATTTCGGGCGGGGGCCTGATGAGCCGTTGTCCTATAACGACGTGCTCGCCGCCATTCATCCCGACGATCGCGCACGGCAGACTGAGGCCGTTGCCCAGGCTCTCAAGAACCGTTCGGATCTTCATGTGGAATACCGTGTCATCTGGCCGGATCACAGTGAACGCTGGATCCGCATTAGCGGGCGTGCCCGCATAGGGCCGGACGGGGGTCTCTCGCTCGTCGGCGTTTCGCAGGACATCACGGAGCAGCGGCTGGCCGACGAGCGCCGGGGGCTCCTGCTGCATGAGCTCAATCATAGGGTCAAGAATACCCTGGCCACCGTGCAATCCATTGCGGCCATGACGCGCCGCGCCGCCGAGCAGGGCGACGAAGGAGCCTGGGACGCCTTCCTCGGGCGCGTGCAGGGCTTGGCAAAGACGCATGATCTTCTCACCGACACCCAATGGCAGGGTGCCATGCTGGAAGATGTGCTGAAGAACGAGCTGGAGCCTTACCAGGACGCCATGCGCCAGCGCATCCGCCTGCGCGGCCCGAAGATTAATCTGCAGCCGAGCGCCGTTCTGGCCCTGGGGCTCGCCATTCACGAGCTTGCCACCAACGCGACGAAATATGGAAGCCTCACGGCGCCGGAGGGGAGGGTGAGCGTCCTATGGGCGGTCACTTCCTCGCTGAATGCGCCCATGCTGATCCTGGAATGGGTCGAAAGCGGGGGGCCGCCCGTGCAGCAGCCCAAGCGCCAAGGTTTCGGCACCAGGCTGATTCAGCGTGGCTTGGCTCAGCAGCTCGGGGGGGAGATCAAGCTCGACTTTCAGCCCGAGGGCATTCGCTGCGTCGTCACCTTCCCGATCAAGAACGTGATGGTCGAGGCCGAGGAGATGAGCGAGAACGTTGAGCGATACGCTTCCTGATGAAGAGAGAGGGATGGCTCTGGCCTTGACATGCTCTCGTCGGCCCTGATGGTTGCGGCTTCGAAGGCTGATCGGATCCGGGTGATTTCATGATGACGGTGCGGGACAAGCTCGAGATGATCCTGGCGCGGCTGACCGCCCGGGAGAGCGACGAGCGGGTTTTCACGAAGATCTATGCCGCGGCCGCCCGGGCCGCCGCGGATGCCGCGGATGCGCGCAGGCAGGCGGGAATCTCCCTGGGGCCGCTCGATGGCGCGCTCGTCTCCGTCAAGGATCTGTTCGACGTGGCAGGGGAGGCGACGACCGCAGGCTCCGCCGTGCTGCGTGATGCTGCACCCGCCGCGCGGGACGCGGCCGTCGTTCACCGCCTGCGGCAGGCGGGGGCCGTGATCCTGGGGAAGACCAACATGGTGGAGTTCGCCTTCTCCGGTCTTGGCCTCAATCCGCATTACGGCACTCCCGGCAACGCCGTCGATCCCTTGCGGATCCCCGGCGGCTCGTCCTCGGGTGCGGGCGTCGCCGTAGGGGAGGGAACGTCCGAGATCTCCATCGGCAGCGATACCGGTGGTTCGGTGCGCATCCCCGCGGCGCTCAACGGCGTCGTGGGTTTCAAGCCCACCGCCAAGCGCGTGCCGCTGGATGGAGCCTTTCCGCTTTCGCCCAGCCTCGATTCCATCGGCCCCCTGGCGAGATCCGTGCAGAATTGCGCCTTTGCCGACGCGGTCATGGCAGGGGAGGAGCCCCGCAGGCTGGAACCTTATCCCCTCGCAGGATTGCGGATCGGCGTTCCCCGCGGACGCCTGTTCGCGCGCAGCGAGGCGATGGTCGAGGGGGCCTTCGAGAAAGCCCTGAGCCGCCTCTCGCAGGCCGGCGCAAGGATCGTCGATCATCCGCTCGATGATCTCCTTCTCGCCATGCGGGAGACGACGGCCGCGGCCTCGATCGCCTCCATCGAGGCCTCGGAGATTCATGCGGATTGGCTCGAGAGCCGTTCAGCCGAGATCGATCCGCGTGTCCATTACTGGCTCGTGCGCAGCAGCGCCGTTCCGGCCCACGTCTATCTGCGCATGATGCGCCGCCGCCATGCGCTCGTGCAGGCCATGGACCGGCACCTGGCGCCTGTCGATGTGGTTGCCCTGCCGACGACGGCCATCGCGGCGCCGCTGATCGCGCCGCTGGAGTCCGACGAGCAGCTCTACAACGAGACCGACGCGCTCATCCTGCGCAACACGCAGGTGGCCAACCAGTTCGACCTGGCCGCCCTGTCTCTGCCCTTGGCCGATTGCGAGCGTCCGGTCGGCCTCATGCTGATGGCGCGGCACGGCGAGGATCACAGGCTTCTGAACATCGGGGCGAGCGTGGAGCAGGAGCTGCTGCGCTGACCGGCCGTCCGGGACGATCCGGGAAGCCGCGCGTTCTATCCTCATCCCTGAGGCAGAGAAGCAGGAAGGACATATGCGCAGGTTTCACCTTGCCGTCGGCTATGCCAGCCTCGTGCTCGGCCTTGCGGGAATCGTGCTGCCGCTGCTGCCGACGACGCCCTTCGTGATCCTGGCCGCATGGTGCTTCGCGCGGTCCAATCCGGAACTGGCGGAACGGCTTTATGAGCATCCCCGCTTCGGCCCTCTTCTGACCACCTGGCGCGATCAGCGCGCGATTCCCCCGCGCGCGAAGATCTATGCGCTCCTGGCGCTCGCGCTGTCCTACGCGGTGTCCGTCTGGCTGGTTCCAAGCGCTTACGTGCCTTTCATCCTTGCGGCCATCATGGGAAGCGTTGCGCTCTACATCGCCACCCGCCCAAGTCCGCGGGGGACCGCCAAGGATCGGAACCGATCGAGGTCATAGGAAGCCTTTGCGCGAAGCAGACGGCATGCTCGCTGGAAAACGATGCGGCTGTAAGTTCTTTACACGGCCTTCCGGCCGCTTGGAGGGTCTTGTCAGGGCGCCTTTCCTGACCGCGCGGGTGCTGGTCTTCCATCCGATAAGACATAGACTTAAGGTGTATTCTGGCCGGATGGTCGGAACGTGAAAAGTCGGGAAAGAAAAATTCCCAAGCAAATCAATGCGGGGCTTGTCCGCTGGCAATGTCAATGATTTGCAAATTGACAGAGCCCCAATTGTAAAGCTTCACACCTGGACCTTAACTCGCCTTCCGGAGCTCGAACGCGCCGGATAATTCCTCGTTCAACTTGTCCAGAAGCGAGGAACACGAACGTGGCTTACCAAGATCAGATCGCACAGGCTCACCGCATCATCGAAGAGGCCGGCACCTGGAACGGAATCAATCCGGAATCCGTGGCTCGCATGCGCCTTCAGAACCGCTTCCGGACCGGTCTCGACATCGCGCGCTACACCGCGAAGATCATGCGCGAGGACATGGCGGCCTACGATGCCGATCCCTCTCTCTACACGCAGTCGCTGGGCTGCTGGCATGGCTTCATCGGCCAGCAGAAGATGATCGCGATCAAGAAGCATTTCGGCTCCACCAAGCGCCGCTATCTCTATCTCTCCGGCTGGATGGTCGCGGCTTTGCGGTCCGAGTTCGGCCCGCTTCCAGATCAGTCGATGCATGAGAAGACCAGCGTTCCCGCGTTGATCGAGGAGCTCTACACCTTCCTGCGCCAGGCGGACGCCCGGGAGCTCGGCATGCTGTTCCGCGATCTCGATGCCGCGCGTCAAAGCGGCAATACGATCAGGGAGCGGGAGCTTCTCAGTGTCATCGACACCTATGAGACTCATGTCGTTCCGATCATCGCCGACATTGATGCGGGCTTCGGCAACGCGGAGGCGACCTATCTGCTCGCCAGGAAGATGATCGAAGCGGGAGCCTGCTGCCTCCAGATCGAGAATCAGGTGTCGGATGAGAAACAATGCGGCCACCAGGACGGCAAGGTCACCGTTCCGCACGAGGACTTCCTCGCGAAGATCCGCGCCGTGCGCTACGCCTTCCTCGAGCTCGGCGTCGACGACGGCCTCATCGTGGCACGCACCGACTCCCTGGGTGCCGGCCTCACCAAGCAGATCGCCTTCAGCCGCCAGCCGGGCGACATCGGTGATCTCTACAACAGCTTCCTCGATTGCGAGGAGATCACGCCGGAGAACTGCGTCAACGGCGATGTGGTCATCAACCGCAACGGCAAGCTCCTTCGGCCCAAGCGGCTGCCGAGCAACCTGTTCCAGTTCCGTCCCGGAACAGGCGAGGACCGCTGCGTGCTCGACTGCATCACCGCTCTGCAGAACGGCGCCGACCTGTTGTGGATCGAGACCGAGAAGCCGCATGTCGAGCAGATCGCCGGGATGGTCGACCGCATCCGCGAAGTCATCCCGAATGCGAAGCTCGTCTACAACAACTCGCCGTCCTTCAACTGGACCATCAACTTCCGCCAGCAGGTCTACGATGCCTGGGAGAAGGCGGGCAAGGACGTGTCCCAGTACGACCGCGCCAGGCTCATGAGCGTGGAATACGACGACACCGATCTCGCCAAGGAGGCCGACGAGCGCATCCGCACCTTCCAGGCGGACGGCTCCAGGCGCGCGGGCATCTTCCATCACCTCATCACGCTGCCCACCTACCACACGGCGGCGCTCTCCACCGATAATCTGGCGAGGGAGTACTTTGGCGATCAGGGCATGCTGGGCTATGTGCGCAACGTGCAGCGCCAGGAGATCCGCCAGGGCATCGCCTGCGTGAGGCATCAGAACATGGCCGGGTCCGACATCGGGGACGACCACAAGGAGTATTTTGCAGGCGAGGCCGCGCTCAAGGCTGGCGGTGCGCACAACACGATGAACCAGTTCGGCTGAGTGCGGCAGGCGGGGCGTGCAGAACGCCCCCTGTTGCCATTCTTCGTCTGGCTTTCAGAGCGGATCGTGATCGTCATGATTCACGATCCGCTCCCATCATTTTGACTGACGACGGGTCGGTTCGCCGCCATAAAGTCGCAAACCAAAGAAGAGAGATGACTCCACGTCCGTGGAAGCAGCGCCGATAGGCGGCCGATGGGAGGCCCCGTCATCCGCCAGTGCCTCGCCTGCCTCCAGTGGCCATGCCGTCATAATATGTTGTTTGATGCCTTTCCTGGATGTATCGCTGATCACGCAGCACCCCTCCATCCCTGAGGTCGAAACCATCCAACTGTCTGCACCGCATGGCTTCCTACGGTGTAAGGCTCACGAACCGGGTCAGCAGGAAAGCGGGAACAATGAGCCGCCGGACATATATGAAGGCAGCACTCCTGTTGCTTGGAGTAGCCGCCCTAGGCACGGCCCTTTACTTCGTTGTGGGCGCTTCTCGCAGCCTGGATCTTCCGCATCCTGTCGAGCGGCCGCAGGGCTATGTGTCTCAGGTCGGCAGAAAAGACATCAATCTTGGCAAGCTGCCGCCCCAGACCGACGGAACACATCTTCTCTTCAGACCCAGAAAGGATCTGGAACCCTGGCCGCTCCAGCTGCCTCTCGATTGGGATGCGAATCCATACAAGGATGAGAACTGGAGGTTTCAGCTTCATGCCTGGCGAATGATGGATCCGCTCCTGGCCGGCTACTTCGAGAGCCGGACGGAGAACCTGCATCGGGCCTTCGCCTTCGCCCTCGATTGGTTCGCGTACCATTATGAGCAAGGCAGGAATTCCACCATGGCGTGGTACGACATGGCAGCCGGCATTCGGGCGATGAAGCTCGCTCTTTTCCTGGACCGCTACTATGCCGGCCGCCTGGACCTTTCACGCGATGAGACACGCCGGCTCCTGGCTCTCGTGGACGAGCATGCGCGACGCTTGCAGGACGAGAGTTTCATTTCCGAAAGCAACCATGGCTTGTTCCAGGTCTTCGGCCTGGAGCTACTGTGCCGTGTGGCGGCTGATCGGGAATCCTGCGCCAATGGACGTGACTTCGCCTCGCGCATGTTCTCCAAGATTCTCAAGGCACAGTATACGGAGGAAGGTGTTCATCGCGAACACTCGCCATTCTATCACGGCTTTGCCTGGCGCACGATCGAACGACTGGGCGGGACCAAGCGGTTCGATGATCCCGTTGTTGCAAGCGTCCTCGCCAGGGCGGCCAAGATCCAGCCATGGTTTATTGCACCCGACGGCAGCATGGTCGCTGTGGGGGACACCGCAGGGCGGGGGAAACCGCTCGCGGTCGCTCGTGATGCTCCGCCGAAGGCAGCGGATTTCACGAAGTCCGGCTATGCGATCATCCGCGATCACGACTCTATGCTTTTCGTGACAGGGATGGCCTATAGCCTTACGCACAAGCATGCGGATGATCTTAGCTTCGTACTTTTCGAACATGGCAGGCCGCTGTTCATCGACAGCGGCAAGTACGGCTACAACACGGATCCGATGCGCCGTTATGTCGAGAGTGCGGCGGCACATAACACGATCAGTCTCCTCGGCCGGGAGATCGCTCCGGCGGATGTCACGATGACGGGTTCCTCGCTGAGGGCGCTCGCCCGCGAGGGTGACGCGTTTGTCGTCACCGGACAAATCGAGAGACCGGGCGCGTCCAAGACGGATACCTTCACGCAGGCCAGGGAGATTCGTTACGTGCCCGGCCGGTCGCTCATGATCCGGGACGAGCTTTCCGCTTCGTCGGAGCAGATTTTCGTCAGCAGTCTCCATCTCGCGCGGGATCTCAGACCGGATCTTGTTGAGGGCGGCTTCGATGTCACGCTGCCCACCGGGAGAAAAGTCAGAGCTCGCCTGTCGGAGCCAGATTGCACGATCGAAACCATGCGAGGCCGTCAGAACCCGCCCCTGGGCTGGGAGAGCGTCGGCTATCTGAAAATGGAGCCGACCAGCGTGGTGCGCGCCGTCTGCGGCGGGCGCAAGCGGGCGATCACTTGGACTGTGGCGCTGGATTAGCGCAGCGTTATCCCGGATCCTCATGGCGACTCGCTCGCGGTCCTGCTCAACGCGGGCCAGCCTCAAGGCGTATCCGGCGGGAGCGAGGGAGTGGTCTGCTGCCAGGGCAGATAAGATACCGATCAATCATGTGCGATTGCCGCGCTCTCTCGTCAAGCAGCTGAACCAGAGCGTCTGTCCGCCGTTGGATAGCAGGACCGAGGCGGGCCGTTCTCCGGCAGGTTCGTTCCGGTCGCCCGGAGGACGACGTGGTCAAGCACATTCTTCTCATCGCCGTCGCCGGTCTGGCGCTTGCCTTTGGCCTTTACGTCTTCATGTTCCGGCCCTCCGAGGATTCTCCGGTGCCCCAGACCGCGTCGGCGTCGGCCGCTCCTCCGCCCCAGGTCGGGGTGATCACCGTGCAACCGGCCGAGATTCCCTATCCAGTGGAGTATGCCGGGCGTGTCGCGGGCTTTCGGGACGTGGAGGTGCGCCCGCGCGTCGGCGGCCTCCTGCTCGAGCGCCAATTCGAGGAGGGTGCGCGCGTCACGGAGGGCCAGGTGCTCTTCCGGATCGATCCGGCCACCTACGAGGTGGCCCTGAGCCGGGCTGAGGCCCAGTTGCAGCAGGCCCAGGCCGCGCTGTACCAGGCCCAGCAGAATTTCGAGCGCGTCGAGCCGCTCGCCCGCCGCGGCGTCTCCACCGATGTGCAGCTCGAGGAGGCCCGCTCCCAGCGGGATCAGGCCCGGGCCGGAGTGCAGCTCGCAGAAGCGGAGGTCCAGAATGCCAGGCTCAACCTGAGCTACACGACGGTGACCGCGCCCGCCACCGGGACCACGGCCCTGCAATCCCCTCCGGTCGGCGCTCTCATTCAGGCACAGCAGACGCTCCTGACAACGATCTCCCAGCTCGATCCGGCCTATGTGAACTTCTCCTTCACCGACGAGGAGAACAGGGCTTTCCGCGCTTTGAACGAGCGGAGGGAAAGGCCGATCTCCGAGAAGGAGCTGAAGGTCGAGCTGCTCCTCGGGCAGGAAGCATCCTATCCTCGTCCCGGCCAGGTCGATACCGCCGCCCAGCGGGTCGATCCGCAGACCGGAACGATCCAGGCGAGGGCGATCTTTCCGAACCCCGAGGGCGCTCTGCTTCCGGGCCAATTCGTGCGCGTGCGCATCACCGGCATCACGCTTCCCGGTTCCATCGTGGTCCCGCAGCAGGCGGTGAGCCAGGGACCACAAGGTCCGACGATCTATGTTCTGGGCGAAAACGATATCGCCCAGGCGCGGCCGATCCGTCTGGGGCCGGAGGTCCCGGGCGGCTGGGTGGTGCGTGAGGGCCTGAGCGGAGGCGAAAGGGTGGTCGCCGACGGCGTGATCCGGGTTCGTCCGGGACAACCGGTCAGGCCGGCTCCGATGCAGGTCCAGGCGCCGGAAGCAACCGGCTCCGCGGGGCTTGGCTCACAGGGCCGACCGGCATCGGGAGCGCGCCCATGATTTCGAAGTTCTTCATCGATCGTCCGATCTTCGCCTCCGTCCTGTCCGTCGTCATCGTGCTCGTCGGGCTGATCGCCATGCGGATCCTGCCCGTCGCGCAATATCCCGAGATCGTGCCGCCCCAGGTCGTGGTCTCCGCGACCTATCCGGGAGCGAGCGCCGAGACCATTGCCGAGACCGTTGCCGCGCCCCTGGAGCAGCAGATCAACGGGGTCGAGGACATGATCTACATGCAGTCGACCTCGACCGGCTCGGGCACCATGAGCCTGTCCGTCTTCTTCCAGACCGGAACCGATGCCGACCAGGCGACGATCAACGTCAGCAACCGCGTTCAGCGCGCGACCGCCGTCCTGCCCGAGGAGGTGCGGCGGCAAGGCGTGACGGTCACGAAGCGTTCCTCCTCGATCCTGCAGATCGTCGCCCTGTCCTCGCCGGACCGGCGCTACGACACGATCTACATTTCCAATTATGCGCTGGTAAACGTCATCGACGAGCTGCGCCGCACGCCCGGTGTCGGTGATGCCTCGCTCTTCGGCGCGTCGGATTACGCGATGCGCATCTGGCTCAGGCCGGACAGGGTCGCCCAGTACAACCTGACGCCGGGGGACATCGCGGCTGCCATCCGCGAACAGAACGCCCAGTTCGCCGCTGGCCGGTTCGCGGAGGAGCCGATGCCGGGCCGTCAGGCCTTCACCTACTCGGTCACGACGCAGGGGCGCCTCGCTGACCCACGGGAGTTCGAGCAGATCATCCTGCGTTCGGACGAGAACGGCGGAGCCTTGCGGCTCAAGGATGTCGCGCGGGTGGAGCTGGGGTCCCAGAACTATTCCACCGTGGCGACGCTCAACGGGGCGCCGACCGTTCCCATCGGCATTTATCTCCAGCCCGACGCTAACGCGCTGGAGGTGTCGGCCGCTGTCGATGCCACGATGCAGCGGCTCTCGCAGCGCTTCCCCGATGGATTGCGCTACGACGTGCCGTTCAACACCACGACATTCATCGAGGTCTCCATCGAGGAGGTGATCCGCACCTTCGTCGAGGCCATCGTCCTGGTTGTGATCGTGGTCTTCCTCTTCCTGCAGAACTGGCGCGCGACGCTGATTCCGCTGCTCGCCGTGCCGGTTTCCATCATCGGCACCTTCGCCGGAATGTACGCGCTTGGCTTCTCGATCAATCTGCTCACGCTCTTCGGGCTCATCCTCGCCATCGGCATCGTGGTGGATGACGCCATCATCGTGCTGGAGAACGTCGAGCGCATCATGACCACGGAGGAGAAGCCGCCCCGGGAGGCCGCCATTCAGGCCATGCGCGAGGTGAGCGGGCCGGTCGTCGCCGTGGTGCTCGTGCTCTGTGCGGTGTTCATTCCGGTGTCCTTTCTCGGCGGCCTCGCCGGCGAGCTCTACCGGCAATTCGCCGTAACGATCGCCGTTTCGGTGGTGATCTCGGGGATCGTGGCCCTGACGCTCACCCCCGCCCTCTGCGCGCTTCTGCTCAAGGAGGGGCATCGTGAGCCGTGGCGCCCGTTCCGCGTCTTCAACCGCGGGTTCGACTGGCTGACCGGAGCATTCACGTCCGGCACGGCGTTCTTCCTGCGCCACGCGGTCCTGGCGCTGATGCTCATCGCGGCGATGCTCGGCGCCACATGGTGGCTGTTCGAGCGGGTCCCGGGCGGTCTCGTGCCCGCCGAGGATCTGGGAAACGTCTTCGTCGTGTCGATGTTGCCGCCCGCAGCCTCTCTCGACCGCACGCTCGACATCACCGGCAAGGTGACGGAGGGCGCCACCCAGCATCCGGCCGTCGCCGATGTGGTGACCTTGGCTGGGTTCGATCTTCTGTCGGGCGCGCAGAAGACCAATGCCGGCGTATCCTTCGTCTCACTCAAGGATTGGTCCGAGCGTACCGATCCGCGTCTCGACGCCCGCAATCTCGCTCCGTCCTTCGCGGCTCTCAACGTCAATTTCCGAGACGGAATCGTGATCGGCTTCAATCCGCCGCCCATCATGGGCCTGAGCACCACCGGCGGGTTCGAGTTCTATCTTCAGGACCGTTCCGGCGGCAGCCTGGAGAGCTTAGCGCAGGCGGCCCAACGGGTCATCCAGGCCGCCAATCAGCGCCCGGAGCTCACCGGCGTCTCCACCACCTTTAACACGGGCGTGCCGCAATACCGGATCGACGTGGACCGCGACAAGGCGAAGGCGCTGGGCGTTCCGATCTCGGCGATCTTCGATACGATGCAGAGCACCTTCGGCAGCCTGTACGTGAACGATTTCACCCTGTTCGGACGCACCTACCGGGTGAGTCTCTCCTCCGAACCGGAGTTCCGGCATTCTCCCGAGGATCTGCGGCACGTATTCGTGCGCTCCAGCAATGGGACCATGGTCCCGCTCAACGTCCTTCTGGCCACCGTCCGCACCGCCGGACCCGACGTGGTCGACCGGTTCAACGTGTTCCCCGCCGCGAAAATCCAGGGCAACCCGGCTCCAGGCTTCTCGTCGAGCCAGGCGATCGCCGCCATGGAGCAGGTTGTGGCGCAGACCCTTTCGCCCGATTATTCGATCGGCTGGACGGGCTCGGCCTACCAGGAACTGCAATCGGCCGGGACAGGATCGCAAGGCTTCCTGCTCGGCCTCGTGATGGTGTTCCTGATCCTGGCCGCGCAATACGAGCGCTGGTCGCTGCCTTTCGCCGTCATCACCGCCGTGCCTTTCGCCGTCTTTGGGGCGATCCTCGCCATCTGGCTGCGGGGCATCGAGAACGACATCTATTTCCAGGTCGGCCTCGTCACGCTCATCGGCCTGGCGGCCAAGAACGCGATCCTGATCGTCGAGTTCGCGGCCGAGCGTTACCGCGAGGGATCCTCCGTCTACGATGCCGCGCTCGTGGCTGCGCGGCTGCGCTTCCGCCCCATCGTGATGACGTCGCTCGCCTTCATCCTGGGCGTCGTACCGCTCGCCGTCTCGACCGGCGCCGGTTCGGCCAGCCGCCATTCGGTCGGGACTGGTGTCATCGGCGGCATGCTGGCTGCCACCTTCCTGGCGGTATTGTTCGTGCCCCTGTTCTTCAGGCTGGTGACACGGGAAAGAAAGAACCGGAAGGAGAGTGCTCCGGCACCCGTTCCGACATCAGCGGCCGAATAGCAAGGCGCGGGAGGCCTGGCGGGGTCCCAGCGCGGCGCCGTTCCGATCGACGCTGGCTCAAGGCGGGCTTCGCTCGCCATCGACTCGATAACGAAGGCGGATTTCTGAATTTTGCGTTTCTATTTCCGAGTTTTGCGTTTCTCATGGCTGTTCTTTGGAGTTAGATCATACTCCTTAGGTGTTAGACCACTTGGCCTATGTCTTGATCGCTTCCGCCGGCTGGGTACCCTTACGGAAGCAGCGCGACATTTCGAATATATTCCGGGGGGCGGGCCAATGTCTTATGAAGCAGCTAGGCGGATTGCAGGTAACCATGTCAGACAGATCAAGGCTGTTCTCATTTCCAAGAATCCATTGATCGATACCGGGATCCGCCATCTTCTCGAGGGGAGTTGCTACGCCGTGGCGGGCATGGTCCACGATGTGGCGGCCCTGCCCAACCCTTGTCCCGGCGCTGAGCCCGATCTGTTCATCATCGCCGGCGGCAATTGTGGCGAGCAGACACTCGAGACTGTGAGGCTCCTAAGGACCAGGCATTCCAGCGCCAGAATTGCCGTGATTGCCGACCATTTCGATCTGGCCTTCGTGCGCCTCGGCCATGCGGCCGGCGTGCACGGCTTCTGCCTGTCGGGGAGCAGCCGTGACGTTCTCATCAAGTCGCTTGAATTGATTTCGTTGGGAGAGGAAATTCTGCCGCCCGTTGTGATGACTTCACTCCTGAACGGGAGCGAGGCGGCCTCTGCGCCGAAGTCCTTCGATGGCCTTGCCTTCTCGGGGAACAGCTCCGAGGCGCACAAGAAGGCCAAGCTGTCCCCGAGAGAAGCCGAGGTGCTGAGACATCTCATGGAGGGGGCGGCCAACAAGGTCATCGCGCGCGAGCTCGATGTGGCCGAGGTGACAGTCAAGGTTCACGTCAAGACGATTTTGAGGAAGATCGGGGCGGCCAATCGGACTCAAGCCGCTATGTGGGCCTCTGCGCATCTTCCCGGCCGCGAGGGTCTCGCGGGCCGCCGGCAGGGATTGTCCGTGTCAGGTTGAGGCGAAGCGCTGCTGCGATCAGCTGCACGGCCTGCTGTCAGACGGGTAAGAACCCTCCTTGCCCTTTCCCCTCCATGCCCTCGAAATCCCCGATTGCCGCGTCCCGGACTCCCGAACCGGTCGCTTTCATCGCCGCGGCGTCGAGGTCGCCTGGAAGGCCGACGTCCCTGGTCACAATCAGATGGGCAGAAGATTCCTTGGCAATCTCCTCTCTTGTATCCCTTCCAGCCCGCTTGTTTCTGCACAGCCCCGCATGGTTGCGGTGAAGCGGACCCCGTCGGCAAAAACCCCGCGTTGCGAAGCCACGCGGGGTCCGATGAACTGTCGCGAATGCGCTCCTTTCGGGCTACCGTTCGATCACCGTGACGACACGGCGGCTGCTGCCTTCGACGATGTAGTAGCGGTCATCCACCAGCACGACCTTGCAGTCGCGCACGCCCGTGATCAGGCTCTCCAGGGTGGTCGGGCAGTCGACGAGTTCTGTCACTGTCGTGGGAACGGTCTGACCCACCGAGATGGTGATGTTCTGCTGCACCGGCCTGATGTTCACGCTGCGAAGCGTCTCAACAGCTCGGGTGCGCTGTTCGCCCGTGATGTTGACCGTGGTCGAGCTGCTTGCACCCGCTGCTGCGCCACCGCTCGTGCCAGCCGTGCCTCCAGAAGTGCCGGATGCAGCGCCGCCGGACGTCGTGCCGCTCGCTGCGCCGCTCGAATTGGTGCCGCCACTGGTCCCTCCGGACGCGCCTGAGGAAGTGCCGCCGGAAGTCCCACCTGACGTGCCCGATGTCCCAGACGATGTGCTCCCCGAGGCGCCACCGCTGGCTCCGCCTGAAGTGCCTGCGGAGCCGCCGCCGGACGTGCTGGGCGCGACGGTTGTTCCGCCCGATGAACCACCAGACGAGCCGCTCGAAGAACCGCCGCTTGTCTGGGCGACAGCCGCAAGGCTCAGGGAGAAAGCCGCAGCGGCCACTGTCGTCAGCAACGCTATACGCATCTGTGTAACCTCCATTCACGACCGGGCTCCCGTGAGCCCGCGCTAGCGGACAAACATTCTTCCCGGGGCGGTGTTCCCTATAGACGGTAAACGGGCTGTCATTGTGGTAAGTGTTCTCGCTGATATCATGGGATGAAGCGCTTGATTCCCAAGCACAAAAGCCGCGGATAACTTTAAGCGTGGCACTTGTATATGAACGTTTGTTCAGAATTGATCTGGCTCGAATATGCTTTTGCGTACTCAGTTTGAGCATTGCATTGCAATACTTGCCGACTATTTTGAGAGTGTTCGCGAGACATCGGCGTGACATGGCCGCTCCAAGCGATTGTGGCGGGATGCAGAGGCGCTGGGACTCTTGCTCCGGGACTCTTGCTCCGGGACTCTCGGGAATCCTTCCCGTTAAGATCGCGAACCCCGCATGTCGAGCAGGTCGCAGGCGCGCCAGTGACCGCGACGATGAATTCGAGGGGCAACAGGCTGAAGTCCGAACCAGCGCGGCCCACGACAGCGTCGGCACAGCTTGTCATGAACTTGAGAGAGTATTGTTACGCGCAGCAAAGGGAGGCGGCATGTTCTTCGTTGTAACCGGAAATGGGGAGCAGGGAGCTGTGGCGGTCACCTGCGAGACCGCAGCCGCCGCGGCGGAGAAGGCCCGCGCTCTGACCCTGGAAGGGATGAAAGACGTTCTCATCACGGATGCGGATGGGCTGCAGCATGCCCCGCCCGACTTCGATCGGCTGTTCGTTACGATCCCGGCGGAGACGCGGTCTGCCTCCTAAGGCAGTGGACGCTGCGTTTCCGTACCGGCTCGTTGCTGTCCCTTGCGCCATGCTTCAGCGGGCAGTCGCGCTGAAGCAATCCTGTCGGCCGGGCTGCGCGCTCTCGATCTCAGGAGCGCCGAAGACCTGGCCTCGCGCTGGCGCATCCAACGGGCACGAGGGAGCGCGTTGAAGGGTGCTCCCGTCCAAGGAAGAAGCATCGGAGGGGCTCCCGAAAGGGCAAGTCCACTTTTCGCGTCCGATGCTCCAAGCCCCTAAGCTCCCACAGGGCCTCATGCGGAGCGAGCTTGCTCGCGCTCTTTCCGCCGCAGGGCAAGGAGCAGGTCGATGCAGTCGTCCGGGATTGGTGCGCCAATGATCGGTCGGTAAACCAGGCGCAGTCTGCGGCCGATCCGGACCTGGGCGGCCTTGCCAAGTCGGCCATTTCCAGACTTCTGGTGATCTCCAGCCATCGCAACTCCAATTCTCATCAGGGGAGAGGATGTAAAAACATGGTAAACGGCTGGTTAAAATGCGGGTCTCACAGACGAGAATGGCGGCCTTCTGTACCTGGCTTGACTCTTCGGCTTGACTCTTCGGGGTGAGATGGTCTGTTCCCGCCTTTGCCTCGAGACGCGGCAGAGCTTCACCTGGGAAACGGTTATCGCAAAGAGCGGCTCACGGAATCCATGGTCCAACGGCCGCGTTTGCCGCTTCCCCAGGTTGGTCACGAACACCCGGGCCGTCACGGCCTGGCATGTCCGGTTGCTGATTGGGCGGAAGGCCCCTGGTGGCTGAGCCTAATGCTTGGTGTCCGTCCGCGCCTCGACGATCTCGCTCACGGCCCATTTGGAGGACTGAGCTTGCCCGCCTCCTTTGGGTTTCTCCTTCTTCGGCTTCTTCGCCTCTCGGTTTCCATGCTGCTCGCGGTGGGCCATGGTCGTCTCCTTCCATATCCAGGATCGTCTCAAGGACTCAGCGGAACGCGCAGCCGAACAATAGCATATCTGGAAGACCGGCTCACCTGTGGACAGGCCACGTCCGGGCGTGCTCCGCGGGCTGTTCGCGACACCGCCCAGCGGGACAGGGGAAGGTCGCTCGACGAACTCCTCATTCCTTCGCGAGTCGGTAGGCGCTGCCGAGCAGGTCGAGCAGATCCAGCAACCGCGCTGCGTAGGGATGGCGGGCGACAAAGCCGATCTCCTCGCGCTCCGTCTCCGATTCCCGCTCCTCTGCCGGACGGGCAGTTCGAGCAGGTCCGTGATGATCAGCCACTCGATCTCGCGGCCGACTGCCGTCTCGAACATCAGATTGCGCGAGTTCAGGTACGCCGAGGCTCTCTCGACGCCGATGGCCTTCTCCGACCGCGGCAATCTTCGTAGCGAGCTGTGGCGCCGCCAGCGCGATGTTCGCGGGCGCCTTCAGCATATCCCAGCCAACCGCCTGATATCCCAGCCAACCGCCCGGCGGTGGACGGCGGCCGAGCCCGCCAGCGAGAAGTGGCGGTCCACGAACCCATCCGCGCGTGACCGGCGGCTTTCGAAGGAGCGGCGGGCCGTATTGGCCACGATGCGGCCCGCGTCCGCGGGCGAAAGCTCAGGAGGATTTTGCAAGGCTCCAGCAGACCATCCGTCATGAGGCACCAAGGTCGGCTGTGCGGCTGCGCAAGTCTTCCTCCATGCCGGTGACAGGGCCACGCATCCACCCGGCATGTCGCGGCGGATCCTGAGCCAAGCGGGAACAGCCTTCACGATCACGACGTTCAATTCCGGGAGGACGCTGTCATGCCGACGAAACTGCCCGACGAAAGACAGATCCGCGAGCCGGGCTCTTTGGAGCTCGATCCTTCGGGCGAGGGCGTCGCCCTTGACGAGACCCGGCGTCTGATCGCCTCCAGCAAGGTCGAGGGCACCCCGGTGTTCAACCGGGCAGGGGAGCAGCTCGGCACCGTGTACAATTTCATGGTCGACAAGATTTCGGGCCAGGTCGCCTATGTGGTGATGAGCTTCGGCGGCTTTCTCGGGATCGGCGAGAACTACCATCCGCTGCCTTGGCGGGCGCTGACCTATGACACTCGGCTGGGCGGCTATGTGGTGGATGTCAACAAGGACCGGCTGGCTGAAGCTCCACGCTATGGCGCCGGCGAGGATCCCTTCACGGATGACGAGTACGGCGCGAGGGTCGACGCTTACTACAAGACCACGCCGTCTGCCTGATCTCTCCGCTGCACGGGTCAGGCCGTAGGCTGAGGTATCGTGAGTGCGACAGGAATTTCTGAGGCGAGGTCCGGGGGGAACGTCGCCGGCCGGCGACGGCTCGGGGCTCGTTCGGCAGAGAAAGGGGCACGTAGGCAACGTTCGCTGTCTACCGGGGCAACCGCTATCCACATCACGAGGTTCGGCCGAGAATGGCCGCCCTTGAGCAGACCGGCAGATCGACTTCGGCGGCAGCCGCTCACGCGCGGGACCATGATCCGCCTCCCGGAGGGGAAAGTTCGTCCGGGTCCAGTGCTCCAGCCCACGGAAGGCCGGACGACATCACCATCCTGGCCCATGTTGAAGCGGGGCCCAACGTGATCAGCAAAGGCCCATCCTCATCCCGGCCTGTCCGGATTGAGTGCGTTGGGTCGTCGATGCCGATGAACATGCCATCGACGGCGCCGGGGTCCTCAAGGCGCAATGCCATGGCCACATGGCTGCGGGGCTGTGTGCGGTTGGCATCACCAACAGGGCTCTTCACCGTCATGCTGGTGGCGGTGACCACCCAGGCTGCCCTGATCGTCCCATGCCTGGTCCCGACACGCCATCGATCGTCCTGGTCGAATGACGTGGCCCGGCTCTGCTCAAAGATCCGGCTGCCCCGAGCCTCGACCGCTTTGGCGAGAGCCATCAGATAACGGGCCGGATTGAACGGGGCCTGGTCATGGAAGCAGAGAGCCCCGGCCGTCGGGAAGGGCAGGGGGCGGTCGAGAGCCTGCGCCTCGGGGTCCGGGATCCGGGCCGCCTCGGTCTCCTGACGGATCTCATCCATCCGGTGCGGGTCACACGTATAGGCTTAGGCCGCCTTGCGCTCGTAGTCGCAGGCGATGCCGGCGTCTCGATCCAGGTGCGGATCCGTTCGACGGCGACGCGATGGGCCTCGGCATAGAACATCGCAGTCCTGCGCGCCAGCCAAGCGCGGGAAAGCTTGCCTTCGGGGCTGTTGCAACCCAGCAGGAATCATGGCGTCCGGGAAGCGCGGCCACCGGGTTCCTCATGGCTCCAGCCGTTTGGCTCAGGTCTGCTCACGGCCGTGCACTTGGGCCGGCGGAGCCGTGGCCTCGACGGCGGTGAAGGTCTCCAGGATCCGGTAGGTGTGTTCGGCCCCAGCCGGAACCATCCAGGAGTCCCCGGGCTCCAGCCGGATCGTCTGCCCCTCGATCTCCAACTCGGCCCGTCCTGCGATCACGTAGCCGACGACCTCATACCCGTGCTTGTGCGAGGGTTTGTCCTGCGTCGGCTCCTCGTCGCGCCAAAGCCGCATGGAAACGCGCTTGCCCGAGGCGAGGTAGACCTCGCCCTGGTCGCCCTTGGGAGAGTGGGCGCTGCTCACTTTCGTTACGGTTGTGTCGGTCATGGGCGTCTCCCCGGCATTCTCAGGGCTGCTTGCGTTCGAATGCTCCGACCCGCCCGCCTTTGGGCAGATGGGTTGCTCTGCACGCAACCGATGGTCGCGCGCTCCCCAAGGGAACCCGGGTGCGAGGCCAGGGTTCCGGCGCAATGCGGTGTTCCGGCGAGCCGGAAAACCAACCCTTCATGAGCGTGCCAAAGCTGCCAGCCAGACGCGGTCCGCTGGAACGCATGCGGTATCCGGTGGTTAAGTGCGAGGATCAAGAACAGTTCCTGCAGGTTTGCCGGCTGTTCTTCGCCCGAGCGGGCCCAGCCTTCAGCAGTATCGGCTCTCCTCAGCAGACGTCGCCGTCGTCCTCGCGTGTTGCAACCGGAGAGGCTTCGCAGGCGGAGCATCGCTCCGAACGGAGAGGATACTTTGGCCTTCGACAATCTCTCGATCTGGCTCAACGGCGGGATCTTTGCCGCGAGTGCCGTCATCGTCTGGCTGGCCGGCAGCCGCCTGGCCCTCTATGTCGACGGGATTGCGGGCCGGACCGGCATCGGGCAGGCCTTCACGGGCATGCTGCTGCTGGGCGGGATCACGTCCCTGCCGGAGATCGCCACCGTCACCACGGCGTCCTGGACCGGCAATGCGCCGCTTGCCGTCAATAATCTCCTCGGCAGCGCATCGATCAACATCCTGCTTCTGGCGATTGCTGACGCCGTATTGGGCCGCAATGCCCTCACATCGGTGATCGGCAAGCCGGCGACCCTCCTGCAGGGCACGCTCGGCATGATGCTCATGGCCGCCGTTGCCGCGGTCGTCCTGGCGCGCGATGTCCCCGTTGCCGGTGTGGGGTTGGGCTCGACGGTCCTGATCGTTCTGTGCTTTGCGTCCCTGTGGCTGTCCTCAGGCTACGAGCGCCGGCACGTGTGGACGGCCATCGACGATGAGCCGGACACAGGCGATGTGCCAGGCGACGATGAACAGAATGAGAGCCAGGGGCAAAAACAGTCCCTGCGCACGCTCGTCATCAAGACGATCATCGTCGGGGTCGTGATCCTCGGCGCCGGCTTCCTGCTCTCCCAGACGGGCGACGCCATCGCGAAGCAGACCGGGCTGGGCGCAAGCCTCGTCGGCCTTGTGCTGGTGGGCTTTGCGACGTCGCTGCCGGAACTGAGCTCCATCATCGCGGCGGTCCGGATCCGTCGCTACGAGATGGCGGTTGGCGACATCTTCGGCACCAACCTGTTCAACATCGCTCTCATCTTCTTGGCTGATCTCGCCTATCCCGGAGGCCCTGTCCTCGCTCAGGCGGGCGCCTTCGAGTCCGTCGCGGCCCTTGTCGGCCTGGCTCTGACCGGTGTCTTCGTCGTCGGCCTTCTAGAGCGCAGGGACAGGACCGTCGCCCGTATGGGCTACGACTCGCTGGCCGCCATCGTGCTCTACGTCGCCGGGCTCGTCCTGCTGTACGTGCTCGATCAGCGCAGTGGCTCGGGCATGGGCTGAGGAGTTCCTGCCGGTGTCGCGTCTGGTGGTTCCGGCATTCCGGCAAGCCGCGCTCCAAGCCGCCCTCCAAGCCGCCCTCCATGTGCCAGGGCTCGATGCCGCAGCTTCGGAAGGCCGAGGAATCTGGACGAGGGCGCAGCCCCACACCATTGCGGAGGCGGTTGGCCTGTGAGCGACGATCGATCGGGGACCGACCTGCCGAGTGGATCATGCGGGACCCGTAAGCTGCCGATCACAATCCTGCAGGTTCACTTCGCATGGATCACACAACGATGGTCCGCGGGCTTGCTCGCCCGGCCCGGGAGCAGCAGGCCTGCGCGGCAGACGGAGCCGAGTTGCCGGACAATCCGTTCGTCAGTTTTGAACGACCTGGATTACCTTACGGTTTTCCAGGTCGACCGCGGCCATGGTCTTGCCGGTGAGCAGGAATTTGTAGCTCGTGGTTTCCGGCACTTCGCCCATGCTGTCCTACGGAAGGCCTCACGGCCCTACGCTCTCCGGCACGACCTCAAGGGGCCGCCAGTCTCCACCTCAGGCGGCTTCTCCCGCCGCATGTCGGCTTGATCGCGGCCTGCTTCTCCGGGGCAAGCGGCACAGGCGGCGTTGTTCCACCCGAGTGCCGCCCGTCCGGCCGCTGCCGACGTCCCGACCAGGCTCACCAGCAGGCGCCCACGCCGTGTCACTCATGGATTGCGCCGGCCGTCGTCGCGCAGACTGTCCTTCAATCCACCGGCCGTGTTCTGGATCTTGCCTTCGGCCTGATCCATCTTGCCTTCGCTGCGCAGCTTCGTGTCACCGAACATGCGCCCGAAGAATTCCTTCACACGTCCGCCGAGCGTTTTGGCGCTACCTTCGATGCGATCTTGATCCATGGCATTGCTCCTGATGAGAAATCATTTTCAAGATCAACGCATTGCGGTCAGGGCCGTTCCGGGTCTGGCCTCCGACGGAGACCCTCCTCGTCTATGATCCACACTCCTGCCGCATGCGTTGCTACGAGCGTGGGTCAATCAGAACAGCGTGAGGAATGTCACCGAGCTTCGTCTCTGCGGAGGACCGGGAGTACGATCGTTCGCTCGACATTGGGACGCCGTCAGGTTTTGACGTCCACGCGGCGCAGACCTCCTCGGGGGCCAACGGCTTCAATCTGTTCCATTCGGCATCCTGACTCCACCAGGAGCAGCGGCCGGGAACCGTCCTGTCTCATGGTTGAAGGAGCGCCGCCACCCGGCATTTAGAGCATCGGACCCGCTTTTGGGCCCGAAGCTCCACTCTTCCAAGAGCGCATCGTTCGAAGCGCAAAACCGGCCCCACTGTCTTACACGATGGCTAGGCTGCGCCGCGGACCCGCTCGGCGGTCTTCTCTGCCTGCACGGATACGGTGCGGGTGGCGTCCTCGGCCATCTGGATCGTGAGCTCGGCGATGCGCCGGCTGTTCTCGACCGTCAGCTCCAGGTTGTCGCGCAGGAGCGAGCTTTGCACCTCGATGAGATCGGTCACCGAGCGGCAACGGGCGAGCGACTGCAGGCCGTCGAGGTTACGCTGCAGGCGCTTCTGGCTGCGGTCGACCACTTCGCGCGAGACTTCCTGCAGGCCGCGGGCCAAGGCGGTGCCGGACTGGGCCACAGCCCGGAGGTTGTGTGCCGCCTCCTCGCTCAGCCCCAGGGCGACCCCGTCGGATCGACCCGCCGCCTGAAAGCCTTGACCCGTCGAGCGGCGAGTGAGCTCCGAGAACGTGCCGAAGCCGGTCTGGACTACCTCCTGCAGGGCTTGAACCATGGTCTGGGCGCTCTTCACGCCAGCCTGCAGCGTGTCGGCCACGTCCCCGGTCACCCGCTGCACGGCTTCACCTTGCTCACGGGCTTGTCGGCTGTCGGCGCGCTTCATCTCGTCGATGCTTGCCATTTCATCTTCCACCGTTTCGACTATGGCGTTGGCTTCCTCGTCGCTCAGGACTTTGAGCACCGCGGGAAGCAGTTCCTTCCTGTCGTCGCGAATGTGCTGCTGAAACACCCTCCGCAGCTCTGACACCCGGCCGATGAACTCCGCACCGTTCTTGGGCATGCGGTCCAGTTCGGACAGGAGCGCGGCCGTTTCCTGATTGTCGCTGATGGCCTCCCGCAGGAGATCGTCCATCCCGTGCCGTCTCAGCACAGGAAAGAGGTGTTCCTCCTGCAAGGTGGCCAGCAGTTCCAGCTCCTCCTTCAGGTCCGCGAACAGTCGCTCACGGGTTTTGATCGCGTTGTCGGACGCCGCGAGGAGCTTGTCGAAGAGCTCGTTCGCCTTGTCGGGTGGGGTTTGGCTGAACCGTCCGTTCATCATTGTTCCTCGCAAAAATCATCAAAGAAACGGTCCCAGGCTCCGCAGCTTGGACCACATGCCGTGACACTGATATGTCGACTGAACTGAATACGTTACGCGGGACTCACGTCTGGCGGGCAATCTTGTACGCCCGCCGACCCATTCATCTGGCGGTGACGTGTTACTGACCTTTGAGGGCGCTTGTCCCTTGAGTTCGGTCCGCAGGGGACCAGGTTTTGATTTTTTTAACCGAGGTTAATTCGAGGACGGTGCCTAAGGTTCCCGGGCGATGACACGCGGCGCAGTATCGCGCAGGCGCAAGGGTCGGGCCGCCTCCGGGCCGGTTCCGGCTCGCGCATCTCTGCACTTGGAACGACGCTGTCGGATCGGATGACGTGAGTGGTCTTGCCGCCCTGCTCCTTGCTGAGGCGACATTGCTCTTCGCCTCAGCGGCGCCTCCGCCACACCCCCAGGCGGGCTGAGCGGGCCTGATCCTCGGCGGCCAGCAGCTCCTCGGATGCATCCGGCGTCGCCCGCCCGCCGCCGGCGGCCAGGATGATCGCCGAGAGATCATGCCTGCCGATCCGGCAGCGCTGCATGCCCGGCGTAGCGCCCGGGGCGCAGACAATCTCCCGCCGCCGCAGGAACCGGGCGAGTTGCCGGGCCATGTTCCCCCGCTCGCCCTGAATGCCCTCCAGGCGGACCATGGTGCCGCGGATGGCCAAGGTTCCCGTGTCCACGACCTCCGGGACCCCGCGCAGGATGGCGGCGCCCGAGGCGGCCGGGGCCGCGTCGCCTGGATCGGCAGGCGCCACCTGCTCCGTCGGCGTCCGAGGCTTGCCCCTGGCGAGCAGCGGAGCGGCCCGGCTGATGAAGTCGCGCCAGATCTCCGCCGGCAGGTCGCCGCCCACCACCTTGTTCGTCGGCGCGTTGTCATCGTTGCCGACCCAGACGCCGACGATCAGATCCGGCGTGAAGCCGATGAACCAGGCGTCGCGGTACTCTTGCGTGGTGCCGGTCTTGCCGCCCGCCGGCACGTTCGGAAGACGCGCCGCCTTGCCTGTCCCCTCCCGCACCACCGCTTGAAGGAGGTCGAGCATCGCCGCCCGGCTCTCGCCAAAGCCCTCGTTCCGGGGAGCGCTGCCCGGGCGAGTGAACAGGGCCTGCTGGGTTGAACCCTGGATCGAGCGGATCGTGTAGGGTTCAAGAGACAGGTTGCCGGTGGCCACCGCCGCATAGGCGCGGGTCATCTCCAGCAGGGTCACCTCGGCGGACCCGAGCGCCAGGCTCGGCACCGCAGGCAACTCGGAATGTACGCCCAGGCGCTTGGCGGTTTCGATCACCGCCGGGATGCCGACCTCATCAGCCAGTTGGGCCGCGACGGTGTTGATGGATTGCGCGAAGGCGTTGCGAAGGCTCACCGGTCCGCGGAAACGGCCGTTCGCGTTCTGCGGCTCCCAGTCGCCGATCTGGGTCGGGCGGTCGACCACGACGGACCGGGGATCGTAGCCCTTCTGCAGGGCGGCGAGATACACGAACAGCTTGAACAGGGATCCGGCCTGCCGCCGCGCCTGAGTGGCGCGGTTGAACTGGCTCGCCTCGTAGTCGCGCCCGCCGACGAGGGCCCGGATGGCCCCATCGGGCGAAAGCGCGACCAGGGCCGCCTGCGAGACGTTCTTCTGCCGCCCCTCGGCGTCGAGCCGGCGTTCGATGATGCCTTCCGCCAGCCGCTGCAATTCCAGATCGAGGGTGGTGCGCAGGGTCAGGTCGCCCGGGGATCCGCCGAGCAGACGGCGCACGTCGGCGGCCATGGTATCGACGAAGTAGTTGGTGCCGGGCGGGGTCTCTGGGGGCGTGCGCAGGTTGATCGGCTCGTCCCGAGCCGCCTCCGCCTGCTCGGCCGTGATCGCCCCGGTCTCCACCATGGCCTGGAGGACGGTGTCGGCCCGCTCCTTCGCCCCTCCGAGATTGCGGGTCGGGGCGAGCTGGGAGGGAGCACGGACGAGACCGGCGAGCATGGCGGCCTCGGAGAGCGACAGCTCCTTCGTGGGCTTGGCAAAGTAGCGCTGGGCCGCCGCATCGACGCCGTAAGCGCCGGCGCCGAAATAGGCCGTGTTCAGGTAGCGCAGCAGGATCTCCTCCTTGCTGAGCTGGCTCTCCAGCCAGAGGGCGATGATTGCTTCCTGGATCTTGCGTCGCAGGTTCTGGTCGGGCGACAGGAACATCAGGCGCGCCAGCTGCTGGGTGATGGTGCTGCCGCCCTCCCGGGTGCCGCCGGCCTGCCAGTTGCGCCAGGCCGCCCGCAGGATGCCCCAGGGATCGACGCCGAGATGGCCGTAGAAGCGGCGGTCCTCGATGGCCACGACGGCCTGGGCGAGATGCACCGGCACGTCCGCCGCCGTGACCTTGGCGCCCTTGAAGACGCCGCGGGTGGCGAAGGTCTCGCCGTTGTCCGCCTCGACGACGAGGGCGCTCGGGGTCGGGTCGACCTGCAGGCCCCCGTCCAGCGGCAGGGTGGCGATGCTGTAGCCGACGATCAGGGCCAGCAGGACGGCGAAGCTGCCGGTGACGATGAGGAGGTGACGCAGCCGGATGCGGGACAGGACGCGGCGCACGCCCCTGCCGGTACGCTTCGCGCCCTGAATGATCGGTCCGCGCAGCGGCCCGAGTGCCGCCGCCGTGCGGCCTGCCGCGGCCCGAGCCAGGCGGGTGCTCGCCGCAGCGGCGAGGCGGCTCCGGGCCGCGACCGTCCCGGCGAGCCGCCTGCCTTCCATGGCGGCCTTCAGTCCCGACGGCGCCACCCGAGCCTTCCATCGTTCGAGGCGGGACGGGGCGGGGCGCGGCGCAGGCTCCGCCAACGACAGGATATCCCTCTGCGGCTTGGGTCCGGAAGGCTCATCCGAAGCTGGGGTGGGTGTCGTCACGATCCGCGGCTTTCTACTGCTACGCCTGTACAACCCGGATCGGCGATTTGCGTTGCGCCGGGCGGGCCGCCTTGTGCCCGGGCCAAGCGTGCCAGATCGAGAGCCCGGCCGCCGCTGCCCAGGACATGGCTCGAGCATCGGACGTGAGAGGCGGATTGCCGTTCGGGTCAGGTTCAGGCGGGCCCCGATAGGGCAATCTCTCCGGATCCGCCACGTTCGCTCATCGAGAGCGTCAGGAGCTGCCTCATGAAAATTCTTGGGAAGAAGCCTGGATGGATTGCCGCATTGAGCCTGATCCCGGCCGGGTGGGCGGGCAGCGCCGCCGCCGATCCCTGGAAGGATGAAAGCGGCAAGGGCCGCTGGCGGGGCGGTTACGAGCGCGGCTACGACGACCCTGGCCCGGGGGCCGGCTATGGCCGTGAGCGTCCCCGCCGTGAGCGCCAGGCTTTCAAGCAGGAATATGACGACGGCCGCTGCAAATACGAACGCAAGCTGGAGAAGAGCGGCGAGTACAAGGAAGAGGTCAAGTGCCGTGGCGGCTATCGGTCGAGCTATCGGTACTGAGGCCCGTGGGGGCTGCGATCATCCTTCGTCGGATGATGGCTGGCACCCCGTCGCTTAAGGCGGCCGGATTCGATGAAGCATGCTCCCAAAAGGCATTGGAGCAGGACCAGCGCGGCCTGCCTGGGGGCTTTCCTGGGCATGGCGGCTGCCATGGCTCACCAGCTTCATCATACCCTCGTCGGTGAAATCCCCGACGAAAATCCCCTTGTCCATATCTTCCCCGAATTTGTGGGCCTGACAGCGGGCAGCGCCCTGATGCTGGCAACCGTCGCCGAGATCCGCAATCGGCTTGTGCGGCAATTTCTCCCGGGCCGCCGTGAAACGGACTCGAGGGGGCTCGTGTGGATCCGACGAGGGCAGAGAGACGGTCAAGGATGCCTGAAGGCGCCCCGTCATCGGGATCAAGACTCTCGGGTTGACGGGGGCACGTGAAGGACTGGACAATGGCCCGTTTCTCGAATTGGCCGCATTCGCCGTTCATCTTGGTGATCCCGATAGGCCCGACGGAGGCGGCCGTGCGATTCCACAGCGATCGAACTCCGTGCCTCAGCCGCGGTATACCGGCTCTCGTTACGTCTGGGCTGTTCACGATTGCCTCCATCCCCGGGCTTGCCCAACCCGCCACCGCTCCGGTCCAACAGGCATGCACCGCGAGCAGGGCTCACTCAGTGGTCGGGCAGCCATACTCTCCGGAGCTTGCGGAAAGGGCCCGCCGCGCAGCGGGCGCCCGCGAAATCCGCAAGATCGAGCCCGGGGGTGCCTACACGATGGACCTGGATTCCACCCGGCTGAACGTCGAAGTGGACCGCGCCGACACCGTGACCGGCCTTCGCTGCGGGTAAGCCTTCGGCAGCGCAAGATCCTGGGCACTCTTGACCGCGGGCCGTCGTCCACCAAGAAGATTGTGAACGGGCCTGCAGCCGCGGCGACGAGGGCCCTCGACCTTGCGGGAGGAGAGCCATGACGCCAGACCTTTGCGACGCGTTCCGAAGAAACGTCGACGGATCCTGGACCTGCATCAGGCAGAGCATGTTGACGCTCGGCGGGGGACAGAGCGTCACCATGGAGGTCGACCGGACGATCCGGCCCGGGGAACTCCTCGGGGGCTATGATCTTGCAGCCTATCTGGAGCAGACCTGCGCCCACGATGACACCGCCGAGTGAGGGTTCCCGTCGGGCTGTCGCAAGGAGGGCCTGATGCCGCGTTCTCTCGTCCTGGTCACCGGATCGAGCGGTTTCCTGGGGCAGGCCATGGCTGCACGCCTGGCGCGGCGCCACCGGGTCGTCGGGCTCGATACCGTCCAGCCGAAGAAACCCGTAGAGGGGGTCGATACGGTTCCGGTCGACCTGACCTCCGACGACCATGTGCGCGATGCCCTGTCGGAGATCCGCCGCCGGTTCGGTGCTCATCTGACTTCGGTGATCCACCTGGCGGCGTATTACGACCTCTCCGGTGAGGCGGATCCCAAGTACCGGAGCGTGACGGTGGAGGGCACCCGTCGCCTCCTGCAGGGCCTGCAGCGTGGATTCGACCGGGTCGAGCAATTCGTGTTCGCCAGCACGATGCTCGTTCACGCTCCCACCCAGCCGGGACGGCCGATCACCGAGGATTGGCCGCTCGAACCCAAATGGGCCTACCCGCAGTCGAAGGTCGAGACGGAACGGCTGGTCCTGGCCGAACGCGGCCCGATTCCGGCCGTGATCCTGCGGCCGGCCGGGGTCTATGACGAGCGCTGCCGCTCGGCCTTCCTGGCCCAGCAGATCGCCCGCATCTACGAGCGTCAGCCCACCAGCTACCTGTTCGCCGGTGACCCGTCCCACGGCCAGCCTTCGCTGCATCTCGACGATCTCGTCGATGCGGTCGAGCGCGTGGTGAACCGGCGCGGGGATCTGCCGGCCGAGGTCACGTTCCTCCTCGGGGAGACCGAGACGCCCAGCTACAGAACCCTGCAGCGGCGCATCGGCGAACTCGTGCATGGCGAGCCTTGGCCGGTGGTGGCGCTGCCCAAGCCCCTGGTCGAGGCCGGGGCCTGGGTGCAGGAGGAGGTGCTGGCGCACGATCCCTTCATCCGGCCCTGGATGGTCGAGATCGCCGACGATCACTATGAGCTCGACATCGGCCGCGCCCGCACGCTTCTGGGCTGGTCGCCACGCCGCTCTCTGCTGGCAACGCTGCCCGCCATGATCACAGCCCTCAAGGCCGATCCGACGGACTGGTACCAGGACAACAAGCTCAATCCGGCCGTGGTCGCGGGCGCGCAGGAGGAGCTGCAGGAAGTGGTCGCGCGGCAGCCGCCTTCCGACCATCCCGCGATGCAGGCTGTCGACACGGCCCTTGCGCAGGAGCACGCGGCCACGTTGTGGGCGCATCTCGCCAACATCGCCCTGGGCCTGTGGCTGCTGGCGGGCCCGTTCGCCTACGGGCTCTTCGACCCGGTCGGCCCGGTGCCGGTGCCCCCCGCTGCCGGGCACGAGCTCCCGCCGCCTGAACTGCGCAACGCAAGGCTGGCCTGGAGCGAGATGGCGAGCGGGATTGCGGTGATCGGCCTGTCGTGCCTCGCCCTCGCCCGACCCCGCTCCTGGGTGCCATGGGTCGTTGCCCTGGTGGGCGTCTGGCTGCTGTTCGCTCCGCTGGTGTTCTGGACGACGAGTGCCGCGGCCTATGCGGTCGATACGCTGATCGGCACGCTCGTGATCGTGTTTGCGGTCATGGTGCCGCCACAGGCCGGCCTCAGCCGCGAGGCCCTGGCCTCGCCTGCGGACGTGCCCCTCGGCTGGTCCTACTCACCCTCGTCCTACGTGCAGCGCGTGCCCATCGTGGCGCTGGCCTTTACCGGCCTGTTCGTCTCACGCTATCTCGGCGCCTTCCAGCTCGGGCACATCGACGGCCTTTGGGATCCGTTCTTCTCCGGTCGCGGCGGAGGCCGAAACGGCACCGAGGCGGTCGTCACGTCGAGCATATCGAAAGGCTTTCCCATCGCCGATGCCGGTCTGGGAGCGGTCACCTACATCCTCGACATCCTGACCGGCATCATCGGCGATCAGCGGCGCTGGCGCACGATGCCCTGGCTGGTGCTGCTGTTCGGGCTGCTCATCGTGCCGCTCGGAGCGGTCAGCGTCGGCTTCATCATCATTCAGCCCACAATCATCGGCGCGCTCTGCACTCTCTGCCTCCTGCAGGCGGCGATCACGGTGCTGCTGATCCCGTATTCGGTCGACGAGGTGTTCGCGACGGTGCAGTATCTGTGGCGGAGCCGGAGGGTCGGCCGCTCCGTCTGGCGCAGCCTGATCTTCGGCGGGCCGGTGCTCGCGGAGAAGCGCGATCCCGTGCAGGGCCTCGCCATGCCGGTGAGCCAGATCCTCAAGGACTTCTTCAGGGGTGGCGCCACCTATCCCTGGACACTGGTCGGCTGCACGTTGATCGGGGCTTACCTGCTCTGCACACGCCTGCTCCTTGGCGTCGAGCCGCCTCTGTATTTCAGCGATCACACCGCAGGCTGCGTTGCCATTGTCATCGCCGTCACGGCCTGGGCCGAGGTGGCGCGGACGGTGCGGCTTCTGAACGTGCCGCTCGGGCTCTGGGTCGCAGCCTCACCGTTCCTGCTCGATGGCGGCACCCCCATCGCCTTGATCGCCGATCTCTCCGCGGGACTTGCCCTGGCTGGACTCAGCCTGCCGCGTGGGGCCCGCAGCCGGGAGCACTATGGCGGATGGGACCAATCCATCCTGTAGCCGGGGTTGTTCGCGCTGGGGGCACAGGGTCGCCTGTCGGGAAGGAAGCGGCCGCCGATCCTGCAAGCGCCCCCGGCGGGAGACTCAAGTGCTCTTCAGGCCGGGCAAGCTTCCGGGGGATGGCGCGGATTCAGGCGTCCGCGCAAACCATGGCGCGCAAACCATGGATTGTCTTGTTAGACTTCGGACGAATGAGGACTTGGTGGAGCTGAGGGGAAGGGAACCTTATCTTAGAAAAGATAAGTTTTTCAATAAGTTGCCTCACTTCGTCTGGTCTCTAGTGTACCGCGTTGGTGTACCAAATGGCCGAGCTTGTGACTGCCCTGTCAACCGCTACAGATATCAACAATTTCTGAATGTCTGCTCGACAGATTGAAGCGGACCTGTGGCGAAATTCTTAACTTGAACCGTTTGCCAAGGCCGGTCTGACTTTAGGTCTCACAATGGGCCTACAGACTTTGCACGAGAGCAGTGCACTGAGGACCGCTTACGATCGTGCAAATGCCCACACGATAGTCTAAGGTCACGCTAAAACGACTGAACTCCTAAGACAGGTTAAATGTCCAGCTATTTCACCGATCGCGAGTATGGAGCGCGCCCACAAACCATTGACGTCATTGACGAGCGATTGTGGGGCGGTCTCTATAGCTTAATCCAAATCCGGATCAGCGATGGATCGTTCGGCCAGCGCTTCCCCGAACAGTGTCCCGATGGCAATAACCCATGCGGGTGCGATCAGCAGATGTTTCGCCGAGTGCTGGCTGCGGAAGTGCCCTGGGTCGAGTGGCCACTCTCGGCCGTAACCCCGCCTGCCACACCGATTATCCTTGATTTGTTGGAGTTTTGTGCTGCTGCGGTCGGCGAGCCTATCCAGGGCGGCTATCACCCCTTTTTTCGCCACTATCACCTGAGCTGGGACCGAGCGGCAGGCCTCGCGCGGTTCGTCGCGGACGTGAACCTGCTCTTTGCGCGCAACGGTGTGGCGTACGAGCTCACTTCGGAGGGGCAGGCGCGTCGCCTGCTGCCGCAGCCTGTCGCCGAGGCGCTCGGCTGGGCACGTTTCTATACAGGCGATGCCGAAGCAGACCGGCTGCTGGAGGTGGCGCGTCGACGGATTATCTCACCAAAGCTCGAGGACCGGCAGGACGCACTAGAGAAGCTCTGGGACGCGTTCGAACGACTGAAGACGCTTGAACCAGGCCCGAGCAAGCGGGTGCAGGCTGACACACTCCTAAATCGGGTCGCAGCCCCCGGATCGAAGTTTCGCGACGAGCTGGGCAAGGAGGCAACCGCACTCACGGCAATCGGCAACACGTTCAGGATCCGACATTCCGAGATGAGCCAGGAAGCCCTAACATCCTCTGAGCAGATCGATTACCTGTTCATCCGCATGTTCGCGTTCGTACATATGATCCTAAAGGTGACCGGCCGTGGCGGATAGGCGTAAGGCAAAGCCGGACACCGAGCCTCGTAAGAAGCGCCGCACAGCAACGGCCGGCGGCGCACCAGCGCGATCCAGGCGCCGGCCTGGCAATCCCGGCTATGCGGGATACGAGTACCAGATCGATGTAACGATTTGGGTCGCTCTCGAGCTAATGCTGGCGAAGAACGCGACCGAGTACGTGTCTATAGAGCCTCGATCGGATGAGGATTTGGAGGCGGCCGTGCGGGACCCTGCAACCGCGTTGCTTGGCCTCACGACCCAAGGTGAAAGCTTTGACCTCGTCCTCCAGGCCAAAACGCGGTCGGGCGCGCCATGGACGAGCCCCGCCATCGCTGACGTGCTGTTAGGAAAGCAGACGGACGAGGAGAGCGGAACGGGGAGTAAGCGGACGCGCCCGCTAGCGATGCTCGAGGGCGAGCCGCGGCGGCGTTATGTCTTTGTTACAAATGAAGCTTCGGCTGATGCTCTCCGGGCACACGAAGGACAGCACCTATTCGATTTTCCGGAGGTCGATGAGCTACCCCCGTATGCGCGCGAAGGATACGATGCTGTTGCACAGGCCTCGCTCGCACCGCGGATTTTGCTCTGCACTGGGGTCACCCTAGAGGTGCTCGAGGCGCGGATTGGCAATCTGCTTTCCCGTCACGGACATATCCCATCATCAAAACATAGGGCCTGCGTCAGTGATCTGCGTGACGAGGTTCGCAAGCGTATCCGCGGGCATGCGGCAGGACGCTGGACATATGCTGAGCTACTGGAAGTGCTGGTCCGTCATGGTGGCTCCGTGGCGCCGACGCGGGCCATGGACCATTACGTCCGACCACGTTCATTTGACGAGATCAAACGGCGGCTAGATGATGCACATGCTGTCGTGATCTCGGGTCCATCGGGGACGGGGAAGACACTCACTGCAGATATCCTCGAACTGGACCTACGCCGAGCTGACCCGCCTTTCGATATCGTGGGCGAGGAAAATGGTCCCGGTTATGTCCGCCACTACCTCACGCGGTCGGACCCGATACTATTTCACCTGCGTGATCCGTGGGGAGGCAACCGGTTAACGCCGGGCGCGGATCGGTGGAGTGGGGAGCTGCCTAAGCTCCTCGATAGCGCCGGGCCCGGTCGGAAGTTTCTCATCACGTCGCGGTCGGACGTTCTGCGGAGTGCCGGTCCCGAACTGGTGAAGGACCTCCAGCCCTATCTTGTCACGATCGAGATCGAGGACTACGGACCAGAGCGCCTGGCCAAGATCTACGACGGGATCGCCGGCGACTTGTCAGGTCACGCTCAAACGCTCGCCCGCAGGTATCGTGACCGAGCGCTGAAGGCTCTAACCCGCCCCTACGAAGTGAACCGGTTTCTCGTGGCCCTAAGCCGTGAGGACGCCAGGAGTCCGCGTAAGGTCGATGAGATCATTGCGGACTCGCAGATCGGTGCAATCTCCAGAGTCATTGCCGAGCAGATAACGCCCTGGGGTGACGATGGTGCAACGAGCGCAGCCATCATCTGGGCTTTGCTGAGCGCCCGTGGTGCAGTTGCGCGCGAGGTGTTCCCGAAGCTTGTCCGCCGCCTCCGCTCGGTTGACCCATCACTGCGGCCAGACGTTGAGGGTTTGCTCGACTTCCTCGTCGCAGGCCGCAATATCCGTCAGGACGGCGCTGCACTCGCTTTCTACCACCCACGGGTGGAAGATGGGCTTCGTATGACTTTCATGCGCCGAGCGCGGGATGCTGAAAGCGTCCTCTCAACTGTCGTCGACGTGCTCGCTGGCTGGGATGCTGCCGCAGGAGGTGACTGGGGCGTTGAAACTGGACTGGCGATCCTGCGCGTAGTCGCAAAGCTCGAGGGCATTGAACTTACGCTTACGCCTAGGACGCAAGCTTGTATCGACGCCCATCTTGAGGCCGTAGTGTCGGGAGCCGGTCAGCACTTCGATTTCGAACGAGCGTTGCAGGATCTCGCACGCTACGGCTCGGCTGAGCACCTGCCTAGCCGCCTTGCCCGTGTGCTTATCGAAGGTGAGCCGGCGACGGAGAGGATTGTGTTTCTAGATCGCTGGTATCCGCCGACATTAAGCGCAGAGGATATCGCAGCTCTCCGGGAGGATACCCGAACGAAGCCACTTATAGAGCGGTTCATTCGCGAGGTGCTGCCGTTCACGCAACGAGACTTCGACCCGGGCCTCGTATCCCTATTGGGCGATCTCGCTCCTGATCTGCACTCTGCCTTCTGGGACGCACTCGACATCATCGCTGGGCCCAGTGGCCCCAATGGGAACATCAAGTCCATCGTTGCCGGCGCCTTGGCTGGTGAAGCGCCTGACTATGAGCGCGCGATCGCCCGCTTCGCGCGTTCGGAAGCTGAAGCCGACACCTGGATGCAGAACTTCGCACACGATATCTATGAGGCGGAGGAACATGCTGTTGATGCTGATATCGCCGATCAAGCTATCGATGAGCCGAGCGAGCAGTATCACAATGCTCGAGAGGGGATGAAGGCAGTAGTGCAGCTCAGGCGGGTGCGGGAAGGGGTTGCTTGGATGGCCCAGCATCCAACCCGACGTCTGCTGGCCTACGCCCTGTCCAATCTGATCGGTCACAGCCATCGTACACCAGACGTGGCTGAACTTCGGCTGCTTCTGGAGGCCTCGGACGCGTGGACTAGAGGACACGCTTGGTGGGCGGTGCAGCAGCACTGGAACCCGGAGCTTAGCGACATCTTGGAGGACGAGCTGGCCCGTCCCGACCTGGAAGACGCTGGAACGCGGCGCCTGCTGATCGAGATCGCGGCGCTGAATAGTGGCACTAGCGCTGATCCCACCCCGCAGCTGATCGCAGTCGCCGCTCGGGTTCCCCCCGAACGCCGGTTCGAGCTCGTGCACGATGTAATGAGTGCCAAGCTGGATAGTGATCCCAATGGCGATCTCGGGCGCGCCGCGCGCCGCGCTCGCGCCGAGCAGTTGGCGAGTACTTTTACCGAAGCTGAGTGCGAGGTCGCACGCGCGCTCTTGGCGGTGCTAGCTGGAGATGAGATCGCGGGCGCCGCATCAGCTCTGTCGCCTTCTGGACGGACCCTTCTTGGTTCGATCCTAACGACCGTCTCTACCGACGTCGCGGGCCCACTCGTTTGTCTGGCAGCAGCCACAGGTCTGGAAGTAGCAGCAATAGTACAGCGCCTGCTCGCAACCGGTGATGCAAACGATGGAGAGGCTGCGGTACTCGCGGTGCTGATCAAAGACGACGCCTCTGTCCCAGCGATGTTGCGTGGGGCGCTCACACATAAGCGGTATTCTGTACGCCGGAAAGCGCTTCGTGCTCTGGTGGCCAATGCGGATCCGGGTGACCGCACTGAATTGCTTGTTGCTGCTGAAGACCACAGCGCCGACGTCCGGCTTGCCTGGGCTAACTTAATGAAAGAGCACCGATGGCCTGAGGCGATCGACACCTTGATTAAGCTGCTGGAGGATCAACGCAACTTCAGCAGCCATTTCGCATCTTCACCCAATTCGTCTTGGTCGAAGTTCAGCGTGGCTCGCGCTGCAGCTAATGCTTTAGGTGCCTATGGCGAGCTGCCGACCAGAGCGGTAGACGCCCTGCTGCGGGCAGCAGAGACCACCTCGGCCGATCCTCTCGTTGAATGCGCCGCGTTATCCGCACTCTCCGAGCAAGAAGACGAGCGCATCGTTACGACCTTGATCGCTGCCCTTGGGAGCCCTGGGTTACAAGGGGCATCCGAGTACCGCCCCCGTGCGCAGGCTGCGGCCTGGGGGCTCTTGGATCGTGTGGCCAACCAGAGGCTTCACTCGCTAGGTCCAGTAGTGGCTAAAACCGCTGAGCAGGATTATTTGGCTGTAGCCGGCCCTGTGCTTATCGCGTTCGGCGTCCTGGGCGGCTCAGAGCGCGATGGGCTGCTCGATAATCTAAGAACGCTCGGATCGTTGGATCGCGAGGAGCTCGTTAGGACTGCGGCCGTAGCTGCTGGCAACGTCGCTGGGCTGTCACTGCAAGCGCGCGAACAGACGCTAATGCGCCTTGCGAGTGGAGTGACGCTGGACCAACTTAGCCCGGAGGAACGAGCCGACATTGAGGCGTGGAGTTTGGCACTCGATCAGCGAGCGGGCGTTCAGCGCTTTATAGCCTGGCTGGCTGATGTCGCCTTCCACCTGCCCACCAATGGAGAGGTTGGTGATCCGAGAGAAATCGATTTCCCGGAGCGGATTGGTGTCCTCACAATGCGAGCATTATCTCCGGCGCGCGAGGAGAATGAATAGCAACGGTGCAACTTGTTGCACGTCTCAGGTTGATGGTGTCCCAGTAAAACTACTCCATCAAGACCGCGGCCCAAGGAAGCGGTCGCCGTTGTAGTGGATCATGTGATCCGGCATCTCAGCGATCCAGACTTCCGTCTCCCAAGCAATCTCCGCTATCCAGCGTTTGAACTCAGCAAAATTTGGGAATGCGCTGACATAGACAGGGCCTGCGGGACACTTAGACAACATTTTCTCTATCTCGAAGACGCGCTTCGGCGAGACTGGTCCATGCGATGTGACTGCCTCAATTAGGAATAGCCAATTGCGGTTCCTATCGTAGAGGACGACATCCGGCAGCTTGTCGTGTTCAGTTAGTGTAACCCCGAGGCTTGCAAAGCCTGAGTCGTCTCGGTGCAGGTCTTTGTTCTCGGTGTCACCCAGATACAGCACTTGAGATCCCGGAGCAAAGCGCGGAGCGAAATCTTCCACAATGGCTCGCTGGACCTGGTTGTGCTTGCCGGGAGAGAGGCGCAGCTCCTTTCCATCAGGCAGGCGCACGGGGATCCGCTCCATGTTTCGCTTCTTGGCATAGATCTCCGCAAGAGCCCCGACTGACGCAACAAAGTGTGCGGAGGCCTTCGCCCATTCGCTCGTGCCGTATGTACGGATGACTGCCAGGGCATCCTCAGTCAGCGCATAGTGTGCTCGGGGCGAGTTCGTTGGTAGGTTCGGCTCGAATGGATTATAGTCCGCAATGCGGGCTTGAACGAATTGATGCAGCACCTGGCGCCGGAAGGTCTCGCGAGTGTTAGGAGCGTACTCCTTGGCGAACGTATCGCGCACATAATCCATCACACCTTTAGTGACAGTTCGTGCCGTACGCGTAGCACTGACCCAAGGATCGTTAGGCCCCAGCACACAGAGCGCAAGGAGCGTGTAGCCGGACATTTGGTTCTGCTGGGCAGGTGGGAGCCCAAGAGTGCGCAGAATCTCTTGCGCCTCTTCAACACTAGCCACGAACTCGTACCTCCTTCGCAACAAGGGTATCAATCCCGTCAAGATCATTTAAGGTTTGTGCTTGTTGGCCAATTCGCACGATCACATCAAGTGCAGGCAGCGGCATAGATCGGATCTCTGTCGCCGAGACTTGAGTATTGCCGTTCACCGCTCGAAACCAAGTATCAAGAAGGCTGGAGTTCAGTAGAGCGGCAATCCCAAGGGCCTCATCCTCCGTGAGCGAGCCACCTGGTTTATGGATGTAGTTAAGATGGTTCTCAATGCCGACCATAGAACAGTCAAAATCGCGGGCGAGGTATGGCGCTGCCACTAGCCGGCGCTTTTCTTCCTTTGCGGAGAAGCGACGCAACAGAACATAGTTTGCGTTTGGCACAAGGATCCGCTGAGATGTTGATGTATTGTGGATGTACTCAGGCTTCCGTCGAGAAATTGGCCAAGTGACCCGCATTGGGTGGACATGGTTCATCCAGAGCAGCGGTAGGTATTCTGGCCCACCCTCCATACTCTGAACCTCTCGAGCTCGGAATGGGACAACAGGTCCAGTCGATATCTTCCACTTATAAGCTTGAAGTGAGCCCGGCCACGCATCGACTAGGCGCATGATGTTCTCATCAGTCTGGGTCGCCGGCATCCGCAGGACCCGGTCCTTTGAGGTGAGGTCCAAGACCTCGGTCATGGCGACAGTGCGTGTCTCACGGCTTTCGAGATCGGCAACTCCAGCGCTGGTGCTGATGTGAACCTTGCCTGTAGTCCAATTGTCTTCCCTTAATCCATGTAAGATAACATTTTCTTGCAATACCTCATCACGTGAGAATGCATCGCGGCGTGAACCGAAGACGTGCATCAAATCCGGGCGGATCACGGCAAAAAAACGTTCGCGAAATGCACGAAAGTAAGGACCAGAGGCAAAGCTTCGAGGTGTGATGAACACGAAGTCGCCGCCTGGTTTGAGCAGCGTTGCTCCAATCGCCATAAACAGCCCATAGATATTGGGTTGGCCATGCACTACGCTTAACGCTGCCTGAGCTCGGGGATCTGCCTTACTAAGTTTGAAGTAGGGAGGATTAGAAATGACAACGTCATAGGAATCCTCCGTCTTAGCGGTGAAGAGCCCTCCGAGCTGCTCAAGCCTATCGGCATTTGCAAGTATGAAGTCGGATACATGCACGTTAAATGTGAGTTGAACTTCCTGCTCAGCGGCCCAGTGTTCCAATGCTGCCAGGATAGTTTGCAGCTTGCTGGCAAGAGCAGGGTCAACTTCGTAAGCTGTAATCGCGATTTGACGCGGTCGCCCAGAAGACACAAGCGCCTCAACGGCAGCACAAAGGAGGATCCCAGCTCCTGCGGCTGGATCGAGGATCTTGATGGTCTCTCCATGGTCGCCGATTAAAGCGCCCATGAATCGCGCTACCGCAGGTGGAGTTAAGTACAACCCATGGTTCTTGCGATGGTCAGCGGTCACTGCCGCAGCATACTCCGCCCCAACTTGGTCGGCGAGGTTGCTGGGCAGTTGAATGCCGCTATCAATGAAAGCACGTTGGTTGAGCTGGTTCATCCATGCAATTTAGCTTTACCTGCGCGGGTGGCTACCTATGCCTTTGTCCTGTCCCAAGGAAATTTGCCATGAAGGCTTCAGTTCACAGGTAGCCCTAGATTCCTAGATCTTTAACGAGGATCGCTCGAGGAAGCGTGTCCAGGTCGAGACCGGCGGGAAGATCTATCTCACTTGTCACCAAGACACGGCGTGGGTTCTCGCGATCCGGCGGCTGGGCCAGAAAAGCTCTCATACGCTCAGTCTCGTGGATAAGGAGGCATTCGATTATGCCAAGATATGGCGACAAGTTCGAGGGCGGCTCTCCCCCACGCTGTTTTACATACTCTCTCAGATGCTGCTCCAGCTTTTTCGGTGGAAGCTCGATGAGCTTACATAATTCAGCAATATTAAGAGCCAATCTTCGCATGTCTTTGGGAGCAGCATCGCCCCAGAATTGGCGGATAATTGTAGCGAACTTCTTTATACGAAGGATGTCCAACGTGGTCTTTGACAACACGCTGTTCTTTGCAAGAGGAACTGCCTCCGCAATCGAAACTTCAGCATGCTCGAGCATAGCCTTGACTTGGTAGGCAATGCGGTCAGTCGGCCATTCGACCCCTTCGCTCTTATATATGAGGTCGTGGGTTGCAATAGACCAAGCATGCTGCAGAAAGGTCTTGATTTGAACCTCGAAGGTGATCCCTTCAATACCTGTCTCTGGGTAGCGCGTATCTGACCGCACAGCCACATAGAGCCGTAAATCATCAAATGGAAAGCTGTCGGGGGTTTTATGAGTTATGTCCCTATTCTTAGGGCGCCGAGAGCGGAGCTCAAACTGTTGGCACACCAGATCCTCTGCCTGGCTCAATGCCAGGAGGTTAGGCACAACCAGAGTTGCAGCGAAGAAATCCTCTAACTCACCGGGGACTGGCACACGTCCAGTTTCGATTTTCAAAGCGAAACTCTCTTCACCTTTGACACGGCTCTCATAGTGCCAACGTGGGTCTCGCCAGCCGATAACGCGTTGGTCGACCTCTGCTTTTAGACGAGCGTAAATAGGCCTACGCTCTGCGTAGATTGCTCGGAGGGATGCAGGGATCTTCATTGTTGATTGAGAAGTGCCCGCCGAAGGGCCTCAAAACGCTCGGTCCGTGGCGTCAAATCCGTATTCGCACCGCGCAGCGCGTTAAGATAGCGGAGTGCATCTGCATATTCCTCGGACGCGCCCTGCATGAAGTCTACAATGTTATCTTGTGCAGAAAGGGTCTCAACCTTCCGCATGAACGCCGTGTACCTATCTGCGAGAACCGCTGGTTCTGGGAGATTTGTTTCGAGGACGACAAGACTCCAGAGTGAGTAGACATTTCCAAGTGCTCGGGAGAACCTAGCTACGTTCGCATCGACTCGGGCCATGTCACTTAGATAGCGCCGCGCACGCTCGAAACGTGCCGTGAAGTCCTCAAGGTCGAATTCGGCTTCAAGCTCAGAAAGTGAGTCGTACTGAGCATATGCAGCGTCAAGCGCATCTTGATCAAAACCGTGCATTCGGTTTTCGATCACAACAAGCATAAGCTCCGAGATGAACTGCACATCCGCCATTCGCTTGGATCGAGCGGCTGTTACAACGCCTAATTCACGCCATTCATCTTGGATTGCCTCGCGCTCTGCTTCTTGAGCGAACCAGCCGCCGAATTTCGCGTGACGGAGCTCTTGGTTCGTGAGGCGTCTAGCATTGCGATTGAGCCGATCAAAAACTTGGTTCACAAGACTAATTTCATCGAAATCGATGAGCTCGACCGTTAGCTGATAGTTCCAAAACTGACGACGCAGGTCTGGCTCCGAGGTCAGGTCAGACCATTTCTTCCCGTCTAATCGAATATCACCAAAGTCGCTGCCGATCCGAATTCTGTCGTTGACGAATTCGAGTATGGTCTGTGTCCGCTGTTTACCATCTACGACGTGATAAGTTGTCTTGCCGCTCTCATCAATCGTCTTATGTAAGAATATTGCGGGACTTGGATAGTTCCGGAAGATCGTGTCCAGGAAGAATTTTTGATCACTTGGCGTCCAAACACTCTTTCGTTGGTAGGGCGGGTTGAGATCCAGCTGCTTGTTGCGATCAAGATCAAGGAGCCAAGAGATATCCTGTGTCGTTGGGCGGCGCTGCATTTTAATTCCGTCTATTTTTTACACCGCGTGATTTGGCGCGGCGGAAAACTACCGGAGCGCCACAACCGTTGGCCAGAGCCTACTTAGTAGCACTATTCGAGTGTGGGTGGGGAGGGGGCTTCATGATGTGTTGCATGTATCGGCAGATGGGTGAGTGAGCGGTGTATACCCCGCAGCAAGGGTCTGCACAGTAGGTGAGGGTGTTAAAATCATCGCAATCTCAGTCCCAGAGATGGGCTTTCGCTCCTGGTAACCCTCATGAGACCAGCGGTACCGCGCGCCCCGCCAGATTAACCAAGGAATATTCGGAGTATCAGGAAGGGCGATCATAGCTCCATCGGGAAGAGCTGATGCTGTTGTGCATCGACGCTCTTGGTCAACCCTTGACCGATGCAGCGCGACGTCAATGGCTTTCGATGGCAATGGCCCCTCTTGCGCGAGCCCATTGCCTTCTATCCACGCTTGCTTGAACCGCTGATAAGCTGAACGTCGGCACTCGGCACAGGGCCGATGCCCGGCGGCCAGCGCCGTTGCTTCGTCGAGGAAGAATAGCTCACTGTATTGATCAGGAGCAAAAATGGTACGACGGCGCTTTCTGTAATGCAGCTGGCATATGATCCAGTGCTGGTGTCTCCAGCGCGCTTGCCCCAGTCGCCCTGTCTCGTCATGCAAAATACCCCGATTACCCATGAGCAGGCCTCGAGCTGGGCTTTCTTCAAACTCGCCGAATGGGTTGACGCGGTTCCGGTGTGGCATGACACATGCTGTGCGATCGATTTCAACCCATTCGGGGAGGATAAGTCACGGACGGCTCAGGATGCATTCGCATCGCGCTCATCATCCCACTCTTGGATTTCGATGTGCTGAGGCTGCAAACGCACCCGAAAAGTTCTGTCATCCACTTTATCAAGGTCAATAAGATAGTATGCGCTGTCCCGATAGCGCCAGCTAAAGCGCAATGCTCCCTCATGCTCAGTCACAATAAGGTTCGTCTGCTCATTAGACGGAAACTCGACCACAACCATATCCCCGTCTCTCCAGGGTTGGGGTGCATCTATAAATGTTATTTCTGCGCCATGCTCGACCCGGCGGCTACTTGTGAAGCCATTGAAAATGCGACTTGGGGTAATATCCATGTTCGTGTTTCCTTCGAGATTTAGGTTAGCTTGCGTTGTTGGTGTTTTGTCCGGGCCGCGCTAGTACTCGTGCGACTTGCGCAGCGCTCCAGCTCCCGCCTCTACGAGGGGTCTGGATACCACGTTCGGTTAATGTAGCTGCAACAGTGCGGAGCGAAGCTCCAGCGGCCTGAAGCTCTCGGATTATGGGAACTAGATCAGCAGCTCGCTTGTCTGCTCTAGCCGAGCGTACTGCAATACTCATAGGAGGGCCTTTAGCTCGGACCGTAGCGAAGTTGCCACGGTCTCCTCCGAGCTTAGTCCCGCGAGCTTTAGCTGCCTTGAGTGCTGCCTTCGTGCGAACCGCTATCATCTCCCGTTCGTGTTCCGCAACAGCCGCTAGGATATGGACCGTAAGGCGGTTGGCCTGTGGGAAGTCCACAGCAACGAAATCGACGCCGCTATCCATTAGGTTTGAAATGAACGCAACGTTGCGAGCGAGCCGGTCGAGTTTGGCGATGATAAGGGTGGCTCCATGTAAACGGCATAGACGCAGAGCCTCGGTAAGCTTCGGGCGGTCCGAGCGCTTTCCGCTTTCAATCTCAATCACCTCAGCCACCAGACTCCCATCATTCCTGCTCAGGTAAGTCCGCACAGCTTCCTGTTGCGCCTCTAAGCCGAGGCCGCTTTGGCCCTGACGAACGGTGCTGACACGGAAATAGGCCACGAATTTGCCGCTCGCCATGTCCTCTCCTGCGGTGCAACCTGTTGCACCGAGCGCATTACATTTATGCCAACGTGGGTTGCCGTAAATGTAACAAATGCCGCGGTACTGTCAAGCTTGGTCCTAGAGGGGACGCATACTGATCTAAGCTAAATGGCCTAGCTTGGCAGTATTGTTCTCAGGTTCTATCTTGAGCCGCTGACGTCCGAGGAAGGGTTTATGAAGCTGCTTGGCTACCTGTTCTTAGTTGCTGGCCTACTTGGCATGGCGGCTGCTTTTTTCTTTCCCATCGCACACACCACATTGGAGGTCAGTGGCGGGCTTGGAAGCATCGCGAATTTGAACTTGTTAGCCCAGCGCAGCATGCTCCACATGACGGCTGGGACACTTGCGCTCATAGGATCGGTTCTTCTGGGAGCGAGCTACGTTGCACACTCGTTGAACCCGCCGAAGGCTAGGCCGCTACCTGCTGAGCAGGATTACGCGGAGATAGATGCAATTTGGAGCGGCAGAAAACGAGGATGAGCAGTTCAGGAGTGGTTGAAGTGCTCGATAGAGTGCGCGATCTTCGGTTGCCTCATGGTCGCTGTGCTCAATCTAATATGCGCTGAAGCAGTTCGTAGATGGTAAGAAGGTTAGATATCGACGGACCAGACCTGAATGCCATTCTTCTCGAACTGCGGCCAGCGCTCGTTCCCCGGAAACAGGGGCGACATGAAGAACACATAACGGTGGAGCTCGGGTCGGGCAGCGAGCTTTGCGAGGTCGCCCGCCAGCTTGCCATTGTTGCGTGGGGTCACTGCTGCAAACGTCTCGGCGCCAACCAAGCCTTCGACCTCACTCATGATGTCAAGATCAAGAGAGGCATGGGCGCCAGGTGCAAGATGGAAGCCGCCGGCATTTGGGTGTAATACGAGCAGCTGGCGCGCAGCCGCGATGGCAACTGCATAGGTCCAGGTCTGGTTTATCTGTTCAATTAGGTTGAGAGGGCGGTGCTCAATAGGGTGAAAACCGATAGGCTCAAATTTCATCCGGCGCAGCAGGTTGAGCGGATCGCCTTTCTGGGCCGCAATCCAATCGTGGGCGCGGGTGGCTGAGAGCCGTACCTGCTCCATCAACCGGTCCGCGTCCCCCACCGTGCGTACGCTCAGATGGGTTACTACCTCAACCTCAGTCATTTGCTCTGCTGCCCCTAATGCTATGTATGATGATAGATACTGTTGAGGTCCGGGAGTTCACCCAATTCACCTCAGGCACTATCCTTCGCTAACGCTTACAACACCTTCCGGATGGTTAGTGCATCTGTCTCGAAACCGCGCGAACGTTGTCGCAAGAGAAGATATCAGAACAAATCGTCGGGATAGGTTTCGCTCAATTGGTGCAACCCGTTGCATGACACCCAGCTTTGTAAGATCCTCAGCAAGGCGGCAGAGGCTAGTATTACGCCGAGCGGTTATGCTCCCATCAAAAGTCAGTTGCGATAGCGTTTCACGGATTAAAGTTACATTCCCCTGAGCTGTTCTAGCGATCACCTCGAGTGCCCGGGAGAGTTCGACCATATCATCTGCCGCTTTCACCATGGCTATGCTCGGTAGTTCGCCAAGCAGACGATTGATACATCTTGCCCCATCGATCCGTAGGCGCTCAAGGCGTTCAACAAGCGGGGTATTGCTGCGAAATCGAAGATCCGATTGAACTATATCCCCAATTGATGGTGGGCCTTTGTAGGTCACCTCTAGCCGAATTCGGCCGTCGAGCTTCGCATAAACAGTAAATCTCACTCCCTTACGCATCTTAATCGAGATCCACCGCGCAGCATCATCTCGTCCTTCGCTAAGATTGATTTGTTCCTGCACAGAAAAATTATGTGCAGTCGCTCTCAAGGCGCGTTCTAGAGCGGCATAAGAGAGGCGGGCGTCACTAGCGCTCAACTCCCAATGGACCTCAGCATGCTGCAGGGACGGAACGTGCGTGTTCAGGTCTTGGAGCCGGAGCTTAGGAGGATTGTTCGGGCATGTAATCGCCGCACGTGTGTTGAAATCTTCGGTGACAAATCGGGAGACGGCTTCAATGTATAGAGCGAGAAGCTGCTGCCACTCCTTAGTTACGGAACTGATCCAAGGAGTGGACGGGATCCAATTATCCCATTGCGCGAGCGATGCTGCTTCGAGCGACGCTCGGCGTTGCGGGTCGCGGTGGAGCAGATCAGAAAGTTCGATTTCTCTTAGATCTGCTACGCTGCTTGGATCAAAACGCTGAGCATATGCGGCAAATCGAGTGGGGTTTATACTTAGCTCTAATCGAACGGAGCGCGCACCCTGGTCAATTTGACCATGGTAACGCAGTTTCCCCGCGAATAGCCAGGTGTTCCTCGCAATCTCCTGCCATAGAGATCGCCCACTGCGGCGTGGCGCGGTGAAGACTTTGGGCCTCTCTCGCAACTTGTTGTGGGAGCTATTTATAACGGTGTTCAGATCGTCGAGGTCGTCATAAGTCACGGCTCCATGAAGAACCAATTCGATCTTATCATGTCGACCATAGTCCGAGATCACCTGTGTCTCGTCTCGTAGGAGGTGAATACCAGGACGAGCCCGGCGCCTGGTCGTGGGACGAAGTACTGTGTTTTGGTTCACTGGGAGGCCAATAGTATACGTTTGAGCGAAGTTGTTGAGTTCTGCATCGAGTTAAATATCCACTATCTAGCCGACGGGAACGGAACATGTAAGTGTCCGAGGTTTAGGCCAGGATATTGTACTTTCTCAATCTCATTCGCGAGTGTGCTCGCGCGGAGACCGGAACCGTAGTCATCCTCTGTTCTGCCGCTAGACCAGCCGCCTAGGGCGCGCACTCGTTCTGGCGAAATGTTCGCCTCGCGAAGGGCATCTCGATATGAGTGTCGGAAGCTATGGAAGGATGTTCTCGGCCTTTTGGCCCCTGCCGATCTCAGAAAATTCGCAAACCATTTGCTAAAGTTGTCGCTGAGATAGCCAGAGGCCTCGGATGCTGTCAGCTCCGGAAACAATCGCCGCTCGCCACCTTCCCGCATCAATCGATGGTACTCAAGAAATCCGATTTGCTTTAGCTCAGGGTGAATTGGAACGTAGCGCCGTCCGGCCGCCGACTTGATCCGCTTTACCCCTGCATCGTCATCCTGAACGATGATCACATCTACTCCATCCAAGATTGCAATGTCTGAGACCTCCAGCTGGCAAATTTCTTGCATTCGCATTCCGGAGAAAAGTGAGATCAGAGGAACCCAGAAGCGTCCGCGGCGAATGATATTTGGACCTCGCTTCGCGTAACCCTGCTGATCATCTTTGCACCCTGTGTACAGAGGTGCACTGAAGATCTTATTCAGCTGCTCAGTATTGAACGGGTGACGCCTATCCTTCGCAGATATGCGGTCACTGCCGACCGAGAGACGCTGGGCTGGGTTGTCTGTCCTGAAGCCGCGGCTGATTGCAAACTCCATAAGCGAGGAGAATGCTGATAAATAGCTCTTTGCAGAGATGCGCGACATAGGCGCAAGTCGTTTAGTAACTGCAATGTCTACCACGTCACGGGCTGGAAGTCCGGGAAATCGCTTTGAGGCGTTTGCGGGAAGTTTTGTAAGGACGTCAACCAGAGCTGCTGCATCATCCCGTGTGATGTCGGATATTAGTTTCTCGGCCCCAATGACTTCCTTGAAGAGGCGAGCTTGTCCCGCGGCTTTGATTTTTGATTTTGGCGATAGCGCTAGCCGCGAGGGCTCTGTCGTCTGCTTATTGATAAGTTCGGACAGGGTTACTCGTGCAACCCGTTGCAGCGGTCGGTCCCCGTGCACATGCTCAAATAGCTCATCTCCCACCCCTCTGGAGAAATCCTGGCGGAACGCCCGCAATCGGCGGCGCTCCTGCTCAAGCATTCCTCGCCGGATCAACTCAAACAGGTGCGCAAACTCACGAGCTGCCGGATCGATGGAGATGCCTTGTTTCAGAAATATCTGCTGCACGGTCCCATGGACGGTGACGGAGCAGTCGGGATGATTAGGATCGGCCAAAACCGCTTCCCAATAAAGGTGGTCATGTTCACTCTCTTCTCTGGAAAGCTCGCTTTCGCCAGTTGGAGAAGTGATAACTCGCTTGTTCTCGCTTTCATGGAACCACTGTAACGCTAAGTAGTCGAGATCGGAACGAGATAAAGTTGCTACTGGGGTGGATTCTAATTTGCGCCACCCTGCGGCAATCTCAGCATCAATCCGAATGCTCTCCATGTGGAGGAGCCGACGTGCTTCGGCCAAATTTGCAGTTCCAAGCGACTTGCGAAATTCACGCTTTTTGATGATGCCTGCCGTCCTTAGGGCTTCCGGCACCTTCACTCGGATGTGCCACCGGCCATTTCGACACTGGAGCCGGGGATCGCGCTTGGGCATGGCTTCTCGCTGTTGGTGTACCAGGACGGTGTACCAAATTCGGCGGAAAAAGCCTTATAAAGCAAGGATCTTATTGTTTTTTAGCAACTTAGCTGGGGCTTGGTGGAGCTGAGGGGATTCGAACCCCTGACCTCTGCAGTGCGATTGCAGCGCTCTCCCATCTGAGCTACAGCCCCGGCCGGTGTAAGACCATGCGGGCCGAGTATTAGGCCTCCTCGCTTGGGTCTGTCAATCGGCGACGGAGCGCATCGGAATCGCCTTTCGGGGGAGAAGGTCCTCTTTTGAGGGGCTTGCGGGTTGTTCAGCCCCGCTTGGAAGGTTACATGAACAGCGCCCGATCCCGACAGGTTTCCCATGCGCGCTCTGTTCGAAGTCATCCTGGTTGCCCTGCAGCTCTACACCTACCTGATCATCGCCTCGGCGATCCTGAGCTGGCTGGTCGCCTTCAACGTGGTCAACACCCGCAGTGAATTCGTCCGCTCGGTCTGGAAGTTCCTGGATGCGGTCACCGAGCCCGCTCTGCGGCCGATCCGCAACATCATGCCCAATCTCGGCGGGGTCGACATCTCGCCGGTCATCCTGATCCTGCTGATCATGCTGGTGGACCGCGCCATCCGCTACTACGTCCTGCCCTTCGTCTTCTGAGGGAGGAAATCCTGAGCCTGCCCTGGTGGATCCGTCCCGACGGTCTCGAAATCCGCGTAAGGGTCGCGCCGAGGACGGGATCGCCAACGGGGCCGTGAGGCGCCTGCTCGCCAAGGCGTTGAGGCTGCCCGCTTCCGCCGTCAGCCTCGAGCAGGCCGACCGCCCGGCTGAAGACATTCTGATCGCCGGCGAGGGGGAGGCCCTCGCCAGAGACATCGCCGCTTTGACAGGACAGAATCCATGACCGCTACGATCATCGACGGAAAGGCCTATGCGCAGGGCCTGCGGGGCCGCATCGCGAATGCGGTCGCGGACCTCTCGGGTCAGGGCGTGACCCCGGGGCTGGCCGTGGTGATCGTGGGCGAGGATCCGGCAAGCCAGCTCTACGTGAAGAACAAGGCCCGCCAGACCGTGGAAGTGGGAATGGGCTCCTTCGAGCACGTCCTGCCCGCCTCCGCCACCGAGGCGGAGCTCCTCGCCCTGGTAGCCCGGCTCAACGCCGATCCGGCGGTGGACGGCATTCTCGTCCAGCTGCCGCTGCCGAAGCAGATCGACGCGCAGAAGGTGATCGAGGCGATCGATCCGGCGAAGGACGTGGACGGCTTCCATCCGATCAACGCCGGCAAGCTCATGACCGGCGTGCCGGGCCTCGTCTCCTGCACCCCGCTCGGCTGCCTGCTTCTCATTCAATCGGTTCGCCGCGATCTCGCCGGTCTGAACGCCGTGGTGGTGGGCCGCTCCAACATCGTCGGCAAGCCCATGGCGCAGCTGCTGATCGCCCAGAGCTGCACGGTGACGGTGGCTCATTCGAGGACCCGCGACCTGCCCCGGGTCTGCCGCGAGGCCGATATCCTGGTGGCCGCCGTCGGGCGGCCCGAGATGGTGCGCGGCGATTGGGTGAAGCCTGGCGCCATCGTGATCGACGTCGGCATCAACCGCGTGCCGAACCCCGCCGCCGGCCAGGACAAGACCAGGGTGGTCGGCGACGTGGCCTACGCGGAGGCGGCTCAGATCGCCTCTGCCATCACCCCGGTACCGGGCGGCGTGGGCCCCATGACCATCGCCTGCCTGCTGCGCAACACGCTGGAGGCCGCGTGTCTGCGCCGCGGCATCCCGATGCCGCAGGTGGATTTCGCGGCTTAGACCATCGGCGGCCCGCTTCTGCGCGCGATGCACCCGTCAGTTCGCCGCAAAGCAGTAGAACAAGCCTGCCCCGCCGGTGCTCTTCAGGGCATCCTGGCTGCACCCGCCCCGTGTGGGGTGCGAGGCGTTCCAGGATTTCGCCGGCGGCTCCTCGTTGAGGCCCATGCGGTCGTGGTGCCCGACCATCGCGGCGCCGTCCGTGCCGCTCTTCGTCCAGTTGCCGCAGGTTCGATCCTCGGGCCCCGCGAAGGCCGTCCCATCCGCCTGGGATCCTGTCAGGATATCGTGCTCGTTCGGCGAGTCGCCCCGGCCCTTCACCATCGCGCCCTTCTCGGTCAGGGAGGTCTGCTTGTTGAGGTTGTTGCCGGGTCCGTGCAGATCCGCCACGTCCCTGGCGATCACGACCCCCTTGGCGTTCCGCCAGGGGCCGCGGCCGATCCTGTCGCGGGCATTGACGGCCGCTGAACCGCCCGCGGCCTGGGTGGAGAGATAGGCGCGCCACGTCTTTCCGCGGATGCCGGCAGCCTCCGCGAGGGACTGGCAGTGCCGGTCCGCTCCTTCGAGCCCGCCGAGATCGGCACCCTTGCCGGATCCGACGCTGGTGACAAAGAAGGTGGTGTCTACGGAAGCGCCGGTGCCCTGTGCGTGGGCGGCGAAAGGGACTACGGCCAGAAGGCCCATGGCGGGCCACATGGCGGGCCACACGCTCCTCACCCTTCTCATTCGTTCCTCCTCGTGTCATTGGCAGGCTTCCGCTGCCGTGAACGAAAGGATTCTCGTCCTTCCCGCGGCGTTTTGAGGGCAGAAGGCGAATAACGAAATCCCAAAGGCGTGATCGGGCTCAGGTCCTTCGCCGCAAATGCTCCGCCAGCATCCGGGCGGAGGGCGGCAGGTCCTTGAGGGAGCGGATGCAGAGTGTCAGGTCGCGGGCAGCCCAGGAATCGTCCAGGGTGACGCTGCTGATCGCCATGGTGCGCGTGGCGGGCTGGGCCGTGGTTTCGGGCACGATGCCGAGGCCGACGCCGGCCTCCACCATGCGGCAGACGGCGTCGAAGCTGCGGAGCTGCACCCGAAGCTTCAAGGGCTTGCCGATACGGCTCGCCTTGCTCGACAGGAAGCGCTGAAGGGCGCTCGCCCGGTCGAGGCCCACGAAGTCGTGGTCCAGCACCTCGGCGAAGGCGATGCTGCGACGGGAGGTGAGGGGGTGACCCTCCGGAACCACGAGCACGAAACGATCGCTGCGGAACGGATAGGTCTCGAGCTGGCCCGTCTCCACGGTGCCCGCCACGATGCCGATATCGCCCACGCCTTCAGCGATCAGCCCCACGATCTCGTCGCTCAGCCGCTCCTCCAGGTCGATGGAGACCTGCGGGTGCTGGGCCAGGAACGCGCCCAGAGCCTCCGGCAGGAACTCGGTCAGCGCATTGGTGTTGGAGAGGATCCGGATCTGGCCTGCCAGGCCTCCCGTATAGGTGCCGAGATCCTCCTTCAGCTTCTCGGCCTGGGCCAGGAGCGTGCGGGCGTGCTGGAGGAGGGTCCGTCCGGCAGGGGTCGGGGTGACGCCGGCGCGGGTGCGCACAAGGAGAGGGGCCCCTAGGGACTTTTCCATGTTGCGGATGCGGGTGCTGGCGGCCGCGAGGGCCAGATGGGCCCGCTCGGCCCCATGGGTGATGCTGCCAGCCTCGACCACATGGCGGAAGAGGCTCAGGTCGGTCAGATCGAATTGCATGAGGTTCCTTCGTCATTCGCGAAGGGAGATAAGAATAATTAAAAATTGCACGTTAAGCGAGCCCGGGGCATTCTTCGCGGCCGACGAAGTGTGCCTCTTGTGACCATCTTGGGCGGAAGGCGCATTGCGGTGTTCCCGCGCTTCCGATACGAACCATTCCAAACTACGGGCGACGCCGTCGCCGATCAGGAGTGAAAGCTATGGCTGAGGCGAAAGTGGCCCCGCGGCCCTTGTCCCCACATCTTCAGATTTACCGGTGGAGCTGGACGATGGCGATGTCCGTCGCCCACCGCATCACAGGGCTCGCGCTTTACGGGGGCATCGTGCTCTTCGCGATTTGGCTGGTGGCGCTGGCGTCGGGCCCGTCTGCGTTCGACACCGCACAAGGGTTCTTCGGATCGCCCCTCGGGTACCTGATCCTGTTCGGCTACACCTGGATCCTCATGCACCACATGCTTGGCGGCGTGCGCCACCTGGTCTGGGATTTCGGCTATGGCATGGAAGCCGCCCAGCGCATCAACATGGCCCGTTTCACCCTCATCGGCTCGATCGCGCTCACCCTCGCGATCTGGGTCGTAGCCTTCCTCGCTTTCTAAGGAGACCGGACCATGGCCGACAACAGGGCTGACACCCGCGTTTCCATGCGCACCCCGCTCGCCCGCGTGAAGGGCCTCGGCGCTGCCGGGCACGGCGTCGAGCATTGGTGGATTCATCGGGTCACCGCGGTGTCCAACGTCCCGCTCATCATCGCCTTCGTGATCATCGTCGCGGCGCTCGCGGGCTCCTCCTATCAGGACGCCATCGCGATCATCTCGCATCCGCTCATCGCGATCATCCTCATCCTCGCCGTGATCTCGGTGACGAACCACATGCGGCTGGGCATGCAGATCGTCATCGAGGACTACGTCCACGACAAGGGCTACAAGATCGCGGCCCTCATCGCGAACAACTTCTATGCGGTGATCGTCGCGGTGGCGTGCCTCTACGCCATCCTCAAGGTCAGCCTCGGCCGCATCCTGGTTTAAGGAATTCTCCCATGGCTCAAGCAACGAACGGCCCGGCCATCAACGGCAAGGCCTATGACATCATCGATCACACCTTCGACGTTGTGGTCGTGGGCGCGGGCGGTGCGGGTCTTCGCGCCACCGTCGGCTGCTCGCAGGCGGGCCTGCGCACGGCCTGCATCACCAAGGTGTTCCCCACCCGCTCGCACACGGTCGCGGCGCAGGGCGGCATCTCCGCCTCGCTCGGCAACATGGGCCCGGACGACTGGCGCTGGCACATGTACGACACGGTGAAGGGATCCGACTGGCTCGGCGACCAGGACGCCATCGAATATCTGGTGCGCAACGCGCCCGCCGCCGTCTATGAGCTGGAGCACTGGGGCGTTCCCTTCTCCCGCACGGCGGAAGGCAAGATCTACCAGCGGCCCTTCGGCGGCATGACCACCGAATACGGCAAGGGCACCGCCCAGCGCACCTGCGCCGCCGCCGATCGCACGGGCCATGCGATCCTGCATACGCTCTACGGCCAGGCGGTGAGGAACCAGACCAACTTCTTCATCGAGTATTTCGCCCTCGATCTGATGATGGATGCGGAAGGCCGCTGCATCGGCGTCGTGGCGCTCAACCAGTCGACCGGCGAGATCCACCGCTTCCGCGCCCATATGACGATCCTCGCCACCGGCGGCTACGGACGCGCCTATTTCTCGGCCACCTCCGCCCATACCTGCACGGGCGACGGCAACGCCATGGTGCTGCGCGCAGGGCTCCCGCTGCAGGACATGGAGTTCGTGCAGTTCCATCCCACCGGCATCTACGGCGCGGGCTGCCTCATCACCGAGGGCGCGCGCGGCGAGGGCGGCTATCTCACGAACTCGGAAGGCGAGCGCTTCATGGAGCGCTATGCGCCCTCCGCCAAGGACCTCGCTTCCCGCGACGTGGTCTCCCGCTCCATGACCATGGAGATCCGCGCCGGCCGCGGCGTGGGCAAGAACAAGGACCACATCTACCTGCACCTCGACCACCTCGACCCGAAGATCCTGCACGAGCGCCTGCCCGGCATCTCGGAGAGCGCGAAGATCTTCGCGGGCGTGGATGTGACGAAGGAGCCGATCCCGGTTCTGCCGACCGTGCACTACAACATGGGCGGCATCCCCACGAACTATCACGGCGAAGTCCTGACGCTCAAGAACGGCAACCCGGACACGGTGGTGCCGGGCCTCATGGCGCTCGGCGAAGCGGCCTGCGTGTCCGTGCACGGCGCGAACCGCCTGGGCTCGAACTCGCTCATCGACCTCGTGGTGTTCGGCCGCGCGGCGGGGCTGCGCTGCGCCGAGATCCTGGAGCCGAATGCCCGTCACGCGGACCTGCCCAAGGGGGCCGACGAGCTCGCGCTCTCGCGCCTCGACAAGCTCCGCTATGCCAACGGCTCGACGCCGACCGCGCAGCTGCGTCTCCAGATGCAGAAGACCATGCAGAACAACTGCGCGGTGTTCCGCACCGGCGAGGTTCTTGAGGAAGGCAGGAAGCTCATCCACGACGTGTGGAACGCGGCCTCCGACGTCAAGGTCACGGACCGCTCGCTCATCTGGAACACCGACCTGCTCGAGACGCTGGAGTTCGACAACCTGATCGGACAGGCGGTCGTCACCATGGAAGGGGCGGCCAACCGCGAGGAATCCCGCGGCGCGCATGCCCGTGAGGACTTCCCCGAGCGCGACGACAAGAACTGGATGAAGCACACCCTGGCATGGCTCGACGACACCTCGCACAAGGTGACCCTCGATTACCGCCCGGTGCACACCTACACCATGTCGAACGACATCCAGTACATCGAGCCGAAGGCTCGCGTGTACTAGCAACACCCGTCATGGCCGGGCCAGACCCGGCCATCCACGTCCTTCCCACGCCCCAGCGGAGCAAAGGCGCGGATGTCCGGCACGAGGCCGGGCGTGACGAAGTAGAGGCAAGGTAAGTCCTAATGGCCCAATTCACGCTTCCCAAGAACTCGAAATACACCGAAGGCAAGGCCTGGCCGAAGCCGGCGGGCGCTACCAACGTCCAGGAATTCCGCATCTATCGCTGGAACCCGGACGACGGCGCCAATCCGCGCATCGACACCTACTATATCGACCGCGACGATTGCGGCCCGATGGTTCTCGACGCCCTCATCTGGATCAAGAACAACGTCGATTCGACCCTGACCTTCCGCCGCTCCTGCCGCGAGGGCATCTGCGGGTCCTGCGCCATGAACATCATGGGCAAGAACACGCTCGCCTGCACGCTGGGCATCGAGGATTGCGAGTCGGATTCGATCAAGATCTATCCGCTGCCGCACATGCCCGTGCTCAAGGATCTGGTGCCCGATCTCACCAGCTTCTTCGCCCAGCACGCCTCCATCCAGCCCTGGCTGCAAACGGAGACGGCGGAGCCCGAGACCGAGTGGCGCCAGACGCCGGAGGAGCGCTCCAAACTGGACGGCCTCTACGAGTGCATTCTCTGCGCCTGCTGCACCACCTCCTGCCCGAGCTACTGGTGGAACGGCGACCGCTTCCTGGGGCCGGCGGCTCTGCTCCAGGCCTATCGCTGGCTCATCGATAGCCGCGACGAGGCCACGGGCGAGCGCCTCGACAACCTGCACGATCCGTTCCGGCTCTATCGTTGCCACACGATCATGAACTGCGCGAACACCTGCCCGAAAGGCCTGAACCCGGCCAAAGCCATCGCCGAGGTAAAGAAGATGATGGTGGCGCGAGCCGTGTGACGCTTCTTTGCAACACTTCTTCGAAAAGGCGCCTCGTGCGCCTTTTTTTGTCAGTATGGTTCCCATAGTTTCGGGCCACTGGATTCCTTCGGCGGATAGCCGGATCCCCCGGACCGTACCGCCGATGCCTCGTCCGTGAGGCGACCAAGCAACAAGAGGACCATAATGAAGAGCCCCATCTGGATCCTGACCGTGACGCTCTGCTCGGCGCTGGCGCTCGGCGCGTGTTCCTCGACTCGCTTCGGCGGACCGTCCATGCGCGGCGCTTCCGCGGCACCTGCGTCGCCGGCTCCGATCGAGGCCGTGCCGTCTGGGCCCGTCGAGTCCGCGCCGCTCGCGCCCATCGAAGGCCAGCCCCTGCCGCCGCTGGCCGGTGCGCCCGCTCCCCTGAATTCGGAACTGGCGCCCGCTCCCGGAACGGACGTCGCCGGGCTGCCTCCGGCCGCCGCGCCGGCGCCTGCCGCCCCCGCCAGCCGCACGGCCATGGTCGGGAACTGGACCGTCAGGGAGGCTTCCGGCAAAACCTGCCGCGTCCAGCTGTCGAGTTCGCCGGCGCTCGATCTCTACCGGGCTTCCGCCTCGGGCTGCTCCAATCAGGACCTGTCGAAGGTGAACGCCTGGGACTACCGCGACGGTGAGGTTTATCTCTATCAGACCGGCGGCTCCGTCGCGGCGCGCCTGCGCGGCTCCTCCTCCTCGCTCTCCGGCGTGCTCGCCAAGTCCGGCGCACCGCTGTCGCTGGCGCGATAATCACGTTGCTCTTACGTCAGGCGAGCGGTATCGGTGAGCACGTGACCGATACCGACTTCCACCCGCCGCAATCCATTACAGCCCGCTACGATGCGCTCGTGTCCTCGGGCGCGATCGAGCGCGATCCCGCGCAGGTGAGGCTCCTGCGGCAGCTCGAGACGCTCGCCGAAAGCCTCGGGAATTACCGCCTCGCCCGCAAGCCCAGCGCCCTGGGGTGGCTCTTCGGCAAGAAGAACCCGGCTCCGCCCAAGGGGCTCTACGTCTGGGGCTCCGTGGGGCGCGGCAAGACCATGCTCATGGACCTGTTCTTCGACGCGCTGCCGGTCAGGCGCAAGCGCCGGGTCCATTTCCACGCCTTCATGGCGGATGTGCACGAGCGCATCCACGATTTCCGGCAGAAGCTGAAGACCGGCGCTGTGAAGGGCGACGACCCCATCGCTCCCGTCGCCGAGGCGCTGGCCGCCGAGGCCTGGGTTCTCTGCTTCGACGAATTCACCGTCACCGACATCGCCGATGCGATGATCCTGGGGCGCCTGTTCACGGCGCTCTTCGCCCGCGGGGTCGTGGTGGTCGCCACATCCAATGTCGAGCCGCAGCACCTTTACGAAGGCGGCCTCAACCGGGCTCTCTTCCTGCCCTTCATCGCGCTCCTGCAGGAGCGGATGACCATCGTGAAGCTCGAATCCCGCACGGATTTCAGATTGGAGAAGCTTGCGGGCAGCCCGGTCTTCTACACCCCCGCCGACGAGCGATCCCATGCGGCGCTCACCCGCGCCTTCAGGAGCCTGACCGGGCGCGAGCAGGGCAGGCCGGCGACGCTCACCGTGAAGGGGCATCCGGTCGAGGTGCCGCAGGCCGCCTCCGGCGTCGCCCGGTTCTCCTTCGAAGATCTCTGCTCCAAGCCGCTCGGAGCCGCCGACTACCTCGCCATTGCCGACGAGTACGAGACGGTCATTCTCGAAAACATTCCCAGAATGTCGCTCGAGCGCCGCAACGAGGCCAAGCGCTTCATCATGCTCGTCGATGCGCTCTATGATGCCAAGGTCAAGCTGCTTGCCTCCGCCGAGGCCGAGGCCCATGAGCTTTACCATGCCGACACGGGCCGCGAGGCGTTCGAGTTCGACCGCACCGTGTCGCGGCTCATCGAGATGCGTTCCGAGGAGTATCTCGCCCTTCCGCACGGGCGGGAGGAATCCGGCAGTTCGGAAGGGCTGGTCGAGACATGAGGCGGCCCCGCGCCTCCGTCCAGCGGATGATGGAGGCCGACGCTCCGGCGGACAGCCGGCTGCTCGCCATCGCCGCCGACCAGCTCAAGCATTTCGGACCCAGGCATGTGACGGTGGTCGGCATCGCCGATGCCGCCGGGATGACCCATGCCAACGTCTACCGTTACTTCGCGTCCAAGGCGGCGCTCATCGACGCGGTGGCGGGGCAGTGGCTGCGCCGAATGGAGGCCATCGTCGCCGATATTGCCGATTCCCCCGATCCGGCCGACGACAAGCTCGAGCGCCTGATCCAGGCCTGGGCCCGCACGCACAGGGAGCTGCTGAAGGAGAACCGGCACCTCTTCGACGTCTATTGCTCCGCCACCGAGACCTCCAGGGCTCTCGTCCGCAAGCACCGCTCCCGGATGAGGGTTCTCATCGAGCGTGTCCTGGACGAGGGCATCGTGACGGGCAAGTTCGACCCCCGGGACCGGGAAAGAGCGCTCGCCTTCATCAGCGACGCGGTCTATCGCTTCATCAATCCCCTGACCGTTCGCCTGGATGCGGAGGTCCCTCAGGACATTCTGGACCAGCGTCTGGCGGCCATGATCCGGGTGGTTCTCCGGTCTCTGGAGCTTGGCGTCGTCTAGACGAAGTTACATTTTCCCAAAAATGTAACAGGAAAATTTACCCCAGGCGAAGAACTCTAACCGCCTGAAATCAAAGGTCAATCCGCGGCGGCTGAGCTGCGGCGGAGACCGCAAGCGCCTCAGTCCTCTGGCGGTTAACCTTTTGCTGGCTTGAAGCATCCCCATTTCTGGTGTCAAACAGCGCCACCTTTCATAAGGCCCCAGCCTAACCAACATCCAAGGACAGACCATGGCCCGGAAAAAGATCGCGCTCATTGGTGCAGGCCAGATCGGCGGAACTCTCGCCCATCTCGTCGGCTTAAAGGAACTCGGGGACGTCGTTCTCTTCGATATCGCCGAAGGAATTCCCCAGGGCAAAGGTCTCGACATCGCGGAATCCGCTCCGGTCGACGGGTTCGATGCCAAGTACAAGGGCGCCAACGACTACGCTGCCATTGAAGGCGCCGACGTGATCATCGTGACCGCCGGTGTGCCGCGCAAGCCGGGCATGAGCCGCGACGATCTGATCGGCATCAATCTGAAGGTCATGGAAGCGGTCGGCAACGGCATCAAGCAATACGCTCCGAACGCCTTCGTCATCTGCATCACCAACCCGCTCGACGCCATGGTGTGGGCCCTCCAGAAGTTCTCCGGCGTCAGGCCTGAGAAGATCGTCGGCATGGCCGGCGTTCTCGACTCGGCCCGCTTCCGCCACTTCCTGGCCGAGGAGTTCAACGTGTCGGTCGAGGACGTGACCGCCTTCGTGCTCGGCGGCCACGGCGACGACATGGTACCGCTGGTGCGCTACTCCACCGTGGCCGGAATTCCGCTGCCCGACCTCGTGAAGATGGGCTGGACGACGCAGGAGAAGCTCGACGCGATGGTCGAGCGCACCCGTAAAGGCGGCGGCGAGATCGTCAACCTGCTCAAGACCGGCTCCGCCTTCTACGCCCCGGCCGCTTCCGCCATCGCGATGGCCGAGAGCTACCTGAAGGACAAGAAGCGGGTTCTGCCCTGCGCCGCGTATCTCGCTGGCCAGTACGGCGTGAAGGACATGTTCGTCGGAGTGCCGATCGTGATCGGCGAGAACGGCGTGGAGCGCGTCGTCGAGGTCGAGTTCTCGGCGGAAGAGAAGGCCATGTTCGAGAAGTCGGTGGCCTCCGTGCAGGGCCTTGTGGACGCCTGCAAGCAGATCAATCCGTCCCTCGCCTAATCGCCGTACGTCATGGCCGGCTTCGGGCCGGCCGTCATGTCTTTAACCGCCACGCCTCCTGGGCATGACGGAGAGGAAAACAGATGAACATCCATGAATACCAGGGCAAAGCCATTCTGAAGGAGTTCGGCCTGCCCGTCTCCAATGGCGTCGCCATCTTCTCCGCCGACGAGGCGGAAGCCGCCGCCAACAAGCTCGGCGGTCCCCTCTGGGTCGTGAAGTCCCAAATTCATGCTGGCGGCCGCGGCAAGGGCAAGTTCAAGGAGCCCGAAGCCGGCGAGAAGGGCGGCGTGCGCCTCGCCAAATCCGTCGACGAGGTGAAGCTCTTCGCGGAGCAGATGCTCGGCAAGACCCTCGTGACCGTGCAGACCGGCGAAGCCGGCAAGCAGGTCAACCGTCTCTACATCGAGGACGGCTCCGACATCGAGCGAGAGCTCTATCTCTCCATGCTCGTCGACCGGGCCACGGGCCAGGTCGCCTTCGTCGTCTCCACCGAAGGCGGCATGGATATCGAGCAGGTCGCACACGACACCCCCGAGAAGATCATCACCTTCTCCGTCGATCCGGCCACCGGCGTCATGCCCCATCACGGCCGCACGGTTGCCAAGGCTCTGGGTCTCAAGGGGCCGCTCGCCAAGGAGGCCGAGGATCTGGTCACGAAGCTCTACAAGGCCTTCACCGCGAAGGACATGGAAATGCTCGAGATCAATCCGCTGATCGTCACGAAGGAGGGGCACCTCAAGTGCCTCGACGCGAAGATCTCCTTCGACGGCAACGCGCTCTACCGTCACCCTGACGTCGTCGAGCTGCGCGACATCACGGAGGAGGACGAGAAGGAGATCGAGGCCTCCAAGTACGACCTCGCCTATATCGCCCTCGACGGCACCATCGGCTGCATGGTCAACGGCGCGGGTCTCGCCATGGCGACGCTCGACATCATCAAGCTCTACGGCGAGGAGCCGGCGAACTTCCTCGATGTGGGCGGCGGCGCCTCGGAAGAAAAGGTGACGGCGGCCTTCAAGATCATCACCGCCGACCCGAACGTGAAGGGCATCCTCGTCAACATCTTCGGCGGCATCATGAAGTGCGACGTCATCGCCCGCGGCGTTCTCGCCGCCGTCAAGGCGGTCGGTCTGCAGGTTCCGCTGGTGGTGCGCCTCGAGGGCACGAACGTGGAAGAGGGCAAGAAGATCATCCGCGAATCCGGCCTCAACGTGATCCCGGCCGATGACCTCGACGACGCCGCCCAGAAGATCGTGAACGCCGTGCGCGGCGGAAAGTAAGGTTTCGAGCTGATGTCCATTCTGATTGACAAGAACACCAAGGTCATCTGCCAGGGCTTCACCGGCAAGAACGGGACCTTCCATTCCGAGCAGGCCATCGCCTACGGCACCAAGATGGTCGGCGGCACCTCGCCGGGCAAGGGCGGTTCCACGCACCTGAACCTGCCCGTGTTCGACACGGTCATGGAAGCCCGCGAGGCGACCGGCGCCGATGCTTCGGTCGTCTATGTTCCGCCGCCGGGCGCGGCCGACGCCATCTGCGAGGCGATCGCCGCCGAGATCCCGCTCATCGTCTGCATCACGGAAGGTATCCCGGTGCAGGACATGGTGCGCGTGAAGCGCGCGCTCTCCGGCTCCAAGTCGCGCCTCATCGGCCCGAACTGCCCCGGCATCGTCACCGCGGGTGAATCGAAGATCGGCATCATGCCGGCCAACATCTTCAAGCCCGGTTCCGTCGGCATCGTGTCCCGCTCCGGCACGCTCACCTACGAGGCGGTGTTCCAGACCACGAGCGAGGGCCTCGGCCAGACCACAGCCGTCGGTATCGGCGGCGACCCGGTGAAGGGCACCGAGTTCATCGACATGCTCGACATGTTCCTCTCCGACCCGAAGACGGAGTCGATCATCATGATCGGCGAGATCGGCGGCTCCGCCGAGGAAGAGGCGGCCGAGTTCATCGCCCGGGAGGCCAAGAAGGGCCGCAAGAAGCCGATGGTCGGCTTCATCGCGGGCCGCACGGCTCCTCCGGGACGCCGCATGGGCCATGCCGGCGCGATCATCTCCGGCGGCAAGGGCGGCGCGGAAGACAAGATCGCCGCCATGGAGGCCGCGGGCATCCGCGTGTCGCCATCCCCGGCGCGCCTCGGCAAGACCCTGGTCGAGGTTCTCAAAGGCCAATAACAAGCAAACGGCCGCCCCGATGTCGGGGCGGCCAATCACCTTTCGGATTGTAGATTGCCATGGCACGCCAAGACGCCAACGAAAACTTCCTGAACACGGCTTTTCTCTATGGGGCGAACGCGTCCTATATCGAGGAGCTTCACGCCCGGTACGAGAAGGATCCGTCCTCGGTGGATGCCGAGTGGCAGGCGTTCTTCGGCGCGCTGAAGGACGACAAGCAGGCTGTCGAGAAGGCGGCCAAGGGTCCTTCCTGGGAGAGGCCGAACTGGCCAATTCACGCCAACGGCGAGCTGATTTCCGCGCTCGACAGCAACTGGGCCCAGGTCGAGAAAGCCGTCGGCGACAAGCTCAAGGCGAAGGCGAAGGACAAGGGCGTCGAGATCAGCCAGGCCGACGTGCAGCAGGCGACCCGCGATTCCGTGCGCGCCATCATGCTGATCCGCGCCTATCGTGTGCGCGGCCATCTCCATGCCAAGCTGGATCCGCTGGGCATCAATCCGCGTCCGAACGATCAGGAACTGCACCCGTCCCACTACGGCTTCACCGAGGCCGATTGGGACCGCAAAATCTTCCTCGACAACGTGCTCGGTCTCGAGTTCGGCACGATCCGCGAGATCGTCGCGATCCTTGATCGCACCTACTGCCAGACCATGGGCGTCGAGTTCATGCATATCTCCGATCCGGTCGAGAAGGCCTGGATTCAGGAACGCATCGAGGGCCCCGACAAGGAGATCACCTTCACGAAGGAGGGCAAGCGCGCCATCCTCAACAAGCTCGTCGAGGCCGAGGGCTTCGAGAAGTTCCTCGATCTCAAGTATACCGGCACCAAGCGCTTCGGCCTGGACGGCGGCGAGTCGCTCATTCCGGCGCTCGAGCAGATCATCAAGCGCGGTGGCAATCTCGGCGTGAAGGAGATCGTGCTCGGCATGGCCCATCGCGGCCGCCTCAACGTCCTAACGCAGGTGATGGGCAAGCCGCACCGCGCGCTGTTCCACGAATTCAAGGGCGGTTCCTTCGCGCCCGACGACGTGGAGGGCTCCGGCGACGTGAAGTACCATCTCGGCGCATCGTCGGACCGCACCTTCGACGGCAACAACGTCCACCTGTCGCTCACGGCGAACCCCTCGCATCTGGAAATCGTCAATCCCGTGGTGCTCGGCAAAGTCCGCGCCAAGCAGGATCAGCACGGCTGCACGCCGGACAACCGGGGCGCGGTCATGCCGCTCCTGATCCACGGCGACGCAGCCTTCGCCGGTCAGGGCGTGGTTGCTGAATGCTTCGGGCTTTCGGGCCTGCGCGGTCATCGCACCGGCGGCTGGATCTCCTTCATCATCAACAATCAGATCGGCTTCACCACCGATCCGCGCTTCTCGCGCTCTTCGCCCTATCCGTCCGATGTGGCGAAAATGGTCGAGGCGCCGATCTTCCACGTCAACGGAGACGATCCGGAGGCCGTGGTGTTCGCGGCGAAGGTCGCGACCGAGTACCGCCAGCGCTTCCAGAAGCCTGTCGTGATCGACATGTTCTGCTACCGTCGCTTCGGCCACAACGAGGGCGACGAGCCGTCCTTCACCCAGCCGCTGATGTACCGCAAGATACGGTCGCATCCCTCGATCACCGAGATCTACACCAAGAAGCTCATCGCCGAGGGCGTCATCACGGAGGCCGACCTCGAGGAGATGAAATCCAGCTGGCGCTCGAAGCTCGACGCCGAGTTCGACATCGCCTCCAACTACAAGCCCAACAAGGCCGACTGGCTCGACGGACGCTGGTCGGGCCTGAAGGCGGTGCGCGAGGATCAGGACGATCCGCGCCGCGGCAAGACCGGGGTGTCGGCCGAGACGCTGCAGAAAATCGGCAAGGCGCTGACCACGGTGCCGGAGGGCTTCCACGTCCATCGCACGATCCAGCGTTTCCTCGACAACCGCAAGAAGATGCTGGAAACCGGCGAAGGCTTGGACTGGGCCATGGCCGAGGCGCTCGCCATCGGCTCGCTGCTCGTGGAAGGGCACCGGGTGCGCCTCTCAGGCCAGGATTGCGAGCGTGGCACCTTCTCGCAGCGCCACTCCGTTCTTACCGACCAGGAGAACGAGGAACGCTACACCAACCTCAACCACATCGACGAGAAGCAGGCCCGCTACGAGGTCATCAACTCGATGCTCTCGGAAGAGGCGGTGCTGGGCTTCGAATACGGCTATACCCTCTCCGAACCCAACGCCCTGACCCTGTGGGAGGCGCAGTTCGGCGACTTCGCCAACGGCGCCCAGGTGGTGTTCGATCAGTTCGTCTCCTCGGGCGAGCGCAAGTGGCTGCGCATGTCGGGCCTCGTCTGCCTTCTGCCGCACGGCTATGAGGGCCAGGGTCCCGAGCATTCCTCCGCCCGCCTGGAGCGCTTTCTCCAGATGTGCGCCGAGGACAACATGCAGGTGGCTTACTGCTCCACGCCCGCCAACTACTTCCACATCCTGCGCCGCCAGCTGAAGCGCGACTTCCGCAAGCCGCTGATCCTGATGACGCCGAAGAGCCTGCTGCGCCACAAGCGCTGCACCTCCACGCTCGCCGCCATCTCGGAAGGAACGTGCTTCCACCGCGTCCTCCAGGACGACGCTCAGGCAGGCCGCGAGGGCGTCAAGCTGGCGAAGGACGACAAGATCCGGCGCGTCGTGATCTGCTCGGGCAAGGTCTACTACGACCTGCTCGAGGAGCGCGAGAAGCGGGGCATCGACGATGTCTATCTGCTTCGCGTGGAGCAGCTCTATCCGTTCCCGGCGAAGTCGCTCGCGGCGGAGCTCTCCCGCTTCAAGAAGGCCGACGTGGTGTGGTGTCAGGAAGAGCCCAAGAACATGGGCTCCTGGACCTTCGTGGAGCCCTATCTCGAATGGGTGCTCAAGACGGCAGGTTCCAAAGTGGATCGTCCGCGCTATGTGGGCCGCCCCGCTTCCGCCGCGACGGCGACCGGCCTGATGTCCAAGCATCTCGCCCAGCTCCAGGCATTCCTCGACGAGGCTTTCGCGGCCTAAGACCGCGAAGGCTCTCACTCCTTTCCCCGGGCCTCAAACAGCTCAGACAAAGACTAGAACGATCATGGCAACCGAAATCCGCGTACCCACTCTCGGCGAATCCGTTTCAGAGGCCACCATCGGCCGCTGGTTCAAGAAGCCCGGCGATGCCGTCAAGGCCGACGAGCCCGTTCTCGAGCTCGAAACCGACAAGGTCACCCTCGAGGTCAATGCGCCCGCGAGCGGCACGCTGGGAGAGATCGTCGCCCAGGACGGCGAGACGGTGTCCCCCGGTGCGGTGCTCGGCTCCATCGTCGAGGGCGGCGCGGCCGCTGCCGCTCCCGCCTCAGCCCCCAAGGCGGAGGCTCCCAAGGCCGCTCCGGCCCCGGCTCCCGCTGCCCCCGCTCCGGCGGCTCCGGGCGCCGCCAAGGATCACGGCCCTGCCGTGGCGCGGCTCGCGGCCGAGAGCGGCGTGAGCCCGGCGAATGTCGGCGGCACCGGCAAGGACGGCCGCGTGACCAAGGGCGACATGCTGGCCGCCATCGCGACCGGCGCCGCTGCCGCTCCCGCGCCCGCCGCGCCGGTCTCCGCCCGCGCCCCCTCCGCTCCGGTCGATGCCGAGCGTGAGGAGCGTGTGAAGATGACGAAGCTGCGCCAGACCATCGCGCGCCGCCTCAAGGATGCGCAGAACACCGCCGCGATGCTCACCACGTTCAACGATGTGGACATGAGCGCGGTCATGTCGCTGCGCAGCCAGTACAAGGACATCTTCGAGAAGAAGCACGGCACCAAGCTCGGCTTCATGGGCTTCTTCACCAAGGCCGTGATCCAGGCGTTGAAGGACATTCCTGCTGTCAACGCGGAGATCGACGGCACCGACCTCGTCTACAAGAATTACTATCATATCGGCATCGCGGTCGGCACCGAGAAGGGTCTCGTGGTTCCGGTGGTGCGCGACGCGGATCTGCTCTCGATCGCCGGCATCGAGAAGACCATCGCCGATTTCGGCCGCCGCGCCCGCGACGGCAAGCTCGGCATCGACGAGATGCAGGGTGGCACCTTCACCATCACCAACGGCGGCATCTACGGCTCGCTCATGTCGACGCCCATCCTCAACGCGCCTCAATCCGGCATTCTCGGGATGCACCGCATCGAGGAGCGCCCGGTGGTCCGCAACGGGCAGGTGGTCGTGCGTCCGATGATGTATCTCGCGCTCTCCTACGATCACCGCATCGTCGACGGCAAGGAGGCCGTGACCTTCCTCGTGCGGATCAAGGAAGCCCTGGAAGATCCGGCCCGCCTCGTTCTCGACCTGTAAGCGAAACACCTGCTCAAGCCCGGCCTCACGCCGGGCATCCACGCCTTCTCAGCCGGGCGGCCGCCGCAACAAGTGGATGGCCGGGACAAGCCCGGCATGACGTCCAAGGGGATGACTCCCATGTCCTACGATCTCATCGTCATCGGCACCGGCCCGGGCGGCTACGTGGCCGCCATCCGGGCCGCGCAGCTCGGCCTCAAGACCGCCGTGGTCGAAAAGCGCAAGACCCACGGTGGCACCTGCCTCAACGTCGGCTGCATTCCCTCGAAGGCGCTGCTCCATGCCTCGCACATGTTCGAGGACGCGCGCGATCACTTCGAGCATCTCGGCATCGGCGTCGCCGCGCCGACGCTCGATCTGAAGAAGATGCAGTCCTTCAAGCAGGAAGGCGTCGACGGCAACACGAAGGGCGTCGAGTTTCTGCTCAAGAAGAACAAGATCGACGCTTTCCAAGGCACCGGACGCATCGCAGCCGTCGGCCAGGTCGAGGTGACGTCGGAGGACGGCTCCAACCAGATCCTGGAGACCAAGAACATTCTCATCGCCACCGGCTCGGACGTGACGCGCCTGCCCGGCATCGAGATCGACGAGAAGGTGGTGGTGTCCTCCACCGGCGCCCTCGAACTCGAGAGCGTGCCGAGGCGCCTCGTGGTCATCGGCGCCGGAGTCATCGGCCTGGAGCTCGGCTCCGTATGGCGCCGCCTCGGCGCCGAGGTCACGGTGGTGGAATATCTCGACCGCATCCTGCCCGGCATGGATGGCGAGGTCGCCAAGAACTTCCAGCGAATCCTGTCCAAGCAGGGCTTCGCGTTCAAGCTCGGAGCGAAGGTCACCGGCGTCGAGACGACCGGAAAGGGCGCCACGCTCACCTACGAGCCCGCCGCCGGCGGCGCCGCGGAGACCATCGAGGCGGATGTCGTGCTCGTGGCGGTAGGCCGCGTGCCCTACACGCAGGGACTCGGCCTCGAACATGTGGGCGTTCAGCTCGACAGCCGCGGGCGGATTCAAACGGACGAGCATTTCGCGACCAACATCACCGGCATCTATGCCATCGGCGACGTGATCGCGGGCCCCATGCTCGCCCACAAGGCCGAGGACGAGGGCGTCGCGCTGGCCGAGATCCTCGCCGGCAAGGCCGGCCACGTGAACTACGACGTGATCCCGAGCGTCGTCTACACGTTCCCGGAGGTCGCTTCCGTCGGCAAGACCGAGGAAGAGCTGAAGAGCGCGGGCGTCGCCTACAACGCCGGCAAGTTCCCCTTCACGGCGAACGGCCGCGCGAAGGTCAACCGCACCACGGACGGCTTCGTGAAGATTCTGGCGGATGCCTCGACCGACAAGGTCCTCGGCGTGCACATCATCGGCCCCGAGGCGGGCAACCTCATCCACGAGGCTGCCATCGCCATGGAGTTCGGCGCGTCGTCGGAGGACATGGCCCGCACCTGCCATGCACATCCGACCCTCGCGGAAGCTGTGAAGGAAGCGGCGCTCGCAGTGGAGAAGCGCGCCATCCATATGTGATATGGATTCATGGCCAAACTTCACTTCCTCTACTCGGTGATGAACGCGGGCAAGACGACGCATCTCCTGCAGGTTCGTCACAACTACATCGAGAACGGCGGCCACGTGCTGCTGTTCTCAAGCCCCATCGACGACCGCTTCGGCGTCGGCAAGGTGAGATCGCGCATCGGCATCGAAGCGGATGCGACGGTCCTGAGGAAGAACGACGCCGTCGACGACATCGTGGCGGCCGAGCACGGCAAGAAGAAGGTGACTGTGGTCCTCATCGACGAGGTGCAGTTCATGACGGCGGACCAGGTTCGCCAACTCGCCCGGATCGTCGACGAACTCGGCATTCCGGTGATGGCCTATGGTCTCAAGAACAACGTCTACGGCGCGTTGTTCAGCGACGCGATCGCGGCGATGATGGCGCTGGCCGACGATTTCCAGGAGATCAAGCAGCTCTGTCATTGCGGCCGCAAGGCCACGATGATCCTGAAGTTCGATCCCAACGGGGAGCCCGTGCGGTCCGGCACCGTCATCGAGATCGGTGGCGAGAGCCGCTATGTCTCCGTCTGCCGTCCCCACTGGACCAAGGGCGATATCGGCCCCGCCGCGCGCCAGCTCCTGGCGCAGGCCGTGGTGCCCGCGGAGTAAACCCGCCGTCCCGGCGAAGGCCGGAACTGATCCCCGGATCAGATCCAGAGACAGCCATGACAGAAAGTAGCCATGACGGCGTAGGTTGCCCTCATCGCTCCATACCCTCTCTCACGTCATCACCGGCGCGGAACCCGGAGCCTACTTCACCCGTGCCCTGGGATGCGCGGCATTGAAGGCGTCCATCAGCCGTGCCGCATCCACCTTCGTATAGAGCTGCGTCGTCGAAAGCGACGCGTGGCCCAGCAGTTCCTGGATGCCGCGCAGATCGCCGCCCCTGGCGAGAAGATGGGTGGCGAAGGAATGGCGCAGGGCATGAGGCGTCGCGCTGTCGGGCAGGCCCAGGGCGCCACGCAACTCCTCCACCGCGAGCTGAATGATGCGTGGCGATAGCGGACCGCCGCGCGCGCCGACGAAGAGCGGACCTTCCGGCGGGATCGCATAGGGGCAGAGGTGCAGATACTCCTCCAGCGCCCGCTGAATCGCCGGAAGCACGGGAACGCTGCGCACCTTGCCGCCCTTGCCGGTCACGGTGATCGAATCGACGCCGTTGACCGGCGCGTCACGGCGCTGGAGGCCGAGCGCCTCGGATATGCGCAGGCCCGCGCCGTAGAGCAGGGAAAGGACGGCGGCATCGCGCGCCAGGATCCATGGTTTGCGGTCCTCGGACGCGCGCGCCTCCTTGTTCGTCACCGCCACGGCGGAGGAGGCGGAGAGGGGGCGCGGAAGATTCCTGTCGGCCTTTGGGCTGCGAATCGCCGCGAAGGCCGAGGCCGTGCCGTGGCCTTCCCGTTCCAGATAACGGGCGAACGAGCGAAGCGCCGAGAGCTGACGCATGAGGGACCGGCTCCCCACCGCCTTCATGCGTCGCGCGGCGAGAAAGGAACGGATGTCGAGGGGCTTCAGGCCCAGAACGTCCTTGACGCTCGGCGGCTCGCCGAGATGCTCGGTCAGAAAGGTCAGGAACTGCCGCAGGTCCCGGGCATAGGCCTCCACGGTCTTGGGCGAGAGTCTGCGTTCCTTCGCAAGCCCGTTGAGCCATGCCATCATCTCCCGGCGCGTATCCGCCGCGCCGGGCAGGACGAGGTCGAGGCTGTCTTCAGGTGCGCCGCCGGACATTTCGCTCTTTGACATGCTGCCGCTATATGCAAGGGGGCAGACAGAGTAGCAGCCACAGGTTAACTCCTTTCAAATGACAAGCCGCATCGCCGATGTCCTCATCCCGCTGGCGCTGGACACGGCCTATTCCTACGCCGTGCCGGATGGCCTCTCGCTCGAGGAGGGCGACGTGGTGCAGGTGCCGCTCGCGACCCGCGAGGTGGCGGGCGTCGTCTGGAGCCTGCGGGAGGGGCAGGGCGCCAATTTCAAGAAGGTGACGGGCGTCCTCGAGGGGCCGAACCTGTCGTCCGAGATGCGCAGGTTCATCGACTGGGTCTCCTGGTACACGCTGTCGCCCAAGGGCTCGGCCCTTGCCATGAGCCTGAAATTCCCGGATCCGGACCGGACGGAGGTCGTGCGCGTGGGCGTCAGACTCACCGTCGACCGGCCCAGGCGCATGACGCCCGCGCGCCAGAAGGTGATCGAAGCCGCGCAGGACGGGATCGTGCGCTTGAAGAGCGAGCTCGCGCACGCGGCCGGCGTCAGCAACAGCGTCATCGACGGGCTGATCGACGAGGGCGTGATCGAGACATTGGCCTTGCTCCAGGAGCCGGTGGCCGGGCTGCCGAACCCCGATTTCGGCGACACGGAGCTCTCCGACGGCCAGCGCGAGGCGGCGGGCGAGATCGTCGGCGCCATGCGCGGCGAGCATCCGCCCGTGATCCTGCTCGAAGGCGTCACGGGTTCCGGCAAGACGGAGGTCTATTTCGAGGCGGTGGCCGAAGCCGTGCGCCAGGGCCGGCAGGCCCTCATTCTGATGCCGGAGATTGCTCTCACCGCGCAGTTCCTTGACCGTTTCGCAGCGCGCTTCGGCGTGAAGCCCGCCACTTGGCATTCAGGGGTGACGGGCCGCAAGCGCGAGCGGCTCTACGCGGCCATCGCCTCAGGCGAGGTCAAGGTGGTGGCGGGTGCGCGCTCGGCGCTGTTCCTGCCTTACGCGGATCTGGCGCTCATCATCGTCGACGAGGAGCACGAGACCGCCTACAAGCAGGACGACGGCGTGCATTATCATGCCCGCGACATGGCGGTGGTGCGGGGCAAGATCGAAAATGCCATGGTGGTGCTGGCCTCGGCCACGCCCTCCATCGAGAGCCGCGTCAACGTGGAGCGCGGGCGCTACCGGCACGTAAAGCTGCCGGAGCGCTTCGGCGGGCGCTCCATGCCTCGGATCCGCGCCATTGACCTGCGGCGGGAGACGATCCCGAAGGGCCGCTGGCTCTCGCCGACGCTCGTCACTTCCGTGGAGGAGACCGTGGGTCGAGGAGAGCAGGCGCTGCTCTTTCTCAACCGGCGCGGCTACGCGCCGCTTACCCTCTGCCGCGCCTGCGCCCATCGCTACGAATGTCCGAACTGCTCGGCCTGGCTCGTGGAGCACCGGTTCCGGCGCGCCCTCGTGTGCCATCATTGCGGCCATGTGGAGCGCACGCCGCAGGCCTGCGTGGAATGCGGCAGCCTCGATTCGCTGGTGCCCTGCGGTCCCGGCGTGGAACGCATCGCCGAGGAGGTGGCGGAGCTCTTTCCGGACAAGCGATCCATCGTGCTCTCCAGCGATTTTCCCGGTGGCACCGAGCGGCTGCGCGCGGAGTTGGCGGCGATCGCGGCGGGCGAGGTCGACATCGTCATCGGCACGCAGCTCGTGGCGAAGGGCCACAACTTCCCGCTCATGACCCTCGTAGGCGTGCTGGACGCCGATATCGGCCTCACCTCTGGCGACCCGCGCGCCGCCGAGCGCACCTTCCAGATGCTGCAGCAGGTCACGGGCCGCGCCGGGCGCGGCGAAAAGCCGGGGAGGGCCCTCGTCCAGACTTGGCAGCCGGACCATCCCGTCATCGCCGCCCTGGTTTCCGGCGATGCAGAGCGGTTTTACGAGGAGGAGACCCGCGTCCGCGAGATGGCGGGGCTGCCCCCCTTCGGGCGGCTCGCCTCGCTGATCATATCGGCGGAGGAGCGCGAGGCGGCCGAGGTCCATGCCCGGGCCATGGCCATGGTGACCGAACCGCCGCCCGGAGTCATGGTGCTCGGCCCCGCCGAGGCGCCGCTCGCCCTGATCCGGGGGCGTTACCGCTACAGACTTCTGGTGAAGACGGAACGGGAGGTCGACCTCCAGGGATATCTGCGCTCCTGGCTGGCCCGCTGTCCGAAGGCAAGGGGCAACATCCGGGTCACTGTGGACGTGGATCCTCAGAGCTTTCTGTGAGGCCTGCGGCGACGGTCTCTCCGGACGGCACCCGCACGTTCTTCGGCGCGAGCACGAGGACGGGCTCGCCGCCACGCGCCGCGGGCGCGACCTTGGATCGGACGGTCCTCTCGATCTGCGGAGCGAGGGGCGCCAACAGGGGATAGCTCCAGAACAGGCTCAGGGAGAGCAGGGTGAAGGTGGCGAACAGGCGCATCGGAGCCTCATCGAATCAACCACTCGTTAAGGATGGAGGCCGGCTCCGGCTTCTCAAGGGCACAAAAGCCGATCTGCGGCGGAGTACCTCATCCGGGGCGAGGCGCTCGTCGGCGGGGCGTCCCCCGGATCGCTCCGAAAGTGGATTCCCCTTTCGGGCCGGATGTTCTACCGAGGACCCCATGCCCAAGATCGTTCACTGCATCCGTCACGGCCAATCCACCTTCAACGCCCATTTCGCCGAGACCGGCGAGGACCCGCTGCATTTCGATGCGCCCCTCACCGAGCTTGGCCGCAGGCAGGTTCAGGAGCGGGCCCGGGAACTGCGTCGGTACCCTTACGAACTCGTCATCACGTCCCCGCTCACCCGCGCGATCCAGACCACCCTGGGGCTGTTCGGCGATCATCCCGCCGCGCCGCCGATCCATGTGGAATGCCTCCACCGGGAGCACCTGGAGAGCAGCTGCGACGTGGGACGCGCCCCATCCCTTCTCAGGCAGGAGTTTCCTCACCTCGCCTTCGATCACCTGGACGAGATCTGGTGGCACAACGAGGGAGAGGCGGACCCGCGCGGCTTCGTCTACGAGCCCGGCCATGTCTTCGAAGGCCGGGTCGAGCAGTTCCGGCGCTGGCTCCAGGGCCGGCCGGAACGGATGATCGCGGTCGTGGGGCACGGCACCTTCTTCAGCCGGCTCACCGGCCGTTACCTCGGCAATTGCGAGGTCGCCGTCCTGGAGCTGGGAGACTGAATGCCCGAGCGGTTTCGCCGAACTTTTAGAGGGCGCTCCTGGTCCAGCTCGCCTTGCGTCCCGGGAAAACCCATGCTAGTGCACCCCCGCCTGCGGGCGGATACGGTCCCGCCTAAGGCTCACTTCCATCGACCCGACGGGATTCCCGACAGCTTGCTTCAAGGCTCGCCGGTGTGAAACCCGTAACTTGAGAGAGACGATTACGTGGCGCAAAGCGGTTCGCATGAAGGACCCCTCCTGTCGGGCGTAGCGTTGCGCTACGCATCGGCGCTGTTCGAGCTCGCTCGGGAGGCCAATGCCGTGGATGCCGTCGCCGGCGACCTCGGCCGCTTCGAAGGCATGATCCGGGGCAGCGAAGACCTGCAGCGCCTGATCCGTAACCCTGTTTTCACGGCGGAAGAGCAGTCCCGCGCGATCGACGTCCTCCTGACGAAGGCCGGCTTTTCGGGCCTGGCGGGCAATTTCATCCGCCTCGTGGCGTCCAAGCGTCGCCTCTTCGCCCTTCCGGACATGATCCGCGCCTATCAGGATCTCGTGTCCGACGCGAAGGGCATCGTCCGGGCGCAGGTGATCCTGGCGGAATCTCCGTCGGACGCCGTCCTCAACGAAATCAAGGCGGCGCTGCGCGACGTCGCCAAGGCTGACGTCGCCGTCGACGTCAAGATCGACCCGAGCCTCATCGGCGGCCTCATCGTGAAGATGGGCTCCCGCATGGTGGATGCCTCGGTGCGCACCAAACTCAATTCCATTCGTCTAGCGATGAAAGAGGTCCGCTGATGGACATTCGAGCCGCTGAGATCTCCGCGATCCTCAAAGAGCAGATCAAGAACTTCGGTACAGAAGCTGAAGTCACCGAAGTCGGTCAGGTCCTGTCCGTCGGTGACGGTATCGCCCGTTGCTATGGCCTCGACAAGGTCCAGGCCGGCGAGATGGTCGAATTCGAGAGCGGCGTGCGCGGCATGGCCCTCAACCTCGAAACCGACAATGTCGGCGTCGTGATCTTCGGCTCCGACCGTGAGATCGCCGAAGGCCAGACCGTGAAGCGCACGGGCGCCATCGTGGACGTGCCGGTCGGCAAGGGGCTCCTCGGCCGCGTCGTCGACGCGCTGGGCAACCCGATCGACGGCAAGGGCCCGATCCAGTCCACCGAGCGTCGCCGCGTCGACGTGAAGGCTCCCGGCATCATTCCGCGCAAGTCGGTGCACGAGCCGATGGCGACCGGCCTCAAGGCCATCGACGCCCTCATTCCTGTCGGCCGCGGCCAGCGCGAGCTGATCATCGGCGACCGTCAGACCGGCAAGACCGCGATTGCTCTCGACACGATCCTGAACCAGAAGCCGCTGAACCAGGGCAACGACGAGTCGCAGAAGCTGTATTGCGTGTACGTCGCCGTGGGCCAGAAGCGCTCCACCGTCGCCCAGTTCGTGAAGGCCCTCGAGGACAACGGCGCGCTGGAATACTCCATCGTCGTCGCCGCCACCGCCTCCGACCCGGCCCCGATGCAGTTCCTGGCACCGTTCTCCGGTTGCGCCATGGGCGAGTTCTTCCGCGACAACGGCATGCATGCCGTGATCGTGTATGACGACCTGTCCAAGCAGGCTGTCGCCTACCGCCAGATGTCGCTGCTGCTGCGCCGTCCTCCGGGCCGCGAGGCTTACCCGGGCGACGTGTTCTACCTGCATTCCCGCCTGCTGGAGCGCGCTGCGAAGCTCAACGACGACAACGGCGCCGGCTCGCTCACCGCTCTGCCGGTCATCGAGACGCAGGCCAACGACGTGTCCGCCTACATCCCGACCAACGTGATCTCCATCACCGACGGCCAGATCTTCCTCGAGACGGACCTGTTCTACCAGGGCATTCGCCCTGCGGTGAACGTCGGCCTCTCCGTGTCGCGCGTGGGCTCCTCGGCCCAGACGAAGGCGATGAAGAAGGTCGCGGGCAAGATCAAGGGCGAGCTGGCGCAGTACCGCGAGATGGCGGCCTTCGCCCAGTTCGGCTCCGATCTCGACGCCACCACGCAGCGCCTGCTGAACCGTGGCTCGCGCCTGACCGAACTCCTGAAGCAGCCGCAGTTCTCGCCGCTGAAGATGGAGGAGCAGGTCGCCGTGATCTATGCCGGCGTCAACGGCTATCTCGACAACCTGCCGCTCAACCGCGTGCGCGCTTTCGAAGACGGCCTGCTCGCCACCCTGCGCGGCAAGCACGCCGACATCCTGGAATCGATCCGCGCTTCCAAGGACCTGTCGAGCGACACCGAAGCGAAGCTCAAGGACGTCGTCCAGACCTTCGCCAAGTCGTTCTCGTAAGATCCAGCCGGAACTCCGGAGAGGGTAGGGCCGCTCGATGCCGAGCTTGAAAGACCTTCGTAACCGCATCGCCTCGGTCAAGGCGACGCAGAAGATCACCAAGGCCATGCAGATGGTCGCCGCCGCGAAGCTGCGCCGCGCGCAGACAGCGGCGGAAGCCGCGCGTCCCTACGCAGAGCGTATGGCCGTGGTGCTCGGCAATCTCGCGTCCGGCATCACGGTCGGACCCGAGACGCCGCGCCTGCTCGCCGGCACGGGTGCCGATCAGGTGCATCTTCTGATCGTCTGCACGGCTGAGCGAGGCCTGTGCGGCGCATTCAACTCCTCGATCGCGCGCCTGGCTCGCGATCACGCCAACCGGCTTCTCGCCGAAGGCAAGACGGTCAAGATCATCTGCGTGGGCAAGAAGGGCCACGACATTCTCCGCCGCCAGTTCGGACAGCACATCATCGAGCTGATCGATCTCCGCTCCGTGCGCCAGATCGGATTCGAGCAGGGAGACATGATCGCGCAGAAGGTGCTCGGCCTCTTCGAGGCCGGCGAATTCGACGTGGCCACCCTGTTCTACTCGCGCTTCCGTTCGGTGATCGCGCAGATCCCGACCGCGCAGCAGATCATCCCGGCCCAGATCGAAACGACCGGCGCTTCGTCGGATGCTGTCTACGAGTATGAGCCTGAGGAAGGCGAGATTCTCGCGACGCTTCTGCCGCGGAACCTCACCGTGCAGATCTTCCGCGCGCTTCTCGAGAACGCCGCCTCCGAGCAGGGCGCCCGCATGAGCGCCATGGACAACGCGACCCGCAACGCGGGCGAGATGATCAAGAAGCAGACGCAGACCTACAACCGGTCGCGTCAGGCGATGATCACCAAGGAACTGATCGAAATCATTTCGGGCGCCGAGGCGCTCTGACGAATCCGAGAGGAGCCTCACATGGCTAACACCGCTACTGCCGGCAAGAAGGCCGGCCACATCACGCAGGTCATCGGCGCCGTCGTCGACGTGCAGTTCGACGGCCATCTGCCGGAGATCCTCAACGCCCTCGAGACGACCAACCAGGGCAACCGCCTGGTGCTCGAGGTCGCCCAGCAGCTCGGCGAGAACACCGTGCGCTGCATCGCCATGGACACCTCCGAGGGTCTGGTTCGCGGCCAGGAGGTCACCGACACTGGCGCTCCCATCTCCGTGCCCGTCGGCGCCGCCACCCTCGGCCGCATCATGAACGTCATCGGCGAGCCGGTGGACGAGGCCGGACCGATCACCGGTGAGTCCGCACGCGCCATCCACCAGCCGGCTCCGTCCTACGCCGAGCAATCCACCGAGGGTCAGATCCTCGTCACGGGCATCAAGGTCGTCGACCTGCTCGCCCCCTACGCCAAGGGCGGCAAGATCGGCCTCTTCGGAGGCGCGGGCGTCGGCAAGACCGTGCTCATCATGGAGCTCATCAACAACGTCGCTAAGGCGCACGGCGGCTACTCCGTGTTCGCCGGCGTCGGCGAGCGCACCCGCGAGGGCAACGATCTCTATCACGAGATGATCGAGTCACGCGTGAACGTCGACCCGCGCGAGAACAACGGCTCGGCCGCAGGCTCCAAGTGCGCCCTCGTGTACGGTCAGATGAACGAGCCCCCGGGCGCCCGCGCCCGCGTCGCCCTGACCGGTCTCACCGTCGCCGAGCACTTCCGCGACCAGGGCCAGGACGTGCTGTTCTTCGTGGACAACATCTTCCGCTTCACCCAGGCAGGCTCCGAGGTTTCGGCGCTTCTCGGCCGCATTCCCTCGGCCGTGGGCTACCAGCCGACGCTCGCCACCGACATGGGCGCCCTGCAGGAGCGCATCACAACCACCACGAAGGGCTCGATCACCTCGGTGCAGGCCATCTACGTGCCCGCCGACGACCTGACCGACCCGGCTCCGGCCACCTCCTTCGCCCACCTCGACGCCACGACCGTGCTGTCGCGCTCGATCGCCGAGAAGGGCATCTATCCGGCCGTGGACCCGCTCGACTCGACCTCGCGCATGCTCTCCGCCGCCATCGTCGGCGAGGAGCACTACAACGTCGCCCGTCAGGTCCAGCAGGTGCTGCAGCGCTACAAGGCCCTCCAGGACATCATCGCGATCCTGGGCATGGACGAGCTCTCCGAAGAGGACAAGCTCACCGTCGCCCGCGCCCGCAAGATCGAGCGCTTCCTCTCCCAGCCTTTCCATGTGGCGGAAGTGTTCACCGGATCGCCCGGCAAGCTCGTCGCGCTTGAGGACACCATCAAGGGCTTCAAGGGTCTCGTGAACGGCGACTACGATCACCTCCCCGAGGCTGCCTTCTACATGGTCGGCACTATCGAGGAAGCCATCGAAAAGGCCCAGCGCCTCGCGGCCGAAGCGGCCTAATTGAACCTTAGCGCTTGTCCCGGAGCGTGCCGTCAGCACGCCCCGGGACCTGCCTTTCCAAGACCGTCTCCCATGATCCCGGGCCGCTCCCACGGAGCGGACGGATGACGAGAAGCTCAGATGGCCACCTTCAACTTCGAACTCGTCTCTCCCGAGCGCGTACTGTTCTCAGGCGCCGTTGATGCCGTCGTCCTGCCTGCGAGCGAAGGCGACATGACGGTTCTTTCCGGCCACGCGCCGATGATGACGACCCTCAAGACCGGCTTTCTCGTCATCACGAGCAATCCCGGCAACGGCCGCCGGGTTCTGGTGCGCGGCGGGTTCGCCGACATCAACCAGAACGGCCTGACCGTTCTCGCCGAGCGCGCTCTTCCCGCCGAGGAGCTGACGCAGGAAATCCTCGACAAGGAAATCCTCCAGGCCGAGATGGCCTATGACGCCACGAACGACCCGGCCGCCAAGCACGCGGCCGAATCGGCAATCGCGCAGCTGCGCGAGGCCAAGGCGGCGCTGAACTACTGATCGGAAACAACCCGGCCACGAGCCGGGTTTTTCTTTTCATGACCCGCATTGCGCCGCTGATCCTCACGCTCGCCCTCGACGAGCACTCCTTCGCCTTCTTCGACGCGCAGAGGCGGCGATCCTTCCCGCCCGAGCGGAACTTCATCCCCGCCCATCTGACCCTGTTTCATCATCTGCCGGGCGATCAGCTCGAGAGCATTCAGGAGGTGATTGCGCAAAGGTGCTCCGTCCAGGGCTGCTTTCCACTCCAGGTGACGAGCCTGCGCTCCCTCGGTCGTGGGGTCGCCTATGTCCTGCATTCCGTCGAACTTGCGGCTCTGCGGAGCTCCTTCGCGAGAGAGTGGGCGCAGTGGCTGACCCCGCAGGACCGGCAGAAGCATCAGCCGCATGTCACGGTGCAGAACAACGTCGATCCGCAAGCCGCGAGGGCGCTGCTGGCCGAGCTCACCGCTGCCTTCGTGCCCTTCGAGGCCACGGGAATCGGATTGGACCTCTGGTGGTATCGCGGCGGGCCTTGGGAGAAAGTGCGCCGCTATTCCTTCCCCACAGGGTGATGCCCCTCCTCACGTCATGGACGCGCAGCGTCCTGGCCAACTCGGCCAAAAAGGAGGTGGCATTCCTGGACGGGATCACCGGCACAAGGCCGGTGAGCACGCATTTCAGCACGATGCAGCAACAAGAGGGGTGACAAGCCCGTCGTCACTCGCCCATCGCGATCAGGTTCGCATTGCCCCCTGCGGCAGCCGTGTTGATCGTCACGGTCTGCTCGGTGGCGAAGCGAAGGAGATAGTGCGGGCCGCCGGCCTTGGGTCCGGTGCCGGAGAGACCGTGGCCGCCGAACGGCTGCACGCCCACCACGGCGCCGATCATGTTGCGGTTCACATAGACGTTGCCCACCGACAACGCATCGACGACGCGGTTCACTGTGGCATCGATGCGCGAGTGAACGCCGAGCGTCAGGCCATAACCCGTGCCCTCGATGGCCTGGATCACCTCCTCGAAGCGATTGGCCCTGTAGCGCACCACGTGCAGCACCGGGCCGAACACTTCCTGTGCCAGATCGTGCGGCTTGTTGAGTTCGAAGACATGCGGAGCCACGAAAGTGCCGGAGGCAGGGGCGGTTCCCGCATAATGCACCTTCGCCCGGGCCGTCATGGCAGCAATGTGCGCATCGAGCTTGTCCTTCGCCTCCCGGTCGATCACCGGACCGACATGAACCGAGACATCGCGGGGATCACCGAGCTTCAGCTCCCGCGCGTTGCCCGCGATCATCTCGATCATGCGATCGGCTACGTCCTCCTGCACGTACAAGAGCCGCAGGGCAGAGCAGCGCTGGCCCGCCGAACGGAAGGCCGACATCGTCACGTCGTCCGCCACCTGCTCCGGCAGTGCCGTCGCATCGACGATCATCGCGTTGATGCCGCCGGTCTCCGCGATCAGCGGGACGATGGCAGCGTCCTTGTTCGCCAGGGTGCGATTGATGATTCGCGCCACTTCCGTGGAGCCCGTGAAGACGACGCCGGCCACATCCCTGTGCTCGACGAGGCGCGCGCCGATGCGCCCGTCGCCGGGCACGAGATGCAGAGCTGTTGCGGCAACACCCGCCTCATGCAGGATGCGCACCGCCATGCCGGCGATCAGCGGCGTCTGCTCGGCGGGTTTCGCGACGACAGCGTTGCCCGCCATCAGGGCTGCGCTCACCTGCCCGAGGAAGATCGCGAGCGGGAAGTTCCAGGGCGAGATCGCCACGAACACGCCGCGTCCGCGAAGACGCAGCACGTTGCTCTCGCCGGTCGGACCCGGCATCGCTTCGCCGGAGCCGAACAGGGTGCGGCCCTGCACGGCGTAATAGCGGCAGAAATCCACCGCCTCGCGCACTTCCGAGAGCGCGTCGTCGAGCGTTTTGCCGGCCTCGGTCTGCAGCAGGTAGAGCAGCGCGCCGCGGCGCTCTTCGAGCAAGTCGGCCGTGCGCTCCAGCGCCTTCGCGCGGGTCTCGGCATCCGTCCGGCTCCAGGAGCCGAAGCCGGCGCGGGCCGCGGCCATGGCGCGGTCGACGGTCTCGGACGTCGCCTCCGTCACCTGGCCGACAATGGTCGCGCCGTCGATGGGGCTGACGACCGAACGCGTTTCTCCCGAAACGGCCTTGCCGTCGATCAGCGGATCGGCGCGAAAGCTCTGCGGTGCCGCCTTCCTGATCTCGCCGAGCAGCGCTTCGAGCGAAGCCCGGTGGCCGAACTCGACCCCCTTCGAGTTGGCGCGTTCCGATCCATAGAGATCGCGCGGCAGCGGAAGCTTCGGGTGGCGGGCTTGATCGGCGGAGACGATGATGTCGGCAGGGCGCTTGAGCAAGGCCTCGACCGGGACGCCGGGATCGGCCGCAACGGACACGAAGGATGAATTCGCACCGTTCTCGAGCAGGCGGCGGACGAGATAGGCGAGCAGGTCGCGGTGGCCGCCGACCGGCGCATAGGCGCGGCAGGCCAGACCCGGATTGTCCTCCAGCAGGCGTGCATAGAGCGCCTCGCCCATGCCGTGCAGGCGCTGGAACTCGTAGCCCTCCGTGCCGCCCGCGCGCTCGATGATGGAGGCGACGGTGAGCGCATTATGGGTCGCGAACTGCGGATAGATGCGCGGACGAAGCGAGAGCATCTTCTCGGCGCAGGTCATATAGTGCAGATCTGTCATGGCCTTGCGGGTGAAGACCGGGTAATCGTCGAGCCCGCGCTCCTGCGCGCGCTTTACCTCCGTATCCCAGTAGGCGCCCTTGACGAGGCGCACCATCATCTGGCGATCGTACTTCTCGGCCATGGCCGCGATCGAGTCGATCACGGAGCCCGCGCGCTTCTGATACGCCTGGATGGCCAGGCCGAAGCCCTTCCAGGCCGCCAGCGACGGATCCGCGATCACGGCCTCGATCACCTCGAGAGAGAGTTCGAGGCGGTCCGCCTCCTCCGCATCGATTGTGAAGTTGAGGTCGTAGGATTTGGCCTTTTGGGCAAGCTCGATCACGAGCGGCACGAGCTCGCGCATGACCCGTTCGCGGCTCGTCGCCTCGTAGCGGGGATGGAGCGCGGAGAGCTTCACGGAGATGCCCGGCCGGTTCGGCAGCGGCTCGTTGCCCGCCGAGCGGCCGATGGCGTCGATGGCGGACGCATAGGACTCGAAGTAGCGGTGCGCATCCTCCGCCGTGCGGGCTCCTTCGCCCAGCATGTCGAAGGAATAGCGGTAGATCCGGCCCTTGGAGGAGGTGGCGCGCTTCAACGCCTCCTCGATGGTCTGGCCCAGCACGAAATGGTTGCCCATGACCCGCATGGCCTGACGGGTGGCGGTCCGCACGGCGGGAAGGCCGATGCGCTTCGTGAGCTGGCCCAGGATGCTCTCCGGCGTCTCGCCGGGCTGGATCACCCGGGCCGTGATCCCGAGCGCCCAGGCCGAGGCCGAAACCAGAAAGGCCTCGGATTTCGCCTCGTGGCCGGCGAAATCCGCCTGACCGAGCTTGTCCTCGATGAGCTTGTCGGCGGTAGCGGCGTCCGGAACGCGCAGCAGGGCTTCCGCCAGGACCATGAGCGCCAGGCCCTCCTTGGTGGAGAGCGCATATTCCCGCAGCATCTCCTCGACGCCGCCAAGCCCGCCGCCCTTGGCGCGGATGGCCTGGATCAGGCGGGTGGCGCGCTCGTCGATACGGCGCTCGCGTTCAGGAGAGAGGCGGGAGCTCGCGAGAAGCCGGGCGGCGATGGCCTTGTCGTCCTCGGCGAAGGGCGGGTTGAAGGCGGGGGCAATGCGGGGATTGAAGGTCATGAGGGCCTCGGAAGGTTTTTTAGGACTATACAGGGCTCGCTGCCGTGTTTCGATGGCGATATTGAAGCCTTTGCCTTAAGTTGGTCGCCAAGAGCGGCTTAAAGGCGTTGAAATGACGGAAATTGACCGGATCGATCGGAAGATCCTGAAGCTCCTGCAGCAGGATGGACGCATTTCCACGGTGGATCTGGCCGAGAAGATCGGCCTTTCGCCCACCTCCACGGGCGACCGGATGAAGCGGCTGCAGCGGGAGGGCTACATCGCCGGCTTCGGGGCGAGGCTCGACCCGCACCGCCTCGGTCTGGAGCTCCTGGTCTTCGTGGAGGTTTCCCTCGACAAGACGACCCCGGACGTCTTCGAGAAGTTTGCAGGAGCCGTCAAACGCGCGCCGGAGGTTCTCGAATGCCACATGGTGGCGGGAGGCTTCGACTACCTGGTGAAAACGCGCGTCGCCGATATGGGAGCCTATCGCCACTTCCTCGGCGAGATCCTGCTCGCATTGCCTGGCGTCAAGGAAACCCGCACCTATGCCGTGATGGAGGAGGTCAAAAGCGACGGCATGCTGCCGGTCTGAACCGGCGACGCGGCATGACCGGGGCGGCCCGGCCATGCCTTTCTTCGAGGGGCGTCGCCTTGCAGGCGGGGATGACGAGGTGGATGCGTCAGCCGGTCGCCTTCCTGTACGCTTTCCTGCACTTCGTCACGCGTCCTCCAGAGACTCCAGAGGACACCGGTCGCGAGAATGGCGAAGGTGATGCCGAGCGAGACAGGGGCCGGGATCCTGGCGAGGCCGAGCATGTCGGCCACGAGGATCTTGGAGCCGATGAAGATGAGCACGAAGGCCAGCGCGAACTTCAGGTAGTGGAAGCGATGCACCATCGCGGCGAGCGCGAAGTACAGCGCCCGAAGCCCCAGGATCGCAAAGATGTTGGAGGTGTAGACGATGAACGGATCGGTCGTGATGGCGACGATCGCCGGAACCGAGTCCACTGCGAAGATCACGTCCGCGATCTCCACGAGCACCAGCGCCATGAAGAGCGGGGTCATGAACCACGCGAGCTTGCCGGCCTTCGGATGCTCCTTCTTCACGAAGAAGTGCTCGCCATGGTGCTCGTCGGTGACGTTGAAGCGGCGGCGCATGAAGCCGATCACCGGGTTCTTCGCGATGTCGCATTCCTTGCCGGAGAAGGGAGCATCGTCACGCCGGTGCCGATCAGGAACACGGCGAAGACATAGAGCACCCAGGAAAACTGGGAGATTACCGCCGCGCCGAAGCCGATCATGATCGCGCGCAGCACGATGACGCCGAGAACGCCCCAGAACAGCACCCGGTGCTGGTAGAGACGCGGCACGGCGAACAAGGAGAAGATCATGGCGATGACGAACGCGTTGTCCATCGCCAGCGCCTTTTCCACCGCAAAGCCCGTTAGATAGTTCATCCCCGCTTCCGGGCTGACATACCACCAGACAAAAGCGCCGAACGCGAGGCCGAGACTGATGTAGAGGGCGCTCATGAGAAGGCTCTCGCGAACTCCGATCTCATGGTGCTTGCGATGAAGCGCGCCAGGATCGACTACGAGGAGAGCGACGACAATTCCGAGGAAGGCAAGCCACATCCACAAAGGCGTGCCAAGCCAGCTTAAAGCCAAGACTTCGAGCATATGACCGAACCCATTGTTGAACCATATCGGTTCCGAGATCGCAGGGCTTCTTGCGCCTGCCAGAGGGGCCCGGTCACTGATGGGATTCAACTTGGGAGCGCGCCCGAGAAGCGTCAGGAGCCTTGCGGAACGGGAGGGCTGCTCAATTTTATGTCAGATGACGGCCTTCAATGCGCCTTCGCCCGGGCAACAGGCTTGACCCTGCCTGCCGATCTGATTGCATGAGCAACAGGGCGAGGCAAACTTTTCAAGGAGCTGGGCCATAACAACAGAGGTGATGGTGATGGCGTCGGGACGTTCGACGAAGGCGCGGTGGGTCAGGGGGCTTTTGGCAGGTGCTGCGGTGCTTCTTGGCATCGTCGCAGCGCAGGCGCAAACCCCCGTGCGGTTTTCCCTCGACTGGCGCTGGGAGGGACCGGCGGCTCCTTTCGCCGTGGCTCTCGACAAGGGCTACTTCGCGGCCGAGGGCCTGGACGTCACCATCGATCCGGCATCGGGCTCCCGCGAGCCGATCTCGCGCGTCGCCTCCGGCACCTACGATGCGGCCCTCGGCGACGTGAACTCGCTGGTACGCTTCCGCGACGAGAATCCCGGCAAGGATATCAAGGCGGTCATGATGGTGTACGATCGCCCGCCTTTCGCGATCATCGGCCGCAAGAGCCGAGGCATCACCAAGGAAGTCTCAAGCCTTCAGGGCAAGACGTTCGGGGCGCCCGCGGGGGACGGCGCCTTCGCGCAATGGCCGATTTTCAAGGCGGTCAACACCATCGACGATTCCAGCATGAAGTTCGAGAATGTGGGCTTCCCGGTCCGCGAGCCGATGCTCGCGCAGGGCGAGGTGGATGCCGTGTTCGGCTTCGCCATGTCCTCCTACATCAACCTGAAATCCCGCGGCGTCCCCGCCGACGATATCGTGGTCCTGCTCATGAGCGACTACGGGGTCGATCTCTACGGCAACGTCATCATCGTGTCGGAGAAGTTCGCAAAGGAAAATCCGGAAGCGGTCAAGGGACTGCTGCGCGCAATCATGAAGGGCGTGCAAGATACGGTGAAGGATCCGGAGAGCGCCGTGGATGCGGTGATCAAGCGCAACGACGTCGCCAAGAAGGACGTGGAGCTCGAACGGCTCAAGATGGTGCTGGAGCAGAACATACTCACTCCTTTCGTGAAGGAGAACGGCTTCGGCGGCATCGACAAGGTTCGCTTCGCCAAGGCTCTCGATCAGATCGGGCTGGCTTTCACCTACAAGGAAAAGCCGACGGTCGAGAGCGTGTTCACGGAGGAGTTCCTGCCCGCGGCCGATCAGCGGAAGGTGAACTGAGGCTGTTCAGGGCCCGGCCGCATTGCTGCAGCCATGCCCTCGAGCCGCCGCAAAGGCTCCGGTTCGCCGCCGAAAGAATGCGGCGCACCAAGGAAGAGACGTGATTTCACCCAGGTCCAAACAGCTCTAGCGTCTCAGGGAGAGCGGGTTGTCCGACAGTGCAGCCGCGTCAGGCTGATCGACGGCGGGGCGCCCGAGGAAAGCGTTCCAGAGCTTTTCCACCGTCTCCCGCTCCAGATCGTCCACGATAAAGACGATGCGGCTGCGCCGGTCCTCGCTCGGCCAGCGCGGCAGGATCGCAGGTACATGGATCACGTGCTGAACGCCGTGAATGACAACGGGATGCTCCGGGTCCTCCGCGAGCGCGACGAGGCCCTTCACGCGCAGGAGCTTCGCGCCTTGCGACGAGCGCAGCAGGTCGAGGAACATGTCCAGCGTGCCCTGCCGGACCGGCTGGTTGCTGGTGAGGCAGAAGGCGCGGATGCGCTCGTCGTGGCGATTCACGTCGTGATGACGATGACCGTGATCGTGACCGTCGTGGTCATCATGGTGGTGATGCGCATGCTGATGGGCGTGGCTGAGGCGCTCGGCCTCCTCCACGGCCTCCGTCTTCAGCCACCCGGCCACATCGGCGATCTTGCCGTCGAGGTCGAAGAGGCCGCCCGCGACGATGTCCTCCACGGGCGCGTCGGCTTCGAGAATGGCCGCCCCCGGATTGAGTTGGCGTAGCCTCTCCCGCAGATCCCGAAGGCTCGTCCGGTCCTGGACCAGATCCATCTTGGCGAGGACGATCCGTTCGGCGACGGCGGCCTGTTTGACCGCTTCACGGTGCAGATCGAGGGTCAGCGCGCCGTTGACAGCGTCGATCACCGTCACCACGCCTTCCACCGCGTAACGCATGGACAGATAGGGGTGATAGAGCACCGCGTGGAGGATGGGGGCCGGGTCCGCGAGGCCCGTCGTCTCGATGATCACGCGCCTGAAGGGCATGATGCGGCCATTGTCGCGCTTGCGCAGGAGGTCTTCCAGCGTGGCGATGAGGTCGCCGCGCACGGAGCAGCACAGGCAGCCTGCGGAAAGAAGCACCATGCCCTCGTCGACCGTTTCGACCAGGAGATGGTCGAGGCCGATTTCACCGAATTCGTTGATGATCACGACCGTATCCTGCAAGGCGGGGCTCTTCAGCATCCGGTTGAGCAGGGTCGTTTTTCCGGCGCCGAGAAAGCCCGTGAGGATCGTCAGGGGGATCGGCGGAGGAGGGGTCATGGGGGCATTCGTCATGGCTTAATCCGCAACCGGAAGCAGAGGCGCGTGCTTCACGCGGCGCTGTTCCAGGAAAACATTGGCGATGATCGCGGCCAGCACAAGGGTACCGCCCGCAACCTGCAGGGGAGAAAGGACCTCGTTCAGGATCAGCGCCGAGCAAATGGCCGCGACGACGGGCTCGGTGCAGAAGATGATTCCGCCCGCGACTGCCGAGATGCGCCCGAGGGCCACCAGCTGCAGCACGAATCCGCCGACATAGCCGCCAATGGTCACCGCGACCGCGAAAGGCGCCAGGGCCAGGACCGACGGCGGCGCGAGCTGTCCCGTGACGAGGCTGATGAGGATGGCCGTGGGCAACACGATCAGTTGCACCCAGAACACCTTTGCCACGACTCCCGTATTCGTGCAGCGGGCCGCAGTGAAGAACTGAACGGCCGTGGCGACGCTTGCACCGAAGGCGAGCGCCAGACCGCGCCAATCGAGCTCCGTGAAAGCCGGTCCGACCACAAGGCAGACTCCCGCGGCTGCAACCGCGGCGACACCGACGAGCGTCGGTGTCAGAGGTTTTTTCTCCACGAAGGGGTTCGCGAGAACGATGAGGATCGGAAAGGTGTAGAACACCACGGCTGCGACCGTCACGGGAATGAAGGCGACGGAGGACAGATAGCCGATACCCTGGAGAGCGCTGGAAACGCCGAGGAGAAGGAGCGCGCCGCGCTCCTCCCGCGCCACGGTGAGGGGGCGCCTTGCGACGAAGGCCACGATGGCCACGAGAGCCAGCATCAGGAACACCCGGTAGACCACGATGGCCGAGCCGCTGGCCCCGGCGAAGGATGCCACCCGCGCGAAAACGATGTTCAGGCCGTAGAGACCGGCGGAGCCGATGGCGAGGAAAAGGCCGGTGCCGTGCGAAGAGCGCGTCATGTCAAGGAGTGTGGCTTTTTAGGACGAACACCGTTCGCGCGGATTAGCGGCGAATGCAAGGGGCTTCAGGCAAGGGCGGCCTCAAGCAAGACGCCCGGCACGGGGGCCGGGCGTTGCGATGGGGCTCGAGGACGATCAGTTCGCCGAGGATTTGGCCTTCGGGGCGGCCTCGGCCTTCTTCTGGTCCTTCTTAGCAGTGGGCTTTTTGTCCTGGCCCGTCACCGGCTTCACGGTGACGCTGACGCGGCCTTTGGACTTGGTCTTGTCGCCGTCCTCGATCACGGGCTTCACATCCGGCTTCTTGGTAGCCTGATTGGTGCTTTTCTTGCGGGCGGCAGACTTCTTCTTGTTGAGGCGGGTCTTCTCGGCGGCTTCCTCCGCAGCGGCCTGGGCGGCGAGCTCGGCGCTGGTGGGCGGGTTCAGGCCGATCCAGACGCGTTCGGGCTGCACGGCGGCGCGAGGCCCGAGCACGGTGCGTACGGGTTTCTGGGTGTTGCCGGCAAAGGCCATGACATCGGAGGAGAAGAGGTTGGGAATATTCGAGTTGTCCTCGGCCACGACCGGGGTGTCCTCCTCCTGAGGCATCGGCCCGCGCCGGTCGCAGATCACTGGGCGCATGTCCGGCGGAGTGGTGTTGGCCGAAGCGGGCAGGGCAGCGAGCTCGGGATTCGTGAAGTTCACCTTGCTGTTGAAACCGCGGTCGAACAGTTCCGCGGCCTTCATCGTGCGCTCATTCGCCGAGGGCGCGCCGAGCACCACCGTGATCAGATGCCGGCCGTCGCGATGGGCGGTGGCTACCACGTTGAAGCCCGACGAGCAGATGAAGCCGGTCTTCATGCCGTCGGCGCCCGGATAGCGGCCGATGAGGCCGTTCGTGTTGCGCATGATCCGGCGGCCGAACTGGACGGCGCCGATATGGAACAGGTCCTGATGCTCGGGAAATTCCATCAGAAGCGCACGCGCGAGGATCGCCATGTCGCGGGCAGTCGTCTGGTTGCGTTCGTCGGGCAGCCCGTGGGGATTGGCGAAATGACTGCTCGTCATGCCGAGCCGCTGAGCGTGAGCGTTCATGAGCGCCGAGAAGCCGTCGATGGAGCCGGCGATATTCTCCGCGATGGTTGCGGCGACGTCATTGGCCGATTTCACCAGCATGATCTTGAGGGCGTTGTCGAGGCGGATCTGGGTGCCCGGCTTGAAGCCCATCTTGGACGGTGGCAGCGCCGCGGCGCCGTCGCTCACCGTGAGCAGGGTGTCCATGCTCAGCTGGCCGGAGCGCACCTTGTCCAGGGCGACATAGGTCGTCATGAGCTTGGTGATGGACGCCGGATACCATGGATCGGTTGCCCGCTCCGCGTGCAGAACGCGTCCCGAATCGAGCTCGACCACGAGGGCGGGGGTGCCGGCGGCCAGCGCCTGACCGCCCAGGAAGGCAGCAACGGCAAAGACGGTCGCGCGAAGGGCTCGGCTAACGTTCATACGGAACGACTCCTTGACTAAGCAACGTTCGGAGAGGGGATTCTAAAGCCCCGCTTGCCAGCTGAGCTATATTCTTATGCCCAGACCCGGGCTTTGCCTAGGTGAGGGTGGTGCAGTGCAATCCCGGTCTGCTCTTTGTACCGAACTCCATGGCAAGAGAGTGGCAAGAGCCGCTCGCTTTAAAGAACAAGAGAGCTCGGCCATTGTTTCACGGCGGCGCGAACAATTGCGCCCCAGGTTAAGGGATCACCGGACTAGGGCTCCAGCGCCAGGGCCAGCGGCAGGATCGTGTCCCGCGTGAGCGGGGCGAGTTTTCGTTCGCCCGGTGACCGCGGATCGACCCAGGCGAATTCAGCGATCTCGGCTCTGCAGACGACGGAACCCGAGAGGCTGGCCGCATAGGCCGCAGCACGCACCCACTGGCCCGGCTCGTTGGCGGCGGGCGCCTCGAAGATTCCGAGCAGCCGCACGGAGGCCGGAACGATGGCGCAGCCGAGTTCCTCGCCGAGCTCCCGCTCGAGCGCCGCCAGATCGCTCTCTCCGGGTTCGCGCTTGCCGCCCGGCTGCATGAAGCTCTCCGTGCCGCGCTTGCGAACGAGCAGCACATGGCCCTGCCCGTCGCGGATGAGGGCCGTGACGATGTCGATCAACGCTCGCCCGCCCTGATCCATTTCTCGACCTTCGGAGGCTCGTAGCCGCGGATAGCCTCCACCAGGGCCGCCGGCTCCTCCTTCACGATCAGCATGGCGCGGTGAACGGGCTTCACGAAGCCGCTCTCCACCACGCCGTCGAGAAAGGCCGCGAGCCTGTCGTAGAAGCCCGCGACGTTGAGCAGGGCGCAGGGCTTCCTGTGATAGCCGAGCTGGGCCCAGGTCCAGACCTCGAACAGTTCCTCGAAGGTGCCGAGGCCGCCCGGCAGGGCGACGAAGCCGTCGGACAGCTCGGCCATCAGCGCCTTGCGCTCGTGCATGGAGCCGACCACCCGCAGGTCGCTCAGGCCCGTATGGGCGATTTCCTTGTCGACGAGCGCCTGGGGCATGACGCCGATCACTTGGCCTCCCTCCGTCAGCACCGCATCCGCCACGGCCCCCATCAGACCGACCGAGGCGCCGCCATAAACCAGTCCGATGCCGTTTCGCGCCAGAGTATCACCCAGCAGGCGGGCGGCCTCCATATAGACAGGGTCCCGGCCCGGGCTGGAGCCGCAGAAGACACAAAGACGCATGGGAGTGGTCCCTTGATTCGTTCCGTGCGTCCATGGAGGCCGAGCACGCCGTAAATTCAAGGGCCGTTCCGCCAAAGATCAGGGCTGGCTTGCCGAACGGCCGGAACCATTCCACCTTAGGTCAGCAATCAAGCTCTGTGAGGAGACACCCATGACCGCCTGCATCGTCGGATGGGCTCATACACCCTTCGGCAAGCTCGACGCGGAAAACGTCGAGAGCCTTATCGTCCGCGTCACCAACGAGGCGCTCGAGCATGCCGGGATTGGGCCCGAAGACGTGGACGAGGTCGTGCTCGGCCACTTCAACGGAGGATTCTCCCCCCAGGAGTTCACGGCCTCCCTGGTGTTCCAGGCGAGCGACAGGTTCCGTTTCAAGCCCGCCACCCGCGTGGAGAATGCCTGCGCGACGGGTTCCGCGGCCGTGCACCAGGCTATCAAGACCATCGAGGCCAGGCGCGCCAGGACGGTGCTGGTCGTAGGCGTCGAGCAGATGACCCGCACGCCCGGCCCGGAGATCGGCAATATCCTGCTGAAGGCCTCCTACCTGCCGGAGGACGGCGAGACGCAGGGCGGCTTCGCAGGAGTGTTCGGCAAGATCGCAGGTCAGTATTTCCAGCGCTACGGCGACCAATCCGACGCGCTGGCGCTGATTGCCGCCAAGAATCACAAGAACGGAGTCGATAATCCCTATGCGCAGATGCGCAAGGATCTGGGCTTCGAGTTCTGCCGGGCCGAGAGCGACAAGAATCCCTTCGTGGCCGGCCCCTTGAAGCGGACCGATTGCTCGCTCGTCTCGGACGGTGCGGCCGCGCTCGTGATCGCCGACACGGAAACAGCGCTCCGCATGCGCCGCGCCGTGGCGTTCCGCGCTGCCGCCCATGCGCAGGATTTCCTGCCCATGTCGAAGCGCGACATCGTGGAGTTCGAGGGCTGCGCGGAAGCCTGGAGGCGGGCGCTGGATCAGGCGGGCATCCGGCTGTCGGACCTGTCCTTCGTCGAGACCCATGACTGCTTCACGATCGCCGAGCTCATCGAATACGAGGCGATGGGGCTCACCCCGCGCGGGCAGGGAGCGATTGCCGTCAAGGAGGGCTGGACCAACCGGGACGGCCGGCTGCCGGTGAACCCCTCCGGCGGGCTCAAGTCCAAGGGGCATCCGATCGGCGCGACAGGCGTGTCCATGCATGCGCTCTCCGCCATGCAGCTTTGCGAGGAGGCCGGCGGCATCCAGGTCAGGAATCCGGTCCTCGGCGGCATCTTCAACATGGGCGGCGCGGCGGTGGCGAACTACGTCAGCGTGCTCGAGCGGATCAAGTAGAGTCCGGAATGGTCTCCACGTCATCACCGGCCTCGGGCCGGTGATCTCGCTTCCGTAGGGCGCTTGCGCCTTTCGCAATCGGGAGGGGCGGCCGCGAGGGGAAGGGCTCTCCTCACTCCCCCGGCGCCTTGGCCTGAACGGCCAGGGCGTGCAGGCCCCTGTCGAAGGCGTCCTTCAGCACCTCGTTGACGAGGCGGTGGCGCTCGACCCGGCTCTTGCCGGAGAAGGCATCCGATACGATATGTACCCTGAAGTGAGTTTCGCCCCCCTCCCGCCATCCGCTGTGACCGTGATGCTGTTCCGACTCGTCCGTGACGGTCAGTTGGGACGGATGCAGGCGCTCCTGCAGAGTTTGGGTGATCCAGCGGTGAAGGGTCATGGGTCTCGATAAGCCTTTTTAACGGGTCTGCGGCGAAAAGCTCTTAAGCCTTGGCTCAGGGCCTCAAGCCCCTCATAATGTCTGAATCATGGATCTCAACTCGCCTCTTTTCGACCGCATCCGGATCAAGCCCTCCTGCGAAGAGCCGCGGGAGACGAAGGGACCTGCCTGCGAGCATCCCGGCTGCAAGGCCGCGGGCGAGTACCGCGCGCCTAAGGGCCGGGACAGGGAGGGCCAGTATTGGCGCTTCTGCCTCCAGCACGTGCGCGAGTACAACGCATCGTACAACTATTTCTCGGGCATGTCCGATTCGGCGGTTGCGGCCTACCAGAAGGATGCGGTCATCGGGCATCGCCCGACCTGGGCCATGGGCGTGAACGCCTCCGGCAAGGGCGAGGAGCCGGGACAGAAGCAGGAAACCCGCGACTGGGCCTATTTCGACCCCTTGGGCATTCTCAGGGGCGAGGACTTCACCCAGGCCCGAACCCGCGGCCAGGAGAGGCCCGAGCCGCGGCGGCCGCGCTATTCGGGCGCGATCCGCCGGGCGCTGGACATCCTCGGGCTGGACGAGACCGCCGACGGGCCTGCCATCAAGGCCCAGTACAAGTCCCTGGTGAAACGGTTCCATCCGGACGCCAATGGGGGGGACCGCTCCTTCGAGGAGCGGCTGCGCGACATCATCAAGGCGCACGATACCCTCAAGAGCGCTGGCCTCTGCTGAAACGCCGTTGTTTCATGCAGCCCCTCCGGCGTTTAGGAAATTGCACCGTACCGCCATGGCGTTTAAGAAGCCATGGCACGACATTGAAACACCCATCCGATCGAGAGGCCCCTATGACGGCACAAACCGACACAACGACCCTACTGCCGGATATGAAGGTATCCGTGCGACAGGTCTTCGGCATCGACTCGGATCTGGAAGTTCCGGCCTTCTCCCAGACCGACGAGCATGTGCCCGATCTCGATCCGGATTATCTCTTCGACCGGGAGACCACGCTCGCCATCCTGGCCGGGTTCGCGCGCAACCGTCGTGTGATGATCACCGGCTACCACGGCACGGGTAAGTCCACCCATATCGAGCAGGTGGCCGCCCGCCTGAACTGGCCCTGCGTGCGCGTGAATCTGGACAGCCACGTGTCCCGCATCGACCTGGTCGGCAAGGACGCCATCGTGCTCCAGGACGGCAAACAGGTGACCGCCTTCCAGGACGGCATCCTGCCCTGGGCGCTTCAGCACAACGTCGCCCTTGTGTTCGACGAGTACGACGCTGGTCGCCCGGACGTGATGTTCGTGATCCAGCGCGTGCTGGAGCAGTCGGGAAAGCTCACGCTGCTCGACCAGAAGCGCGTGATTCGCCCTCACCCCGCCTTCCGGCTCTTCGCCACCGCCAACACGGTGGGCCTCGGCGACACGTCGGGACTCTATCATGGCACGCAGCAGATCAACCAGGGCCAGATGGACCGCTGGTCCATCGTCACCACGCTCAACTATCTGCCGCACGACAAGGAGGTGGACATCGTCCTCTCCAAGGCGAAGCATTACCAGGACAGCTCGGAAGGGCGCGATATCGTCAACAAGATGGTTCGCGTGGCCGATCTCACCCGCTCAGCCTTCATGAACGGCGATCTCTCCACCGTCATGAGCCCGCGCACGGTGATCACCTGGGCCGAGAACGCCGAGATCTTCGGCGACACGGGCTTCGCGTTCCGCGTCACCTTCCTGAACAAGTGCGACGAGCTGGAGCGCACGCTGGTCGCAGAGTTCTACCAGCGCTCCTTCGGCAAGGAACTGCCGGAAAGCGCCGTGAACATGGTGCTGTCTTAAGGTGTCATCCCGGAGGCGCCCTAGCGCAATCCGGGACCGTTTGGGAGCTTCGCTGGTTTTAGCGATCCCGGCTCTTCGCGATGCTCCGGCCGGGATGACGGATGAAGGAAAGCGATGTCCATCTCGAACCGCAAGCCGGGTGAGAAGAAGGAAGCGCCGGCAGAGCCGCTGAAGCGCTCCATCGCCGGCGCCATGAAGGCCATTGCCCGCAAGCCCGATCTCGAGGTCGCCTTCGCGTCCGACCGCCCGGTGCTCATGGGCCAGGAAAAGGCCCGCCTGCCGGAGCCGCCCCGGCGGCTCACGCTCCAGGATGTAGCGATCCTGCGCGGCAACGCGGATGCCATGGCTTTGCGCCTCGCTTGCCACGATGCCACGCTGCATCGCAGGCTCGCCCCGGAGGGTCAGGCCGCGCGTGCCGTCTTCGATGCGGTCGAGCAGGCGCGCGTGGAATCCATCGGCTCGCGCCGCATGGCCGGCATCTCCTCCAACATCTCGGCGATGCTGGAGGACCGTTATCACCGCGGCGGCAAATACGAGGAGATCACGGACCGCGCCGATGCTCCCATCGAGGACGCGCTGGCGCTCATGGTGCGCGAGCGCCTGACCGGCGAGAAGCCGCCGGCGGCTGCGGCCAAGATCGTCGATCTCTGGCGCGACTTCATCGAGGAGCGCGCGGGCAAGAACCTCGACGGGCTTCTGAAGAACATCGACAGCCAGCGCGATTTCGCGCGCGGCATCCGGGAAATGCTCTCTTCCCTCGAGATGGCCGACGACGCGGCCCTGGATCAGGAGGACGAGGAGAACGAGGACGACAACGAATCCGAGCAGCAGGAGCAGCAGGGCGAGGGCGAATCCGAGCAGGAGAGCCAAGGCGACCGCGCCGAAATCGAGATCAGCGAGGATTCGAGCGACGACATCGAGGACGGAGCGACGGAAGAGGCCGATGGTCCCTCCGGCGAGCTGCCCGAGGAAGCGGACGAGGCGGATTCGGACGAGGCCGGCGAATCCTGGCGTCCGCCGTCCCGCTCCAACGAGGCGCGTGGACCGGACTACAAGGCCTATACCACCAAGTTCGACGAGATCATCCATGCGGAGGATCTCTGCGACGCCGACGAGCTGACCCGCCTCCGCGCCTATCTCGATAAGCAGCTCGCGCACCTTCAGGGCGTGGTGGGACGCCTCGCCAATCGCCTGCAGCGCCGCCTGATGGCCCAGCAGAACCGCTCCTGGGAGTTCGATCTGGAGGAGGGGACGCTCGATCCGGTGCGCCTGCCGCGCATCATCATGGATCCGTTCCAGCCCCTGAGCTTCAAGCAGGAGCAGGACACCAATTTCCGCGATACGGTGGTGACCCTGCTGCTCGACAATTCGGGTTCCATGCGCGGACGCCCCATCACGGTGGCGGCCACCTGCGCCGACATTCTGGCGCGCACGCTGGAGCGCTGCGGCGTGAAGGTGGAGATCCTCGGCTTCACCACCCGTGCATGGAAGGGCGGGCAATCCCGCGAGATGTGGCTGCAGAGCGGCAAGCCCGCTAATCCGGGCCGCCTCAACGATCTGCGCCACATCATCTACAAGTCGGCGGATGCGCCCTGGCGGCGCGCGCGCAAGAACCTGGGCCTGATGATGCGCGAGGGCCTGTTGAAGGAGAACATCGATGGCGAGGCCCTCGATTGGGCGCACAAGCGCCTGCTCGGGCGCCCCGAGCAACGGCGCATCCTGATGGTGATCTCGGACGGCGCGCCGGTGGACGATTCGACGCTCTCCGTCAATCCAGGCAACTATCTCGAACGGCATCTGCGCTATGTGATCGAAGAAATCGAGACCCGCTCCCCCGTCGAGCTCATCGCCATCGGCATCGGTCATGACGTGACGCGCTATTACCGGCGCGCCGTCACCATCGTCGATGCGGAGGAGCTCGGCGGAGTGATGACCGAAAAGCTCGCGGAGCTGTTCGAGGAGAACGCGCAAGCCCCGCGCGGAGCGCCCCGTCTCCGGGCTCGCGCGTGAGGCTTCTCACCCGCCGGAATCTGCTCCTGGGCGGCGGCGCGCTCGCCGCCGCGACCGCCGCGGGCGCGGCCCTCGCGCAGCGCCCGCAGGCATTTCGCGCAGTAACACCGATCAGGGTCTCTGCGCAGCCGATCGGCCATCTGTCCAACACGGATCCGGACCGCACGCGCTTCGGATCGCTCCTCTTCCGCTCCGGGCTCAGCCTCAGATCGGATGTGTCCGCCTTTGGCGGGTTCTCCGGCCTGTGGCGTTCGCCCGAGGGGGACGAGGTCATGGCGCTGGCCGACAACGCGCAGATCCTGAAAGCGCGGATCGAAACCTCGGATGGGCGCCTGTCGGGCCTCTCCAACGCCAGAATGGCGCCCCTGCTGTTGAGCGACGGGCGTCCGGCGCGCCGGTCTCGTTACTATGACACGGAAAGCTTGGCGATCGCGGAAGACGTGGCGTTCGTCGGCGTCGAGCGCAACCACGCGGTCATCCGCTTCCGGCGCAATCGGGAAGGAACGTTCGTCCAGGGTGCTGCGATGGCGACGCCGGGGATCCTGAAGGATCTTCCGAACAACGGGGGGCTGGAGGCGCTCGCGGTGGCGCCGCAGCGCTCACCTCTCGCCGGTTCTCTGATCGGCATCGCGGAGGGCGGAAGGGGCTTCATCCTCACGGTGAGGCGGCAGGACACTTTCGAGGTCCGGCCTCGCGACGGCTATGACATGACCGATCTTGCCTTTCTCGATTCCGGCGATGCGCTCGTCCTGGAGCGCCGCTTCTCGCTGTTCGGCGGCTTCGGATGCCGCCTGCGCCGGATCGCTTCCGGAGCCCTCAAGCCGGGGGCGAGCCTGGACGGCGAGGCGATCTACGAGAGCGAGGCCTCGCACCAGATCGATAACATGGAAGGTCTTGCAGTGCACAGGGAGGGAAGCGAAACCGTCGTCTCCCTGATCTCGGACAACAACTTCAATGCCAATCTCCAGCGGACGCTGCTGCTGGAATTCTCCCTTAGGGAGTGATCGCTGCACGCTTGCCCGGGGTGAGGCCGCCAGCCGCCGGATCGATCAGGCGGCCCGGTGGGCCGCCGTGTAGCGCATGATCCGCAGGATCGCGCCGTAAGGGGCGATCGCGATGGCCGCGAGGGCGAGCTTCACCAGGTAATCGGCAACGGCGAGGTTGACCCAGGGCAAGGCAATGCATTCATCCGCGACGCCCGCGCGGGCGAACATGTCCGTGATGGTCAGGTCAAAGCCCGGAACGGCGCCGCAATAGAAGGCGAAGGAGAAGAAGATTGCCGTATCGAGACCGGAGGAGATCACCGAGGAGACGAAGGGCGGCATCCACCAGGCGTACCCGCGCAGGCGGAAGAAGATCTGAATGTCCAGGAGCTGGGCCGTCAGGAAGGCCGCGCCCGAGGCAATGGCGATGCGCGGCGTCGCGAGCACGATTGAGAGAGCCACGGCCAGCGCAAAGCCCGTATAGACGATCCGCCGCGCTCCTTTGGGGCCGAAGCGGCGATTCGACAGGTCCGTGACCAGGAAGGCGAAGGGATAGCTGAAGGCGCCCCAGGTCAGATAGTCGTCCAGGCCCAGATGCTGGAAAGGATATTGAACAAGAATGTTCGACGAGAGGACGACGAGAGTCATCGCGGCCAGGGCGATGAGAAAGTCGCGGTGCTCGGTCTTGATCATGATCGGCCTTCCCGGAGCGAGGCTGGGCTATGAAAGCAACGCAAAACGGGCGGCCGTGAGGCCGCCCGCAGCGTAGAGCATGAAACGAGGCCTGAGATCAGCTCGCAGCGGCGAGCTTCTTCTCGATCTCGCGCTTCACGGCAAGGGCGGTGGTCGAGAGCTCGCCAGCCGAGGCCTTCGCCAGGAAGGCGTCGAGACCGCCGCGATGCTCGACCGAACGCAGAGCATGGGCGGAGACGCGCAGACGCACGGAGCGCTGCAGGGTCTCGGACTGGAGAGTGACGTTGCAGAGGTTCGGCAGGAACTTCCGCTTCGTCTTGCGGTTCGAGTGGCTCACCAGGTGGCCACTCAGCACGGCCTTGCCGGTCAGTTCGCAACGGCGGGACATGGGTTCAATCCTATTGTCAAAGGGGTCGCGGCCTTGAATTCGCGGGTTTGCCTCAACGCAGATCCCACGTGGCCGGACACCAGAAGTCCTTGGAAGGTGCAGGGCTATAGGCCGAAAACCGGCCCCGCGTCAAGAATAGTGCGACAGCACAACTCCTTTTTTTGCGCGGCCGCGGTCATCATTTATTCGGAATCTCGTGCGATGCAACAGAATAGACTCACGGGACAGCCCCGGGACCATCTCAATGCGCTTCACCGCTTCAGCTCTGCTAGCCTTGGGTCTGACTGGAATCCCCTTTCAGGTTCAGGCTCAGCCCGCCCAAACGCTTAGGGTGAACTATAGCCTCTCCTTGGCGGGCCTGCCCTTGGGAAAGGCTGATCTTTCTTCGACTTTCAGCGGCCCGAAATACGAGATGCAGGGCAGCGTGAAGCTCACCGGGCTCGTGAGGATGATTACCGGCGGCAAGGGGGCTGGCACGGCCTCCGGCACGATCGTGGGGTCTCAGCTCCAATCGGAAGGCTTTGCCGTCAACACCAAATCCTCCGGAGAGCGGCGCGTCGTGCGCATGGCGCTCGATGGCGGGAACGTGGCCGAGGTCGAGATCGAGCCACCCATCGAGCCGAAAGAGGGCCGGGTGCCGGTGAAGGCGGCGGACAAGAAGGGGGTGCTCGACCCCCTGAGCGCCCTCATCATGCCTGCCATGGCGTCAAAAGGCCTCACCGATGCCGCGAACTGCAACCGCACCATCCCGGTCTTCGATGGGACGGCGCGGCAGAACATCGTGCTCTCCTATTCCGAGACCAAAACCGTCAAGGTGCCGGGTTACTCCGGTCCCGTCCTCGTCTGCAACGCGCGCTGGGTACCGATCTCAGGCCACCGTCCGCAGCGCTCCACCATCAAGTTCATGCAGGAGAACAAGGACATGAACGTATGGCTGGCGCCGGTGGAGGGGGCCCGCGTGCTCTTCCCGATCAAGGTGGCCGTGCGCACCATGATCGGCATGGGCGAGCTCGAGGCCGCCAGCTGGACGGTCGAGGGCGGGGGAGCCGCGACGGCCGCCAAGCGCGGAGTCAGGGGAAGGGAGCCCGTGAGGGCGGGGGGCGGTCAATAAGCCCTCAAAATCCCTGGAGAATTCTTGGAAAAGCCGGTAGCGAAACCGGCTTGAGATCCCATATAAGAGGGAGCCTGCCGCCGGACATTCGGGCCAGGCCTGTTTTGTGAGAAGGCTGCCTGCATCTCCCGATGCGGGAGCATCTCGTCCCTCTCACCCGGGATCGTATCCGACATTAGCCCGCATCCAGGCATGGTTCGCCGTTCTCTCCCCCCGCAAGTGCGCGCGCGCGGCGTCACCGCCGTGCTCGGCCCCACCAATACCGGCAAGACACACCTTGCCATCGAGCGCATGCTCGGCCACGACAGCGGCATGATCGGCCTGCCGCTGCGCCTGCTCGCACGGGAGGTTTACAGCCGAGTCGTCGAGAAGGCGGGGCCACACAACGTCGCTCTCATCACGGGCGAAGAGAAGATCAAGCCGGACCGGCCCCGCTACTGGATCTCCACCGTGGAGGCCATGCCGCGCGACATCGACGCGGCCTTCGTGGCGATCGACGAGATCCAGCTCGCCTCAGATCTCGACCGTGGTCATGTGTTCACCGACCGGCTGCTCAACCAGCGCGGGCGCGAGGAGACAATGCTCATCGGCTCCTCGACCATGCGACCTCTCATCGAGGCGCTGATTCCCGGGGTTCACGTGGTCACGCGGCCGCGCCTCTCAAAGCTCACTTTCGCAGGCGAGAAGAAGGTTTCCCGCCTGCCGCGCCGCTCGGCCATCGTGGCCTTCTCGGCCGAGGAGGTCTACGGCATCGCGGAGCTTATCCGCCGCCAGAGCGGCGGTGCGGCGGTGGTGCTTGGCGCGCTCTCGCCCCGCACCCGCAACGCGCAGGTCGAGCTCTATCAGAACGGGGACGTGGATTATCTGATCGCCACCGATGCCATCGGCATGGGCCTCAATCTCGATGTAGACCATGTGGCCTTCGCCGCCGACAAGAAGTTCGACGGTTTCCGCTTCCGCAAGCTCTATAATCCGGAGCTTGCGCAGATCGCGGGCCGCGCGGGCCGCTATATGCGCGACGGCACCTTCGGCTCCACCGGCCGCTGTCCCCCCTTCGGCGCAGAAACGGTGGAGGCACTGGAAAACCATACCTTCGACCCTGTCCGGATTCTGCAATGGCGCAATCCGGATCTCGATTTCTCGTCCCTGGGACGCCTGCGGGATTCCTTGAGCCAGCAGCCCCGGGAGCACGGTCTCGTGCGCGCCCCCATGGGCGAGGACGTGGCGGCTCTCGAATTACTGGCCCGGGACGACGACATTCAGGCCTTCGCCCGCACCAAGCATGCGGTCGAGCGGCTCTGGCAGATGTGCCAAGTTCCTGATTATCGAAAGGTTTCGCCCCAGACCCACGCGGATCTCGTCGGCCAGCTCTATCGTTTCCTCATGAGGGAGGGGGCGATCCCGGCGGACTGGTTCGCCCGCCATCTGTCGGCCTCGGACCGGACGGACGGCGACATCGACACCCTCTCCAACCGCATCGCCCAGGTGCGGACTTGGTCTTTCGTCGCTAACCGTCCGGACTGGTTGAAGGACCCGGAGCATTGGCAGGGTGTTGCGCGTCAGGTAGAGGACAAGCTATCGGATGCGCTTCATGAACGTCTCGCCCAAAGATTCATCGACCGGCGGACGAGCGTTCTCATGCGGCGCTTGAGAGAGAACACGATGCTCGAAGCGGAAATTACGACCACCGGCGACGTCACCGTCGAGGGGCAACATATCGGCCACCTGCACGGCTTCCATTTCGTGCCTGACCCCCAGGCCGATACGACGGAGGCCAAGACCCTGCGCAATGCTGCCAGCAAGGCCCTGGCCGGCGAGATCGAGGCGCGGGCCGACCGGTTCGCCGAGACGCCGGACACCACGCTGGTGCTGTCGAACGACGGCACGATCCGCTGGACGGGCGATCCCGTGGCGAAGCTGGAGCCCGGCGACAAGCTCTTCGAGCCGCGCGTGCGCATTCTCTCGGACGAGCACCTCACGGGGCCCGCCCGCGACAAGGTGGACAACCGCCTGCGCGCCTGGCTTAAGGCCTATGTGGTGCGCCTGCTCGGCCCGGTGATGGATCTGGAGACCAATGCCGAGCTGACGGGGCTCGCCCGGGGCATCGCGTTCCAGGTCGGCGAGGCGCTCGGCGTGCTGGAGCGCGCGAAGGTTCTCAACGAGGTGCGCAGCCTCGACCAGGGTGCCCGCGCGGCGCTTCGCAAGGCGGGCGTGCGCTTCGGGGCGTATCACCTTTACCTGCCGGCTCTTCTGAAGCCCGCTCCGCGCGTTCTGGCGACACAGCTCTGGGCCCTCCAGAACGGCGGTCTGGATCAGAAGGGAATCGATGAGATCGCCCATCTCGCTCAGTCCGGCCGCACCTCGATTCCGGTCGATCCGGATATCGCGACGGGCCTCTACCGGGCCGCGGGCTTCCGCGTCTGCGGCGGCCGCGCCGTGCGCGTGGACATTCTCGAGCGCCTGGCTGACCTGATCCGCCCGGCCATCGCCTACCGTCCCGGCCTTACCCCCGGCGAGCCACCGGCCGGCGCGGCCGATGGCGACGGTTTCGTGCCCACCGTGGCCATGACCTCCCTGGTCGGCTGCGCGGGCGAGGATTTCGCCACGATCCTGAAGTCCCTCGGCTATGTGGTGGAGCGCCGGCCCGGTCCGGCCATCACGGTGCCGCAGGCTGCGGCTCCGCAGCCTGTCGAGGGCGAAGCAGCCTCTGCCGGCTCGTCCGCCGAGGCTCCGGCCGCGGACCAGGCCGTGGCCGAGGAAACCGGCGCGGTGGCCATGGAGGCGCCTGAGGCTTCCATCGCGCCCGAGGCCGTGGAGACCAGCGCCGCCGAGGCCGTTGCCTCGCCTGAAGGGCAGGCCATGGCCCCGGCCGAGGGTGTTGCCGAAGCGTCTGCCCAAGCTCCCGCCGAGCCCGAGATGATCGAGGTCTGGCGTCAGCACCGCCGCCACGAGGGCGGGCATGCCCGTCAGGGCCGCGAGGCTCGCGGCAACCGTGGCGAGCGCGGCGACCGCCGCCCTCGCCAGGGCGAAGGCAAGAGCGAGCGCCCGGGCGAGCGCCCGCGCCGGGAGGCCCAGGGGGAAGGCGGCCGTCCGCAGAACCGTCCCCCTCGCGGGCCCCGCTCGGACGACCGCCGGGGTCCGCGCCCGGACAAGCGCGCCGATAACCGCCGCGAGGGCGGGCAGGAGCGCCGCGAGAAACAGCCCGATCCGAACTCGCCTTTCGCCAAGCTCATGGCCCTCAAGGCTCAGCTCGAAGACGGCAAGAAGTGAGATGGCCCCATGCGTGAGGACCGGCAGCGGCTCGACAAGTGGCTCTGGTTCGCACGCTTTGCCAAAACCCGGACGTTGGCCGCCAGGCTCGTGACGAGCGGGTTCGTCCGGGTCAACGGCCAGCGCACCGACAATGCCGCCAAGGCCCTGTCCGTCGGCGACGTGGTCACCATCGCCCTCGCCCGCACGACTCTTGTGGTGCGGGTCGAGGGGCTCGGGGAGCGCCGGGGCCCTGCGCCGGAAGCAAGGCAGCTCTACGCGGATCTCAACGAGAGCGACGGAACGCTTGTCAGCGAAGGCGACAAGAGCTAGAGCGGCGGCAGCAGCCTTGCCTTCTGTTCGAAAACGACCCTCAAAGGACCGGTCATGACCTACGTCGTCACGGAAAATTGCATCAAGTGCAAATACATGGACTGCGTGGAGGTGTGTCCGGTGGATTGTTTCTACGAGGGCGAGAACATGCTGGTCATCCACCCGGACGAGTGCATCGATTGCGGCGTCTGTGAGCCGGAATGTCCTGCCGAGGCGATCAAGCCCGACGCCGAGCCCGGCCTGGAGCAGTGGCTGAAGATCAACGCCGATATGGCCAAGAGTTGGCCCAACATCACGCAGAAGAAGGAGCCCCCGGCAGACGCCAAGGAATTCGACGGTGTCGCGGGCAAGTTCGAGCAGTACTTCTCGCCCAATCCCGGCGAGGGCGACTGAGGCCCGGCCGCGAAAGCAGGTCTTCTGCCGGATCGGGCCGGGATGTCTTTTGCCCGTGCGGATTCCGCGGAGAACTGGAAGTCCCGTTCGGGAAACCGGGTCCGCTTTCGTGCAGCATGGCAGACGCCGAGCCCGGCCATAAACCGAGCTTCTTTACGCTACGCTTTGAAATATTTTTGCTTTTTCGGCCGGACTGTGATAGGGTCTGCCAATGCCGTCGCTTGCGCTCAAGCCGTGCACCGTCCCCCGCAGGTCGTCGGTTCACACACTGAAGCATGATGCACGAAGCCCAGCCGAAGGGGGGCGAGTCCACCTTGGGTCCGGGACGAGCGTGTTCTAGCTGCTGGCTTACATCAGGGAGTCGAGCGGAATAGTCAAGTTCCGTCTTTGCTCATCTCATTCCTGTTCCCCTGGGGCCCTGCTCAGTGGAACCACCGCTCCCGTGCCTTGAAAGGCAGGGGACCATGCAAGGAGGCCTCTCTCGCATGACAACCGCTAAGAAGTCCACTCAGCGCCTGGGTTTCAAGTCCGGCGAAGCCATTGTTTATCCCGCTCACGGCGTCGGCCGCATCACGGCCATCGAAGAGCAGGAAATCGCCGGCTTCAAGCTGGAGCTCTACGTGGTCTCCTTCGACAAGGACAAGATGGTTCTGCGAGTTCCGACCGGCAAAGCTGCCAGCGTCGGCATGCGCAAACTCGCCGAACCGGCCCTGGTTCAAAAGGCTCTGGACGTTCTGACGGGTCGTGCTCGCGTGAAGCGCACCATGTGGTCGCGCCGCGCTCAGGAATACGAGGCGAAGATCAATTCGGGCGATCTCATCTCGGTCACCGAGGTCGTTCGCGACCTGTACCGCTCCGAGGCCCAGCCCGAGCAATCCTACAGCGAGCGGCAGCTTTACGAATCCGCCCTCGACCGGGTCGTGCGCGAGATCGCCGCAGTGAACAGGATCACGGACACGGAGGCCCTCAAGCTCATTGAGCAGAGCCTGGCCAAGTCCCCGCGCCGTTCCAAAGGCGCCGAGGCGGATGTCGAAGCCGACGGCGACGACATGCAGGAAGAGGCCGCCTGATCGGGCGGCCCGGCTCCATCCTCAGCTTTCAAGAAGCCTGGCCTCGTGCCAGGCTTTTTTATTGAGAGCGGGCCCTTGCTTTTGGGGTCCGGGAATCTATTTCGCAAAACTTGACTGTCAGGCGTGAACTTTTTCCCGTTTCGCTCGTTGTGTCTCTGCCAAGGGAGGACACAATGGGAGAAATCTCAGGGGTTCGTCGTCGTTTCGTCCGCGCCGCCATGAACGCACCTTTTCTCGAAAGAGAAGAGGAGCATGCGCTTGCCGTGCGCTGGAAGGAACACGGCGATGAAACAGCTCTTCACCAATTGACGGCTGCGCATATGCGCCTCGTGATCGCGCTGGCGGCCCGCTTCCGTCACTACGGCCTGCCGATGGCGGATCTCGTTCAGGAAGGGCATGTCGGCCTTCTCGAGGCCGCCGCTCGGTTCGAGCCGGAGCGGGAAGTTCGTTTCTCGACCTATGCCACGTGGTGGATCCGCGCTTCCGTGCAGGATTACATCCTTCGTAACTGGTCAATTGTCCGTGGAGGAACAAGTTCCGCGCAAAAAGCCCTTTTCTTCAACCTGCGACGGTTGCGGGCCCGTCTGACGCGTGGCGGCGAGGAGCGCATCTCCTCCGACGTGCACGAGAAGATCGCCGAGGCGATCGGCGTGTCCAAGGCCGACGTGGCCCTCATGGACGCCCGCCTTTCGGCTCCGGATACATCTCTCAATGCGCCGGTCCTCGATGCCGATCCGGCCAATTCCGCCGAGCGCGTGGAGTTCCTCGTGGACACGAGCCCGCTGCCGGACGAGAGCGTGAGCGACGTTATCGATACCGAGCGGCGCGTGCGCTGGCTCAAGCAGGCGCTCGAAGTGCTCAACGAACGTGAGCTGCGCATCCTGCAGGCGCGCCGCCTCGACGACGAGCAGGTCACCCTCGAATTCCTCGGCGACCGGTTAGGGATCTCGAAGGAGAGGGTCCGCCAGATCGAGAACCGGGCCCTGGAGAAACTCAAGCGAGCCCTGATCGACAAGTATCCTCAGGCCTCGGGTGCTTTCGTCTAAGGAAATTCGAGACCCTTAGAACAGATCAGGCGAGCCGGTCCCCGGCTCGCCTGATCATTTTTGGCTGATAGTTAAGGACTGGCTCCGGTCCTGAAGGAGGGGCCTCGCCCCCCGAGACCGGGCGCGCATGCTCCCGGCGCGAGCCCGCGTCAGCTTCGTTCGCTACTCGACGATGATCTTGTAGCGCTCGCCCGGTTTCAAGGGGCCGTTGCGATCGAGCCCGTTGATCAGCAGGAAACGCTCGAGCGCCCGGTCGACCGGCATATGCGCGGCGAGGGATTGCGCCGTATCACCTCGCTGCGCCGTCACGATCCGGAGTTTGAGCGGGCGGATACGGCGCGCCTCTTCCGGCTGCACCTGGCGAACGCTGCCGAGCGTCTGCTGGAACATGCTCTCCAGTTCCGCGCCGCCGCTGCGGGCCGCCATGATGAGGCGATAGGTGGTGTTGCCGATGCGAATGGCCGAGAGGCGGAAGGTCCATTCCTTGCCGATCGACAGAGCCGTCACGACCGGGAGGTCGTTGACGGTTGTCGTGACCAGGCTGCCCGGCTCGATGGTGTCGGTCCAGGTGGAACGCAGCACCTCCTCCAGACTCTGTCCGGCCGGAGTATCGGCCGCATCGAAGAGCAGGCGGCGCTCGCCATCGGGCGAGGAGCCGAGAACGGCCTGGGAGGTATTTTCCAGAGTGAAGCCCGCCGGCGCTTCGAAGGCGACGCCGAGGCGCGCATGGATGAAGCGGCGGCCTTTCACGACCCCGTCACCCGGGTCGTCTCCATAGGCGAGCCCGTCGAGGGCCGTCAGGTACTCGAGCCTGCCCGTTTCCCCCATGCCCCGGGGCCCGGCGCGGCGGGCCGCCTGAAGGGCCTTCGAAACGCGCTCGGCGGTGCTCGGGTGGGAGGCGACACGATCCGTCGTTCCCCCGGTGCTCGCCGCGGAGCGGCCCAGGGCCGTGAGGAAGCGCGGCGCGCCATAGGGATCGAACCCGGCCCGGGCGAGGACCGTGATGCCGGTCTGATCCGCTTGGAGTTCCTGCGAGCGGGAGAAGCTCGCAAGCGTGGACCGGGCCTGGTCCTGGACCACGGCCGCTTCCCGGGAATCGTTCAGGACGTTCTCCGCCACGCGCTCGATCAGCTCGGAGCGCGCCTGCAGCTCGCTGCGCTGGGAGGCGTGGCGAAGGGTGATATGGGCGATTTCATGCGAGAGCACGGCCGCCACTTCCGAAGTGTCGTTCGCCAGGGCCAGCAGGCCGCGCGTCACGTAAAGGCGACCGTTCGGCAGGGCGAACGCGTTCACTACCGGTGAGTTGAGGATCGTGACCTGATAGGATTCGTCCGGCCGGTCGGTGGCCATGACGAGCCTGTTCACGGCGTCGGTCAGAAGCCGCTGAAGCTGGGGCGCGCGTCCCTCGCCGCCGAACGCCGCTACGAGTCGGATGTGATCGCGGTCCCGGTCCGGTCCGATCACGCGGGGCGCGTTTGCCGGCAGGGAGGCGTTGCCGCCCAAGCCCGAGCAGGCCGAGACCAGGCCCGCGATGAGCAGGCCGGCAGCGATCCGGATCTTACCTGTGTGACGTCTCTCGTGCATGCTCGCTCAACGGGCCAAGCGTTAATCTTCATCTCTGTCGCCTCGAAGGCCTTCGCCTTCGAGGTGTTCGATCATCTCCGGTAAATCAATGGTAAGGGCGGTGCCCTGCCAAGACTGCAAAATGCCTCGGGCCCGCAGGATGCGGCCCTTCAGCGAATTTGCCGAAATGCCCCTCTCGGCCATCCGCATCCAGGTTTGTCGCGGGATGATGATCGTGAAGTCTTCTGCCCAGTGCCCCCCGAAGTTCAAATAGGTTCTCCGCTTGCGCTCGCCGATGCTGCGAACCCGCCCCTCGACGATCGCGAAGCTGCCGACGCGCTCTTTCAAACGCTCAGTTTGCTCAGCAAGAATGGGGTTATAGCGGCCATCGGCCCAAAGACCAAGGCGTCGTTCGCGTGCCGTTTCTTCGAAAGCGAGCAGTTCAGGCTGGCAAAAGACCTGGTCCGTGCCCGCATCGACGACGGCGAGGCCCGCCTCGACGAGGCCGTGGCCGAGGTCGAACCCCTGGCCCTGAGCGAGGCGGGCGCGCAGGGAGCGGCGATCCCAGCGATCGCGATGGCCCTGAACGGAGACGAGAAGCGGCTGATCGATCCGGGCTTTGAGCCAGTCCAGGGCCTGTTGCCGGTAAGGAGGACCGTCCGGAAGCCTGATGCCCGATAGTTTGGCGAGCAGCTCCGTTTCGAGCACAAGATCGCCTTGGGCCGTGAGACCGGCCAGACGGTCCTGGCGAACCTCGTTCGTGCAGGCAGGCGCGAGGGCCCCTGCCGCCGCAGGTTCTACCGCAAGCGCTGCCAGAATGCCTATCGCCGCTCTGATCCGCATAGCCGGTCCCGTATGTGGCCCGGGATCATACGCGGTCTTTCGGATACGGTCAGGCTCGGAAATGCAACCTCAGTGCTTTTCCTGAGCGGGGCTGTGCTTCTGCGGTTTGTGTCCGCTCTGGCCAGGCTCGTTGTGCTTGTTGTGCTCGCGGGTTTCCTGATGGGTCGCGCCGCCCTGACGCCCGATGTCGGGAGAGCCGGAGGCGTTGTCGTGAGCTTGACGATCCTGCCCGTCCGGATGGCCGGACACGCGGGTCTCGTTCGGGTTGCTGCGGTTGCCGGTGCTGCTCATGACTTTTTCTCTTGCTGCCGCTTCTGGGCTCCGTTGCCGTCCTTGCCCTGCTGGTGTTGTGTGCCGCGGGTGTTGGAACCACCATGCCCTTCCTGCGGGATGCCTTCAGGATTGGTCCGGGAGCCGGGAATGTTCTTGGTCATTGCGAAGATCCTGATCGTTCATTGGCTGCGATGAACAGCCTGCTCGACACGCACGGCGTGTGGAGCAGCAGTCCGCAGGGTCAATCGATCGCGCCGCCGATGGTTTCAGGCTGGGCCGGAGGCTTTTGGCCTCACCACCGGATGACGACGACGGTCTGCTTGCCGTTTCCGAGTTCGACAGCCTCAAGACCCTCCGATCTCCTGTTCTGCGGTTTGGCGTTTTCGACGATTTCGAATTCCTCCACATGGGACGCGAAAGCCTCGTCCACCTCCGCCACGCAGAGCAGGGTGTCGGGGGGAAGCTTCTCGACCTTCTTGAGAAAGTCGCGCAGGGTCTGAGCCATGGAATGTCTCCGGTTGCCCTCACCAAACCGGCTGAAGCGCGGCAGGTTCCTTTGCTGCTCCCCAGGGCCCAAACCTGCCACTCCGCGCCGCCCTCGGCACAGCGATTCAGGCATGATGGAGAGCATTCCGCCGCAAGGGTCTGGCAGCCGGAAGACGACCGTGCTATCTCATCTCGCGTGCGGTCCCGTAGCTCAGCAGGACAGAGCAGCGGTTTCCTAAACCGAAGGTCGGAAGTTCGAGTCTTCCCGGGATCGCCAGCATTTCAGAGCCGCCAAATGGGCCGTGGTCACCACTCGGTTACACGGTGAGGGAATACCCGAACTGCCTGGGTGGACGATTGCTCCTTATCAAGCGGAGAACTGGCCACTCCTGAGGAGCTGGATATCTCATAGTTATATCCGCCCTTATGCTTGCGAGCATATGTGTAATTCCGTCACATCTGGCGGCCTTTCAGGGAGGGGGGTGAGCCTTGATCCTGACCTTGCCCGAGCCTTAGGATGCGCGTAATCTTGACTATACCGGACATTCGCGATCGCGAGTGCCGGGAGTAAGGCAGCAGGCTATGCTGACGTTATGAAGTACAAGTCCAAAGATGGGTCAGCGTTGGGGGCGCAGATAGATGCATAAGCAATCATACGTTTCTTAACGTTTATCTCAAATAATCAAGAACCGCTTTGACTTAGCCGATGCTTCACTAGTTGACGAAGTTCTTTCGCCCCAAGTGTCGCATCGATGCTTTTGCGGCTTCGTAGATCACCAAACAACTATATCTGGCCTTATGAATAGGGCGCTTCAACTGCGCTAGAAATATGGACAAATTCCAGCTCAGTGAGCGCGACATATGCTCTAAGTTCATTACACCAGCCATCCAACAGGCTGGCTGGCAGCAGCACCAATTCCGCGAGGAAGTGAACTTGACCGACGGCCGCGTTATGGTGCGCGGAAAACTTGCGGCACGCGTTCGTAACCCAAACGCTAAGGGCGGCCCAAAGCGGGCTGACTACGTACTCTATGCACGTCCGAATCTGCCTATCGCAGTAATCGAAGCTAAACAGGCTCGTTTTTCGGTCGGACATGGAATGCAGCAGGCACTACTCTACGCCGAAATGCTCGACACGCCATTCGCCATCAGCAGCAACGGTGATGGTTTTTTGTTACACGACCGCACGGGTTTGACTCAACCCGTCGAGCGTGAGTTGCGGCTCAATGCATTCCCAGCCCCTAACGAGCTGTGGGCGCTTTATCAGCAATGGAAGTCCTTTACCACGCCAGAGGCCATGAAGCTGGTCGAGCAGCCATTCCACACCGATGGCAGCGGCAAGGAACCACGTTACTACCAGCGCGTGGCCATCAACCGGGCTATTGAGGCCATCGCCAAAGGGCAGTCGCGTGTGTTGCTCGTTATGGCCACCGGTACCGGCAAGACATACACCGCCTTCCAGATTATCTGGCGGCTATGGAAGGCCAAGGCTAAGAAACGCATCCTGTTCCTGGCGGACCGCAACATCCTGGTCGATCAGACTATGCAGCAGGACTTCGCTCCCTTTGGCGAGGTGATGCACAAGGTCACAAACCGCGAGGTCAAAAAGAACTACGAAATCTATTTGGCGCTTTACCAGGCTGTGACAGGCCGAGAAGAGTGGAAGCAGATCTACCGGCAGTTCCCTGCGGACTTTTTTGACTTGGTGGTCGTTGACGAATGCCATCGCGGTAGCGCTGCCGATGACTCCGCCTGGCGGGATGTACTCGATTATTTCAGCGGTGCCACACACCTGGGGCTGACCGCGACGCCAAAGGAAACAAAGGAGGTGAGCAATATCACCTACTTTGGCGACCCGGTCTACACATACTCGCTCAAGCAAGGCATCGAGGACGGATTTCTCGCCCCCTACAAAGTTATTCGAATTGCCACCGACGTTGATGCCGTAGGCTACACGCCCGAGAAGGGCAAAATCGACAAACTCGGTCAAGCCGTTGAACAACGGCAATACAACACCAAGGACTTTGACCGCAATCTGGTGTTGGAGAGGCGTACGCAGCTCGTGGCCAGCAAGGTGTGGGAATACCTCAAGGCCACTGACCCGATGGCTAAGACCATAGTGTTCTGCGACGACCAGGACCACGCCGAGCGTATGCGGCAGGAGCTGGTGAAGATCATTCCGGCTGCCGCCAGTAACCGCCGTTACGTGATGCGCATCACCGGCGACGATAATGAGGGGAAGGCCCAGCTCTCCTACTTCATCGACAATGACGAGCCGTATCCCGTCATTGCCACCACCTCCAAGCTGCTCACCACCGGGGTAGATGCCAAGACCTGCAAGCTCATTGTGTTGGATCAGAACATCAACTCAATGACCGAATTCAAGCAGATCATCGGCCGTGGTACCCGCTTGCGCGAAGACTATCAGAAGCTCTATTTCACTATTATGGATTTCAAGGGCGCCACGCGCCTGTTTGCCGATCCCGATTTTGACGGCGAGCCAGTGGTGATCTACGAGCCTAAGCCCGACGAACCCGTGGTACCGCCGGAGGACCCCAATCCAACTGGCTTCGACGAATCCGAGCAGCCGCCCTATCGTCCTGACACGACAGGCGGTGATAACATGCCATCCGGCGGGAACACGGGCGGTGGCGAAGGCCGTGTAAAATACGTGATCGACGACGTGAGTGTGCGTGTCGCAGTTGAACGTTCGCAGTACCTGGACGCCGACGGCAAGCTCATCACCGAGGACTACCGCGTCCTCCTGAAGGACGATATCAAAAGGGCACTGCAGGCCGAGTTCGGCAGCCTTACCGAATTCCTACGTCGCTGGAACAGCGCCGAGCGCAAACAAGCCGTGCTTGAGGAGCTAGCCGATCACGGCGTGCCGTTGGACGTCCTGCAACAGGCCGTGGCCAACGGCACTGAGCTCGATGTCTTCGACCTGGTAGCCCATGTGGCCTTCGACCAGAAACCGCTCACCCGCCGCGAGCGAGCCAATAACGTCAAGAAGCGCAATGTGTTCGGCCAATACGGCGAACAAGCCCGTGCCGTGCTCGAAGCCTTGCTCGAAAAGTTCGCCGACCACGGCGTACAGGACATCGAAGACGCCAAGGTGCTGGAGCTGCCGCCCTTCGACCAGTTCGGCAGCAAGACACAGATCCGGCGCGGCATCTTCGGCAGCGCCGAGCAGTACACCCAAGCCCTGCAAGCGCTCGAACAGGCGCTGTACGAGCAAAACGAACAAAAGCAGGCCTGAGACACCACGCAAGCCGATTGAAACGAAACAACACGATGAACCTCAGCAGTACCGTCAAGTCGATCCAGGACATCATGCGCAAGGACGATGGCGTCGACGGCGACGCCCAGCGCCTGGGCCAGCTCACCTGGATGCTTTTCCTCAAGGTCTTCGATCAGCGTGAGGAAGAATGGGAAGACGACAACCCTCAGTACAAGTCTCCGCTGCCCGAGCGCATGCGCTGGCGCAACTGGGCCGCCTATGTGGCAGGTGCTGATGGAAAAAAGGCCCCGCAGAAAGCAGCCAGCGAGATCATCAGCTTCGTCAACAACGAGCTGTTCCCCACGCTCAAGGAACTGGACGCAAATGCCAGCCCCCAGCACAAGGTGATCCGAAGCGTTTTTGAAGACGCCAACAACTTCATGAAGTCTGGCACTCAGCTGCTCGCCGTCATCGAGAAGCTGGATGAGGCCATCAACTTCCACGACTTCAAAACACGGGCTAACTTGGGCGACGTGTACGAGCAGTTGCTCAACGACTTGCGCGGCGCCGGCAACGCGGGCGAGTTCTATACTCCACGCGCCATCACCCAGTTTATGGTCGACCGCCTAAATCCCAGCCTGGCCAAGCGCGAAACAGTGATGGACCCGGCCTGCGGCACCGGTGGCTTCTTGACAGCTGCGATCGACCACTTCCGCAACCAGATTACCACCAAGTCGAGCGCCACAGACAAAGCAGCGATTGAGGCACTGATTAGAGGCATCGAGAAGAAGCAGCTGCCGCACCTCTTGTGCACCACCAACATGCTGCTGCATGGCATCGACGTGCCCAGCCAGATCGAGCACCGGAACACCCTGGGGATCGGCTGGAACGATTGGAGCGCCAACGATAGGGTGGAATGCGTCATCACCAACCCGCCGTTCGGCGGCTATGAGGAAGACGGCGTTGGCAATACCTACCCGGCCGACCTGCGCACCCGCGAGACGGCCGACATGTTCATGGCCCTTATCGTCAAGAAACTACTGAAGGAAAACGGCCGCGCCGCCGTGGTCCTGCCCGACGGCTTTCTGTTTGGCGACGGGATCAAAGCCACGCTCAAGAAGCTTCTGCTGCGGGATTGCAAGCTGCACACCATCGTGCGCCTGCCCAAGGGCGTGTTCGCGCCTTACACTACCATCAAGACTAATCTGCTGTTCTTCACCAAGGGCGCCACGGTAGACGATGGCACCGAGCACTTCCACACCGAAACTATCTGGTACTACGAGCACCCGTACCCACCGGGCTACAAGAGCTACAGCAAGACCAAGCCCATACGTTTCGAGGAATTCAAGGCCGAGCAGGACTGGTGGGGCAACGAGGCTAACGACTTCGCCGACCGTGTGGAAAATGAATTTGCCTGGAAGGTGGATTTCAAGACCAAGCGCGAACAGGCCGAAGCCGCAGCGCAGCCGCATTGGGATCGCGCCGAACAACTCAATAACAAGGCCAGTGCGCTGGAAAACCGCGTGCGCGACCTGCGCGAATCCATCAAGGGGGTAAGCGATGCCAAACAGCGCCAGCCAATAGAAGACGAGATTGACACGCTGCGCGCCGACGCCGAGGGCCTCCGCCTTCAAGCCCGCGACGCCAAGGCCGCCGGGGACCGTCTCTACTGGCCCATCTACAACCTAGATTTGAAGAACCCCAACGCACCGGAAGAAGAAAGCCAAGATCCCGACGTGCTGCTGGATAAGTACAAGGCCCTGCTCGGTCAAATTGAAGAAACAGAAAATCGCCTGAAAAGCGAACTCGCCGCCGCCCTCGCGCATCACTTTGTCAGCGAGGACGTCTGATGGACACGCAGCAATTTTTGGCCGAGTTCGGGCATATCGCGAATGCGCAGGGGGGAATCTCCCAGCTGCGGCAGATGATCTATCAACTGGCTGTGACCGGATCGCTTACTCCGCGCGACAATAGCTCGGAAGACGCAGGTCAACTTCTGTCTAGCATCGAGCAAGAGCGACAGCGGCTGATCCGAGCCAAGAAATACAAGCGGATGCTTGAGCTTGAGAGTGAGCCCATTAGGCAGCCTCAGGGCGTTAAACTTCCTGCAACTTGGCGTTGGTCTCGTTTGCTCGACGTCGGCGAGATCAATCCTCGCAATGAGGCAACGGACGATATGTTGGCTGCCTTCGTACCGATGAGTGGGGTGCCCCAGCTTCATAAGGCACCCATCGTTGCCGAAACCAAGCGCTGGAGTGAGATCAAGAAGGGCTATACCCACTTTGCGAATGGCGATGTGATTCTGGCTAAGATCACGCCTTGCTTTGAAAATGGCAAGGCGGCGGCGATTGAGATGCTGCCCGGTGATGTAAGGATCGGTGCCGGGACAACCGAACTTCATGTATTCCGGCCTATCCATGCAGGCGTTCTGCCAGATTACGTGTATCTGTTCCTACGATCGCCACTGTTCACGGTTGAGGGTCAGGCGAACATGACCGGAACTGCTGGCCAGAGGCGCATTCCCACAGACTATTTTGCGACGCGCGCCTTTCCGTTGCCGCCAACGGAGGAACAAGCCCGCATCGTCGCCAAAGTCGATGAACTGATGGCCTTGTGCGACCAGTTGGAAGCGCAGCAGCAAGACCGCCGCAAATTACAAATCACCCTGCGCCAGTCCTCCCTGCAAGCCCTCGCCAGCGCCCAAAGCCCACACGAACTGCAAGAAAGTTGGCAACGCTTGCAAGCCAGCTTTGGGCGCTTGTTCAGTGAGCCGGAAGATGTTCGCCTATTTCGCGACGTGCTTTTTGATCTCGCACTCCGCGGCCTCCTTTCTCCTGATTCAAAACTAATCCCAAGCAACGATTCTTCGGACAAAGATCTGAGCCCGCTTCCAAATGGTTGGGCATGGAAAACACTGTCCGACCTGTCCGAGTACATCACGAGTGGGTCGCGGGGCTGGAAGGCCTATATGGCGAGCGTCGGCGATTTATTCATCCGCTCTCAAGACATCAGGCAGGATGCTCTGATTTTTGATAGTCCGGCTTTCGTCAAATTGCCTGACCGGGTCGAGGGGAAGAGGACTCTAGTTCGTCCCGGTGATCTTCTGCTTACAATAACTGGCGGAAATGTCGGCCGGTGCGCAGTTGTTCCAGAGCTTCCGAACCAGGCTTATGTCAGCCAGCACGTTGCCCTGATCCGTTTGAAAGAGCCGAGCCTGTCGGAGTTCATTCACTTCTGGATGATCAATGCTTTTGGCGGGCGAGCATTCTTGGCTCGATATATATATGGGGACAAACCGGGGCTGAATCTTGCCCAGGTGGGTAGTGTTCTGATCCCCGCCCCCCCAGCGCCTGTTGTTCCCGAGATACTGAGAAGTTTGCGCAGGCATCAGCAACTCTGCGATGAACTGGCGAAACAACTCGGTGCCAAGCAGGATCTTGCGGCAAGACTTTCTACCGCCGCCGTCACCGCCCTCACCGGTATTTCCATCAAACAAGAAGATGAGGCCCCTGTGAAAGCTCCGCAAACCGAACTGATTGCCCCGTTGCGCCTCGGCATGTCGCCCGACGCGAAAGCCCAGGCCCCCCTGGCCACCCTGCTGGCCCGGCACAACGGCGAGATGTCGGCTCGCGACCTGTGGCAGCGCTTCGGCGGCGAGATCGATGCCTTCTACGCGCAATTGAAACTCGAGGTCGCACACGGCTGGATTGACGACCCGACCTATGTGCTGGATAGGGAGGCTCCGGATAGCCCGAAGAAATATCCGGACGGTGCTCAAGTCGCTAAGATGAAAGTCAAAGTGGAGGCTTGAGTTGCAGCTTCTTCATCTAGCCATTCCGGACTTCCGCAATCTGCACGGGGTGGAGATTAACTTCGCGACGCGGCTGTCGCCCCGGCCAGATGCAAAAGTCGATTCGGATGCCAAAACCATCCGCAGCCATGCCTTAATTGGCCAGAATGGCACCGGCAAGTCCAACTTGCTCGAGGCGCTGATCACTATTTTTCGCGACGTGGATCTCGACCGCGATGCTGCACTCGACTACACCCTAGAATACGAGATCCGTGGCCATAGAGTACGCCTCCAGGCGGACACGGCTAATCAGAAGCGACCCTTCGTATGGGTGGACGGAAAAAGCGAGTCGCAACGCCACCTGCTGAAGAACCGCGAGCTGCTGCCTTCACACATCTTTGCGTACTACTCCGGCCGCAACGAGCGCATCGAAGCCCTGTTCCAGGAACATCAGCGCCGCTTCAACCAGCGGCAAGAGATCACGACCGACGAGGTATTGCCCGAGCAACTGCTGGAGAACTTCACTGCCAGCGAGGCAGACATCCGAGCCCTGGAAGAGGCTAAACGCCGCCGCGAGTCCCGACTAAGACAGACCGGAGATGATCGCCTACGCCGCTTATTCTATTGCCGAGGCGGCCACAGTCAGTTGGTGTTACTGGTCTGTTTGCTGTCCGATGACCCGGTGTTTCAGAAGGTGCTGAGAAACCTACACATCGAGTCTCTGGAATCAGCCCTGTTCGTTCTGAAAGAGCCGCATCGTCTGCGTGAAAAGCGCCGGGGTGGTAAGTTTGACGAGAATGACCTCACCGAAGGTGATCCACGCTTCTGGTATGCGCGCGGTAATGTAGTGAGCGAGTTTCTCGACAAGCTGTGGCAGGTGGCCTGGGCGCCGATCGAGCAGGAAGCTACCCGGCAGATTGACTTCCGTGGCCGTACCGAAAAGCAGAAGCAGCTATACCTTTTTGTGCCAAGCCTCGCCAAGCTCAAGCAGCTAGGCGAGCTGATGGGCGGTACTGACAGCTTTTTCCGCTATGCCGAAGGCGCCTACATCGGCGACCTGATCGACGAGGTGCGCATCACGGTCAAGAAGCGCGACGAACACGGAGGCAAGGTAAGCTTCACCCAACTCTCGGAAGGTGAGTTGCAAATGCTCACTGTACTGGGCCTGATGCGCATCACACGTGAGGACCACTGCCTGTTCCTGCTCGACGAACCCGACACGCACCTGAACCCGATCTGGAAGCTACGCTACTTCGACGACATCGAGGGGGTCCTTAGCCCCGACGCCGGCCACCTGATGCAAGGCGAATCGCAGATCCTCATCACCACGCACGACCCGATGATGGTGGGTAGCCTCAAGCGCGAACAGGTGCACATTCTGCGGCGCCACGGCCACCGCACAGTCGTGGAGAATCCCGACGAACATCCGCAGGGTATGGGGGTGACGGGGCTGCTCAAAAGCGAGCTGTTCGGCCTGTCGTCTACGCTAGATATTGAGACAGAGCGGCGTTTGTTTCGGCGCAACGAACTGTTCGTGAAGTCACCGCGCACGCCCGAGGAGGACGTCGAACTTTCACGGTTGTCGGCCGAACTGGCCGACCTTGGCTTTTCTACGGCCGATTTTCGTGACCCGGACTATGCGTTATTCGTGCGAAAGATGGCGCAGCACCGCAAGTTCCGCAAACCGACGCTCACACCGGAAGAGCAGGCCGAGCAGGACCAAATTGCGGAGGAGATCATCAACGAAATCTTGCGCAAGGAGGGGGGCCAGTGATCTTCATAGACTTGGAACACAAGCGCCCAACCGATACTGACATCCCGGGGTGGACACCCTGGACGCAGGCGGAATGGGATGCGTGGCTGGAGAAGTCCAGGAGGCTTGTGGACCAACTTGCGGAACTCGATGCTGCAGGCGCGCGCGATGCGCGCAATGAGTTAATTGATGCGAACAGTGCTCACTGGGGCGCATTGAAGGAATGGCTGCTCACCCTGTCGGCTGGTAAATGTTGGTTCTCCGAAGCGCACGAGCTGTTCTCGCACTATGACGTGGAGCACTTCCGCCCTAAGAAAGAAGCCAAGTCACTCGATGGCAGCGAGCGCGACGGCTACTGGTGGCTGGCTTTCGACTACATGAATTTCCGCGTCTGTGGGAACGTTGGTAATCGCAAAAAAGGGGGCTGGTTTCCACTACGGGAAGGCTCACTTTGCTCTAGCCATACCAACCGTTGTGAGGAATCCGAGACTATCTACCTACTCGATCCTATCAACCCAGCAGACGTAGCCCTTCTTGCTTTCGATGAAGAAGGCAAAGCGATTCCCGCCCCAGGCAATTCTGACTGGGATGAGAAGCGCGTCATAGAGACAGTCAAACGCCTCAAGCTCAATGAGCACGCGAGGCTTACTGAAGCACGACGCAAAGTATGGCAACATATGAGTAATCTCATTGCGGACTATCGCCGCGCGAAATCGCGCTCTTCTGGCAACAACCCGGCCGCGAGTGCCGAGATGCGTCTTGCAGCCAAGCAGATTCATGCAATCACCCGGCGAGACGCAGAGCTCTCAGCCGTTGCACGATACTGTGTTTTGTTCAGCGGAGACCTGCACCTCACGAGGCTCGTGGCCTAGGGACTTAAGCCTCGGGAGGCCTGCTAAGCACATGCAGAATTGTTATAAGATGCCCTCAGATATTCGCCGTCCGGAATGGGGCCCCCGGTGGAATTGGCGCTGACATACACAATGGGGGGAGGTCGAGCAGTCGGGGGCGAGACGCCCCTGACGTCGTGGTACGATTCTACTTGGCCCGAAAGACGACTCTGAGACTAGCGTTTATTCTGTATCGATGATTCGGTAGCGGTCTGTCTCACAGATCCCGTACTCCTCGAGCGCCCACTCAACATCCTCAACCAAGAGCTCTGATATCTCAGCGGCGGCATAAAGGCAGAGGCGTGACTCGGCAGAGGTGACTAGATCTACTAAGACGACTTCTCTATCAGACATGTGCTACTCCTCCTTATCGGAAAAGCAAAACACGCCGGAGTCTCGCACAAAATTATCCGCGACGCAGGGTTCCGCGCCGCGGCATGTTTCGAGAGCATAATCCGATCTGACGCTCTATACGAAAGCTCGCTCTAGCGCCGCAATTGCATCCTCGCCGCCGCGTACAGCTTGTGTGTAGTGACCGAGCGTAACTACAGCGTTCGAGTGCCCCGCAAGTTTGGCGACAAGACCAACCTCGACGCCCTGTGCCTGCAATGTGGAAATGAAGCAGTGACGCGCTGAGTGAGGCGTGACGTACGGCAAGCCGAGCCTCTTGAAAGCCGGCAGCCAGAAGCGCGTCCGGAAATTTGCATATAGCAGGGTGCCCCCGCCACCGACACGTCCTTTGGGCCAGGCTCGCCGCTGCCCAGGGCTTGGGAAGACACGAAAGAGCTCTCCTAGCTTGCGAGGACAGCGTACGCGCCAGTCCAACAGCATCGCCCGCAGTGTCGGGCTCATGGGGATGTCGCGCGTGCCTGCGGCCGTCTTTGTCATCTCGCTGATGGTCCCGTCCATCTCTTGCATGCGCCGGATGCGGATTAGGTTTTTTTCGAAGTCAACGTCATCCCACAATAGGGCAAGCTGTTCGCTCGGCCGAGTCCCAGTGAGGAAAGGAAAGGCATAGTAGATCCCGCGCTCTAGGTCGTCGCGCGCAGCCTTGAGTAACGTTGCGACCTGATCTGGGGTCAGGATGGCCTTCTTGAGCTTTTGACGTCCACGGCCCAATTTGGAGGGCATAGCGGGCGGACGGATATTGTGATCCTCGGCAGCGAGCGCTAGCACCGCTTGCAAGTACGTCTTGGCGCGGTTTGCCGTGAACGAGCCAACTTCCTTCGTCAGGAGCTTATGCCAAGCCCGAATGTCGGCCGTGGTCAAATCCGCGACCTTCACTGGCCCTAACAGGGGCTGTAGCCGCGTACCCTTTGGCATCTTGCCAGTCAGCGTATATTCAGTGCGCTGGTCCTTGGACCCCACCAAAAGCGGGCCGATGATGGAGCGCGCGACGTGACGATAACCCCGTAGGGTCCGTTCCTTGACGTTACCAACACAGTTGTTGAGCCAGTTCTGAACGACATCCTCGACGACCAAATCAAGACGGGCCGCTGGTGTGGGGGCATAAGTGCCCGTCACCACAGCTGCGGCGATCTCGCTTGCCTTATGCTGCGCGTCTTTCTGTCGCTCAAAGAACAGCTGTTTACGCTTGCCGGTAATCGGGTCGCGGAAATTGATCACGTATCGCGTTTGCACGACGACTTCGCCCGACTTGAGGCGGCGCCGGCGTTCGCGCTTGGTAACTTTGATGGCGATCGACATCTTGGTTCCTTAGGAGAACGAAAAATCAAAAGGGAAACATGCCCGTGCAACTGGCACAATTATTCGCGGTGCTGCGAGGCATCGAAAGGCGGCGAGGCGTGTGCGAGAGTGACCACGCAGGTAACCACGGGACCATTCTGGCCCGAGAGTCCCGAAGAGGCGCGGCCTGAACCACGGTTCGCAGGGCCGTAGGTCGCTTCGATCAATCAAGCAAATGACCGCGGGAGCGGGTGGCGGTGTGGCGGGTATGGCATGTGCAGCGGCTCCCCCATGGGCTGCTGGTGCGGATCTGCCGCAGAGACTCTACTACCCACACACCGACGCCCATACGTGACGTGCCACACCTGCCACACCCGCCACTGACTAGAACTTGGGTTTGTCGTGGTGTCCTTCTGGCTTCGGCCGTTCATAACCTCGGATCGTTTGGCCTCCGATATTGAACTTTTTGCCCTCCCATCCGAGTTTGCGCATGAGAGTGGCGAGGCGTTTTGTGTGTGCCTGCGTTTGTCGTTCGGGAGGGATCTGGAGTGCTCCCGCGAGGAGTTCCTGAGTAAAGACTCGGACCACCTCGTCGTGTGCCGTTCCGCGCTCGACCGAAAGTCTCTCAAGCCAGGGATCATCTTCAAGGCGTTCGGCCTGTTCTATAGCTGCAGCAGCCCAAAGGGCTTTGGGTAGAACAATCGATTCTCCTTGTGCTTCCCGGTAAGCTGCCTCAGCCCATAGTTGATCTCGGTCCTGCCGTAGAGCTTCCAGATCGATGCTCCCGGTCTTCACGGGCCAGAAGCGCCGGTTTCCTGTTTGGTCACGAAGATACTTCGCCTCGTTGGTTGTACCAATGAAGATCGCTTGGCGTGGCCGTTCTACCGCATAGTGCGCATAAGCCATCCTGCTACGGTCTGCTGTACGGGAGACAAAGGCCTTGATCTTGTTGATCTCGGCTTTGTTGAATCCTTCAATTTCACCGAGTTCGTAGATCCAGATGCCTTGCAGCATTTCCATCTGTGTCCTGGTATCCGCTGTGATGATCTCTTGGTCTGAATGGTTGCCCGGTCCAGCCAGGACGACGAGGGCGGAGGATTTGCCTGTGCCTTGTGGCCCCTCAAGAACGACGACCTGATCGAACTTGACGCCCGGCTGCCGAACGCGCCGGATGGCTGCGACCAGTACAATCCGGGAAATGGCACAATTAAGAGGCGTATCCTCTGCACCCAGGTAGGTGGTCATCCACCGGTCAATGCGTGGGACGCCGTCCCAGATTAGGCCGTCGAGCATCTGTTGGATCGGGTGGAATGCGTTCTCAAGACAAAGCAGCGAGATCGCATCACGAACGTGCTCTGATCTGGGATCAAATCCATATTGCGCGAGGATCATTCCCCTGAGGAGCATACAGGCGTCGTCACTTATTTCACCCTGGTGGTCCTCAAGTTGGTTACCACCCAAAACCTTTCGCATCCGGAATCGGTCGTAAGCACATGATATACCGAGACGTCTAATCGCGGTGACAGAATTACGCATCGTGGGCAAAGGGTTGCCTCTCTTGTCGCAGTCTGGCCAACCTTCTTCAATAGCGGCCCTTGCAGACCTCGCTTGCCGAAGGGCGTATTGGACCGGATTTCGCTTCTCGACGACCGAAACAGAAATGCCCAAGTCCTGGTTGGTCAGTACACCTGCGATAATTTCCTCAGAGCAGCCCGCACGCACGAGCTCACACGCAACATGGAAGACGGCTTCACTGCGCGAAGGATATCTCGGCGCCTCACTGTTGCGTGGTCGTCCAGGATCGTCGCCGATTTTGATCACAGCACGAACTGCAGCTGTGACGCTCAGGGGCAGGTCGTCCAAGCTAATCGGAGTGACACGCATAGCTGAAGCTTGCGGGGACGTTGGGCTGGGCTCTGGCGCTCCTTCGGAGAACTCATCAATAGAATAGACTCGGTCCCACTTCGTGAGCTCGCCCACCACGTAAGCTAAAGTTGGCTTGCGCCCTGCTGCACGTTTCTTTGCATTTGGGACATTGATTGTGCCCGGTAGCCGCATGATACGGTCTACGTTATGGCATTTGTCGCCGCCAAGACCAGCAGCAATCGCTTTATTGCATCGCTCGATACGATCTAGATCAAAGCAATCCTCAGAAAGCCTCCAGAAGGCTTGATAGCCTCCTCCCGAGAACACAACAACTGTAGGGGTTGGGGAATATTGTTCGATCCGACTTAGAGCTCCGAGATCATCAACATCGACATGGAGGTAGATTGCTTTCTGTATGACCGCCTTCGTCGCCTTCTTGTCTCGGATCTCAGGTGTCAGATAGTTTACATGAAAGTAAATATTCTCCATACCTTGGCGCTCGTCGATCCAAGCAGACAGTGCATCGAGTTCATCAGAATCGAATGTCTTTGCTCTGACAGTTTGATCTGAGCTGATTGCTACGAGATGCCAAGGCCCGTCCGGGCTCATCGCCTGTAGGAATGTAACCGCTTCAGCAGTCTCAGGAGCTCCTCCCGACAAGCGTCGTAGGAGGTGTGTCTCGTCGCGGGTGCATTCACGCATGGTCGCTGCCCCCCTGACGCGAGGCTTCGATGAACGTGATAACCTCCGAGAGACGGACCAGGACTCGGCTATTGTGGAATCTATATGAGGGAACCAACCCCGCCTTCACAGCGCGGCGTAGTTTCCAACGATAGATCCCCAATCTATCGGCCGCCTCTATAACTGGAATGAACGGTTCTACCTTAGTTACTGATTGGTCGAGCATGCTTTTTCCTTTCAGGTTGCATGCCCTTCCTAATAATCACCTTCGGTGCAGCGTGGTGGGGTTTATCTTGGTAGGATGCTACCCAAAACCAACTCCAACTGGCGCTCCGACAATGCGAGATCACACAGACGATGAAGGCACGACGGACCCGCTTACAGGGCCCTCAATAGGTAGATCAGCTCAAGATAAATTCTTGCTGGCCATTATTGATGCCTACCCTGATTGGGACGACACGGGATTGACCAGAGAGGAGCGCCGTGAGCAAAGGCTAGCGGAGGCGAAGAAGGCCTTATTTAATGAAAGGCCTGCCGATGGGCCGAAGCCCAGCGACGATAGGCGAGCTCTCCTTTACATGGCGCAGCAGCGCTATAAGGATCTTGCAATTCGGGATGTGCGGAAGCTCAATCCAACAGCGTTTCCGAAGTGGGCTTTGAGGAAGCCGCGTTCAATTCGTAAGCTTGCCGAGGAGGCTGCAAAACTTGTTGTGTCGAACTCTGCTGATGCGGCTGTCGAACGCCTCAGAAAAGCGTTTGCTAGGCAGGAAGACTTCTGGATGGAGATGGTGAGGACACACGACGATGTTGTCGAGTCTCTCGAGCATAATCTGTTGCAGGAGGTCGCCATTCGGCTGGCGAAGTTAGATATTCGCTTGAGCATTAACGTGCGCAAGAACGCTTGATGTAGCATCCCGCAGCTGGGCCCCACGGATGCGGAGGCCCCACGCTGGCGCGCTGTGGCCCCGCGGACGCCGCTGCAGCACCGCCTAGCCCCTACTATAGCTCCCTGGCCCACGCCAGCCCGCCGGCGCTTCCTCGTGAGTATATGGCGGCGCCCCCGCGCGTGCGTGTATGTGGCTATGGGGAAGCGGCTCCTAGTAGTTCCATGACGAGCCGTATGGTAAGTACCAAAGTATCTAAGAGTTGACTGTGTAGGACGAAGTCTCTCACGTCGCAGCGAGCGAACGTCACTCGTATGGCATCTACCTACGCCGCATCATTCACGCCTTAAGTGTTTATACCTGCTTAGCAGGCTGGCGCTTCACCTGTATGGCGGGTATTTGTAGCCAAGTTTTGAGGTTTGGTCGATCACAGGTGGGTGGGCGTGGCATTAGAGAACCAAATCATTTCTCAGCTTGAGAAATCTAAGAATGAGCTTCTGGAAAGAGGCGAGCTGATTCCGGTAGAGCAACTAAACGAAAGTTACGCGCTGTTTCGTAGCCGGTTCGGGCCTGAGCGGTTGCGTGCCTTGGATGGCGAGGAGCTCCTTAATGTCATGCACTTGCATGGTAGCCAGGATAGCCTTGTCTATTGGCTGGAGTTCAAGGAAGACGACGAGTTGCCACCTGTATTTGGGAGTATTGCTGGTGGAAGCGCGCTCAAATTTGGAATGTATAAGCGAAAAGATGCTGGTGTGTGGATGACGGGGCATCCGTCAAACCAAGTTCAGCTTACCACGGCGCAGGCGGTTGAGATTGCCCGGAAACATCGTGATCAAATCCTAGCAGGCTCTGAGTTGCTGCACGCTCTTCCGCAGGATGGAAGCGACGCCGACTATCTTAGGCTTCAGCGCGACTTGGATAGATACGCGCCGGAAGTCAGTAACAGTTCCTGGGGACACAAGTACTTTAGCCTTCTATATCCTAATAAAATTGACAGCTATCATGCTGAGGATTTTCAAAGGTTTCACCTTATAAGGCTTCTTCAGATGCCTCCGGCAGAACAGGGCCGCTATGTTGCTGCGGGGCGCTTCGTTGCCGTCGCAGCAGAGCTTAGCGTCCCTCTGAATCACCTGATGTCCATGTTGAAGCACGTGAACGGTCGCCCTTACCGCACGTGGCGAATTGGGACGAAGCTTAGAGAAGACGCTAGCATCTGGCCATTTATGCGAGAGGCAGGATGTATTGCAATTGGCTGGGATGCACTCGGAGACCTAAGTTGGATTGAGAGAAACCAGGACCACAAGAGTCGACTTCGAGCTCTGGTCAAAAATGAGTATTATCCGAACGACGCTAACACTGGATCGAGAAAGGCGGGAGAGATCTTTAACTTCATCACTGCCATCCAGGATGGAGATCTCGCTCTGGCGGCAGATGGTCAACAGATCCTTGGTATTGGCCGCGTAATAAGTGGATATCGATACGATGCTGCCCTGAATGCTGGTGCGCCTCATCAGCGTCCAGTGGATTGGCTTAACATTTCGGATTGGAAGCTGCCAACTGGTGAAGGATTGCGTACGACCGTTTTTCAGGTTCGCAAACAACCAGAAAATTTGATTCAGGTAGAAAGAAGACTTTTGGGTGCTCCGCCTGTTAGTCAGGTTGGTCCTTCAACTCGGGTAATGGAGCGGGAGCAGCTCACTGGTATTCCGGGCCAGGTTCAAGGAATTCTTGAGCGAAAGGGACAAGTTATTCTCTACGGACCGCCTGGCACTGGCAAGACTCACTGGGCTAGGGCTGCTGCCGCCGATCTAGCATCGCTCGCGACCTATAAGAAAAGGTATGAGGCACTTGGACCAACAGACCGGGCCATCATCGACGGTGATGATACTCATAGGGGACTTGTTCGCCTTTGTACGTTCCATCCTGGCTATGGTTACGAAGATTTTCTGGAAGGCTATCGCCCCCATAGCAATCAGGATGGACAGCTCGTCTTCGAGCGTCGTAGTGGCATCTTCAAGCAGCTTTGCGCAGATGCGGCAGTACAGCCCGAAAAGAACTTCTATCTGATTATTGACGAGATAAACCGCGGGGACATCCCACGCATCTTTGGTGAGTTGATTACCCTCTTAGAAGCGGACAAGCGCGGGGTAAGCCTCCACTTGCCCTTATCTGGCGAGCGCTTCTCTGTTCCGAAGAACGTTTACATCATCGGAACGATGAACACAGCGGATCGGTCTATTGCCCTTCTAGATACAGCGCTACGCCGACGCTTTGGTTTTGTGGAGCTGCTGCCGCAGCCGACGCTTTTGTCAGATGCCGTAGTGGCCGGTAGCATTCCGTTGAGCCCCTGGTTATCAGCCATAAATGATAAAATTCGCCAGCATGTAGGTCGTGACGCGCGAAATCTCCAAATCGGGCATGCGTACCTGTTGCACAGGAGCCGACCGATCACGGACTTGACGCACTTTTCCCGCGTTCTGCTGGAGGACATCATCCCACTTCTCGAGGAATATTGTTACGAAGATTATAGCGCGCTCGAAAAGATCCTAGGATCAGGGCTTGTAGACAAGGACCGTCAGCGCATCCGAGAGGAGTTGTTCTCTCCGTCTAGGAGCCAGGATCTTATCCAAGCCGTTCTGAACCCTCATTCCGAGCTGGCAACTCTAGGCCAGGTTGTCTCAGCATCAGGTGCCGATGACATCAACGAGGAGGATTCAGAGGAAGACGAGACCACCGCATGAACCCTACCGCTGTTTCAGCCTCCGAATGGCAGCGGCTTGATCCTAAGTCCGACCCGAAAGTAGCGGGCCTCTCGTTAGGGGCCGGAGCCGAGTTGGCAGAGGTGCTCTCGCGCTCCGGGAAGGTGGAAATCATCGAACTCGCCCGCGGCCTAGATATTCGTACGTCGTCTTGGGTGGGTCGGGTCGCTCTTGGCGATGTGGTGCTTACGATCGAGCCGAAGCTGAAGGGTGCCCCACTGCTAAATTTGCTCCGCTATGCCTATGGCCTTCGTGATCTCGCCCTGTTTTCCAACACCTACTACACGTCATCCGACGTGACGTTTCAGGATCTCTTAATAGCGCAGCTGGCAGCAGAGGTCGCTGAACTCATGGCCCGGGGTCTCCATCGTGAGTACCAAGCTCGGAAGGATGACTTGCCGAACCCAGTAGGGAGGATCGATTTTTCGGCGTACGCACGGTCCGCTAGTCAGGCGCGAGCATCGCTGCCATGCGTCCATTATCCTCGTACCCTTGCGACGCCACTCAATCAGCTTCTAGTCGAGGGGATGCGCTTCGCTGCCCGAAGAGCCGCAGATCCAAGGCTAAAGAGCGATGTGAGACAACAATGTAAAATTCTGGAGGTAGATATCCCGCGTGTCCACCTTGACTGGAACACCCTTAAGAGTGTTCGGGCGGGAATGGACAGGCGACATGCGGCCTATGAACCTTCTCTTCGGTTGATAGAACTGCTTTACCAAGGCTCCGGCGTATCTCTAGATGATGCTGGCTCGTCGCTTCCGATGTCAGGTTTTTTGTTTGACATGAATCGCTTCTTCCAAGCGATGATTTCGCGCTTTCTGCGGGAACACCTGCCCGATTACCTTGTTCAGGACGAGCAAAGTTTAAAGGGCCTTTTCAACTATCTCCCAGATAAGAACCCACGAGACCGCAGGGCCCCAACTCCGCGTCCGGATTTCATCGTATCCCAGGCAGGCCGGGTGGTTGCGATTTTAGATGCGAAGTACCGAGATCTATGGGAGACCGCGCTGCCCCGGGAGATGTTGTACCAACTTGCACTCTATGCATCGAGCCAATCCGGCCCGAACGCTCAGGCCACCATCATTTTCCCCACCCTTCAATCAAGGGCCAAAGAACAGGCTATCCAGTTTAACGATCCGCGATACGGAACGGAGCGGGCCAGGGTTATCCTTCGCCCCGTCAATCTACTTGAACTGAAGGAAGCTCTTGAAATGAATGGTGCGGCTGGGTTGCACACACGACGTTCACTGGCGCGGAAACTGACCTTTGGTGACACAAGCCATTCGCACTAAGGCTGTATCAACGCAGATGCTCGATTTAAAGCCGGGATACGGCGGGCGTAGTGCTGACAATGTGAGGCAAGCTACCTAGCTGATGAACCATCACAGTTCATTCGCCAAACACCGTGCCGTGATGATTGCGAAGTGGGTACCAGTATGTCTAGTTCAACGCTCCCCGTACGTCTCCTGGTAGATCTCACGCAACAATCGTCCGTCAAATGTCCAATATGGTCCCGGGGCTACACTGTACTCTAGACCAAGTACCCGACGAGTAGCCGCCGTCAACGACATCTCCTCATCTCCTAAGCGTACTCTTTTGGAGCTCACAACGGTCACGCTGACATCTTTGGTCGTGGACTGGAGTATCGATCCAACTGGAATTCCCATTTCACTAAAATCTAAATTTGGTCGACGGGAGCGGAAGTTCTCAGCAGCAGCTAGTTCCTGCTCTGCAACTAACGGAGGTCGCCCTGATATTTCGGCCGTGGCGTCTTCAGTGTGTAGGAGCTTCAGTATAGCGATTGCCTGAGCAGGCTCGACCGCAAAGAACTCCCTTTTTGCATTTACGCGATTGGGAGCAAACGCTGTGTGCAAAGCCTGTTCAACCTCATCTGCGTTGGTGACCCGGCATGCAAACTCAAGCTTAAAAGGGAATGGAACACCCGTTGTATAGAGCTGGGCGATACGTAGATTTGCATCTTCGTGAGTGGTCTTCCCAATCTTAATCAACCCTGGCATCGCAGGGTTTGTTACAACATATACGATGCTGTATTGAATGGTGGGTAGGTTGTCTATGGTCCTGGATTGAGCGAAAGGCTCTGCTGTATCGGCCATTTGGAAATCTTTGTTGGCGGGCTATTGTCGAGGGGTTCGCGGAAACTCAGGTCGAAGTTTCGATAGATTGCCGTCTACAATCTGAGGTGATGCTAACGGAATCCTATTGTGGCGCTACAGACTGGTGCTCTCACACTTAAGAGCTGCCTGCGCCGCTTCGATAGCTATGTGAGCATCCGTTTTTATTGCGGTCACAGTTCCGAATTGGCTACGAAGTGCGTTGATGATGACTTCGGGGACCATATTCTCCATTCCGGCATTTGCCCAAGTGCAGCGACGGGTCATGTGCAGATCGTACAGGTCAAAGGCGCCTCCCACCCTATACTCGAACTCGCCCTCAATCCGGCAGCACCAATACTCACCGGCTCCAGGTATATAGGTCCAGCAGAAGTCTCCGACCTTCATCTGGCTCCCGAAGATCTTCGCTGCTGTCAGCATGGCTGAATTGGAAGGAAAAACCTTTTTGGCGTGGCGGAGGTATTTCAGGAGATCACGGCAGCCATCTGGTACTTCAGTTTCCTGGGTAGAACCATTCAGGCCCCATCCAGCGCCCACAACACCATTCGTGAGGGCAAACTTGCGTGCTGCGGTGTGGTCAACGCCAGGAGCGCCAGACTTCATCCTCACACGCCAGACATTGGGCATCGTTCCCCCTTATTCATCCGCCGGTTGCTTGCCGGTTACAGTTTCCTGCCTTCATAGGGATGAAAGCCGTCGCGCTGGATTACAATCCAATCCATCCGGCGAGGGATTTCCATAGGGCTGCTCTCGATAGAAAGCGATACACCCAGGTATATTTCGGTGAAATGCTGTAGAATACCGAAACGATACAAATTATCGCTTCCTAAACCGAAGGTCGGAAGTTCGAGTCTTCCCGGGATCGCCAGTTCGTTCCAAGCCGTTCTTGTCAGGAGGGCTTGGACATTCCTCCCAAGGGAAAGTCGATGAGGCAGACCACGCCCGTCGGCTCGTAGCGAAGGTGCACCTCGCCGTCCAACTCGCGGGCCAGGCCGCGCTCGAGGAGACGGGTTCCGAATCCCTTGCGCGCCGGAGGCGACACGGCCGGGCCGCCGTGCTCCTCCCAGCGGATTCCAAGGTATGGCCTGTCGTCCGACGTGCGCTCCGCCCAGGTGATCCGCACGAACCCTCCAGGATGGCTCAGGGCTCCATGCTTGACGGCATTCGTGCTGAGCTCATGGAAGGCCATGGAAAGGCTGAGGGCGGTTTGGGGCGGCAGGCGGATATCCGCTCCGGATAGGATGAAGGGACCGTTGCCGTCCAGGCGCTCCCGGTAGGGGGCCGTCGCCTGCCTGAGAATGTCCATGAGGCCGACGCTCTCCCAGTTCTCCTGGGTCAGGACGTCATGGGCCCGAGCCAGCGCGAAGATGCGTTCCTCGAACGCGCCTTTCGCCGCGAGAGCTGCGCCCTCATCCGAGAGACGAACGTCGCGAAGGCTCTGGGCCGCGAGCGACTGGACCGTCGCCAGGGTGTTCTTGACCCGATGGTTCAACTCGTTGATCAGGAGCCGCAAATGCTCCTCGGCCCGGGTTCTCTCCGTGACGTCGTAGAACGTGCTCATGGCCAGAGCGTCGCTGCCGATGCCCTCGACCGGGGCCGAATTGACCGCGAGATGCACGACCCGCCCGTCCGCCCGATGGTAGATCACCTCGTCCCGATCCACGAAATCCCCGCGCAGGATCGCCCGCGTGATCGATTCCTGCTCGTCATAGGCGGCGGCTCCGTTGCGGCGGACGGCCCCGAAACCGGATTCCGTCCCGCCCTCCATGAACGTCGTCTTCGGCCCGAGCAGGCCGACGGACATCGCATTCTGGAAAAGGATCTCTCCGGATGGAATTCTCGCCAGGGTCACACCGACGGGCATGCGTTCCAGCAGCATCCTGAGGCGCTCCTCGCTGGCCCGTACAGCATTCTCGGCGCGCCGATGCTCCGTCACGTCGATTTGCACTCCGTCCCAAATCACCTGGTCATCCGATGAGAGGCGCGGGGCCCAGATCAGGCGACACCAGCGGGTTTCGCCGCTTTGCGCGTGCCGGATGGCGATCTCGACATCCAGAGGCTTGAGGTCGCGAAGAGCGGCTATCTCCGCCTCTGCGAGCACGGGGACGTAGTCCGGCAGAACCAGCCTGTAGAGAAGGGTTGGATCCCTGAGAACATCCTCCGGCGACACACCGTTCACGGGCAGGCAACTGCGCGATATGTAGACGAATCTGCGTTCGGAACCGTCCCTGGAGCTCACGATCTGGTAGATCATGGTCAGCGGGATGTTGTCGGCGACGGCCATGAGCCTGGCTTCGCTCTCGCGAAGGGCATCCTCCACCGTCTTGCGATCGGTGATGTCCAGGAGGACGCCGATCATCCGGATCGGCGTCTCCTTCTCGAAGAGGATCTCCGCCCGCAGAAGGAACCATCGCCAGGCGGCGTCGCCGCAGCAGAAACGGAACTCGGCCTCGAAGTGCCGCTCCCCACGCGAGGCGGCCTCCTGAACGGCGGCATGAAGCCGCTGGCGGTCCTCGGGATGATGGCGGTCCTGGAGTTCACGGGTGGTGAGATCGTGGTCCGGGTGAAATCCCAGCAGCACCTTGAGTTCACGGGATGGATGAAGAATCCCCGTCCCGATGTCGTATTCCCAAACGGCGAGGCGGCCGGCAGTGAGGGCCAGGCGCAGCCGGGCCTCGCTCGTGCGCAAGGCCTCTTCGGTCCGGCGCTCGTCGGTCTTGTTCCTGAATCGGACGCCGAGGCCGTCATCGTATCGGAACAGGTGGACCTCATAGGTCCTGTCCGGATGCCGCATCGATGCCGTCTCGAAGGTGGAGGGGAGGCCCGTTTTCATGGTGTCTTCGTAACGGTCCCGGCACGCGCTCCCGGACGTCCAGGGGAAAGCCTCCCAGATCGTCCTTCCGAGCATCGCCTCCTGCGGCTGGCCGAAATGGACCTCGGCGGCTCGGTTGACGTAGGTGTAGCGCCATTTCCGATCGAGGGCACAGAAGGCATCGCCCATGCCTTCGAGCACGTCGGTCAGGCACCTCTCGGCCTTTCCCTTGCCGACTGCGATCCCATGCATCTCAAGCGACGCCCTCATGGCGCCCCTCACATTGTTTTTTTCACACGCTTACGGAAGCTGAAACTCACCGCCGATCCAGAGGCTGTTGCGGTTCAGACGAACAAACAGAGCGAGACCGAAGATCCGCCGCCGCTCCGTTTCATTCTGTACGTATCATTATATCGATGCAAGAAGATTTGGCCGGCTCCGGTGCAAACCGGCGCCCTGACCCGGAAAGGCCCGGAACTTGCGTCCCGCAGGCCATGGGCGCACCTCATGGGCGCATGGGCCGACCTCCTGTCAGCGAAGGCTGAAGCGCAGAGGCACCGAGAAGGTGAATTGTTGCTGAGGGAGCGCCGCAGGCGCGGCCGGTAGCGACGAACCGGGGCGGGCCGCCGCCAGAGCGGCGTTGTCCAGCATGGGATGTCCGGCACTGCGAGCAATGGTTGCGCCGATGATCCGCCCCGAGCGGTCCATAGAGAACCGCACGGTCGCGACGCCGGATATGCCCTGGCTGCGGGCCTGCTCGGGATAACGGAGGCGGCTGCGGAGCGAAGCGGCAAGGCTCGCCACGTAACGGTTGAGCACATTGGGATCCGCTGACGCTGCCGAGCCTTGCATGTTCTCACGGGACGAGGATGCCTGCCCCCGGCGGGCATTCGCAGGAGGGGGGCTGCGCTCGGCGATCACGCGGCGCGGCTTGGGAGCGGGCTTGCGCTCGACCTTTTCCGGAGGCTGCCTCACGGGCTTGGGGGCGGGCTTCTCTTCCAGCGGCCGGGCGACCACGATTTCGGACGGAGCCAGCGCCGGCACGGCTTCGGGCGCGATGCTCTCCTCGGCGGGCACGGCCTCGACCTCGGTGGCTTCCGTCATCTCCAGGGCGGTTTCTTCGACCGGCTCCTCGATGGGCACGGCTTCCGCGACAGGAGGTTCGAGCGGCTGCGCTTCGGCCTCGACGGGCGGAACCTCGGGGGCGGAGACTTCGGCCGGCGCAATCGATTCGATGTTCTCCATGGCGGGAGCGAGATCGATGGTGATTTCCTGCTCGCCGGGCGGACTCACGGCATTCTGGGACTGCCAGAGCGTCACCGCCAGCAGGGCGCCGGCATGGAGGGCGAGCGCCGTCAGAAACGCCAATCCGATACGGCGCGGCTCCTGCAAGGGTCGTGTACTCTGAGCGAACATGAATGCGGCTGCCGTTTACGGACGCGACCCGCCGGGCGCCTGCGCAATCAGGGACACCTTCTGGAAACCGGCCGCGTTGATCTGTCCCATGATCTCGACGATGCGCCCGTAAGGGACGGCCTTGTCCCCGCGCACCAGAACGACCTGGGAAGGATCGGCGTCCGCGAGCTCCCGGAGGCGCGGCAGAACGGCCTCCGGCGGCAGCGGCTCCTTGTCGAGGAAGGGCTGGCCCTGACCGTCGATGGTGACGACGACCGGCTGCTTCGGTTGCGAAACCTTCGGCGCTGCCGTCTTCGGCAGCTGCACGGGAACGCCGACCGTCATGAGGGGAGCCGCCACCATGAAGATGATGAGCAGCACCAGCATCACGTCGACCATCGGCGTGACGTTGATCTCGGACAGGGGGCTTGCGCCGAACTCGTCCTCGGAATCGGTCGTGCGGATCGGTCCCAGGCCCATTATTCGGCGGCCTCCGACCGGAGCTGGGGCCTGCGGTCCCGCGCCAGGCGGTCGCCGAGTGCGGTGATGCCCGCCGCGAAGGATTGCTGAAGGCGTCCGAGATCGGTGGTGAGCTTGTTGTAGGCGATCACGGCGGGAATGGCGGCCACGAGGCCGATGGCCGTGGCGAACAGGGCCTCCGCAATGCCGGGGGCGACGACGGAGAGGCTGGTGTCCTGGCTCGACGCGATGGCCGAGAACGAATTCATGATGCCCCAAACCGTGCCGAACAGACCGATGAAGGGTGCGGCCGAGCCGGTGGTCGCGAGAAACGCAAGACCCACCTGAAGCTGTCGCAGGTCGACCGAGAGCGCCGCGCGCATAGCGCGCTCGATCCGCTCGCGGCGCTCCGCGCGCGTCTCGGACGGGTCCTGGTCGCGCCATGCCTCGTAGCCCGCGGCTACGACGCGTCCACTGGTTCCCGGCATCTGCGGATCGAGCTTGCCTCCGGCACGGGCTGCGGTCTCGAAAGCGCGGGCCTGACGGCGGACGGCCATGAGGCGCAGGAGCTTGTCCAGGATGATGGTCCAGCAGCCCAGGGATGCCAGTACGAGCAGGATCATGACCCCTTTGACGATGGGGTCCGCCTGCAGAAAGAGGCCGAGGAAGGAAAGGTCATGTGTCGGCGCGGCGGCAATCGGATCCATGGCTCTGTCCTCACTTGGCAAAGGAAACGCTGTCGACCTTCGAGGTCGTCTCGATGGTTGCCAGGCACTCCTCGCGCGAGGTGCCTGCGCCCTCGCAGGCTACGACGTCGTTGAGGAGGACGCTGCCGATCTGCGGACAGCTCAGGCCAGGGAAGTCGAAGAGCTTGATGAGCGTCTTGCGGCCCGGCACCGGGCCGACCTCCACGGCCAGCCGCTTGGCGGCGACGCCGTCCTTGTCGAGAGCGAACAGATCGAGCTTGAGGGAGCGCCACGCCTCCTGCTGCCGATTGTCGATCAGGAAATAGGTGCGGCAGTTCTCGCCGGCCGCTTCGATCTTGTTCAATTCGACACGCAGGGACGTTGCGGCTTTCGATGGTTCCTCGGCAACCGCCATCGCGCTGAAGCCGGTGATCGTGAAAGCGCAAACCGCACTCGCGAAGATCGATTTCACCGCATGCCATCCGTTCTGGCGCATGGTCCCATCTCCTTGTGCCGGCACGGATTCGCGATGCGTGGCAAGGGGGCAGCTTCGGCACCCTGCGAAAACGCCGTTCACGGATCTTGTCGGCAGTTTCGATCAATCTCAGGCAACCTGATCGACGTCAGGCGGCGACAATCAGGAGATATCTGAAAGAAGCCAGACGGATCAAGGGCTTAGAACAAGATCAGATCCATTCTAAAAGAACCTCTACGGCTTTGAGATTGGGATGGAAATCGCCTCTTTAAAAACGCTTCAAAGTGATTTTCTTCTCTTTTCAGGCCAGTCCGCTGCGTGAAACAGCTTCGTTCGACCGGCTCAGCGGCGGGCATTCTCGAGAGCCCCGCAGAATCTCGCTCCACGCATGTCCAGAGTTTCTGTCCCGGCACGGCTCGTCGGTTTTCCGCTCCCGTGCCTCCGGTCCTGCCGACGGGCCAGGCTCTGGCAGGTTCGGTTCCGGCGTCTCCCTAGCAGATCATGCATGTCCGGGAACAGGTTTCCGCAGAGGCAGCCATGTGACGCATAGCACCTCCATGAACGGCCAGGTGCATTACAGATCCGTAATTCGATCGTAAGCGTGGAGTGGCGCGGGCAAGCCTAAGCTCATGGCGAGGCGGTGAGACTTACCGATGGTCCGCCCACGGAATCGAGAGTCGTGGGCTCGACTGCTCGAGATCCGTATTTTCGAAAGGGCTGCCGGTCGTCTGCCGCAGTTTCCGATGTGCGATCGACCGCATTGGTTCGAGTGGAGCATTGCCGATGGTGATCAAACAGAATTCCGCGACGGATGAAGCCCGGCTTGTCATGGTTCGCTCCCTCGGCGAGATCAGGGATGCGGTGCGGATGCTGCGAGAATCCGCGCCCGACAGCGCCCTGGCCAGACTCGCGGAGGAGATGATCGAACGGATGGAGCAGGGCCATCCTGAAGGGCCGGATCTCCACGGCGACGAGTCGAGCAGAACAACCAGCCGCAACGGCTGAGCGGCTTCGCGAGGGCCCAGCACAGGCACATCCTAATGGACGACGGGGGATCATTCCATCTCGTCCACCGGCGGCGTCCCGTAGGTGTGGAAGGATTCGGCGGTCTTCATGCCCCAGGCCTGCCCTTTCTTCCGCTCGTCCTCCGTCCAGACGATCGTCTTCCAGTCGGGCGCGAGGATAAGGCGCGCCCCGGCGTTGCACACCTCCACGCGATTGCCGCCGGGTTCGTACACGTAGAGGAAGAAGGTCTGCTGCACGGCATGCTTGTGCGGGCCCGCCTCGATCGGAACGCCCGCCTCGAGGAAGATGTCGGCCGCTCTCAGGACGTCCTCGCGGCTGTCGACGGCGTAAGTCAGATGATGGAAGCGGCCCTTGGCTCCCGTGTGATCGCGCGTATAGGCGAAATCGTAGCTCTTGTTGGTCACCGTCATCCACATGCCGGCCTCCGAGCCGTCGCTCATGACGATCTGCTCGGTGAGGCGGCATCCGAGATAATCCTCGAAGAAGATGCGGTTCGCCCGGACGTCGGACGCAAGGCAGTTCAGGTGATCGAGCCTGCGCACATTGATGCCGCGGGCCGGGAAGCGCTGAGCCTGATTTTTCAGGGCGGGCTTCAGCTCGGGCGGCGCGGCATACCATTCGGTCTCGTAGTAGAGCTCGATCACGTGCCCGTCGGGATCCCGGCAGCGGAAAGCCGGGCCGTGGCCGAGATCGCCGTCCGTCCAGCCGATATCATGGCCCGAGCCTTTGAGGGCGGCGACCCGCCGCTCCAGGGCCTGCGGGCTGCGGGTGCGGAAGGCCATGTGCCCCATGCCGGGCTTTTTCGCCGCCGTCAGCTTGAGGGTGTGATGCTCGTAATCGTCCCAACCCCGCAGATAGACGGAATCTCCCTCGCGTCCGCTCTCCGCCATGCCCATCACATCGACGAAGAAGCGAAGACTCGCGTCCGGTTTGGGCGTCAGCATTTCAAGATGCCCCAGATGGGCCAGGTCGAGAACGGGCTCAGGTTGCATCCTCATGCGGCTCCCAGACGGAACGGGCGTTCTCAGCCTGCATGAATCATCGGGATGCAACAAATGGTTTGTTTGTGATTATCCGGGAATTCAATTCCTGAGCGCCGCTTCACGCGAATGTCCGGACGATGATCCTTCGCGGCTCTTCGGCGAGCGGCGAGAGGGACGCCGCGCTCGTCGACCCTGTCCCCCAAAATATACCACTTGCTTCAGATCCTGTTTGCTGGCGTCCTGATGCCGGCGAGGCGCCATGGGCAGCCTGGATGCTTGGGAGGAGAGCCCGGAGGGCCGCATGATGGCTTCCGAGACGGCCGAGAAATTGTCTCTTGATGGGGCCGGAGTCTGGGCCAATACTCAAGAGAAGTTCCGTGGGTCATGTCACTGGAGGAAAGGTGCTGGGGATCCCGTAAGACGAGCCGGGCACAAGATTGAACGAACCGCAAGAACGTCGAACGGCTCTGGCTCGAAGACTTTATGGAAAGGCTGGTGGTGAACGGGTCCTGACAGGATCGGAGAATCCTGCATTCGCGCTCCACCGGTTGCGTATCGCGGGATGCTGCGGAACCCCGGCAGAGTCAAAAGACAAGGCAGATAATGCCGAAGAGGGAGGGAAGGACCATGCGACGGAGAAGTGTCTTGAGCGCGGCCGGCGCTGCTCTGGCCATATTGGCTTTCGGGGGCACGGCATCGGGTCAGGAGGTGGTGAAGATCGGCCTGATCCTGCCGATGACCGGCCCGTTCGCCTCGACCGGCCGGCAGATCGAGGCGGCCGCCAAACTCTACATGCGGCAGAACGGCGATACGGTCGCCGGCAAGACGATTCAGCTGATCGTCAAGGACGATACCGGTGTCGCCGACATTACCAAGCGCCTGGCGCAGGAATTGATCGTCAACGAGAAGGTCGGCGTGATCGCGGGCTTCGGCCTGACGCCGCTCGCCCTGGCGTCCGCACCTCTCGCGACCCAGGCGAAGGTGCCCGCCGTCGTCATGGCGGCGGCCACCGCCACGATCACCGAGGCGTCTCCCTACATCGTGCGCACCAGCTTCACGCTGCCGCAGGCCACGGTTCCGATGGCGAACTGGGCATCCGAGAACGGCATCAAGAAGGTGGTCACGCTCGTCTCCGATTACGGTCCCGGCATCGACGCCGAGAAGGCGTTCACCGGCGCCTTCTCGGCCAAGGGCGGGCAGGTGGAGAACCTACGCGTCCCGCTCGCCAACCCCGATTTCTCGCCCTTTCTGCAGAAGGTCGCCGATGCCAAGCCCGATGCGCTCTTCGTATTTGTGCCGTCCGGCGTCGGCGCGCAGTTCATGAAGCAGTTCGTCGAGCGCGGTCTCGACAAGAGCGGCATCAAGCTGATCGGTCCCGGCGACGTGACGGATGACGACATTCTCAATGGCATGGGCGATGTCGCGCTCGGGGCGATCACGACCCAGCATTACTCCGCCGCCCACGACAGCCCCGAGAACAAGGCCTTCGTCGAGGCATTCAAGAAAGCCAACAATGGCATGCGGCCGAACTTCATGGCGGTGGGCGGCTATGACGGCATGCACCTGATCTATGAGGGACTGAAGAAGTCCAATGGAGCCGGGGGCGAGGCGCTGGTCAACGCCATGAAGGGCCTGAGCTGGACGAGCCCGCGTGGGCCGGTCAGCATCGATCCGCAGACCCGCGACATCGTTCAGAACATCTATGTGCGCAGGGTCGAGCGGGTGAACGGCGAGCTCTACAATGTCGAATTCGCGACGATCCCGAACGTCAAGGACCCGGTGAAGGCCGCCAAGTCCAACTGATCGATGCAATGGGTGAGAGCGCCGCCTCCTGGGCGGCGTTTTCGTAAGCCTCTCCGGAGAAGCCGTGCTCACCATTCTCTTCGACGGCATCGCCTATGGCATGGTCCTGTTCGTCCTGGCCTGCGGATTGGCCGTGACGCTCGGGCTGATGAACTTCGTCAATCTGGCCCATGGGGCCTTCGCCATGGCCGGCGGTTACGTGACGGCCGTTCTGATGAACCGCTACGGGGTGCCGTTCCTGGCGACGCTTCCGCTGGCCTTCATCGTTCCGGCGATCATGGGCCTCGTGCTCGAGCGGTCCCTCTACCGGCAGCTCTATGCGCGCAGCCACCTCGACCAGGTCCTGTTCTCCATCGGCCTCGTCTTCATGGCCGTGGCCGCCGTCGACTACGCCATGGGCTCCCAGCAGCAGCTGATCCAGCTTCCCTCATGGCTTCAGGGCCGCGTCGAGGTGCTCGGCATCCAGGTCGGGCTCTATCGCAGCTTCATCATCGCCATCTGCGGTGTGCTCGTCGTCGCGCTGCAGCTCATCCTGTCCAGGACCCGCTTCGGCATCCGCCTGCGGGCTGCCGTGGACGATCCACGCGTCGCCCGTGGTCTCGGGATCAATGTGAGCATGATCTTCGCCGCCACGTTCGCCGTCGGATCGGGCCTTGCGGGGCTCGGCGGGGCGCTCGGCGCGGAAATCTTGGGCCTCGACCCCACGTTCCCGCTGAAGTTCATGATCTACTTCCTGATCGTCGTCACGGTGGGAGGGACGACCAGCATCACCGGCCCGTTCCTGGCCTCTCTGATCCTCGGCATCGCCGACGTGGCCGGCAAATATTACGTCCCGAGCCTGGGCGCCTTCGTCATCTATACGCTCATGATCGTCGTTCTCATTCTTCGACCGCAAGGACTCTTCGCTCGTGCACGCTGATCCGATTGCAAAGTCCGCGCCGCCCCCGAGCACGGCCGACCTCGTTCGAAGGAGCCTGGTCCGGAAAGGCCGCTGGGGCGTCGCCGAGATCGGTTTCTGGGCTGTGGCGGCCGCGACCCTGTTTTTCCTGCCCGAGCGCCATCTGATCCTGAACGAGATCGCCATCATCGGGCTGTTCGCGCTCTCCCTCGACCTGATCCTGGGCTATGCCGGGATCGTCTCCCTGGGGCACGCGGCCTTCTTCGGGTTCGGCGCCTACACGGCCGGCATCCTGGCGAAACACGGGTTCGCCGATCCGCTGCTCGGGCTGGGCGCCGCAGCCTTGGCGGCGGCCCTTCTCGGCTTCGTCACGAGCTTTCTCGTCCTTCGCGGAACCGACCTCACGAAGCTGATGGTGACGCTCGGCGTCGCGCTTCTCCTCGGCGAGATCGCCAATCAGGCCTCCTGGCTGACCGGCGGCGCCGACGGTCTCCAGGGCATTTCCATGGGGCCGGTTCTCGGCCTGTTCGAGTTCGACATCTTCGGCACGACGGCCTATGCCTACAGCCTCACGGTGAGCTTCCTTCTGTTCATCCTTGCGCGCCGGATCGTCGTCTCGCCGTTCGGGCTTTCGCTCCGCTCGATCCGCGACAACCCGCTGCGCGCCCGCGCGGTTGGCATTCCGGTCAGCCGCCGCCTCGTGGCGGTCTACACGCTTGCCGCAGCCTATGCGGGCGTGGCCGGCGCGCTTCTGGCGCAAACCACCCAGTTCGTGTCGCTGGACGTGCTCGCCTTCCACCGCTCGGCGGACATCATGCTCGTGCTGGTGATCGGCGGCGCCGGTTACCTCTATGGCGGACTTCTCGGCGCCATCGGCTTCAAGGTGCTGCAGGACATCCTCTCCGGCTGGACACCGCAGTACTGGCAGTTCTGGATCGGGCTGATCCTGGTGGTGATCGTGCTCGTGGGCCGCGAACGGCTGACGGACAAGGTCGGGGCCCTGTGGCCGCGCTCCAGAACCCGCCCGGCCGGGCAGGCGCAGGTTCTACCAGCCACCCCGGCGCGGGAGGTCTGACATGGCGGCCGCTCTCGAAACAAGAGGTCTCGTGAAGCGCTTCGGCGGGCTCGTGGCCACCGACAACGTCACGTTCCGGCTGGAGCAGGGGGCGCGCCACGCCCTCATCGGCCCGAACGGCGCGGGCAAGACGACCTTGATCAATCTGCTCACCGGCGTTCTCGCCCCGACCTCCGGGCAGATCTTTCTGGACGGGGTCGACGTCACGCAGATGCCGCCCGAGCGACGCGTCCAGCGCGGGCTTGCCCGCACGTTCCAGATCAACCAGCTGTTTCCGGCCATGACGCCTCTCGAAACGATCGGGCTCGCGGTATCGGAACGCATGGGAGGAGGGCGCGATTGGTGGCGCGTTACCGGCAGCAAGCGCGAGATCGTGGACGAGATCGTCGAGATCGCTCAGCGCTTCCGCCTCACCGACGTGCTCGACGAACGCACGTCGAACCTGGCCTACGGCAAGCAGCGCCTTCTCGAGATCGCCGTGGCGTTCGCATGCCGTCCGCGGGTGCTCCTCCTCGACGAGCCGGCCGCCGGCGTGCCGGAGGCTGAGCGTCATGAGCTGCTCGCCACGGTGGCCGCCCTGCCGCGCGACGTCTCGGTGCTCCTGATCGAGCACGACATGGATCTCGTCTTCAGTTTCGCCGACCGGATCTCCGTTCTCGTCAACGGTGCATTGTTTGCGGAAGGTACCATCGAGGAGGTTTCGACCGACCCGAGAGTGCGGGCGGTCTATCTCGGGGAAAACGTCGATGAGTGACCTTCTGAACCTCCACCAGGTGTCGGCAGGCTATGGAGACGCCACCGTGATCTCGAGGATCGATCTGCGCCTGCAGCCCGGCGAGGCGCTCGCGGTGCTGGGGCGCAACGGAACCGGCAAGACCACGCTGCTCAACACCATCATCGGGGTGACGCGCCACAGAGGCGGCACCGTCACGCTGGCGGGCCGGGACCTCACCGGCGCACGTCCCGACAGGCGGGCGCTCGCCGGCATCGGCTGGGTGCCGCAGGAGCGCAACATCTTCAAATCACTGACCGTCGAGGAGAACCTGACGGCGGTCGCCCGCCCGGGCCTCTGGACGGTCGGACGCGTCTACGAGATGTTCCCGCGCCTGAAGGAGCGCCGCGCGAACATGGGCAGTCAGCTCTCGGGCGGCGAGCAGCAGATGCTGGCGATCGCGCGGGCGCTCGTGCTCAACCCGAGGCTCCTGCTGCTGGACGAGCCCACGGAGGGGCTCGCGCCGATCATCGTCGAGGAATTGCTGGCGGCTATGAAACGCATCATCCGGAACGAGGGCATGTCGGCCGTGGTGGTGGAGCAGCACGCTCAGAAGGTCCTCGGCGTGACGGATAGCGCCATCATCCTGGATCGCGGTACGATCGTCCATGCGGGTTCGAGCAGGTCCCTGATCGACGATCCCGCGCCCCTCGAGCAGCACCTTGGAGTCACGGCCAGGAAGAAGCCGCGCCAGGGCGCCATTCATTGAACACCCACCGGAGGAACAGCCCATGCAGCGCACCACACCACCTTTTCGGGCCGATATGGTCGGCAGCCTTCTGCGTACCGGGGAACTGAAGGAAGCGCGGCATAAGCACCATCAGGGCGAGCTCTCGGACGCAACCCTGAAGGAGGTGGAGGATCAGGAGATCCGAAAGATCATTCGGCGCCAGGAGGAGATCGGTCTGCAGGCCGTCACGGATGGCGAGTTCCGCCGGGCCTACTGGCACTTCGACTTCCTGGAGCATCTCGACGGCGTGACCTCGATCGAGGCCGATTCCGGCATGAACTTCAAGGGCGGCATCGGCATCACCAAGGCTTTGCGGATCACGGGCAGGGTCGGCTTTTCCGATCACCCGATGATCGATCACTTCCGCTTCGTGAAGGACAACACGAGCCGGGTGGCCAAGATGACGATCCCCGGCCCGAGCATGCTTCATTACCGCGGCGGCCGGAAGATGATGAATGTGGGCATCTATCCGGAGATGGACACGTTCTATGCGGATGTGGGTGCAGCCTACAACAAGGCGGTCCACGCCTTCTACGATGCGGGCTGCCGCTATCTCCAGTTCGACGATATCTCGTTTGCCTATCTGTGCGATCCCGACCAGCGCGAGATGCTGCGCCAGCGCGGCGACGATCCCGAAAAGCAGCCGGACATCTATGCGGGCATGGTGCGCGAGGCCCTTAAGGACAAGCCCGACGATCTCTCGATCACCATGCATCTGTGCCGGGGCAATTTCCGCTCCACCTTCATCGCCTCGGGCGGCTACGAGCCCGTGGCCGAGACATTGTTCAACGCCATGCCCGTCGACGGCTACTTCATGGAGTGGGACACGGACAGGGCAGGCGGGTTCGAGCCCTTGCGCTTCCTGCCCAAGGGCAAGACCGTGGTCCTGGGGCTCGTCACCTCCAAGACGGGCACGCTGGAGAGCAAGGACGACATCAAGCGCAGGATCGATGAGGCGACGAAATATGTCGGGCTCGATCAGCTTTGCCTGTCGCCGCAATGCGGCTTCGCCTCGACCGAGGAGGGCAATCTCCTCGCGGAGGACGAGCAATGGGCGAAGCTGCGCATGATCGTGGAGATCGCCCAGGAGGTCTGGGGCTGAACGCGCGATCCTGCCTTGCGGCGCCGGCGGCAAGGCGGGACGGATCCTCCCGCGAGCAGACGTCGAGATCTCCGGGACAAAGAATCAGGGCTTCATCTGTGCCACGGCTGCCTTCGCATCATCGAGATCGGGCGCGTCGATGTGGCGGTAGCGGGCCTGCACCAGGCCGTACAGGCCGAAGGCGAAGAGGCCCATGGCCGTGAGAGCCAGAAGAACCCAGCCATAGGGCTGCTGTTGCAGAGTCCTGAGGGCGCCGCCGAGGCCTTGGACCTCCGCAGACGAGCTGTGAAGAGCGGCCAGGGCGAGAAAGCCGCCGATGATCACGAAAACCACGCCTCGGGCGGCGAACCCCATGCGGCCCAGAGACACGATCCACTCCCTCTTGTCGGCCGGGAGCGAGAGGTGGGCCGCCACGTCGCCGCGCCAAGCCTTCCAGGCAAACGCAAGGCCTGTCGCCGCGATGGCTGCCCCGATGAGTCCCACGAGCCAGAGGCCGAAGGGCTTGCTCATGAGCCAAGCCGTCCAATCCTGGGCGGCCCGATTCTCTCCGCCGCCAGCTCCTTGACCAAGCGCTAGGCTCAACGCGGAAACCGCAAGGCCGGCATAGATCACGCCGCTGATCAGATGGGCGCCTCTGATCGCCCAGCCTTTCAGGTCGGATCCGCGACGATCGGCGTCGGTCAGCGCCTCGACGATGCGCCATGTGCAGAACCCGAAGAGGCCGAGCGCGATCAGAAACAGCCAGACCCGACCGAAGGGTTGTGCGAGCAAGGTCTGCAACGCGGAACGGCTGCCGCCGGTCTGCCCGCCCGAGCCGATGGCGGCGAGAAGGGCCAGACCGCCGACGAGGCCATAGACCACGCCGCGCGCGCCGTATCCCAGCCGGGCCAGTGTCTCGATGGGATTAGAGGTGAGATTCGGCATCGAACGCGGCTCCGCTTACATGAGCATGAACCAACAAGCCTTACCGGATGTTCCTTGTCACAGGCGTCAAGCGAGGATTACGACTGGTGCGAATGTCCGGCGTGATCGAAGACGTCGTCTACGAGAGGAGGACCTGCGACCAGAACGAGCAGAAGGGCAAAGGGCAGGGAAAACAGGAAGCCGAGATGGCTGAAGCCGATGGCCCCCGTGACGCCGCCGAGGAAGAACGAGCCGAGCAGCAGGAGAAGCAGACGCAGCTTCTCGCGATCCGCCAGCACGATCCCATCGAGATGACGGCTCCGGTTCCAATAGAAGAGCTTTCCGAGCTCGATACCGATATCCGTCACGATGCCGGTGACATGGGTCGTGCGCATGCGTGCGCCGGAGATCTTCGTGACGGTGGCATTCTGCAGGCCCATGATGAAGCATAAGAGAGGCACCGCGCCTGCGACGAAGCTCGGCGAGGGATGTGCGATCCAGCCGAGTAGGCCGAAGACGCAGAGGAGGCACGCCTCCAGTATCAGGGGGAGGGCGTAGCGGCCGCCGAGACGATGGCGCCTGCCCCAGTTGATCAGAATGGCCGAACAGGCCGCCCCTGCGACGAAGGGGAGGAATGCGGCAAGACCCGCCGCCACGAGCGCGACGCTGCCTAAGGCGAGGTTGTCCGCCATGGACGAGAGAATGCCGGACATATGCGAGGTATATTGCCCGACGGCGAGAATGCCGCCCGCATTGATGGCCCCTGCGATGAAGGTGAGCGCCATGCCGAGCAGGTTATCCGCCGCGCCGGTCCGTTCCGAGGCTGCGATTGCCTTCACCGATCCCAAGGCGCGGGCGGCTACGGTGCGATGCTTCACGGATGGGCGCTTCAGTTCCATTGCCTGGAGATTCCTGCGGTGGTCTGATCGGGTCCAACGATCAGAAAGCCGCTCGAAGGATATCGAGCGACTTCCAGGGACTTATTGCGCAACGCTCGTCGAAGCGGAGGCGCGCCGCTCCTGGGGCGGCATGCGGATCGTGTTCAGGATCTCCGCTTCGCCGACCGCCTCGGCAAGCGAGCTGCCGCCGACGAAAGCCTGGATCGCTCCGGCTTCGACGACATAGGTGCCGTCGCTAAGGTGAAAGCCGAGGGCCTCGACAGGTACGCGCAAGGTCACGCGCTTCGTCTCGCCGGGCTTGAGGCTGATCTTCTCGAAGGCCTTCAGCTCGCGCAAGGGACGGCTGCGGCTCGCCACGGGATCGCGCGTATAGAGCTGCACGACCTCCTGTCCGGCTTTCGAGCCCTTGTTCGTCACGCTCACCGAGACCTCCAGAACATCGCCCGCGTCGAGCCTCTGTCGCGCGATCGTCGCGTCGGAATAGGCGAACTGGGTGTAGCTGAGACCCCAGCCGAACGGATAGAGCGGCGTGATCTCCTCATCGATGTATTGCAGGGTGAACCGGTTGTCGGGAATCGTCGGGCGGCTGCTGGGCAGACGGTTGTAATACATGGGCAGCTGACCCGTGGCGCGCGGCCAAGTGAGCGGGAGCTTGCCGCTCGGGCTGACGTCGCCGAACAGAACGTCGGCGACGGCGTTGCCGCCTTCCGTGCCCGGGTACCAGGCCATGAGGATCGACGGGATGCGCTCCGCCACCGGACCCAGGACCTGCGGGCGCCCGCCCATGATCACGAGCGCCGTCGGCTTGCCGGTCGCCGCGAGGGCCTCCAGGATTTCGATCTGCTTGCCGTTGAGTTCGAGATGGGCGCGCGAGGCGGCCTCGCCCGAAAGCTCCTGCGGCTCGCCGAAGACGGCGATGACGAGGTCGGCCCTCTTCGCCGTCTCAAGCGCCGCGGGCAACTGCTCGGTGGAGCGGCACATGAGGTCGCAGGCGGGCGCATGGGTCACCGCGATTCCGGCGGATCGCGCGCGCTGGCGGATTCCCTGAAGGATCGTGACCGTATCCTCCTTGTGGCCGCGGGCCGCGTGCGGGCCCATCTGATCCTGCGGCGCATCGGCCAGCGGGCCGATGACGGCGATCGAGCGCGTGCCGGGCTTCACCGGCAGAAGGTCGCCCTTGTTCTGCAGCAGCACGAGCGTTTCGCGCGCGACCTCGCGCGCGGCCCGGCGCGCTTCCTTCGAGGGAAATTCCGCATCGGTGCGGGTGGGGTCGATGGCGGGCCGGTCGAACAGGCCGAGGCGGAACTTCGTGCGCAGGATCCGGCGCACCGATTCGTCGATCACGCTTTCCGGCACGCGTCCGGCGCGCACCTCCTCGGGCAGATGCTCGATGTAGAGCTGCCCCATCATGTCCATGTCGACCCCGGCCAGAACGGCCTTGCGCGCGGCCTCGGCACCGTCCGCGGCGACGCCGTGATTGATCAGTTCGCCGATGCCCACCCAATCGGAAGTGACGAAGCCGTCGAAGCCCCATTGCCCGCGCAGAACGTCGGTGAGCAGCCAGGCATTGGCTGTCGAAGGTTCGCCGTTGAGCGCATTGAAGGCGGCCATGAGGCTCGCCGAACCTGCCTCGACAGCGGCGCGGAAGGGGGGCAGGTAGGTATCGTACATCTCCGCGCGGGGGATATAGGTGGTGTCATAGTCGCGCCCGCCCTGAGGCGCGCCGTAGCCCGCGAAATGCTTCGCGGCGGCGGCAAGGCCGCCTTTGCGGAAGCCCTCCACGCGGGCGGCCGTCAGGACCGAGCCCAGATAGGGATCTTCTCCGAAGCCCTCGACGATGCGGCCCCAGCGGCTGTCGCGCGAGAGATCCGCCATCGGCGCGAAGGTCCAGTTCACGCCCACATGGGATGCCTCCTTCGCAGCCGTTTCCGCCGCCAGGGCCGAGAGGCGCGGATTGAAGGCCGCAGCCTCCCCCAGAGGAAGCGGGAACTGGGTGCGAAAGCCGTGCAGAACGTCGAGACCGAACAGCAGCGGGATCTTGAGGCGCGATTGCTGAACGAGGGCCTGAGCCCTCGCAACATCCGCGGCGTTGTTGAAGTTCAGCACAGCCCCCGCTCGGCCTTCGGAAAGATCCTCCCAACGCAGCGGCGGTCCGTGGGAGACGAGGTTCATCTGCCCGATCTTTTCCTCCAGAGTCATCTGCCCGAGCAGTTCGTCCACGCGGTGTTCGATGGTATCCTGCGCGAGGACCCCGTTCAGGGGCAGGCCGGACACGGCAAGGGCTGAGAGAAGGCCAAGGACATAAGAAAGCCGCACATTCGTCTCCTAGAATACGCACGAGAACGTTATTGCGAGAGTTGTCCCGCCTGCCGATCGTTCGTGCTACATAAGATAACGTCCCGAAGTGGCGTCTCGCGGACGTTAGGTCAATCCATTTGTGAGAAATCGCGAGCAACCCGTGCCGGCACTCCTGAAGCTGCCCTTTCTGGCCTTGTCCTGCGCCCTGATCCTGTCGGGCTTGGCGCTGACAGCGGCCGCCTATGCCCGGGATCCTGAAGCACTCGCGGCGTCCCTGGCCTTCTTTCTCGCGGTGGCGGCTGGCGTTCCCCTGCTGGTCGGCCGCCAGATCGGCAGGATCTTTGCCGAGACGGAAAAGACCATCGAGGACGTCTCCTTGCTGGAGACCATCACCCTGGATCACGCTGCGGGGGCGGACCAGCTGCCCGCCGCCGAGGAGCCTGTGCCCGACGAGGACAAGGAGACTCTGCGCCGCCTCCAGAAGGCGGAGGCCGTCGAGCATCTCCGGGACGGCATCACGCACGACCTCAACAACAAGCTCATGGTGATCAGCGCCAATATCGATGCGGTTGCCCGCCATATGATGGATCAGCCGTCAATTCAGCGCAAACTGCTCTCGGCCCTCGTTGCGTCCGATCAGGCGGCGAAGCTCATCGCAAAGTCAGCCTCCTTTTCGCGGCCGAGCGAACCGCAGGTTCAGTACCTCGATCTGTCCGAGAGGATCGGCTCGGTCGCGGCGCTCATGGGAAGGTCCCTCCTGCGCGACACGGTGGAACTGCACCTGTCCCTTGCGGAGGAGCTCTGGCCCGTGGAGGCGGATCCCGACGACATCGAGACCGCCATCGTTACGTTGAGCGCTTATGTGCGGGACAGCCTGACGCAAGGCGGCACGATCTCTCTCTCGGCACAGAACGCCCGGATCGAGAAAGGCATTCTTCCAAACCTGGATGTCGAGGGCGATTTCGTCGAGCTTCGAATCTGCAGCACTCCGGCGGTCGAAGGCTTTCTCGACGTCGGCGACAGCGCGGAACAAGCCTTCAGGCTTCAGGATATGGACGTGTCGTCCTGGCTTCGTCTGAACCGGAGCCTGCATTTCCTGCAAGGGATCGGTGGAGCCTCGAAGGTTTCGCGCAACGGCGATGAGATCGCGATCACGCTGTACCTGCCCCGCGCAGAGGCCGCCACGACTCTGCCCTTCCGGGCGCACAGCGAGGACGATCTGCCCGAGGACAGCGTGCGGCGGAACGCGGAGATTCTCATCGTCGACGACGAGCTCGAGGTTGCTCTGGCGCTGCAATCCACGCTCGAAGAATTCGGTTACGTCACCAGCATCGCCACCGATGCCGCGCAGGCGGTCAAAAGCCTGCATTCTCGAAAGCCCGGTCTCGTGCTCACGGATGTCGCCATGCCCGGGACCATGAACGGCGTGATGCTGGCGCGCGAGGTGCGGCAGGTCTTCCCGGGAATGCCAGTGCTGCTGATCACGGGCAATCCCGTGATGGCAGGTGAGGCCGGCGAATTTCCGCTGCTGCAAAAACCCATCGTCAGCCGTGACCTGCATGCCGCGATCCAGCATCATCTGACATCGCCGGGCGATGAGAGCAAGATCGTGCCGCTGTTCCCGCGCTCGACCAAGCGGGTAAGCTGAGTCACGAGACAAGCGCTGCGGCGGCCAGTGGAGACGCAACTTCGCCGGCAGCATGCACGAGAGCTGCGAACAGCCGCTGCTGCGGCTTCTTCCAGACCAGCAGTTCAGGATGCCATTGAACCCCGATGAGGAAGGGCGCCCTGTCGCTCTCAATGGCCTGAACGATGCCGCTCTCGTCCCGCGCCGCGATGGCCAATCCCTCCCCGAGCCTGTCCACCGACTGATGGTGCAGGGCGTTCACCAGGCAAGGATTGCAGCGCAGGATCCTGTCCAGACGGGAATCGGCCTTGATGGTCACACGCTTCTTCGGCAGGACGGTGCGCATCTTGGGCGCCTGGACATAGACTTCGTAGATATCCGTGTGCAGGGTGCCGCCCAGCGCCACGTTGATCATCTGCGATCCGCGGCAGATACCGAGAATGGGAAGCTGCCGGGGCAAGGCGGCCCTCAGAAGAGAAAGCTCCATTTTGTCGCGATCGGGATCGATGCGAACGTCGGGCAGAACCTTTCCGCCATAGATCTCTGCGCCGATATCGTCGCCTCCGCCGATGACCAGTCCCTGGAGAGGTTCTCCCGGCAACGGCTCGCCGGGCACGAGACGCACGGAACGTGCGCCCACCCGGGCGAGAGCCAGCCGATGCATGAGATAGCTGCGCCAGCCGCCCTGCCGGGAGGTGGTGACGCCGATCAGAGGTCTCGTCATGATCGTACGACCTGCTCCACCACGTTGGCCCAACTTTTGTCCTCGCCCTTGAAGGCAAGATAGGTGTTGCCCACCATGTCGAGCGTCTCGCGGTCCGATGCCAGGCGCTCCACCGCGACCCAGCGATTCCAGTCCGGTGCGATGCTCCAGCCGGCGTCGCTCACGCGCGCGTCGGGAAGCCGGTAGTGAAAGGTCGGGCGCCCGTTGATCTTCTCGTTCGGCAGCACGGCTCGGACGCGGCTCCTGTCGAGGTGGTGCAGCAGGGGCAGAAGGTCCAGATCGCGGTTGCGGGTCGGATTCGCGGCCAGATAATCGTCGATGAAGCGCGGGGTATCGGGCCAGTAAGCGGGCGAGACGATCATGCGGACATAGTCGGGCGGGAACGGATCGGCAAAGCCGAGAAGGTCCCGGGTGCGATCGGGGGAGACCTCCCGGCGCAGCCATGGGTTCAGGAGCACGAAGCTCTTGATGAAGGCCGTGACGGTGTGAGCGTCCTGGCGCGGAGCTTCCGGATTGAAGTGAAGCCCGAAGGCATAGAAGGGAGCATCCTGCGTACCCTTCGCGCCGAGGCGGCGAAGGATATCGAGAACGCGGTCGAAATCCTGCAGCCGGTCGATGGGCGTGGGGCCCGTCACCAGCTCGCAGGGCACGAGGTAGCTTGCCGCAAAGCCGAAGAGGGCCGCGACCTTGGGCAGAACGCCCTTTCCCCCGCCTTTGCTCTTGCCCGGATGCAGGATGCGGCTGTCGAGCTCGACCGTCAGCTCACCGATGGCGGAATCCTTCAGAGCGAAGGAATGCGGGTCCACCTCGACAAGACGGCCCCCGAGCGCCTCCTGCAGGGCCTGTATGGTCTTCTCGGCCGAGGGGCCGACGAACTCGATCTCCACGCCGACCGTGCGGACCTCGCCGCGCTCGTTGTGGAGCACGGGCGGGGCGAGGAAACCAATCGAGGTCGGAAGCGCGGTCTGCGCCATCGGGAACTCCGGCGGAACACCAAAATGTGCGGCCTTTGAGCAACGGACGCCGTCCGGCGGAGTTCCTTGCCCTTGTCCTCTTCCCTCTTTTCGGGATGCCGGTGTGGCTTTCCAAATGTCCTTTGGCTACAAGCCCGCTACCATGATCGCGAAACACCGGACCTTCGATAAATTCGCCTGGATGGCGGAACTGCGCGCCACGATCGCGTTGGGCTGGCCTCTGGTCCTGACGAACGTGGCCCAGAACGCCCTGATGACATCGGACGTCATCCTCATGGGATGGCTCGGCTCCGATGCGTTGGCCGCGGGCGCGCTCGGCACGAATCTCTATTTCGCCTTCCTCATCTTCGGCATCGGCCTCATGAGCGCGACCTCGCCTCTCATCGCGGAGGAGCTGGGCCGAAGGCGCCATTCCGTTCGCGAGGTGCGCCGTACGGTGCGGCAGGGGTTCTGGGCTGCGATCACCGTTGCGGTACCGATCTGGGCCGTGTCCTGGAACGGGGAGATCATCCTCCTCGCGATGGGACAGGAACCCAGGCTCGCGCATGAGGCGGGTCAGTACATGAGGGCGCTCCAATGGAGCCTGCTGCCCTTCCTGCTCTATCTGGTCCTGCGTTCCTTCCTGGCGGCGCTGGAACGTCCCGGATGGCCGCTGATCATCGGCATCATCGCCGTGCCGGTGAATCTCGGCGCGGCCTATTGCTTCATGTTCGGCACGTTCGGCATGCCTCATCTCGGCCTGATCGGGGCGGGCGTCGGCACGGTGATATCCAGCACCTTCATGTTCGTGGCCCTCGCCCTCGTGATCGTCCTCGATCCGAAGCTCAGGCGCTATCGCATTTTCGGCCGTGTCTGGCGTTCCGACTGGCCGCGCTACCGGACCCTGTGGCGCATCGGCGTGCCCATAGGCCTGACGCTGGCCTTCGAGGTGACGATCTTCAACGCCGCCGCCCTGCTCATGGGCCGCATCGGCGCCAATGAGCTGGCGGCTCACGCCATCGCCCTGCAGATCGCTTCCTTCTGCTTCATGGTGCCCTTCGGCCTCAGCCAGGCGGCGACCGTGCGGGTCGGTCGCGCCTACGGGGCTCAGGACGCTCCGGGCGTGGCCCGGGCCGGCTGGACGGCCTTCGTCCTCGCCACCAGCTTCATGGTCGTGACGGCATCCCTCATGCTCTTCGCGCCGCGCCTTCTGCTCAGCGCCTTCCTCGATCTCAGCGACCCGAAGAACGAGCCGGTGGTCGCCTTCGCCATTTCGTTCCTCGTGATGGCGGCGATCTTCCAGCTTGCCGATGCGGCGCAGGCCGTCGGCGCGGGCATGCTGCGCGGCCTGCAGGATACCCGGGTGCCGATGATCTATGCGGCTCTCGGCTATTGGGGTGTCGGCCTGCCGCTCGGCGTCATCCTGGCCTTCGGCACGCCCCTTCGCGGCATCGGCATCTGGATCGGGCTGGCGACGGGCCTCGGCGTCGTCGCCTCGCTGATGCTCTGGCGATGGGTCCGCCGCGACAGGCTGGGCCTCGTCACAGCCATGCCGAGGGACGTTCAGGAGGCTTTCGCGAGCTGAGCGATCAGCCGCGAAAGATCGACAGGGGCGAATTGCGCGCCCTCCTGGGTCACGCGGACTTCCTCGACCGTGAGCCTGCGCCACTGGGCGAGCACGGCCAGGGCCTCCTGAACCAGCTCTTCCGGGGCCGATGCGCCGGCGGTGATGCCGATCACCGCCGCCCCGTCGATGAAGGAGAGCGTGAGATCCTCCGGGTCCTGCATCAGAAGCGCAGGCCGCCCCTCGCTCTCCGCCACCTCGCAGAGCCGGTTGGTGTTCGAGGAGTTGCGCGCGCCGCAGACGATGATGCGTTCCGCCCGCTTCGCAATCACGCGCACGGCGAGCTGGCGGTTCTGCGTGGCGTAGCAGATCGTTCTGGTATCCGGTCCCTGGATGGCGGGAAAACGGGTCTTGAGGACGGCGATGATCTCCCGCGTCTCGTCGACGGAGAGCGTGGTCTGCGTCACGTAGGCGATGCGCTCCGGGTCGCCGACGACCAGCTCCAGGGCCTCTTCCACGCACTCGATCACATGGACGGTGCCGCCGATCCGGCCGATGATGCCTTCCACCTCCGCATGGCCGCGATGGCCGATGACGACCACTGCGCGGCCTGCCTGCGCATGCCGCTGTCCCTCGAGGTGAACCCGGCGCACCAGGGGGCAGGTGGCATCCAGGACCGCGAGATCACGGCTCCTCGCCTGCCGCTCCACGGCACGGGAGACACCATGAGCGCTGAAGATGGCGACCGCGCCGTCCGGGATGTTCTCCACGTGGTCGACGAAAACGGCGCCCTGCCGCTTCAGCCCGTTCACGACACGCCCGTTATGCACGATCTCGTGGCGCACATAGACGGGCCGCTCGGTGTGCTGCAGGGCATCCTCGACGGCGCGGATGGCGCGCTCGACGCCGGCGCAGAAGCCGCGCGGTGCCGCCAGCAGAACGGTGAGGGAGGGACGGTCCTGAATCATGCGGCGTCCTCTCGTCGGGGCGGATGATGGCGAGAGGCACGGATTCCGGCGGCAGGCGCGTGCTGGAGCGCCGCGACGGCCTCCTCGCCGGAGATGATTGCACTCTCGATGGTGGCCGGAAGCGCGCCCAGCCAGTCTCCGGCGAGCGCCAGATTAGCGAGGGGTCGCAAGGGCGGTTGCGGCAGCGAAGCGGCGTCCTGGCGGATCGTGGCGCGCTTCTCCTTCACGATCCGCGCCTCCGGCTGCCGCTCGGCACAGGCATCGAGGCCGAGATCGCGCAGCACCGGGACAATCTCGCGCCAGATGGCCGAGGCGAGGTCGGCCGCAGGTTCTTGAACCACGGTCTCGGCTGCGGAGACCGTGACGCTCACATGGTCGCGGCGCACGAGCAGCCATTGCGTCAGGGCGCCGGTAAAGCCGATGAAGCGGGGCCTCTCCGGGCCGGGCAAGCGGAAATGCACGTTGAGAATCGCTTCGAACCGTTGCGGGACAGCCAGGGCCGGGAGCAGCCTTTCGACTTCGTAGGGCGGGAGAGCCACGATCACGTTGTCCCTGGGGCCGAGGGCAACCGCACGGTCCGTGAGGCTCAGGCCGATGACCCGTTCGCCATGAATCACGAGGTTTTTCAGGCGCTGTCCTGCCAGGATGGGGATGCCCGAAGCCTGGAGGGCCTCGACCGTGGGCAGGATGAGGTCCTCGCTCAACCCGTTCCTGGCCACCAGGAGGCGGCTCGCCTGGGGCCACAGCAGACGCCGCAGGGCGAGAGCGAGCCGACGGGCGGATGCCACCTCTGGAGGTGTGTTGAGAATGGCCAGCGTGAGCGGACCGACGAGATTGTCCATGATCGGCCGGTCGCCGACGATGGAGGCCACGGGGCAATCCCGCACGGACAAGGCGAGACGCACGAGCCGCGCGAGGTCGGCCATGCGGATGCCTTGCGGACGACGGGACGGCCGCAGCCAGGACCAGGGCGACAACCCGATCCTTTGCATCGTGCCGCTGCGCATGTCGTAAAGCGGAAGCCCCCTTCGCTCCGGCTCGATCCATCGGTCTCTTGCGCCGACGGTTCTGAGCAGGTTCAAGGCATGGCGGTTGGCCGTGAACAGGACATGGGTGCCGTTGTCGTGCGAGAACCCGTCGGCGGAGTGGATCGTCCGGCAGCGGCCTCCGGGCTGCGGGGCTGCTTCGTAGAGTACGGCCTCGCCTCCTTCCTCGGCGACGGCGAGGGCAGCGCTCAGGCCGGCGATGCCGGCGCCGACGATATGAGTTCGTCCTGCGGTCATGCGGGCCTCATGGCGCGGGTGAGAAGCAGCAACTTGTCCGCGGCGGTCAGCCGGAGCCTGCCTTGGCGCGTTCCCCAGCCGCGCGCGATGAGCCGGTCGAGGACGCGGCGGTAGTTTTCCATCATCAGAATTGCCGGCTTGAGCGCTGCTCTGTCGAGCCGCGTCAGGGCCTCGTCCGCGGCGGCAAAGCCCGCGCGTGCCTCCTCGGCCAAGGCTTCGCAGACCCGGGCGAAGCGCGGATCCGCGACGAGAACGGCCGCGGGCGCATCCTGCACGCCGAGCTGCGCGAGACGGGAGAGCGGGATGTAGACCCGTTCGCGTGCGGCATCCTCATCCACGTCGCGCAGGATGTTCACGAGCTGCAGCGTGCGCCCGAGATCCAGGGCGAAGGAGCGGGCCTTCGGCGTACCGAAGATGTGTACCGAGAGAGTGCCGACGGAGCCCGCCACGCGGCGCCCGTAAAGCTGAAGGTCGTAATCGCTCTTCAGGCGCACCCGTTCGGCGCAGTCGACCTCCAACCCGTCGAGAAGGGCGTGGCATTCGTCGAGCGGAAGCTTGAAGAGGCTGGAGGCGCGCGCAAGCTCGCGTCCGATGGGCGTTTCGGGCGCGCGGTGCAGCCGGTCGACCTCCCGGCGCCAGTCGCGCAGGGCGCGGATTTTTTCGGAGACGGGGGCGGCCCCGTCGGCAATGTCGTCGACGGCCCTGCAGAAGGCATAGACCGCGTGAATGGCGCGACGGCGCTCGTGGCTCAGGCTCCGCATGCCGAGCCGGAAGGAGGAGCCCGACCGGCGCACGGCGGCTGCGGTGATGCGGGCATCGCCGTTCCCGGGCTTGCGGACGAAACCCCACAGGCCCGTCAGGAAGGCCAGGGCGGCGTCGGCCTTGCCGATCTCGACGCGCTCACTGGCCGGATCGCTGCGGCGCAGGCGCTGGCTCAAGCGTTCGGCCAGCGCGACGGTCGCCGTGCTTTGAGCGCGCAGGCGTTTGTTCTGAAGCCGTTCCGGCAAGGCGCGCGCCCGGTGGATCAGTTCATCGACGCGATCCAGCATTGCGTCGAGCACCATCCGGCGCGCACTTGCCTGGGCGGGCGTGAAGAAGGCTCTCTCGCCTCCGCCCAGCATCATCCACTGAAGGGGTATGTAGATTCGCCCCAGGCGCTCATGATCCTGACGGCAATCCTGCAGGTGGTTGAGAATCTGCAAAGCGGTGCAAAGCGCATCCGCAGGCGCCTCTGCGGAGGCGCATTCCCCGTGAAGCTTCAGCAGGAAGCGCCCGGCGGGATTGGCGGAGCGGCGGCAATAATCGACAAGATCCGCCCAATCGTTGTAGCGCGCCTTGATCGCATCCTGCCGAAAGGCGCGCAGCATCTCGCGGGCCTGAGCCATGCCCGCCCTGTGCCTCCCGTCCACCTTGTGCAGGCGTGCCGCCTCGGGAACGCGCGGATCGCCTGTCAAGAGCGCCTGCTCGAGGGCTTCCAGGCGCGTCAGCTTTTCGGCTGCTCGGAGATCGGCGGCATCGGCGATGTCGTCGGCCATGCGCACGAACGCGTAGAAGGCCAGCACGGCCTCCCGGCGATCCGGTGACAGCACGAGGGAAGCGACGGGAAAGTTCTCCGTCTTCGGCGTCTTCGTCGGTTCCCTCGCCAGCGTGCTCATCGCGTCATCCCACCGGATAGAGCCTGCCCTTCCATCCCGCCCGGCGCGCACGGCCGATCCGCAGCAGAACACTCCACTGGATCGCCAGGCTCGTCAGGACGGTGAAGGGATGCAGAAGAATCGAGAGAGGATTCTCGCGGGTCGCGACCGTCACCATGGCACGCGTCGCAAGCGAGAGCAGGGCGGCACTCACGACCGGCCATGTGGGGGCGAGCGGGAGGAGGGCGAAAGGCAGCACGTGCCCGCCCAGGAGCAGAATGGTCCAGACCGGCAGAGCCACGGGCTTCGCCATGCCCTCGTGGGCGTTCTTCGAAAAACCGTTCCAAGCGTCGGCAAAGCGCGTGTACATGCGGCACGAGGCGAGCCTGTCTCCCGGGACGAGATCGGTCATGAAACCGCTTCGCCGGAACTGGCGGGCAAGCTGAATGCCGTCATGGATCAGGGACCGGATCGCGGCATGGCCGCCGCTCGCGCCATAGGCCTCCCGCTCCACGAGCATGAGCTGCCCGCAGGCCGCGCCGAAACCCGGATGGGCCGATGCGCGCATAAGGCCCATGGGCAGGTAGCCGAGGAGGAGAAGATTGATCGCCGGTACGGTGAGCCATTCGCCCGGTGACTTCATGATTTGCCGGGGAACCGCGCTGACGAGGCCGGCGCCTGTCGCCTGGGCATGTCCGGACAGCAGATTCGCAGCATGGGGCGTCAGTCTCACATCCGCGTCGACGAAGAGGAAATGCGTTCCCCGCGCGTGCTTCGAGAGGTGATGGCAGGCGTGGACCTTCCCGGTCCATCCTTCCGTCAGAGCGGGCGCAATCAACAGGCGGATGCGCGAATCGCCGGAGGCCATGGAGCGGACGATCTCGGCGGTGGCATCCGTCGAGCCGTCGTCCATCACCAGCACCTCGATATCGACGCCGCGGCTCGCGAGGGCCGCTTCGACGGCCGGCCCGATATTCGCGGCTTCGTTGCGCGCCGGGATAAGAATGGAAACGAGGGTCCGCCCACGTGCGGGCGCATGAGGCGTTCGGCTCAAGACAGCGAGGTTGACGACGGTGAGCCCTGCCGGGAACGCCGCAAGCACAAGGAGGATGAGGGTGAGCACCGTCATGGCCGGCGACCCTCGTGGGAAGGGTTGAAGGAGCGTCCGGACAGGGCGGAGGACATGCGGCGCCAACCGTCGTAGATGCCGCCCACGCCCGAACGCCCTTCGATCAGGGACTGGAACCGCGCGGGATCACGGGTCATCACATCGCCGCTCAGGCGGTCGATCGCTTTCGTGAGCTCCGCATCGAGACGCTGCAAGCGGGCCGGTCGGGGGAGATCGAGCAGATCACGGCCGTGCATGGGATCGCCGAAAGCCAGGAAGGCTTCCGCGCCTCTCTCGATCCAGAACCCGTATTCGATCCCGAGGGGAATGATCGTGCATTCGGGCGCGATCTCGATCAGGTGAGCGATGCCGGGCTTCAGGCCGAGAGGGCGCTCCCGCACATCGGAAAAGCGGCCCTGGGCCGTCACCCAGAGAGCGCGGTGGGACGAAGAGAGAATGTCCGCGCTCGCCGTCAGGAAGTCCGCCGCGCCCCGCGCGGTGTGCAGGTCCACTCCGAACGCGCCGATGCGCCCGAAGATGCCGTATCTCTTCAGCATTTCGGCATCGATGGGGGCATAGCTTTCATAGGACGGAAACAGGTGGTCCGCCGAGAGGATGTAGATGGCCGCGTCCCACCATGACGGGTGGTTGGAGTAGACGATGACCGGGCCGCTGCGCGGCACGTCGGGAAAGCCCCAGGCGGCGATCCGCAGCGCATTCATGTGCTGGGCGAAATAGCGGCGGAATACCGATACCATGAACCGGTGGATCAACGCGGAGCGGCGCGTGACGGGGGAAGGCCCCCGCCGCCGCGAGAGCCGAGATCCTCCTGCCGCGCTGCCTGTCTCGTGCATCAGGATGCGTTCCGCAAATTCCCGGCCTTGAGATCGGCGTCGAGAGCATCGGCCGCGATCCAGCCCGACATCATCACCATCGGCATTCCGGGACCCGGATGAGCCGCGCCGCCGGCGAGATACAGCCCGCGTACCTGCCGGCTCCTGTTGCCGGGCTTGAACGCGCCCATGAACTTGCCATGGCTTGCGAGGCCGTAGATCGCGCCGTTCAGAACCCTGTAGCGATCATGGATATCCTGGGGTGTCAGATGTCGCTCGACGACGATGCGCTCCTCGATGTCGTGCATCCCCGCCGTGCGCTTGAGCTTGTCGATGATCGTCCGGCGATAGCCCGGGAACATTCGGGACCAGTCGTGATGAGGCCGCAGATAGGGCGTGTGAACCAGAACGTAGAGCGCCTCTCCGCCCTCCGGCGCGACGCTCGGGTCGGTTCCAGCCGGGGCTGCGAGATAGCAGGTCGGATCGGGGGCGGGCTCGCCCCGGCGGTAGATGGAGTCGAACTCCTCTTCCGGGTCGCGGGAGAACACGAAGTCGTGGTGGAGGATGTGATCGTAGCGCCTGTTCAGGCCGAGATAGAGCACAACGCCCGAGCAGGCCGGCTCGAAATCCTTGCGCGCGTAATGCTCGCCCACTTCGCCGCCCACGAGCTCGCGATAGGTGCGGATCGAATCCATATTGGAGATGACGCTGTCGTACGGCGCGGTCTCGCCGCCGGCAAGGACGAGACCCTTCACCTCGTCGTTCTCGATCCGCAGCGATGCCACGTCGGACGCGGGCTTGAAAGTGGCGCCGAGTTCGGAGGCCAGATTCATCAGCGCTTCGGCGACGGCCCGCGTGCCGCCCATGGGATACCACACGCCATCCGCCGCCTGCATGTGTGCGATGGCGCAGAGCACGGCGGGGGAGCCATAGGGGGACGAACCCACATATTGCGTGAAATGATCGAGCATCTGCGCCAGCCGCTCGTCCTTCACCTTGGAGCGGATGGTGCCTGCAACGGACGAGCCCATGCGCAGCGACAGAACATCCCGCAGGGTGGCGGGATTCATGTTGGCGCGGATGTTGATGGTGTCGAACAGGTCCTCCACCGGTTTCCAGAAGAAGAAGCGGTTGGAGATGTCGTGGAGATGGGCGGAGATTTCCTGGAAGCGCCTGTAGCCGTCACCGGCGCCCGTACCGGGAGCGAAACGGTCCATGGCGGCGGCCATCGCAGGGATGTTCTCCTGCAGATCGATGTGGGTGCCGTCGGCGAAGAAGCAACGCCATTGCGGGTCGAGCCGGACCAGATCGAGATAGTCCGCAAGGTTGCGCCCGGCTTCCGCGAAGATGCGCTCCAGAACGCGTGGCACGGTGAGGATGGTGGGGCCCATATCGAAGCGAAATCCACCCTCGTGCAGCACCGCCGCCTTGCCCCCGAGCCATGGGTTCTTGTCGTAGAGCGTCACTTGGTGGCCACGCGCCGCCGCGACGCAGGCCGCCGCCAGCCCGCCCAGACCGCCGCCGATCACGGCAACCGAAGATGCTTGAGCGCTCACGAAGATCCTCCAGTCGGATCTGGACCATGGATTGCTGGCCAGACGGTTTCCAGGCCTCTTGTCCTGGCCAGGCACATGACCCGAGGCCTTGGTTGTAGGAGGCAAGAAACTCAGTTCAAGGCAACCTCCCGATCAAGGAGCGGCGGGCCGGGTCATCCGCAGCGCGTCTGCCTGAGCCGAGGGCGCGATCGGAACGGGCCCTAGGACCATCCAAGGCGTCCCATGTGAGCCCCTTCACAAGGCGGCTCCGCGGATCGCTTCGATGGGGGCTTCCTGCTCCCGCCAGCCCGCGCGGCGGCGTTCCCAATCCTCCATCAGGAGGCGCGCGGTGATGCGCGCACCCTCGAAAATCACGGGCAGGCCACTGCCGGGATGCGTGCCGCCGCCGACGAGATAAACGTTGCGGCCGAACCGGTTGTGCGGCCGGAAATAGAGCATCTGCGTGAGGTTGTGCGCGAGGTTGAAGGTCGCGCCTTCGTACACGGAGAAGTCATCCTGCCAGCCGCGTGGGGTCACCACGCGCTCGTAGCGGATCCGGCTTTCGATGTCGGTGAGGCCCAAGAGCCGGAGGCGCCGGATCACGAGATTGCGATAGCGCGGCGCTTCCTTCTGCCAGTCGATGCTGCATCTCAGGTTCGGCACAGGCACGAGCACATAGAGGCTCGTGTGCCCTTCCGGAGCGAGCGACGGATCGGTCGCGCCCGCATGCTGGATGTAGATCGAGGGCTCTTCCGAAAGAACCCCTTCGGTGATTTCGCGGATGTTTCGCTCGTAGTCGCGAGCGAGAAGAATCGTGTGGTGGGCAAGATCTCCGACCTCGCCCTCGATGCCCAGATAGAGCATGAAAGTCGAACAGGAAAGTTTCGCCCGGCGGAGCTTTTTGTCCGTCCAGCGCGGGCGCATGGATTCCGGGACGAGGCGGCGCATGGCGTGTCCGAAATCGCCGTTGACGACGATGGAGTCTGCCGCGAAGCGCTCTCCGCCCGCCTCCACGCCAACAGCCTCGCCGTCGTCGTAGAGAATGCGGTCGACCGGGGTGTTGAGGCGGATATCGACGCCCATCCTGCGGGCGACATTGGCCATGGCTTCCGACACGGCGCCGCAGCCGCCGGTGGGGTGATAGACGCCGTGCTCGTACTCCAGGAACGACAGGATCGTAAAAAGACTCGGGCACTGGAACGGCGACATTCCGAGATATTTCGTCTGGAACGAGAAGGCGAGGCGCACGCGCGGATCGGCGAAGTAGCGCTTCAGGTTGCCGTCCACGCTGGAAAAGGGTCGCAGCTTCGGCAGGGCTGCGAGCATGGCAGGCGTTACGAGATCGGCCGGGCTCGTGAAGGCCTGTTCGAGAACGGGTCGGAAGGCCTCGAGCTTTGCACGGTTATCGTCGAGAAAGCGGCGGACGTTGCGCGCATCCGCAGGCGCAAGACGCGCGATCTCCTGTTCGAGACGCGCGAGATCGGGTGTCGCGCGAATTTCGCCGCCCCTCTCGAAGACCAGGTGATATTGCGGGTCGAGGCGCCTGAGATCGACATGGTCCTCCAGGCGTTCGCCGCAGGCTTCGAAGATGTCCCTCAGGACGCGGGGGTAGAGAAAGAACGTGGGGCCGATGTCGAATTTGTAGCCGCCGGGCGCACGGATCGTTCGCGTGCGGCCGCCAACCGCGGGCTCGCTCTCGAACAGGGTGACAGGAATGCCTTCCCGCGCGAGCAGCATGGCGGATGCAAGGCCTCCCGGACCCGCTCCGACAATGGCGACATGCGGCGACTGCGAGGCACTCGACATGGATCAATCACCCCATGAACCGGCAGGTAAGCGGACGTCCCGACTCAAGCTCAGGTAGAACTGCGTGACTCGAAGACCAGAGGTTCGGCATTCGGGAGGCACAATTCGGCAAATTTCCCTCAGAGCGTGAAACGATATTAAGGCTAGTTACAGATTGAATCGGAAGATTCTAGGCTATAGTTTCGAGGAATGCGCTGTCTCAAAAGTATGAGCTTGCAAGGAGAAAATCTAAGCGCCTTATTCTTGCCTTTTTAAAGTTGAGCTTCACTTCCAACCAAAATGGAAGGGGAGACGATCTTTGAAGAACATCCTCACCCGCATGTCGGCAATCGCGCCACTTCTATTCGTCGCCGCGTGCAATACGACCGCGTCCAATGACCCCTCGACCACGGGATCGATCTCGCAGGCCAGTCTGGGCAAGGAATTCCAGCGCGGTACGGCCTCCTGGTACGGCCCCGGCTTCCACGGCCGGAAGACCGCCAGCGGCGAACGCTTCAATTCCAGTGCCATGACAGCGGCCCACCGTTCCCTGCCTTTCGGCACCCGTCTGAGGGTCGTCAACGAGCAGAACGGCCGCTCCGTGGTCGTGCGCGTCAATGATCGCGGACCCTTTGCCCACCGGCGCATCATCGACCTCGCGAAAGGGCCGGCCCAAATTCTGGGGCTGACCACGACCGGAACCGGGTATGTCTCCCTGCACAGGCTCGACTGAGGCCTCCTTTCCGGAGTTAGGCGCTTCTTAATCCCTTGAGGCGATTCTTGGCCCGATTCGGGACCAAGGGTTGCTTACATGGAATCGAGATCGTCACAGCCGACGAACGTCATCCGTTTTCCGGGCGCGCGCTCGTCGGCCAATCCGCGCCGTGATCAGAAGAGCCTCATGGACGCCGTCTATGCCGCGGGCTCGCTGCCGATCCCGGCGGATGATCGAGCAACCAAGGATGTGGCGACACGGCTCCATATTTTCGGGTTCGTCGTCATAGACGAGGTGCTGTCCGACGGCACGGCGCGCCGCCTGCGCCCCTCCGAGTCGTTTCAGTCCTCCACCCTTCATCCGTGGCGTGTCTCGAAGCCTTCGGGCCGCTATCGGATCGACGAGGATTGGCCTGAGACCGATCAGGATCTCTTCGCTGCTCTTCTTGCCTGATCTGCCGGGCCTCGCTTTTTTAAGCCCTTGAACTATTTCCTGCGGCAGGGCGGGGCTTGCACAGTCTCCGCAGAGACCCGCGACCGCAGGACCGAAGCGATGCATCTGGTGCAGATCCTTCTGCCGCTGGCCGACAATGCCGGCCGCCGTTTCGACGGCAAAGCCTATGGCCGCGTCCGTTCCGAACTGTCCGAGCGATTTGGCGGCATTACCAGCTTCACCCGTGCTCCCGCGGAAGGGGTCTGGAAGGAAGGCGGCCATACCACCCATGATGACATCGTGGTTTTCGAGGTGATGGCCCGCGAAATCGACCATGGCTGGTGGGAAAACTATCGTGCGGAGCTGGAGCGCCGATTCCAGCAGGAAACCATCGTAATCCGTGCCATCAAGGTTGAAATGCTCTGATATCGGAACCGGCGCCGCGCCGCTTCGCTTGTCGTGTCGGTTAAGCGCATTCTGCGGAGGGTCGTGTTGGGGCTTCCGCAATGAAGGAATGCGCTCTGGTCAAAGAGAGCACCGCCATGTCTAAGCCCCTCATTGTTTCCATTCCCCATAACCTCGGCAAAGCCGAGGCGCTGCGCAGGCTCCAGGGTGGCATGAGTGGCCTGAAATCGCAGTTCAGCGACAAGGTTGCATCCATCGATGAAAGCTGGGCCGGGGACCGCATGGATTTTCGTGTCGGCGCCTTGGGGCAACAGGTGAGCGGGAACGTCCTGGTGATGGACGAACAGGTGCGCGTGGAAGTGCAACTGCCGTGGATCCTCGCCATGATCGCCGAAAAGGCGAAGACCTTCATCCAAAAGCAGGGAGCCCTGATGCTGGAGAAGAAGTGATGCGTACGATCATCATGAATAGTCGTTCACTAACATGAATGCAGATGGAACCAAATAGCACCTCCTGCGTTGAATAAACGATTGCGCCCGCGACCGATTTCCGGTGCGCTTCACTAAAGACATCGTTTTATTCACCCCGGACTGTGTTCTTCCGTCCGTTCGTGACAACACATCTGTTCTTGAGGATCGCGCTATGCATGAGCGTTTGATGACGCAGCCGCATGCCCTCCGTTCGCCCTCCAAGGCCAACTCCGAAAAGCCTCTCCTCGTCTGTTTCTCGCACCTTCGGTGGGATTTCGTCTGGCAGCGTCCTCAGCATCTGCTCAGCCGTGCTGTCAGGCACTACGACGTGCTGATCATCGAAGAGCCGATGTTCAAGTCCGGGATAAAGCCGCACATGGACGTGAGCGCCCGGCCCCAGGGTGTTACCGTAGCGGTGCCGATGCTGCCGGAAGGCCTCTCGCGCGAGGACGTCATTGCCGAGCAGCACGATCTCGTCGAGGCCCTGATCGGGCGTGAGCCGAGCGGCTCCCGGGTGTTCTGGTACTACACGCCGATGGCCATGGCCTTCACCAGCGATTTCGAATGCGACCTGTGCATCTACGACAACATGGACGAGCTGTCGCTCTTTCGGGGCGCGTCGCAGGAACTGCTCGATCTCGAGAATGCGCTTTTCTCGCGGTGCGATCTGGTCTTCACCGGCGGCATGAGCCTCTATGAAGCCAAAAGGAGCCGCCACCGCAGCGTTCACGGCTTCCCGTCCTCCATCGACTTCGACCATTTCTCGCAGGCACGTTCCATTCACGAGGATCCGGAGGACCAGGCGCATATTCCGCGTCCGCGTCTCGGCTTTTTCGGCGTCGTGGACGAGAGAATGGACACGGATCTTCTGGTCGAGGTCGCGGATCTGCGTCCCCACTGGCAGTTCGTCATGATCGGTCCGGTCGTCAAGATCGACCCCGCCACGCTGCCGCAGCGCCCCAACATCCATTGGCTCGGCGGGAAGCATTACAAGGAACTGCCTCGCTATCTCGCCGGCTGGGACGTGGGCTTCATGAACTTCGCGCTGAACGAAGCGACGAAATTCATCAGCCCGACGAAGACACCGGAGTTCCTCGCCGCAGGCGTACCGGTGGTCTCGACCCCCATCACCGACGTGGTGAGGCCCTATGGCGAAAAGGGGCTGGTCGAAATCGCCCGCACGGCCGAGGAGGTGGTCGCCAAGGTCGAAACCATCCTGGCAAGACCGAGGGACGCCTGGCTCGCCAAGGTCGACCGGCATCTGGCTCAGGGTTCCTGGGACAAGACCTGGGCCGCGATGCACAGGCTCATGCTCAACGCGGCCGGCGACGCGGCCGGAGATCGCCCTGCCGCAGCCTCCCTCCCGACCTATGCCACCACCCCTGCGGAGTGAAATGAATGTACGATTGGCTGATTGTCGGCGCCGGCTTCGCAGGTAGCGTTCTGGCCGAGCGTCTCGCAACCGAGCGCAACGAACGCGTCCTTCTCATCGACCGCCGCAACCATATCGGCGGAAACGCCTATGACCGCTACGACGACGATGGCCTGCTGATCCATCAGTACGGGCCTCACATCTTCCACACCAACTCGAAGCAGATCTTCGATCATCTCTCGCGCTTCACCGAGTGGCGCTTCTACGAGCACCGGGTTCTGGCGGAGGTGGACGGCATGCAGGTGCCGATCCCGATCAACCTCGACACTGTCAACAAGCTGTACGGGTTGAATCTGACATCCGAGCAGTTGCAGGACTGGTTCGCCCAGCGGGCCGAGAAGATCGGCGAGATCAGGACGTCGGAAGACGTGGTGGTCTCGACGGTCGGCCGCGAGCTCTATGAAAAGTTCTTCCGGGGCTATACCCGCAAGCAATGGGGGCTCGATCCCTCCGAACTCGACAAGTCCGTGACCTCCCGCGTGCCGACCCGCACCAACCGGGACGACCGCTACTTCACGGACGAGTTTCAGTTCATGCCCAGGTACGGCTACACCCGGATGTTCGAGAAGATGGTGAGCCATCCGAACATCCACGTCATGACGCAGACGGATTACGGGGACGTGAAGAACGTCGTGCCTCATCGCCGCGTCATCTATACGGGCCCGATTGACGAGTACTTCAACTACCAGTTCGGAAAGCTGCCCTACCGCTCTCTGCGCTTCGAGCACGTGACCCTCGACAAGCCCTGGCATCAGTCCGTCGGCGTGGTGAACTATCCGCAGACGCAGGATTATACCCGGGTGACGGAATACAAACACCTCACCGGCCAGGAGCACGCCAAAACCGCCCTGACCTACGAGTACCCATCAGCCGAAGGCGACCCCTATTATCCGATTCCGAAACCGGAGAATCAGGAGCTCTTCAAGAAGTACGAGCGTCTGGCGCTTGCGACGCCTGACGTTTGGTTCGTGGGCCGATTGGCGACTTACCGCTACTACAACATGGATCAGATCGTCGGTCAGGCGCTTGCCACGTTCCGGCGCATCAATGAGGCCCTGCCCGTGGGCGCGGACACGTCGAGCGTGAAGGTGATGTCCGGATCGACGGCTCTGCTCTCGTAGCGACGATGTTTCATCGAACGATCCGTGCTGATCATAGTTTGTGTGAGTTGGTGTAAGTTAGCTCGGAGCTGAATGATGAAACGACCCCTGGAGCTTTGGGGCGGTATCGAGTGTACTGTCGCGCGTGTTGGCGACGAATACCGTGACCAAAGCCTCGAGACCGGATACAGCGACCGGATCGAAGATCTCGACCGGATTGCCGAACTCGGAATCCGCACGCTGCGTCATCCGGTGCTTTGGGAAAGGATCTCTCCGGAAAGTCCGGACCGCACTGACTTCACGTGGCATGACGAGCGTATGGCGCGTCTTCAGACGCTCGGCATCCGCGCCATCGCAGGTCTGTGCCATCATGGCAGCGGCCCGCGCTACACCCATATGCTCGACCCCGCCTGGCCCGAGCTTCTGGCGCGTCATGCCGCCAACGTGGCGAAGCGCTATCCCCATCTCGACCTCTACACCCCTGTGAACGAGCCGCTCACCACGGCACGTTTCTCGGGTCTTTACGGCCATTGGTATCCGCACGGAACAAGTTATGAGACCTTCCTCAAAATCCTCGTGAACGAGTGCAAGGCGACCGTCCTCTCCATGCGGGCCATTCGCGAGATCCAGCCCGATGCGAAGCTCGTGCAGACGGACGACATGGGCAAGACATTCTCGACGCCTCTGCTTGCCTATCAGGCCGAACATGAGAACCAGCGCCGGTTTCTAAGCTTCGACCTCCTGTGCGGCATGGTCGACCGCGATCATCCGTGGTGGGATACATTCATCAGGAGCGGCGTGAGCGAGAAGGATCTCGCGCTCTTCCTCGACGCGGGGGATGCTGCGCCCGACATTATCGGCATCAATCATTATCTCACGAGCGAGCGCTACCTCGATGAGGATATGAAGCGATATCCCGAGCATCATTGGGGCGGCAACGGCAGGCACGAATACGCGGATGCCGAAGCCGTGCGCATACCTCTTCCGCCTGGGGATCTCGGACCCGCCGCCCGTCTGCGCGAGGTATGGGAGCGCTACAAGCGCCCCATCGCGGTGACGGAAGCCCACCACGGCAGCACACGTGACGATCAACTGCGGTGGCTCGTCGAGGTGTGGAACGACGTCAATACCTTGCGGGACGAAGGCGCCGACATCCGCGCCGTGACGGTCTGGTCTCTCTTCGGCGCCGTGGATTGGAACAGCCTGCTGACGCGACGCAATGGCTTCTACGAGCCGGGACCCTTCGATGTGCGCGCCCCCGAGCCGCGGCGTACGGCCCTGGCTCACGCCGCCGAGGCATTGGCGAAAACAGGTGCCTACGACCATCCGGTGCTCGACCGCGCCGGCTGGTGGAAGCGGGACATCCGCTTCTACAGGCGTCCGGCCAAGCAGTCGCGCTCCTGCTGGCTCGCGGACGAGCCGCGCCGGCTTCTGATCACCGGCGCCACCGGCACTCTCGGGCGCGCATTCTCACGGCTCGCAGAGTTTCGCGGCCTCAACCACGTGCTGCTCTCACGCAGGGACATGGATATCGCAGATGCGAAGAGCGTGAGGAAAGCGCTCGCCTGCTACCGGCCTTGGGCGGTGATCAACACGGCGGGCTACGTGCGCGTGTCCGAGGCCGAGAACGATGCGGCAGCCTGCTTTCGCGAGAACGCTCTCGGGGCCGATGTTCTGGCGAAGGCCTGTGCCGATCTCGGCATTCCCCTCGTGACCTTCTCGTCGGACCTCGTCTTCGACGGTACGCTCGACAGGCCCTATGTGGAGAGCGACGAGGTCAATCCCGCCACGGTCTACGGAGCGAGCAAGGCCGAGGCCGAGAGGCGCGTCCTGGCCGCTCACGACCAGGCTCTCATCATCCGCACGAGCGCCTTTTTCGGCCCCTGGGACCGCTACAACTTCGTCTGGTCGATCCTCAACACCTTGAGCAAGGGCGAAGGCGTTGCGGCAAGCGTCGATGTGGTGTCGCCGACCTACGTGCCCGACCTCGTCAACACCTCCCTCGATCTCTTGATCGATGGCGGAACCGGGATCTGGCACATGGCCAATATCGGTGAACTCTCCTGGCGCGATCTGGCCGCCCAGGCCGCCGAGCGGGCGGGTTTTGACCCGAGCCTTGTGACGGATGCGGGAGACCTGCCGGTTCTCAACACGGCTCTCTCGACAGAGCGCGGCATTCTGATGCCACGCCTGGAAAACGCCCTCGACCGGTTCTTCATCGACAGCGAGATGGATTGGTCCGAAGAGCGCCTCAAGATGGCTGCCGAGTAACGCTCCGACATCAGCAGCAAGAAAGCGGCGCGGATCCTCTCCGCGCCGCTTTCCATTGGAGGATCATCGACGACTTACGCGGCAGCTTCCGCCGCCCGCACGGCCTCCTCAAGGCGGGATGCCCGCGACTCGACCGCCAATTCCACCAGGGCATCGGTCAGCATGGTGGCCGTGGGGTCGGCGAGAGGCGCATCGCGCAGCAGGCGCAGCGTCGATGCGACGAGGCGACCGCGTCCGTAGGAGCGTTCCACGCCGAGGGCGACGGGCTTGTGAATCCAGCCGACCACAAGGCCGGCGAAGACGCGAGCCTGGAAGTCGAGAAGATTGCAGCCCGAGATCACGTAATCCGGCAGCACCCGATCCATGGTTTCGTCGAGCAGCGGGCCGGAGGGGAAGCGGGTGAAATGGCCCGAGCGGCGCAGCCAGGCGAAGGACGAGGCCCAGTCGCCGGACCATAGCGTGCCGTGCCGAGCCTGCACCTTCACGGCCTGCCAATGCGGGAAGAACGGATAGAGGCTCATGTCCTCTTCCGGGAGCAGTAGCAGTTTGGCGCCGGCGCGCACATGGTCGGCAATTGCCTTGTTGTGCGTGCGGGCGACGATCAAGGTCGATTCATCGAAAGCGCGCGCGATGGTGTAACCCAGGGCGCGGAAGCGCTCGCGGATATCCTCGTCCGGCGACCACACTAGCTCCCGCACATGGACCGGTCTCGTGCGCTTTGGATGAATGGCGATGTCATGGTGGTTTTGCGCGACGAGGTGACCGTCGGACGTGCGCAGCGCGAAGCCGATGCGCCGTAGCGAGGCTTCGTCCATTTCCGGAAGCCGCAGCTCGACCTTGCCGATGTTGAGTACATCGGGCGCTTCGATAGGCGGCAGATCAATGCGCTGGGTCTCGTTGCAGAGGGTGATCTCAAGATGGCAGTTCTCGAGCCTCGGCCCCGCGCCGTGCGCGACTGCGAGCTCCAGCGTCACGGTCTCGCCTGTCCAGTAGGAGGCGCGTTCCCATTTCGGCACGATCACCGTATCCGAGTTGAAGATGTGAAACAGCTCGTGGAACACGCGTGTGTTGCGGCGCATGTCGAGAAGGCCGTTCGACTCCCAATGGCAATCATGGAGCTCGGTGATCACGTAGCCGGCGAGGTTGGGCTTCCTGCGCATGGCTTCGATCTCGTACTTGAAGGCGCGGAACTGTTGCCATTGCGCCGCGATCACGAAACGGCGCAGATCGCCGAACACGCGATCCAGGCTCCAGTCCGAAAAGCGGTTCTCGACGCCGTGGGCATACATCACGCCCTCACCCCAGTCGTGGCCCGTCTCGAACCACCAGGGCTCCTCGCCCTTGGCGTCCCGCAGGTCCTTCGGATAGGGAAGGCCCCAATTGCCGAACTCCGAGCACATGAGCGGCTCGCGGCCGGTGATCACCGCGTCTCCATGCGGCGAATAGAGCCAGGATGCACGGTTCGACAGTTCGTCGACGAACTGGTCCCACTGTGCCCGGTGATCGGGATAGGCGGCATAGAAGTGATAGTCCGCGATGTCGGATTCCACGTGGAAGCTCGGGGCCAACGGCGAGTTGTCGACGACGAGGCGCGTGGGATCGTAGGCTTTCAGCCAGGCAAAGGTGCGCTTGAGCCAGTCGCGGTGGTCCGCATCGTTGACGAGGTCGACGCCCCAGTTCTCGTTGATGATGGTCCAGATGATGATGGACGGGTGATTGCCGTCGCGGTCGACGATGCCCTTCAGGAGCTTCTCCTTTCGGCCTCGCGAGCGGTCGGTGGCCATGCCGCCGTTGGGCAGCTCCGTCCAGATCAGCATGCCCATGCGATCCGCGGTCTCGTAATAGCGTGGGTCCGCCGCCTTGATGTGGCAGCGCAGGCAGTTGAGGCCGAGTTCCTTGGCCTTGCGAAACTGATCCTCCAGAAATTCCACGGAAGGCACGGTGCAGATCGTGTCCGGGTAGTAGTCCTGGTCGAGAGCCGCGCGCAGATAGAGCGGCTCGCCGTTCAGATAGAGCTTGCCGTTGCGGGTCTCGATGGTGCGGAAGCCGAAATTGTCGGCGATCTCGTCCTTCACCTCGCCGCCGCGGATCAACTCCAGGCGGATCCGGTAAAGGTTCGGGTGATCCGGCGACCAGGGCTGCACGTGCGGCACGGCCAGCTCGAAAGGCATGCTGGTGACGCCGATCTGCGTCTCGTGCATCTCGTCGATCACGACCTTGCCCGAGGGGTCCGTGACTTCGATATGGATCTGCGTGGCGTCCGAAAGCGGCCGCGCGAAGAACACGCCGGACACGACGCGGCCGGTGGCCAGGTGCGGAACGAGGCGCACACGGTTCATGTGGTCGGGAATGCGGCGTTCGAGATAGACCGGCTGCCAGATTCCGGAGAGCGGACCGTACCAGCTCTGCTTGCCGAAGGGGATCTCGGCGAAGGGTGAGTCCGGGAACTCGGCCGGGTTGTCGGTGGGCGAATCCACGCGGACCTTGATCTCGTTCGGGCCTGGCTTCAGGTAGGACGTGACGTCGAACGAGAAGGGCAGGAAGCCGCCTTCGTTGTGGCCGACGGGCTCGCCGTTGATGAAGACCTTCGTGTTGTGGAAGACGGCGCCGAAGCGGATCCAGATGCTGTCATGCAGCCATGCTTCGTCGATCTCGATCGTCCTGCGATAGATGCCGATTCCAGCCCGCATGCGCAGGTCCGAGAACTGGGCCTGCCAGGGACTCGGCACCACGATCTGGCGAACCTCCGCCGGGCCGGACAGACGGTCGTCGGCCACGTGCAAAAATTCCCAAGTCCCATCCAGACTGATGCGATTGTCCTGCATAATGTCTCCTTGAATCAGAGATTACCCAAGGGCGCCCAAGACGGCGAAAAAAAGGCTGAGGACCGGGAGACAAAAGCCTTGTGCAGAGGTGCGACAATCGATGCTTCCAAAGTCTGCCCGAACCATCGCCCTCGTTCCTGACATTGGTTTGCGGCCTGTCTCGAACAACGGCAAAACCCAATATTGGATCCAGAGCCGGTTGCGCATGAGAGATCGCTTCGTTTCCTGGCTTGGCAGGAACCGCCCTCCGCATCTGGCGTTGCCCTGATAACGCCGAGTCTCGCTGCTCGCCCGAATACTTCCAGCTCTTGAAAGAGGCTTCAGATGGCCGCACAAATTCCAGACGACCGCGCCCGCCAGGGCGCCTCCGGCCGCCCCGTTCTGGGCGTTCTGCTCGGCTCCCTGCTTCTCCTTGCGATCGCAGTGGGCGGTTACGTGATTTGGGCGGGTGCCCAGTCGCCCGATGATCCCGGCACGGATGCCGCCCGCTCCGCCACGACGGGTTCCACAACCGGTTCGTCGGATGCCAACCCTACGAACCGGATCACGCCGGCAAACCCGGCCTATCCCGCCCCGGAGGCGCAGCCTTCCGCCAACGAGCCCGCGCGTCGCTGAGTCCCGCTCTTTGGGAAAGCCTGGATGGGGAGGTCCCCATCCAGGCTTTTTTGTTGCGCTTCGTCCGTCCGGCGGCGAGTTTTCGCCTTATTGATTCGCGATGAACCAGCCCGCAAGGGGAATGCGACAAGGCGGACTGAATGACCGGAGTTGGACTGAAGCGGCTGTTTTCGGCTGCAATCGTTGCATGCGGCCTTGCCTCTGCAGGCGTTGCCTTTGCTCAGCAGGCGCAAACGCCGCCCTTGGCCCAGTCTCAAGCCCCTGCGCCGCAGGCTCCAGCTCCGGCGGCGCCGGCTCAGCCGCCCACTCAACCCTCCGACGCGCCCGCCGCCAGCGTTTCTGCCGAGACCAAGGCAGCCCGCGCCAAGCTCGATGGCTTCGAGGCCGACCTCGATCAGAAGGAGCTGGCGCTCCAGGGACGCACCCTGTCCGATGCCGAGCTGCAAAATCTGCGTCAGCAGATCGAACCGATCATCGCTGAGATTCGGACCGTCATTCAGGAGCAGGCGCCGAGGCTGGAGGCGAGCCGCCAGCGTCTCTCCCAGCTCGGGCCGAAGCCGGCCAGCGGCCAGCCGGAGGAAAGCGCTGACGTGGCCCGGGATCGCGCCGACCGCGAGGCCGCCGTCGCCGAACTCGACGAAACCCAGCGCCTCGGGCGTGCGCTTCTGGTGCAGGCCGAGCAGCTGAGCGCCGAGATCGGCGATCTGCGCCGGGCCGGTTTCGCACGCGCGCTATTCGAGCAGAGCGACGGCCTTCTCAGTCCCAATCTTTGGATGAGCGTGATCCAGGCGATCCCGCAGGAGTTGAGAGCCCAGCGGGTCGTGCTCTCGGATACTCTCGAGCAGGTGCAGCGCAATGCAACGCTTGGCGTGCTCCTGCTTCTCGGCGTGGCCGTCGGTGTGGCCGTCGCGCTCTATGTCGGCCGTCGCTCGCTTGCGCCGCGACTCATCCGGCGCGATCCGGCGATCACGGATCCTTCGCGCCGCAGTCGCCTCATGGCCGCGATCGGCGTTCTCGTGTTCAGCGCGGGTCCCGCCATTGCGGGGAGCTGGATCGTCTGGGTCGCGTTCGACTCGATCGACATGGTGACGCCGCGCCTGGAGGAGGTGGTGCGATCCCTGCTCGGCGGTTTGGCGTTCGTCGCCTTCGTGCGTGCGCTCATCGATGCCATCCTCGCACCGGATCACACGTCCTGGCGTTTGATCCCGGTGCGGGACGAATCGGCCGCACGCATCATGGGCTTCTCGATCATCTTGGCGACTGTGCTGATCGTCGGGAAGGTCATCGAAGCGTTCAACAAGGCCGTCGCTGCTGTCCTGCCCATTACCGTGATGACCAGGGCCGTTTTCGCCTTGGCGATGGCGCTCATTTTTGCCGAACTGCTGCGCCGCTTCGCGGCTGGCGAGAGTCAGGACGAGAGCAGCCTTGGTCCCTATGTCACGCGTGAGGTCGATATCGGAGGCCCCCTGCGGAGCCTGGGCTGGTTCATCGTCGCCATCGTCATCGGCGGCGTGCTCGGCGGGTACACGGCACTCGCCTCCTTCGTGGTCGATCAGGCGATCTCGATCTCCCTGATCATCGCGATGCTTGTTCTCGGCATCACGCTCGCGGATGAATTCATCGCCGGATCGCTGCGCGGCCCGAGCAGGCTCGCCACGACTCTGCAGGCCAATACGGGCATCCGCCGCCGTTCGCTGGAGCAGATCGGCGTGCTGGCGAGCGGCGTCGCGCGGCTGGCGCTCATCATTCTGGCTCTCCTTCTGATCCTGCTGCCCTGGGGCATCGAGTCCGCGGATGTGACGAGCTCGCTACGGGCGCTTTTCTTCGGCTTCAGCGTCGGCGACGTCACGATCTCCCTGTCGTCGATCCTGATCGCGGCGCTTCTCTTCGCGGCAGGCTTCACCGTCACGCGCATCATTCAGCGCTGGCTCGACAACACCTTCCTGCCGGCGACCGATCTCGATGCAGGCCTGCGCAATTCGATCCGTACGGCGGCGGGGTACGTGGGCATCATCACGGCAGGCGTCGTCGCCTTCACCTATCTGGGTCTCAGCCTGGAGCGCCTGACCATCGTCGCCGGCGCCCTGTCGGTGGGTATCGGTTTCGGCCTGCAGTCCATCGTCAACAACTTCATCTCGGGCCTGATCCTCCTGTGGGAGCGTCCGATCCGGGTCGGCGACCTCGTAGTCGTGGGCGACGGCGAGGGCTATGTGCGCCGGATCAATGTACGCTCCACCGAGATCCAGACCTTCGACCGCTCGACGTTGATCGTGCCGAATTCGAACCTGATCTCCGGCATCGTGCGCAACCGGGTGCGCAACGACCGCGTCGGACGCGTGATCGTTACGATCCCCGTGCCTCGTTCGAGCGATCCGGATCTGATGGCGGGCATCATGCGCAGCGCGGCGCTGGCCCATCGCGAAGTGATGAGCGAGCCCTCGCCGCGGGTCATCTTCAAGAAGGCCACGGAGAACACGATCGAGTTCGATCTCGTCTGCTTCGTGGACGACATTGATGCGGCAGGTAGCGTGTCGAGCGATCTCTACTTCGAGATCTTCCGGGAATTGCGCAAGGCGGGGATCGGCGTGCCCGGACCCGTCGCTCCTGCTCCCGAGCCCAAGGCGGAGAAGGCGGACGCATCCAGAAAGGAGGGAGCTGAGGATGAAACCTTAACCCTTCTCAAGGATAAGTCCTCTGCATGAAAAGCCTCATTTGCTTAAGCCTTTCGGCACTCGTCCTGGCAGCCTGCCAGTCCGAGCAGCGCCATGTCCGCTCGCAGACGCCGAGCTTCTATGCCTCCATGGCCAGGACCGGGGCCGCGGTGGATGCGGCCATGGCGCGCGACATGATCGGCGCCTACCGCCGCAACAACGGCTTGGGTCTGCTCACGCTCGATCCCGAATTGCAGGCGGCCGCCCAGGCCGAAGCCGAGGCCATGGCGTCGGCGGACAGGCCCAGCTCCGCCGACGCGTTCAAGCGCCGGCTGCTCTCGGATGGCTTCGTCGCGCCGGCGGCCAACCTTTCAGCGGGCTACCATACCCTTGCCGAGGCCTTCTCCGGCTGGCGCGAGAGCCCGCAGCACAACCGGGTGCTGCTCGATCCCAAGGCGACGCGGATCGGCATCGCTACGGCTTATGCGCCGAATTCCAAGTACAAGGTTTACTGGGCTTTGGTGCTCGCGGCAGACAAGACCTGAGCCGAAGGCCGGGTCTTTCCAGATCGGCTGGAACCTGAGTCGAAGCGTCGCTCTTTAGCTTTAACGCCGGATTGCGGTGTAAGAGTGTGCTTCGAAAAAGACCATGCCGGACTTCGATCCTAAGCTGGGCAGGCAGATGCCCCCGCCCCCTGCGGCGGGAAGCAATCAGGATGTCGGTCCCGGTCAGGATACGACGCTGGCGAAGGAAGCCGACCACGCCGCCGCTCACCAGAGCGAGCCGCAGGCTCTAGGCACATCCCCAGAGATGAAGCCCGGCATCGGACGGGAGCTGTTCCTGCTGTTCCGGGACATGTTCCGAAACCGGAAGGGCTGGCCGATGATGCGGCTTGCCCTTGCAATCCTGGTCGTTCTCATCGGCAACATGGTGGGACAGGTCCGCCTGAACCAATGGAACGGCGCCTTCTTTGATGCGGTGGAGAAGCGCAATACGCCGGCCTTCTTCGAGCAGCTTCTCGTCTTCGTCGCCATCGTCGCTGCGCTGCTTGCCCTGGTCGTAGCCCAGACCTGGCTGCAGGAGCGGCTGAAGATCCGTTTGCGGCAGCGCTTGACACAGATTCTGCTCCATCTTTGGCTGAAGCCCAACCATGCCTATCAGCTCGGCTTCATGGGGGAGGCCGCCCGTCAGCCCGATCAACGCCTCCAGGAGGATTGCCGCCTCTTTTCAGAGCTCTCGACCGAGCTGGGGGTCGGAATGCTGCAGGCTTTTCTCCTGCTCGTCAGTTTCATCGGGGTCCTGTGGACGCTCTCCGGTGAGACAACCTTCGTCATTCGCGGAGACGAGATCACGATCCCCGGCTACATGGTGTGGGTCGCCATCGGCTATGCCGGAATCGGCTCCGGCCTGACCTGGCTTGTCGGGCGTCCGCTGATCCGCCTCAACACCCTCCGTTATGCGCGCGAGGCCGACCTGCGTTTCGCGCTCGTGCGGGTCAACGAGAGCGCGGAGAGCGTATCCCTCTACAACGGCGAGGACGACGAACGGCGCAATCTCGACGAATTCGTGGAGGCGGTCCTCAGGGCGACGCGCCGCCTGTCCGGTGCCCTCGCGCGCCTGACCTGGATCACGTCGGGTTACGGCTGGTTGGCGATCGTCGTACCGATCCTGGCGGCCGCGCCGGGTTATTTCAGCGGACGTCTTTCCTTCGGCGGCATGATGATGGTGGTCGGCGCGTTCAACCAGGTGCAGGCGGCGTTGCGCTACTTCGTGGACAACTTCCCGAAAATCGCGGACTGGCGCTCGGCCGTCCTGCGCGTCGCCACTTTCCGGCAGGCGGCGATCGATCTCGAGGAGGTGACGGCCGAGAACGGCAAGATCGACATTCAGCCGCATCCCAAGGGCTGGCTCAGCTTCGAGGGGATGACCATCGCCTTGAGCGACGGCAGCATCCTCATCGAGGACGCGACGGCGGAGATCCAACCCGGTGAGCGCGTTCTGATCATGGGCGAGTCCGGGGCGGGCAAGAGCACATTGTTCAGGGCTGTCGCGGAGCTCTGGCCCTGGGGCTCCGGCACGATCCGCCTGCCTCCGGGGCACGAAATGATGTTTCTGCCGCAACGGCCTTATCTCCCCCTGGGAACTCTCAGAGCCGCGCTCAGCTATCCGGCCTCGCCCGACACGTTCAACGATGCGGACATTCGCGCCGCCCTGGACCGCTGCGGATTGGGCGAGTTCGTGGACATGCTCGACAGGAACGAGCGCTGGGACAAGACCATGTCGCTCGGCCAGCAGCAGCGTGTCGCGTTCGCCCGCGTTCTGCTGCACAGGCCGCGCTGGGTGTTCATGGACGAGGCCACCTCCGCTCTGGACGAGGAAAACCAGGCTGCCATGCTCTCCCTGTTCGAGAACGAGCTGAAAGGCGCGACTGTGATGTCCATCGGGCACCGGCCGGGCCTGGAGGAGTTTCACACGCGCACCCTTCACATCCGCAAGACCGAGGAGGGTGCGATCCTGCTGGCGAAGCCAAGCCTCCGGCGGGCCGCGCATCCGCGGCGGAGATGGATCGGCCATCTGCACAAGCGGTTCGGAAGGAGCAGCCATGATCCCAGCCAGAGCAAGGGATGATGTGTCGATACGGCCGAGCCTCGGTACCCGGCTCGAACAGGGTTGCGAACCCCCCCGTCGCCAGCGGAGTTCTTCCTCCGAGCTTCACCCTGCCGACAGGCTGACACCATGCGGCTGATCAGACTTTACGTGCGCGTTCTCGGCCAACTCGGGTCGGACCTGAGGGTTGGCGCCCTGCTCGCCCTGGCGAATGTCGCTCTGGCGATCTCGGCCTTCGCCGAGCCGATCCTGTTCGGCCGCATCATCGACGTTCTCACCCGCGCTCAGATCCCGGGCTCGGCGCCCGTCACCTTCTCGGTGCTCACGCCGCTCATCGTCGCCTGGGTGGCCTTCGGCCTTTTCTCCATCGGGGTCGGTGCGCTCGTGGCGCTTCATGCGGACCGGCTGGCCCATCGCCGCCGCCTCGCCGTGGTCGCCAATTACTTCGAGCATGTTCTCGAGCTTCCGCTCGCCTTTCACACCTCCACCCATTCCGGCCGTGTCCTGAAGGTGATGCTGGAAGGCTCGGGCGGCATGTCCTGGTTGTGGCTCGGCTTCTTCCGCGAGCATCTGTCGGCGATCGTCGCTCTCGTGGTGCTTCTGCCGCTCACCGTGTTCCTGAACTGGCGGCTGGGGCTTCTTCTCGTGGCGCTCGTCGGCGTCTTCGCGGTGCTCACCGCCATCGTCCTGCGCAAGACCGAGACCCTGCAGGGGTCCGTCGAGCGCTACCACTCGAGCCTCGCGGAGCACGCCTCCGATGCCCTCGGCAACGTTCCCGTGATCCAGTCCTTCACGCGCATCGAGGCGGAAAGCCGCTCGCTGCGTGCCATCATCCAGCAATTGCTGCAGGCGCAGAACCCGGTGCTGTCCTGGTGGGCTCTCGCCTCCGTGGCGTCCCGCGCATCGGCCACCATCACGGTGACAGCCATCTTCCTGCTCGGCACGTGGCTGCACCTCAACGGCCTCGCCAGCATCGGCGAGATCGTCACCTTCATGAGCATGGCGACGATGCTGATCGGCCGCCTCGAGCAGGCGGTGAGCTTCATCAACCAGCTCTTCATGCAGGCGCCGAAACTGCAGGAGTTCTTCGAGATCCTCGATACGGCACCCGCCGTCCGCGATCGGCCGAACGCCAAGACCGTCGACCGCTTCGAGGGCGAGGTCATATTCGACAATGTGAGCTTCTCCTATGATGGAAAGCGCTCCGCCGTGCAGGACGTTTCGTTCGCGATCCGGTCCGGCGAAAACGTGGCGCTGGTCGGCGCCACCGGATCGGGCAAGTCCACGACGCTCGGTCTCCTGCACCGGGCCTTCGACCCGCAATCCGGCTGCATCCGGATCGATGGCGACGACATTCGCGACCTGACGCTCGGCTCGCTTCGCCGCAATATCGGCGTTGTGTTCCAGGAGCCGATGCTCTTTGCCCGCACGATTCGCGAGAACCTGCAGGTCGGGCGTCCCGGTGCCGCCGATGACGAGATGATCGAAGCCCTGCAGCGCGCGCAGGCGATCGAGTTCATCTCGCGTCAGGCGGAAGGTCTCGATACGGTCATCGGCGAGCGCGGGCGCTCCCTGTCGGGCGGCGAGCGCCAGCGGCTTTCCATCGCGCGCGCCTTGCTGAAGAACCCGCCGATCCTCATCCTCGACGAAGCGACGAGCGCCCTCGACGCGGCCACCGAACAGAAGCTGCAGCGTGCCCTCGACGAGGTGATGAAAGGGCGCACGACCTTCGTCATCGCGCATCGTCTCGCGACGATCCGTAACGCCGATCGCATCCTCGTCTTCGACCAGGGGCGCGTCATCGAGACAGGGAGCTTCGATGAACTCGTGGCCAAGGGCGGGCGCTTCGCCGGACTGGCCCGCGCACAGTTCATGGCGGCGGAGGAACCGGCTCGGCAGGCGCCGCGGGATGCCGCCGCGGCGCCTGCGTGAAACGGACTCTTCAAACATTCCGGGAGAAGTAGATGCAGGCAGTCGATTCTCAAGCGCCGGGCATTCGCCTCCAGGTCAACGGCATCACGCTCCATTGCCTCGAGGCCGGCCCGAAGGATGGCCCTCTGGTCATTCTGCTGCATGGCTTTCCCGAGTTCTGGTGGGCTTGGCGCTACCAGATCGAGCCCCTGTCCGGAGCCGGATACCGCGTCCTCGTGCCGGACCAGCGCGGATACAACCTCAGCGACAAGCCGGAAGGCCGCGGAGCCTACGGCCTCGACACGCTGGCACGGGACGTCGTCGGCCTGAGCGATGCACTGGGATACGGCGCATGTTCTCTCGTCGGCCACGACTGGGGCGGCTTGGTGGCCTGGTGGGCGGCAACGCGGCATCCTGACAGGTTCGAGCGGCTTGTGGCGATCAACGCGCCGCATCCTGCCATCACCGGCGCCTATATGCGCCGTCATCCGAGCCAGATGCTGAAAAGCTCCTACATCGGCTTCTTCCAGCTGCCGTATCTGCCCGAGGTCCTCTTCTCGGCAGGGGACTACCGGACGCTCAAGCGAGCGCTCCAAAGCACGAGCCGGACCGGCACGTTCTCGGAACGGGATCTGGCGGAATACGCCAAGGCCTGGAGCCGTCCCGGTGCGCTCACCAGCATGCTGAACTGGTATCGTGCGCTGCCGCTCACTCTGCCCAGCCGGTCATCGGGCACGCTCGGCATGCCGGTGCTGGCGATCTGGGGAATGCGGGACCGGTTCCTGGAATTCGGCCTCTGCGAACAAAGTTTGACGCTCTGCGCCCGTGGCAGGGCCATGCCTCTCCGGCAGGCGACCCATTGGGTCCATCTGGAGGAGGCCGAGACGGTCAATCGGGCGCTGCTGGATTTCCTGAAGACGTGAGTCAGCTCTCGCGACGCACCAGGGCGAGAGGGGTGATCCTGAGCGCCGTGATGCGGTTGCGCGACTTGCGCAGAACCTGAAACCGGAAGCCGTGGAAGGTGAAGATCTGGCCCGTGTCGGGAATCGTCTGCGCCTCGTGAATCACGAGGCCTGCGATGGTGGTGGCCTCCTCGTCCGGCAGGTTCCAGTCCATGGCGCGGTTGAGATCACGGATCGGGACCGATCCATCCACGTTCACAGAGCCGTTCGGCTGAGGGCGGACGCCCTGCATGGAGAGATCGTGCTCGTCCTTAATGTCGCCGACGATTTCCTCGAGGATGTCTTCGAGGGTCACGAGACCCATCACCTCGCCGTATTCGTCCACCACGAGAGCGAAGTGGGTTTTTCGGGCGAGAAACGCCTTGAGCTGGTCGCGCAGAGACGTAGTGTCCGGCACGAACCAGCTTTCCAAGGCGATCGCCTCCACCTTGAGCTTGCCGGCATCGCCGCCGACGGCGTCGAGGGCGCGCAGCAGGTCCTTGGCGTGAAGGACGCCGACGATGTTCTCCTGGCTCCCGCGCCAGAGCGGCATGCGCGTATAGGGAGAGGAAAGCACTTCGCGCACGATCTCCTCCGATGAAAGATCCGCATTGATGGTGCGCATCTTCGTGCGGTGGACCATGACTTCGGAGACGGTGAGGTCCTCCAGATCGAGCAGGCCCCCCAGCATGTCGCGCTGCACCTTCGCAACGCCGCCCTCCTTGTGCAGCAGGGCGACCTGCCCGCGGATTTCCTCGGATGCGGACAGGATCGGTGTGTTCTCTCCGATCCGGATCCCGAAGGGGCGCAGCATCAGGCGCGCGAGACGCTCGATGGCGATCGCCAGCGGCCCGAGCAGCGCCACGACCCAGGACATGGGCCGCGAAAGAAACAGGGAGACGTTGTCAGCCGATGAAATGGCGACCGTCTTCGGCAGCACCTCCGCGAAGACGATGACCAGCACCGACATGATCGCGGTCGCATAGAGCGCACCCTCGTCGCCGAAGATCGCGACGAGTGCGCTCGTGGCGAAGGCAGAGACGCCGATATTGACGATGTTGTTGCCGATCAGGACGGTGCCGATGAAGCGCTCGCGCATTTCGAGGAGGCGGTTCACCAGGCGCGCGCGCTTGTCGCCGCTCTTCTCCAGCATGAGCATGCGGGACCGGGATGCGCCCGTGAAGGCCGTCTCACCCGCCGAGAAGAAGGCGGACAGCAGAAGACAGAAGACGACGACCATAGCCGCAAACCAGAGGTCGCCGGAAGAGGATTCCTCGATCATGGTCAAGTTGCGTCGATTTCGCTCGTTAGGAAGGCGCGCACTTTCTCCGCTTCGACGCCGGGAGCGATGAAGCTCTGCCCGATGCCTCGTGCCAGAATGAACGTGAGCGATCCGCCTTTCACCTTTTTGTCCTGTGTCATGGCGTCCAGAAGCTCATCGACCGTGCCGCATCCTCCCGGTACATGGGACAGGCGGGTGGGAAGTCCAACGCTCTTCAGATGCGCCTCGACGCGCTCGGCGTCGGAGAGCGGGCACAGCCCGAGGGCGGCGGAGAAGCGGAATGCAAGGGTAAGGCCGATGGCCACGCCCTCGCCGTGGACGAGGCGCGTGGAATCGTAACGCGTGATCCGCTCGAGCGCATGGCCGAAGGTATGGCCGAGATTGAGCAGAGCGCGGTCGCCGGTCTCATGCTCGTCGCGCACCACCACGGCGGCCTTGGCGCGGCAGCTCTGCGCCACGGCCTCGTCGCGCTCCGGGCCGCCGTCGAAGATGCCTGTCCAATTGCCTTCGCACCAAGCGAAGAAACGCGCATCGTCGATCAGGCCGTATTTCGCCACCTCCGCATAGCCCGCGCGCATCTCGCGAGCGGGAAGCGTGTCGAGCAGGCTCGTGTCGGCCAGCACGAGGCTCGGCTGGTGGAAGGCGCCGACGAGGTTCTTGCCGTGGCGCGAGTTGATGCCGGTCTTGCCGCCGACGGAGGAATCGACCTGGGAGAGCAGGGTGGTCGGCACCTGCACGAAGCGCACCCCCCGGCGCACCACTGCGGCGGCGAAGCCCGCGAGGTCGCCGATCACGCCGCCGCCCAAAGCGACCACGAGATCGCCCCGCTCGATCTTGGCTTCGAGCACCGCGTCGCAGACCCGCTCCAGGCCGGCATAGGATTTCGTCGCCTCTCCCGGCGGAAGAGTGATCACCGCCGTGCGCAAGCCGTTTGCCGCGAGAGAGCGGCTGAGGGCCTGCGCATAGAGCGGACCCACATGCTCGTCCGTCACGAGGGCGGCTGCACGGGCGCCGAGGGCCGCGATGCGGGCGCCCGCCGCCTCGATCAGCCCGCGCCCGACCAGGATGTCATAGGCCCTGTCGCCCAGGGGAACGGGAACCGTGATGGCGGATGCGGTCTGAGCCGGTATGCTGCTCATTCGGCCTCCCCCGGCTTTTCCGTGTCGAGCCATGCGCCGAGAGCCTCGACGATGTCGGCCACCACGCGGTCGTGCGGCGCCTCGTGCGAATCGATGGTCAAATCCGCCAGGGCGTAGACCGGATAGCGAAGCTCCATGAGCCGGCGCATGGTCCCTTCCGGGTCGGGATTGCGCAGGAGGGGCCTGGTGTCGCGCTTGCGGACGCGGCGCATGAGAATGTCGAGATCGGCCTTCAGCCACACCGAAATGCCGTGCTCGGCAATGTTCTGGCGGGTCTCCGCGTTCATGAAGGCCCCGCCCCCGGTGGCGAGGACGATGGGGCCGTCCTGGAGCAGCCGCGCGATGACGCGGCGCTCTCCGTCGCGGAAGTACTCCTCGCCGTGGATGGCGAAAATGTCGGGGATCGTCATGCCGGCGGCCGCCTCGATCTCGTGATCGGCGTCGCGGAAAGGCAGTTTGAGCATCTGGGCCAATCGACGGCCCACCGTGCTTTTTCCGGCGCCCATGAGACCGACGAGCACGATCGACCGCGTGCCGAGCTGGCGGCTGATGGGATGGCCGCGCCGGCTGCCTAGTGTCTGCCCGCCAGCTTCATCGAGCGGATTGAAGCGGCTGATATTGTTCATGCCCCTGTCCTAGCACGGGGCTCCGGCTCTGTCACAGGGAGGTTATTGGGCCGTCGCGCATATCCCTAACCTTAGGTTAGGTCTTGCCTTTGCGGCCCATGCATGGTTCTACCGAGGTAACGCTCAAAGAGGATCCCTTGCCCACTCTCTTCCGGTTTCTTCTCGTCGTCGCCATTCTCGCGGGCCTGGGGTTCGCCGCCATGTACGCGCTGGCAACCCTCGTCAACCCGGAGCCGCGCGAGATCACGGTGCCGGTGCCCACCCAGCGTGCCCCCTCGTCCTCATGAGCGGGGCGCGCCAGGCCAGCCTTTTCCTGGATATGCTCGCCGCCGAGCGCGGTGCTTCCAAGAACACGCTCGAGGCCTATCAGCGCGATCTGGACGATTACCTCGCCTATCTCGATGAAACGGGCGTCCGGCCCGACTCCGCCTCCGCCGCCACCATCCGGGGCTTCATGGCGAGCCTTGAGGAGCGGGGCCTGAAAGCCTCGTCCGCCGCCCGCCGGCTCTCCGCGGTTCGCCAATTCCACAAGTTTCTGTATGTGGAGGGCTATGCTCCCGCAGATCCTACGGCGGCCGTGTCGGCCCCGAAGCGGGGCAGGGCGCTGCCCAAGGTCCTCTCCGTCGACCAGGTGGATCGGCTGCTGCAGGTCGCTCATGAGGGTGTCTCCCGACCGGGAGCCTCGCCCGCCGAGCGGCTGCGGGCGGCCCGCATGGCCTGCCTTCTGGAGCTGCTCTACGCCACCGGGCTGCGCGTCTCCGAGCTGGTCTCGCTGCCCCGCAGCGCGGCCAAGACCCGTGAGCGCTTCCTCGTGGTGCGAGGCAAGGGCGCCAAGGAGCGTCTCGTGCCCCTCACGGATGCCGCGCGGGATGCCGCGCGCGCCTATCTCGCGCTGCTGGAGGAGCTGGGCAGGGCCGTGGGCCCATGGCTGTTCCCTGCGGACAGCGAGACAGGCCACCTCACCCGCCAGGCTTTCGCGCGCGACCTGAAGGCGGTCGCGGCCGGCGCGGGCCTGCGCGCCAACACGATCAGCCCCCACGTGCTGCGCCATGCCTTCGCCAGCCATCTGCTTCAGAACGGCGCGGACCTGCGCGTGGTGCAGGAACTGCTCGGCCATTCCGACATCTCGACCACGCAGATTTACACCCATGTGCTGGACGAGCGCCTGAAGAGCATGGTGCGCGATCTGCACCCGCTGGCATCGGGGGAGGGATGACCGTCGAGCCAGGTGCGATGTCCAAGAACTATGCCGCGAATATCCTGGCCAGTCGGAAAAATGGTACGCTCTGACTTCGGCGCCACTGGAAATTTTGCTCAGGAGAATGGAGCTAAGTCTCTGGAGCATCGGACCCGGAAATGGAATCCACCTTTGGGATCCAGGCCGAGGCCCCATTCTCTGAACAGCGCATCCTTGGCGCGGAAAACCGGGTCCACTGTTCCGCACAATGCGCTAGCCGTGCCCGGCTTCGTTATACGTTATTGCTTTTCAAATCTCATGTATATCGACTGCCGCGACGATGTTCACGAGACATCGCGCGAGAGAAACAGCTGAAGGGCTCGAACAGAGCCTGGCAGATCAGGCATGCCGAGCAATCCGACCCTGACCGGAGCGATCTCGATCCAACGGCCCTCCGATGGGCTGGTGTCATCCCCGGCCGGGAGACACCGGAGCGAATTCACCGCCGCTTCAGCAGGAACACGCCCTGGTCCCCGAGCAGGTTCCACACCCACCAGGGCAGGCTTACCTGCATCGGCTTGCCGCCGGCATTCAGGGCCACCGCCTTTTCCATCTGCGCGCCGACTTCCCGGCACAGCTCCACGAAATCGCGGATGGTGCAGAAATGGATGTTGGGCGTGTCGTACCAGGAATAGGGCAGGTTCTCCGTCACCGGCATCCGTCCGCGAAATCCGAGGTCCACGCGCACGCGCCAGTGGCCGAAATTCGGAAAGGAAACGATGGCGCGGCGGCCGATGCGCAGAAGATTTTCGAGCACCACGCGCGGCTGGCGCGTCGCCTGGATCGTCTGGGAGAGGATCACGTAGTCGAAGGCATCGTCGGGATAATCGGAGAGGTCCGTGTCCGCGTCGCCCTGTATTACCGGCAGGCCCTTGGCGAGGCAGGCGTTCACCCCCTCGCGGGACAATTCGATCCCGCGTCCGTCCACATTCTTGCGCTCGCGCAGGAGGGAGAGGAGCGCGCCGTCGCCGCAGCCTACGTCGAGCACCCGCGAGCCCGGCTCCACCATCTCGGCGACGAGCAGAAAATCGAGGCGGTGGCCCGTGATGCTGTCGGTGGCAGGCACGGCGAGACTGGATGCCATCACGGGATCCCCCGCGCCCGCGCCGCCGCGTCGATGAAGCCGTAGGCCGCGGCGAACATTTCGGGCTCGTCGAGCAGGAAGGCGTCGTGGCCCTTGTCGCTTTCCACCTCCACGAAGGCGACGGAGGCGGCGGCCGCGTTGAGCGCATGGACGATGGCGCGCGAATCCGAGGTCGGGAACAGCCAGTCGGAGGTGAAGGATATCACGCAGAAGCGCGTGCCCGAGCCTTGGAAGGCTCTCGCCAGCGAGCCGCCATGTTCGGCGGCAAGATCGAAATAATCCATCGCCCGCGTCACGTAGAGATAGGAATTGGCGTCGAAGCGCTCGACGAAGGAGATGCCCTGGTAGCGCAGATAGCTCTCGATCTGGAAATCGGCGTCGAAGGAGAAGGTCGGCGCGCTGCGGTCCTGGAAATTGCGGCCGAATTTCCGGTGCAGTGCCATCTCCGACAGGTAGGTGATGTGCGCGCCCATGCGGGCCACCGCGAGACCCTTGGAGGGGCGCGTGCCCTCGAGCAGGTAGCGCCCGCCGCGCCAGTCGGGGTCGGCCATCACGGCCTGGCGGCCGACCTCGTGGAAGGCGATGTTCTGAGCGGAGTGGCGGGCGGCTGCGGCGATGGGCAGCGCCGCGAAGACCCGGTGCGGGTAACTCGCAGCCCATTGCAGCACCTGCATGCCGCCCATGGAGCCGCCGATCACGCAGAACAGGGATTCGATGCCGAGCCTGTCGATCAGGGCTCCTTGGGCGCGCACCATGTCGCGGATGGTCACGACAGGAAAGTTCAAGGCGTAGGGCTGGCCCGTGGCCGGGTCGGTGGAGGCCGGGCCCGTGGTGCCCATGCAGCCGCCGATCACGTTGGCGCAGATCACGAAGAAGCGGTTCGTGTCCACCGGTCGGCCTGGGCCGACCATGGTTCGCCACCAGCCGGGCTTGCCGGTCACGGGGTTGTCGTTCGCCACATGCTGGTCGCCGGTGAGGGCATGGCAGATCAGCACGGCATTCGACTTGTCGGCATTGAGGGTGCCGTAGGTCTGGTACGCGATCTGCCACGGGGCGAGCGCAATCCCGGCATCCATCATCAGGGGCTCGTCCGCGCCGAAGCGCATGACAAGACTCGACGGGTCGTCGGCTTGGCTTCGCGCTTCCAGGGAGAGGGGGGATAATGTCATGGATGGCCGCAACTGCGTTCGGTTTGCCGAACAACTCGTAATTCGAACAGGTCCGATCGTCAACGAACATGACGTCCGGCGGGGGCTTTCGTTCGGGCGGGGGGCGGATCGGGGAGGCCCTCCGCGCATGCTTCTTTGCAGCGGGGGCGCAGGCTCAGGGCCGTCATGCCTATGCCCTTCGTCATGGACGGGCCCGTCCTGGCCGTCCCGATTGGAAGAGCGCCTCGCCCCAACGGATCGGGATCCCCGATCCTGTGCCGGAGATGACGCGGAAGGTTGAGAGGCGGCGGCGTGACGGAATGGGTGTCATGCACGGCGAGGGATGACAAAGGGCGGCAAAATGGTCAAAGAGAAGCGCAGTTTCCGAAAGACCGAAGCCATGACAAGCGAGAAGCCCGCCCCGTCCCTAGCCGAGCTGCGCCAGGAGATCGACCGCATCGACGAGACGATGCACCGGCTGCTCATGGAGCGCGGCACGATCATCGACCGCCTGATCGAGGTCAAGAAGGCCTCCGACACGGGGCTCAGCTCCGCCTTCCGCCCGGGCCGCGAGGCCGCGATGATGAAGTCGCTGGCCGAGCGCCACCGGGGCATGCTCCCGCTCGACACGGTGGAGAGCATCTGGCGGGTGATCATCGGCACCTTCACCTATGTGCAGTCCAACTACGCCGTCCACGCGGACGTTTCGGGCGGCGACGCGCCCATGCGCGACTCGGCCCGGTTCCATTTCGGCTTCACGGTGCCCTACATCGCCCATCCGAGCGCGGCGGCGGTGATCGAGGCGGTGGCGGGCTCCAAGGGCGATCTCGGCATCTTCCGCCTCGACCAGGGCGCCACCAGCGGCGCCTGGTGGCGGACCCTTGCCGAGAGGGACCGCCCGAAGATCATCGCGCGCCTGCCTTTCATCGAGCGGCCGGACCATCCGGCGGGCACCCCGGTCTTCGTGATCTCCAAGCCCCTCACCGATGCGGCCGTGCGCGACGTGGTGCTCTACGCGGCCCAGTTCGAGCGCTGGCATAAGGGGGCGAACGAGGCGCTGTCGCGGCTCGGCGGCGAGGTTGTGGCGAGCGCGGCCGACGCCAACGGCCTGTCCGAGCTGATCGCCGTGCCCGGCACCGTGGAGGCCTCCCGCCTCCAGCAGAAGCTGACGGAGGCGGGCGCCAGCCTCGCCCAGCTGGCGGAGGTCGGCAGCCATGCCGAACGTTTCCACGTGAAATGATCGCGAAGCTGCGCTAGAGCATGACGCGGCGAAGTGGGTACCGGTTCGCCGATGAGGACGTGCTCCAACGTCAAAGAATCCTCATTCGCCAATCGATTGCTTAGGAAGTTGTCCATGTCCGCTCGTCCCGAACCCCGTCCCGGCGTGATGAAGATCGACGCCTACGTGCCCGGCAAAAGCGCCGCCGCGGGGGTTGCGAAGGTCCATAAGCTCTCCTCGAACGAGACGCCGCTGGGCCCCTCGCCGAAAGCCGTGGAGGCCGTGCGGAACACCGATCATCTGGAACTCTATCCCGACGGCTCCGCCACCAGGCTTCGCGAGGCGATCGCCGCGAAATACGGCCTCGATCCCAGCCGCATCGTCTGCGGGGCGGGCTCGGACGAGCTTCTGTCGCTCATCGCCTATGCCTATGTGGGTCCGGGCGACGAGGGCATCTTCAGCCAGCACGGCTTTCTCGTCTATCGCATCGCGATCCTCGCCGCCGGCGGCACGCCGGTAGTGGCCGAGGAGAAGAATCACCGCACCGACGTGGATGCCATCCTCGCGAAGGTGACGGAGAGGACGAAGATCGTCTTCCTGGCCAATCCCAACAACCCGACCGGTACCTACATTCCCTTCGACGAGGTGAAGCGCCTTCACGCGGGCCTTCCCTCACATGTCGTGCTGGTGCTGGACGCTGCCTATGCCGAATACGTGCGCCGCAACGACTACGAGGCGGGCCTCGAACTCGTCGCCACCGCCGAGAACGTGGTGATGACGCGCACCTTCTCGAAGATCTACGGCCTCGCAAGCCTACGCATCGGCTGGATGGTGGCGCCCGCCCATATCGCCGAGGCGGTGAACCGCATCCGCGGCCCCTTCAACATGAACGGCCCGGCCATGGCGGCGGGCATCGCCGCCGTTCAGGACGAGGCTCATGTGGCGAAGGCCGTCGAACACAACGAGCAATGGCTCGAGTGGCTGACGAAGGAGATCGGGTCGCTCGGGCTGACGGTGACGCCGAGCGTCGCCAACTTCCTGATGATCACCTTTCCCGACGAGCCGGGCCGGACAGCGAAGGACGCAGATGCGTTCCTCTCCGGCCGCGGCCTCATCCTGCGCCGGATCGATGCCTATGGTCTGCCTCACGCCCTGCGCCTGACCGTGGGCGGCGAGGAGGCGAACCGCCTCGTCGTCGAGGCCCTGCGCGACTTCATGAAGGGTGGCAGCGATGCCTGAGCGTCTCGGCCCATCTCTCTCGAAGCCGCTCTTCGAGCGCATCGCGCTGATCGGCCTCGGCCTGATCGGCTCGTCGATCGCGCGTGCCGCGAGGCATCTCAACCTTGCCGGGACCATCGTCGCCGTCGATCGCAGCGAGGAGGTGGTGGCGCGCGTGCGTGAGCTTCGCATTGCCGACGAGGCGACGACCGACCTCGTGGCGGGCGTGAAGGACGCGGACCTCGTCATTCTCTGCGTGCCGGTGGGCGTGTGCGGCGCCGTCGCCGAAGCCATGAGGCCCGGGCTGAAGCCCGGCTGCATCGTGTCGGACGTGGGCTCGGTGAAAGCCTCCGTGATCGCGCAGGTCCAGCCGCATCTGCCTCAAGACGTGCATTTCGTGCCTGCGCATCCCGTCGCCGGAACGGAGCATTCGGGCCCGGACGCGGGCTTCGCGACGCTCTTCCACAATCGCTGGTGCATCCTCACGCCGCCGGACGGCGCGGACGAGCAGGCGATCGAGCGCGTGCGCGTCTTCTGGAGCGCCATTGGCTCGAATGTGGAGATCATGAGCGCGCAGCACCACGATCTCGTGCTCGCCATCACGAGCCATGTGCCGCATCTGATCGCCTATAACATCGTGGGAACGGCTGCGGATCTGGAGACCGTCACGCAGAGCGAGGTGATCAAGTTCTCCGCGGGCGGCTTCCGCGATTTCACCCGCATCGCCGCTTCCGATCCCACCATGTGGCGCGACATCTTCCTGCACAACAAGGAAGCGGTGCTCGAGATGCTGGGCCGCCTCAACGAGGACATCGCCCTGCTGGCGCGAGCCATCCGCTGGGGCGAGGGCGACAAGCTGTTCGATCTCTTCACCCGCACGCGCGCCATCCGGCGCGGCATCATCTCCTCGGGCCAGGAAACGCCGGAGCCCGATTTCGGGCGCCGGCGCGAGGACAAGGCGTAATCGAGCCTATCGGGGCCGGTGACTTTGCCGTCGTGGCCGTGCCTGTCCCGGTCGTACCGATCGGAAAGCGCGGCGTTTCAGATCTTCGGCATCCCGGCACAAGGCCCGGGATGCCGAAGGGGAGACTGAGAGGTCACGCTCAATACAGCGGCTGCAATCTCACGTTCGGGATCACGAAGGGCCCCAGGGCGAGGAAGCCGTTGTCGAGGGTGAGCGGCGGCAGCGGCGAAAGCTGCGGCTGCCCGGTGCCCTTGTCATTGGCGCGCGGATTCTGGCCGAGCAGCGCGCCGAGCAGGGCGCCGCCGGTGCGGCTGCCGGTGATCTTGCCGATGAGACCGTCGAGACCCGCGGCAGCCATGCTGAGCCGGCCTGCCGGGCGGTGCTCCTCGTCGAGAGCGAGCGTGCCCTTGGCCTCCAGGCGGCGCGGTCCCTTGGTCACGGATAGCATGCGGACATCGAGCATCCCGCCGGCGCTGCGCCAGCGCTCGAGCTCCTCCGCCAGAGGGCGGCCCCGGAAGCCGGCCGTCTGGGTCGCCGTCACATCCGCGTCCAGGTCCGTAGGCTCCGTGCCGCCGATGAGGGCATCGAGCATCGGAATGGTCGCCTTCGTCACCGAGAGGGCCGCGTCATAGGCTTGGTCCGACGCGCGCGTGGGATTGGGGCGCAGATGCAGCTCCAGATGCTGGCCGGAGGTGGCGATTTCCTGCGGCAGAAGGCCCGTCACCGTGAAGGCGGGCGCGCTGGCCGCGATCGAGAGACGCTGAAGCCCGGTCCGCGAGGCGTGGATGCTCGCCTGCAGAAGATCCCAGCGGCCCTGCACCGTCACTTGGCCGTCGGTCACACGCAAGGGGCCCCCGATCTCGGCGATCACGAGGCGCGGCTGATAGACCTGCGCGATGGCTTCCGTGCGCCCGAAGGAGGCGGTGACCGCACCCTGTTTCAGCTCGAGAGCGTTGCAGACGATCTCGACGCGAAAGGGATAGCCCGCGATGGTGCGGTCCGGGCAGGTCCATTGCCGGCCGTCGCGCGCCTCCGCCGCGAGCCATGCATCGAGCGCCTCGGCCGTTCGGTTGCGGATGACGAACCATGCGACGCTCCAGGCGATGGCGACGAGAAGCAGCAGGACGAAGGGCGTATAGAGCCAGAAGCGGCTGTGGTGCTTGCTTTCCGCTGGGATGGCCTCGGCCATGCAAGATCTCCTGTTGTGCTGCTGCTTCGTAGCTGCTAGCGCCCCACAGGGAAAGTGGTCTGCGCTTTTCGCGTGAATGCAGGCGCTGCTTAGAAGGCAAAGCAGGCAAGGTTCAGGCATGGGAACGATGACGGACGGTTCCGGGGATCTGTGGGTTTTCGGCTACGGCTCCCTCATGTGGAGGCCGGGCTTTCCCTTTGTCGAACGCCGCCACGCGCATCTTCACGGCTATCGCCGCGCGCTCTGCGTCCTCTCCCATGTCCATCGCGGAACGCCCGAGAATCCGGGCCTCGTGCTCGGCCTCGACCGGGGCGGGCGCTGCCACGGCGTCGCGTTCCGGGTCGCGAAGGAGGAGGTTCAGGCGACCGTGCGTTACCTGCGCGAGCGCGAGCAGGCGACGAGCGTCTATCTGGAGCGGCACCTGCCCGTGCGGCTCGAGGATGGCCGCGCCGTCACGGCCCTGGGCTACGTGGCCGACCGCAGGCACGGGCAATATGCGGGCACGCTTTCCTTCGAGGAGGTGCTGGCCCTCGTGCGGCAGGGCAGGGGCATTTCCGGCGCCAATCCGGATTACGTGCGCTCGACCTACGAGCACCTGCTCGGCATGGGGGTAGTGGATCCGCTGATGAAGCGGATCGTCGCCGCGCTCGATCAGGAGGCCTGATCCGCGTTCTCGCGCAGATCCGCCAGAATCTCGCGGCGGCGGGCCTCCGTATCGGCAAGGCGATGGATGTGGAGTTCGGTGGCGCCGCGCTCCCGGGCCGCATCGAGCCAGCGGGTCCGGGGCTCCGCGCTCGGCCTGTCGCCGGCAAGAGCCGAATCGATCACGTGGGCGATGCCGGTCTCGTCGCGGTGCACGGCCAGGATCACCGCGTCGGTGACCTCCAGCAGTTCCTTCAGGTCGAGAGGATGCACGCCGACGATGTAGCGTCGGCCCGACAGGCCACGCCAGGAGCTCAGGGTGGAGTTCAGCGTGGAGGAGGAGCGAAGCCCCGCCGTTGCTCTCAGCCGTTCCTCGCGCACGCCAGCCCTCCGCATACGGTCGTTGCGGAGGTCCCGCATGGCCGTGTTCCAGGATATGGTCCGCTTGTTCGCCATTTGTTCTTATATGTAAGAAAGGAAAGGCGATCCGTCAAGGTCCGGGAAAGCTTAGCAGTATCAGATATTTGGTGTCGATGTGACGGGCTCGGGCGGGATGCCTCCGAGTCCTAGCTCGTGCCGGCCCTCCGCCAGCAGCCTGCCGGAGGATTCCTCGATGGCATCCTGCATGCTCTGGAAGAATTCCTCCCGCTTCAGACCGGGGGCGATCGGGTCGAGGATCTCGACGCGGATCGTGCCGGGACGGCGGATGAACTGGCGGCGGGGCCAGTAAAGGCCGGAATTCAGCGCCACCGGAATGCAAGGGAAACCGAGGTTCTGGTAGAGATGCGCCACGCCATACTTGTAGGCGGCCGGAGCTCCGGGCGGCCGACGCGTGCCCTCGGGGAAGATGATGATTTGGCGGCCGTGCTGGGCCTCTTCCCTAGCCCGGGCGGTCATCTGCACGAGAGCCTGCGAGCCCGCCCTGCGGTTCACCGGTACGCAGCGCGCCTTGCGCAGGTACCAGCCGAAGAAGGGAATCCACATCAGCTCCCGCTTCAGGATGAAGGTGGGATCGTCGAAGATCGTCACCAACGCGAAGGTTTCCCAGAAGGACTGGTGCTTGGCCGCGACGAGGGCTCCTCCCGCCGGGATCCTCCCCACGCCGCGGATTTCGACCCTCGTCCCGGCGATCACCCGCAGCAGCCAGAGCGACGAGCGTGCCCAGACCTTGACCAGGGCGATGAAGACCCGGCGCGGCACCAGGAAGGCCGGGATCAGGATGATCAGCCACAGGACGAGATTGGCATAGAAGGCGACGTTGAACAGGAAGGAGCGGACGAACAGCATGGCTTCGTGAAAGGAAAAGCGGAGCATACGGCTCCGCGGGCCGGCGCACCTTAACGCATCGCGCGAGAAAGTGGACCCGTTTTCCGGCGCGGAATGACGATGAGGCCGACGTCCCGACCCGTCGCTGGCGGGAGGAGGTCATGACGAGGGGCGGCCCGATCCTCGCAGACCCGCTGATTCCCCACCACCTTTGCATAGTATCTTGGTGCCGGAACATCCGGCTCAGGAGACTGCTCGAAGGCTGGAAACCCCCCCGCTGCCGGCCTCGTGCGCATGGAAGAGCACAGCGCCTGCCGGCGCCCGGAGATTTCCTGCCCAGATTTTAGTGCGAAGTCGTTTCGACGTTCGCCTGCTGGCTCGGGGCGCCACCGCTGATGATGTGGGCAACCGAGGAGCGCTCCGGATCGTCCTCGAAGCGCGTGCGAACCCAGACGGCCAGGAGCTTCAGGTATTCCAGGGCCAGGACCTTGGCCGTCGCGGGGTTGCTCCACCAATCGTGCGGGTCGATGGTGGCTGCGACCGGGTAGGGGATCTTCTGGAGATTCGGCAACGCGTGGTCGAGTTCCACCAGAGTCCGTGGCATGTGGTAGTTCGAGGTCACGATGATGATGGTGTCGAACCCGTTCCGCTCCGTCCAGCGCCGCGTCTCGATGGCGTTGCCGATGGTGTTGCGGGCCCGGTAGTCCAGATCCACGCAGCATTCGAAGAGCTGTCGCTGACCGGGGTTGAGGCGGGAGATCTGATCCCGGCTGGTCCTCTCGTTGACGCCGGAAATGAGGAGGCGCTTGGCATAGCCCTTCGCCAGAAGATCGATGGCATCGCCGATGCGCTGGGCGCCTCCGGTCAGGGCCACGATGCCGTCGGCCCGCGTCTCGGGCGGCCTCTCGGAACGGTCGAGGCTGTAGACGAAGGCGAGAAAGCCGAGGAACCCGGCCAGGCAGAAGGCAGCAAAGCTCCACAAAACGGCACTCAGGAGACGCCGGGTCATGGAACTTTCAGCCGGAATCGCCGGATCGCTCTGCATCGTCCAGCGCCAGCCAAGGGCTTCGGCAGGATCCGTGGCGTGCGGCGACGCCCAGGTTTGCGTACGCGAGGTCATCTCGGACGATGATAGAGGTGAATGCGGCAATGGAGAGGCAGCCCCCTTTATCCACGGGTAACCTAGGATCAACCATTTCCATTAAGAAAACGTCTCACCGTCAGCCGCGACACGATGCCTGTGATCAGCGCCACGAGGAGGGCGATCAGGATCACGATCAGATAACCGGTCAAGCTCATGTTGAAGGCGCCGAACAGGGCCTCGATCTGATCGCCCGCCGGGCTGGCACGCCAGGAGCGGGTGACCAGGCCCAGAACCACCGTGAGAGCCAGGGCAGCGGCGGCCCCGACGGCGCTGCCGCGCAGGCCCAGCTTGAAGAAGCGGCGCTGGAATTCCCGGGCGATGAAGTCGTCGTTCGCCCCCACGAAATGGAGCACTTCCACGACTTCCTTGTTGCCGGCCATGGCGCCGCGCGTGGCGAAGATCACCGCGAGACCCGCTGCGATCAAAACGAGGGCGACCAGGAAGATGCCTGTGCCGATGATCGTGTTCGCCATGGCCGACAGGCGCGACACCCAGAGCGCGTGATCGTCGAGCGTCGCGCCGGGCACCTCCTTCCCGAGGCTCTGCCGCAACGGTCCGAAATCCGGTCGGGTGTCCTCCTTCAGCTTGATGACGATGAGGCGTGGCACGGGCAGGTCCTTGAAATCGAGGCCGCTTCCCAGCCACGGCTCCAGCAGGCGCTCCGATTCCTCTTTCGTGAAGGCATGCGCCTGCTCCACGCCCGGCGTCCGGCTGGCCAGCGCAACGGCCCGGGCGACGTCCTCGTCGATGGCTCGCTGGGGATTGGGGCGGATCTGGATGGTCACCTCGCGGGCGATCTCGGATCGCCATTGCGCGGAACTGGCGGCGACAAGCTCGGCGCCGCCCGCGCAGAGGGCGGCGAGAAAGGTCAGGATCGCGATCACGGCGGCGAGGGCCTGCCCTCCCGCCGAATCCACCGGGACGAGGGGTGCGTTGCGACTGAGGGAGGCGGGCAGGGCGCGTTTGTCTCCCCCCTTTCCTTTCGGCGGCGGCGAGGCTTTCCTCAGATAGGGCTGGGGCGCGTTCATCCGGCTCACTCGTCGATGTGCAGCCGGCCGTCGCCGAGCACGAGGCGGCGCACGTTGAGCTGATCCATGAGGCTGAAATCGTGGGTGGCGATGACAACCGAGGTTCCGAGCCGGTTGAGTTCGATGAACAGGCGCAGCAGGCGCCGGGCCAGGGACGGATCCACGTTGCCGGTGGGCTCGTCGGCGAGCAGAAGATCCGGCCGCACGATGAGGGCGCGGGCGATGGCCGCGCGCTGCTTCTCGCCGCCTGAAAGCACCGGCGGCAGCATGTGCATGCGGTCGCCCAAACCCACCCAGCGCAGCAATTCCACGACCTCGGCGCGATAGCTCGATTCCTCCTTGCCCTGGACGCGCAAGGGAAGGGCGACGTTCTCGTAGGTGGTCAGGTGATCGAGCAGGCGGAAATCCTGGAACACCACGCCCATGCGGCGGCGGAGGTCGGTCAGATCGTCCTTCGAGATCCTGGAGACGTCCTCGCCGAAGAGGGAGATCAGCCCGCGCGTGGGCTTCACCGAAAGCAGGATGAGGCGAAGCAGCGTGGTCTTGCCCGCGCCCGAGGGGCCCGTGAGGAATTGAAAGGAATTCGGCTCGATGGAGAAGGTCAGGTCGCGCAGGACCTCGGGCCCCATGCCGTAACGCACGCCCACATTCTCGAACCGCACGGACGGGATGCCCGGGCCCTCGTCGAATTCCTCGTCATCATAGGCTCTCACGCGCGCCCGAACCCTCCTTGAAAAGCCGGCGAAGCGACGGACCGGGAGCGTCCGCGGCCAGCGACCGCTCGCGATTCGTGTTCCTTATGGCCCGGTTATGGTTAGCAACCCATAAACTTGCCGGGGGGCGACGGAAAGCGAAGCGGTCGCGGGACATTGCCGCAGGATCGGCTCCGCGGGTCCGGAATTCGCCATTTTGCCGGGAAAATCGTGAAGTCCGTTTGACTTCCGCGCTCCGCCATGGTCGTGAAGAAACCGGCTTTTGCGCTTTTCCCGTTTTTCTGGACTGAACGACGATGACCGCTGCTCACCGTATCCGGGTTCTCTTCGACGAGGACACCATCGCCAGACGCATCGAGGCCCTGGCGCAGGCAATCGCGAATTCCAAGCCCGAGAACCTGCTCGTCGTCGCCGTTCTCAAGGGCAGCTTCATGTTCGCGGCCGATCTGATCCGGGCCCTGCACAAGGCCGGTCTCGCGCCGCAGGTGGAGTTCGTGCATCTGTCCAGCTATCTCGACGGCACGGTCTCGACCGGCCAGGTCACGATCCTGCGCGACGTGGAAAGCGACGTGCGCGGCCGCGACGTGCTGCTCGTGGACGATATCCTCGAATCCGGCCGCACGATCACCTTCGCCAAGGACCTGCTCATGGCCCGCGGAGCCAAGAGCGTGAAGACGGCCGTTCTCCTGGAAAAGCCCGGCAAGCGCGCCGTGAGCATCGATCCGGACTATGTCGGCTTCACCTGCCCCGACGTGTTCGTCATCGGCTACGGCATGGATGTTGCCCATTCTTACCGCCAGCTGCCGTTCGTCGGTGTGCTCGACCGGCACGACACGAATCCCGATCTGTTCGACAAGCCCGAATAGAGCGCGCATCCCTCCCCATCCGTCTCGGATCCTTCCGAGATGGGCCTTCTCTTGCGCCATCAGCCCTACGACGTCAGGCCGGGTTCGTCCCGGGGATCGCGCCGCTGAGGAGCGCGTCGCTTCGGATCATCGGGGTCACCGGCCATGGGCCGGGGATGACGCGGGGAGAGCTGGTTCGAGCGTGCGCCCTTATGGCCCGTTCAACTGCCAGATCGCCCCGTTCAGGGCGGTCGCAAAGAGAACCCAGGCCAGATACGGCACGAGCAGGAGGGCCGCCAGCCGATCGAGCGGCCAGAAGGCGCGGATCGTCGCCAGGATCGCCACAATCAGGGCGACGATGACGACGAGGCCCGCGACCGGGCTGTGCGCCCCGAAGAAGGCGAAGGACCACAGGCTGTTCAGGGCGAGCTGCACGAAGAACGCCGCGATGGCCCCGGAGCGCCCGGGGCGATCCTGGGACAGGGACAGGATGCGCCAGAGGGAAAAGGCCATCAATGCATACAGCACCGTCCATGCGACCGGAAAGGCCCAGTTGGGCGGCGTGATGCCCGGTTTCTCGAGACCGGCATACCAGCCCGGGATATTGGGGCTGGTGACGAGAGAGCCCGCGACGGCGACGGCCACGACGGGCAGTACGGTCACCAGGAACCGCCGGAACGGCGGGGTCGCATGGCTGCCCGGCATGGTTTGCTCTGTTCGCATCCTCAAAATCTCTTTATGTGGCAGGCATCATTTCCAGGTGGCGAAACCAGCCACTCTCTCGGAGGTTCCCATGTCGTCGTCGCGTTCTTCCTGGTCGAAGCGCAGCCTCACCGCCCAGGCCATGGGCCGAGTGGATCCGATCACCAAGGCCGTTGTGCCGCCGATCCATGTGGCGACCACCTATATCCGCGACGAGGACAACGCCTATTCCTCCGGCTACGTCTATGGCCGCCCGGACAACGCGACGATCCGCGAGGCGGAAGAGGTGCTGGCCATGCTGGAGGAGGCCGAGGCGGGGGCGCTCTTGTTCTCCTCAGGCATGGCGGCGGCCACCGCCGTGTTCCAGGCGCTCGATCCCGGCGATCACATCGTCGCGTCCAAGGTGATGTACTGGGCGCTCCGCAGCTGGCTCTCGACGGAGGCCGTGCGCTGGGGGCTTTCGGTCGATTTCGTGGAGACCGACGATCTCGATGCGCTGCGCGCCGCCGTGATTCCGGGCCGCACAAAGCTGGTCTGGGCCGAGACCCCGTCCAACCCGCTCTGGACGATCACCGACATCGCGGCCGTGGCCGAAATCGCCCATGCGGCCGGCGCGCGCCTGGCCGTGGATTCCACCACCGCCTCACCGGTCCACACGCGGCCGCTGAACCTGGGCGCCGACATCGTCATGCATGCGGCGACCAAGGTGCTCAACGGCCATTCCGACGTGGTAGCTGGCGCGCTGGCGGGCGCGAAGGCCGACGAGTTCTGGGCGAAGGTCGCCTCCATCCGCAAGATGCAGGGTGCGATCCTGGGCCCCTTCGAGGCCTATCTGCTCATGCGCGGCATGCGCACGCTCCATGTGCGCGCGGCCGCTCAGGCGAAAAGCGCGCTTGACCTCGCGCAACGCTTCTCCTCTCACCCGAAGGTGGCGCGGGTCCTCTATCCCGGCCTGCCGCAGCATCCCGGCCACGACATCGCCGCGCGGCAGATGGAGAGCGGCTTCGGCTACATGCTCTCTATCCAGGTGACCGGAGGAGAGGCGGCGGCGATCCGGACGGCCGCGAAGGTGGGCCTGTGGAAGAGGGCCACGTCCCTTGGCGGCGTCGAGAGCCTCATCGAGCATCGCGCCTCCATCGAGGGGCCCGGAACGCCCTGTCCGCCGGACCTCCTGCGCCTCTCCACTGGCATCGAGGACGTGGAAGACCTCTACAGCGACCTCGACGAGGCGCTCAGGGCGTCTTGATCTGCCTCCGGCCTTTGCCGGTGATCGCGGTCCGTGGAGCGCAGCGCCTCTCCAACCGGGATGACCGAGACTGATCCTCGATCACGTCCGGGAACGGCTCTGAGGCGGGGAGGGTGTGTCGATCCCCTGGCCGCCGGGCGCCTCGAGCGGTCTCTTGATCCTGTCACAAAAGGTGTGCTCTCCTCGGTTAGGGAACATCGTTCCATCGGAGGAAGCCGTCCATGACATCGTCGATCACCCGCCGCCGCGTCCTTCAGACCGGGGTGGCCGCCGCCGCCCTCGCAGGCCTGCCGCAATTCGCCTGGGCCGCCGGTCCCGTGGTGAAGCTGCGCATCATGGAGACCACCGACCTCCACGTAAACATCTTCCCCTACGACTATTACCGCGATGCGCCGGACGACTCGGTCGGCCTCGCGCGCACGGCGTCCCTCGTGAAGGCCGCGCGGGCCGAGGCCAGGAATGCCCTGCTCTTCGACAATGGCGACATTATCCAGGGCTCGCCGCTGGGCGATTACGTGTCCTATCGCAAGGGCATGAAGAAGGGCGACCTGCATCCCATCGTCGCCGCCATGAACACCCTGAGCTACGATTGCGGCACGCTCGGCAACCACGAGTTCAACTATGGCCTCGAATTTCTGCAGAATTCGCTGGGCGCTGCGAAATTCCCCGTCGTCTGCGCCAACGCGATCAAGGACAACGGCGAAACCCTCTACAAGCCTTGGCTCGTCCTCGACCGGGAATTCACCGACGAAGCCGGTGCCAAGCAGAAACTGAAGGTGGGCGTGATCGGCTTCGTGCCGCCGCAGATCGTGCAGTGGGACAAGGCCCATCTCGACGGCCGGGTGACCACCATCGACATCGTCGAAGCGGCGATGAGGCATGTTCCGGACCTCAAGAAAGCGGGCGCCGACATCGTCGTGGCGCTCTGCCATTCAGGCATCGCAGGCGGCGAGCGGAAAGGAGGCGAGGAGAACGCGGCTTTGCATCTGGCCAAGGTCGACGGCATCGACGTGATCCTCACCGGCCACCAGCATTTCGTGTTCCCGGGCGGCAAGGAATTCAACAACATCGAGGGCGTCGACGCGCGGAAGGGCACGCTGCACGGCAAGCCCGCCGTCATGGCCGGGTTCTGGGGCAGCCATCTGGGCCTCATCGACCTCGACCTCGTAAAGGAGGACGATGCCTGGAGGATTGCGCAGTTCCGCACCGAGGCGCGCCCGATCTATGATCGGATCGATCGGAAAGTGGTGGCGAAGGTGGATTCGGAGGCGGGAGTCATCGCCGCCGTGAGGGCGGATCACGAGGCCACGCTCACATATGTGCGCGAGCCCGTGGGAAGAACGGCAGTTCCGATCCACTCCTACTTCTCGCTCGTCTCCGACGATGCCTCCGTGAAGCTCGTCGCCGAGGCGCAGGCCTGGTACGTGGCGGATCAGCTGAAATCCTCCGCCTTCAAGGACCTGCCGATCCTCTCGGCGGCGGCGCCCTTCAAGGCGGGCGGGCGCGGCGGCGCAAACTACTTCACCGATATCAAGCCTGGCCCGCTCGCCATCAAGGACATGGCGGACATCTACATCTATCCGAACACGATCCGCGTGGTGAAGGTCACGGGCGCGCAGGTGCGCGAATGGCTGGAGCGCTCCGCCGGGATCTACAACCGGATCGATCCGGCGATGGGCGGCGAGCAGGATCTCATCAATCCCAAGTTCCCGGCCTACAATTTCGACGTGATCGCAGGCGTGCGGTACAAGATCGATCCGACTCAGGCCTCCCGCTACGACGATGACGGAAAGCTCGACGCGCCCGACGCGCACCGCATCAAGGACCTGACCTATGACGGCAAGCCCATCGCGGACGATCAGCAGTTCCTCGTGGTGACGAACAACTACCGCGCGGGCGGCGGCGGCAATTTCCCGGGCAACGACGGCACCACTATCGTGTTCGAGGCTCCTGACCTCACCCGCGACGCGATCATGCGCTACATCGTCGAAAAGAAGGAGGTCGCGCCGAAGGCCGACGGCTCCTGGTCGATTGCCGTCCCCGCCGGCGTCACCATGACGTTCACGACGGGCCCGAACGCCGCTGCCTACCAGCCGGCGGGCATCAAGGTCGAGAAGATGGGCGATGCGCCGGAAGGCTTCGTCAAGTACCGCATCGTCGGCTGATTCTCCTCCACATGAGTTTCGGAGCGGTCGGGTTCTGCCGGCCGCTTCCGTTTTGGCTGATGCGTCCTTATGTCCATCGTGCATCTCTGGAGGATTTCATCCCTAGATTGAGAGACTTCAGAGTATCCATGCCCAAATGGATATGATCCTGATGAATTTTTGAGCATATCCCAGGCTAAAACACAGTTTATCTCTTCTTAAGCATGCCGTGTTTGAATGATATTACACGACCTATCATTTTTGAGATTATATTCTTTATTGATTCATGATTCTCCAGCTTCGGAAATTCGCTGTCCTGTTGTCGTTTGTCCTTGGAACTTCTTCCGTGGCCTATGCGCTTGAGGAAGGCGGAGGAAGCGCAGCCGACGGGCAGCCCTGGACCCTCGACAACGTCGCCGTGTGGCGCGCGAAGGCCCCTCGGACCGCCTTTTCCCTGAGCCGCACCCAGACATGGGCTAACGGCCTCGCCCCGTCGCGCATCCCCGCCTTCACACCCTCCACCATAGACAAGACGGTGGGAGCCAAGATGCAGCCGTTTCAGGACTGGAACCTCCTGATCGGCACGGAGCTGATCCGCAGCGGGGGCCAGAGCGGGCTTCTGTCCTCGAAATCCATGTGGGAATCCTCCTGGTCGCAGGACTTGGAAGAATACGGGCGCCTTCGGGTCGGCTTTTCGACGACGGGCTCTCTCGATAATCGGCAAGCCGACTACTTCCAGTCGTTCAGCGGGAGCCTGAACGTCCCCCTGGACCTGCCGCTGAGCGCATGGAACCTGGAGCTCCGGTTGTCGCCCACCATGAACGTGGACGTTTCGCACGGATCCCTCAGCTCGAACCTCATATCCGAGCTTGTGGGGCAGACGGTTCTGAGCGCGCAGGACGCCGCCTTCCGCTCGACCCTCGACCTCTCTGTCGGCTACAGCTTCGCGCCGGATACGCGTCCCGCCGCGTCGGCACGATTGCAGCTCACGATCTCACCGAAACTCTGAGGCGAAGCGCCGTTAGGGAAGCGCGATGACGTCGTTGGGGCCGGGCGGCGGCGGCTTGGTGCCGAGCCGCCTTTGCTTGGCGGCGAGGATGGTCCCGTTCAGCTCGCCGCCGAACAGGAAGATCGCTCCCAGGGTATAGAGGAAAATCAGCGCCACCATTGCGGTGGCGAGGCCGCCATAGGTGGACGCATAGGCACCCGGGTAATAGTCGAGGTACCAGCTGAAGGCGAAGCCCCCGAAGAGCCACAGGAAGAGAGTCATGCATACGCCGGGAACCACGGACCGGAACGTGCGGCGTCCAGCCGGAACGAGCTTGTGGGCCAACATCAGTCCGGCCACGATGATGAGCGTCGCGACGCCCACCCTCAGGAACCCGACCAGAGCGTCGAAGGGCTGGAGAGCAGGCACCCAGCGCAGGATCCCGCGCCAGATGAACGGTCCCAGCACCACGAGCAGGGCCATGGCCATGAGCACGAAGGCGCCACCGATGACGAAGGCGATCGATTCGAGACGGGTCAGCCACCAGGCGCGTGTCTCGCGCACGTTATAGGCTCGGTTCAGGCCGACCCTGAGACTCTCCACGCCGCTCGACGCGAAGTACAGGGTCAGCACCACGCCGAGCGTCAGCACGTCACTGCGCCGTCCGGTCAGGATGCTGTGCACCTCTCCCGCGATGGGGCCCGCAATCTCCTGCGGCCAGGCCTCGAGGATGAGGCCCGCCACCTCGTCGGCGAGCGTTCCGGTACCGAACACGCTCGCCAGGGCCGTCACCAGAATGAGAAAAGGGAAGAAGGATGTGAGCACCGACAGCGCGATGTGGCTCGCAATCGCCCAGGCGTCGTGCAGCACGAAGCGGTTCATCGCGATCACGAGCAGTTCGAAATAGAGGCGCAGGCGTTTCAACAGCGGGGCTCCAGACTGCTGGAGATGGTTTGGCGACAGGCGGGCCGGGCAAACTCCATCTCCCGGCCGCGAACAGGACCGTGCCCGATCAGTTCTAAACGGCGACGCTGCCATTCGTTCCGAGCGGGTCCCGGTGAACAAGACCATCGCCGGCGCTTCGGGCAAAGGGCACGGTTGCGGCGGGACGAACGGCATTGTGGCCTTCGGATCTCACTATACGGTTGTCTTTCACATAAAAACCTGTTCCTCCGATCGCTCCGAAAGAATGCGGCTCTCGCGCCGGAGCCGGCCGGCTCCGGCGCGGAGACATCTGAGAACTCGCCCATGCTAGCCCGCCTTGCTCCTCCCCTCTTCGTGCTCATCTGGGCCACCGGCTTCATCGTCGCGCGGGTCGTAGCGCCACATGCCGAGCCTCTGACGTTTCTGCTGGTGCGCTACCTGCTGGCCTTGCTGGTGCTCGCCGGTATCGTCCTGGCGGCGCGCGCGCCCTGGCCCCGGAGCGGGCGCGAATGGGGTGAGGCCATGGTGGCGGGCGTTCTCCTGCACGGGTTTTATCTCGGCGGGGTGTTCTGGTCGGTGAAGCACGGCCTCCCGGCGGGTATCTCGGCCCTGATCGCGGGGCTTCAGCCCCTCGTGACGGCCGCTCTGGCCGTGCCTCTGCTCGGGGAGAGGGTATCCGCCCGCCGGTGGGCCGGGATTCTCGCCGGACTTGCAGGCGCCGTTCTGGTCATCGCGCCCAGGATCGGCGATGGCGGCGTGCCGCCTCTGGCACTCAGCGTCTGCTTTTTCGGGATGCTGTCGATCACCCTCGGCACGATCTGGCAGAAGCGCACCGGCAACACGCTGGATCTGCGCGTGAACGCTTTCGTGCAATATGTGGGCGCGGCTCTCGTCACGCTGCCCCTGGTCCTGCTTCTGGAAGAAGGGCATATCGCACTCACGCCTCCGCTCCTGGGCGCCATGGCCTGGGCCGTGCTCGGTCTGTCGGTCGGCGCCATCGGGCTCCTGCTCTATCTCATCCGCCAGGGCGCGGTCGTGGGCGTGGCGACGCTGCTCTATCTCGTGCCGCCGGTCGCCGCCCTCATGGCGTTCGTGCTGTTCGGCGAAACCCTGAGCACCGTCCAGTTGGTCGGGATGGCCCTGGCTGCTCTGGGCGTCGCCGTGGCGAGCCGCAACTGAACCGGGCGCGAAAAGACCCGGGCGGTTCGGCCCGGGCTTGTGCGGGATGAAGCTACTTCGTGATCTTCACGGAAACCGGATCACTCGCCGGAAAGGTTTCTTCAACGCCTTCATCGAGCTTTTCGTCGAGAGACGTCTTGGAGTTCTCCGGCAGCTTCGCATCCTTGGGATCGGACTTGCCGGCCGATTTATCCTGGTCGTGAGTCTTGTCGTTCATGCCGTGTCTCCGTGGGATTGAAGGAAGATCGTCGCGGAAATAACGCGGCAGAGCGGGCATCGATCCAGGCAGAGAAAGCAGAGAAAGGAGAAGGCGGCGCTTTCGCGCCGCCCTGCTTGTTCAGCGTTGGCCTTGCTGCTGGTTCACGAAATAGTCGAAGGGCAGCTCCGCAATGCGGAACCAGGTCAGCTCCTTCTCGCGGAAAGCGTTCCAGTGATCGAAGATCTTCTTGAACTTCGCGTTCGAGGCCGCGATCTCGTTGTAGAGCTTGAAGGCTTCCTTGTAGCTCTGCTCCATCACGTCCTTCGGGAAGGCGCGAAGCTGCGCGCCCTGCGAAACCAAGCGGCGGACGGCTTCCGCGTTCTGGGCGTCGTACTTGGCCATGCACAGGGCGTTGGCCTCGGCGCAGGCCGCTTCGAGAATGGCCTTGTAGTGGGCAGGCAGTGAATTCCACTTCTCCATGTTCACATAGAGGGAGGGCTGTGCGCTGCCTTCCCAGAAACCCGGGTAGTAGTAGTACTTGGCAACCTTCACGAAGCCGAGCTTCTCGTCGTCGTACGGACCGGAGAATTCAACGGCGTCCAGGGTGCCGCGCTCCAGCGCCGGATATATGTCGCCGCCCGCGAGAACCTGCGGCACGACGCCGAGTTTCGCCATGATTTGGCCGCCCATGCCGGCGATGCGCATCTTCAGGCCCTGCAGATCGGCAACGGAATTGACTTCTTTGCGGAACCAGCCGCCCATCTGCGCGCCGGTCTGGCCGGCGGGGAAGGAGATGATGTTGTAGTCCTTCAGGAACTCCCGCACCAGTTCGAGGCCGCCGCCGTAGTACATCCAACCATTGTGCTGGCGCACGTTCAGGCCCCATGGCACGGAGGTGTCGAACATGAAGGTGGGATCCTTGCCGATGTAATAGCTCGACAGGGTATAGCCGCATTCGACGGTGCCGTTCTGCGTGGCATCGAGCACCTGCAGGCCGCTCACGATCTCGCCCGCCGCGAAGACCTGGATCTGAAACTTGTTGTCGGTGGCGGCAGCCACGCGCTTGGCGACCATTTCTCCCGCGCCGTAGAGGGTGTCGAGGCTCTTGGGATAACTCGACGCCATGCGCCAGCGGATTTCCGGCTGCGACTGCGCAATGGCGGGCGACGCGACGGCGCCTGCGGCTGCGGCGAGACCCGCGCCTTTGAGAACTTTTCTTCTGTCCATGGGAGCTTCCTCGTAATCTTGCTTCACGTAAGCCGTCTGGGCTGAAACGATGCATAGAGCGGGAAGCCGTCCGCTGTCACTCCATCTTCCGTCTGAAGTACAGCCTTAGGGGCAAGGCGAGTGCAACAAAGTCACCCCGGAGGCTCACGCATCCGGGGTGACGGGAAAACATGGTGGAACGAGATCAGCGTTCTTCCGAGCCGCCCTTGGAAAGCGGACGGCTGACCTGTCCCTCGGCGGCGCGGCCTGCACGCTTCGGAGGCTTCTCGTCACCCGTTGAGGACAGCGACTTCCCGCCGGACTGGCTCGCGGTAGGATGGCCGCGCACGAGCGTGCCCTTGGGCACATCCACCGCATTGCCAGGCGCAGGCACGCGCTTGCGCGAGGCTGCGCCGCCGCTCATGCCGGAAGGACCCGTTTCGCCATCGGTGCGCGCGGAGCGGGGCGCCGGGCTCTTGTTGGCGGTTGTCGGCACGCCCTCGGCGATTTCCTGGTTCGACAGGGTGAAGCCGGCGTCGTCGTCTTCCTCGTCCGGCACTTCCTTGAACGAGCGAATGCCGGCACTGGAGCCGCTGGTCACGCGGCCGTCGTCCACATGATCGATGTCGAGGTCGGGATCGAGCTTCTTCGATGCTCCCATCACGCCCGTGGCCTTGGCCGCCGCGCGCTTTGTGTTGCCTACATCGTTCCGCTGGGTCGGGCCCGCGACGAACTCGTCGCCGCCTTCATCCTGCGCCAATTCGTTCAGCACCTCATCGACCGGCGGTTCTGGTGGATTTCCGCGCTTGTCTCGCGCCATCGGATATTCCTCTCCTTGGTTCTCCGGCGGGCTTGGGGAGGCCCGCGTCTCCTCAGGCAACGGCCTGTCGAAAGAGGGGTTCCGGCCCCGCGTCGCAAACGAGCGGGGCCGGGCGTCTTCAGCGGCCGAGTTCCTTTCGAATGACTTCGAGCATGGCGATGTGCTCCTTGATCTGTCCGCGGGAGAGCTTGGCGATGTTGGTCATCTCGCGGTTGCCCGAATTCTTGAGGTAGTCCTCCTGCAGCTTGAGCAGTTTCTGGTGTCCCTGAATCTGCAGGGCGATATACTCGTGGTCGAGCGCCGCGCTAGGCTGCGCTTTCGACAGGCGTTCCATGGCGGCCGAATCCTCCTGGCTCAGTTCCGGCGCGGTGGACGCGGAGGCCTGTGCGCCTGCGCTGGTTGAAGCCGTGGCGGCGGGGTCTGCGAAGGAATGCAGAATGTCGGTGAGGTTGTTCTGCTCGCCGATCTCGAATTCCGCGAACTGCTTCACGCGCGGATTCTGTGCTTTCGAGAGGGCGAAGTTCGACTGCTGAAGCGAGACCGTGCTCAGCGCGAGCGACTGCTGAATGTACTGGCGATCAACCTGCGACTGCTGCTGGCCCTGTGCGGCGGGCGCGCTGTTGGCCTGGCCCTGGCGCATGGGCGTCTGCGTGTCCTGCGGGGCGCCGCCCTGCTGCGTGCGCTGCTGGCGCTGCTCGGCTCCCTGGCCGAGGGCCTGATTGGGCTGCGTTTCGGTGGGTTGCGGTGTTGCGGGATAGGGAATCGCCTGGTTCTGCTGCTGTGCGAAGGCGGGGAAGACGAAAGCCGCGGCGATTCCGGCGATCACGAGGTGGCGAGAGGACATGCAATTCTCCTGCGAAGGTCTGCGTGGCGAACGCGCACGGAGGATTTTTGTTCGTGGCCTCGTTCGAGAGGAACGAAGTCTGCTCAAGCGCGTCCATTGTGAGTGCGCTACGCGCAGTTCATCATCCTCAGACGCTGGGTTCATCGAGAAGGAGTCGACATGCAGGATCGGGCAACACGCGCAATCATGCTGGCCGTCGCGCTTCTGCTCGCGTTTCTCGTCATCCAGCCCTATGTGAACGGCTATCTCTTCTCCGCACGGGAGCCGCGACCGGTCGCGGCGCGCGGCGATCTGTCCGAGCTGGAACGCTCGACGATACGGGTGTTCGAAACCGTGGCGCCCTCCGTGGTGCAGGTGGTGAGTCTGTCGAGCCGGGGTTCCATGACAGAAGCGGAGCCGTCGGGCTCGGGAACCGGCTTCGTGTGGGACGCGGCCGGTCATGTAGTGACCAACGAGCATGTGGTGGCCAACGGCAGGGGCTTCGTGGTGCGCCTTGCCTCCGGCGAAGTGCTGCCCGCCAAAGTGGTGGGGCGTGCGCCCAACTACGATCTCGCGGTGCTGCGCCTCGAACGGCGGGGCGGCCTGCCCGCGCCCGTCTCCGTGGGACGCTCGGCTGATCTGAAGGTCGGGCAGACGGCTTACGCCATCGGCAATCCGTTCGGGCTCGACCAGTCGCTCACCACTGGCATCATCAGCGCCCTCAAGCGGCGTCTGCCCACCAGCGAGGGACGTGAGATCGCGGATGTGATCCAGACCGATGCGGCCATCAATCCCGGCAATTCCGGCGGGCCGCTGCTCGATTCCGCCGGGCGGCTGATCGGCGTCAACACCGCGATCTACTCGCCGTCCGGCACCAATGCCGGAATCGGCTTCGCCATCCCGGTTGACGTGGTGAACCGGGTCGTCCCGGAGCTCATCCGCACCGGCCGCGTTCCCACGCCTGGTATCGGCATCCTCGCCGCCAACGAGACGGTGGCGGCTCAGCTTGGCGTCACGGGCGTGATCGTCGCCGGCGTCGCGCCGGGCTCGCCCGCGGAGCAGGCCGGCTTGCGCGGGGTCGATCCTGCCCTCGGCGTCATCGGCGACGTCATCGTGGGCGTCGGGGACGAACCGGTGCGGCGCCTGTCGGATCTCACGGACAGCCTCGAACGCGCCGGGGTCGGCAGCACGGTCACGCTGAAAGTCATGCGCAGCGACGCAACGCGCGACATCGAAGTTCAGGTAGTGGATATCGGACAGAACGCCTCGCGGGTTCGCAGACCTTGAAGGTACGCCGCTAAGACATTTATCTTGAGACGGCACAGCAACCATCATGCCTGTGCCCCGTTAGCCCCCGAACTTCATCCAACGGAGGAGCGAATGAGTCTTGAAGGCGCCGAAAACAGCATTCTGGTGCAAAGCTCGAATGTCGACCTGGGTGATGTATTTCCCGAATTTGCGAGAACGAGTATCCGTCAGGTCGCCGGGAAATATTTCGGACGGCTGAGCAATGCCTCCGTGCACGTGACCCGTGAGGGCATCACCTATCGCTGCACGGTCAACATGCAGATGGGCGCGCTGAAGATGATGACCGGCGAGGCCAAGAACAAGGATGTCTACGCCGCGTTCCGGCAGGCCCTGCAGAAGACGGCCAAGCAGCTTCGTCGTTCCAAGCGCGAGCTTCGCGAAGACAAGGCCGAGCGCATCGACAAGGACATGCTGCTCCGTGAGGGCACGAGAACGCCCGCTCGCGAGGAAGACGAGTTCCGCGCGGCTGCGGAGTAACGCTTTGAGCGTTCAAAAGGAAAGGCCGGGGTGAACCCCGGCCTTTTATGATGCGAGCGTCGCGGCTCAATTCAACCGCACGCCCTCCGGCGGACGTTCGCTAGCCTTGGCCATCGTGGCATTGCCGATGGTCAAGCCCATGGGGCCCGCATGCACGGGCACGGTCTCGCCGTCCTTGATCTCGCCGGCGAGGATCGCCTCGGCCATCGGGTCCTGCACGTGCTTCTGGATCACGCGCTTCAGAGGACGCGCGCCGTAAGCCGGATCGTAGCCCTTGTCGGCAAGCCAAGCTCGGGCGTCGGCGTCTAGCTCAAGAGTGATCTTGCGGTCCTCGAGCAGCTTCTGCAGGCGCCCGATCTGGATGTCGACGATGGCACCCATCTCCGAGCGCTTGAGCCGGTGGAACAGGATGATCTCGTCCACGCGGTTGAGGAACTCGGGCCGGAAGTGCGAGCGCACAACTGCCATCACCTCGTCGCGGACCTCGTCCGTGTCATGACCTTCCGCCTGGTTCACCAGATATTCGGCGCCCAAGTTCGAGGTCATGATGATCAGCGTGTTCCGGAAGTCCACGGTGCGGCCCTGGCCGTCGGTGAGGCGTCCGTCGTCGAGCACCTGCAGGAGGACGTTGAACACGTCCGGATGCGCCTTCTCGATCTCGTCGAACAGCACGACCTGATAGGGCCTGCGGCGCACGGCTTCGGTGAGCGCACCACCCTCCTCGTAGCCCACATAGCCGGGGGGCGCGCCGATGAGACGGGCGACCGAGTGCTTCTCCATGTATTCCGACATGTCGAGGCGCACGAGCGCGGTCTCGTCGTCGAACAGGAAGTTCGCCAGCGCCTTGGTGAGTTCGGTCTTGCCGACGCCCGTGGGGCCGAGGAACATGAACGAGCCGATAGGCCGGTTCGGGTCCTGCAGGCCCGCGCGGGCGCGCCGCACCGCGGTCGACACCGCCTCCACCGCTTCGCGCTGGCCGACGACGCGTTTCGCCAGATCCCGCTCCATGTGGAGCAGTTTCTCGCGCTCGCCTTCGAGCATCTTGTCCACGGGCACGCCGGTCCAGCGGGAGACGACCTGCGCCACATGATCGGGCGTCACGGCCTCTTCCATCAGGCCGCCGCCATCGGCTTTAGCCTCGACTTCCGCGAGCTGCTTCTCCAGCCCCGGAATGACGCCGTAGGAGAGCTCGCCCGCCTTCGCCCAGTCGCCGTTGCGCTGTGCCTGGCTGAGCTGGTTGCGGACCTCGTCGAGCTTCTTCTTCAGGTCGGCAGCCGTGCCGAGCTTGTCCTTCTCGGCCTTCCAGCGCGCGGTGATTGCAGCCGATTGCTCCTCCAGATCCGCGAGCTCCTTCGTAAGGCGCTCGAGGCGATCCTTGGAGGCGGCGTCCGTCTCCTTCTTCAGCGCTTCCTGCTCGATCTTGAGGCGCACGATCTCGCGGTCGATGTTGTCGAGCTCTTCCGGCTTCGAATCGACCTGCATGCGCAGGCGGGACGAAGCCTCGTCCACGAGGTCGATGGCTTTGTCCGGCAGGAAGCGGTCGGTGATGTATCGGTTCGAGAGCGTCGCCGCAGCAACGAGCGCGCTGTCGGTGATGCGCACGCCGTGATGCTGCTCGTACTTCTCCTTCAGGCCGCGCAGGATCGACACCGTGTCCTCCACGGTGGGCTCGTTGACGAAGACCGGCTGGAATCTGCGGGCGAGCGCCGCGTCCTTCTCCACGTGCTTGCGGTATTCGTCGAGAGTGGTCGCGCCGACGCAGTGCAGCTCGCCGCGCGCCAGTGCAGGCTTGAGCAGGTTCGAGGCGTCCATGGCGCCATCGGCCTTGCCCGCCCCGACGAGGGTGTGCATCTCGTCGATGAACAGGATGATGCCGCCTTCGGCAGCCGTCACTTCCTGCAGCACGCTTTTGAGGCGCTCCTCGAACTCGCCGCGATATTTCGCGCCCGCGATCAGCGCGCCCATGTCGAGGGCGAGCAGCTGCTTGTCCTTGAGAGACTCGGGCACGTCGCCGTTGACGATGCGCAGCGCCAGACCTTCCACGATGGCGGTCTTGCCGACACCGGGCTCGCCGATGAGCACCGGGTTGTTCTTGGTGCGGCGCGACAGCACCTGGATCGTGCGGCGGATCTCCTCGTCGCGGCCGATCACCGGGTCGAGCTTGCCGTCGCGGGCCGCCTCGGTGAGGTCGCGCGCAAACTTCTTGAGGGCGTCATAGGTGTTCTCCGCCGTCGCGTTGTCGGCGGTGCGGCCCTTGCGCAAGGCATTGATCGCGGTGTTCAGCCCCTGAGCGGTCACGCCGGCCTGGGCCAGAATCCTGCCCGCTTCGCTGTCCTTCTCGACGGCGAGCGCCAGAAGCATCCGCTCGACGGTGACGAAGGAATCGCCTGCCTTCTCGGCAGCCTTCTCGGCGGTGTCGAAGAAGCGCATCAGCTCACGCGTCGCCTGCGGCTGGGCGGCGGAGCCGGACACCTTCGGCTGCTTGGCGAGCCATTGCTCGACGGCCGCGTGGGCATCGCGCGAGCGGCCGCCGGCGCGGTCGATGAGGCCCGCGCACAGGCCTTCAGGATCGTCCAGCAGAACCTTTAGGATATGGCCGGGGGAAAGCTGCGGGTGACCTTCCCGCATGGCCAGATTTTGCGCAGCCTGGACGAAACCCCGGGCGCGCTCGGTGTATTTCTCGAAGTTCATGATGTCATCCCTCCTCAGGCTCGCCCGCCCTCTCCGGAGGCACGGGCCAGCCCTGCGATGTCGGACCTCCACAAGGAAGCATCCGCTGCGCCTAAGGTGGTGGCATTGATGCAGAACAGCAAGAGGGGAACCCCCTCGAAGCCCTCGCATTGACCCTGCGAGCGATATCAATGGATTCGAGGAGGCTTCCATGACGCGCGATCCGCGCTCAGACGCCGAGAAGGCCCGCGCCGACCTGGCGCGCAACGCCGAGATGGGGCTGGCCGTGCCAGAGAGCCCTCTGGAGGAGCAGCCCTCCGTCACGCCGCAGACCTTCGGCGACACCAGCGAGAACGGGCGGGTGCTCCGCGACGGGGAGGGGGCGATGGCCACCGATGCCGGCCAGGACATCGGCGATTCCACCGGCACCATGAAGACCTCCCGCGACATCCCCGAGAACCGTCAGAACGTTCAAACCCCGCCCACCCATCGCAGCGACCGGAGCGATGGCGTGCTCTCGCGCGCAAAGGAGTAATTCACCATGGGTCTTTCCGATCTACTCGCCCGTTTCAGCCCTAAGAGGCGCAAGGCCGAACAGGCCCGTCAGGAGCTGATGGCCAACGCCGAGAAGGCGCTCCGCATGAAGCAGGAGGCTGGCCCGACCGCCAACATTCCTGAGCACCAAACCGCCCATGAGGGCATGAACCCGAAGACCACGAACGAAGATCACATCCCGGCGCGCGAGGGCTATTTCGAGCCTGAGCTCAAGCGCACGAAAGTCGCCCGTTCGGGAGACGCTTCGTAACCGACGACATCTTCCCTTATGCCGTTTTTCTCGTCATCCCCGGGCTTGTTCCGGGGATGCACGTCTTTGCAGAGGTTGAAAGGCGTGGACAGCCCGAATAAGTCCGGCCGTGACGTGGGGGGAACACTCATACGAGGTGTCTTGCTCAGCCATCCCGCGCCGACTATCGGTAGGCCATGAGCATCCGCATCGCCTCCCTCCAACGCTATCCCGTGAAGGGCTTGTCGCCCGAGACGCTGGAAACCGCCACCCTCGTCAGGGGCGGGTATTTCCCCGGCGATCGGCTGTTCGCCATCGAGAACGGCCCCGCCGGGTTCGACCCGGAAAACCCCCAGCATCAGCCGAAGGTCAAGTTCCTGATGCTCATGCGCAACGAAAGCCTTGCCCGGCTGAAGACGCGCTATCTCGACAGGATCACGACGCTCTTCATCGAAGAGGGCGGGCGCGAGGTGGCGCGGGGGGATCTCTCGACGCGGGAGGGGCGGCTTGCGATCGAAGCGTTCTTCCGCCGCTTCATGCCCAAGGAACTGCGCGGCCCGCCGAAGGTGCTCAACGCCCCCGACGGCTTCCGCTTCACCGATTCCCGCCGCGGCTACGTCTCCCTCATTAATCTTGCCAGTGTGCGCGCCCTGGAGAGCGTCGTCGGCGCTCCCATCGAACCGCTGCGCTTTCGCGGCAACATCCATGTCGACGGGCTGGAGCCATGGGCCGAGTTCGGCCTCGTCGGTCATGTGCTGACGACGGTTTCCGGCGTGCGCCTGAAGGTAACGAAACGCATCGAACGCTGCGCCGCCACCAACGTGGATCCTCTCACCGGCATCCGCGACCTTCAGATCCCGAAGAGCCTGATGCAGGCCTATGGGCATTTCGATTGCGGCATCTATGCCGAGGTGGTGGGCGGGGGCGCTATCGGGGTCGGGGATATTCTGGAGGCCGAGCAGGCGACGCTGGCTTTGTAGTCGGAGGAAGCAAATAAAAAGGGAGAGCCATGCTCTCCCTTTCTCTTTCTCGGCCCGGGTTCCCGGCCTTTACTCGGCAGCGGGGGTTTCCACATCCGGCTTGAAGCTGGCGGCCTCATCGCCTGTGCTCTCCACCACATCGCGGCGGGTGCGGCGGGTGCGGCGGCGCGGACGTTCCTCGACAGGCTGCTCGTTGCCGAAATCCAGGGTCGGAGCTGCCGGGCCCTGATCCTCAGCGGGAGCGGGCGTGGCGCGCACGGGGTTTGTCAGGAAGGCCGGCAGGCTGCCCGTAGCCGGCGCATCGGCCTCTTCGCGACGGCGGTCGCGCTGAAAACGCTCGCGGCGCTCTCCGCGTTCCGGACGATCCTGTCGCTCGGCGCGTTCTGCCCGGTCGAAGCGGGCGGGACGCTCGCCCTCGCCATTGGAGGGCTGGTCGTCGCGCTGGAACTCCTGACGGGGGGCGCGGTCGCGCTGGAAGCGTTCACGACGGTCCGGACGCTCGCCGCGCTCCTGGCGCTCTGCCCGATCGAAGCGGGCGGGACGCTCGCCCTCGCCGCGCGTCTCATAGGGTTGCGGCTGGGAGCCGAGGTCCGAGTCCTCGCTGTTGCCGACGCGCTCGAAGTTCGGGCGCTCCATCTGAGCGAGGCCATCCTCGTCGCCCTCCTCGTCGAAGCGCTGTTGGTAGCCATACTGCTCGCGCAGCTGCTCCTGGGCGGCGGCGATGATTCGGAAATAGTGCTCGGCGTGCTGGAAATAGTTTTCCGCCGCCACCGGATCGCCGCTGGCCTGCGCATCACGGGCAAGCTGGCTGTATTTCTCGGCGATATGCTGAGCCGTGCCGCGGATCTTCACGTCCGGGCCGTTCGACTCGTAGCTCTTGGTCAGGGGATTGGGACCCTTGTTGCCATTGTTGCGGTTACGACCGCGCATACGCCTGTTCTGTCCTGGTCTCATTTTATGCTCTACGAGCCTCGCTGGTTCTTAAGCCCACGCGATATTGCAAGCCAATGTTCACCGAACGGGCTCAACGCCCACCGTTCGCGTGGCAAACCGTCTGTTGTTCAGCCAGAGCCGTTCAGGGCGCCTGACTATCCTTCAGTATCGGGTTCAGATGACCGCGCCTGGCTGTTCAAATGCCCCTGCCTGCGCGATGGATATCGTTTGGTCTTCCGGCATGTCCCCTCAGGAGCCGCCGTTTTCTTACGACCGAGGACGATCTCTATGATCGAATCTAGCGGGTTCCTCCCGGTCCAACAAGCCATTTTTCAGCTTTTACCCCCTCCTGAGGCAAGAATGCCTCACCCTGCATGGTCATGCACGCCTCAAGGCAACGCATCGGGGGTTGTCAGATAGATCGTGTGCGACCCGCAGGATTTCAAGGCCGTAGGCGTCGGCCAGGCTTCGCAAATGTTCGGCTTGGTCGTAGCCGATCTCGACAGCCAGAAGCCCGCCGGGCACCAGGAGGCGCTTCGCCTCGCCGAGGAGGGTCCGGTAGGGCTCCAGGCCGTCCGGGCCGCCATCCAGCGCCAGGAGCGGATCATGCTCGCGCACCTCCCGGTCCAGGGTCGGGATGACGGAGGAGGCGATGTAGGGTGGGTTCGAAACGATCAGATCGAACCCGCCCGCGATCGCGTCCGCCCAGTGGGAGAGGGCGAAAAGGCTCCGCTTGCCGACCCCGTTCGCCTCGGCATTCCGGCGGGCGGTCCGCAGGGCGCCGAGCGAGAGATCGACACCAAGGCCGGTGGCACGGGGCAGTTCGTGGAGGAGGGAGACCAGAAGGCAGCCCGACCCGGTGCCGAAATCCGCAATCAGCAGCGGGGCCTGCCGGTCGGGCAGAAGGTCGAGCGCCGTCTCCACCACGGTTTCCGTGTCCGGGCGCGGCACCAGGGTCTCGGGCGAGAGGGCGAAGGGCAGGCCCCAGAACTCCCGCTCGCCGACGATTCGCGCCACAGGCTCATGGGCCAGGCGGCGGCGGGTGGCGGCGGCGAGGCGCTCGGCCTCCCCGGCTGTCAGCGGAACATCGGGATCGGTGACGAGCGCCGTCGCCGGAATGCAGAGCACGGAGAGAAGCAAAAGCCGCGCGTCGAGGGCGGCCGTCTCGAAGCCGGCTCGGGCGAAGGTCTGGCGCAGTTCCTGGAGCGCCCGGGCGCGGGTGAGGGGGCTCAAGCCTTGGTACCCAGCCGGTATCGCTCGAGCCGCTCCTCCAGCATGCCGGTATGCAGCTCGAACAGGTGGTTGTCGTGATCGTAGAAATACAGCGAATGGCCCTCGCCCTCGACGCGGGGACGCGATTCGCGAAGGTCCAGCCCGAAACGTTCGATGCGGTCGCGATACGCATCGATGGCCGAAGGCGCGATCTTGAACGCGATGTGATTGTAGCTGCGCGAGGGTAGACTTTGCCCTTCCATTACCGCGATCCAGTGCCCGCCGACGATGAAGAACTTTTCTCGCGAGAGGGAGAAGGTCTCGCTCCCTGACGAGTAGACCTCCCTGCCGTCGAGTACCTGTTCCATGATCGCGCTCATCCGCGCAAGGTCGCTGGTGATGAGCGTGATATGGCTCAGGCCTTCGATCATGCGGCCTGATCCTGGGCGGCGAGCTGGGCGGCCTGATGCTCAGTGACGAGCGCGTCGATCAACTCGTCGAGCGCATTGCCAGCCATCACCTCCTCTAGCTTGTACAGCGTGAGATTGATCCGGTGATCCGTCACGCGGCCTTGCGGGAAGTTGTAGGTGCGGATGCGCTCCGAGCGGTCGCCGGAGCCGACCTGCGACTTGCGGTCGGCGGCGCGCGCCGCATCCTTCGCCGTGCGTTCGGCGTCGTAGAGGCGCGAGCGCAGCAGCGCCATGGCGCGGGCGCGGTTCTTGTGCTGCGAGCGCTCATCCTGCACGAACACGATGGTGCCCGTGGGAAGATGCGTGATGCGGATCGCGGATTCGGTCTTGTTTACGTGCTGGCCGCCCGCTCCTTGAGCGCGCATGGTCTCGATCTTCAGATCCGCCTCGTTGATGATGATATCCACGCCCTCCGCCTCGGGCAGCACAGCGACGGTAGCGGCGGAGGTGTGAATGCGGCCCTGCGTTTCCGTGTCGGGCACGCGCTGCACGCGATGCACGCCGCTCTCGAACTTGAGGCGGGCGAACACGCCGCGTCCTTTGACTTCGGCGACCACTTCCTTGTAGCCGCCCGCCGTGCCCTCGCTCGCGGAGACGATCTCGACCTTCCAGCCTTTCAAATCCGCGTAGCGCGTGTACATGCGCAAGAGGTCGCCCGCGAACAGCGCGGCCTCGTCGCCGCCCGTGCCGGCTCGGATTTCGAGGATCGCGCTCTTCTCGTCCGCCTCGTCCTTGGGCAGAAGCATGACGCGCAGGTCCTGCGCCGCCCTTTCCAGGTCCTCGCGCGCCTGCGGCAGCTCCTCCTCCGCGAGCTTGCGCATTTCGGAATCGGTCGCGGGGTCGTCGATCAGCGCCTGAAGGCCGTTCAGGTTGTCTTCCATGGCGCGATAGGCGCGGATCGCGCCGACGACTCCGTCGAGTTCCGCAAGCTCGCGCGACAGCGCGACGAAGGTTTCCGGGTCGGGGCCGGCATTGAGGGTCGCCGTGATGATGTCATGGCGCGCGAGAATCGCATTCAGGCGGTCGGAGGGAGGTGCGATCGACATCAGATCGGGATACCACGGGTTTCCGCGAATTGGACAAGCTTCGGGCGCAGCGTATCGCCGCTCCCGGCATTCTCCAATTCCTCTTGGATGAAGGCTTCGAGCTCGCCCACGTCGAGGGCGAGGAGCATGGCTTTGACCGGCCCGATCGAGGCCGGGGACATGGACAGCGAGCGGAACCCTAAGCCCAGCAGAGCCATGGCTTCGAGGGGACGTCCGCCGATCTCCCCGCACAGGGTCGCCTGGCACCCCGAGACCCGCGCCTGCTCCGCGACGAGGCGCAGGGCCCGGAGCATGGGCGTGCTCAGCGGGTCGAAGCGGTCCGCCACGCGCCGGTTCTCGCGGTCGATGGCGAAGAGAAACTGCATCAGGTCGTTCGAGCCGATGGAGATGAAATCGGCGCGATCGCAGATTTCCTTGAGCTGGAAGAGGAGCGAGGGCACTTCCAGCATCACGCCGAGCCTCAGATCGGAGGGCAGGGCGTGGCCATGATGCGAGAGATAGCTCTTCTCGCGCTCCACGATGGCTCGCGCGCGCTCGAACTCGTCGCAGGTCGCCACCATCGGGAACATGATTTTCAGGGGCCGCCCGGCGGCGGCCTTCAGGAGGGCGCGCACCTGCGCGCGCAAAAGCCCCGGCCGGTCGAGCCCGATGCGGATCGCGCGCCAGCCCAGAGCCGGGTTCTCCTCCTCGAGGGCCTGCATGTAGGGCAGGATCTTGTCGCCGCCGATGTCCAGGGTGCGGAAGGTGACGGGCCGTTCGCCGGCTTCCGCGAACACGGCGCTGTAGAGCGCCTGCTGATCGGAGGCCGAGGGCATCCTCTCCGCGATCATGAACTGCAATTCGGTGCGGAACAGGCCGACGCCCGCCGCGCCCGTCTCGGCGAGATGCGGCAGGTCGACCAGGAGGCCCGCGTTGAGCTGCAGGACGATGTCGACCCCGTCCTTGGTGACGGAGGGCACGTTGCGCAGCTTTTGATACTGCTCCTGGCGCTTTGCGCGAAGCCGCGCCTTCTCGGCATAGGCGGCTTCCACATCGGCGCTCGGTCGGATCTGCACCTCTCCCGCCGCGCCGTCGACGATGATGGCATCGCCCGGCTCGGTGAGCGAGGTCGCGTTGGACACCTCGCCCACGGCGGGAATGCCGAGCGCCCGCGCCACGATGGCGATGTGGCTCGTGGGGCCGCCTTCCTCCAGCACGAGACCGCGCAGGCGCGAGCGGTCGTAATCCAAGAGGGCGGCCGGTCCCATGGAGCGGGCCACGATGATGGCGTTGTCGGGAAGCGATTCACGTTCGGCCACCATGTCCCGCCCGACGAGCCGGAAGAGCAGCCGGTTGGCGAGATCGTCCAGATCGTGCAGGCGCTCGCGAAGATAAGGATCGGTCTGGCGCAGCATGCGGGCGCGATTGTCGGATTGCACCCTCTCGACCGCCGCCTCGGCGGTGAGGCCCGAGGCCACCGCCTCGCGCATGCGGCGCAGCCAGCCTTGGTCGTGAGCGAACATGCGGAAGGTCTCCAGGACCTCGCGGTGCTCGCCGTGATGGGCCACGTCGCCTCGTTCGATCAGCTCGTCGATGGAGGCGCGCACCTCGCCGATCGCCTTCTCAAGGCGTTGCAGCTCCGCCTCGACATTCTCTGCGATCAGGTTCCTGACGACGACGCGGGGCTCATGGAGCACCACGTAGCCGAGGCCCACGCCGTCAGCCAGCGCCGTCCCTTTCTGGTAGACGGGGCGGCGCAGGGCAATCCCGGTCTCGATGGGGGCGAGGGCCTGCAGCTCGCCGGTAGCCAGCATCTCGGCCACCACCATGGCGGTGGTCTGAAGGGCCTCGACCTCTTCTTCCGTATAGACGCGGTAAGTGCGGTTCTGAACGACGAGGACGCCCAGGGTATTGCCGGCCCGGAGCAGCGGCACGCCCAGAAAGGCATGGTAGATCTCTTCGCCGGTCTCGGGCTTGTAGGAGAAGGCCGGGTGGCTCTGGGCATCGGAGAGGGCCAGTGGCTCCGCCGTCGAGGCGATGAGGCCGACGAGGCCTTCGCCCGATCGCATGACGGTCTGGTGGACGGCCTCCCTGTTCAAACCTTCCGTGGCGAACAGCTCGAGCACGCCGTCGCCTCGCAGCACATAGACGGAACACACCTCCGCCACCATGTTGGCGGCGATCTGGATGACGATCTTGTCGAGGCGGTCCTGAGCCCCCACCGGCTCCGCCATAATCTCGCGGAGGCGGCGCAGCAGAAGGCGCGGACCGCCGGGAGCACTTGGCATGAGCTTTCAGGTTCCCGTCTTTCGGAGCCGGTGAAGCGAACCGGCGGTTGTTGACTCAGTGTTGCAGCCCGACCGACCGGCCGTCAATCGGGACGCGCGCCGGTCAGGCTTTGTCCAGGCCGTATAGCGAGTGGAGCGTGCGCACCGCAAGCTCCGTGTAGGCCGAGTCGATCAGCACCGAGAACTTGATCTCCGACGTGGTGATGGCCCGGATGTTGATGCCCTTGTCCGCCAAGGCCTTGAAGGCCTTGGCCGCCACGCCGGTGTGGCTGCGCATGCCGACCCCGATGGCCGAGACCTTGACCACGTCCGTAGCGCCCTGGAGGTCTCGGAACTCGATCTCGCTCTTGTGAGCGTTGAGCACCGCGCAGGCTCGCTCGTATTCCGCGGAAGGCACCGTGAAGGTGATGTCCGTAGTGGTGGTGTCGTCCGAGACCACCTGAATGATCATGTCCACATTGATGTTGGCATCGGCCAGGGGCACGAAGATCGAGGCGGCGATGCCCGGCTTGTCGGCCACATTCCGCAACGTAATTTGGGCTTCGTCGCGCGAATAGGCGATGCCCGTGACAACCTGCTGTTCCATGATGTCTTCCTCGTCGCAGATGAGGGTGCCGAGCTTGGGGTCGGCGGGATCGTCGAAACTGGAGCGCACATAGGTGGGTACCCGGTGCATCATGGCGAGCTCGACCGAGCGCACCTGGAGCACCTTGGCCCCGAGGGAGGCCATCTCCAGCATTTCCTCGTAAGAAACCTTGTCCAGGCGCCGTGCCTTGGGCACGACGCGCGGGTCGGTGGTGTAGACGCCGTCCACGTCCGTATAGATGTCGCAGCGCTCGGCCCCGATGGCGGCGGCCAGCGCGACGGCGCTGGTGTCCGATCCGCCGCGGCCCAGGGTCGTGATGCGCCGGGTCTCCTGGTGGACTCCCTGGAAGCCGGAAACCACGGCGACTTCCTTGTTCGCCTCGAAGCCCCTGATGATGCCGGAACCGTCGATGTCGGCGATTCTCGCCGCTCCGTGGGCGTCCGAGGTCAGGATCGGGATCTGCCAGCCCTGCCAGGAGCGGGCGCTGACCCCCATCTCCTGCAAGGCGATGGCGAGCAGGCCCGAAGTCACCTGCTCGCCGGAGGCCACGACCACGTCGTATTCCTTCGCGTCGTAGAGGGAATTGGCCTCTTTCACCCAGCCGACCAGCTCGTTGGTCTTGCCTGCCATGGCCGAGACCACCACGGCGACATCGTAGCCGGCCTCGACCTCGCGTTTGACATGCCGCGCCACGTTGCGGATGCGCTCTACGTTGGCGACGGATGTACCGCCGAACTTCATGACAAGACGGGGCATGCGAAGAAGGCCGTTGGTTGAAGGGGAAAATTTTGCCCTTCGCGAGTTCGGAAAGGCGCGTATACATGACGGTAGGGCCGCACGCTGTCAACGCGCGGAAATCATTTCTTCGTTCAGGGGATTTAAACCTATGCCTGACGGCGCTTCCACGACCATCGACCCGGCCGAGGTCGCCCGATTCGAACGGATCGCCGAGACTTGGTGGGACCCGGACGGCCCCATGAGGGTGCTGCACAAGTTCAACCCGGTGCGGCTGGCCTATATCCGCGACGAGGCCTGCCGCCGGTTCGGGCGGGATCCGCGCTCCGCCCGTTCCCTCGAGGGACTGACGATTCTCGATGTGGGCTGCGGCGGGGGCGTGCTGTCGGAGCCTTTGGGGCGCCTGGGAGCAAAGGTGACGGGCCTCGATCCAGCTCCCACCAACGTCTCGGTGGCCCGTCTCCATGCGGAGCGGGCGGGGGTACCCGTCGATTTCCGCAACGAGACTGTCGAGGCGGTCGTAGCGCGTGGCGAGAGCTTCGATATGGTTCTCGCCATGGAGGTGGTGGAGCACGTGGCGGACGTGCAGGCCTTCGTGACGGCCTGCACCCGGGCCGTGAGGCCGGGAGGCTGCCTCGTTATGGCGACGATCAATCGGACGCTCCGCTCCTTCGCCTCCGCCATCGTGGGGGCCGAGTACATCCTCGGCTGGCTGCCGAAGGGCACCCATGAATGGGACAGGTTCGTCACCCCCGACGAATTGACCGACGCTCTCAGGAACGCGGGCTTCGGCGTGAACGACCTGACCGGCGTCGGCTACAATCCACTGAGGGACAGCTGGTCTCTCTCGCGGGATCTCGCCGTCAACTACATGCTGCTGGCCTCGCGCACCTGAATCTTTTCACGCGGGGCGAAGCTGAGGAGGGCGAAGCCCGCCAGGGCCGACAGGGCTGAGCCCATGAGCACGCCGATCTTGGTGGCGTCGGTGAGTTCCGGGTTCTCCGGAAAGGCCAGCGCACCGATGAACAGGCTCATGGTGAAGCCGATGCCGCAGAGGAGCGCTACCCCGTAGCATTGCAGGCGGGTGGCGCCTGCGGGCATGTCGGCGAGCCCGAAGTGGATCGCGGCCGAGGAAAAGGCGTAGACGCCTAGCTGCTTGCCGATGAAGAGGCCCATGGCGATGCCCAACGGCAGGGGGCTGAGCAGGACATCGAGCGAGAGACCGGACAGCGCCACGCCCGCATTGGCGAGGCCGAAGATCGGGATGATGCCGTACGCGACGGGACGATGAAGCGCGTGCTCCAGCCGGTGCAGCGGCGCATCCTCCTCGCGGGTCTTCTTCGGGTTGGGCTGGAGCGGAACGGTCAGGGCCAGGGCGACGCCTGCCAGCGTGGCGTGAATGCCCGATTTGAGCACGAAGAACCACAGCACCGCGCCGACGAGGAGATAAGGCACAAGGCTCGTGACGTTGAGGCGGTTGAAGGCCACGAGCGCGATCAGGCAGAGCGCGGCCGCGCCCAGCATCGCGAGCGAGAGGTCGCTCGTGTAGAACAGGGCGATGATAACGATCGCGCCGAGATCGTCGAGGATCGCGAGCGCCGTCAGGAAGATCTTGAGGGATGTGGGCACGCGCGATCCGAGAACTGCCAGCACGCCGAGCGCGAAGGCGATGTCGGTGGCGGCCGGGATGGCCCAGCCGTGATGGAGCTGCGGCTCGTCCCATGTAATGGCGAGGTAGACGAGAGCCGGCACGATCATGCCGCCCAATGCCGCGATACCCGGCAGGATCCGCCGGGGCCAGGTGGAGAGCTGCCCGTCCAGCATCTCGCGCTTGATCTCGAGCCCCACCAGCAGGAAGAACACCGCCATCAGCGCGTCGTTGATCCAGTGGAGCACGCTGAGGCCCAGAACATAGGTCTTCAGGACTCCGAAATAGAGATCCGCCAGGGGAGAATTGGCGAGGACGAGGGCGATCACCGTCACCCCCATCAGGATTATGCCGCCGGATGCCTCGCTGTCGAAGAACTTGCGCATCAGCGTAATGCGCCGCTTCGTTGCTAGCTTGCTGTCCGGCCGATCCATGCATCCATCCTCCTTGGTGGAGGCCGGTCATACGATGAAAGCCCCGGCACGGAAGGCCCCGGGGACCCGCTATCCCATCACAAAATCGGGAGCAACTCTGCCGCTCAGGCTTGCGCGGCTGCCCGGCGGCGCCTGGTGCTGAGGATCGTCTCGAGGCTCACGGGGCGATAATCCCATGCGTCGACGCCCACGTCGTATTGCCGGGTCTGAGGCTTCAGCTTGGCATGGGAGTGGCCGTGGAGATCGATCCAGCCGCGGCCCATGTTCTTCCAGGTGCGGAAGGCGTAGTGGCACATCACCACCGCGCGGCCGCCCACATTGAGCTCCGCATAGGCCTGTACGCTATCCCAGCCCTTGGCGGCGAGCGTCGCCGGGCCGTCGTTGTTGCCGGCGATCAGGTGCTTGCGCCCGTGCAGCCCCGAGAGCAGCTCGTCGATGCGCTCTGGGCTTGCATGCAGGGCGAAGTCGCCCAGGTGCCAGACCTCGTCCTCGGGGGAGACGGTCTCGTTCCAGTTGGCGATGAGCGCCTCGTCATGCTCGGCAACGGTCTTGAACGGCCGCTTGTCGATCCGCAGCACCCGCGGGTCGCCGAAATGAGTGTCGCTGGTGAAGAAAACCGTCAAGGGGCTGCTCCGCCTCAATTCCGAGAATCAGATGGGGCGTGAGTTCGAAGATTCGAGATCTGCCAAGCTGAGGACAAGATCGATGGCCTCGACTTCGGGGCCGGGCCAGGCTCGTCTGAAATGGGCTCTGTCCAGATTCCCCCTGAGGCATTCCAGTGCCCAATCGCTGCCAGGCGCTTTTGCGGCAACCAATTCAAGGAGACGTGGAAGGAAGTAGCGGAACTCGTTGGCTCGATAGGCTCCCTCATAAGGGGCAGCATCGATGTACTCGGGATAGGCAAAGACCAGATCGGGGCTCAGGCCCCGCAGCGGATTGCCGATCAATTCTCTCGTCATCTGCGCATGCGCTCCATCGCTGGCGGTCACGTCAGCCGCAAAGTCGAGATCAGGGCCAATGTGATATTTCTCGAAGATTCGATAGGAGGCCTCTACGCCTTTATCAGATTAGGGCTCATGCTGCACATTCAGTTCCGGTCGTCCGGCACATGGGGGATCGGCAACACGTCGATTCCCTCCTCCAGCAGCGAGCGCGCTTCCTCGAGGTCGGCCTCGCCGTAGATCGAGCGCTCTTCGGCCTCGCCGTAATGCATCTTGCGGGCCTCCTCGACGAAGTCCTTGCCCACGTTCTCCGCGTTCTTCATCACGTGCTCGCGCAAGGCGCGCAAAGCCGCGCGAATCTCCCGCTCCCTGTCCGAGAGAACGGCCATGGCCTGCGCCTCGGGTTGCGCAGCGGGGACCTTGTCGGTGCGCGCGATGGAAGGCGCCATGATCTGCTTCTCCACCTTGGAGGAGTTGCAGAGCGGGCATGTCACGAAACCGCGCTCGCGCTGCGTCTCGAACGCCTCGCTCGACGGGAACCAGCTCTCGAATTCGTGGGCCTGCTCGCAGGCCAGGGCGTACTTGATCATGTCCTTAAGTGTTTCAACACACGCAACGATAACGGTCAGGCGGAGGCCGCCAGACCGAGGGGCTTGGGGTCGGAGGCGGCCGCCATCTCGAAGGGGCGCGCGTTCTTCAGGGTCGGAATGCGCCCGCGCACCTCGGTGACGAGGGCCGGGTCGATCTCCGCCAGGATCACGCCGGGCTCCGTGTCCGCTTCCGCCAGCACGCGTCCCCAGGGATCGACGATGATTGAGTGGCCGAAGGTCTCGCGGCCGTCCGCGTGGAGCCCTCCCTGAGCGGCGGAGATCATGAACGAGCCGGTCTCGATGGCGCGGGCCCGGTGGAGCACATGCCAATGGGCCTCGCCCGTCTGCTTGGTGAAGGCGGCCGGAGCCGTGAGGAACGATGCGCCCCTCTCGGCGAGCGCCTTGTAGAGGGCGGCGAAGCGCACGTCGTAGCAGATCGTCATGCCGAGAAGACCCCAGGGCGTCTCCGCCAGAACCGCCGTATCGCCGCCCGTATAGGTGGCGGATTCGCGCCAGCTCTCCCCGTTCGGCAGGTCCACGTCATAGAGATGGATCTTGTCATAGGAGGCGACGACGTCGCCGTCCCGGTCGATGAGAAAGCCCCGGTTGGCGACCTTGTCGCCCTCCTTCACGGCGATCGAGCCGATCTGGACCAGGATGCCCTTCTCCCGCGCCACCTCGCGAAGGGCCGCGAGAACCGGGTCCTGATCCTGTGGCCCGATCTTCTCGAACAGTTCCGCCCGGTCGCGGCAGACGAGGGAGGTCATCTCGGGCGTCTGGGCGAAATGCGCGCCCTGATCGGCGGCCTGGCGCACGAGGGCCACGGCGGCGTCGCGATTCTCGAGGACATCGCGGCCGGAGCGCATCTGGATGCAGGCGGCGGTGAAGCGGGGGGAGGAGGTCATCGGGGCGGCTCTCCGTCAGGCCTGAAGGAGGGGTTCGAGCTGCCCCCGGTCGTCGAGCGCATAGAGGTCGTCGCAGCCGCCCACATGCCTTTCGCCGATGAAGATCTGCGGCACGGTCGTGCGCCCCTTGGCCCTCTGGATCATCTCCGCCCGTGCTTCGGGGGTCTTCTCGATATCGATCTCGGTAAAGGCTGCGCCCTTCTCGTCGAGAAGTCTCTTCGCGGCCGCGCAATAGGGGCACCAGCCTTTAGTGTAGATCGTGATGGACGGCATGAATGTCTCCGTGCTTGGCGCATCGTGCGAAAAAGTGGGCCCGGCTTCTCACTGCCGTGGCCCTTCGGGTCGCACCAGACGATGCTCCGGAGCCTAGATATAGGAAGAACAGGGCCCGGTTCACAACTCCTGCGCAACGCGCGCGAACGCGAGAACGTCCACCGAGGCCGCGCCGCCCCGCAGGAGCGCCCGGGCCGCCGCATTGGCAGTGGAGCCGGTGGTGAGCACGTCGTCGACGAGGAGCACCCGCTTGCCCGTCAGTCCGGTCCTGGCCTCGGACGGCACACGGAATGCGCCCTGCAGGTTCTCCCGCCGCTGCGCCTTGGTGAGGCCCACCTGACGCCGCGTGGGCTTGACGCGGGCAAGGACTGAAGGGTCGCAAGGCAGGCCGCTTTCCCCAGAGACCACTCTGGCCAGGGCCATGGCTTGGTTGAAGCGCCGCCCCCAGAGCCTCCAGCGATGAAGCGGCACCGGGACGATCACGTCCGCATCGTGCAGGAGCTCAGCCCCGGCCCGGGCCATCATGCTCCCTAAGGCACGCGCCAGCTCCAGCCGGTCATTGTACTTGAGCCGGTGCACGAGCAGGCTCGCCGTCCCGTCGTATTCCGCTACCGCCCGGGCACGCCCGAAGACGGGCGGGTCGGCAAGGGCGGCCGGCGACACCAGGGGCTGCCCGAGATCGACGGGGAAAGGCATCCCGAGCCGTTCGCAGAACGGGCGCTCGATGAAGCGGATGCCGGACCAGCAGGCGGCGCACAGCCCGTGCGGCTCGCCCGTCGCCGCCTCGCAGGCGATGCAGCCGGGCGGGTAAACCAGGCCGATCATCAAGCGGCCGGCCTCTCGCGTCGCGTGGAGCACGCGGGAGGATAGTCCGGACCGTTGCGTCTCGGTGAGATCGCTCATCGGACAAGCTTAGCGGATAAGGGATTGATGGACGAGATGTAATTACGCTCTCTAGGGCAGGGTGCCGGCGTGGGCGGTGAAACCCGTTTTCTGCACGTCGTCGCCGGCCTTGTGCCGGTGACGCCAATGGCTTGGAGGGCCGCGTCTTTCCGATCTGGATGACCGGGACGCGCCCGGTCATGACGCGGAGGGGATGCGGTCCAAGAAGGCCCCGGAAAATGTCCTTGGCTAGAATTCCCTTGGCTGGCGTGCCGTTACACGCCATATCGAGCGCCTGATGAGCACACCCGACGTCTTCGACCGCACCCTTGTCCGCCAGCGCCTCTCGCGCGCGCTGAGGGCCGGCTATGCCGATTTCCTCCTGGTTCGTGCCTTGGAGGACCTGCAGGAGCGGCTGGCCACCGTGCTGCGCTCCTTCTCCCTGGCCCTCGACGTGGGAACGCCGACGCCTGCCGCGGCCGATGCCCTGATGCGCGGCGGCCTCGCGGAGAAGGTGGTGCGCCTTTCCCCCACGCCCGAGGCAGGCAGCGTGCTGGGCGACGAGGAGCGGTTACCCTTCTCCGGGGAACGGTTCGATCTGGCGGTATCGCTGCTCGCTCTCCACGCGGTCAACGATCTTCCGGGCGCGCTCATCCAGATCCGGCGGGCGCTCAAGCCCGACGGCCTGTTCGTCGGCGCGCTGCTCGGCGGCGCCACCCTGACCGAACTGCGGCAGGCCCTGACCCAGGCCGAGGCCGAAATGGATGGCGGGGTGAGCCCGCGTGTCGCTCCCTTCGCGGACCTGCGCGACATCGGCGGCCTGCTCCAGCGGGCCGGCTTCGCCCTGCCGGTCACCGATACGGACATCGTCCGCGTGCGCTACGCCAATGCCTTTGCCCTCATGCGCGACCTGCGCGCCATGGGTCTGACGAACGCGCTGAACGATCGCCGCCGGACGCCTCTGAAACGCGGCACCCTGATGCGCGCGGCCGGGATCTATGCGGAGCGCTTCGCCGATCCCGACGGGCGAATCCCTGCGACCTTCGAGATCGTCTGGCTCTCCGGCTGGGCACCGCACGAGAGCCAGCAGAAGCCCTTGAGGCCGGGCTCCGCCAGGATGCGGCTCGCCGATGCGCTCGGCGTGAAGGAGGGGGATCCCATGCGGCCGGAAAAGGAATGATCTTTCGTATCGGGGCCTTCAGCTGAAACCGGGCTGCGCTATCTCAGTTGTCGAGAGAGCCCCCTGGTGAACCCTTGGAGAGCCCAGCGCCATGAATGAGCCCGGTCCGGATCATCCGATCACGATCACGCCCAACCCGCATCGCATCCGGGTCATGCTCGGTGGCTTCATCGTCGCCGAGACGACGCAGGCGCTGACCCTCCAGGAGGCCACCCTCCCGCCCGTGCACTACATTCCCCGGCAGGACGTGCACATGGACCTTCTCGATCCCACCAATCACCGGAGCCATTGCCCCTACAAGGGCGACGCCTCCTATTTCACCGTGAACGGCGGCGGGCTCGTGCGCGAGAACGCGGCGTGGAGCTACGAGAATCCCGCCCCTTCCGTGGCGGCCATCAGGGATCATGTGGCCTTCTACCCTGAGAAGGTCGACGCCATTGAGGAGTTCCGGGACTGACGGAAAGAGCGGGAGGGCCCGCGCCTGACCGGCGCCGGTGAGTGGGGCGGACTTCGCCTAAGGCAAGGCTTGCCGCCGCCGCTGCCTCGCGTCACTCTTCGTGAAAACGGATGATCCCATGCCGCCTTTCACGTTCAATACCGCCCCGTCCCTCGTCTTCGGTGCCGGCAGCATCGCGCGCCTCGGCGAGATCGCGGCGCGGCAGCTCGGGCCCCGAATCGCGCTCGTCACCGATACCGGGCTGGTGAAGGCGGGCCTGCTCGACAGGGCTCTCCATTGCCTGGAAGAGGCGGGCGTTGCGGTCGATGTGTTCGACGGGGTCGTGGCCGACCCGCCCGAGGCGGTCGTTCTCGCGGCCGTCGAAAAGGCAAGGGCTTTCGACGCCCGGGCGGTGATCGGCTTCGGTGGCGGATCGTCCATCGATGTGGCGAAGCTCGTCGCCCTGCTCGTCGCGGGCGGCGAGAGTCTCCCTGAGATCTACGGCGTCGGAATCGCGAAAGGCCCCAGGCTCCCGCTTCTCGCTGTTCCCACCACTGCGGGCACCGGGTCGGAGGTGACGCCGATCTCCATCGTCACCACCGGCGCGCACGAGAAGAAGGGCGTGGTGTCGCCCGTCATCATCCCCGATGTGGCGCTGCTCGATCCGGACCTCACCCTGAACCTGCCGCCGCCCGTGACGGCCGCCACCGGCATCGATGCGATGGTTCACGCCATCGAGGCCTATACCTCTGCGAGCCTCAACAACAATCCCGTTTCCAGGGCGCTCGCGAAAGAAGCGCTGCACCTGCTCGGGCGCAACATCGAGCGCGCCGTGCACCACGGCCGGGACGGGGAGGCGAGGGCCGCGATGCTCGTCGGCTCCATGCTGGCGGGACAGGCTTTCGCCAATTCGCCGGTCGCCGCCGTGCACGCGCTCGCCTATCCGATCGGCGGCCGTTTCGGCGTGCCGCACGGCCTCTCCAATGCCCTCGTTCTGCCGCACGTGCTGCGTTTCAATGCGAGCGCCTGTGCGAGAGAATATGCGGAACTCGCGACACATGCTTTCCCCGAACTCGGAGAAGGCGCCGGGGCCGACGCCTTCGTCGAGGCCCTGGCCTCGCTCTGCGCGAGGGTCGGCCTCCAGCCGCGCCTGCGCGAGGTGGGGATCCCGCAGGATGCGTTGCCGCTTCTGGCCGAGGACGCGATGAAGCAGACCCGTCTTCTCGTGAACAACCCGCGCCCGGTCACCTTGAGCGACGCGCGCGCGATCTACGAAGCCGCTTGGTGATCCGCCCCATGTCCGAACGTCCCGCGCGGCTGTCCCGCTCCGCCTTCAAGGTTTTTCGCCCCATCGCCACGCGCTGGATGGACAACGATGTCTACGGCCACGTGAACAACGTGCATTACTATTCCTATTTCGACAGCGCCGTGAACGCATGGCTCATCGATGAAGGTTTGCTCGACATCGCCCATAGTCCCGTGATCGGCCTCGTGGTGGAAACCGGCTGCACCTATTTCGAGAGCGTCGCCTTTCCCGAGCGGCTGGAAGCGGGCATCGCCGTTGCCCATCTCGGCCGCTCCTCCGTGCGCTACGCCGTCGGCGTCTTCAAGGAAGGCGCGGAGTTCACCGCGGCGCAGGGCCACTTCGTCCATGTGTATGTGGAGCGGGCGACGCAGCGTCCCGTCGACATTCCGTCGAGGACGCGCGAGGCGCTCAGGGCCCTCGCCTGAGCCTGCCCGAGAACGACACGAGCGCAACGCCCGAGAGCACCACCGCTCCGCCGAGCAATTCGCGCGGGCCCACGCTCTCGTTCAGGAACAGGACCGCGAGCAGAACAGTCCAGACCGGCGCGAGATAACCCACCATCGAGGCGCGCGTCGGACCCGTGCGGCGGATGAGATTCATGAACAGCAGGATCGGCAGGGCCGTCGAGAGGGCGCCCAGCGTCAGCAGCGGCGCAAGATGCGAGGGGACGGCCGCGAAGGCCGTAGGGCCGGCGATGGAAAGAGCCAGCAGAGTCGCTGCGAGGCCGGAGCCGATCTGCTGGCCGAGCGCCATGCGTGCCGGGGGCATGGTCTTGACGGTGCGCACATAGACATTCGCCGCCGCATAGCTGCAGGCGACCAGCACCATGGCGAGAATGCCCGTGGCGCTGATGCCGCTGTCGGGCAGGGCCGCGGGGCCGATCAGGATGCCCATCCCCATGAAGCCCACGAGCACCCCGGAGAGTCGCTGGAGGGTGAGCCGCTCGTCGGCAAACAGCAGATGCGAGGCAAGGGCCACGATCAGAGGGGAGGAGGCCTGGATCATGGCGGCGGGCGCGGTGGCGATCTGCGTCAGCGCATAGGCGACGAGCACGTTCGGCAGCCAGCCGTTGAAAGTGCCGAGAAAGGCCCAGACCCTCCATTCATCGCCCTGGGGCAGGATGCTCTTGCCCTGCAGCGCGAACCATGTGGCCAGGGCCGTGCCTCCGATCGCGCCGCGCATCGCAGCCAACACGAAGGGATCGAGATCTCCGCTCAGCTTCACGAACAGGAGCGCGCTGCCCCAGAGGAAGGAGCAGGCGAGGAGATTGGAGAGAATGAAGGCCGGGGTCGGGGCGGGCGTCGATGGAGCGGCCTCGGCGGTCTGGGACGACATGGACGGACCTTACGATCCGAGAAGATCGAGAAGGAAGGGGATCAGCGGCTCGTCGGCGGGCGGCATGGGATAGCCGCGCAGCTCCTGCGGCTTCACCCATTTCAGGGCCTGCCCTTCCATGGATTGCACGAAGCCTTCCCAGCGGCGGCAGATGTAGAGCGGCATGAGGAGGTGGAAGCTCTCATAGGCATGGCTCGCGAAGGTCAGCGGGGCGAGGCATGGCTCCTTCACGGTGATGCCGAGCTCTTCGTGCAGCTCGCGGATCAGGGTCTCCTCCGGCCGCTCGCCGGGCTCCACCTTGCCACCCGGAAACTCCCACAGCCCGGCGAGCTGCTTTCCTTGAGGGCGTTGCGCCAGAAGGATCCGGTTGTCCGTGTCGACGAGCGCGACGGCAACGACGAGGGTGAGCTTGAGAGGAGAGGTGTTCGCGGTCATGGCAGGCTCTCCCTCAGCAGATTTTGAGGCGGAACACAATTGGGACTGTCGAATAGGGAGCCGTCCCTGCGAATGGCATGCCGGCCGAAGGAAAGCGCAAGGCTCAAGGGATCGAGGACGAAGAGCCCCGGCCCTGCCTCTTCTGTCCGGTCAGGGGGGAGCGGGGTCGATCCTGACGGCCGTTGAGCGGCGGCCTGGGCTCAAGGCAGCGTCACGCTGCCGCCTGTGCCTGTTCCGCCCGTCGCCGATCCACCCGTGGATTGCGCGGACGATGTGCCTTGAACCGAGGTATTCACCCTCGTCTTGACGCCCTGGGCTCCGATTCCCAGAGCGATTCCCGCACCGGCGCCCGTCAGGAACGAAGTCACAGGCGCTTGGGCAAAACCTGCTGCGACAGGAACATATCGGCCCGGGCGTTCCTCGAAGAGCACCACGCTCGTGGGGGGGCGATACGCCGTCTCCAGGGCTGGAGACCATGGCGACCCGCTGGCGCGTGGACAGCGTGCTCTCGCGAACCGTCATCGTATTGCAGGCGGATGCGAAAAAGCAAAGAACGCAAGCGGTTACCATCCGCGGTACGGGCCTTGCCATAGCTTGCATTGTCGACGCTCCTGCGATCGGCGGCACCGCCTTGAGCGGGGACGCCTTCGGCGGTGCGGCCAGCGTGACCGGGACCGGCGGCGGCTCGGCCACCGGCGGATTCGGCACGAGCGGCTCGGCCTTCGGCGGTGGCGCCACGATCGGCGGTGGCGGCAACGGCACCAATGGCGGCTCGACGGATTCGTCCGCAAACGAGCTTACGACGGCACGGGATGCCTGGGGCTGCGCGGATGGAACGAGAGGCGGCTGCTAAATCCCAAGCCTAAATCCCAAGCGTGCTCTCGCGAAGAGAGCCTTCGAATCGGCAACGGCCCGGCCCGAAAACCCATCGAGCCGGGCCGTCAACCATTGCCCCGTCGCGAGCTTTCGTGCGGGCTCTGATGCGGGAGGCCGCTTTGGACTTGATCCTCCGGCGCACCGGGTGGATCAACTCCGGTAATCGCCGTTGATCTCCACGTAGGCCTTGGTGAGGTCGCAGGTCCATGCGGTGGCCTCGCCGCGCCCCAGACCCAGGTCGACGCGGATCATGATCTCGTCGCCCTTCATGTAGGCCGAGGTTTTCGCCTCGCTGTAGTCCGGGTCGCGTGCGCCCTTCACGGCCACGCGGATGTCGCCGAACCAGATGGCGAGCTTGTCCCGCTCGGCCGGCTCGCCCGCCTTGCCGACGGCCATGACCACGCGGCCCCAGTTTGCGTCCTCGCCGGCCACCGCCGTCTTCACAAGCGGGGAATTGGCGATTGCCATGGCAATGCGCTTGGCGGACGTGGCGCCTGCGGCGCCCGTCACCTTCACGGTCACGAACTTGCGTGCGCCTTCGCCGTCGCGGGCGACCTGCTGGGCGAGATCGCAGAGCAGACCCTCGAGCGCGGCGCGGAATTCCTTTAGACGGCGGTCGCTCGGCAGCGATATCGCGGGCGCGCCGCGCTTGGCGGCAGAGCCGGTCGCGAAGAAGAGCAGGGTGTCGGAGGTGGAGGTGTCGCTGTCCACCGTCACGCAATTGAAGCTCTTGTCGGCGCCTTTCTTGAGCAGCGCCTGCAGAACGGGCGCCGCGATCGGCGCGTCGGTGAAGATGAAGGAGAGCATGGTCGCCATGTCGGGCGCGATCATGCCCGCTCCCTTGGCGATGCCGTTGATCGTCACCTCGACGCCCCCGATGGTGGCCGTGCGGGTCGCCACCTTCGGGAAGGTGTCGGTGGTCATGATGGCCTTGGCGGCGTCGAGCCAGACATCGGGCTTTGCCTTTTTCTCGCAGGCCTCCAGCACGCCCTGAAACCTGGTGGCGTCGAGCGGCTCGCCGATCACGCCGGTCGAGGCGATGAATACCTGCGAGGCGCGGCAGCCCGCGGCCCCGGCCGCGATCTCGGCGGTGAGCTTCACGGCCTCCGCGCCTTTCTTACCCGTGAAGGCATTGGCATTGCCCGAATTGACCACCAGCGCGCGCGCCGTGCCCTTGGGAAGGTTCTTGCGGCACCAATCGACCGGGGCCGAAGGGCATTTGGAGCGCGTGAACACGCCTGCCACCGCCGTGTCCTTGGGCAGGGTCACGTAGAGTACGTCCGTCCGGTTCTTGTATCGGATTCCGGCCTCCGCGGTTGCCAGCCGGACGCCGTCGATGGCGGGAAGGCTGGGAAATGTCTTAGGCGCGAGCGGAGACACGGTTTGGGACATGCAAAGTCTCAACGGTGAGCGGATGGAACAGTGTTAGGAACCGCGACCTGCGGTTTTTTAAGGCTTTTTGTCAAGTCAAAGCTGCACGAAGCACGGCTGCAGATGGCCGGGAACGCGTCGGCTGTGTCCTCGTTGACCCGGTCAGCAGGCAATGGAGGCATTCATGACGGGCAAGCACCCGAAGACCAAGCCCGAGGAGCGGCCGCGCAGCGACCTCGAGGTCGATCCAGGAATCGGACGCTCCAAAGGCACCACCATGTCGGGTGAGGATCCGCGCGATCTTGACGGCGGCTCGACCTTTCAGGGCGATGTGGAGAACCAGACCAACCGCGAGGGCGGCGTCGATCCCGGCCGCATGGGCCGGACGAACAAGTAACGGCAGTCCTGCCTTCGTGATCTCGCTCGTCATCACCGGCCTCGTGCCGGAGATCGACGCCTGTGAGGTGCAGCGCTTTCCGGGTTAGAGGCGGCCGGGACACGCCCGGCCATACAATGGGAGGTGCGCGGGCAGGAGGGGCCACAATGAAAAAAGGCGGCCCTCAGGGCCGCCCTTCGAAGCTGTGAGCCGCGGCTTACCGTTTCGGCTTACGGCTGCTTCTGCTCGACGAGGTTGCCCTTGTCGTCCAGGCGCTCGATCTTGGCGTCCTTGCGCAGGCTCATGATGAGGTCCTGCTGCGCCTTGCGACCGAGATAGGCCTCGACCTGATCCTTCGTCTCTTCGAAGCTCGGCGCGGGCTTGGTGCGCTTCTCCTCGACCTTGATCACGTGCCAGCCGAACTGGCTCTTCACCGGCTCGGAGATCTGGCCGGGCTCAAGCTTGAAGGCGGCTTCGGCGAAGGGCTCGACCATCCGGTCCTTGGTGAAGAAGCCGAGGTCGCCCCCGTCGGTCTTGGAGCCGGGATCCTTGGAGAGCTCCCCGGCCACCTTGGCGAAGTCCTCGCCGCCCTTCACGCGTTCGGCGGCCTTCTTGGCCTCCTCCTCGCTGTCCAGGAGAATGTGGCGGGCGCGAACCTCCTGCTCGGCCGGGAGGCTCTTGACGGTCTCGTCGTAGAGCTTGCGGGCGGCTTCCGGAGTCACGGCCTTCTTGGCGGTCTGGTCGAGGTACTCGTCAAGCAGGGTCTTGTCCCGGTTGTAGGCGAGCTTGCGGGCGAAGTCCGCGCTGCTGCCGATCTTGGCGGCTTCGGCCGCCTTGGCGCCGAGTTTCAGGTCGATCATGTAACCGGTCAACAGGTCCCGCTTCTGCTCGTCGGGCACGTTCGGCATCTGCAGGGCCGGGTCCTCGGCGGCGATGGCCAGGTCCCCTTCCGTGATCTCGATGCCGTTTACCCGGGCGACCACCTTGGAGGGATCCACGGCGGGCACGGCGGCCGGCGAGGTGGCGGGCGACGAAGCCGGGGGCGTTTGGGCCGGGGGCGTCTGGGCCAGAGCGGCTCCTGCCATCAGAGGCAGGGCGGTGCCGAGGGCGAGAAGGCTTTTACGTACCGAGAGTGCAGACATGTCAGATCCTCTAGTGGGCTGACAGAGCCCACGGACAGCTGAGATCAGATGGCTCAACCCGTTTACGTTTGCAAGCGATGGCATATTTATGTCACAGCATCCTGCCGAGCGTGGCCCTATTCTCGGGCCCGCTTGCGGAGGCCGGACTGCGCTGTTCAGGCTCGGTCTTTAAGATGCGCTTCCGCATAATTAGGTCTATAAGGCGGCCTCAACGCCCCTTATCTCCTGGATTCTGGAATTTTCGAAGGCTCTCGATGTTCGGTTCTCTCGCGAAGAAAATCTTTGGCTCGGTCAACGATCGCCGGCTGAAGTCCTACCGGCCCAAGGTCGCGGCCATCAACGCGATGGAGGCCGAGCTGGAGGCTCTCTCCGACGACGAGCTGCGCGCCCGTACGGAAGAGTTCAAGGCCCAGCTCGCCGCCGGAAAGACCCTGGACGACATCCTGGTTCCGGCCTTCGCGACGGTCCGTGAAGCCGCCAAGCGCACCCTCGGCCAGCGTCATTTCGACGTGCAGCTCATCGGCGGCATGGTGCTCCATGAAGGTTCTATCGCAGAAATGCGCACCGGTGAGGGCAAAACCCTTGTGGCGACCCTGCCGGTCTACCTGAACGCCCTTGCGGGCAAGGGCGTCCACGTGGTCACGGTGAACGACTATCTCGCCCGCCGCGACGCCGAGTGGATGGGTCAGATCTACCGCTTCCTCGGCCTTTCCGTGGGCGTGATCGTCCATGGCCTCGACGACGCCGAGCGCGCTCAGGCCTATGCCGCCGACATTACCTACGGCACCAACAACGAATACGGCTTCGACTATCTGCGCGACAACATGAAGTACGAGATGGCGCAGATGGTCCAGCGCGGACACAACTTCGCCATCGTGGACGAGGTGGACTCGATCCTCATCGACGAGGCGCGCACGCCGCTCATCATCTCCGGTCCCCTCGACGACCGCTCCGAGCTGTACAATGCCATCGACAAGGTGATCCCGCGCCTCGACAAGAGCGACTACGAGGTCGACGAGAAGCAGCGCTCCGTGGCTCTCACGGAAGAGGGCACCGAGAAGATCGAGGAGCTGCTGCGCGCCGAGGGCCTCCTGAAGGAAGGCGACCTCTACGACGCCCAGAACGCCACCCTCGTTCACCACATGAACCAGGCGCTGCGCGCCCACACCCTGTTCCAGCGCGACAAGGACTACATCGTCCGCAACGGCGAGGTGGTGATCATCGACGAGTTCACGGGACGCATGATGCCGGGCCGCCGCTACTCGGAGGGCCTGCACCAGGCGCTCGAGGCCAAGGAGCACGTGCAGGTCCAGCCGGAGAACCAGACCCTCGCCTCCATCACCTTCCAAAACTACTTCCGCCTCTACGGCAAGCTGGGCGGCATGACCGGCACGGCGGCGACCGAGGCCGACGAGTTCCTCGAGATCTACAACCTTGAGGTGGTCGAGATCCCCACCAACCGTCCCGTGGCGCGCATCGACGACGATGACGAGGTCTACCGCACGATGGAGGAGCGCTACCAGGCGGTCATCCGCGACATCGAGGCGTCCTCGGCCAAGGGCCAGCCGATCCTGGTGGGCACCACCTCCATCGAGAAATCGGAATATCTCGCAGACCTCCTCATCAAGGAAGGCTACAAGCTCATCGACTTCGAGAATCCGCAGGCGCTCGAACCGCTCTACAGGGATGCGCGCGCCGGTCGCGGCACCAAGCATTTCGCGGTGCTCAACGCCCGCTTCCACGAGCAGGAGGCCTTCATCGTCGCGCAGGCGGGCGTGCCGGGCGCGATCACAATTGCCACCAACATGGCGGGCCGCGGCACCGACATTCAGCTCGGCGGTAACGCTAAGATGCGCATCGAGCGCGAGCTCGCCGGAATCGAGGGCGAGGAGCGCGCGCGCCGCGAGCAGGAGATCCTCGACGAAGTCGCCATGTTCAAGGAAAAGGCGCTCGCGGCGGGCGGCCTCTACGTGCTCGGCACAGAGCGTCATGAATCACGGCGCATCGACAACCAGCTGCGTGGCCGCTCAGGCCGCCAGGGCGACCCGGGCCGGTCCAAGTTCTACCTGTCGCTCCAGGACGACCTGATGCGCATCTTCGGCTCCGACCGCATGGACGGCATGCTGCAGAAGCTCGGCCTCAAGGAGGGCGAGGCCATCATCCACCCATGGATCAACAAGGCCATCGAGCGCGCGCAGGCGAAGGTCGAGGCGCGCAACTTCGACATCCGCAAGAACATCCTGAAATACGACAACGTCATGAACGACCAGCGCAAGGTCGTGTTCGAGCAGCGCAAGGAGTTCATGGCGGAAGCGAGCGTACGCGAGACCATCGACGATATGCGTCACGGCGTGATCGAGGACATCGTCGCCCGCGCCATCCCCGAGAACGCCTATGCGGAGCAATGGGACGTTCAGGGTCTTAAGCAGAACGTCGCCAACTTCCTCAACCTCGATCTGCCGGTCGATGAATGGGCGAAGGAGGAGGGCATCGCGGACGACGAGATCCGCGAGCGCATCACCAAGGCCGCCGACGAGGCCTATGCGCAGCGCGTGGAAGCGAACTCTCCGGAAGTGATGAACTACGTGGAGAAGCAGGTTCTGCTGCAGAGCCTCGACCATCTCTGGCGCGAGCACTTGGTCACCCTCGACCATCTGCGTCAGGTGATCGGCTGGCGCGGCCTCGCCCAGCGCGATCCGCTCAACGAGTACAAGTCGGAAGCCTTCGAGCTGTTCAACACCATGATCGCGCATCTGCGCGAGCAGGTGACCGGCCAGCTCATGCGCATTCAGGTGGTGTTCCAGCAGCCCGAGGAGCAGCCGCTGCCGCCCATGTTCCCGCAGCACCTCGACCCCGCCACCGGCGAGAACGAGTTCGACATGCCCCAGGGCGCGGCCTTCGGAGAGGGCGGAGCCCAAGGCTTCGCCGCGACGTCCATCAACCCGGTCACGGGCCTGCAGCGCGACCCGAACGACCCCTCCACCTGGGGGCGGGTCAGCCGCAACGAACCCTGCCCCTGCGGGTCGGGCAAGAAGTTCAAGCACTGCCACGGCCAGCTGGTGGCCTAGCGCGAGAGCCTGGATGAAATGAGAAAGCCCGCCGAACCGGCGGGCTTTCTGCTTTTCGGGATGCTCTTTGAGCGAGGGCGGGTCGCCTTCGCCTCCTCTCGCCTCGCCATCCGCTCTCACCCCGTCATCACCGGCCTTGTGCCGGTGATCCCGCTTCCCTCAGCGCCGCGCACCTCCGACCGGGACGGCCGGCCCGACCATGAGGGCAATGCCGGATGCAGGAATGCACGATCTGCTATCGTGTGGAGCGATCCTGGCTCCGATAGAGATAGTCGTCCGGCAGCCTGAGGCGGCGGCAGGATTGCACGGCGGGGGATGACGGCAGGACGAGGCGGTCGCCCGCCTTGGCCGTGGCGCGGACGAAGGTGCGCTCGATCGGATTGACAATCCAGTCCGGTCCGAGACCAAGTCGTCTGCGGATCCAGGGCGGCAGAATCGCGATTGCGGCCTTGAGCAGCACTGTCTGCGCCGGCCGCGCCGGTGCCGGCAGGATCGGGGCCCGCTTCATGATCTCCAGGAACTCGAGCACGACGGGCGAGGGGACGAGCCTGCTCCTCATGGCCTCGAACAGCGCATCGAGCTCGGCTTGCGACGAAGGAGCTCCGACGGCTCCGTAGAGCCGCGCGATCGGGACGGATTCCACGAGCAGCGACGCGCGCTCCTCGCCGCTCAGGGGCCTCACATAGGCGTGGTAGGCCTCCGTGAAGCCGAAGCCGGCCGTCGCCTGAACCCAGTCGAGCAGCTCAGGGTCGTTCGCATGGTACGGTTCGCCCTCGCGCGTGTGTCCGGCCACGCGGTCGTGCCGCCGGACCACGCCCGCGATCATGGCCTGCGCCTTGCTGCGCGCGCCGTAGACCGTGACCATGGCGGCAAGGCCCGTCCGTTGCAGACGGGTGAGCGGATCCGTCCGGAAGCTGCTGTGCTGCCATATGCCGTCCCGCACGCGCGGCTCCCCGAATTCGAGCAGAACCGCCGCCACCCCGCCGACGAAAACGGAGACGGGATTCTTGAAGATTCGCCAGGAAACGGATTCCGGCGGCACCAGGGCGGCTTCAAAACGGGGAGTCGAAAAATCGAATGCCTGGACCGGCTGGAGGAGCGACCGGGCGAAGCTGTCGATCCGATGCAGCAGGGGGCTGGGAAGTGTGATGGGGGTTGAATCGTCGAGCACGGCAGGACCTCCCGCCGTCAATTCGCTCGGGAACCGGAAGTTGCCCGGTCAGTCCTTCGCAGACCCGAAACGCCAACAAAAAGCCCGCCGGAACGGCGGGCCTTCGGGATCTCGCTGTGGCGATCGTCAGTTCCTGACCTGGGCCACCTTCACGCCTGTCGAGGTCTCGACTCGTTTCTGCGTCTTGGCCGGGGGCCCGGCGGCTGCGGGAGCCGCGGCTGGTGCGGTCAGGACCGTCTCGGCAGGCTGCGACGAGACGCTGAAGAGATCGGCGACGTTGCCGAACATCTTCTTGTAGAAGGGGGTCTCCTCCGAGGCCGGCACTGAGGCGGCGGCCGCCGCCGGCTGGGTTGCCGCGATCCTGGGCTGCACGGCGTCGGCGGGCTCTTCCCTCATGGAGGCGAAGGCCAAGGCGGTCGACGGCGTCTCGATCGCCTCGCGGCCGCTGTCGTCGAGCGCGATCTGGCGCGGGCCGGAGGCGATGCCCTCGGTGCGGCTGACATAACCGAGCTTGCTGTCAGTCACGCCGGAGACGTTGGCGAGCGCCGTGCGGAAGGATTCGTGGGTGTCGCCGTCGTGATAGACGAGCTTGATCGGCTTCACGCCCTTGGCGACGAGCTCGGCCACTTTCTGCTCATCCTGAGCCTGCTTCTGCGCCACGGCCGAGGCCACCTCCGGACTGGCATTGAAATGGTAGCGCCGGTTGGCCACCGCCACCTGCACCTCTTCCTTCGTCACCTCGAAGGTATCGGCGCCTTCCTTCAGGTTCTTCCAGAACGCGATGTTCGGATCGAGCCGGTGCTTGGCCAGGTTCTCCGCCGTCATCCGGAACGGATAGGATTGGAACTGGAACGCGCGCTGGCCGCTGGCAAAAGCCTCGCGAGCGATCGCGTAGATCTCGGCGACGTTCTGGTCCGTCATGGCGAAGCAGCCACGGGAGGAACACGAGCCATGAACCATGATGTCCCCGCCGTTGCGGCCGAAGGAGCGGTCATAGGCGTTCGGGTAGCCGGTGTCGAACGATAGGTAATAGGCGGAATTTGGGTTCATCTGCGCCGGGGTGACCGTGTAGAAGCCTTCCGGCACCTGGCGATCGCCTTCACGGGTCTTGGGGCCGAGCTGGCCGGACCAGCGGCAGACGGGATAAGTCTTGAGCAGGGCGTACTTGCCGTCTGATCCGCGCTTCCAGATCTCCAGCTCCGATTCCTTCTTGTAGGCCCGGATCAGGATGGGATCGCTCTTGGACATGCCCTTGGTGGACATGAGCGCCATGGTGGCTGGCGGAATCGGTACAAGGTGGCGTGTGGAGCCTCGGGCGAGATTTTCGTCCTGGCAGGCAGCAAGCGCGAGCGCCAGGCTCGCGGCCAATGCGATACGCTTCAACATGGGGGACCCCGCATTTCTGATCTGCAGGCTCTATGCCCGACAGTTCCCCTTGATCCCTAAACCGTTAGCCTTAACTGCATCTTACTGCAAGCGGGGCTGTGACTGAGTCATGGTTAAAGCGAGGTAAATGCACCTCCCTGGAGGGAATTTATTGCTGGGCTTATTCTCCCGAAGAGGGATCTCTTCGGAGAAGGAAAAGCGGCAGGGCGGCAGGATTATTCCCCCTGGCGGGAAGAGGGAGGTAAGGGGAGCCTGGCCGGGTGAACGGTAGAGCCAGCTCCCTTCTCGCGATTGCCGGCCTTGTGCCGGTGGTAACGACGCGGAGAGCGCTGCGCCTTTCCGATCGGGATGGCCGGGACATGCCCGGCCATGACAGGGAAAGCCGCCGTGTTCTCCGGACGAGGCGCTAAAGCTTGCGGCCGATGTTGAGGAATTTCTCGGCCCGGTGGTCCCGAATCTCCGCGGGACCCATGTTGCCGAGGTCGTGGAGCGCCTCTTCGATGGCGTTGCCCGCGGCTTGGACGGCGGCCTCGGGGTCGCGGTGGGCGCCGCCCACCGGCTCGGTGACGATGCCGTCGATGATGCCGAGCCGCAGGAGATCCTGGGCGGTGATCTTCATGTTGGTGGCGGCGTCCTGGGCGCGGGCCGCGTCGCGCCAGAGAATCGAGGCCGCGCCTTCCGGCGAGATCACGCTGTAGATGGCATGCTCCATCATCAGCACCTTGTTGGCCGTGGCGATCGCAATCGCACCACCCGAGCCGCCTTCGCCGATGATGATCGACACGTTCGGCACGCCTAGGCCGAGCTGCATCTCGGTAGAGCGGGCGATGGCCTCGGCCTGGCCGCGCTCCTCCGCCTCAATGCCGGGATAGGCGCCGGCGGTGTCCACGAAGGAGAGCACCGGAAGGCCGAAGCGGTCGGCCATTTCCATCAGGCGCACGGCCTTGCGGTAGCCTTCGGGGCGCGCCATGCCGAAATTGTGCCGGATGCGGGTTTCCGTGTTGTGGCCCTTCTCCTGGCCCATCACGCAGACGGGCTGGCCCCGGAAGCGGCCGAAGCCCGCGACGATGGCCTCGTCCTCGGCGAACTTGCGGTCGCCGGAGAGCGGTGTGAACTCGGTGATCAGGCCGGCGCAGTAATCGACGAAATGGGGCCGCTGCGGATGGCGCGCGACCAGGGTTTTCTGCCAGGGGGTGAGCTTGGAATACAGATCCTTCAGGGCGTCCGCCGCCTTGGCTTCCAGACGCGAGACGTCCTCCGTGATGGAGACGGCGTCCCGGTTCTCGCCAAGGGCGCGGAGCTCTTCGACCTTCGCCTCGAGCTCGGCGACGGGCTTTTCAAAATCGAGATAACTGCGCATCAGACTCTATGGAAAATGAAGGCCAGGGTGACCGAACAGCCTCGCCGATGGGGGCGGACACTGGCGAGTTAGGGCTCTCAAGTCAAGTTGGGGCCGGTCTTACTCCCCCAAAACCCGGCAAAATCAAGGAGGCGTTCCGATCCTCGATGCCGTCGCCGGTACGAAAACCGGGACCGTGCGGCGGGAGCGGCGCACGGCCATGACCGTGCCGGGGCGGTAGAGCTGCTTGGTCGCCTCCACGATGTGAAGCCCCGCGAAGGGCAGGGAAAATCCCGATCCGATGCTCTCCCAGGCCTGCGCCGTGCCGAGCACGAGCCGGCTGGCGAGGGGTGGAACGTAGAGGGTCTCCGCCCATCCCTCCGGCGAGAACCAGGTCTGCCGCATGAGACTCTTGAGCTGCGAGCGGCTGTAGGGCTGACCGTAGCCGAAGGGGGTGGTGTCCATCCGCGCCCACAGGCCCCGCCGGTTCGGAGCCACCATGATGATGCGGCCGCCCGGCGTGAGGATGCGCCAGATCTCGTGGAGGAGCTCGCTCGGGCTCTCCACCGTCTCGAGGGCGTGCACCACGAGCACCCGGTCGATGGAGGCCTCCGGAAGGGGCATCGTCAGCGGGTCCACGAGGGCCGAGGCGGAAACTCCGGTGCTCGGCCAGTTCACCACGCCCTGGCTTGCGGGCATGAAGGCGATCGTCCGCTCGGCCTCCGTTCTGGCGGTCGAGAGATAGGGCGGCGCATAGCCGAGGCCGAGTACGCGCAGGCCCGTCAGCGGGCCCCAGAAGCGGTCGATGGCCCGGCCCACATAGCGGCGCGTCACGGCCCCGAGGGGGCTCGCGTAGAAGCTGCGCAGATCGGTGATGTCGATGCTCATGGCCTCGTCAGGATGTCTTTCGATCCATGCGGACAACGCATGGTGATGGACCGGGATCGGGTTTGGCCCGCGGATCGTTCATGGGTAAAAGTGGGTCCACTTTTCCGCATGATGCGCTAGTTGACTGTTCCATGATCGCTCCCGGAGCATCAAGACAAGGTTCCGCGATGTCAGCCCAGATTCACGCCTTTCTCTGCCTGCAGGACAATATCGGTGTCCTGATCCACGATCCCAAGACGGGCGAGTGCGCCGCCATCGATGCGCCGGAGGAGGGGCCGATCCTCGCGGCCCTGGCCGAGAGGGGCTGGCGCCTCACGGATATCCTCGTCACCCATCGTCACAGCGATCACGTGCAGGCCGTCGAGGGCCTGAAGAGGCGCACCGGTTGCCGCGTCGTCGCACCCGCCAAGGCGCGCGAGGCGGTGCCGGGCGCCGATCTCTGGGTGGGCGAGGGCGACGGGGTGCTGGTGGGCACGCTCCAGGCGCAGGTCCTCGAGACGCCGGGCCATTGCGCGGATCACGTCTCGTACTGGTTCGACGAGAATCGCGTGCTGTTTGCCGGGGATACGCTCTTCACTCTCGGCTGCGGGCGCATGTTCGAGGGCACCTATGCCGACTTCTGGCGCACGCTGCAGCGTCTGGCGGCCCTGCCTGACGAGACGAGTGTCTATTGCGGCCACGACTACACGCTCTCGAACGCGCGCTTCGCGCTGGCGGCCGATCCGGACAACGCCGCGCTGAAGGATCGGGCCGGGCAGGCCGAGCAGGCCAAGGCCGAAGGGCGCTTTCTGGTGCCGACCACGATCGGCGCGGAAAGGATGACGAACCCCTTCCTGCGGGCCGGGGAGCCTGCGCTTGCGAAAACCGTTCATAAGGAGGGCGCTGCGCCCGTGGAGGTCTTCCAAGCCTTGCGGGAATGGAAGAACAGGTTCTGATGCGGGATGGCGGGAGCGCAGGTCTCATGAGCGACAACAGCCTCATCATCGGACTCGAAAGCCGGCTTCTGAATGCCTGGCCCTCGTTCGAGTATCAGGCTTATGAAGGCTGGATTCTGCGTCTTGCCAACGGCTATTCGAAGCGCGCCAATTCCGCGACGCCCTTTCTGCCGGATGCGCCTCTCGACGAGGAACTGATCGACTACATGATCGCCCGCTTCGTCGAGGCGAATGTGCGTCCCACCTTCCGGCTGAACGGGCTTGAGGCGGCGGATGCCGACGAGCGGCTCAGACTGCGCGGCTTCAAGGAGATCGAGCCGACGCACGTTCTCGTGGCATCGATCAGGAGGGAGGATTGCGAGCGCGATCCGGAGATCGAGCTACAGCCCCGCGCCAAGAAGAACTGGGTACGCGAGGCAACGGCTTCCTATGGCGGCGACAAGGCCGACGATGAGACCCTGATGCAGATCGTCTCCCGCATCCGGCAGACGGCGGCCTTCGCCACGCTCAGCCTCGACGAGAAGCCTGTGGCCTGGGGGCTGGGCGTCGTGGAGCGGGGCTATGTCGGGCTCTACGATATCGTCGTCGCGCCCGATCTGCGCGGAATCGGGCTCGGGCGCCGCGTCGTCTCGAGCCTCATGGCCTGGGGCTGCCAGGAAGGCGCGCACAGCGCCTATCTCCAGGTGCGCGAGGAGAACGAGGTCGCGCGCTCCCTTTACGGAGCGCTCGGATTCGCAACCGCCTACCGCTACACCCACCGGGTCATGCCCGGGCGGTCCGTCTAGGCGTCAGCGTCGCCACCAGGGCGCCTGCGACGATGAGGCCGCAGGAGAGCGCGAGCGTCAGGGTCGGCTCCGCATAGCCGGCAAGGACGAGCAGGAGCGTCGAGAGGACGGGCGTCGCGTAGGATGCGACCCCGAGAAGGCGGATGTCGCCGCGCTTCATGCCGATGTCCCACACATAGAAGGCTCCGCCCACCGGCCCCAGGCCCAGGGCCAGCACGGCCAGCCATTGGGTCGTCGTCTCCGGCCATACGGTGGTCTCGAAGGCGAGGTGGCAGACCCAGCTCAGCAGGGCCGTCATCAGGCAGAAGCCCGCCACCGCGTCGGTCGGCACCTGTCCGAAACGCCGCGAGAGCACGGAATAGCCGCCCCACACGAAGGCCGCGACGAAGGCGCAGGCATAGCCGGGCAGATACTCGGTCCGCGCGTCGAAGGCGCCGCGCCCGGCAATCAGCACGATGACGCCCGTAAAGCCCAGAAGCGCACCCACGAGATGGGCGCGCCGCAGATGCTCGCCCGGCAGGAACGAGGAGAACAGCACGATGAGGAGCGGCCAGAGATAGTTGATCAGGCCCGATTCCGCCGGCGGCGCCAGGCGAAGCGCCGCGAAATAGAGTGCATGATAGCCGAACAGGCCGCCGATCCCGAGTGCCCACACCACCGGCTTCTGCCGCAAGGCCTTGACGGCGTTGGGCCGGGCGACCCAGCTTCCCATGCCCACGAGCCCGCCGACGAGGAAGGTCATCGCGTTGAGCTGGAAGGGGGGAATCGTGCCCGTTGCCGCCGTGAACAGGGCGAGCAGGGACCAGAGCAGGATGGCAATGAGGCCGATGGTGGTGGCGGTGCGCGTCGTCATGATGCCCGCCACTAGAGCATCGGGGCCAAAAGTGGAACCCGCATTTGTGATTTATCCGATGCCCACGTTTTCAACTGCGCATCGGCGGTTGCGACCGCACGTCCACATTGGCGAAGGCCGGAGCTACCTGTAAGCACAATGAAGAGCCTCTGCCGATCGAGCAGGGTATGCGTACAGTCGCGAGAGGTCTGATCGGGGGGCCGCTGAAAAGGAGCTTGGCAGTGAATCGAGGATCCACTAGAGCCCGGCTGTCATGACCCATTCAGCGAATTACGATTTCGTAATTTCCATGGCCCGGCTCCTTGCCCAGAGTGAGAACCCCCGCGTTCTCGACTTCGGGTGCGGCCGCGGGGCTATCGTCGATCTCGGTCTTTCGCAGGGACTCGATATTTTTGGCGTGGATACTTTCGATGGAATCTACACGCGCTGGTATGAGCGACTGCCAGAACGACTGAAAGGTCGGATCAGCCGAATTGACGGTTCTCTGCCATATGAGACGGCCAGCTTCGATGTGGTGGTCGCAAACCAGGTCCTCGAGCACATTTCGGAGCCTGCAACCGTTCTTCCGGAAATCCGCCGCGTCTTGAAGCCGGGTGGGGTCTTCATGGCTCTCTTCCCGGTCAAAGAGACTTGGTACGAAGGGCATGCTGGCGTCTATTTCGCTCACCGCCTTCAGCATCACCCTTGGCTCCTGCGGCGGTATCTGCGGCTGGCCCACAGGCTCGGGCTTGGTCTCTACCGGCATGGGAAGGATTCCACGGCCTGGTCGGAACACCTTGCCCGTACGATCGAGACGGCCTGCTATTATCATCGTCGCACGGATATCGTGGCGATGCTGACCAAGACTTTCGGCAGCGTCCCGCGCTCATTGGCCTCGGAATATGTCGGCTACCGCCTCGGGAGCCATATCCCGGGATGGATCCCAAGATCCGTTCAGGACCTGTTGTTCCGCGCTGTAGCTCATGCGAGAGTGGGCGTCATTCTCGCTGTAACAGTTCCCTCCGAGGATTGAGCCGCAGCCGTCTTCCTGCGGCATGGCGCTCTTGACTGCGCGATCCGGGACGCCGGCACTGAGGCCGCTGCAATCGTTCGAGAATGCAGCGGCGCTCGCCGATGGTGTAGCCGATGCCGCGGGCGCCACCCGTGATGAGAGCACCCTTGTCTCACGCCATGTACTGGCCGCCGTTGAGGCTCAAGGTCGATCCGGTCACGAAGCCCGCCTCGTCGCTCGCGAGAAACAGCACGCCACGCGCGATCTCCTCCGCCTCGCCGAGACGGCCGACGGGAATGAGGGGCAGGATCTTGGATTTCAGGACCTCCTCCGGCACGGCCTTCACCATCTCGGTGGCGATGTAGCCGGGGGCGATCACGTTGACGGTGACGCCCTTGTTGGCGTTTTCGAGGGCCAGCGCCTTCGCGAAGCCGATCACGCCGGCCTTCGCGGCGGAATAGTTCGTCTGTCCCATCTGACCCTTCTGGCCGTTGATGGAGGAGATGATGATGATGCGCCCGAAGCTGCGTTCGCGCATGCCTTCGATCACGGGGCGCGTGCAGGTGAACATGGAATCGAGATTGGTGCGGATCACGGCGGACCACTGATCGAAGGTCATCTTGTGGAACATGCCGTCGCGGGTGATGCCCGCGTTGTTGACCAGGATGTCGACGGGGCCGAGTTCGGCCTCCACCGCCCGGATGCCCGTTTCGCAGGCGGCCGGATCGGACACGTCGAATTTGAACACGGGGATGTCCGTCTCGGACTTGAACCTGTTCGCCGCCTCGTCGTTGCCGGCATAATTCGCCGCAACCCTGTATCCGGCCTGCTTCAAGGCCGTCGAGATCGCGGCGCCGATGCCGCGAGTGCCTCCGGTGACCAATGCAACGCGCGCCATGCTTTTTCCTTCCTCAAGCCGTTCCTGTGCGGATTTCTGCGAATCCTTGATGCGGTGGGTCCGTTCCTCCACCATCAGCTTAATACATGTGGCGCGGCCTGGCACGGTGTAGGTCCGACATTTCCCGTAAGCCTTCCGAGACATACGAAAACGGCTTGCGCTTCACTGAAAGCGCAAGCCGCCCTTGACTGTTTGGGCGGCGCCGGAGCGCCGCCGGTCGGAACGTCCTTCCTACCGCTCAAGGCACATGGCGACGCCCATGCCGCCGCCGATGCAGAGGGTGGCGAGGCCCTTCTTGGCGTTGCGGCGGCCCATTTCGTGCAGCAGGGTCACCAGGACGCGCGCGCCGGAGGCGCCGATCGGGTGCCCGATGGCGATGGCGCCGCCGTTCACGTTCACGATGGAGGGGTCCCAGCCCATGTCCTTGTTGACCGCGAGAGCCTGGGCCGCGAAGGCTTCGTTGGCTTCCACGAGTTCGAGGTCGGACACCTTCCAGCCGGCTTTCTCGAGAGCCTTGCGGGAGGCCGGGATCGGGCCCGTGCCCATGATGGCCGGGTCGACGCCGGCGGTGGACCAGGAGGCGATGCGGGCGAGCGGCGTCAGGCCGCGCTTCTGCGCTTCCGCTTCGGTCATGAGCACGACGGCGGCCGCGCCGTCATTGATGCCCGACGCGTTGCCCGCGGTCACCGTGCCGTCCTTCGAGAAGGCGGGCCTCAGCTTGGCGAGCGCCTCGACGGTGGTGCCGGCGCGGATGTACTCGTCCTGCTCCACCACGATGTCGCCCTTGCGGCTGGCGATGGTGACGGGCGTGATCTCGTCCTTGAAGCGGCCTTCCTTCTGCGCGGCCTCGGCCTTGTTCTGGGAGGCCGTGGCGAAAAGATCCTGCTCCTCGCGGGTCAGCTGCCAGCGCTGGGCCACGTTCTCGGCGGTGTTGCCCATGTGATAGCCGTGGAAGGCGTCCATAAGGCCGTCCTTGAGCATCGTGTCCATGAGCTTGAAATCGCCCATCTTCGTGCCCGAGCGCATATGCGCGGCATGGGGAGCGAGCGACATGGATTCCTGGCCGCCCGCCACGATGATGCCCGCATCGCCGTTGGCGATCTGCTGCAGGCCGATGGCCACCGTGCGCAGGCCCGAGCCGCAGAGCTGGTTGAGCCCCCAGGCGGTCTTCTCCTGCGGGATCCCCGCGGCCATCGCAGCCTGACGGGCCGGGTTCTGGCCCTGGCCTGCGGTCAGGATCTGGCCGAGGATCACCTCGTCCACTTCCGCGGCCTCGACCCTGGCGCGTTCGAGGGCGGCCTTGATGGCGACGGCGCCCAGCTCGTGGGCCGGGGTATTGGCGAAGGCGCCGTTGAAGGAGCCGACCGGCGTGCGCGCGGCGCCGACGATGACGATGCTGTCCTGGGCCATTCCTCACTCCTGTGACTGGATGCTCAAAAAGATAGGGCTGGTTCGATCAAAGCCCCAGACGGTGCGATGTCAAGGACAGGATAGAGCAACTCAGTCATGCGGACCTTAGACTTTTGGCGCTTTGATCGTGGGGCATAAGGCTTATAATCAGAGCAAGCCGCTGATCTTCGCGGGAAACCCGGCCACCGGTCTGCAGGAGCGTATTGGGTCCACATGGCGACGGAAAAAAAGCCGACGATCATCAAGAAATATGCCAACCGCCGCCTCTATCACACCGGCACCTCCGCCTATGTGACCCTGGAAGATCTCGCCGGCATGGTTCGCCAGGGCGAGGATTTCGTGGTCTACGACGCCAAGTCGGGCGAGGACATCACCCGCACGGTGCTGGCCCAGATCATCTTCGAGCAGGAGAACAAGGAGGGGCAGAACCTTCTGCCCGTCACGGTGCTGCGCCAGCTCATCCGCTTCTACGGCGACAGCATGCAGGCCCTGGTGCCGAGCTATCTGGAGTTCTCCATGAACAACCTGTCCCAGGAGCAGCAGAAGCTCCGGGAGCAGATGGCCCAGGCCTTCGGCCCGGGAGCCTTCCAGGCCATGGAGGAGCAGGTGCGCAAGAACATGAGCTTCTTCACCGAGGCCATGCGCATGTTCTCGCCGTTTCCGCCGGGCGGTGCGGGGATGCCCGCACCGAAAGCGCCCCCGCAGGCCGACGAGGCGGACGACCTCGACGCCCTCAAGCGTCAGATGGCCGAGATGCAGGCCAAGCTCGACAAGCTGGCGGAGAAGTAATCCTCGTCCATCCCGCTCGTCAGGGCAGCGCTTGTCCCAGCCCGCGTCCGGCAGGCACGGCGCTTCGCGTCATCGGGATCACCGGCGCGGAGCCGTGGATGACGCATGGGTTAGCCCCTGGCTTTCTTCAGCATCCCTCGGAGGCTCTGCGACGGCAGGACGGCTTCCGGCTCGCCGAACAGGGTTCCTTCCAGATAATCGGCGCCCCAGGCGGAGAGCAGGCGCGCGGTCGCCTCGTCGTCGACCCATTCGGCGGCGACGGCGATGCCTAAGTTCTGCGCCCGGTCCACGAGGGCGCGCACGAAAAGCCGGTCCTCGGTCGAGCGCTTCAGGGGCTGGATGAGGACGCCGTCCACCTTCAGCATGTCGAAAGGCATGTGGGCCAGGCTCGGGAGCGGCACATGGCCCAGGCCGAAGCCCGAGAGCGACAGGCCGATGCCGATGGCCTTCATGGCGTGAAGGCGCCCGACGAGCGTTCCGTCCTTGGCCAGGGCCGCCTCCGGAACCTCGATCACGAGGCGCGACTCGATGCCGGGCCGCGCTCCCAGATGGGCAGCCAACATCGGCAGCCATTCCGCATCCTTCAGGGTCGCGGGCGCGACCGGCAGGGCGAGGCGCTCCTGGGGATGACCCGCGAGGTGCTCCGCCGCCAGCTCCAGCATGCGCCCGTCCACGAGCAGGCTCAGGTTGGCGTCGTCCAGGGCCGGGATCGCGCCGAGAGGGATCATTCGCCCGTCGGGACCGGCCAGGGCCGCCATGGCCTGCTTCAGAACGGGGCCGCGGCTGTGGGCGTCCACCACCGGCGCGCAGGCCAGGGTCAGGCTCCGGTCGTTGAGGGCGCCGACCACGTCGAAGGAGGCCTTTTCGAGCCTTGCGGACCGGGAGGCCGGGCGGGAATCGTAGAGGACGAAGGGCTCAGAGCCTGCCTGAGCCGCTTCCAGGGCCTGCTCGGCGAGGCGCAGCAGCTTGGTGGCCTTGAAGGTGTGGTCCGGCGCGCAGGCGGCCGCGAGGGTCAGAGTGCCGGAGCAGTTCGTCAGGAGCCCCGCCGCCCGCCTCATGGCGTCCGGAGCCTCGATGGCCGGGCAGCCGATCAGGGTGAGGGTGAAGCGGCTCGGGCTCAACGCACCGAAATGGTCCTGCCGCCGCATCATGGGACGCAGCTTGCGGGCGATCACGTCCAGGGCGTCCGCGTCGTCCCCTTCCAGCGCTCCCACAATCAGGGTGCAGGTCTGGGAGACGCGGAGCGCTTCGTTGACGCTGTTCTGGATCTGCACGAGCAGGCCCGAGCGGGCTTGGATCCGCGCGGGGAGGCAGTCCTGCGGGGCAAAGCCCGCATCGGCCCGCAGCAGGCCGCGCACGAAGGCGGGACGCCCCTGGCTGTCCGGCTGCCAGCGGCCCGTATCCTCGACGACCAGCACCTGATCGGGTCCGAGGCGGAGGACATAGCGGGTTTCGAAGCTGCGATTCGAGCCGGACCGCGCGGCCATGGCCTCGCTGCGGCCGGTGCCGCTTCCGGGTTCGACGAGCTGGAAAAAGGCTTTGCCCGTGCGCGGCAGGTCCCGGGCCTGGAGTCCCAGGAGCGCGGCGGCATTGGGGCTCCAGGTCAGGGCATCGGACACGACGTCCCAGGAATAGGCGGCCCCGGAATGCGCAAGGGGGGAGGCTCCGACGCCTTGGCGCCGGCGTGACGTCCGGGGTGTTCCCTCAAAGATCCCCGCCCGGCCCGGCCGCTTCGTCGCCATTGCCCAATCCTCACGATACCCAATACACGCCGGGGCAGGAAAAGGCTGCGCCCGTCCCCGTTCAAACCGAAGTCTCAAGGATCGGGCTTCAGCCTTAATGAACCCTAAAAAACGGATGAGAAATCAGAGGCTTTGGGGCAGGGGTCCGAGGATGGGGCCTGGGGATTGCGGGCATAAAAAAACCGGCGCATCGCGCGCCGGCTTTTTATTCGCATGCCGCGTTCGGGTTACGCGTCCGCCTTCACCTTCAGGACCTGACGGCCGCGGTACATGCCGGTCTTCAGGTCGATATGGTGAGGACGGCGAAGCTCGCCGGAATCCTTGTCCTCGATGTAGGTCGGGGCCTTCAAGGCATCGGCGGAGCGACGCATGCCACGCCGCGAGGGCGACGTTTTTCTCTTAGGAACGGCCATTTCTCGTCTCCGGTCAAAAAGCGGAGCGCCCGCTCAACCGGGGAACGCTCACATCTCAAACTTGATGAGGTTGCGCCTCATACAAGGTCTTGGAGGAAATATCTAGCCCCTTCCGCTTCGAAAAGGCTCTTCGTGGTCGCAGGTCACGGCTTCAGGCAGGCGCTGTAGGGGGCGGCTCGCACCATCCGCGCCTGAAGCTGCCCAGCCAGGGCCCTGAGGCGCGAGCTGGGGCGGGCTGGGTTGCGCCTGAGCGGGTTGGGCAGCGCCCGGGCGAGCAGGGCCGCTTCCCGGCGCGTCAGGTTCTTGGCGGATTTGCGGAAGTACTTGCGGGCCGCAGCCTCGGCCCCGAAGATCCCTTCGCCCCATTCGGCCACGTTGAGGTAGATTTCCATCATCTGCCGCTTGGACCAGATCAGGTCGAGGTAGAGCGCGACCGGGATCTCCAGTCCCTTCCTGACATAGGAGCGGCTCGGCCAGAGGAAGAGGTTCTTGGCCACCTGCATGGGAATGGTCGAGGCCCCCCGGGCGGGCCCGTCCTCGTCGGCCTCCTCCACCACCTCCCGGATTGCCTCCCAATCCACCCCGTGATGCTCGCAGAACCGGCTGTCCTCCGAGGTCATGACCGCCAGAGGCAGGTGAGGGGAGATCTCGTCGAGGGAGACATAAGTCCGCTCGGCGCTCTGGAGGGTGAGCCAGCGGCCGAGCATCAGGGTGGAGACGGGCGGCACGACCCAGTACGAAAGCCCTAGCCAAACGACGGCCCCGACCCATAAGAGAATGAGGCCAAGGCCGACCTGGACGAGGCGGCGGAAAAATCGGGCGGCCGTCAGGGGCCGTGCCGGCCGCAGCGTCCAGCCCCGGCCCGTTCGTCCATTATCACTCTCCTCGGAGGGAGCGGTTGCCCCTTCCGCATTCGGGCTCATCATGACGCCATCCACCAGCACTTTCAGCGCGCGGCTCAACCAGACCGCGAAGCTTGTCGAAGCCACTCTCGAAGCCTTGCTAGCAGACAATGCCCGCCACGGCGAGGCTGCGCGGCCTGCCCGGCTGATGGCGGCCATGCGGCATGCGGCCCTCGGGGGCGGCAAGCGCCTGCGGCCTTTTCTCACCATCGAGGCGGCGCGCCTCTTCGGGTCGGAAGGTCAGGGGGCCCTGCGGGCGGGCTCGGCCGTCGAGCTGCTTCACTGCTATTCCCTCGTCCACGACGATCTCCCGTCCATGGACGACGACGACCTGCGCCGCGGCCGCCCGACGGTGCACAGGGCCTATGACGAGGCCACGGCGATCCTCGCAGGCGACGCGCTTCAGACCCTGGCCTTCGAGGTGCTGGCCAGTCCTGAGACCGATGCCGATCCGGCTTTGCGCTCCGATCTCGTGCTGGGCCTCGCCCGGGCCTCGGGACTCGGCGGCATGGTCGGGGGGCAGATGCTCGATCTCTCGGCGGAGGGCCGCTACGGCTCGGTCGCCATGGACGAGGCCGAGATTCGTCGGCTTCAGATGATGAAGACAGGGGCGATCCTCACCTTCTCGGTGGAGGCCGGCGCGATTCTGGGCCGGGCCGATGCGAGCGCGCGCCGGAGCGTCGTAGAATACGGGCGCGCCCTGGGCGCAGCCTTTCAGGTCGCCGACGACATTCTCGACAGGGAGGCTTCCGCCGAGGCGCTCGGCAAGCGCACGGGCAAGGACCGGGAGAAAGGCAAGGCCACCCTGGTCGATCTGCTCGGGCTCGAGGGCGCGAAGCGCGAGTGCGGTCGGCTCGTGGAGCAGGCGGACGCCGCGCTCGCCGGATTCGGCGAGAAGGCGCAGATCCTGCGCGAGGCGGTGCGTTTCGTGGTCGAGCGCGAGGTTTGAGGCAGGTCAGTCTCCTGTTCCTTCTCCCACCTCGGCATCATCGGCTCTGTGCCGGTGGCCGCGATCATGTGAAATGCCGCGCATTCCCGACCGGGATGGCCGAGCTGATTCCCGGATCAGTTCCGAGGACGGCCATGACGGAACAGGTAACGGCCATGGAGAAGGAGAGAAGGGGCGTCAGCCGATCCCGGATCGACCTCAGGCGCTCGCCGACTGACGGCTCTTGATCCGGCGCGGCAGCTTCATCTCGCTGACGATGACGCCCGCGATGATCAGCGCCGCTCCGACAAGGGCTGCGGCGGGCAGGCGCTCGCCGACCATGCGCCCGACGATTCCCGCCCAGACCGGCTCGCCCGCATAGATCAGAGTGGCGCGGGTCGGGGAGACCGTCCGCTGCGCCCAGTTCATGGCGAGCTGAATCCCGGCGCTCGCAAGGCCGAGGCCCGCGCCGCTGAGGACGAGAAGCCATGATGGTTCCGGCAGCGGCTCTCCGAGGGGCGCCATGAGGCCGAAGGCGAGAACCGACGTGACGGCGAGCTGCACCACGGTGACGCGGCGAGCGTCCACCTTTCCGGCAAAGCCGCCGATGAGGATGATCTCGGCCGAGATGGCGACGGCGCTCAGAAGCGTGAGCAGCTCCCCGGGTCCGAACCCGACGGCGGTACCGTCGGGGCCCGCGAGGAGCGCGAGGCCCACGAAGGCGAAGGCGATGCCGGTCCAGGCCATGACGCCCGGCGGCTTCTTGAGAACGAGCCATTGCAGCAGCGGCACGAAGGGCACGTAGAGCGCCGTGATGAAGGCCGATTTGCTGCTGGGGATGTATTGCAGGCCGTAGGTCTGGAGCGTGTAGCCGAAAAAGATCGCGGTGCCGATCATCACGCCCGCCTTCATCTCCAGCCAGGTCAGTCCGCGCAGCACGGGCGCCGCGACAAGCGCCATGGCGAGGGCCGCCGTTCCGAAGCGAAGCCCCACGAAGAACAGCGGACCGCTGACGCTCAGCGCATTCTGGACGACGAGGAAGGTCGCGCCCCAGATCATCGTGACGGCGATCAGCACGGCCTCGCTGCGGCTGAGGCTGAAAGGGGACGCGGATGGGGTGGCGTTCAAGACGGGCTCCTCGACGGGACGTGCGTCGTTAGGAGCAATCACGGCTCCGGTCAAGGATAGGTGCCCCGCGGGGCTGCCGGCGCTTTCGGGCCGGCAGGTGGCGCAGCCGCAGGAACCGTAGGGCTGTGAGGCTCAGACGGTGACCTGCGTGCCCACCTCCACGACGCGCCCCGTGGGAATCTGGAAGAAGTCCGTCGCATCGTTCGCGGATTTCGCGAGGCCGATGAACAGCTTGTCCTGCCAGAGGGGCATGCCGGACTGGCTGGCGGGGCGGATCGAGCGCCGCGAGAGGAAGAACGACGTCGCCATGATGTCGAACTTGAAGCCCTGCTTGCGCAGGATCGCAAGGCCGCGCGGAATGTTGGGCGTTTCCATGTAGCCGTAGCTCAGGCGGATGCGCCAGAACGAGTCCCCCACATGCTCGATGGCGACGCGGTCCTCGTCCTCCATGCGGGGGACATCGGCGCCGTTGACGGTCAGGATCACGTTTTTCTCGTGCAGCACCTTGTTGTGCTTGAGGTTGTGCAGAAGCGCGGCCGGCGCGGTATCGGGGTCGCTGGTGAGAAACACGGCAGTGCCCTTCACCCGGTGGGGCGGGCTCTTCTCGAGCATCTGCACCAGTTCGAGCAGGGGCACGTCGATCTTGCGGGTCTTCTCGAACAGGATTCGGGTTCCCTTCACCCAGGTAAACATGATCACGAAGAACACGCTGGCGATGATCAGCGGCACGTAGCCGCCGTCCAGGAGCTTGACGAGGTTCGACGACAGGAAGGTGAGGTCGATGAGCAGCAGGGGCACCATGACGATGGCTGTCTTCACCGGTCCCCATCCCCAGCTTCGGCTTATTACCAAGCAGGCGAGCAGGGTCGTCACCACCATGGTGCCGAAGACCGCGATGCCGTAGGCGCTGGCGAGACTGCTGGAGGAGCCGAAAAGCAGCACGAGGCTGACCACGGCGCCCAGGAGAAGCCAGTTCACGCGGGGCAGATAGATCTGCCCCTGGTGGGTTTCCGAGGTGAAGCGGACTTCCAGGCGCGGCAGGAGGCCCAGCTGCACGGCCTGCCGGGTCAGCGAATAGGCCCCCGTGATCACGGCCTGGCTCGCCACGATGGTCGCGATCGTCGCGAGGATCACCAGCGGCAGGAGCAGCCAGGGCGGGGCGAGCAGGAAGAACGGGTTCCTGATGGTTTCGGGATTCGACAGGACGAGGGCGCCCTGTCCGAGATAGTTCAGAGCCAGGGCCGGAAACACGACGGTGCCCCAGGCCATGCGGATCGGCTTCCGTCCGAAATGGCCGAGATCCGCATAGAGCGCCTCGGCCCCCGTGACGGCGAGACAGACGCTGCCGAGGATCGCGAAGGCCGTTCCCGGATGTGTGACCAGGAATGATACGCCGTAATAGGGGTTGAACGAGAGCAGGACCTCCCAATCGTCCGCGATATGGAACAGGCCCAGGGCCGCCATGGTGAGGAACCATAGCAGAGTGAGCGGGCCGAAAAGCGCCGCGACCTTCCCGGTGCCGCGGCTCTGCACGGCGAACAGGGCGATGAGGATCAACAGCGCACCCGGCAGAACGTAGCTCTCGAAGGCGGGCGCGACGAGCTTCAGGCCTTCCAGCGCCGAGAGTACGGAGATCGCCGGAGTGATCGCGGCGTCGCCGTAGAACAGGGCGGCCCCCGCCATGCCCATCATGAGGACAGGCAGGCTTCGCCGGCCGAGGGCGCGCTGCGCGAGCGCCACCAGGGTCAGCGAACCGCCTTCGCCCTTGTTGTCCGCGCGCAGCAGGAGAACGACGTATTTGACCGTGACCGTGAGGATCAGAGCCCAGATCAGCAGCGACAGGATGCTGATCACCAATTCGCGGTTCAGCGGAACCGGGGTGCCGTGATGGCCGCCTGTGGCGGCCATCACCGTCTCGCGCATGGCATAAAGCGGGCTGGTGCCGATGTCGCCATAGACGACGCCGATGGCGCCGAGGGTGAGGGTCCAGAAACTCGCCTTGTGGTGGCTCTCCGGGAGGGTAGCCTCAGGGACTGCGGAATCCGCATGTCCGGGGGCGACAGCGTGCTGTTCTGCCATGTGTGCTTATCTTCGCGGACGTGCTCGCGGACGGCCCTTGTTGAATGACTCTGCGAACGACGAAGGGCGGCCCCTTCTCAAAAAAGCGCAGCGGCCGTCATTGCCGGCGCGGCGCGCTCTCTAGCACATCGCGCCTGAGCTTAAAACGGAATTCCACTCGATGTTCCCTGGTTACGTCCGCCGCCTCACTCGGCGGCGTCGCGCCCGTGTTGTCCATAGGTCTTCTCGATGTAATCGAGCACGATCTTCTGGAAGTCCTGCGCCAGGGTCGGGCCGCGCAGGGTCATTGCCTTCTTCCCGTCGATGAAGACGGGCGCCGCCGGCTGTTCGCCGGTGCCCGGCAGCGAGATGCCAATATTCGCATGCTTCGATTCGCCGGGACCGTTCACGATGCAGCCCATCACGGCCACGTTGAGATTCTCGACGCCGGGATAGGTGCGGCGCCATTCGGACATGGAGGTCGATATCCAGCTCTGGATGTCCCGTGCCAGCTCCTGGAAGACGGAGGAGGTGGTGCGTCCGCAGCCCGGGCAGGCGGCGACGAGCGGCACGAAGGTGCGGAAGCCCATGGTCTGGAGCAGTTCCTGCGCGGTCTTCACCTCGAGAGTCCGGTCCCCGCCGGGTTCGGGCGTGAGCGAGTAGCGGATCGTGTCGCCGATGCCCTGCTGCAGCAGGATGCCGATGGCAGCCGAGGAGGCGACGATGCCCTTCGTTCCCATGCCGGCCTCGGTGAGGCCCAGATGAATGGCGTAGTCGGACCGGCGGGCGAGCTCCTGGTAGACGGCGATCAGGTCCTGCACGGCGGAAACCTTAGCCGAGAGGATGATGCGGTCCTTCCCCAGGCCGATCTCCTCCGCGCGGGCGGCGGAGAGGAGGGCGGACTGGATCATGGCCTCGCGGGTCACCCAGCGCATGTCGCGCGGCGATGCGGAGGCCGCGTTCTCGTTCATGAGATGGGTGAGGAGCTCCTGGTCGAGCGAGCCCCAGTTGGCGCCGATGCGCACCGCCTTGCCGTACTTGATCGCCATCTCGACGATGGCTGCGAACTGGCGGTCCTTCTTCTCCTTGAAGCCGACATTGCCCGGGTTGATGCGGTACTTGGCGAGGGCTTCCGCGCAGGCCGGATGGTCGGCGAGAAGCTGATGGCCGATATAGTGAAAATCGCCGACGAGGGGGACGTCCACCCCGAGCCGGTCGAGCCTCTCGCGGATCTTCGGCACCGCGGCTGCGGCCTCATCCCGGTCGACTGTGATGCGCACGAGTTCCGAGCCGGCGCGGGCGAGGGCCGCCACCTGGGCCACGGTGGAGTCCACATCCGCCGTGTCCGTGTTGGTCATGGATTGAACCACGATCGGCGCCCCGCCGCCGACCATGACGGAGCCGACCCGGACCCCCACCGTGCGATGGCGCGGAGCGGGCCCTGCGAGGCTCCCGTCAAGGGAGGTTTCGGGAGAGGGGGACATCAAAGACATGCTGTGATCCATGGCGGCCAGTGAGTTGAGGGCCGTCGCCGTTTAGCTGATGCCAAAAGCCTCCTCCGTCAAGCGCGGCATGCTCGACAGGCCGGAAGCGGCGGTCTTGCCTGCCAGGGGCGAGGCGCCCGCATCGATCCGGCCACGGGTCCTGCCTAACCGGCGCCGCATCGAGGGTAGGGCAATCTTATTCTTGGCGAAATTCAAAGACACTCGACTTCTTGATCTCGGCATCCTCGAGGGTTCGCGTCACCGGCACCTCGTAGCTCGCGAGCCGGCCGAGACGCTCCTTGGGAAGGTAGCTGCGCCCGGGATCGCCGATGAGGACCCTGGCCCCGCGCCGGCTGAGGCCGAACAGCCAGTCCGTCACCCGGGCGGCGAGATCCCGCTCGTAGCAGATGTCGCCCGCCAGAACCGTATCCCATCCCTGGTCCTGCCCGACGAGGTCGGCCTGGAGGGGCATGACCGTGACCCCGTTCACCTCGGCATTCAGCGCAATGGCGGCGATGGCGAAGCTGTCGATGTCGCAGGCGGTGACCTCGGCGGCGCCCGCCTTCATGGCCGCGATGGCCACGAGGCCCGAGCCCGACGCGAAATCGAGAACGCGCCGTCCGCGCACGGTCTCGGGATGATCGAGGATGTAGCGGGCGAGCGCCTGGCCTCCCGCCCAGGCGAAGGCCCAGAAGGGCGGCGGCAGGCCGATCTCCCCCAGCTCCTCCTCGGTGCGCTGCCACAGCTCCGTCGCCTCGTCGGCCACGTGCAGGACGAGCTCCGGCGCATGGGGCACCGGCAGGAGCCGCGTCTCGGCGAGAATGAAGGCTTCCGGGTCGGTGATCATGAGCTCAGCATGGAGGCGTACAGCCGTTCGACGCCCTCTCTTACATCCCGTTCCGTGAAGCCGTCGAGAACCCGGGCGCGGGCCGCTGCGCCCATGCGCGCCAGGCGCTCCGGGTCACGGGCGAGGGACAGGAGCGCCTCCGCGAGGGCGGGGGCATCGCCGGGCGGCACGAGGAGCCCCTCCACGTCGTCGCGGACGAGGGTGCGGCAGCCGGGAACGTCGGTGGTGACGATGGCGCGGCCGCAGGCCGCCGCCTCCAGGAGCGTTCGCGGCAGGCCCTCTCCGCCGCGGGAGGGAAGGCAGGCCACATGATGTTCGCGCCAGACGGCGGCGACGTCCCGGGTCGCCCCATGCCAGGAAATTCCGGATTCCGCGCCCCAGGCTCTCAGGGTCTCTTCCGGAACGGCTTTCGGGTTCGACGGGTCGGGCGCTCCATAGAGGGAGAGCTCGATGTCCGCTCCTTTCGCCCGGGCCCCGCGGACGGCCTCGACGGCGAGATCGACCCCTTTCGACCAGAGCATGCGCGCGACGAGCGCAACCTTCAGCGGCGGCTGCACAGGCAGGGGAGAGGGAACCAGGGCTTCCGGATCGATGCCGGCGCCGCCGACGATGGTGACCTTCGGTCCCGCCGGGTCGAGGCCGAGGAGCTTCGGATCGTCCGAGTTCTCGAAGAGATAGTGGGTTTTCGGGGTCTCCAGGCTGCGAACCAGGAGCCGCACGGCGCGCTGCGAAAGGCGCCCGATCCGGTCCGTCCGGGCGCCCAGGAAGCCGAGGCCGGTGAGGGCATAGACCCGGCGGCCGAGTCCCGCGAGGGTGGCGGCGAAGCCTCCGACCAGGATGCTCCTGAGGGCGATGCAATGGACGATGTCGGCCTTCTCGTCCTTCAGGATCGCGGCGAGTTGACCCGCCGCATAGCCGGCCGTCATGGGATTGATGCTGCGCCGCTCGGCTTGAAGCGGGATCACCCGCGCGCCGGTGGCCTCGATGGCCTCCCTGTGCGCGCGCACGCGAGTGACGACGGCCACCTCGAGCCCCAATTCGCGCGCGGCGCGGGCCATGGGGAGGAAATGGGAGGCGAAGAACCAGTCCTCGGTGACGACGAAGACGAGCTTGCGGCCTGAGAGGTCGGGACGATCGGACGGCAAGGGAAACCTTGGGTGAGACGGACGTCTCGTTCTAACGGTCTCGATCCGCCGAGGGAACCACCCATTTCTCCCGCCCGTTGCATTCGGCCTGGAAAGGAGGCGTGAATGAGCGAGTGGTTGCCGACGATCCTGGCGACGGTTGCGGGGATTCTGTCCACGGCGAGCTTCGTCCCGCAGGTGCTGAAAGCATGGCGGGAACGCGATACGGCGGCGATCTCGAAGCGCATGTACCTGGTGACGGTGAGCGCCTTCACGCTCTGGTCGATCTACGGATTCCTGATCGGCGCCATGCCGCTCATCATCTTCAACCTGCTGAGCTTGGGCCTGAGCGGCGCCATCCTGTTCCTGAAGATCCGCAACGACCGTCGGGAGGCGCGGGCCGACAAGTCTGCCGCAGGCCTGCGGAAGGAACCGCGCATGGCACAGCCCGGTTGATCCTCTGCTTCAAGGCAAGGCGAGACATGCTGCTGGACCCACAATCCTCCACCGACTCCGTCGTCGATCCGCGCGATGCCGCCGAAACGGCGGGGCTCGTCTATGTCTCCGACGAGGAGCCCGGCATCCGCCGCAAGAAATCGGGCAAGGGTTTCACCTATCTGGGCCCCGACGGGAAGAAGGTGGACGATCAGGCCACCCTCGACAGGATCAGGTCGCTCGCCATCCCGCCCGCCTATACCGACGTGTGGATCTGCCCCTGGGAAAACGGCCATATCCAGGCCACGGGCCGCGACGTGAAGGGGCGCAAGCAGTACCGCTATCATCCCGCGTTCCGCGAGGTCCGCGAGAGCACCAAATACGAGCGCATGCTCGAATTCGCCAAGGGCCTTCCCGCCATCCGCAGGACCATCGGCGAGCACATGAGCCAGCGCGGCCTGCCCCGCGAAAAGGTGCTGGCCACGGTGGTTCATCTTCTCGAGAACACGCTGATCCGCGTCGGCAACGAGGATTACGCGAAGCAGAACAAGAGCTATGGCTTAACGACCCTGCGCGACCCGCATGTAAAGGTGGACGGCAGCGAGCTGCGCTTCCAGTTCAAGGGCAAGAGCGGCAAGACCTGGAAGCTGCAGGTGAAGGACCGCCGCGTCGCCAGGATCGTGAAAGCCTGCCAGGACCTGCCGGGGCAGGATCTGTTCCAGTATCTCGACGACGAGGGCGAGCGCCAGTCGATCACGTCCTCCGACGTGAACGCCTATCTCAAGGAGATCACGGGACGCGACATCACCGCCAAGGATTTCCGCACATGGGCCGGCACCGTGCTCGCGGCCATGGCGCTCGCCGAGTTCGAGCAGTTCGACAGCGAGGCCAAGGCGAAGAAGAATATCCGCGCTGCCATCGAGCGGGTCGCCGCCCGCCTCGGCAATACGCCCACCATCTGCCGCAAGTGCTATGTGCATCCGGAAGTATTCAACTGCTATCTCGAAGGCAGCCTGCTTCTGGAGATCAAGGAGGAGATCGAAGCCGAGCTGCGCGAGGATCTATTTACGCTCCGGCCCGAAGAGGCGGCGGTGCTGAGCCTGCTGCAGGAGCGGCTTTCCCGCGAAGCCCAAGAGCAGGCGGACAAGCAGGCGGACAAGCCGGCAAAGAGCCGTCGTTCATCGAGGGATCGAAAGCAGGCCAGGGGCCGGCCCGAAGCGGCTTAGACAATCCGGCTTATCTCGCGCTCTCCCCATCTGCGCATCTTGGCCGGGCTCGTCCCGGCCATCTCGACAGGAAAGGCGCGCTCGACGGATCGGGATCACCGGCCCAAGGCCGGTGATGACGTGAGGAGGCCTCAACGCTGAGGATGGACACGGCGCGGAAAGAGACGGCGCATGCCGGGGACCGATGTTCGCCCAGGCCCGATCTTGACCCGAATCATCCCGCGTGTTCCATCACGCACACCGCGCCGAGGATCGAGCCGAGGGCCGATATGAGCAGTTGGATGAAAGCGCTCGCCGTTCTCGCGACGATCCTCATCGGATCGGCATCGGCCGTCGCGCAGGAGGCGAGCTGGGTCGAGGTGAAGTGCACCCGCTATAAGAAGGCCTGGGGCGAGGCCCTCGCACGCACGAAGGCAAAGGAGCTGGGGCGGGAGTTTCTCGATCGGCATGAAGCCTTTCTGGCATCCGGATGCACGGCCAGGGCCGACGTCTGCCCTCGCTCCGAGGAGGAGCTGGCGCTTGCCAACATGATGGTCGTAGCCGCCATGAATGCGGGAACGGCAAGCACATTCCCGCCTTTCGCGTGCCTCAGGTCGGGGACGGGATCCTCCGCATCTCGAACATTTTCCTGATCTGGGGCGTTAGGGTCTCGCCCATCTCTTCGGCGAGGCTTCTCATGCGCATTCACCACCTCAATTGCGGCTGCATGTGCCCGGTGGGAGGAAGGTTCTGGGACGGGGTGAGCCGCGGGATCACCGGGCAGCTCGTGTGTCATTGCCTGCTGGTCGAAACCGACCGGAACGGGCTGGTGCTCGTCGATACCGGCTTCGGCTCGCGCGACGTGGAGGATCCCTATGGGCGGATCAGCCCCCTGTTCCTTCATGTGAACCGGATCCGGCTCGAGCATCGCTACACGGCCCTGGAGCAGGTAAAGAGCCTGGGCTTCTCGCCCCGCGACGTGCGCCACATCGTCCTGACTCATCTCGATTTCGACCACGCAGGCGGGCTGGAGGATTTCCCCGGGGCCACGGTTCACGTGCTGCGCGCCGAGGCGGAGGAAGCGGAGGTGCGCCAAGGCTTCATCCATCAGCGGCGCTACCGCCCCGAGCAATGGGATGAGGTGCGCGACTGGCGCTTCTACGATCCGTCCGGGGAGAGCTGGTTCGGCTTCAGTTTCGTGCGTGATCTCGAAGGCTTGCCGCCCGAGATCCTGATGGTTCCGCTGCCCGGCCACACGATGGGACATGCAGGCATTGCCATCGACACCCCGGAGGGATGGCTCCTCAATGCGGGCGATGCGTATTTCCATCGGCATGAAATGGACGAGGAGCCGTCCTGCACGCCGGGATTGCTCGCCTATCAGCGGATGATGGAGGAAAACCGGAGCATGCGCCTTCGCAATCAAGACCGGCTGCGGGCGCTGGCGAACGACCCGTCCGGCAACGTGCGGATTTTCTGCAGCCACGACCCGGTCGAACTCGAGGCCCTGCAGCGCCTCAGCACCGGCTGGCGGCCGCTTCGCTCAGATTATGTTCCGAGCCGGCACTACTCATAACGCCACGGCCTCTGGTTTCATGCCGCCCGCGCCCTAAAAGCCAGGGCAGGACCTTAAAAGGGACGCGGTATGGAACTCGATGCCCTGATGCTGTCACGCATCCAGTTTGCGTTTACGGTCGCATTCCACATCATCTTTCCGGCCTTTACCATCGGTCTTGCGAGCTGGCTCGCCGCGCTGGAATTCAACTGGCTCCGCACGGGCAATCCGCTCTATCGCAATCTCTTCCGCTTCTGGGTCAAGGTCTTCGCCGTGTCCTTCGGCCTCGGCGTCGTCTCGGGCATCGTCATGAGCTATCAGTTCGGCACGAACTGGTCCCGCTTCTCCGAGTTCACAGGCAACGTCCTGGGGCCGATCATCGCCTACGAGGTGGTCACGGCCTTCTTCCTGGAGGCGGCCTTTCTCGGCATCATGCTGTTCGGCTGGGAGAGGGTGGGCGACCGTCTCCACTTCTTCGCGACCTGCATGGTGGCCCTGGGCACGCTCATTTCCGCCTTCTGGATCCTCTCCGCCAATTCCTGGATGCAGACGCCGGACGGCTTTGCCATCGAGAACGGCAAGGCGGTGCCGGTCGACTGGTTCAAGGCCGTCTTCAATCCGTCCTTCCCCTTGCGCTATGCCCACATGGTGCTGGGCTGCTACATCACCACAGCCTTCGCGGTGGCCGGCATGTCCGCCTGGATGCTCCTGCGCCATCCGCACGATGCGCCGGAGGCGAAACTCGCGGCCTCGCGCCGCTCCCTGTCGATGGCCCTGTGGTTCGCCGCCATCTTCGTGCCGGTCCAGATCGTGATCGGCGACCTGCATGGCCTGGGCGTTCTCAAGTATCAGCCCACCAAGCTCGCGGCGATCGAGGGCAACTGGGAGCGCATGTCGAACATGCCGCTTCGTCTCTTCGCCATTCCCGACGAGGTGGCGGAAACGAACCATTACGAGATCGGCATCCCGAAGATCGGCAGTTGGGTTCTCACCCACGCATTCGACGGGGAGGTGCCCGGACTCAAGGAGGTGCCGCGCGAGGACCGCCCGCCCGTGTGGCCGGTGTTCTTCTCCTTCCGCATCATGGTGGGCTTGGGCTTCGCGATGCTCGGCATCGGATTGTGGAGCCTGTATCTGCGCTGGAAGGGGACGCTCTTCGCCAACCGGACGTTCCTCACCGCCACGATGCTGATGACGCCGTCGGGGTTCGGGGCGGTGCTCTTCGGCTGGTTCACGGCCGAAATCGGCCGCCAGCCCTTCGTGGTCTACGGGCATCTGCGCACGGCCGACGCCGTATCACCGGTAGCGGCGGGCGCGGTCGCGACGTCGCTCGCCATCTTCCTTGTCGTCTATGCCTTCGTCTTCGGGTTCGGCTCCTACTATCTCGCGAAGCTCCTGCGGCGCGGGCCCGATCCCATCGAGGACATCCGCGGCGACGATCTCGGCAAGAAGCCGAAGCGTCCGTTCTCCGTGCCGGACGAGGGCGTCGAAGGCAAGCCCGGCCACCAAGCGCAACCCGCGGAATAGGAGGACGGGAGCATGTTCGGGTTTGGCAACGAATACGAAGGTCTCGCCTTCTGGCTGCCGCTGATCTGGGCGGGCCTGATCGCCGTGGCCGTCGCAATGTACGTGATCGTCGACGGGTTCGATCTGGGTGTCGGAATCCTGTTCAAGGCGGCCCGCAGCGAGAATTGGCGCGACCGGATGATGTTTTCCGTGGCGCCGATCTGGGACGGGAACGAGACTTGGCTCATCCTCGGCGGCGGCGGTCTCTTCGCGGTATTCCACGTCGCCTATGCGGTGCTCATGCCGGCGCTCTACGTGCCGATCATCCTCATGCTGATCGCGCTCATCTTCCGCGGCGTGGCCTTCGAGTTCCGCTTCAAGTCCGACCGCTCGAAATTCCTGTGGGACAACGCGTTCTTCTTCGGTTCCCTGCTCGCGACCTTCTTCCAGGGAATGGTGCTCGGTGCTTTCGTGCAGGGCTTTGCCAACGACGGACGCCAGTTCACCGGCGGCACGTTCGACTTTCTCTCCCCCTTCAGCGTCGTCACCGGCATCGGCCTCATCTTCGGCTATGGTCTTCTCGGCGCGACCTGGTGCGTGATGAAGACCACGGGCGAGCTTGAAATCTGGGCGCGGCGCATGGCCGTGCGCTTCCTGATCCTGACAATCGCCGCCATGGCCGTGGTCTCCCTCTGGGTTCCATTCCTCGGCAGGCAGATCGAAACCCGCTGGTTCTCCTGGCCTAATATCGCGTTTCTCGCGCCGATCCCGCTGATTACGGCCTATGTTGCCTATCGCCTGTTGCGCGACTTGGAAGAGGGGCGGCACTACCGCCCGTTCTTCCTTGCCATCGGCCTCTTCCTGCTCGGCTATCTCGGGCTTGGCGTCAGTCTCTTTCCGTTCAACGTGCCGCCGAACCTGACGATCTGGGATACGGCCAATACGGTCGATTCCCAGCTCTTCGCGCTCGTGGGCTTTGCGATCGTGATGCCGCTCACCTTCGCCTATACGGCCTATGCCTATTACGTGTTCCGCGGAAAGGTGGCCGAGGAGATCCAGGGCGGCGGCTACGGATATCATTGATGCGGGCGGACATCCATCGTCCGCCGGAGACGTGCCAGGACGCATCGCTCGGCGCCGAACGATGCGCCGTTTCAGACGATGAACATCGGGCTGATCCCGAAGGCGGTCTCCACTTTCGGGTGCGATACAAACGCCTGCTCTGGTTCGTGCTCATCTATCTCGCGAGCCTCGCGGCCTTTGCGGCCCTGGTCTACGGGCTCAAGCTCATCATTCCGCGCTGAGGCTGGGCGCGGTGCCGATGAGATCCTCGGCGGCAACCCCCGCCGCAAGGCTATGCCGAACCGTCATGGATCCTGCGCGCACCCGGTTCGCCGGTTCGGGCCAGCGTGGCTGGCAGAGGACGGAGGCTGCCCGGGATTTCCATAATGTGACCTCATTTCTGGGCCAGATCCGCTTAACCATAAAATGGATCGGTGAGTTCTGCTGGATCGAATGATCCGTGATCCGTCCTCCCTGAACGAAGGGGAGGAGCAGCCGGACCGAAGACTGACGGCGTTTTTAGTTGACATTTTGATATGAATTATTGTTACAAAAAAAGTGGCGTAACGGAAGGCGCCGATTTGGGGCTAATCAGCATCCTTAAGAGTTAAATCCTTAGAGCTAGGCGAGCACCGGGAAAACCGGCCCGTGTCCGCTAAATGCTCCTATGATCCGAAGCAGGGGAACAAAGCCGTCGCAGGACAGCTGGTCTCGTGTTAGGGTATAGCTTTACATGGTGGTGCAGGACTGGACGGTGTGCCGGGAATCCGGACCATCGATGGAAAGAAGATAATGAAGCAATCATCGAAGAATCGGGAAGAGAGCACAGAGGTTCAGGACGCTCTGAAAGCGTGCTTGCCGTCCTTCACGAACGTGGCCGTTTTCTCGGCGGTCGTAAACATCCTGGCCCTGACCGGCTCGGTCTACATGCTCCAGGTCTATGATCGCGTGCTGTCGAGCCGGAGCATCCCGACCCTCGTCGGCCTCTCGCTGCTCGCGCTGGCGGCCTATGCCCTCTCCGGCGGTCTCGACATGCTCCGCGGCAGGATGCTGGCCCGCATCGGCGCCCGCTTCGACGAGATCCTCGCGCCCCGTGTGTTCGATCTGGTCGCCACCATGCCCCTGAAGGGCGCCAAGACGTCCGAGAGCATGCAGCCGATCCGGGACGTGGACACGATCCGCGGCTTCCTGTCGGGCCTGGGCCCTACGGCTCTCTTCGACATGCCCTTCATGCCGATCTTCCTGATTGGCTGCTTCATGATCCATCCCTGGATCGGCGTCATGTCCGTGATCGGCGGCGTGTGCATCATCATTCTGACCATCTACACGGACGTCAAGAGCAAGGAGCCGTCCTACGAGGTGACGAAGAGCGGCGCCGAGCGTCACGCCATGGCGGAAACCAGTCGCCGCAACGCGGAGGCGATCCGCGCGCTCGGCATGCTGGGTTATCTCGGCAAGCGCTATGACCAGGTCCATGTCCGCCATGTCAACGACGGTCTCGCGGTCAGCGAATCCTCAGCGGGCATCAGCGCCTTCGCCAAGGTGTTCCGGATGGTCCTGCAATCGGGCATCCTGGGTCTCGGCGCCCTCCTGGTGATCGAGGGACAGATGACGGGCGGTCTGATGATCGCCGGGTCGATCCTGATGTCGCGGGCTCTCGCTCCCATCGAAATCGCCGTGGCGCACTGGAAAGGCTTCACCGCCTCCCGGCAGGCCTATCGCCGTCTTCAGCACATCATGACCCTCGTTCCGCCGCAGGGCCAGCGCATGCCGCTGCCGGCCCCGAAGCAGGTCGTGTCCGTGGAGGAGGTTTACGTTTCCGCGCCGGGTGCGCAGTTCCCGATCGTACAGGCTGCCACCCTGCGCCTCCAGGCAGGCCAAGGCCTAGGCCTGATCGGTCCGAGCGCCTCCGGCAAGTCGACGCTGGCCCGTGCTCTGGTCGGCGTGTGGCCGACCCTCCGCGGCGAGATCCGACTCGACGGCGCCGCCCTCGACCAGTGGGAGCCCGACAGCCTCGGGCGTCACATCGGGTATCTGCCGCAGGACGTGGAACTCTTCGAGGGCACGGTGGCCGAGAACATCTCGCGCTTCCATCCGAACCCCAATCCGGAGGACGTCATCGCCGCGGCGAAGACGGCGGGCGCCCATGAACTGATCCTGGGCCTGCCGGACGGATACGACACGCGCATCGGCGAAAGCGGCGCCTCCCTGTCGGGCGGCCAGCGCCAGCGTGTCGCCCTGGCCCGGGCTCTCTACGGCGATCCGTTCCTGGTGGTGCTCGACGAGCCGAACGCCAGCCTCGACGGCGCGGGGGACGAAGCGCTGAACCAGGCGATCCTCTCCGTCCGGCAGCGCGGCGGCATCGTCATCGTCATCACCCACCGCCCGGCCGCCCTGGGACAGGTCGATCAGGTCGCTATCATGGAAGAGGGGCGGATCAGGGCCATCGGCCCGCGGGACGAGGTCCTGCAGGGCGTGATGAAACGCAATACGGCTCCGGCACAGGCCCCCACGGTACGGGCGCAGCCGGCGCAGGCGCAGGCCGGCAGCCTGCGGGAGGTTGGTTAAATGATTGTCATGCAGAAGCCCCAGAAGCCTTCGTTGCACGAGAAGGTTCTGCGCCGGTCCGGTGTCGCGGGCCTGGCGATGATCGCCCTGTTCGCCGGCACGATCGGTCTCTGGGCGGCAACCTCGACCCTGTCGGGCGCCGTCGTGGCCGGCGGTCAGTTCGTGGTCGACAGCAGCGTCAAGAAGATCCAGCATTCCACCGGCGGCATCGTCGGGGAGCTGAAGGTGCAGGACGGCGACCGCGTCGAGGCCGGCGATCTCCTGATCCGCCTGGACGACACCCTGACGCGCGCCAACCTGCAGGTCGTGGCCAAGCAGCTCGACGAGTATATCGGGCGTCAGGCGCGCCTGGAGGCTGAGCGGGATGGTGCCGACGAGGTCAAGACGCCGCCCGAATTCGCTGCCCGCTCCGCTGATCCCGCCGTTCAGAAGATCATGTCCTCGGAACGCACGCTCTTCCTGGCGCGCCGCGCCTCTCGGGAAGCCCAGAAGGACCAGCTCAGGAAGCGCATCGCCCAGTCGCAGGACGAGATCGCGGGTCTGAAGGCGCAGCAGAAGGCGAAAGCCCGCGAGGCCGAGCTGATCAAGGAAGAGCTCAAGGGCGTTCGCGAGCTCTACGAGAAGAACCTCGTGCAGCTCCCGCGCCTGAACGCGCTCGAGCGCGATGCCGCCAGTATCGAGGGTCAGCGCGGCCAGCTTATTGCCGCCGTGGCCCAGGCGGAAAGCCGCATCGCGGAAACCTCGTTCCAGATTATCCAGATCGACGAGGAGATGCGTGCGGAGGCGATGCAGGAACTGCGCGAAATCCAGAGCAAGATCGCCGAGTACACGGAGCGGCGTGTGGCGGCCGAGGACCAGCTGAAGCGCATCGACATCCGCGCGCCCAGCGACGGTTACGTGCATCAGCTGAACGTCCACACCATCGGCGGCGTCATCTCCCCGGCCGAGCCGGTGATGCTCATCGTTCCCACGAACGACAAGCTCGAGCTCGAGGCCAAGGTCCTGCCCAACGACATCGACCAGGTGAAGCTGGGACAGAAGGCCACGGTGAAAGTGCACGCTTCGAACGCGCGCATGATGCCCGATCTGCACGGCAAGGTCAGCCGGATCTCGGCGGACGTGTCCCGCGACCAGCAGACGGGCATGACCTACTACACGATCCGCGTGGAGCTGCCGCAGGAGGAGATCAAGCGCCTTGAGGGTCTTCACCTCATCGCTGGCATGCAGGCCGAGGTCTTCATCGAGGTCAACGAGCGCACTCCGTTCGAGTACTTCTTCAAGCCCATGAAGGACCAGATCGCCCGCGCTTTCCGCGAGCATTGAGACCCCTAAGGGTTGCCTTTCGGACCGCACATGGCCCCCAGCCATGTGCGGTTTTTTATTGCCTGCGAGTCCAGTCTGAGGCCAAACCTGGAAAGTTCCGGAGAAAAGCCCATAACAGGGACGGGCGGTCCCCCACGGCAGCCCCGGACAGAAGCAGTACACCGAGCTTTTCGGCTGTTGCGGCTTCAGCCCTCCGAATTGTCTCGAGGATCGTGAGGAAGCAGAGGTTTGAGGATTATTTTTCGCTTCGGCGGTATTGCGTTGCTTGTCGCGGCCATCGTCATCCTGGCCGTTCTCCCGTTCGCCACATCCTTCGTCGAACAATGGGCACGGCGGGATGTGGAACTGCGATCTCATCTGGTCTTCAACTCCGCTCGCGACCAGGTCGCGGGTCTCCTGGCGAGCGGAGACGCGGCAAGGCTTGCCAGCTTCTTCGAGAGAATCGCCTCCGACGAGCGGGTTCTCGCCATCGGCTATTGCGATGGGGCGAGCCTGCGCGCGCCGACGCGCAACATGCCGCCCTCGTTCTCCTGCGCCCAGGCCGCCAGGGGCGAGGCCGTGAGCTTCTCCACGATCAGCAGCGAGGGCCGCGACATTCTGGTGAGTGCGTTCCCGCTGGCCGTATCCGGGCGGGAGGGGCATCTCGTGGTGCTGCATGATCTAAGCTATGCGGCCCGCCGGGGAGGGGAAGCCCGCAACTATCTCTTCCTGGCTCTTGCCGGCGTCGCCTTCGGAGCGTCCACCCTCGCGGCCCTGATCGCGGCGTTCATCATGCGCCGATGGCTGGCATCCATCCGGCAGGCGCTGGAGAGCGCCCGCGCGGGCGCCGCGGGTCCGCCGGAGCAGGAGAACATCATTCCTCTCGGCCAGGAGATCCGGGACGTCCTCCAGGAGCTGGAATCCTCGCGGCGCACCATCGATGCGGCCCATACGGACTGGAACCCGGATACCTTGCGGGCGGCCCTGTCCAACGAGCTGTCGGGCTCCGAGGTGATCGTGGTCTCGAACCGGGAGCCTTACATCCATAACCGGGCGGAGAACGGCGGCATCTCCCTGCAGATTCCCGCGAGCGGGCTCGTCTCCGCTCTCGAGCCTGTGGTGCGCGCCTGCGGCGGCACCTGGGTCGCGCATGGCAGCGGAACGGCGGACCGCGAGACGGTGGATGCGAACGACCGCGTGCCGGTCCCCCCGGCCAACCCGTCCTATACGCTCCGCCGCGTCTGGCTGACGGACGAGGAGCAGGACGGCTACTACTACGGCGCCGCCAACGAGGGGCTCTGGCCGCTCTGCCACATCGCTTTCGTGCGGCCGATCTTCCGTGAGCAGGACTGGCAGTACTACCGCTCCGTCAACGAGAAATTCGCGGACGCCATCGTCGCGGAGGCCAAGCGCGAGGACCCGATCATTCTGGTGCAGGATTATCATTTCGCGCTCCTGCCGCGCATGATCCGCAACAGGCTTCCCCAGGCGACCATCGTCACGTTCTGGCACATTCCCTGGCCCAATGCGGAAACCTTCGGCATCTGCCCCTGGCGGGAGGAGATCATCGACGGTCTGCTCGGCTCGTCGATTCTCGGCTTCCACACCCAGGCCCATTGCAACAACTTCCTGGACGCAGTGGATTCCTATGTGGAAAGCCGCATCAACCGGGAAACGGACACGGTCACGTTCGGCGGCGAGGAAACGCAGATCCGCCCCTATCCCATTTCCATCGAGTGGCCGCCGACGGCCCTGGAAGGCCAGCAGCCCGTCGAGGAATGCCGTCGCTCCGTGCGCGAGCGGCTCGGGCTGCCCTTGGACATGCGGATCGGCGTCGGCATCGAGCGGTTCGACTACACGAAGGGCATCCTCGACCGGATGCAGGCCATCGACGCGCTGCTGAACGAACATCCTGAATGGCACGGCAATTTCTCCTTCGTTCAGGTGGCGGCCCCGACCCGCAGCAAGCTCGCGAATTACCGGCAGCTGCAGGAGGAGGCCGAAGCCCTGGCGCGTGAGATCAACGAGCGCCATGGCAGCGAGGGATACGAGCCCATCAAGCTTCTCATCCGGCATCATGAGCCCGACGAGGTCTTCGAGCTGTTCAGGGCGGCTGACCTCTGCATCGTGTCGAGCCTGCACGACGGCATGAATCTCGTGGCCAAGGAATTCGTGGCGGCTCGGGATGACGAGGAAGGCGTTCTGATCCTTTCGGCCTTCGCGGGCGCTTCGCGCGAGCTGTCGGAAGCCCTGATCGTGAATCCCTACAACGCTCATGCCATGGGCCAAGCTATCAATCGCGCGCTCACGATGCCTCCGGCCGAACAGCGCGAGCGGATGCGCCTGATGCGCGACCAGGTGAAAGAGCGTAATGTGTATCGCTGGGCAGGGCAGATGCTGCTTGCTGCCTCACGCCTGCGCAAGCGGCAGAGAATTCGGCGCTTGATCACTGCTGGCAGAAACCGGGCCGCCGCCAATGCATGATCACTCCATTGGGCTTTCCGGCATGGAGGAGGCTTACGCCCTTTTCCTCGATTTCGATGGAACGCTGGTGGACATTGTGGAGCGCCCCGACGCCGTCGTGGTGGATCCCGCTCTGCCCGATATTCTCCTGCGCCTCGAGGAGGGGCTCGGCGGCGCGCTCGCCATCGTCAGCGGACGGCCCGTGGCCTTCCTCGACCGCCAGCTTCAGCCTCACCGGTTCGACATGGCGGGGCTGCACGGCCTCGAGCAGCGCATTGCCGGCAACCTGCACCTCTGCGATCCGGAAGAGCACCCTGAGCTGCGCCGGATGATCGGCCGTTTGCAGGAAGTGGTTGCCGAGAAGGCCGGCGTTCTGGTCGAGGACAAGGGCTGTTCGGTGGCTCTTCACTGGCGCCTCGCGCCCCAGGAAAAGGAATTCGCCCTGGCGACGGCCCATGCCGCGGTGGAGGCTTTGGGCAGCGAGTACCGCCTGCAGCACGGCAAGTCGGTGGCGGAAATCCTTCCTTCCGCCGCCGGCAAGGGAAAGGTCATCGAGCGGTTCATGCACTCCGCGCCCTACAAGGGCCGCCGCCCGATCTTCGTCGGGGACGACCTGACCGACGAAAACGGGTTCAGGACGGTGAACGCCCTGGGTGGCCTGTCCGTCCGCATCGGGGCAGGCGAGACAATTGCCAAGGTTCGCTTGAGAACGCCGGCCGATCTGCGACATTGCCTGTCCAGATGGGCATCGGATGGGTCTCTTCCTTTCAACGTGGGTGATTGAACAGATGAGTTCGCTGGATCTCGCCGTCATCGGCAATTGCATGATTTCGGCCCTGGTGGATCGTCGGGCGCAGATCGTCTGGAGCTGCTTTCCCCGGTTCGATGGCGACCCCGTCTTCTCCGCACTGCTCGATTGTCCCGAAGGGCAAACGGATGCGGAGCAGAAAGGCATCTTCGCGATCGACATGGTCGGCATGGTCAGCTGCGAGCAGAGCTACATTCCGAACACGGCCGTCCTCGTCTCGCGAATGACGGATTCCTTTGGAAACATCATCGAGATCACGGATTTCGCACCGCGCTTCAAGCACTTCGACCGCATCTTCCGACCGCCCATGCTGATCCGCCGCGTCACGCCCCTCAAGGGGCGCCCGCGCATCCGCATGCGGTTGCGGCCGCATTTCGAATGGGGCAGTTGCGCCCCCGGCACGACCCGCGGCAGCAATCATCTGCGGTTCGTGGGGCCGCATTCCTCCTTGCGGCTCACCACGGACGCGCCCGTGTCCTATGTGCACGAGGAAAGACCGTTCGTGGTGGAGCGGCCCATCTCCTTCTTCTTCGGCGAGGACGAGCCGCTTCGCTCCGAGGCCGACACCACCGCCCGCGAGTTTCTGGACAGCACCATCGGCTTCTGGCGTGATTGGGTGCGCTCTCTTTCCATCCCGTTCGATTGGCAGGAGGCGGTGATCCGGGCCGCCATTACGCTCAAACTCTGCAACTTCGAGGAGACGGGCGCCATCGTGGCCGCACTCACCACGTCGGTGCCGGAGGCGCCGCACACGCAGCGCAACTGGGACTATCGCTATTGCTGGCTGCGCGATGCCTATTTCGTCATTCAGGCCCTCAACCGGCTGGGCACCACCAAGACGATGGAGGAGTATCTCACCTATATCACCAACATCGTCGACGACATGGACGCCATTCCCGACCAGAAGGACATGCCGCCCCTGTTCAGCATCACGCGCTCCCCGTATCTGGAGGAGCGCGAGGCCACGGCCCTGGCGGGCTACCGGGGCATGGGGCCGGTGCGCGTGGGCAACGCGGCCTATACGCAGATTCAGAACGATGCCTATGGCAGCATCGTCCTGGCCTCCGTGCACGCCTTCCTCGACAAGCGCATGATCCGCCCGGTCGGCAACCGCGCCCTGTTCTCGCATCTGGAGAAGCTCGGTCACCGCGCCATCCAGGTGTTCGATCAGCCCGATGCCGGGCCCTGGGAGCTGCGCACCAAGGCGGCCGTGCATACGTTTCCGAGCGTGATGTGCTGGGCGGCCTGCGACCGTCTCGCCAAGATCGCCGTTGCCATGGAGCGCGAGGACCGGGCTGCGTTCTGGCGCGAGAATGCGGACAGGATGCACCGCATCATCGACGAGAGGGCTTTCAATCCGCAGACGGGCACCTTCGTCTCGTCCTTCGGCGGAGAGCATCTCGACGCGACCCTGCTGCTGCTCTCCGAGCTCAACTTCGTGAAGCCGGACGATCCGCGCTTCGTCGCTACCGTGGATGCGGTGGGCAAGACCCTGCGCCGCGGCGACCTTCTCCTGCGTTATGATGTGGAGGACGATTTCGGGCGCATGCACACGGCTTTCATGATCTGCGGGTTCTGGTACGTGGACGCCCTGAACGCCATCGGGCGCAAGGAAGAGGCGAGGGAGCTCTTTGAGCACATCCTGAGCCTGCGCAATTCCTTCGGCCTGTTTTCCGAGGACGCCGACTTCACGACCGGCGAGTTATGGGGCAACTTTCCCCAGACCTACTCCATGGTGGGTCTCATCAACTCCGCCGTTCGCCTGAGCCGGAGCTGGGAAGACGCGCTCTGAAGGGTGGCCGCTCCGGCGGGGTGAGACAAGGACGATAGGCTCTCTCGATGTTCGCATTCCCTGTTCTGCTCGGAGACATCGGCGGCACCAATGCACGCTTTGCCGTGCTGCCCGCCCCCGGAGAGCCCGTGCATCTCCTGCCTCGCACCCTGACGGCGCAGACGCCCGATCCGGTCGGCGCCATCAGGATCGCCCTCCAGGGCTATCAGGGCGAGGCGCCCCTTTCGGCCATGTTCGCCGTGGCCACCCGCGTGGACGCGCCCGCGATCCGCCTCACCAATGCCCAATGGGTGATCGATGCCGAGGAGATCGGCACGGCGCTGGCGCTCGAGCGCGTGACCCTTGTCAACGATTACACGCCCGTCGCCGCCTCCGTGGCGGTGCTGAGCGAGGAGAAGGGAGATCTCGCCCCGATCGGCAGCGGCCATTCGGCGACAGGGGGGCGGGTCGTGCTCGGGCCGGGCACGGGTCTGGGAGCGGGGGCGCTGATCCCAGTGGAGGATCGGTTGGCCATTGTGGCGACCGAGGCGGGGCATATCGAGTTCGGTCCCTCCACCGACGAGGAGGCGGCGCTCTGGCCGCATCTGGAGCGGGTCGGCGGGCGCGTTTCGGCGGAGGTGGTGCTGTCGGGGCCGGGCCTGTTCCGCATCGCGAAGGCGATCGCCGCCCACCGACGCGTCGATTGCCCCTATACTAAGCCGAACGACGTTCTCTCGGCCGCCCGCGACGGTGACGAGCTGGCGCAGACCGCGCTCGATCTCTTCGCACGGTGGCTCGGACGCTACGCGGGCGACATGGCGCTGACCTTCGAGTCCTCCGGCGGCGTGTTCATCGCGGGCGGCATCGCGCCGCGCATGGTGGATATTCTCCAGAGCGGCGGTTTCCGGGACGCTTTCGACCGCAAGGCGCCCCATGACGCCTGGGCGCGCAAGGTACCCGTTTTCGTGATCGTGAACCCGGAGCCGGCCTTGCAGGGGCTTGCCGCAATCGTTACGAATCCCGGCCGCTTCGTGTTCAAGTCACAGGGGTGGGTTGCCTGACGCAGGCCGCCTCGATGCCTGGGCACGGTCCCTCTCATAGACGGCGTATCGTGGGATTCGCAAAACCGGACCCGCTCTTCACTGACGTGGCCCTTCGGGTCCGCACGATGCGCTAGAACCCGCTCAGGCCGCCGCCGTTTCCCGTCATGAAAACAGAACAGATCGCCCTTTCGCCGCTCGCTCCCGGTGCCAGCCTGTCGCTCACCGTTCACCGCTTCGGCGAGGCTGGCGCGCGCCCCCGCGTCTATGTGCAGGCCTCGCTCCACGCGGACGAGATCCCCGGCATGATCGCCGCCCACCATCTGCGCGAACGCCTCGCGGCCCTTGAGGCGGAGGGCAGGATCAGGGGCGAGATCATCCTCGTGCCGAGCGCCAATCCCATCGGCCTCGCCCAGCGTGTCCTCGGCGACCATATCGGGCGCTTCAATCTCGCCGACGGCCTCAACTTCAACCGCGGCTATCCGTATCTCGTGCCCAAGGCGGCCGAGCGGATCGAGGGAAAGCTCTCCGCCGATCCGGAGGCGAATGTCCGGCTGATCCGTGAAGCCCTGCGCGCCGAACTCGACGCCTGGGGGACGAGCAACCCGGCCGAGGCGATGAAGAAGGCGCTGCTCACCCTCGCCATCGAGGCGGACATCGTCCTCGACCTGCATTGCGATGCCGAGGCGGTGGAGCATCTCTACACGCATACCCGTTCGGCGGACGAGTTCGCGCCACTCTCCGCGCTCATCCGGGCGCAGGCCTATCTCCTGGCGGACGAATCCGGCGACGATCCCTTCGACGAGGCCTGCAGCCGGCCCTGGGCCGAGCTCGCGGACCGTTTCAAGGATCATCCGATCCCCTTCGGCTGCCATTCCACGACCCTCGAGTTCCGCGGCGAACGGGACGTGAGCCATGAGCTCGCCCGGTGCGACGCGGCGGCGCTCGTCGCCTACATGACCCTGCGCGGCGCCATCGCGGGAGAGGCTCCTCAGGTTCCCGTCCCGCTCTGCCAGCCGACGCCGCTCGCGGCGTCCGAGCCGGTCCCGTCCCCGGCCACCGGCATCGTGGTGTTCCAGGCTCAGGTCGGCGACCGCGTGAAGGCGGGCGACGTGATCGCGGATATCGTGGACCCCCATGGCGGCACCGTAACCCAGGCGACATCCCCCTGCGACGGTTTGGTCTTCGCCCGGATCGCACAGCGTTTCGTTACGGAAGGAACGCGCCTCGCCAAGGTGGCCGGAACCACGGCCAAGCGCACGGGCAAGCTGCTCAGTGCGTGATCCGGCGGGCGCCTCGCGTCATGTCCATGACACGTCATGGCCCGGCTCGTCCCGGCCACCTCGACGAGGAGAGGCATCGGGATCACCGGCACAGGGCCGCTGCCGGCGGATCCGCCGGCTTTCCCCTTGGAGGCTTGTCAGAAAAGAAAGGCCGCCTCTAAGAGGCGGCCTTTCCATTGTCGGTTCCACGGCCCGCTGAAAAAGCCGGCCTATTGATGTGCGTTACACACCGATCTCGGCAGAGGCCAAGATCCAGGTCACGGCAACCGGGGACCGTAGGGTATGACAATGAGACACTGGATCACCTCCTTTCGTTGTTGACGGGAAACCCCCATATGGGGTGAGAAGACAGACACGAAAGGGCGGGGCGCTGCGGCGTTCTGACCCCCCACCGTTTCCTGAAGTACTTGAGAGCCATGACCGACCTTCCGGCCCCTGTGGGCCGCCGCCGAACCTTTGCCATCATCTCCCACCCCGACGCGGGTAAGACCACGCTGACCGAGAAGCTCCTGCTCTTCGGAGGCGCGATCCAGCTCGCGGGCGAGGTGAAAGCCAAGAAGAACCGCGTCTCGACCCGCTCCGACTGGATGGGGATCGAAAAGGAGCGCGGCATCTCGGTCGTGACCTCGGTCATGACCTTCGAGTATGGCGGTTGCGTCTTCAACCTCCTCGACACGCCGGGCCACGAGGACTTCTCGGAGGACACCTACCGCACGCTCACGGCGGTGGATTCGGCCATCATGGTGATCGACGCGGCGAAGGGCATCGAGGCGCGCACGCGCAAGCTCTTCGAGGTGTGCCGCATGCGCGACATCCCCATCGTGACCTTCATCAACAAGATGGACCGCGAGGCGCGCAGCCCCTTCGACCTGCTCGACGAGATCGAGAAGACGCTGGCCCTCGACACGGCGCCCATGACCTGGCCCATCAGCCAGGGCAGGAGCTTTGCGGGCACCTTCGATCTGCGCCGCAACGTGGTGCGTCGCATCGACACGGACGACGAGCCGACGCCGATCTCCGGCCCCGACGATCCGAAGGTCCTGAACCTGTTGCCCCCGGAAGAGGCGGAGGCATGGCAGGAGGAGGTGATGCTGGCGCAGGAGGCCTGTAGGCCGTTCGACCTCGAAGCCTTCCGCGAGGGTCATCTCACGCCGGTCTTCTTCGGCTCCGCCTTGCGCAATTTCGGCGTGCGCGACCTCATCGACGCCCTCGCCGAATACGCCCCCCCGCCACGCGGCCAGGAGGCTGACAAGCGCCTCGTGAAAGCCGGCGAGAGCCGCATGACCGGCTTCGTTTTCAAGATCCAGGCGAACATGGATCCGAACCATCGCGACCGAATCGCCTTCATGCGAATCTGCTCAGGCAGGCTCCAGCGCGGCATGAAGGCGAAGCTCGTGCGCACGGGCAAGCCCATGAGCCTCAACACGCCGCAATTCTTCTTCGCGCAGGACCGCGCCATCGCCGACGAGGCCTGGGCGGGCGACGTGGTGGGCATTCCCAATCACGGCACGCTGCGCATCGGCGATACGCTCACCGAGGGCGAGGACATCGTGTTCCGCGGCGTGCCGAGCTTCGCCCCGGAGATCCTGCGCCGCATCAAGCTGCAGGACGCGATGAAGGCGAAGAAGCTGCGCGAGGCGCTGCAGCAGATGGCGGAGGAGGGGGTCGTCCAGCTCTTCGTTCCGCAGGACGGTTCCGGCGCCATCGTGGGCGTCGTCGGCGCGCTGCAGCTCGATGTACTGAAAGAGCGTCTCGGCGCCGAATACGGCCTGCCCATCGATTACGAGCCGACGCGCTTTTCGATCTGCCGCTGGATCACGGCGGACGATCCCAGGGAGCTCGACAAGTTCATCGAGAGCCACCTGTCATCAATGGCGCGCGACCTCGACGAGGCGCCGGTGTTCATGGCGGCGAATGCCTTCAACCTGCAATACGAGATGGATCGCTATAAATCGATCCGGTTCTCGGATGTAAAGGATTACCAGAAGAAGGCGGCTTAAAAAGCCGCCTTTTCTTTTGACGCTTTGATGTTCTCGTCCCAAGGGCTCCCTTCGTCATCCCTTCCGCGGGATCACCGGCCTTGTGCCGGTGATCCCGATCCTTGGAAGCGGGTGCGCTCTTCGCATTGGGATGGCCGCGACAAGCCCCGTGATGACGAACGAAGTGCGATGGTGTCGCTCTCAGGCCGCGAGCTTGCGCTCGGAAAAGCGCGCCTGAGTGTGTGCGATGTCGCTGAGACTCGGCAGACTCGCTTCGTTGCCGAGATGCTGAATAGCATGGGCGGAGGCCGCGCGGGCGAGGATGAAATGCTCGCGCCAGGGAAGCTCGGGGCGCGCCATGGCGGAATAGACGTAGGCCCCGTGGAAGATGTCACCCGCCCCGTTGGTGTCCACCACCAGCGAGCTTGGAACGTCGAGCGCCGGAAGGACGCTTTCCGTGCCGCTCTCGTCGTACCAGAGCATGCCGCGCTCGCCCATGGTCACGCCGCCGATCCTGCAGCCGCGCCCCTTCAGGTAGGCCAGCATCGCACTTGGACTGAGATCCATCTGCTCGCACAGGCGCTCGGCGACGATGGCCACATCGATGAATTCGAGAAGCTCATGGGTGTTGGAGCGCAGGCCGCCGCCGTCGAGGGAGGTGAGAATGCCGGCCTCGCGGCAGGCCTTGGCGTAGTGCATCGCCGCATCGGCCTGATGGCCGTCGAGATGGAGCGCGCGGCAGTTCTGCAGGTTCAGCGGCGGCACGGGATGGAGGTAGTGATCGTCGCGGCAGCGCACGATGGCGCGCTTGCCGCCGCGCGGCATGATGAAGGAGAGCGATGATTCCTTCACCTTCCGGTGGTGGACCGAAATGCCGTATTTCGCGGCCATGTCGATGAACATGCGGCCCAGCCAATCGTCGGCGATCGAGGTGAGGAGGTCCGGGGCGATGCCGAGCTTCGCGCAGGCGAAAGCGGCCGTCACGGCGTTGCCGCCGAAGGAGATGGCGTAGTCCCGGGCGACAGTCTTGTCGTCTCCGGTCGGGAGTTCGTCCGCCAGGAAGGTCACGTCGATATAGGTCTGGCCTACGAAGAGAGCTTGCATCGTCAACAATGGTCCCGGTCCGAATGGAGTTTGGAGTCTTGAACGAGGAGAGGGCAATAGGCAAGCCTTGCCGGCACGGTCATGCCTTGTTCAAGGTGGCGGCGAGCCTCGCGGCGGTCAGGCCGGCATCCAGGTCGGTGCTGATGAATTCGACCGGCACGACGAGGTTGTTCCGGAAGGATTCCGCAACGATGGGATGGAGGCGCGAGCTGCCTCCCGCGAGCGCCACGGGCCGGGGACCGATGCGCTTGGTCAGGCTGTTGGCGAGGCGGGCCAGCTCCTCGCCGGCCTCCCGCAGGATGCGCAGAGCCGTGCCGTCGTCCGCCCTTGCGGCCTCCCCGACGACCTTGGCGAGAAAGCCGATTTTGCCTCTGTCGCCGCCATAGACATAGGAGCGCACGATGTCCCAGTCCGTGCCGCCGAGCGCCCTTTCGAGGCATCGGCCGAGGGGCGTGGCCCAACCCTGGCCCGGGCTCTCCTCCTCCTTGCGCAGAATGGTCTTGAGGGCCTCCCGGGCAATCCAGAAGCCGGAGCCGCCGTCGTCGATCAGGTTGCCGCGGCCGCCGATCCGGATCACCTCCTTGGTCTCGGACAGATAATAGCCGATGGAACCCGTGCCGCTGTAGACGAGGATCCCCTCTCCCAGCGCAAAATAGGACAGGTACGCGATCCACATGTCCTCGGCGACGAAGACCTTGTCCGGTTGCAGCGCGAAGATTTCCGCGAAGAGGACGCGCATTTTCGCCTCGGACGGCGTGTCGCGGGTGAGCCCCGTGACTCCGGCGATGATGCCGAGCGGCTTGCCGTGACGCACGATCGCCTGGGCCATGTCGAGGATGATCTGGCGGGCTCTCTCCTCCGCGGCGGCGGAGAACAGGTGGCCGGTGAGCGGATCGGCATGCCCCTGCGCGACGCATTGCCCCTGTTCGTCCGCCAGACGCCAGCGCGTCGCGGTTCCGCCCGCGTCGATGCCAAGCCCCAATGCCATGACGCTTCTTCAAGCCCTTCCCGCCGTCAGCCCTTCGCGGCGTCTTATGTCTTCTTCGAGAAGTCTGCCAGGGCTTTGCGCAAATTGCCACCGCTGCGCGCAAGCGCCTCTTGAGCCTCCTGCGCCTCGGCGCCCATGGCGATGAGAACGGCCGTCTTCAGGTCGCCGCCGGCCTGAAGAATGGCATCGGCGGCGGTGGCTTCGTCGCAATCGGTGATCTGGCGCACCATGATCTCGCTGCGGCGGCGCAGTTTCGCGTTCGTCGCGCGCATGTTCACCATGAGCCCGCGATAAACGCGGCCCATGCGCACCATGATGAGGGAGGAGAGCAGGTTCAGGATGACCTTCTGCGCCGTGCCCGCCTTCATGCGGGTCGAGCCTGCGATCACCTCCTCGCCCGTGTCGGCGAGGATCGGATGGGAGCAGACATCGAGGAGGGGCGCGTCCGCATTGTTGGAAATGCCGATGGTCTGCGCGCCGCGCGAGGCCGCCTCCTTCAGGGCCGCAATGGTGAACGGAGTCTGGCCGCTCGCCGCTACGCCGATCACCACATCGTCCGGCCCGACATCGTTGCCGCGGATGCCGGCGATGCCGTCCTCCACCGAATCCTCCGCATTCTCCACCGCCCTCATGATCGCGCGATCGCCCCCGGCGATCAGATAGACGAGCTTGTCGTCGGGCCAGTTGAAGGTGGGCGGCAGTTCGGTCCCGTCCTGCACCCCGATGCGGCCGGAGGTGCCCGCGCCCACATAGACCAGACGCCCGCCCCGGCGCAGGCGAATCGTTGCTTCTTCGGCGGCAGCGGCGATGGCCGGGAGCGACGACCTTACGGCGGCGACCGCCGAGAGCTGCCCCTCGTAGAAGGCCGAGAGGACATCGAGGCTGGTCCAGGTGTCGAGATCCAGGAAGCGGGTGCTGAAATGTTCTGTCGCCATTCTGCCAACTTTCTTCCAGACCAATATAGGACCAGTTGGCGGCTCCAGCAATCGAAGGTGGGAGCTCCAAAGGCCCGCGTCACCACCTTTTTGCAGGCATCCTTAAGGCCGGGTCCGGCCGTCGAACAACGCGATGACCCGCTCGCCCGTTGCACGTCGCAGGTCGACGATTCCACTGTCCCTGTGGCGGGATGGATGAACCCTGTTGGTCAGGAGCGACCAGGCGAGCCCCCGCTCGAAATCAATCCAGAGGCCCGTGCCCGTAAAGCCCGTATGGCCGATGGTCGTGGGGGAGCACACATCGCCCCCGTGCCAGCCGGGGTAAGAACCTTCCCAGCCGACGGTCCGCGTCTCCGATTCGCGCGTCCTGACAACCTCGAGCGAAGGAGCGGAGAGGGCCGAGCCATCGAGAAGTCCCTGGGCGAAATCCAGTACGCCGTCGATGGTGCCGAACAGGCCCGCGTGGCCGGAAGCGCCGCCGAGCGCGAAGGCGTTCTCGTCATGCACTTCGCCACGGATCACGCGTTCCCGCCACGTGCAGTGCTCCGTCGCCGCGCATAGGCGCGGGACGGGCCGGAAGGAAAGACTCTCCGGTAGCGGCTGATCGATCAGCGCCTGTCCCGTGATGCGCTCGATGGCGATGCCGAGCAGCATGAAGTTGATATCGGAATAGACCGGCGGGCCGCTCCGCCAGACGCGCTGGAGGATGAAGGCGCGCAGCGTGCTCGGATCCTGCCCATAAGTGTAGAGCGGCTCGACGGCGGGCAGATGCGTCTGATGCGCGAGGCATTGCCGGAAGGTGAGCCGCCGCTCGGCGGCGCTCATGTCGTACTGGCGCAGATCCGGAATCGCAGTGATCAACGGATCGTCCAATGCGATGCGGCCTTCCTCGACCAGGTGCAGAATCCTTGTGGTTGTGAAGATCACTTTCGTGAGCGAGGCGAGGTCAAACCATGTCCCGCGGGAGAGGCTCTCCTCATGGGGCTCGATCTGCGCGTGGCCTTTCCAGCGGACGTCGCGCTGCCCGTCCGCTGTGACGATCCCGAGCATGGCGCCGGGAATGTCGCGACGCTCCACAGCGGCGAAGGCAGGCGCGAAGGCTCGATCGATGATCTTGTCGAGAGACATGACTTAGACGGCGCGATGGAGTTCGCCGCCGGGCATGGGATGCGGCACGCCCGTCGTCGTGGGAAGGCTGAGAGGCAGGCCGAGCGTCGATCTGACGGCGAGATAGCCGAAGGCCTGGGCTTCGAGGAAGTCACCGTTCCATCCCACGGCCTCCACGGGATCGACAGGAACCCCGAGGCGCTCGTGCAGCCGGCGCATGAAATGCGCGTTGAGACGTCCACCGCCGGTGACGAGCCAGCGCTGCGGCGCGCGCGGGACATGGCGAAGCGCGGCGATTGTGGATTCGACGGTGAAGGCCGCGAGCGTCGCCGCGCCGTCCTCGTCCGAGAGAGCCTCGACACCTTCGGCCCGGGCGTGGAAATCCTGCCGGTCGAGGGCCTTGGGCGCTGGACGCGCGAAGAAGGGATTGCTCATGAAGGCGGCGACGAGTGGCTCGTTCACCGTACCGGATGCGGCGAGCCTGCCGTTCTCGTCGAAACTCAGACCCCTGCGGCGCAAAACGAAATCGTCGAGCAGGGCACTGGCCGGTCCGGTGTCGAAGGCGATTACCGTCTCGCCGTCGATATAGGTGACATTCCCGACACCGCCGAGATTGAGGATCATGATCGGCTGCGGCAGGCTGCTTGCGAGCGCGCGGTGATAGAGCGGAACGAAGGGCGCGCCCTCGCCGCCCGAGGCGACATCCGCATGACGGAAGCGGGACACCGTGTCGATTCCGAGCTCCTTCGCGACCATGGCGCCGATGCCGAGCTGGCGCGTGAAGCGTATCTCCGGCCGGTGATAAACCGTCTGGCCGTGAAAGCCGACGAGGCTCACCTCCTCGGAAGAGATGCCGTTCTCTTCCATGAAGTGGCGGATGGCGTCGATATGCGCTCGCGTGACCGCCCGCTCGAGCTCATCGAGCGGTTCGCTTTGCGCGCGCTCCGGCTGTGCGATCAGATCCTGCAGGGATCGTCTCAGCCCGGCGGGGTAGGAGAATGTGCGCCCAGATCCAGGCTTCACGAGAGCCTCGCCATCCGTCTCGACGATGGAGACGTCGATCCCGTCCATGGACGTTCCGCTGATCACGCCGATAGCTTTGACGGGCGGGCGTTGCGACATCGGTTCCTCCAGGAATCGGGCTGTTTCGCGGACCATAGCACAGGACCCCAAGTGGTCTAGAGTGGTATGAGATTGGATCATGACAGGCCCGAGGACCTGCTCTATAAATTTCGCGCGGCTTGCAAGGGAGAAAAGACGCATGTTCAGGTCAATGCTGCGCGGCGTGGTCGGCGCGGGATTCATGGTGGTGGCGCTGACGACCGCCTCGGCCCAGGTTCTGGAGATCGGAGCGGATAGCGGTCCCACCGGGCTCGATCCCCATCTCATCACAGCCTTCCCGAGCTTCATGGTGGTCAACGGCAACATCTATGAGGGCCTCACCGCCATCGACAAGGATCTGAAGATCATCCCGGGCCTCGCCGAATCCTGGACCGTTTCGGAGGACGGCAAGACCTATACCTTCAAGCTACGCTCGGGCGTGAAATTCCACGACGGCTCATCCATGGAGGCTACGGACGTGGTGGCATCCGTGAGGCGCCTGCTGAGCAAGGACATGGCCTCGCCCCTTGCGAGCCGCCTCTCCGCCGTGGAGAGCACCAATGCCATCGACGCGCGGACGGTGGAGCTGAAGCTGACGGAGCCGTCCGCAGCGCTGCTCAGCTCATTGTCCGGCATCGCCATCGTGCCGCGCGCCATGGAGGCGAACAAGGACGCGCTCCAGAAAACGCCTGTGGGGACCGGCCCCTTCAAGTTTCAGGAATGGCAGCCGAACGGCTATATCCTCCTGACCAAGAACGAAGCCTACTGGGACAAGGGACTTCCGAAGCTCTCCGGGCTCAAGTTCACCATCGTGCCTGAATCGGCCACCCGTCAGGTGGGGCTGGCCAACGGCCAGTACGCGCTTCTTCCGAACATCGACGCGGCGACGGCTCTTCAGCTCAAGGGCCGGCCGAACGTGAAGCTCGCAGAGACTATGGATCTCGCCTACACGTTGATCGGGCTTAACGTGTCGAAGCCCCCCTTCGACAACCCGAAGGTGCGCGAGGCCGTGAACTACGCCATCAACCGACAGGAGATCGTCGATGCGGCGCTCTTCGGCGCAGGCGTGCCCGGCGGTCCTCTCTCGCCGGCCCTCAAGTCTTGGGCGCTCGACGTGAAGGAGTTCGGCTGCTATGCGCACGATCCGGCGAAGGCGCAGGCTCTACTGAAGGAGGCGGGCGTGAAGACGCCCGTTGCCGTTTCCATGAAGGTCCTGCCGCGCCAGGACATCAAGGACGTGGCCCAGGTCGTTCAGGAACAGCTGAACAAGGCAGGCTTCAAGGTGGAGCTGATCAACCAGGAGCAGGGCCAGTTCATTCAGGATTGGCGCAACAGCAACTTCGACATGTTCGCCTCCATCAATGCGGGCCAACCCGATCCGGACGAGTATTTCTACCGCACCTTCCGCACGGGTGGCTCGACCAATGTATTCAAGTATTCGGATGCGGAGATCGACGGCCTGCTCGACAGGGCCCGTACCCTGTCGGATCAGGCCGAGCGCAAGAAGGCCTACGATCAGGTGCAGAAGAAGCTCGCGTGCACGGGCCCGGTCGCGCATCTGACATACGGCACGCTGTTCTCGGCCATGAACGACAAGCTCAAGGGCTATGACGTGATGCCGAACCGATCACTCATGATGCTGCGCAGCGCATCCTACTGACCTACTGACCGCTTCCGACACCGGCGCGGTTCTTCGCTGCGCCGGTGCACTCTTTTCAGGAGGACCTGTCCCGATGAGTCGCGTTCTGCTCGCACGCCTGATCGATCTCGTCATCGTGCTCTTCGGCGTGTCGATCATCGTGTTCCTGATGATCCGGCTGATTCCGGGCGACGCGGTGGCGATCATGCTGGGAGCCAATACCGAGATCACGCCGGAGCGCATGGCGGAACTCAACCGCCGTGTCGGTCTCGATCGTCCGATTGTCGAGCAGTACCTGCTCTGGGCCGCGTCCGCCCTGCGCGGCGATTTCGGAACTTCGCTCTGGACCGGACGTCCTGTCGCGACAGAGATTCTCGTCCATGTCTGGCCGACGCTCGAGCTGACCGCTCTCGCGCTCGCCATGGGTGCGGTTCTGGCCGTTCCCGTCGGCTGCCTTATGGCGCAAACGCGCGGAGGCACCGCCGATGTTGCCATGCGCATCGGTGCCATCGCGGGGCTCACGATCCCGTCGTTCTGGCTCGGGATCGTCATGATCCTCCTGCTTTCGGCGTGGGCGCCGAGCTTCGCGTCCCTCGGCTATGTGCCCTTCTCGGAGGATCCGCTCGGCAATCTCCAGCGCATGCTGCTGCCGTCGGTCGCGCTCGCTCTGCCGATTCTCGCCAATCTTTCTCGCCTCGTACGCTCGGCCATGCTCGACGCGCTGGGGCAGGACTATATCCGCACGGCGCGCGCCAAGGGCCTGCCGGAGCGGCGCGTGGTCTACAAGCACGCCCTGCGCAACGCGCTCATCCCGTTCCTCACGTCCGTTGGCATCATGACAGGCTATCTCCTCGGCGGCGCCATCGTCGTCGAGCAGGTCTTCGCCATCCCGGGTCTCGGACGCCTGATCCTCGGAGCCATTGGCGAGCGCAACTATCCGTTGATCCAGGCAACGATCCTAGTGGTGACGGCGGGCTTCGTGCTCGTGAACTTCCTGGTCGACTTCCTCTACATCCTCGTCGACCCGCGCGTGAGGGCTTGAGCCGTGAAGTCATTGGCGAAGAACAAGCTCCTCACCTTTGCCGTTTTGCTCGTGGCGATCCAGCTCATCCTCGCCATCGGAGCGCCTCTGCTCGCGCCCTACGATCCGGTGGCCCAGAGCGTCGCGCGCCGTCTGAGAGGACCGAGCGAACTCAACTGGCTCGGAACCGATCAGCTCGGCCGCGATGTGCTCACCCGCATTCTCTACGGTTATCGCACGTCGCTGATCGCCTGCGTGCTCGCCGTCGGTGTCGCTCTTTTGGCGGGCGGTTCGCTCGGGCTCGTCGCAGCCTTCTATCGCGGCTGGCTCGATCGCATCATCATGCGCATCATGGACGTGCTGTTCGCTTTCCCAGTCATGCTGCTCGCCATCGGCATCATCGCGGTTCTCGGACCGCATACCTATAGTGCGGCTGCCGCCATCGCAGTCGTCTACACGCCGGTCTTCGCCAGGCTCCTGCGCGGACCCGCGCTCGTCCTCTGCGAGAGCGAATTCGTGGCCGGCGCGCGCGCCATCGGCTCTTCCGATGGGCGCATCATCTTCCTGCACATCCTGCCGAACCTTGCATCGGTCATCCTCGTCCAGACGAGCCTTCTTCTGTCCGCCGCCATCCTGGTGGAAGCGTCTCTCTCCTTTCTCGGTCTCGGCACGCAGCCGCCGACGCCGTCCCTTGGACTGATGCTATCGGAAGGCCGCAACTTCCTCATGCTCTCTCCCTGGAGCGCGATCTTCGCCGGATTCGCAATCCTCTTCCTCTCCTTCGGCTTCAATCTCCTAGGGGATGCCCTGCGCGATACGCTCGATCCGCGCCTGAGGGGCCAGCCGTGATCGTGCGCCAGGCGCGGATCGAGGACATCCCCCTGCTCGCCCGGATCGCGGCGCGCTCCCAGCGTGCCGCCTTCGCGACGATCCTGGAGCCGGATGCTCTGGCAGGCCGCGATGCGGCTTACTTTGCCGAGCGCTTCACAGGTTCCTGGAAGCGCATGCTGGTTGCCGCGCAGCAGGATGAAGTCCTCGGTTTCCTGCTCATGACCGAGGGCCATATCGACATGCTGTTCATGGATCCTGACGGGAGCGGACAAGGTGGGGGCGCGCAACTCCTCGAGGAGGCCGAAGCCCGAGGTGCGAAAAGCCTGGAATGCTTCCGTGACAATCATGGCGCGCGGCGGTTCTATGAGCGGCGTGGCTGGCGCGTCACGCGCACATACGAGCGGGAGTTTGCCGGTCGAAATCGCAGCTTCGTCTTTTACGAGAAAGGCACCGCTATTTAGGGCGAAGCCTCGCCGCCGATCCAGGTGTCCTGCACATGGAGGCCTTCGTCGAGCAGCACGAGATCCGCGCGATAGCCGGGGGCGATGCGTCCAAGCTCGTGATCGAGCCTCAGGAATGCGGCAGGCACGAGAGAGGCCATGCGCAGCACGTCCGGCAGACCCAGGCCGAGACGCTCCACGCCGTTGCGGACGGCGCACGCCATGTCGAGATCCGAGCCCGCGAGCGTCCCGTCTTCCGTGGAGAGCCTGCCTTCCTTGCGGTAGATCGTGCGGCCGTGCAGGTCGAAGGTTCTCATGTCAGTGCCGGTCACGGCCATGGCATCCGTCACCAGCATCATGCGCTCCGTCCCCTTGGCCGCAATGGCAAGACGCAGCGAGGCGTCGCTGACATGGTGCCCATCGACAATGATCCCGCACCAGGCGTCGCGATTGTCGAGGGCCGCTCCCACGGGGCCGGGCTCCCGCCCGGCGAGGGGCGGCATGGCGTTGTAGAGATGCGTGAAGCCCCTGAGGCCGTAGCGGAAGGCTTCCATCATGGTATCGTAGTCGCTCGCCGTATGGCCGGCGCAGATGAGAACGCCTGCCGCGGCCAATCTCGCGATGAACTCCATGCTGTTGCATTCAGGTGCGAGGGTCACGAGAGTGCGGCCCTCCTTCAGCGAGGTCAAAATGTCGAGGTCCGCCTCCTCCATCGGCCGCATGAAGGCTGCATTGTGCACGCCTTTTCTCGCGGGATTGATGAAAGGGCCTTCGACGTGGATGCCGAGAATGCCCGGGAGGCGCATGGAAAGCGCGGCACGCGTGGCTTCGACGGCTTCGGCCATTTTGCCGCGTGTATCGGTGATGAAGGTGGGAAGCAGGCCTGTCGTACCATACTTGCGATGCGCGGCGGCCATGGTCCTGAGGCCCTCCACGTTGCGCGCATCGTTGAACATGATGCCGCCGCCGCCATTCACCTGAACGTCGATGAAGCCGGGTGCGAGCAGACCCGCCAGCGCACGCCGCTTGATGCCCGCGCCGAGGTCGCGTTCCTGCGGGAGGGCAATGATGCGGCCATTCTCGACGACGACCGCGCGGCCTTCGAGCATATGGGTTCCGTCGAAGATGCGGGCGCCTGTCAGGGCAAGAGGCATCAGACCGTCTCCGTGACTTTGCGAAGGCGCGGGGGATTGTCCGGGTTGCGGCCGCGCGCCAGAGCGATCGCATTCACGAGAGGATAGAAACTCTGAATCATGGCGATCGGAGCAAGGTAGGGATGCACGTTCTCGACCGAAGGGAGCATCACGGTTGCAGGCCCCTCGGCGGCACCGGCCACGACGACGGGAACTCCCTGCTCGTTGAGCTTCGTGACGAGATCGTTCACGCCGCCAAGAGTCTCGTCACGCTGGCTCAGAACCAGGATAGGGAAGTGATCGCCCGCCAAGGTCCAGGGGCCATGCATCAGTTCGGCGGCGCTCATGGCTTCCGCGTGAACGCCAGAGGTTTCCTTCAGCTTGAGGGCAGCCTCCTGTGCGACGGCAAACCCGACGCCGCGTCCGACGACGAAGAGGTTGTCGGCCTGGGATAGTTCGGGGAGCGCGGCCGACCAGTCGATGGCCGCTGCCTTGGCGAGAATGTCCGGCAGGCTGTCGAGCGCCGCGAGCAGCTCCTTGTCCTGCGACCAATGCGCGACGAGCTGCAAACCGGATGCGAGAGCCGCAATGAAGGATTTCGTCGCGGCCACGCTCCTCTCGGGGCCTGCATGGAGCGGCAGCACGACCTCGCAGGTGGAGGCCAGCGGCGACGAGGTGTCGTTGACGAGCGCGACCGTCAGCGCGCCGTCGTCCCGCCCGGCCTGCGCGAGGTTCAGAATATCGGGACTGCGGCCCGATTGCGAGACGGCGAGAAAGAGCGCATCGCGCATGCGCGGGCGTGCTTCGTATACCGATGTCACCGACGGGCCGACGGAGGCCGTCACGAGGCCGGAGTGAATTTCGAGCAGGTATTTGACGAAGGTCGCGGCGTTGTCCGAACTGCCGCGGGCGCAAGTGACGGCGAAGGGCGGCGGCGATGCGCGAAGGCGCTCGCCGACGTCCCGGCACAGAGGTGTATTGGCGTCGAGCAGGCGCGCTACTACCTGCGGCGCCTCGCGAGCCTCGCTCAGCATGGCGGTGATGGTGGAGGAGGTCAGGTCAGTCGTCATGGTGGATCCGCTCAGGCTGGGCAATGGACAGCTCGGCCACGAAATCATAGGCGTCGCCCCGGTAGTAGGACGAGGTGAACTCGACAACCTCGCCTGCCGCCGTGAATGAACGCCGCTCGATGTAAAGGGCTGGGCTCTGGGGTGCAACGTGAAGCAGGGACGCCTGTTCCTCGTTCAGCAGCACGGCGTGCAGTCTCTGCAGCGCACGGACCGGCATGCATCCCTGCTCGTGCAGTGCTGCATAGAGCGACTGCTTCACGAGGCTCGGATCAGGCAGAAAGCGGGAGGGGAGCACCGCATGTTCGATGGCCATGGGAATGTCGTTGGCCATCCGCAGGCGATTGACTCGGCTCACCGTCTCGCCCGGCGACAGGCCGAGCGCCATGAGCTCATCGGGCGAGGCTTGTCCTGCCGAGCGGCTCAACAGAACGGCGGACGATTGCAGACCGCGCGCCGACATGTCGTCGGTGAAGCTCGACAGGCGCGAGAGCGGCTGCTCCAGACGCATCTGCGGTGCGATGAACGTGCCGGATCCCCAGCGTTGAACGAGGACGCCCTTCTTGACCAGACCGGTGATGGCCTTGCGCACGGTGACGCGCGAGATGCCGAACTGCTTGGCAAGGTCGCGCTCGCCGGGGAGCGCATCGTCCGCCTTGAGGGAGCCTTTGCGAACGGCGTCCTCGATGGATTGCTGAAGCTGCAGATAGAGCGGGGTCGGGTTGCTCTCGTCGAGGGGAAGGGTCAGGATCGCGTTTGCTTGGCCATTCATGGCTGCCTCCGCGAGGCGGCACTCCGCCCGAGAAGGATGGCTCCGTCAAGGGCATCTGCGGCGGGAGGCACGATGGCCTGCTGGACCGGCGGCGGCATCCATGGCCGCAGGGGCTCCGCCAGGCCGCCGAACAGACATAAGGCGGGTGCCCCCAGTTCCAGGAGGCGCATGGCGATGCGTGTGGCGCCCGCGGCGGAATCCTCGACCAGCGCGATGCCGAGCGGATCGCGCCGGCTGGCATATTCGAGCACGAGCGGCGCATAGCGCGCATAATCGCCAGGGCGTGCGTTGCCGATCCAGTCGACCAACACTTCCAAATCGTTATCGAACTCGGCCAGAAGTGCACCGGAGAGCGGCGTGGAGGGAATCCGCCCGTCATGCGCCCAGACGCAGCGGCGCAGAAGCTCGCGCCCCATAGCGGCTCCGCTGCCCTCGTCGGAGATCTCGAAGCCCCAGCCGCCCACGTAGCGGCATTGCCCGCCGGCTCCGCCATAGCCGCAGGAGCCTGTGCCCAGGATGAGGATGGCGCCGTCACCGCCATTGAAGGCACCAAGCCAAGCCGTGTGCGCATCCGTGGCGATGGCGAAGGAGGCGAAAGGATGCGGGCGGGAGAGCAGCCTTTCGACGGCGCTCTTCTGGCCAGCGCCGGCGGCTCCCATCCCGGCATGCACGGTTCTGACCTCGCTTTCCGGAAGCCCGGCGTGCCCCAGAGCCTCGCGACAGGCGGTCAGAATGGAGTTCCAGACCAGATCGGGATCCAGGCGGAGATTCGATGGACCACCTGCGCCTTCTCCCAGCAGGTTTCCGGCCGAATCCCGCAGCCGCGCCCGGCATTTCGTGCCGCCGCCGTCGATGCCTAGGAAAAGGGGGGTGTTCATGGGGCAGGGGAGCTCTCGAGAAAATCGAAGACCGGACTGGTATGATGCCACTTAATGTCCAGTTCTGGAAGGGGCGCGGCCAAGCCATGCTCTGCCGCTTTCAGAACTGGACCTCCTCAGGAACCGCCGGGCGGGCAGGGGAAGAACGCGAAAACCATCTGAAGTCCCGAGGCTTCCAGAGGAGACGGCACTCAGGTGTTCGAGGTCGCAGCGGCGATTCTCGGGGCGAGGGAGCCGCCAAGGATGGCGGAGGGTGTATCCGATGCGAGGACCTTGCCGTCGGCCACGAACACCATCTGGTCGGCCAGATCGGCCACGTCCTCGGGTGTATGGATCGTCATCAGGATGGTGACGGGGCGCTGGCGGCGCAGTTCACCGACGAGACGAACCATGTCGCGCCGAAGGCCTGGATCGAGGCTGCTGAAGGGTTCGTCGAGGAGGATCATGGGACGGCCCGAGACAAGGGCTCGCGCCAGCGCCACGCGCTGGCGCTGCCCGCCCGACATCTCGCCGGGGTTGCGCGTTCCGAAACCCATCAGGCCAACGGCTTCCAGCATCTCGTCGATGCGCCGACGCTCACCCTCGGATATGCGCAGGGAGGGGCGAATTCCTAAGGCGACGTTCTGTCCCGCCGTGAGATGCGGAAAAAGATTGTGGTCCTGAAAGACGATCGCAACGGGGCGCTTGGCCGGTTCGAGTGGCACGAGATCGACGCCGTCGAACGCGAGCTTTCCGCTTTCGGGCGTCTCGAAGCCTGCGATCATGTGCAGCAAAGTGGTCTTTCCGCCGCCTGACGGACCGACGATGGCGCAGAGCGCTCCCTTCTGCACCGTCATGGAATAATCGGCAGCGAAATCCGGCCATGTGAGGCGGCAGTTTTCAATCACCAGCATGCGACAGGCGGCCTGATACATGAGCGAGGAGGAAGGCGACGAGCACGATGAAGAGGCCGATGGCCGAGGCTTCATCGAGCCGGTACGATCCAAGACGCTCGAAGAGGAGATAGGGAAGCGTGACGAGTTCCTGCCCGCCGAAGAGGGCGATGATCCCGAAATCGCCGAACGAGAGAGCCATGGCCAAGGCGAAGGCGGCGCCGAAGGGGCGCTTGAGCAGGGGCCAGTCCATAATGGTGAGCTTGTTCACGCCCGTGATGCCCAGCGCCGCGGCAACCCGGCCGTAGCGCTCCTCCGCCGTCAGGAGACGAGGCGCGAGAGAGCGATAGGCAAACGGGACGGCGGCCAGTCCGTTGATCAGGGGCAGGAGGATGAAGCCCGCGGAGGAGGGATCGACAAAGGACCGCACGATCAGGTACAGGCCCGCCGTAAGTGCAAAGGGCGGCACGGCCAGCAGGGTATTGGGGAGAAAGTCATAGAAGGCCGCGGCGCGCGGGGAGCGCAGAGCGACACGCTGCCGGCGTGCGGCGGAAGCAAGCGCAAGTGCGAGAAGACAGGCGATCGTGGCGGCGATGACGGCGATCGTCATACTCGTGACGAAAGCCCGCAGCAGATCTGTATCGATGACATCTAGGATGTTGTTCAATCCGCTCAGGAGGCTGAGCGCCAGAGGAGCGATGAAAAGCGCCGCCGCCACGAGGACGATGGCATCAAGGAGCTTCAGGTTTCGGTTGCGCGCGTCAGGACGCTGAATCAGGCCCCGGATCGTGGGAGCGGTCGGAGGCCTCGTGAAAGCCCAGTGGAGGACGCCGGTCAGCGTCAGGCAGATGACGAGCTGAATCAGCGAGAGCCAAGCCGCGCGGCCGAAGTCGAGATCGATCTTGAGGGCTTCGTAGATGGCGACTTCGAGGGTGGACCGGCTCGGTCCCCCGCCGAGCGCCAGCACGATTGCGAAGCTCTTGAAGCAGAGCAGGAAGACGAGACCCGCGAGTCCCGGCATTTCCGCGCGCAGCACGGGCCCGTCGAGATGGCGGAAGACATGCGCGGGCGAGAACCCGAAGGCCGATGCGAGCCGCCAGTGCTCGGCCGGAACGAGGCTCAACGAATCGAGAAGAATACGCGCCACGAACGGCCCGTTGAGGAAGACATGCGCGATCAGGATCCCGGGATAGCCGAAGATGCTGAAGCCATCCCTCCACCCCAGAAGCGAGAGGACACCGGTCGCCCATCCGCTTCGCCCATACACGGCGAAGACCGCGAAGACCACAACAATGGTGGGGATCACCATCGTGGTACCGAGAAGCGCCAGCACCATCCCGCGCCCTGGGAAGCGTCGGCGCGCCAGGGCCAGGGCCAGGGCTGCGCCGAGAACGAGGGACAGAAGAGTGGAAAGAGCGGCCTGAACGATCGAAAAGGCCAGGACACGCCAGAGATAGGGCCCAATCGCGAAAAGCGTCGGCCTCTCTCCGCCGACTGCCGCGAGAGCGATGAAGCCGCCCGCAACCAGAGCCAGGATAGCAAAGGCCACCAGGGTTCCGGGATGAGGCGGCTTCCGGAGCATGCCGATGCGGTCAGCGTGCCGTGGCGTTGAGCCAGGTGTCGGTGAAGGCGCGGCGGTTCTGCCGTACTTCCTCAGGCGTGAAGAGCAGAGCCTTCTGGGGTTGCGGCAGATCCTTGAAAGCGTCGGGAAGGCCCGCGACCGGTGCCTTGGCGGGCATCATCCAGTTGCCTTCGGGCATGGCCGATTGGAACGCATCACTGAGCACGAAGGCCATGAACTTCTTCGCGAGCTCCGGCTGCTTCGCCGTGCGCGTCATGCCGGCGATCTCCACCTGCATGTAGTGCCCTTCCGCGAAGATGGCCGCTTTGTAGTTGTTCTTCTTCTCCACGGCGATGTGGTACGCAGGCGACGTGGTGTACGACATCACCATGTCAGCCTCGCCTTTCAAGAACAGCCCGTAGGCTTCCGACCACCCCTTAGTGAAGGTCACGATGCGCGGCTTCAGCTGCATCCACGCTTTGCCTGCGTCGTTGCCATAGACCTTCTGCATCCAGAGGAGAAGGCCGAGGCCCGGAGCGCTGGTGCGCGGATCCTGCAGCACCACCTTCGGGCCGTTCGGGTTCTCGACGAGTTCCTTCAGGCTCTTCGGCGGATCGGGCAGCTTGTCGGCATCATAGACGAAGGCGTAGTAGCCCCAGTCGAAAGGGACAAAGGTGTCGTCGTTCCACGCGATCGGCAGCGAGAGATCCTTCACGTCCAGGCCATGGGGCGCGAAGACGTTGAGCGCCTTGGCTTCAGCCGCGAGGTTCACGTCGAGTCCCAGGACCACATCGGCTTTCGTATCCGTTCCCTCGAGGCGAAGACGCCCGACGAGGCTCCCGGCGTCTTCGGCCGTGACCCAGTCGAGAGTGCAGTCACAGGAGGCCTCGAACCGTTCCTTAACGGTTTTTCCCGGACCGTATTTTCCGGCGAACGAACCGTAGGTATAGACCGTGAGGACAGGTTTGCTCTGCGCGAAAGCGGCGTTCGCCGCCAGGCAGAGCGAGGCGAGGGTGAGAAGAAGTCGGCGTAACATCAAGATTGCTCCCATGCATGATGCAAGCCGGGTTGGCGGTACAACTCGCACGGGGCGCAGTCTCGTCTGCGATGTCGCATGCTCAATCCCTCCGCCGGCATGACCCGGATCAGGTTCGACGGGTCGGCGGCCCTTCCGCCTCTCAGCCTCCTGTGAGGCTCCCCGTGAGACAGGAGCGGTTCTAGAGCAGATCGCCGGGCAACACAAGGCGAGCCCCAGGCGGGGTTCTCCCGGCTATCGCGCACTCTTGCGGCAGAGCCGGGTTTCTGTATGGAATGGGAAAACAGGTGGGTCTCCTGCGCTATGGACTTTTCTCGATCCTGTGATGTTGCCGTCGTCGGGCTCGGTGCCATGGGTTCGGCGGCGCTCTACCAGCTGGCGAAACGGGGCGTGAAGGCCATCGGCATCGACCGCTTCGCGCCGCCTCATGACCAGGGTTCGACTCATGGGGAGACGCGGATCACCCGCCAAGCCATCGGCGAGGGCGAGATCTATGTGCCGCTCGCCCTGCGTTCCCATGAGATCTGGAAGGAGCTGGAGGCCGAGACCGGCGAGCGGCTTCTGGTGCAGAATGGCTGCCTCGTCGTCGATTCGGCTTCTTCCGTGGCCGGCGGCGTCATTCGCGCAGCCTTTCTGGAACGCACCCGTAAGGCCGCCATGACCTACAAGATTCCTCACGAGATGCTGGACGCGGCGGAGATCCGCCGGCGCTATCCGCAATTCACGCCGAAAGAGCACGAGATCGGCTATTTCGAGCCGGAGGGCGGCTATCTCAACCCGGAGCGCTGCGTTGCCGTTCAGCTCGAGCGCGCCCGCGCCATGGGAGCCGTGACACAACTCGGGACACGTGTGGTCTCCGTTTCACCTGACGGTGAGGGCGTGCGGATCGTCACCGATCAAGGAGAGCTTCTGGCAGGGCACGCGATCGTCTCCGCCGGGGCCTGGGCTCCGACGTTTCTGGGCGCGCCGTTCAGACAGCTTTTGTCTCCCAGTCGCCAGGTGATGCACTGGTTTGAGGTGGAGCCGGATTATGCCCGGCACTGGTCGAAGAGTCCCGTCTTCATCTGGTGCCACGGAACCAGCCCTAACGATTTCTTCTACGGTTTTCCGTCCTTGAGCGGCAGCAACGCCGTCAAGACGGCGGGCGAGCAATATGACGTCTCCGTCCATCCCGACGAGGTCGAGCGGACCGTCACGCCTGCGGAATCCGCCGCCATGTGCGAGACGCATCTTGCCGGACGGGTTCGGGGACTTCGTCCCGACGCCACGCGTGCTGTGACCTGTCTTTATACCGTTACGCCAGATTCTCACTTCCTGATCGACCGTCATCCGGAGAGCGAACGCATTCTCGTGGTGTCGCCGTGCTCGGGCCATGGCTTCAAGCATTCAGCCGCGATCGGTGAGGTGGCGGCGCAACAGATCGAAAATAGGGGGAGCTCCATTGACATCTCAGCCTTCGCCCTGTCGCGCTTTCCCCGCGCTCGCTCATCCATGTGACCACCGGTCGAAGGCCGGTGGTCACATGGAGATAGGCGCAGCTCCATCACAGGACTGATCCCGGATCGCGTCCGAAAGGTCGTGACACGGTGTCCTGGCGCATCGTGCGACTCGAAGGGCCGCGCCGAACGATGCGCTGCTCAGGAAAGAGGGCATCGGATTGGCCCGACAAGTGCAGCTCTGCTTTTCACGTTCGATGCTTCAAGCCCTCATCTCGACTATCAGCGCCTGGCGTTCTTGTCCTTGCCCGAAGGTGAAGCCATGCCTGCACGACGAAGGGCATCCGCCAGGGCGCCGCCGGAGGCGGCCGGGGCCGCCGCCTTCTTGTCGTTCTGTGAACGATGCTTCTGGACAGCGCCGCGATTGTCGTCGGAGCGGCCGGACGAACGCTTTTCGACCGGATCGCTCATGCGCATGCTCAGAGAGATGCGCTTTCGCGGAATGTCGACCTCGAGCACCTTCACCTTGACGATGTCGCCCGGCTTCACGACGTCGCGCGGGTCCTTCACGAAGGTGTCGGACAGCGCGGAGATGTGGACGAGGCCGTCCTGGTGCACGCCCACATCCACGAAGGCGCCGAAGGCGGCCACGTTCGTCACGACGCCCTCCAGTATCATGCCTGGCGTGAGATCACTGATCTTCTCGACGCCTTCCATGAAGGTCGCCGTCTTGAACTCGGGGCGGGGATCGCGACCCGGCTTTTCCAGCTCACCGAGAATATCCTTAACCGTGGGGACGCCGAACTTGTCGTCCGTGAAGCTCTCAGGCTTGAGCTTCTTCAGCACCCCGCCGTTGCCGATCAGGACCTTGATGTCGCTCTTCGTGGCTTCGAGAATACGGCGCACGACGGGATAGGCTTCCGGGTGGACGCCGGATGCATCCAGCGGATCGTCTCCGTTCGGGATGCGCAGGAAGCCTGCGGCCTGCTCGAAAGTCTTCGGGCCGAGGCCCGACACTTCCGTAAGAGCTTTACGGGTCCGGAACGGGCCTTTGGCGTTGCGGTGCTCGACGATGTTCTTCGCTACCCATTCGCCCAAGCCCGAGACGCGGGCGAGAAGCGGCGCGGAGGCGGTATTGAGGTCGACGCCTACCGCGTTCACGCAATCCTCCACCACGGCATCGAGGGAGCGCGAGAGCTTGTACTCGGCAAGATCGTGCTGGTACTGCCCGACCCCGATCGACTTGGGGTCAATCTTCACCAATTCCGCCAGAGGATCCTGCAGGCGCCGCGCGATAGACACGGCGCCGCGCAGGGAGACGTCGAGATCAGGCAGTTCCTGGCTTGCGTAGGCCGAGGCCGAATAAACGGAAGCGCCCGCCTCCGAGACCATGATCTTCGTAAGCTTCAGGTCCGGATGCTTCGCCACGAGTTCGCCTGCGAGCTTGTCGGTCTCGCGCGAGGCGGTGCCGTTGCCGATGGCGATGAGCTCCACCCTGTGCACGCGGCACAGGCGCGCGAGAGTCGCGAGGGATTCATCCCATTGGCGCTTCGGCTCGTGCGGGTAGATCGTATCCGTCGCCACCACCTTGCCGGTGGCGTCCACGACCGCCACCTTGACGCCGGTGCGATAGCCGGGGTCCAGGCCGAGGGTCGGGCGCGTTCCGGCGGGCGCGGCGAGCAGAAGGTCGCGCAGGTTTCCGGCGAACACCTTTACGGCTTCGTCCTCGGCGAGCTGCCAGAGCTTCATCTTCATATCGAGTTCGATGGCGAAGCGCAGCTTCGTGCGCCATGCCCAGCGCACCGTGTCCAGAAGCCACTTGTCGCCGGGGCGCCCCTGATCGGCGATTCCGAATGCAAGCGCAGTGCGGCCCTCGTAGCGGCTCACATAGCCGGGCTCCGCGGCAGCCTTGTCCTCTTCCATCCGCAGGTCGAGGATCTCCTCCTTCTCGCCGCGGAACAGTGCGAGAATACGGTGCGAGGGGAGCTTGGGGAGAGGTTCGGAGAAGTCGAAGTAATCGGCGAATTTCGCTCCCTCCGTCTGCTTGCCGTCACGCACCTTCGAGGTGAGGATTCCGCGCTCCCAGTAAATCTCGCGCAGGGCTCCCAGAAGCTCCGCGTTCTCCGCGAAGCGCTCCACGAGAATGGAGCGCGCGCCGTCGAGAGCCGCTTCAGGCGTCGCAACCGCCTTGTCAGGATCTACGAATCCGGCTGCCGCCTCCTTGGGGTCGCGCTGCGGGTCGGCGAGGATGAGGTCGGCCAGAGGCTCGAGTCCCGCCTCCTTAGCGATCTGGGCCTTGGTGCGCCGCTTGGGCTTGTAGGGGAGGTAAAGGTCCTCGAGCCGGGCCTTTGTGTCGGCATTGTTGATCTGGAGAGCCAGCTCGTCGGTGAGCTTGCCCTGCTCGCGGATGCTGTCGAGGATCGTCTTGCGGCGATCTTCCAGCTCGCGCAGGTAGCGCAGACGCTCTTCCAGGGTGCGCAGCTGCGTGTCGTCGAGAGTGCCGGTGACTTCCTTGCGGTAGCGCGCGATGAAGGGCACGGTCGCGCCGCCGTCGAGCAGCTCGATGGCCGCCTTGACCTGCCATTCCTGGACATTCAGTTCGCCCGCGATGCGCTGACCGATCGATAGCATGGACCTCTCCAACATTAGGTAAGGTGCGGCTTCTACGGGGTGCGAGCCCCCGGGGTCAACGGCCTATCCCCAGCCCCGGGGTCGCAGTGCCTTATGGGAAATCTGGAGCCGGATTCCTCGAAAAACCTCTTGGCTCCGGGGGATCGGCCGTATAGACCGTCCGGCCCTTTCAAATGAAACTCACCGGGTTCCCCATGTCCGCATCCCATGATCTGTCTATCGGCATCGATTTCGGGACCAGCAACACCGTGGTGGCCGTTGCCGATTCGCACGGGAACGTGGAGGCGCTGACGTTCGACCATGGTGGCGAAAGTCTCAAGGTCTATGTGACCGCCCTGTGCTTCTGGGACGAGCGCCACGGAAACGGCCTTCGCACCGAGGTCGAGGGCGGCCCCTGGGCCATCGAGCAGTTTCTTGAGGGCCTCGACCCGCACCGCTTCATCCAGTCGTTCAAGACCTTCGCGGCCAGCGCGACATTCCAGGAGACGCGGATCTTCCGGGACCGCTACCGCTTCGAGGATCTTCTGAGCACCTTCCTGCGCACTCTCGTGCGTCATGGCGGGGTGCGGCTGGATTGGGGCGCGCGCAACGTGGTGATCGGGCGGCCGGTGCAATTCGCCGGGCATAACCCGAACGATGATCTCGCCATGCAGCGCTACCGCGCCGCGTTCGGCAAGCTCGGCGCCGATCATGCGCGCTATGTCTACGAGCCCGTCGGCGCCGCCTTCTTCTATGCGCGCCGGCTCAATCACGACTCCACCGTTCTGGTGGCGGATTTCGGCGGCGGCACCAGCGACTTTTCCGTGATGCGGTTTTCTCGCGCAGGCGGCATTCTGCGGGCGGATCCGATGGGTCATTCAGGCATTGGCGTTGCCGGAGATGCCTTCGATTACCGCATCGTGGATCACGTCGTCTCGCCTCGGCTCGGCAAGGGCGGACTCTACCGCTCCATGGGCAAGACGCTGTCGATCCCCAACCACTACTACGCCAATTTCGCGCGCTGGAACCAGCTCGCCATGATGAAGAGCAGCGGCGACCTTAAGGAACTGCGCGAACTGGCGAAGGCGGCGCTCGAGCCCGAGCCCCTGGAAAAGTTCATTGATATCATCGAATACGATCTGGGCTTCGCGCTCTATCGCGCCGTCTCAGCCGCGAAAGTGTCATTGTCGCATGAGGAGGAGACGGAGTTCCGGTTCAGGGCCGAGAGCCTCGACATTGAGGCGCGCATCGCGCGCGCCGATTTCGAGAGCTGGATCGCCGAAGACGTGAGACGCATTGCGGAAACGCTCGACGAGGCCCTCTCGAAGGCTGGAGTGCCGGCGTCCGAGATCGACAAAGTGTTCCTGACCGGCGGCACTTCCTTCGTTCCCGCCATCCGCCGCCTGTTCGTGGAGCGCTTCGGAGAGGAGCGGCTGACCTCAGCCGACCAGTTCGAGTCCATCGCCTATGGCTTGGCGCTGATCGGCCAGACGGACGATCCGGGCCGATGGGCGGTCCAAGGCAATGCGGCGCGCAGGGGATAGGACCACGCTAATGGCCGGTTGCGGGGCGAGACACCGCGGCATGGCGAAGGCCCGACCGGCGCTCCCGGAACCCTCCTGTCGCGCCCGAGTTGAACCAGCGGACGCCGCCGGCCTTCTAGCGGGCTGGCCGCAGCCGAGTGGTTCAACCGAAGGAGAGCAGCATGTCTCGCGGTGACAAGTCGGCTTACACCGACAAGCAGAAACGCAAGGCCGAGCACATCGAGGAATCCTACGAGAGCCATGGCGTGTCGGAAAAGGAAGCTGAGCGGCGTGCCTGGGCGACCGTCAACAAGCAGGACGGCGGCGGCAGGAAGAGCGGATCCGGGCGGCACTGATAGAGTGAACTGCCGGCTTGTCATCTCTTTAGGACAGCGTCTCTCGTCCTGCGCCGGGGGAACGGTTATGCATGACGAAAGGATGCCGCCGGCAGGGGCTTTCCACGTGAGCGGAGTCGGGCCTTCAGACCTGTACGGGATCCGGCCTCGCGACAGCGGAGGATTTCTTTGCCTGAGCGAATGGTTCTGGCCCGTTGAGCGCTGCAATCATCACGTATGAGATGATCATCAGCAGGAACCAGGCGCCGAGCTTGGTGAACGGCACCATCGACCATTCCTTCATCTGATGCGGATAGAGCCACGCGCCCGCGACGGTGCCGATATTCTCGGCGAACCAGATGAAGAGCGAAACGAGCACGAAGCCGAGCAGAAGCGGCATCCGGCGATGCACGCGCCATACCTTGAAGTAGACCGTCGTGCGTCCGAAGAGCAGGGCGGTGACGGCAAACAGCACAAGCCGGAGATCCGTGACGTAATGGTGCGTGAAGAAGTTGATGTAGATGCCCACGGACAGAAGGATCGAAGCCCACACCGGCGGATGATGCGTGAAGCGGAAATCGAAGAGACGCCACACGCGGGCGAGATAACTGCCCACGGCCGCATACATGAAGCCCGCAAAGAGCGGCGCTCCTCCAATCCTGAGCAGGCTTGCTTCAGGATAGACCCAGGAGCCGACCGATGTCTTGAAGATCTCCATGGCGGTGCCGACGGCATGAAAGAGCAGGATGACCTTGGCTTCCTCCAGGGTCTCCAGGCGTGCTGCGATCAAGATCACCTGAATCAGGACGGCCGCGACGAACAGGAAATCGTACCGCTCAAGGGGTGAGGCCGCCGGATACCAGAGTCTCGTGGCGATCAGCAGTACCACCATGATGCCGCCGAACATGCATGCCCATCCTTGCTTGATGCCGAAGCGCAGGAATTCATAGAGCCCGGACATCCAGGGCCCCTTGCTCCCAAGTGATCGAGAGAGTTCTTCCTCCGCGGCGACGAATCGGGTGGTCAACGGCCAGAGTTTGGCGGCGCTGGGCTGAGAAACGGGCGGCTTATGGAACGTCATATCATCTCTATGGCATGGAGCCGATCTCCTGCCAAGTCCAGAACCTGCATTGACCCTGGAGAAGCCACGCAAGGGCGTGTAAGGAGAGAGCCCGTTATTCTGTCAGGGAGGAAGCCTTGCTCACGAGTTCTGCCGCCGGCGTTTACGTTATCTGCCCCACACCCTTCGAAGGCGATGGGCGGCTCGATATGGCCTCCACCGAGAGGATGGTCGAGGCCTATCTCAAGGCCGGCGCAACGGGTCTCACCATCCTCGGCATCATGGGCGAGGCGCCGAAGCTGGCCGCCGACGAATCTCAGGCCTTCGTCCGCCAAGTCATGAAGGCGGTGGCAGGTCGCGTTCCGGTGATCGTGGGTGTCTCGGCCGCGGGCTTTGCCGCCATGTCGGCCCTGTCGGCGAAGGCGATGGATGCAGGCGCGGCCGGCGTGATGATCGCTCCGCCTTCGACGCTCAGGACCGACGATCAGATCGTGTCCTATTATGGCGACGCGGTGGAGGCCATCGGCACGGATGTGCCTTTCGTGATCCAGGATTATCCGCTGACCACCAATGTGGTGATGACTCCCAAGGTGATCATTCGCATCATCGAGCAGAATCCGTCCTGCGTGATGCTCAAGCACGAGGACTGGCCGGGCCTCGACAAGATCACGACCCTGCGGCGCGCGAGCGATGCCGGCGAGGTGCGCCGCGTCTCCATTCTCTGCGGCAATGGCGGTCTCTTCCTTCCCTTCGAGATGGAGCGCGGAGCCGACGGCGCGATGACGGGCTATGCCTACCCTGAGATGCTGGTGGGCGTCGTCAATCTCGTCAAGGAGGGTAAGCGCCAGGAGGCGCACGACCTCTTCGACCGTCACCTGCCGCTGGTGCGCTACGAGACACAGCCTGGTGTCGGGCTCGCCGTCCGCAAATACGTGCTCAAGAAGCGTGGGATCATCGCCCACGACACGCTCCGCAAGCCTGGGCCGAAGCTGAGCGCGGAGACTGTCTCGGAGATTGACTGGCTGATGCAGCGCATCGAGCGCTCGGAATAACCAAGGAGTCTGAGAGTATGAAAACGGGATTGGAAGGAAAGCGGGCGCTGGTGCTCGGTGCGAGCAAGGGGCTGGGCTTCGGCATCGCCCAGGGCCTTGCGGAGGAGGGCGCGCGCGTCGCCGTGGCAAGCCGCACCATGGAGGGGTCCAAGGCAGCCGCCGACAAGATCGGCCGGGACGTGCTGCCTTTCGTCTGCGATACGGGCAAGGCGGATCAGATCGACGCCCTCGCAAATGACGTGACGGCAGCTTTCGGCGGTGTCGACATTCTCGTGCTCAACAGCGGCGGGCCGCCTCCGGGCAAGGCCCAGGGCGTGTCGTCCGATCAGTGGCGGCAATCGTTCGAGGCCATGTTCGTCAACCTCGTCCGCATCACGGACCATCTCCTGCCCGGCATGATCGAGCGCAAGTTCGGTCGCATCATCTCGGTGATTTCGTCCGGCGTCATTCAGCCGATCCCGAATCTCGCGATCTCGAATGCCATCCGCCCGGCGCTCGTCGGCTGGGGCAAAACGCTTTCGAGCGAAGTGGCCTCCTCCGGGGTGACTGTCAACGCGATTGCGCCGGGACGCATCGCGACGGATCGCCTGAAGCAGCTCGATGCCGCGAACGCCCAGCGGACCGGCCGGTCGGTCGAGGAGGTGGCTGCCGCCGCCCGCGCCGGCATTCCCGCGGGCCGTTATGGCGAGATCGAGGAGTTCGCTGCTGCCGCCGTGTTCCTGGCGAGCGAGAAGGCCTCGTTTATGACGGGCTCGATTCTGCGCGTGGATGGCGGGCAGATTTCGTCCGTGACCTGACTCGTCGACGGGGAGAGGCGAGCCCTTGCCTCTCCCGCACACCTCCACGGAGGTGACGCTCCGGTGGTGCCGATCCCCTTGGCCGGAGCGCTACTGGGGGGCAGGGACGAGAAGGCCGTTCTCGACGAGCGTTGCCCATGTGTCCTCGGCGTTTTCCGCGAAGTGAACGAGCTTGCGGTCCTCGGCGCTGACCATGCCATGTTCGAGCAGGGCGTCGAATTTGATGACCGACTGCCAATAGGCCTTGTCGAATAGAACGATCGGAAGAGGGGGAGCCTTGCCGGTCTGACGAAGGGTGAGGATCTCGAAGAGCTCGTCCAGGGTTCCGAATCCGCCCGGGAACACGACGAGCGCATTGGCTCGCATCGCCAAGTGCATCTTGCGCATGGCGAAGTAATGGAAGCGGAAAGTCAGGTCGGGTGTCGAATACGGGTTGGGCTCCTGCTCGTGGGGCAGAGTGATATTGAAGCCGATGGACGGGGCTCCGACGTCGGATGCTCCGCGATTGGCGGCTTCCATGATGCCCGGACCGCCGCCTGTCGCAATGACGTTGTCACGCACGCCGCCGTTCTCAGTCAATGCGCCGCCCCGCTGCGAGGCGATGGCTCCGAAGGCGCGGGCCTCGCCGTACCAGTAGGGATGCCGTCCGGGCCCGTTCTCACGGACGCGGGCGCTCCCGAACACCACGATGGTGGAGCGCACTCCCCAGATGCGCAGGCTCTCCTCTGCCTTTGCATATTCGAGCTGGAAGCGGACACCCCGCATGGAATCTCCCAGCAGGAAGTCCTGATCGAGGGCAGCCAAGCGATAGGAGGGAGCGGCGAGATGGGTCGCGTTGGAGGGCTTTCCGTTATCCATAGGCAGGATCTCCTGTGAGCATGGCCCGCAGAAAGCACATCCGTGCGCTGCGGTTAAGAGCCCAGAGGCCCGGTGGGGAGCTCCTGGGGGCTCGATGGTGGAATGCCCACAGGCTCGCCGGGGCTGGGGGCCTCACTGGGGCTCCCGGGCGGAACTCCCAAGGGCTCCCCGGGGCTTGGAATGCCGGCCGGGCCCGGATCGGGATGGACGGGCTGCGGGACCGGGTTCGGCACATCGGGCTGCGGCGGCGTCGGATTGGGCGTGTCTGACATGGCGGTCTTCCTTCTGATCGCGACAGAGGTTCGGAACGGAGGACAGACCGCCTTTGTTCCGGGCGCGGCCGGCCACACGACACATGCCGGCCGGCACCGACCATTTTGGCCTGGGCTCTAAGGTCGAGCTCGCTATAATGATCGTCAAGAGGGGCGAAAACGCTCTTCGAGGGATAAGGGGAGCGCCTGCCTGTGAAACGTCCGTCCTCATCGAATGCCGCTGAGATCCTGCCAGTCGATGGCTATCGGGGAGCCCTTGCAGGCCGCGTGTGGAGGCCGGGCGTCGGTCCTTCTGTGGTGGCGGTGCGGGAGGAGGGGGTCTTCGACATTTCCGAGACCTTTGCGACGATGAGCGAGCTCTCCGCAGCGGATAATCCCGCACTCGCGGTCAGAGCGGCGCAAGGCGAGAGGATTGCTTCGCTCGACGAAATCCTTGCCAACACGCCTCCTGCCCGCGACATATCGAGGCCGTGGCTGCTGGCCCCGATCGATCTTCAGGTGATCAAGGCGGCCGGCGTCACTTTCGCCATATCCATGCTCGAGCGTGTCATCGAGGAACGGGCCCGGGGCAATGCGAGTGCCGCAGCCGCCATCCGCGCTGAGGTTCTGCGTCTCGTGGGGGACGATCTCAGCCGCCTCAAACCCGGCTCGCCCGAGGCGATGGCCCTGAAGGATGTACTCATTGCCCAAGGAGCCTGGAGCCAGTATCTCGAGGTCGGCATCGGGCCCGACGCGGAGGTGTTCACCAAGGCGCCGACCTTGTCGGCCGTCGGCACTTTCATGGATGCCGGCCTGCATCCCAAATCCACCTGGAACAATCCCGAGCCCGAGGTGGTGCTCGTGGTCACGGCCGACGGCAGGATCGTTGGAGCGAGCTTGGGCAACGATGTGAACCTCCGCGATTTCGAGGGCCGCTCCGCTTTGCTCCTGTCGAAGGCGAAGGACAACAACGCTTCCTGTGCGTTGGGGCCGTTCATACGCTTCTTCGACGAGAGCTTCTCTCTCGATGACGTGCGCAGTACGACGGTGACCCTGACGGTGGAAGGCGAGGATGGGTTCACGCTCGAAGGCTCGTCGTCGATCACGAAGATCAGCCGCGATCCCGAAGACCTCGTTGCGCAAACGCTCGGACCTCACCACCAATATCCCGACGGTTTCGTCCTATTCCTCGGCACCATGTTCGCCCCAACGCAGGATCGGGACAATCCAGGGATGGGTTTTACGCACAAGACAGGCGACATCGTCACCGTTGCGGCGCCAAAGCTCGGAAAACTCGTGAATCGGATGAAACCAAGTTCCGAATGTGATCCGTGGACGTTCGGACTTGGCGCGCTCATGAGAAATCTTGCGGCGCGGGGTTTGTTGAAATCTGGGTAGCTCTTCCGAGATGCCCGCGTCCTGGCGGTGCGCGTGCATCTCGATGCGAGTAGCAGTCGGCATGTGTTCTGAAATATCTTTGCCCGCGGAATTAACCCCGTTTGCAATTCATTAGGAGCTTCTCGGGTATTCCATTGAAGTTTGCCTTCCGGACGCCATCATAAGCGCTAACAACGTGTTGTTGGTCCGAAGAGATCCGCTTGACATCACGCTGGAATGGAATTTTGTGTCGATGTGTGCGTTCCCGGCATGCTTGATGCGATTTGAAATTTCATTCCGTTAAATGTCGATGCGGCGAACTCTAAAAGCCCGACAGAGCCTTCGCGCATTGTATCAGAGAGCTTAAAATGGTTGCTTACAGACGTTATCTCATTGCTTCGTCTCTTGCGCGCCTGATCAGAAAAGAGAGAGGCGGCAACCGCATCACGGAAGGCCACTTCCCGAACCAAGCTGACCGGAGCTCTTTCGTGATCGTCGATGGCGACAAGGGAAGTCTTGTTCTCGTTCAAGCGGGAGCCAACGGTCCGGTCGAGGAGCGCACCGACGTGCCGCGTCCGCATGCAGAGGCGCTGCTCGATGTAACCCCCGGAAAGATCGACTACCTGCTCACTCATCTCACCGTCGGCACGCGTGACATTCAGATTGCCCGATTCGTCACGCCAGGGCCGCTCGACATGATCTCCGTGTCGTTCGAGAGCGAGGAAGAGGCGCGGGACTTCCGACCGCTCTCCTGGTTCGGCCCCGACATTACCTCGGATGCCTCCTACCAGAACCGCTCGATTGCGCTCAATGGCCCGCCGCAGGTGCCGGAGGTTCCGTTGACGAACGCAGCGCTCAACAGCCTGCTCGACACCCTTGAGAACCGCTATGGGGGTGGACGCGCGTATGCTTCGCAGCCCCAGCCGCAGACCAGGACTGCGGCCGAGGTCGAACTCGTCCAGAGCGGAACCGCCGCCGCTGGGTCCGAGAAAGCAGCTTCTGCAGCTCAGGGCCGGTCACAGGCACAGCAGACGCCGCCCGTTTCGACCGATGTCGAGATCGCGGAGGATGAGAACAACGACGATCTCAATCTCAGCATCGAGGACAACGTGATCCGTGAGCTGGCGCGGTCCTTACGGCCCCAGAGGCGATAGAAATCTCACAAAGCCCGGCTCAAGAGCCGGGCTTTTCGCTAGCTCGGCAGGACGACGCAGCTGCCGCCAAGGGAGCGGATCTTCCTGCACAGTTCCTCTCCGCCCTTGCGGGACTCGGCAGGGATGCGCACACGGTAGAAAATTCTCGTTCCGCGATAACGCAACCTGGTGCCGATGATCATGGGGCGCGTATCCTTCAGCAATGATGCGTAAGCCGCGCTGGAACGCTTGTATGAGGCCAGCGCACGTGCTTTCGAAAAGTTGCCGGCCAACTGAACGCCCCAGGGCGCGAATGGGGCTTCTATTTCGTCGGCTCGTCCCGGCTGTCGAAGAACCGCAACGATCTGCTGGCAACTTTCCGGATCCTGTTCGGCACTTTCCTGCTCTGGCGGCGCCGGAGGTTTCTTCAGATCCTCCGCCCATTCCTCAACGACGCGCCCGGTGACGGAAGCGACATAGTTTCGCGTCTCCCGAGGCAGATCACCGCGTCCCGAGAGCCATGACGAGACCCGGGTGGGGCCACCATTATAGGCGGCCGCCGCCAGACCTAGATTGCCGAAGCGCTCGGAGAGCTCGGCGATCAGTTCCGCGGCCTTGGGAATTGCCTGCTCGGGATCGAACGGATCGGCCAATCCGCGCTCCTTCGCGGTTCCTGGCATGAATTGCGCCACACCCTGTGCGCCGGCCGGGCTCACCACGCTCGTGCGGAACGAGCTTTCCTGCCAGATCAGTTTCGTCAGGAAGTCGCGCGGGACGTTCTGTCTCTGCGCCGCTCCTTCGATCAGACGACACAGGGCCTGCTCGACGGTTTCTCCCGAACGGGATGGGGCAGCCCAGCCCGACTCGCAGACGGCGAGAACGCCGCAGAGTGGCAACAGCCAGACGCGCATGTCACATGCCATGAGATAAATTTATGCAGCCTGAGAAGAGTCAAAGCCTAGAGATAGGCGATCATTCGTCCGGCCAAGAGGGTGGCGATCCATGCGATCAGCGAAGCGAATGCATAAAGGCGCACGTCCGGCGGCAGCGCATCGGCACGCAAGGCGGTGCCGAAGCGGAAATGGAACAGGATGACATTGACGAGCCCGGCGGCGATAAATGCCAGCTTGGCATAGAAGGCGGGGTTGGTGCCGAGCGCCCGCGCCTCGACGGCCAGAAGAAGGATGCCTGAGGGAACTTGCAGTGCCAGCCCCGAAGCCGCGAGGGGGATGGCATAACGGCCGACCTGCCGCGCATTCTTCCCACGCTCCGCCAAGACTTTGAGATCGAAGACCGCGATGCCTCCGACGACGAAGGCGGCTCCGAGCACATGAAGCAGATTCGCAACCGTGTAGAGCCAGGCTGAGTGGCGCCCCACATGTCCAAGCCAGGAGGCCTCCAATGCGGCGAGCATCTCGAAATACATGGCGCTAGCGCAGCTCGAAGGTCCTGCCGCCCACGACGATCCTCTCTGCTCTCATCTCGCTCTCGACCCTGGTCGAGGGATAGCCTTCGAGGGTGACCCGCGTCCCGGGCCTGATCATGTCCGGCTCCAGCCCGCGGGCATTCATGCGGAAGGGAGGCGCCAGAACCGCCTCCCAATCTTTGTTCTCGTGCCTTACGGAAACGGTCACGTGGGGGTTTTGCCAGCTCGCCTGCTGAACCGCGCCGGTGATGGAAATCTGTCTGGATGCGTCATAGCTGCCCCAGCCATGGTGAGCGAGAGCAAAGCCGCCGGTCTGCAGGGTGACAGATAGGCATAGAACGAACAGAGGACGTTTCATCATGTAACCTCTGTGCTATTGTTCAGGATCGAGCAAAGGTTCTCTCGAAGAGCGGCGCCGTCAAGGCGTATAACCTGACTTTCGGCCTGGATCAGTGACTTGTGATCGAATGCAACAGGGTTGACCCTCCAGAGCTCTCCGGAGATATGCTGGCCCGGACGAATCACAACGCTGCTCCGGTGGTACCATGGCTTCATTCTTCAAAGATCTCTGGACCCGATTTTCGGGAGCGGGCGGCCGTGACAGTGCCAGCGAGCCGGCCGCTGCGACAGTGGAGTACAAGGGCTTCCGCATCCGCCCTGCGCCCTATCCCTCGAAGGGGCAGTACCAGACCGCCGGAACGATCGAGAAGGATTGCGAGGGGGGCGTGAAGGAGCACCGCTTCGTGCGCGCCGAAACTCATGCGAGCAAGGATGATGCGGTGGCCTTCGCGATCGTCAAAGGCAAGCAGATCATCGACGAGCAGGGCGAAGGCATCTTCACCTGACAGGGAGACCGTTTCAATTCTCCGCCGTCTATTTCCTTTCGTATCGTCTGCATCAGGTAATCCCTTTCGCCGCATCTGAACGAGGCTGCGAAACCCGTGGTGGCATCGAGTGTTGGCTCGTGGTCAATCACTGGCCGCACCAGGAAGGGAGAACCAGATGGCTAACAGTCCCAAGAACCCCAAATCCGGCAAGTCCTCCGCGTCCGAGACATCAGGCCAGGTTCTGACGAACCGGCAGGGTCATCCCATCGCCAATAATCAGTCGCAGCGTACGGTCGGGTCGCGCGGGCCGGCGACGTTGGAAAATTATCAGTTCCTCGAGAAGATCACGCATTTCGACCGGGAGCGGATTCCGGAGCGCGTGGTCCATGCCCGCGGCTTCGTGTGCTATGGAGAATTCGAGGCCACCGGCAAGATCGGCGACGAGCCCGCCTCCAAATACACCCGCGCCAAGCTGTTCCAGGAGGCCGGCAAGAAGACGCCGCTCGCGATCCGCTTTTCCACCGTGATCGGCGGGCGCGACTCCTCGGAAGTGGCGCGCGATCCGCGCGGATTTGCCGTGAAGTTCTACACGGAAGACGGAAACTGGGACCTCGTCGGCAACAATCTCGCGGTTTTCTTCATTCGGGACGCCATCAAGTTTCCGGATGTCATTCACTCCCTCAAGCCGGATCCAGTCACGTTTCGCCAGGAGCCGAACCGCATTTTCGACTTCATGAGTCAGACGCCGGAATCCATGCACATGCTGACCCATTTGTTCAGCCCGCGGGGCATTCCGGCGAGCTACCGGCACATGGAGGGGTTTGGCGTCAACACCTATAAGATGGTCAATGCCCAAGGCGACACGGTGCTGGTGAAGTATCACTTCCACCCCCGCTGCGGCCTGGCGAGCCTGACGGCCGAGGAGGCTGCCAAGGTTCAGGGACAGGATCTCGGCTCCGCCTCCAAGGATCTGTACGAGGCCATCGAGCGTGGAGAGTACCCGCAATGGGACATGTATGTGCAGATCATGGAGGATCACGATCACCCCGAACTCGACTGGGATCCGCTGGACGACACCAAGATCTGGCCGGAGAGGGATTTCCCGCTGCGCCATGTCGGCGTGATGACGCTCAATCGCAACGTCCAGGATCATTTCAATGAAAACGAGCAGATCGCCATGGGCACGGGCGTTCTGGTGGATGGACTCGACTTCTCGGACGACAAGATGCTGGTCGGGCGCACCTTCTCCTACTCGGATACCCAGCGCTACCGCGTCGGCACCAATTATCTCCAGCTGCCTGTGAATCAGGCGAAAAACGCCAAGGTCGCCACAAACCTCAACGGCGGCCAGATGTCCTATGGCCGCGATCTCGCGCCGGGGCAGAACCCGCACGTGAACTACGAGCCGTCGATTCATGGCGGCCTGCACGAGTCGTCGCGCGAGGAGCCGAACAATCCTCCCGAGATCCGTGGACGCCTGACCCGCAGCGTGATCGAGCGTCGCAACGACTATAGTCATGCGCGCGGGCGCTACTGCACCATGATGGAGTGGGAGCGGGACGACCTGGTGCTCAACATGGGTACGCTGCTCGGCCAGTGCGAGCGGGACGTTCAGGAGCGCATGGTGTGGCACCTGTTCATGGTTCACGACGATTATGGCAGCCGGGTCGGGGACATGCTCGGCATCACCGCCGACGACGTTCGGCACTTGCCGCCGCTGCCGAAACAGGTTCTCACCGACGATGAAAAAGGGCGGATGGAGAAGCTGGGCAGGAACGGCGATCCGATCGACCCGACCGTGTGGGGCCAGTGGACGAGTTCCGTGAAGAACTACAAGGCCTCCGCCGAGGAGGTCCTGGGGGGAATGCGGAACGTTCCGACCGAGCCGGCAACCCGTCAGGCAGCGGAGTAGGAATCCTCCGGAGGAAAGCAAGTCGAATCAGCCGGCTTGCTTTCCGACCTCAGCGCTCTGGCTTCCGTGCCGTTCGGCATAGACTTTCGTGAATTCCGCGCCGAAAAGCAGAATCAGGGACGAGTAGTAGATCCAGAGCAGAATCGTGATGATGGAGGCGGCAGCGCCATAGCTCGACGCGATGTTGCTCTTGCCGAGATAGTAGCCGATCAGGAACTTGCCGAACGTGAAGAGCAGTGCCGTGACCAGGGACCCGGTCCAGACGTCGCTCCAGGTGATGTCCACATTCGGCAGCAGTTTGAAGATCATGGCGAAGAGCAGGACGGCAATGGCGAAGGCGACGAGGCTGTTGAGAAAGCGCAGGATGACCGTGGCGCCGGAGAAGCTGGGCTCGATATAGGCGCTGACCGCGGACAGCCCGGCGTCGATGATCAAGGAAACGAGGAGCAGAAAGCCTATTCCCAGGACCAGGGCGAAGCTTACGAGCCGGGTCCTCAGGAAAGTGAGGATGCCCGAGCTCTCCGGATGTTTTGCCTTCCAGACGATGTTCAGATCGTCCTGCAGCTCGATGACGGCGCCCGTCACCAGCAACAGGAAGGTGATGAAGCCCACGGTCGTCCCGATGATGCCGGATCCGACATTTCCGGCGCTGGCGATCATGGCCTCGAGGGTGGAGGCCTCGTCTTTTCCGATCATCCCGCCGAGTTCGGAGACGATGGCACCCTGCGCGGCCTCCCGGCCGAAAGCCAGCCCCGCCACGGCGATGGCCGCGAGCAGCATGGGCGCCAGCGAAAAGACGGTGAAGAACGCAATCGAGGCCCCGAGGCTCATGGCGCGGTCGTTCCACCACCCCTCGAACGCGGCCTTGAGAAGTCGCCCTGTTTCGGAAAGCATGCCTACGCCGTCTTTCCCCGCCGCGCCTGTGGCGGCTATGAACCTTCTGCCCTGGCCGTCAACCGGCAGGAACCTTGTCTTGTTCCTCGCCGAAGCCCAACCGGCCGGGATGCTCCAGGTAGCCTTGCAATAGGGCGCCATAACGTTGGGCCGCATGGCGCAGGCGGTCCTCTTCCGCGCTCCCGGGGACGGCATCGGCCGCCATCGTGTTGGCGCCGAGCTGAAAGGCCAGATAACAGGGAAGCATGAACGAGAGCAGCGCAAGGGAGACGGGACGGGCGCTTTCTTCCTGAACGAGGGCGCATAGACGCCTCGTATCCTGATCCGAGAGGCCGAACTCGACGGCTGCTCCGGCAATGTCCCACGTGATGTCCTGACAGCCGATGAGATCATGGGTCGCGCAATGATCGAGAGCGTCGGCCTTGACTGCCCGACCGTCGACCAGAAGCCATTCCCAGGGCTGCATGCGATTGTCGGTGAGAATCCGGTTCGACAAACTCAGATCGTCGACGTTCTGCAGAACGCGACTCAGGGCGGCACCGGCCCGTTCGCCCAGTGCTTGCTCGGCGTTGTAGAGCGCCATGTTGCGAAGCTCGATCAGAGACGCCCCCTGATGCGCTTGGGCGGGACAATGCCTCGCCCGAAAGCCAAGATAAATTCCGATGCGACTTACGAGCCTGTCCCGCCCAATCGGGATCCGGTCGAGCGAGGGTGCACTCTCATGCCAGCGCTCGACGAGGAAGCCGTGACGATAGCCCGCGACGTCCGGCGTGAAGCCCGCCTGGTGGAGTTGTCGAGCGAGTGCGTACTTCCTCAGGCCACTCTCGCCGAGTCCGGCAAATTTGACCAGCCAGGTTGCGCCTTCCGCACGGGCCAGGAACTTTCGCCGTTCCTGCTGCATATTCGTGGGGGGCCAATCTGCGGGGTCCTGGTATCGCAGTGTCCGCCATGCGCCACCGGAAATGTCCTGAAGATCTCCATCCAGGGGCCCGACGAGGCTCTCCACCCAGCCTCTGAGGTGGCTGCGCTCCCTGTCGCAGAGCAGCTGATCCATGCCGATGAAGTGCCGCGGTGCGCGTACCCAGCGCTCCCGATGATCGGAGCCAGCCTGCGGGCCCAGCGGCCCTGCATGACTCGGGAAGAAGTGGATCCGCTCGCGGGGGATACCGGCCGCTTCCAGCCAGTCCGCAACCGCGCCGAAGGAGCTGCCGGACAGGCCGGGGCCCTCATCGACGATCGCGAAGGGAGCTCCAGGATCCCGCGTCAGCATCGCAGCGGTCTCAGGATCGACGGTGATCTCCCGTCGGAAAGGGTGCCCGACCGGACGCACGGTCAAGGCAACGCGGGTGCCGAGAGCCGCGGCGACGAGACTGGCGAGGCCTGCGCCGATGCTGCGGATGCCGATGACCCGTGTCTGGGGGCCAAGGCCTGAGCGGGCGGCTGCTTCGACATAGCTTTCCGGGTATAGGGCGTAAAACGCGTAGCCCTCCGCCTGCTTGGTCCGGATCGACAGCCCGGCATCGAAGCTCAGTACCTTGTCTCTGAAGGTTTCCGGCAGAGCACCCTGCGCAAAGCCGCTCTGCCAGGATTGCACGATGCTGTGCGCGAGAAGGGACAGGCATTCGAGGCCATCGACATGGACAGGTGAAAGAGTGTCGAATCCGCGAGCCTGAAAATCGGCATCGACGAGGGCCTGGATCAGCTCGCTCGTATCGATGAAGGCGGCGACCAGGACCGCATGCCGCGCGCTGCCGGGCGGCAGCACGTTCATCTGATCGAGATGGGCCTCGATTGCTTTCTGCTTATCACGGACCGTCTCGATGCGTTCCACATCGCCGTAAACCAGCATAGGAAAGCTCTCCGGACACTGGTTGGATTAGGCTGCCGCCTCCTGCTTCAGAGAGGCCATATCGATCACGAAGCGATACTTGACGTCACTCCTGAGCATGCGCTCGTAGGCCTGATTGATGGACTGGATCGGAATCATCTCGATCTCCGCCGTAATCCCGTTCTGGGCGCAGAAATCAAGCATCTCCTGCGTCTCCGCGATGCCGCCGATCAACGAGCCGGCAAGCTGGCGCCGCTTCATGATGAGGTTGAACACTGTCGTCGCGGGATGCGGCTCGGCAGGTGCGCCGACCAAGACCATGGCGCCATCACGGGCCAGAAGCACGAGATAGGAATCCAGGTCGTGCGGAGCCGCGACCGTATCGAGAATGAAGTCGAAGCTGTTGCGCTGGGCTGCCATCGCCTCCTTGTCCCGGGAGACGACGACCTCATGCGCACCCAGCGCCAAAGCATCTTCCCGTTTGTTAGGGGAGGTGGTGAATAGCACCACATGCGCGCCCATGGCGCGGGCAATCTTGACGGCCATGTGGCCGAGGCCGCCGAGGCCCACGATGCCGACTTTCTGGCCTCGCTGAACGCGCCAGCGCCGCAGAGGGGAATAGGTGGTGATCCCGGCGCAGAGCAGCGGAGCAGCCGCTGCCGGATCGAGGCCGTCGGGGATCCGCAGAACGAAGCTCGCGTCGACGACGATCACGTTGGAATATCCGCCATAGGTGTTGGCGCCGGTACCCTGCTCCGGACCGTTGTAGGTGCCCGTGAATCCGACCTCGCAATATTGCTCCAGACCGTCACGGCAACTGTTGCAGGTGCGGCAGGAATCCACGATGCAGCCGACGCCGACCAGATCGCCCGGCTTGAACTTCTGAACGCCGCTCCCGACGCGGGTGACCCGTCCCACGATTTCATGGCCGGGCAGGCAGGGATAGAGCGTACCACTCCACTCGCTCCGAACGGTATGGAGGTCGGAATGGCAGACGCCGCAATAGAGAATGTCGATCTCAACGTCGCTCTCCCGCGGCTCGCGCCGCTCGAAGGTGAAGGGAGCGAGCGGCGTCGTGGCGTCCTGGGCGGCGTAGCCGAAAGCTCTGATCACGGGGCTCTCCGTTGCAGGGGTGGAGTATGGAGCGAGGCGGCGGCACGCTGGCCGCAGGCCTTCTGCTGTCGCAGACGATAGGTTAGGTCGGGCTGGCGTCAATGTGCTTCATTTCGAATCTGGACTGTCTCTCGTGCTTGACGCAATGCCGGATCTGCGTCACTGTTGCAGTATAACGTCAAAAATTCTCTTGATGCTTCTAGTATTTGCCGCCTTGCGATCTACCTCAGAAAGAGGAGGGTTTTTCCGACGTGGGAACGCTGCTGCTTTGAATTCGACGGCGGCAATGCGGCACATCCGAATCCGGTGTTTGATAGAAACTTTAACTTGCCGTGCCTGCAGCAATCCGCGAGGCTAGATGAGAAAGACGGCTCGTGAACGTCACGAAGGCTCCCATGCAGATCCGAGCGCCGTGATCATGCCGCGCAAGCCGCCAGCGAAGAGGGGGAGCTGCCATAGGCACGTTCTGACGCATCATCGCACCGTCCGGTCTGGGCAACCTTAGCGGTGCAGAATCGTTATCTCTGAGAGGGATCTGATTTCGGTGGCACCATGCATCACTCCGACGACCTGTTCTCGAGTTTCCTGAAGACCTACGAAAACCGCCGTGAGGCGGAGCTGTCCCTTGCGGAATACCTGGAGGGGTGCCGCGACAATCCCATGATGTACGCGAGCGCTCCGGAGCGCATCCTGGCGGCGATCGGCGAGCCTGAACTCGTCGATACGTCCAAAGATGCGCGCCTCGGCCGCATCTTTATGAACCGGACGATCCGCGTTTATCCGGCCTTCTCCGAATTCTACGGCATGGAGGAGACGATTGAGATGATCGTCAGCTTCTTCCGCCATGCCGCTCAGGGACTGGAAGAGCGCAAGCAGATCCTTTATCTCCTCGGCCCGGTCGGCGGCGGTAAATCCTCTCTGGCCGAGCGCCTGAAGGCGCTCATGGAGGTGCACCCGATCTATGTTCTCAAGGCCGGTGACGAGATCAGCCCGGTTTTCGAGAGTCCGCTCGCGCTGTTCGATCCTGAGCAGATGGGGCCCGTGCTGGAAGAGCGTTACGGGATTCCGAGGCGGCGTCTGACCAATCTTCTGAGTCCCTGGGCCATCAAGCGGCTCGACGAGTTTCGCGGGGACGTCTCGAAATTTCGCGTTGTGAAGATCAATCCGTCGCGGCTGCGCCAGATCGCGATCGCAAAGACCGAACCCGGCGACGAGAACAATCAGGACATCTCCTCCCTGGTCGGCAAGGTCGACATCCGCAAGCTCGAAACCCTCTCCCAGGCGGATCCCGACGCCTACAGCTATTCCGGCGGCCTCAACCGCGCCAACCAGGGCATTCTCGAATTCGTCGAGATGTTCAAGGCGCCGATCAAGATGCTCCATCCCCTTCTGACGGCAACCCAAGAAGGAAATTATGTCGGTACGGAGAATATCGGCTCCATCCCGTTCACCGGCATCATCCTGGCGCATTCCAACGAGGCGGAGTGGCAGAGCTTCAAGTCGAATAAGAACAACGAGGCGTTCATTGATCGCATTTATGTGATCAAGGTGCCCTATTGCCTGCGGGTCACCGAGGAGCAGAAAATCTACGAGAAGCTGATCCGGGGCTCCGAGCTCGCGGAGGCTCCATGCGCTCCTGCTACGCTGGAAATGCTTGCCCGTTTCTCGGTCCTGTCGCGATTGCGGCCTCACGAGAACTCGAACTTCTACTCCAAGATGCGGGTCTACGACGGTGAGAGCCTGCGCGAGGTCGACCCGCGGGCGCGCAGCCTTCAGGAGTACAAGGATGCGGCCGGCGTCGACGAGGGTATGGACGGGATTTCCACCCGTTTCGCTTTCAAGGTTCTGGCAGCCACCTTCAATCACGATACCATCGAGGTCGCGGCCGATCCGGTTCATCTCATGTACGTTCTCGAGCAGTCGCTCCGCCGGGAGCAGCTGCCGCAGGATGTGGAAAGACGATACCTGGAGTTCATCAAAGGTGAGCTCGCGCCGCGCTATGCCGATTTCATCGGGCACGAGATCCAGAAGGCTTATCTGGAATCCTATCACGATTATGGCCAGAATCTTTTTGACCGCTATGTCTCCTACGCGGATGCCTGGATCGAGGATCAGGACTTCAAAGATCCGGATACCGGCCAGCTCCTCAATCGTGAACTCCTGAACCAGGAGCTCACCAAGATCGAAAAGCCGGCGGGAATCGCCAACCCGAAGGATTTCCGTAACGAGGTAGTGAAGTTCTCGCTGCGGGCAAGGGCGGGCAACAACGGGCGGAATCCTTCCTGGACGAGCTACGAAAAGATCCGTGACGTGATCGAACGGCGCATGTTCTCGCAGGTCGAGGAACTTCTGCCGGTCATCAGCTTCGGGTCAAAGAAGGACAGTGATACCGAGAAGAAGCACGGCGAGTTCGTGCAGCGCATGATGGAGCGTGGCTATACCGAGCGGCAGGTGAGGCGCTTGGTGGAATGGTACATGCGTGTGAAGCAGGCGGGCTGATAGAAAGCGGAGGCAGAGCAGGCGTTCCTATGTATATCATCGACAGACGCCTCAATCCCGGCGGCAAGAGTCTTGCCAATCGACAACGCTTTCTTCGTCGCGCCAAGGCCCAGATACAGCGAGCCGTGCGTCAGACGGCCGGCGACCGCGACATTACCGATCTCGAAAGAGGCGGAGAGGTCTCGATCCCGGCCGATGGAGTGCGCGAGCCCAGCTTCCGCCGCTCGGGCGAGGGCGGCGTCAACGATCACATCCTTCCGGGCAACAAGCGGTTTGTGGAAGGAGACGCCATCGACCGTCCTCCGGGCGGAGGCGGCGGGGGCTCCTCTGCCAGCAACAGCGGAGAGGGAGAGGACGATTTTCGGTTCGCCCTGAGCCGCGAGGAGTTCCTGGACCTTTTTCTCGAGGACCTCGAGCTCCCCGATCTCGCCAAACGGCGCCTTGCAACCGTCGAGGTTCAGGGCATACGGCGCGCGGGCTACTCCGTCACCGGGTCGCCCGTCAATCTCGCGCTGCTGCGTTCCATGCGCAACGCCCTTTCCCGGCGTATCGCCATGCGCCGGCCGAAATCCGCCGAGATTGCGAGGCTGAAAGAGGAGATCGCGCTCCTCGAACAGGAGGGTGAGAGCGAGAGGCTCCTCGAGCTGCGCCAGGAGCTTGAAAAGCTGAACCTGCGGGCGCGGCGCTTTCCCTACATCGATCCGGTCGATCTCCGGTATCGCCGGTTTGAGCCGGTCTCGCGCCCCGTGGCGCAGGCCGTCATGTTCTGTCTCATGGACGTGTCCGGTTCCATGACGGAGCACATGAAGGATCTGGCGAAGCGTTTCTACATGCTCCTTTATATCTTCCTGACCCGACGCTACAAGCATGTGGAGATCGTCTTCATCCGCCACACTCATGAGGCAAAGGAGGTGGACGAGGATACGTTCTTCCACAGCCCCGAGACAGGTGGCACCGTCGTCTCTTCGGCCCTGCGGGAGATGCAGCGGATCATGACCGAACGCTACCCGCCTGAGAATTGGAACATCTACGCCGCACAGGCTTCGGACGGCGACAATTCTCCCAATGATGGCGCGACCAGCGCCGCTTTGCTAAGGAATGTCATTCTTCCGGCCTGTCAGTACTACGCTTATCTCGAGGTCGGCAGCGACCACGACCGGATGCAGGCCGGTTTCATCAATCACAAGACGGCCTTGTGGCAGACCTACGAGACGCTGCAGGACGACGGTCTGAACATCGCCATGCGCAAGGTCAATCACCGCCGCGAGATCTATCCCGTCTTCCGCGAGCTGTTCCGCCGCCGCGATGCCGAGGCAACGGCACCATGAGCTTGATCGACAAAGACACCTTGCTGTTTCATGGCGCCGATTGGGACTTTGGCGCTATACAGCGCGTCACCGACGCGATCGAGCACATTGCGGTCGGCGAGCTGGGGCTCGATGTCTATCCCAATCAGATCGAGGTGATCACGGCTGAGCAGATGCTGGATGCCTACGCGTCCATCGGCATGCCGCTTTTCTACAAGCACTGGTCATTCGGCAAGCGCTTCGCGATGCATGAGGCCGGCTACCGGCAAGGACTCATGGGCCTGGCGTACGAAATCGTGATCAACTCAAATCCGTGCATCTCCTACATCATGGAGGAGAACACGGCGACGATGCAGACGCTCGTGATCGCCCATGCGGCCTTCGGGCATAACCACTTCTTCAAGAACAACTATCTCTTCAAGGAATGGACGGACGCGGACGGCATCCTCGATTATCTGGAATTCGCCAAGGGCTATATCACCCGCTGCGAGGAGCGCTACGGACAGAACGCGGTCGAGAGGGTGCTCGACGCCGCCCATGCCCTCATGTCGCACGGTGTTCACCGCTATCCGCGCAAGAAGCGTCCTGACCTGCGTTCGGAGGAGCGTCGCGAGCGGGAGCGGCAGATCCATCAGGAGCAGACCTTCAACGATCTATGGCGTACCGTTCCTTCGAAGGGGGGAGCTCAAAAGTCCGCCTTAAGCGACGAACGGCGGCGTGCTCTTCTGGAGCTGCCCCAAGAGAATATCCTGTACTTCCTGGAAAAGTCCGCGCCGCGCCTCCAACCTTGGCAGCGTGAGATCCTGCGCATCGTTCGTCAGATCGCGCAGTATTTTTATCCGCAGCGCCAGACGAAGGTCATGAACGAGGGATGTGCCACCTATTGTCACTATCGCATCATGACCAAGCTCCATGAAACGGGGCAGATCAGCGACGGCGCTTTTCTCGAATTCCTGCAGTCGCATACCAACGTCATCCGTCAGCCGGAATACGACGACCCTCATTATGGTGGCATCAATCCTTACGCCCTCGGCTTCGGGATGATGCAGGACATCGAACGTATCTGCACCCAGCCGACCGCCGAGGACAGGGAATGGTTCCCGGATATTGCAGGTTGCGACGACCCCATGAGGGTGCTGCGCGATGTGTGGGCGAACTACAGGGACGAGAGCTTCATTTCGCAATTCTTGAGTCCGCAACTGATGCGGCAATGGCGCCTGTTCCATTTGGTGGACGACCCCGATCGCCCGGAACTGATCATTGAGGCCATCCATGATGAGCGCGGCTACCGGCGCCTGCGCCGTTCCCTGTCACGCCAGTACGACGTGGGGTGGAACGATCCTGACATCCAAGTCGTGGACGTTGACCTCGCTGGCGACCGGCGCCTGATCCTTCACCATCACGTGCTCAATCGCACGCTCCTGCACAAGGATGATGCGCAGCGTGTCCTGCAGATGATCGCCAATCTTTGGGGCTATGACGTTGTGCTCAAGGAGGTGGAGGCCGTCACGGGGGCTATCTTCCAGGAGCATGTCGCCCATCCGCATGAGACGCTCTTTTAATCGTCATTGACGCAAAAAAGCCTATGACTCGTTTCATGCTTGCTTCTCCAGGGCTTGGCCTTGGCTTCAGGGCCGGCTCCCATTGCGGAGAATACCGATGGAACACAAGCCTGTAGAGACACTGCGTGGCGTTGCTGAGGTACACGAGTTCAAGCAAGGTTTCCTCTCCCGGCACGAGCGCCTTGAGCGCTGGGCAGAACTGTTGGAACGGCAGCCGAAGCGGCGGCTGCGCTCACTGGGCGAGATCGAGTTCACGCCCGAAGAGAAAAGGCCTGAGCTGAGGTCCGACGAATCTCCGATCACGGTTGCTTTCGAAGATCCCATTCTCCGCGCGGACGGCCTGAAGGGGGACAGGCTAGGGGACGCCATGGAATATTTCGATCTCTCCGAGCGTTCCGCGCACCGGCTCCTCTGCTCCTGCATGAATGGCTGGAGCATGGAGGCAGGCGTCACGGCCCGCAAGGTGCGCCGCTTGGCCAATCCCGATCATCGTCTGGCGCTGTTCACATCCGCAGGCCTTCTGGCAGCGGTTCCCACGGTGCTCTACCTTTTCAGTTGACCATCCGATCCCGCATCGAGCCCTCGCTCCCTGGTGGGCTGCGAGGGCTCGATGCCCGCCAATCTATGGAAGACCCAGCGTGCCGGAGACGAAACGAAAGATTGCGCTGCCGTGGTACAGTCGTGAGGATTATCCGGACATTCGCCGCATGATGACCGACCGCCACAACCTTGCTCCGACCTACGAGCAATGGCTTGCCGCCGCCGAGAACAACGAGAGCGTCGGAAAGCAGGCGGGTCTGGATATCGAACGAATCCCGATCGAACCTTCCACTTTCGCCCGCTGGTGTGCCGCCGGAGGCCTGGAGCCGGACAGCACTGCGCGCATGCGCTATGTCGCGGAAATGCAGGGGAAAACAGCCAAGCCTTGAAGTCTCTCACCCCGTCTCTAGTTGCTCGGGCATAGAGGTGGAGATGAAGACTTGTTGAACGATAAGGCATTGGACAACGACGCATCTGCCGCTTCCGCTGAAGCTGGCGCGGATGCCGCAAGCGGGGTGGCGTATCCTGCGGCAGCCATGATGCGGGCAGCCGTTCTCACCGGTCCGGGACAAATCGAGATCAGGAGGATCGGGCGCCCTGAGCCCGGTGCGGGACAGGTGCGCCTACGTCTGGAAGGGTGCGGCGTATGTGCATCCAATCTCACGCCCTGGGCCGGACCGGAATGGGTGCGGTTTCCCACCGAGCCGGGTGCTCTCGGACATGAGGCCTGGGGCATCGTGGACGCCATGGGCGACGGTGTCGAGGGATTGACGCTCGGCGACAGGGTCGCGGCTCTCACGTACAAATCCTATGCGGAATACGATATCGCTGACGCCGACGCCGTGGTTCGACTGCCGGACAGCCTCGCAGATCAACCATTCCCTGGCGAGCCTCTCGGCTGTGCCATGAACATCTTCCGCCGCAGCGAAATCCAGGCCGGGCAGACGATCGCCATTATCGGGATCGGTTTTCTGGGCGCCATTCTCACCAGGCTCGCGACCGATGCGGGCGCGCGGGTGATCGCCATATCGCGGCGCCCCTTCTCGCTCGATCTTGCACGTCGGATGGGCGCCGCCGAGGTGATCCCGATGGAGGATCATCATGCCATCATCGAGAGGGTGAAGGAACTGACCGGGGGGACGTTCTGCGACCGCGTGATCGAGGCCGTCGGCAAGCAATGGCCCCTCGACCTCGGCGGCGAACTCACCCGCGAGCGCGGCAGGCTTATCGTCGCCGGCTATCATCAGGATGGGCCCCGGCAGGTCAATATGTGGCTCTGGAACTGGCGCGGCATCGATGTGATCAATGCTCACGAGCGTGATCCGAAAATCTATATGCAAGGTATTCGCGAGGCCATTGATGCCATAGCCTTAGGACGTCTCGATCCAAGATCGCTCTACACCCATTCCTATCCGCTGGAGCGTCTGGATGAGGCGCTCAACGCCACCCGTGACCGGCCCGACGGCTTCCTCAAGGCTCTGGTGACTTTCCAATGATCCCGCAGGCTTTGATCAGAACATCCATGGGAGCCGCTCCCGCCCGTCCACGCCTCGGATTTCTCGGCGTGGGCTGGATCGGCCGGCACCGCATGCAGGCGATCCTCGGAACGGACACAGTCGAGGCGGCCGCCATCGCCGACCCTTCACCCGAGATGGCTGCGGAAGCAGGAAAGCTCGCGCCGGAGGCGAAGCTGGTCTCAACGCTGGATGATATCCTCGATCTCGGTGTCGATGGCGTGGTAATCGCGACACCCAGCGCCATGCATGCGGAGCAGTCGATTCAGGCGCTCGAACGCGGTGTTGCCGTGTTCTGCCAGAAGCCTCTAGGGCGTAACGTGGCGGAGGTGAGGGCGGCCGTGGACGCTGCCCGGCGAGCCGACCGGCTGCTGTGCGTCGATCTTTCCTATCGCTTCACGGAAGGCATGCGCCGCATCCGCGAGGTCGTGGCCTCCGGCGAGCTGGGGCACATCTATGCGGTCGATCTCGTATTCCACAACGCTTATGGGCCGGACAAGCCCTGGTTCTACGACCCCGCGCTCTCCGGCGGAGGATGCGTCATGGATCTCGGTGTCCATCTGGTCGATTTGGCCCTGTGGACGCTTGGCAATCCCGGCATCGGCTCGGTTTCCGGAAAGCTCTTTGCGGCCGGCAAGCCGCTTACGGACAGCGCCTCTCACGTGGAGGATTATGCGGTCGCGACCGTAGAGCTCGACACAGGTGCGGTGGTTCAGCTTGCCTGCTCCTGGAGGCTCCAGGCCGGCTGCGATGCCGTCATCTCTGCAACGTTCTACGGAACACAGGGCGGCGTATCGCTGCGCAATGTCAACGGCTCGTTCTATGATTTCACGGCCGAGCGGTACCGGGGCACGTCGCAGGAAACGCTCACCACGCCGCCTGACGAATGGGGCGGGCGTGCCGCGGCCGATTGGGCGTCCCGTCTCGCGGCTGGGGAGCGCTTCGATCCCGCTGCGGACGAACTCGTCACGGTCGCTCGGGTGCTCGACCGGATCTACGGCAGATAGCCTGAGATCAGGGAGCGGTCATAAAAAAATGGCGGCTGAGAGATCGGCCGCCTTTCCTTTGGCCTGCATCTCCCTGGTGCAAGGCTTCTTGGCGCATCGTGCGTATAAAGTGGACCCGGTTTTGCGCATTGAGAGATGCTCTCGCCCAAGGAGAAAGCATCGGATCGATCTCGAAAGTGGATTCCACTTTTCTCATCCGATGCTCGAGGGGCGAGGAACGCCTTCGGGTTGCGATGGAAGGAGTGCGCTGCTTGGCCCTTCAAGACCCAATCACGCCTGTATCCACCCCAACGTCATCTGCTTGTCGCCAGCGTTCGCCGTGAATTTTTCCTTGAACCAGGCAAGTCCAGCCCGGCCTCCGGTATCGCCGGCGTTAATCCATTGCCGGTCAGGGTAAAGCCTGGATAGTTCATGGTAGGTATAGGGAGACACATTATACTCATTGTCGCCTTTACCGTACAAAAATGCCACCCAGGACATGCCGAGGTGGCTGGCGACGCCGTAGCCGATCACGTCATCATCCAACATCACCGCTAGATGCCGCACACCCAAGGGCTCCAGCATAGCCAGATTTTCCAAGGTCCAGAGTGTACGGGCTCGAAAAAGCAGGGACTTCCCTTTTGCTTTCATGCCTGCATACCATCGGGCATTGCATGCCAGCACGAGATCCAGATTCGCCGCATCGATCGGCTCCACATGCGCGCCCGCTCTCAGGAGCTTGTTGATCTGCCGGCGGTATTCCTTCAGCGTCGACCCGCTCATTCTCGAGAGGGTTTCGCGGAGCCAAACGAACTCGCGCTGGCTCTTGGTGACGGCGACGCTGTTCCGCCAAGCTCCGGGATGCTGTTCAGGAACATACCCCAACCGACCGCCGGATGGGAGTGCTGCGGCCTCCCGTTTCAGCACATGCTCGTATTCCTCCCAATCCGACACCAAGGGCAGGATCTTGGTCGCCTTGCGCAGGCGAAGGAGGATGCAGTCCCGCTTGACCTCTTCCGAGGCGCCATGGGCGAAATCCTGTGCCAGTGTCAGCAGGTTCAAGTAGTGTCCGCAAACCCCTAGCGATTCCAGGTTCCGGCCCCACTCGGCGGCCCGGGTGAAGGTCTCCCGTTCGAGCCAGGAGCGCTCCATCGGCGGCAGCCCCGACGTCTCCGGCTTCGGCAACCGCGCCAGCCGCTCCCGCGCGCGGGCATGGTCCGGCTGATCCATGAGGATGGCACGATAAAGCTGCTCTGCCTCCCGAAAGCGCAGCAGCTTGCGTAATTGCGCGGCCGCTTTGAGTTTCAGGTCCGTTCGGGAAGGCTTGGCCAACAGGGCAGCCCGGTAGTATCTCAGAGCCAGTCGCGGCTTGCCGCGCGCTCGGGCGACGTGACCGAGGCCGACAAGCGCCCGCACCAGTCCGGGTTGCTCCTCAAGCAGGTTCAGATACTGGACTTCCGCCTCGTCCAAGCGAGCCAGCGCGCGAAGTTTCCGTGCCGACTCCAGCTCCAGGTGCCTTCGGCGGGGCTCGGCTGCCGTGGCGCCCTGGATATCGGTGTCCGTTGCAGGAAGCTTCATCTGAGCAGATTGTGGCATCAATGGCTGCCTCCACCGACAGCTTAGAAAGGTATCGTTCTTGCCGTGCGTTCATGCTGCGGTGCGGAGCAATATCGTGTTGGAGATATTTATGGATATGGCTCTTATTGAGTGAAAAGCAGCTCTTGAGCTTTACCTCTCTGGTGGGGTGATTTAGTGCATCCATACATTGGTAGATTAGGCAGGCCGGTTTCTTGTCGGCTCTCCAGTATGGACCAGAATGAATTCTGGATGCGGCTCGGCACATCTTGCTGTTGAAGGCTCAGGTTCGCGCCGAGCGCAACCGCTCCAGACGAGGACGATCGCGCTCGACCAAACGTGCACTGAGGCTCAGGTGATCGCCTGCGGGCCGCGCATCAGGATGTGCATGATGCGCTAGACGAAGAATTCTCAGAGAGCTTCGAGCACCTCTTTCTCGGCCGAGCCTGCGCTCGTATGGGGAGCGTAGCGCCGGATCATGCTGGCGCAGAATTCCGCGAACTCTTCCTTCACCTGCGGGGGGCTGGTGTGGTGCGGCGCGATTCCGCGATGTTCCGGCGTGAAACAGAAGGTGACCGTGACATCGAAATCCGAGAGCGCCTCCATCTGGCGGTCGAACCAGTCGAGCGCGTTCGGGCGGAAGCTGTCTGCCCAGGAAAGGCCTGTGCGAAGATATTTCACGCCAAGGCGCTTCATCCACGCGACCGCGTCGTCGAGGCGGTGGTCTTCGAAGTGGAACCACTGGCAAAGTCCCATCTCAGCGGCGTATTTCTCATATTCCTTGAGAGCGGGCTTCGGCGTGCCGTCCTCACGCAAGAGGCCCATATAGAAATGCCGGTAATAGGACGAGCCTTCCGCCTCCCGATGGCGCGTGGTGGCTTCCCACGCACGGGGCAGATCACAGAGGCTATACCAGTGGATCTTCGGAACTTGCCCGATGAGGAGTTCTGCCGTGCGGTTCAGGCCCCAGACCTGCACCTCTTCCGCACCGAATGTCGAGATGCCCACCTCCGTTACCCAGATCGGCTTATCGGTGACGGCGCGAATCTCGTCGATCTTCGCTGGCCATTCATGAATTTGCCACAAGTTCCAATCGAGCGGGAAGCCGTGGACCGCGACCACGTCGACGTGGTCGAGAACGCCGCGCTCTTTCAGATTGCTGATGAAGCCCGGGTCGATGGGCGACATGCCTCCGAGAACACGTGGCAGATCGGGGTTAGCCTCCTTGATTGCCTGCCCGGCGGCAATCGCCATCTCGGAGAAGAGCCGCCAATCCGGATCGATCTCCGGATCCCAATGGGACTTGTTGTTAGGCTCATTCCAGATCATTGCAGCTTCGATCATGCGGTTCTCCCCTGAGCCGGATAGACCGCTCCCGCTCCGGGCGGGGCGTCGACACGGCGGCAAATGTAAACTTCGGCTTCCGGATGCTTGACGATCTCGAAACCGGCGCTGCGGAGCATGGCTTCCACGCAGGCGGCGTTCGGCGCCCACCAGTTGGTCGGATCGTCCGCGTAGCGGTGCTCGATGAAGTGCATCTTCGGATAGCGCGGATCGTCGAAATGGTCGGTCTGCCAGAAGGTGTAGTTCTCCTCCACCGGCATCGTCTCGCTCGATCCGCGCTGCATGGATTGGAACACCAGAACGTCCCTGGCCACGTGCTCGTGGATCAGGTCGAGGGCGAGGAGCGGATGGCGCAGATGGTAGAGAACGCCCATGAAGATCACGACGTCGAATCTCTCGCCAAGCTGACCGAGATCGTAGACCGAGAGCTTGCGGAATTCGATGTCGTAACCCATCACCTCGGCCGCGAAGCGGGCCTGTGCGAGGTAAGCATCGTCGAAATCGACCCCGAGCACGCGTTCGGCGCCGCGCTTCTTCATCTCGATCGAGTAGAAGCCGCCGTTGCAGCCGATGTCGAGCACGCTCTTGCCCGTCAGATCCTGCGGGATCGCATCGGAGAAATTCTTCCACTTGATGGCCGGGTAATTGCCGAGGAAGTGATTGGGAGCCGTCCACACGCCTTCCCTGATTTCCATGTTGTGGAACCAGGGTCCGAGAGCTTCGGCCCTTCTTTTGATCTCGTCGGGAGACATGGGGTCCATGGCATTCATCGGGTAACTACTCCCTGCTCAAATCATGGAGGCCGCGTGGCAAGCGCCCGGCAGGCCAGCCGAGGGCAACGCGTGCGCCGGTGATCGTGTCGTGTTGCGCGGCTTCGCTCAGGAGGCCGATGGCCGAGCGGTAGCCGTGAAGCGTTCCGACATCCACATAGGACTCTCCCGCCTTGACGCCGAGAGCCTGTCCCCCTTGCGTGAGATAGGCATTGACGAGAGTGCCGAAGTACTCGTCCTGACGATCGCGGGAGAGCCAGAGCTTTCGCAACGCTTCGAGAATATGGCCGGGCATCTTGAAGGCGCCCCAGATCCACCTTGACGAGGCATCTTCCCGCTTCACCTGAATTTCCTGAACCTGCATGGCATCGTCGAGCACGACGGCGTCGAAGACCTGCGGATTGTCGACGGGAAAGAGAAGGAAGGAGAGCGTGCCGTCGGGAAGCTCCGCCAGTGCCTTCTCGGGAAACCAAACGGTATCAGGAAGCCCGACGATCACGCTCTCATCGGGAGGGATGAGGGGGGCAGCCTGGAAGATCGCGTCGCACAATCCGCTCGCCTTCGGCTGGACCACATAGGCGATGGAGGCGCTGCCATAGCTTGCGCCGTAATACTCCATAATGTCGGACTTGCCCGGTGAGATTACGAAGCAGATCTTGTCGGCCCCACCGTGGATCATGCGCTCCACGAGGTATTCGCTCACAGCGCACGGCCGCTCGACGCCATTGTCGAGGCGGCTTCCGACAGGCAGGAGCTCCTTCGAGAAGGCCAATGGCTGAATGCGGCTCCCGAGCCCGGCTGCGGGTATGATGCCCCACATGGTTCACGTCTCCATCATGGCCGTGGATCGTCCCAGCGCGGACGGTGCCGAGTGAACACTCGCAAGGAGAGCCTCGAGTTCTCTGGCGCGATGCTCGGACGTATGCTCAGCCAGCGTCCGCTCCCGGCTGGCGCGAGCAATGCGGTCCAGCTCCGCATCGGACAAATCGAGCGCCGCGACGGCATCCTCGGTCGTTTCGGCAATAAGGATTTCACTGCCCGGATCGAAGAAGCTGTCGAGTCCCTCCCAATCGTCGGAGAGGATAGGAACGCCGCAGGCCGATGCCTCGAAGAGGCGTCCGGATGGACACCAACCCATCTCCGCCATGGCTTGACGCGTTACGTTGAGGGTCAGGCGCGAGGACGAGAAGAAGGCGGGATGTTCCGCGGGCGGCAGATGCCGGGCGAAATGAATGTTGGCCCGCCAAGGGAAATCGTCCGGATATTGCGCGCCGCCGATCAGGAAACGCCGTGCGGGACGAAGGCCCGCCGGATCGATGAGGAGTTTCCGGAGAGCTGTCTGCCGATCGGCGGCATAGGTCCCGAGATAGGAGAGATCGCACATGTAGCGTGCCACGGGCGCTACAGGATGGTGGACGTTCGGATCGACGTGTCCGTACAAGGGAGCGACGCGCTGTGCGCCAAGCACCGTTTGCAGCATCTCGAGGGCGCCGCCACCCGTGTAGCTGAGAACGAGGTCGAACTCCCCCAGGCCGCGTGGGCCGATATAGGTGAGCGTTTCCCTGGCCTGGAGCTTGGACAGGGTGACCGGTGTATCGAGATCGTAGAACGTGCGAACGACTCCTGGTGTATCGAGCACGAGTTCCGTCGCTTCCAGCCCATCCGGGCAATAGGACGTCACCATTGCCGCGTCGGCGCCGGATAGTTCCGATCTCGCCCGCTGCTTCACCGCGTCCCATGTGTCGTAGAGGACCAGATTCCCGTTCGGAACCTCGAAGACATCCCTGTTGGCGGAGTAATAGGGCGCATCCTTCTCGAAGAAGACAACCCGATGCCCTTGGCGGGCGAGAGCCCGGCACAATCCACGCCAGAGCGTGGCGTGGCCGTTGCCCCAGGACGACGAGATCGTGAGCCCGAATACGACAAGCTTCATGGGGCTATCACCTCGTTCATCCGAAGAATCTTGGAGCCCCAATCGCCGACGACGAGCGTGCTGATGGAAGCGGGCGAGACTTCAAGCCGCGTATAGGCATCGATCGGCATGCCGAGATGATAGAGGAGGGCTGCCTTGATCACGTCGCTGTGGCTGACGAGAACGACGGAGCGCCCGCCATGGAGTCTTCGTTGCCGCTCCATGGCGCGGACGATGCGCGCCTGCGCCTCCAGCATCGTCTCGCCGCCCGGCGGGCGGCTCGTGCTGCGGCTGCAGTTCCAGGTCGACCATTGCCGGTCGTCCGTTAGCATGTCGAAGCTCTTGCCCGTCCAGCCGCCAAAGTCGATTTCGGTAATGTCGTCGCAGATCTCAGGGGCGCTGCCGATCTGTGCCGCGATGGGCTCGGCCGTCTCGACAGCTCTTTCGAGCGGACTCGTCTGGACGCTGGCCACGCTCTCGCCCGCCAAACGCTGTGCCAGCGCCCGCGCCTGCGCTTTGCCAAAGTCGCCGAGCCCGACACCCGGCATGCGCCCGCAGAGCACCGTTCCCACCCGGTCATGGGCCGCATGACGCACGAGGAAGAAGGTGGTGGTCACGCTCGACGCCTCCTCAAACTTCCCCCTCATCGCCTGCAATGAAGCGAAGCGTTCTCTCGCGGGCTTCATTATCGGTAAATTGCTGCGGCGGAGATTTCATGAAGTAGCTGGAGGGGCCTGTGAGGGCTCCGCCGATCTTGCGATCCATGGCGAGCTTGGCGCAGCGCACGGCATCAATGACGATGCCGGCGGAGTTCGGCGAATCCCACACCTCGAGCTTCAGCTCCACGTTCAGCGGGACTCCGCCGAAGGAGGTTCCTTCCAAGCGGATATAGGCCCACTTTCGGTCGGTGAGCCACGGCACGTGATCGCTCGGGCCCACATGCACGTCCTCCGGAGGGAGGGGGATGTCGAGCTGGCTCGTGACGGCCTGCGTCTTGGATATCTTCTTTGACTCGAGTCGCTCGCGCTCGAGCATGTTCTGAAAGTCCGTGTTACCTCCGAAATTGAGCTGATAGGTCCGGTCGAGCCGCACGCCGCGTTCGCGGAACAGATTGGCCAGCACGCGATGGACGATAGTGGCTCCCACCTGGCTCTTGATGTCGTCTCCGACGATGGGGAGGCCGCGCTCCTCGAAGCGCTTCCTCCATTCGGAGTTCGATGCGATGAAGACGGGGATGCAGTTCACGAAGGCGCAGCCTGCCTCCAGGGCCTGCTCGGCATACCACTCGGTCGCCTTCTGAGATCCGACGGGAAGATAGGAGACGAGCACGTCGGTTTTCGTTCGACGCAGGATTTCCGCGATGTCGGCCTCGTCCTCCTGCGATTCCTCGATCTCGTCACGCAGATACTTTCCGAGACCGTCGAGGGTTTTCCCGCGGTTGACGATGATGCCGCTCTCGGGAACGGCAGAAAAGCGCTGCGTGTTGTTGGGATGAGCGAAGATCGCATCCGACACATCACGGCCGACCTTGGATGCGTTCACGTCGAAGGCTGCGGAAATCTCTATGTCACTGATGTGATAGCCGCCGAGTTCGGCGTTCATCAGGCCCGGGATAGGCTCGTTGCTCTTGGCATCCCGGTAGTAGGAAAGGCCCTGCACGAAGGATGAGGCGCAATTGCCTACGCCGACGATTCCGACGCGGACCTTTCGTGAACTCATAACAGATCTCCCTGATGGGTCTTCCTTGGCGAAAAGGCCAGGCCTCGGACACAGATTGCAGGCGTCATGCCCGGCCGGATTTCCCGAAGCTTGGCCGTCAACGCAGAAAAAGTGTTTGTTGTTCCCTGTCGGATTCCTGGGCTGAGACTCTTGTCTTCCTGGAGGGGCGCACAAGCTAGAGGTAGGGCCGAACGGTCAGGTTCAAGGCCGAGGAACAAAGATGATGACGGAGCGTTTGTTCCGTGAAATGCCAAGCTTTGAGAGGGAAGGATAGGGCGGCCGCCACACGGCCTGCTTTGCCCCAAAGCCCTGTTCCGCCTGGAAAATGCGAATGTCTCGCGTCGCTTCTCCAGCCGGGGGGCTGGATTCCTTCGTTCCGATCTTGGCTTGGTGGCGACCAACTGATCCGGAGACCCCTCGTGACGGATACCATCCTCATTACTGGCGGCGCAGGCTTCATCGGCCGGTATGTTGCGCGTGCTTGCCTGGAGCGCGGACATCGCGTTCGAGTGCTCGACAGCCTCATCGAACAGGTTCACGGCGACAAGACGCAGGCCGACGGCATCGATCCGGACGTGGAGGTCGTCGTCGGCGACATACGCGACGAGACGGCGGTCCTGAAGGCTCTGAAGGGGGCCACGAAAGTGATCCACCTCGCTGCGGAGGTCGGCGTCGGACAGAGCATGTACGCGGTCGATCGCTATGTCTCCGTAAACGATTACGGCACGGCGGTGCTGTTTCAGCAGCTCATCGACAACCCGGTGGAGCGCGTGGTCGTCGCCTCGTCCATGAGCATCTATGGGGAGGGCCTTTACCGTGACGCGGACGGGCGCATCATGGAGGACGTCGTGCGTGTTTCCCGCACCAGCGAGAACGCCCCCTGGGATCCGATGGATGCGCAGGGCCGTCCTCTCGTTCCGGTGCCGACCCCGGAGTGGAAGAAGCCAGCGCTCGCATCGGTGTATGCGCTTTCGAAATATGTGCAGGAGCGTCTGACGCTCACCCTCTGTCCGGCCTACGGCATGAAGGGCGTGGCGCTGCGGCTCTGGAACGCCTATGGTCCCGGTCAGGCTCTGTCCAATCCCTATACCGGCGTCCTCGCCATCTTCGCATCGCGGCTCCATAACGGCCAGCCGCCCATGATTTTCGAGGACGGCCAGCAGCGCCGGGACTTCGTGCATGTGGAGGACGTCGCGCAGGCTTTCGTCCTTGCTCTTGAGCACGAGAAGGCGCCGGGGGGTGTGTTCAATGTCGGCAGCGGCGTCGATCGCACGGTTTCCGAGGTGGCGGAACTTCTGGCAAAGGCCATGAACCGTCCCATGGCGCCCGAGATCGCCGGCAAGGCGCGAATCGGCGACATCCGGCATTGCATCGCGGATATTTCCAAGATCCAGCATGAGCTCGGCTACAGGCCGAAGAAGGACTTCTCGGAAGGGCTGGCGGAACTGGCCGAATGGGTGGCCCAGCAGGAGGCCAAGGATCTGGTTCAGGAAGCCCGCAAGGAACTCGAAGCACGAGGCCTTGTCGCATGAAGGAAGCGGATACAAAGACTGGCGCACCCGCCATTCTTCGCCGCCGCCCCGTCCTGGTGACAGGCGGCGCTGGGTTCATCGGCTCCAATCTGGCGGACCGTTTCGCAAGCGAGGGGCATGACGTTCTGGTTTATGATGCCTTGGCACGCCCTGGCGTCGACCGGAACCTCGACTGGCTGAAGAAGCGTCACCCCTCGAAGATCTCCGCGGCCATTGCCGATATTCGCGACGATGCCGCCGTCGCCGATGCCGCCTCGGACGCCCAAGCCGTCTTTCACATGGCCGCGCAGGTTGCTGTGACGACGAGCCTCGCAGAGCCCCGCGAGGACTTCGAGATCAATATCCGCGGCACCCTGAACGTGCTGGATGCGCTGCGCAGGCGCGACAAGCCGGTTCCCCTCGTCTTCGCTTCCACGAACAAGGTCTATGGGGACCTTGCGGATGTGGAGCTGGACATGACGAACGATGCCTATGTGCCGCGCGATCCCGCCATTCGCGACAACGGTATCGGCGAAACCCGGCCTCTCGACTTTCATACACCCTATGGCTGTTCCAAGGGAGCGGCCGACCAGTACGTCCTGGATTATGCACGTTCCTACGGCATTCCTACCTGCGTGCTGCGGATGAGCTGCATCTACGGGCAGCGTCAGATGGGAACCGAGGACCAGGGATGGGTCGCTCACTTCCTGATCCGCGCCCTCGAAGGGCAACCGATCACCATCTATGGCGACGGTTGCCAAGTGCGCGACATCCTCGATATTTCCGATGCGGTCAATGCCTACGCAGGAGCCTGGAGGCGGATCGACACCGTTCAGGGGCGCGCTTTCAACCTGGGCGGGGGGCCCTCGAATGCCATCAGCCTAAGGCAGCTTCTCGTCCATATCGAGGATGTCATCGGGCGGCCTGTCGAAACGGTCTATTCTGATTGGCGGGCAGGCGATCAACGCTACTACGTATCGGATACGCGCCAGATCAGACGCGAACTCGCACTCGAGCCGCCGACGCAGTGGCGCAAGGGTGTCGCTGCCCTAGCCCAATGGCTCCAGGAGGAGAGAGGGCTTTCCGGCATGGCCCGCCAAAGCTCCCGGCTTCAGGCAGCAGCGGCCTTGTCATGAACCGTGGCCTGATCGTTGCCGCGCGCCGTTTTTGCCAATCTTGCTCACCGTAAAGGAGCTGGAAGAGGAATGCCTGCATCCGAACGGACCACACCTGCTCTTCGGGTTCTCATGACGGCCGATGCGGTTGGCGGGGTCTGGCAATATGCGCTGGATGCTGCTCAGGGAATGCGCGCACATGGGGTCGAAACAACTCTCGCTGTCCTCGGTCCCGCCCCGTCTGACGACCAGACAGGCCAGGCCGAGGCCCTGGGCATCGAGGTGATCATGACGGATCTCCCTCTCGACTGGACAGCGGATCACGCGGGCGCCGTCAGGGAGTCCGGGCGTGCCGTTGCGCGTCTGGCCGCCGAAATCCAGCCTGACATCGTGCATCTCAACAGCCCCGCTCTTTTTGCCGGCGCGGATTTTGCCTGTCCCGTGGTAGCCGTCTGCCATTCATGCGTTGCGACGTGGTGGGATGCGGTGCGCGGCGGATCGCTTCCGGGAGAATTCGTATGGCGCACCGAACTTGTACGTCAGGGATACCAAAGGGCTGATACGCTCCTGGCACCGACAGCGGCTTTCGCCGACGCCACCGCTCGTGTCTATGGTCTTGCAAGGGCTCCGACCGTCGTCCGGAACGGACGTCAACCTATCACTGAACGAAACTCGAGAAGGCACGCGCTCTTTGCTTTCACAGCCGGAAGATTGTGGGACGAGGGCAAGAATTTCGCAGCCGTCGACCGGGCAGCATCGCGACTCTCCCTTCCCATTCTCGCCGCAGGTCCGCTCGAGGGCCCCAACGGCGCGCGCATGACCGCTCGTCATGCCACCGCCCTCGGGCGCCTGAGCGACGCCGAGGTTGCATCCTATTTGAGTGCGCAGCCGATCTTCGTCTCCGCTGCGAGATATGAGCCCTTCGGTCTTGCCGTGCTGGAGGCGGCCCAGGCGGGCTGCGCACTGGTCCTGTCCGATATTCCGACCCTTCGTGAGTTATGGGAGGACGCAGCTCTGTTCGTAGACCCGGATGATGACGAGGCCATTGCGCGCTCCATCGATCGCCTTGCCGCCGACGATGATGCGCGCCGCGCAATGGGGAAGGCAGCCAGCGATCGCGCTTCGATCTACAGCCTGGAATCCATGAGCACGGGCCTTCTCTCCGCATACATGTCTCTGCTCCCGTCCAAAGTCGATCCTCTCTCCCTAAAGGGGGCTGTCGCATGAGATTCGCCTACTTCACGCATTCCCTTGCATCGTGCTGGAATCACGGCAATGCGCACTTCCTCAGGGGCGTGCTGCGAGAGCTCATCCATCGCGGACACGAGGTCGTGGCTTATGAGCCCAAAGGGGCCTGGAGCCTGGACAACCTCTTGAGAGATCATGGTGAAACAGGGCTTGAGGCTTATCGCAGCCTCTATCCCGAGCTGACCTCGGTCATTTTCGCTCCTGATGCCGACCTCTCCGAAATGGTGGCGGGTGCGGACGTGGTGATCGTTCATGAATGGAACGATCCGGCGCTCGTCGCGGAGATAGGCCGCTTGCGAAAACAGGGCGCGCGCTTCACGCTCCTTTTCCATGATACGCATCATCGGGCGGTCAGCGAGCCCGACGCGATCCGTCGGTTCGACCTCAGTGGATATGATGGTGTCCTCGCCTTCGGCGAAACGCTGGCGGACGTCTATCGTCGCTGGGGCTGGGGCGAGCGCGTCCATGTCTGGCATGAGGCGGCCGACACGCGGCTCTTCCGGCCGCCGGCCGAAGAGGTCGAACGCAAGGGTCTCGTGTGGATCGGGAACTGGGGCGACAACGAGCGCAGCGTCGAGCTTGAAACGTATCTCTTCCGCCCGGCCCGGACTGTCGGCCTGCCTCTCGAGATCTATGGAGTGCGCTATCCGGAGCATGCACTGGAGACTCTGGCGCGCTATGGCGTGACCTATCGGGGATGGCTGCCGAATGCTCGGGCTCCGGAGGTGTTCGCACGGCATCTAGCCACCGTGCACGTGCCCCGCCGCTTCTACGTGAACATGCTTCCGGGGATCCCGACGATCCGCGTCTTCGAGGCTCTCGCCTGCGGAATTCCTCTCGTGTCGGCGCCCTGGATCGACTCGGAAGGTCTCTTCAAGCCCGGCACTGATTATCTCGTGGCGCGCGATGAGAGCGAAATGGAGCGCCACCTCACGGCCATCGGCAACGATCCGGACCTGCGCCGCTCGCTGATGGAGAGCGGTTTGGCTGCCATCCGTGATCGTCACACCTGCGCGCACCGTGTCGATCAGTTGCTGAGCCTCTTGAAAAACGACGGCGCCGAAGCGCCGATGGAGATGACCGCATGAAGATCGCCTTTTACGGCTCAAGCCTTCTCTCCTCTTACTGGAACGGAGCGGCGACATATTACCGGGGCATGCTGAACGAACTCGCCCGGCGCGGATACGCCATCACGTTCTACGAGCCTGACGCGTTTGACCGTCAAAAGCATCGCGATATCGAGCCCCCGGAATGGGCAGAGGTCAAAGTCTATCCTGCGACCGACGAGGCTATGCGCGGGGTCGTGGCCGAGGCGGCAAGGGCCGATGTGGTGGTGAAGGCCTCGGGCGTCGGCGTGTTCGACAAAGAACTCCTGGAAGGGGTCGTGGCTGCATCCCGGCCCGACGCCATTCGCATCTTTTGGGATGTGGACGCACCGGCGACACTCGCGGAACTACGCGAAAGCCCGGACCATCTCCTGCGGCGTACGCTGCCGGCCCTCGATTTCGTGCTGACCTATGGCGGAGGCCCGCCGGTGATCGAAGCCTATGAGGGGTTCGGCGCTCGCCGCTGCATTCCAATCTACAACGCCCTCGATCCTTCGACCCATCATCCAGTTCCAGCAGACGAGCGCTTCAAGGCGGATCTCTCCTTCCTCGGGAACCGCCTGCCGGATCGCGAGGCGCGTGTGGAACAGTTCTTCCTGGAACCGGCCGCGCGCCTGCCCAAACGGAGCTTTCTGATCGGCGGCAACGGCTGGGAGACGAAAGGCATGCCGTCGAACGTGCGCCATATCGGGCACGTCTATACGCGCGATCACAATGCATTCAACACGAGTCCGCTCGCGGTGCTCAACATCGCACGGGACTCCATGGCAACGACCGGCTACTCGCCGGCGACACGCGTGTTCGAGGCCGCGGGTGCGGGCGCATGCCTCATCACTGACGCCTGGGTCGGCCTCGAGCTCTTCCTGAAAGAGGGCGAGGAGGTGCTCGTGGCGCGTGACGGCAAGGATGTGGCCGATCATGTGGAGATGTTGAATCCCGAGCGCGCCAAGGCGATCGGCGACGCCGCGCGCCGGCGCATCATGGCGGAGCACACCTATGCCCGCCGAGGGGCCGAGGTCGATGCTATCCTGCGGGAGGCAGCCTCCCAGAAGCGCGAGAGGAGCGTGGCGTGAGCGGGCTGCGCGTTGCCGTTCTGGGCCTGAGCCTGTCCTCTTCCTGGGGCAATGGGCATGCCACCACGTTCCGCGCTTTGCTGAAGGCCCTCGCCGCGCGGGGACACGACGTGCTGTTCCTGGAGCGCGACGTGCCGTGGTACGCCGCGCACCGGGACCTCACGGATCCTGATTTCTGTCGCCTGGAGTTTTACACCGGTCTTGAGGATCTGGAACGGTACAAGGACGAGGTCGCCGCTGCCGATTGCGTGATCGTGGGCTCTTACGTGCCTGAGGGGGTCGCCGTCGGGCGCTGGGTTCAGGAGACGGCGAGAGGCGTGACGGCCTTCTACGACATCGACACGCCCGTAACCCTGGCGAAGCTCGAAAGGGGTGATTACGAGTATCTCTCGCCGCCGCTGATCCCCAATTACGACGTCTACTTCTCCTTCACGGGAGGCCCGACGCTCGATCTCCTCATGGACCAGTACGGATCGCCTGCGGCGCGGGCGCTCTACTGCTCGGTCGATCCCGAGCTCTATCCCGTTCTGGATCGGGAGAAGCGCTGGGATCTGAGCTATCTCGGCACCTATAGCCCTGACCGTCAGCCGACTCTCGAGCGACTCCTGATCGAGCCGGCTCGGCGCACGCCGCATCTGCGCTTCGTCGTGGCAGGGCCGCAATACCCATCCGATATCGCGTGGCCCGGGAATGTGGAGCGCATCGATCACGTGCCGCCCCGTGAACACCCGGCCTTTTATGCGGCGAGCCGCTTCACTCTCAATGTCACCCGCGCGGACATGATCCGCGCCGGCTACAGCCCGAGCGTTCGCCTGTTTGAGGCCGCCGCCTGCGGAACACCCATCATCTCGGACACGTGGGACGGCATCGGCACGCTTCTGGCTCCTGGAAGCGAGATCGTTCTCGCTCGGAATTCCGACGATGTCGTCCAGGTGCTCGAAGGATGGGACGAAAGCCGGCGCGACAGGATGGGACAGGCCTCGCGAAAGAGGATCCTGTCCGACCACACCGCTGCCCACCGCGCGGCCTCCATGGAGCAGGACCTGCTTGAAGCCATGGAGCGCCGCAAACAGGAACATCGCCTTGCAATGGGGGTGGAGGCCTGAAGGCCTGAATAGATTCTGAAGCCGGCATTGAACCAATGCCAAGCTTCGACGTTGGACCGGTAAAGGTATGTTCCTCGTGGCCGTTGTCGGCGGTCCCATACGGAGATGGTCTTCATGAAGAATGGCAAGAGCAAGCTCGTCCTTGTCGCGGGTGGAGCCGGCTTTCTCGGGTCGCATCTGTGCGATGCCCTGCTGAGCGAAGGCGCGCACGTGGTCGCTCTCGACAACTTCCAGACGGGACGAAAGCAGAATCTCCGGCACCTGGAGCGTGAGCCCCGGTTCGATCTGGTCGACAGCGACATCATCAAGCCGCTCCCGGCACGGCTGCGCTCAAAGAAGGTGAAGTTCGACGAGGTCTTCAATCTTGCCTGTGCCGCGTCGCCACCTCATTATCAGGCCGACCCCGAGCACACGATGCTCACCAGCGTCGTCGGGACCCATAATCTGCTCACCTTCGCCGAGGCGACGGGGGCAAGGTTCTTCCTGGCTTCCACCAGCGAAATCTATGGCGACCCTGAGGTGCATCCGCAGAAAGAGAGCTATTGGGGAAACGTGAACCCAACAGGCCCGCGGGCGTGCTATGACGAAGGCAAGCGGGCCGCGGAAACGCTGACCTTCGATTTCGAACGTGCCGGCCGCGCCGATGTGCGCGTCGCGCGGATCTTCAACACTTACGGTCCCCGTATGCGCGCCGATGACGGACGCGTGGTCTCCAATGTGATCTGCCAGGCCCTGGCCGGGGACGACATCACAATCTATGGGGACGGGAGCCAGACGCGCTCATTCTGTTACGTATCCGATCTCGTGGACGGATTCATGCGTCTCATGGCGTACAATGGCCCGTTCCCGGGCGCAGTGAACCTCGGCAACCCGAACGAGCTCACCGTGGGCGATCTGGCGCAGAAGGTTCTGGTGATGACGGGATCTTCTTCCCGCATCGTCTCGCGTCCGCTGCCGGTGGATGATCCGCGCCGCCGCCGCCCTGATATCACTCTTGCCAAGCAGATCCTCGGCTGGTCGCCGAAGACGTCGCTGGATGTCGGGCTGAAGGCGACCATCGCCTGGTTTTCCGACGAACGTTCCGATTCAAGCAAGGCCGCGCGCGCTCTGACCATGCTCCAGGGAGCTGTCGCGGCAAGGCAGGCCTGAGGCTGTATTCTTTCCCCTCACATAAAGGGGCGCCCGGATAGCCCGGCGCCCTTCTTGTTTGCTGTCGGTGTTCAAGCTTTCGCCACACCAACCGTATCAGCCATCTTGGCTCCTCGCGTGCCCATGGGTTCCCGCACACCTTCGGTGGTGTCCTTGACCGTCTGGTGCTCCATCTCGGCATTGATCTCGGCCCCCAGCAGAACGACGATGCTCGACAGCCAGATCCATGTCATGAAGCCGATGACCGCGCCCAGCGAGCCGTAGGTTTCGTTGTAGCTGCCGAAGTTGGATACATACCAAGAAAAGAGCATCGACACGGCAATCCACAGCACTGCCGCGATGATGCCACCGGGCGTCACCCAGCGCCATTCGGCCTTGTCCCGGCTCGGTCCGAAGCGGTAGATCAGCGACAGGCTGAAGGTGACGCCGATGAGAAGAACAGGCCAGCGCATGAGAGACAGCAGCCATTCCATGCTGCCGCCCATACCGATGAAGTTCAGGATGATCGGAAGAACGACGATGCCGCCGAGGGCGACGAGGATGAACAGGATGGCACCCAAGGTGAAGGTGAGAGAGGTCAGATTCAGCCGTAGGAAGCTGCGCTTTTCTTCCTCGTCATTGACGATGTTGAGAGCATCGAACACCGCTTTCATCCCGGCATTGGCGCTCCATAGCGAGATGGCGAGACCGAAGATGAAGCCAAAGCCGAGTGCACCACCTCCCTGCGAAGCAATGCGTTGCACCTGTTCGCCGATGATTTCCAGCGCGCCACCCGGGAGGATGCCAGACATGGCGTTGAGGTGATCCTGAATCGTGGCGGGATCCGCGAAGAGGCCGTATATGGAAACAAGAGCGGCAATGGCGGGAAAGACGGCGAGCAGGGCATAGTAGGTGACGCCAGCGGCGACCGACATGATCCGATCCTTGCCGAATTCCTCGTAAGTCCGCCAGAGTATGTCCTTCCAACCCTTCGCCGGAATTTTCGTAGGCTTGTCGGCCTCACGCCCACGGTCGCCCTCGGCTGCTGCCGCATCGGGGTCGGCATGCTGCTTCTGCGTGAATCCGGTATTCTTCTGCGGCTGACCCTTGCCGGCACGCCGAGCTCGGTCACCTGCCGGGGCAGGCGCATGGTTGCGCTCGCCCCCTGCCACGAGCCGGACCAGCGCCCAGCCGACTACGACGGCGGCCATTGTTGCAAGCGCTGAGGGGGCTTGGGATGGACCCTGCTGAGTTGCTGGATTGTTTGCCATCGACGGACTGAACCTTATGTTACCAGAAACCGAGCGGAAAGGCTTGGCTCATGCGTAAACCTCGTTGCAGAGTCGGCAGTTCCAAATGCGCCGCAAGCGGATGGGCGCGAAGGGCTGTGCTCCAATGAGCGATGCCCTAGTTCCATCCTGCATAAACTCAAGCTTCTTTCGATTGGGATGTCATGAATGGCGGCATCGGCGCGCTGGCTCGTCAATCTCGTTGTATTGGTTTTGTCGTTCCTTGCGATCATGGCGGAGTTCCCGCGCATCGCTCACGACGGAGGCTTGTGGGATTTCGGCTCTTTCGTCGCTTCGGGGCGGGCTGCGGCTGAAGGTTTGAATCCCTACGGCGTGTATCCGCTGACACTGCATGTCGAACTGCCAGGATTCGAATCCTGGAACCCTAATCTCAACCCGCCCGTATCGGCGCTTCTGTTCCAGATGTTCGACGCGCCGGATCCGCGCGCCGCCTTCGAAACCTGGCGTTGGATCTCGATCGCATCCTACGTTGCTGCCGTTTTCCTCATTGCATGGCGCTTCCGGAGCCCTCAGGCTCCGATCATGGCCATTTGGGCTTTCGCCCTTGCCGGATTCTGGGACACGCTCTTTCTGGGGCAGATCTACCTGCCGCTCGCCCTCGCGGCCGTCGCCGGATGGCTTCTTCTCGAGCGCGGACAGGTTGGGGCAGCCGGAATCCTCATTGGAATGCTGGTCTCGATGAAACCGAATTTCCTCGTGTGGCCGGTCCTGCTGCTTCTTTCAGGCCATTGGAGGCCGGCACTCACGGCGCTGGTCACGGCTGCCGTGATCAGCGCCATCCCGCTGTTCGTATATGGCCTCGAGGTCTACCGGCAGTGGTTCGAACTGATCGCCTCCGACAAGGAGCGGGCGTTCTTCCTCACCAATACCTCTTTTGCGGGCTTTGCGGCTCGCGCCGGAATCCCGCTTCTCGGGGTGATCGCCAGCCTTGCGCTTCTGGCGCTGCTCGCGGCATGGGCCTTCCGGCGTCGGCCGAACGCCATGGCTGCGAGTGCCTTGGCCCTGGTTGCGTCTCTTCTCGCCTCGCCCCTGGGGTGGGTTCACTATACGCTGTTTCTCCTGCCGGTCTTCCTGAGCCATTGGCATAAGCCTGCCATGCGCGTCGTCGCCCTTCTGCTCATCGTGCCGGTTCCCGTCGTCATCGACCAGTTCACGAGACCTGCATGGATCCAGCTCACCATCGGTTCAGTCTATGGCTGGGCCATGGTGCTTTGCCTCGCGGTTCTGGCTATGGCCGAGGTGCGCCGGCGAGCCGAGGCATCACCCGCGAGTGTTCCCGTGTCCCGGCTGGGCGGTGCCGAGCAAACATCCTAGCGCATCGTGGGAAAAGGGACCCGGCTTTTCGCACCGAACGATGCGCTAAGCATGGTTTCAGCCGCCGCTCGGGACAATGTCGTCCTCCTCGCCGTCTCGGTCGGAGTCGTTCGAGCGACTGACGGTCTCGGCCGGCGGCGCACGCAATACGTAAATCCTCCAGTCGGCGGTCTCCCCCGCGAACTCGAATTGATCGTTTATGAATTCGGCGTAAATCGCTTTGAGCCCCTCGGTCGTTGCGCCATCGACAGGCCATTTCGGCTCCATGATGATCCGCACGTCGTCGAACAAACTCTTGGCCGGAAGGAAACTGTGCTCGTTGACCGTGCGGCCCCAGTGATACCAGGTGCTGTCGCCGGTAGGTGCCTCAAGGCCGAGACCAGCGGAGAAGGGGCTGACGAAGTCCAGAACGAGCACGTGATCCGTTTCCTGTTCCAGAGAGGACAGAGCACGCGCGCCATCTGCGAGGCTGGCGAAGTAGCGGCTGAATGCAGGATAGTCTCCGTCGTTCCAGAGCCGGACGAGCTTGACCTCGCCGAAGTTCGGCAAGGGCGCGGCTTGCCCGCGGTCCAGGCTCGCCAATCCCGTGTGCAGCCCAAGAGCTGCCGCGTATTGAAGGCTTCCCGGCAGCACGAAGGCAAAGAGCAGAAGCTGCGCACCGGCGGTCAGGGGGCGGCGCCGAGGCTCGTACGCCTGCCGATCGCTGCGCGCCAAGCGCTCTACCGCCACTGCGGATGCCGCCATCAGGGTAACGATGCCCGAATTCTGGAAGTTCTGCATGATCAACAGAAATCCCGATCCTGCGCTGAAGCCGAAGAACAGGAAATCCCGAATGCTCCTGGTGCGCCAGAGAATTAGGCCCGCAAAGACGAAGAACAGCGTGAAATCGGGAAGATTGCCGAGGAGAAGTTGTACGATTTGATCGACAGGCTTCAGGCTGCCACTGACCTCGCCGGCGAGAAGGAGATCTGCAATGTGCGCCTTCGTCCCACCCCAGAAGACCTCGACGACGAGACAGCCGATGGCGGTGAGGCCGAGCGCGCTGATGGACCAGAGACGCTGACGGGCATCGAGGAGCAGGAGGATCAGAAAGCCGATTCCGACAAGTCCGTAGCTGATCTTGATATAGAGCATCAAGATCACCAGGAACGCGGCACACGCGGCATCGAGCCCATTCTGGCTACGGCCGGGACGTTCCGGGCGCAGATACATCACCAGCAGAAATCCGAGTCCGGCCCAGCCGATGCGGTTGTAGAACATCGCAAACGAAAGAGCGCTGACACTCTCGCCCAGGTTCATGGGAACGGCGGCCACCAGGATGAGATAGATGCCGAGAGGGAGGGCGACTGCGGGCCGCAAGCGCGAGCCGAGGATATGTGATGCCGGGAGCGCCAGGGCAGCAGTGATCAGTGCCATGCCGACCGGCATAGCCCCACCGAACGTGCCGGACAGCCAATAGCCGAGCGCAGGGGCATAATAGACGAGGGGGCCTAGAGCGGTGTGAAAGTCCCTGTTGGGAATCTGGCCCGAATTGATGCGGTGAACGCCGTCAAGAAAGATGAAGAGATCATTGACATATTTAGTCGTAACCGTCTGACCCGGCCAAGCGAGCATGAGGGCGCAAATCGCAGCCACTGTAATGATCAGCAGTCTGACCTGTGCTGAGCCTCGCATCCAAACTGTCATGGCCGAAATCCATCCCCCAGCCTCAACCATGAATAGGGACCCGCGTTCCCTGACGGCGCATCCTTGGCTGCAACCTCCGGGTTCTTGCGGCGGTATATGGCCCAGCCCTCGTTCTCAAGGAGCAGCTCGAAGGCCGAGTCGATGTGGGTTTGATACAATGTTCTCAGTGGGATGTTGTTGATGCCCCATGTGGGGAGCATCAATATCTCCACATCGGCAAGCAGTTTGCCCGGATGGGTGAAATGGACTTCATTGATGTTGCGCCCCCAGTGGAGCCAGGCGCTGTCACCGCGTGGAGGGGGAAGATCTAGGCCCGCCGAGAAGGGATTCGAGAAATCCAGGACAGATACCTTCACAGGCTTTTCCGGAAGGCTCTTCAAGCCACGGGCACCCTCCTCAATGCTTGCGAGATACGCATGCATCATCGTTCTTTCTCTCGACAGCCACGGGGAAATGAGCCGTATCTCTCCGAAACGAGGCAGATCGAACGCCTGTCCGGCCTTCGCGAGGGCCAAGGTCGTGTGAAATCCCAGAGCCATGGCGCAGTGGAGGAGCGTCGGCAGGATCAGCGCCATGAGCAGAAGGGGAGATCCTGAGCCGAAGACCGCGAGTTTCGCACCACGGCCGGGGGGATGGGCCGGTAAATGCAACAGCATCTGCGCCGCAGCGGCGGCACCGGCATGGATCGTCAGAATACCCCAAGGCTGGGAGTTCTGGCTCTGGATCATGAGGCCGGGAAGTGTGCAGAAGCCAAAGAACAGAAGGTCCGGCAGGCTGCGGGTTCGCCAGAGCACGAGGAGCGCGAAGATAGCCAGGAGAGAAAAATCGGCCAAGTGGCGGAGGAGGGCGGAGGCCAGATCGACGATGCCCCGCGACCCGCTCACTCGGCCCGTCAGAGCGAGATCGTCGAAATAGGCTGACGTGGACTGCCAGAACGCCTCGATGACAAGACCGCAGAGCAACGTCAGGCCAAAGGCGGCTGCAGCCCATCCACGCTGCCGCGCATCGAGCAGCAGAAAGGCCAGGAAGGCGAGCGCGACGAGGCCATAGGTGATCTTCGTATAGAGCATCACCACGATCAGCACCGTCGCGGAAAAGGCATCGAGAGCGTTCTGCCACCGCATCGGTCGGATCGGCCGCAGATACATGATCAGGAGCGCGCCCAGAGCGGCCCACCCGATCCGATTGTAGAACATTGCAAAGGACAATGCCGTGACGCTCTCGCCGAGATTCGCAGGTACAGCCAGGACAAGAAGCAGGAAGAGCCCATAGGGAATGCCTATGACCGGCTGCAGGCGTGAGCCAATGACATGCGCGATGGGGGGGGCCAGAAAGAGCGTAACCAGGGCCATGCCATAGGGCATGGCTCCGCCCATGGTCCCGGAAATCCAGTAGCCGAGCGCAGGGATATAGAAGGAGAGGGGTCCCAGGGCCGTATGGAAGTCCCGGTTCGGTATCTGCCCCCAGTCGATCCTGTGAGCGCCATCGAGGAAAATGAAGAGGTCGTTCACATAGGATGCTGTGACCGTCAGGCCCGGACCTGCCAAAAGACACGCAAAGAGAGTGGCGCCAACCAGAATGGCTCCTGCCGAAAACCGCATTCCATTCGCTTGCGCGCTCATGAGGAATCCGACGCATTCATGCCGATCCTTGGCTGGACTCCCAGACGACGATGGATCTTCCAATGATCCGTCTCCCGCACGTTCTCGTAATGATCGGCGATGTACGGCCCGTATAATGCTTTCAAGCCTGCGAGCTCCGGATTCCCGGTGTCGTCGCCGATGGGGGTTCTGGGCTCCATGACGATATCGGCGTTTGCCAGCAGGGCCTCGGCGGGAATAAAGGCGGAAGCATTGAGCGTGCGCTCCCATTGCAGCCAGGGTAGGTCGCCCTCGGGCGGGGCCGCACCGAGGATCATGGGAAAGGGATTGCTCCTGTCGAGAGCCAAGATCTTGCCGCCATCCAGGTTGGCCTCGGAGAGAGCCTTCACGCCGTCGCGCACGGTGGCGAGATACTGATTGGCCGCGTCGTAGTCGCCCCATGTCCACAGATTGGCAAGGCGGACCCGCTCGAGATGGGGCAAGTCGAGAGATTGGCCGGCCCGTGTGCTCGCTGCGATCATGTGCAATCCCAGTGCGGCAGAGCAGTGCACGATGGTCGGCAGAACAAGAGCCAGAAAGAGCAGCCGGGCGCCGGCTGCGACGGACCATGCTTGTATCCTGGAAACCGATACGGTTCCTTCCTCATGCCGCAGAATGGTTTCTGCCGCCACCGCGGCTGCGGCATGTAGGGCGACGATGCCCCAAGCCTGGAAGTTCTGATTGACGATGAGGAATCCTGTAACGGCACAGAAGAGATAAAAGAAGCCCTCGCGAGCGCTGCAGGTGCGGCGAAGCGAAAGGCCCGCGAACAGGCCGAGCAGAACGTAATCGGTCAGGTTGACCAGGATGTGATCCGCGATCTGTCCCCATGTGCCACGCAGGCGTCCTCCTACGTCGAGGGCAAGGCGCAGATCATTGAGATACGACAGCGACGACTGCCAGACGATCTCGATAGTCGTGCAGGAGACGACGATCAGCCCGAGAGCATGAAGAACCCAGCGTCTCTGTTGCCGATCGGTCAGCATGAACACGAGGAAGGCCATGGCTACGATCCCATAGGTGAGCTTAGTGTAGAGCATCACCAGGGTTAGGGCCGCGGCGCAGAGAGCATCCGGAAGATCCTGCCGCCCGCGTACCTCCCGTGGGGGCAGGAACATGACGAGCAGAATGCCCAAAGCCGCCCATCCGATCCGGTTGTAGAACTTGGCGAATGTCAGGGCCGTGATGCCCTCGCCCAGATTGATGGGAACGGCGAGAACCAGGAGAAGGAACACGCCGAAGAGAAGAGCGATGACCGGGTGGAGCCGTGTGCCGAGCACGTGAAGCATCGGCACCGACAGTGCAAGCGTGGCGAGGGCCATGGCGGCCGGCATGGCGCCGCCCAGGCTGCCCGAGAGACCGTATCCCGCTGCAGGTAGATAATAGGCCAGCGGACCCAATGGCGTATGGAAATCATGGCTCGGAACGTGGCCCGCCGTGATGCGATAGGCTCCGTCGAGAATGAGGAGGAGGTCGTTCAGATAGCGCGTCGTGACGGTCTGACCTGGAAGGGCCAGAAGGAGCGCGCAGGTCGCTGCCACCACGAGGAGGAAGGCCCGAACGGGTATGCGGCGGTCCGACAGAGCGTTCATCGGCGGCTCTTCCGAATCTAGAGGCGAAGGCGTTTGAAGATGCGCTCGGGAATGGAGCCGATGATCATCATCACGGGTCGCCAGACCGGGCGCACGTAGATGACGTCACTCTTTCCTGTCTCGGCAGCCGCGAAGATCGCCCGGCCGACCTCCTCGGCCTGTGCCGTGAGAACGGGAGGAAGTTTCAATCCGGCCGTCATCTGCGTGCGCACAAAGCCGGGCTTGACCGTAATCACGCGCAGGCCCGCCGGGGCGAGGCGGTTGCGAAGACCCGACAGGAAAGCCGTAAACCCGGCCTTGGCCGCGCCATACAGATAGTTCGAGCCGCGCCCGCGGTCGCCCGCTACCGAACTCACGCCGACGAGGGTACCGGAGCCCCGTTCGAGGAAGCGCTCCGCGAAGGATCCGAGCAGCAGGGCAGGGCCCTCGAAGTTGGTGCGCAGAAGCTGCGTCGCGTGAGCGAGATCCGTCTGCCCCCGCTGCTGATCACCCAATTCGCCGACCACGCACACCACCGTATCGGGAAGCTGCGGGAGTCCTTCGATGAACGACTCGAATTGGCCCGTCTCAAGAACGTCGAGGCGGTGAACGGTGACCTCGGAGCCGGTCCGGACGGCGATGTCGTCTGCATTGCGCCGCGCTTCTTCCTCCCGGCGGGCCGCAAGCTGCACGCGCCAGCCGGCCTGCGCATAACAGAGCGCGGTGGCGCGCCCGATATCGGACGTGCCGCCGATGAGAAGGAGGGTTCGAGATGCGTTCATCAGATGCCGAGCCGTGCCGATAAGCGGGAGGAGATCCGGCCGGTTGCCCCGATCGCCCGCCGCAGGTCGCGGAACCGGGGCAGTCCGGAGTAACCGGCTTCGAAAGTGGCGGGGGATTGCCGCGCATCCTTGGCGAGATAGAGCCGCCCCCCGGCCTCGACCACGATCCTATCGAGCTCGTCGAGCAGCGGGAAGACGCTCTCGCTCACCGGCAGGTCGAGGGCCAAGGTAAAGCCCTCCATGGGGAAGGACAGGTCGCCATGGCCGGGGCCCATCTGCTTGAGAACCGCCAGGAAGGAGGCAAAGCCCCGGTGTGAGATCCGGTCGAGCAGGCTCCTCAGGGCCGGGCCCGCGTGAGCTGTCGGGACGACGCACTGATACTGGAGAAAGCCCCTGCGGCCATAGATGCGGTTCCAGTCGCCGATTCCGTCGAGCGGGAAGAAGTACGGGTTCCAGTGCACGAGGAAGGGGTAGCCGGCCTTCAACGCCCCGGCACGGAAATACATCTCGTTGAACGCGGCCACGGAGCGCCGGTTGAGGGCAAAAGGCGGGAGATCGAGCGGAACCGAAAGCCGCCCCGAGCGCGAGGGGGGAAACGCCTTCGCTCCAGGCCGCAGGGCGTCCACTTCCCGGTGCGTGGCGTGCTCCGCTGCATAGATCAGAGAGCGGCCGAGGGATGGACCTTTGGCAAGGCAATCGATCCAGGCCACCGAGTAGGTGGAGTCGGCGGTCGCCCGAAGTGCTTCGAGCGCCGCGTCGAGATCGGACGCGACGATCGTCTGCTGGCGCATCCATCCGGTTTCGATGGGCCTCAGGCGAAGCGTGGCTTCGAGGATCGTTCCCGTCAGTCCCATCCCGCCGATCGTCGCGCGGAAGAGATCGCCATTCTCCGTCAGGGAGCACGCGGCGACTCCGCCATCGGGCAGAGCGAGGGTCAAGGACTCCACGTGATCGCCGAAGCCGCCGTCCCGGTGGTGGTTCTTGCCGTGCACATCCGAGGCGATCATCCCGCCGATGGTGACGAATTTCGTGCCCGGCACCACAGGGGGAAAGAACCCCTTCGGCACCATCACGTCCAGGAGGTCCGCGAGGAGCAGGCCCGCCTCCACACGGATGCGGCCCGTCGCAGGATCGAAGGCGCGGATCCGGTCGAGCCGGCGGGTGACGAGCGTCACCTGCTCGCCAATGGCCGCATCGCCGTAGGCGCGCCCGTTCCCGCGTGACACCAGACCGGTATGGGAGGCTATGAAAGGCGGCACGGCGGAGGGCGATGAAGGGGACAGGACATCCGACGGATGCCGAGGGTAGCGTCCCCACCCGGAAAGCTCCGTCATGCCTGCCGCTCCTTGAACACGAAGCTGCGATCGAGCAGGAACTTGGCGGTATAGCCGACAGCAAGGCCCAGCACCGCACCAGTATACTTCGCGAGATCGGTCTGCCAAATCGTCCAGAAGGCGATCTCGAAGCCCCAGAAAACCAGCGTGGTCAAGACGCTGAAGGCGCCGTAAAGGCCGATTTTGTGCAGTTCCCGCCGGTGGCCGGCATAGGCGTCCTCGAACACCCATTTCTTGTCGAGCACATATTTGAGAATGAAGCCCGCGGCAGTGCCCATGAGGATCGAAAAGCTCAAAGGCGCTCCCGGAGCGAAGCGGATGCTCGCCTCCTGGGTGAGCAGGTTCGCCAGCGTCGCAAGAACGGCAAACAGCACGTAGCGGATGAACATTCCCGGAGCGGGCGAGCCGGTCCTGCGAATGGAGCCCATGTGGTCCAAGTCCTGCCTCCGCGATATGGTCAAATGGCTGCAAGGACGAGGAGGGCCATCGCGCCGGCCGTGATCAGGCTGACCCTGTCCTTGATCGCGAACACCACCGGATCATCGTCCATGAGGCGGCGGCTGGCCAGCATCAGGGCACGTGCGATCCAGTACATCAGCAGGGGGCCGATCAGCCAGAGGACATGGGGACGTGTATAAAGTTCGTTGACGGCATCGCTTGAGATGTACAGCGTGAAGATCGTCACCGCGTTGAAGCCTGCTCCCGCCGCAAGAGCGGCCACGATCTCGAGATCGCTGTTCCTGTAGTCCCGACTGGTCGGGTCGGGCAGGCTGGCGTCGCGGCGCGCGGCCAGTTCCACATAGCGTTTGATCAGTGCCAGAGACATGAAGATCATCATGCAGAAGGCCAGGAGCCATTCCGAAACCATGATTCCCGTTGCCGCGGCTCCGCCGATCACCCGCACCGAGTAGAGCCCGGCCAGCGTGATCACGTCGACAATCATCATGCGCTTGAGGGCGAAGGAATAGGCCGTCGTCAGGGCGAAGTAGCCGAGCAGGACCCCGAGGAACGGCAACGAGAGCATCGCTGCGATTGCGACTGCGCTCAGGAACAGGATCGGAATCGTGACGACGCCGTGCATCAGCGGAATGGCGCCGCAGGCCAGGGGGCGATTGCACTTGCTGCGGTGTCGGCGGTCGTCTTGCAGATCAACAAGATCGTTAAGAATGTAGATGCTGGAGGCACACAGAGAGAAGGCGACGAAGGCCAGGAGCGCCTGGGTCAGCGCCTCCATCGTAAAATGGTGGGAAGTCAGCAGCGGGACGAAAATCAGAGCGTTCTTGGCGTATTGGTGGATCCTGAGCATCTTGGCCCAAGTCCGCCAGCCAGGCCGCGGGCAGGGGAGATGCTCAATCTCGGCCCGCTTCGAAGCAAGCTGCCTGCGGACTCTGGCCGGCGCTCGGATGGCGAAGGTTCGTGCGGCTTTCTCCCAGACCGGCAGGTCGGCTGCGTCATTGCCGATATAGTCGAAGCCTCTCTCTCCGAAGGCCTCGACAAGCTGGGCCGCCTTTTTCTCGCCGGCAAGGTTTGTGATTTCGTTGGAAGCAAACCATCCGGTGAAAAGGCCGAGGTGGGCGGCGATCTTGCCGACGAGCTTCTCATGACTGGCGGAAGCCAGATAGACCGGCCGTCCCTCGGCGCGCGCTTGCCGGATTGCGGCGAGGACCTCCGGATCGTAGGGGAGCATACCCGGATCGAAATCGACAGGCTCAGCGAGCCGGTGTTTGAGAGCGGCCTTGCCGCGCGCGAGGGCTCTGAGCATCTCGAACAGGGAATGCGGACGCCGACCCAGTTCGGAAAAAGCCGTCTCGATCAGGAGATCCGAGGCTATCAAAGTCCCATCGAGATCAACGACAAGGGGGCGAGCCTCTGCCCGGGCCGGTGTTTCGATCTCGAGGGTGGTCCAGCGGTCGTCCGAATCCTCGTACGGCCTCTCGATCGATTCAGCATAGCGGGCGCGTTGGGCTGTGCGGTGCAAGATCTGTGGCTTGGATTCGAATTGCGCCAAGAGCCCGTGCTCCCCTCGAACGAAGTTGTTAAGAACGGTCGCCGGAATGCCGACGAGGTGTGGTGTTGCGAACCGAGAAACACTTAGGGCGCGGGTGCGCCACTTCCACTCTGCAATCCTCCCGGGCACGCTGCAGGTGCGGCCATGTGGCCCGGTCGCCGTGATCCCTCATCGCCTTTCATGACTGGATTCGACAACGGCCCTTTCGTGCAAACGGGCGAAGAGCAACTTGACTGCCCTTCAACAAGCGAGGCTGCAAAAAGTTGCAGGTGCTCGACTCGATCACGGCAAGACGAAAGCCTCTTGCGCAGCCAATGATATATCGCTTCAATGATAGTCGAGAGCACCGGAGGCCGTTGTAGCGGACGGTGCACAACCTGCCATGGTCACGTTCGCTTCGTGCTGAAACCCGGTCGGCAATTAGGGGAAGGGAGACGTGCCCGGCAGGAAGCCGAGGAGGAGAGGGCTGAAGCCTCAGCCCTCGCTAGGATGTGCGTGATGGCACTCCCACGGAACGGATGGTGCGGCAGCAGGGTTCGGAGCGGCAAGAGCAGCAAGCGCGTTTGCGTAACGCAGTTACGGCGAACGAGGTCTTGTCGGCGAGCAACAGGGCCAGCGGAGCCCCTGCCGTCAAGGATCTTCGCGCAAAGGACCTTCGTCACAAAAGTGTATCAGACCTTCGTCTACACCCACTTGAGTGTTGTTCGCCCGGCGGAGCATAATTCTTGCACGCCTGTGCAACGAGTCTTGAACGACCCAGGTTAGAGGAGGGACATCGGTGAGTGCCTTTCTTGAAGTCGTGAATGCCCATGTCCTCTATGGCCAGCATGAGGTCCTGAAAGGGGTGAACCTCGCCGTGGAGAAGGGCGAGTTCGTAGCCCTCCTCGGTTCTTCGGGCTGCGGGAAGACAACCCTTCTGCGCAGCATTGCAGGCTTCAATCCCCCGGCTTCCGGCGCAATCCGCGTCAACGGCCACGATGTCACGGGACTTCCGCCGGACAAGCGGGGAATGGCCCTCGTCTTCCAGTCATATGCGCTCTGGCCACATATGACCGTCGACCAGAACATCGGGTACGGGCTGAAGCTCAGGAGAATGCCGAAGGCCGCGATTGAGGCACGGGTCGCGGAAATCAAAAGAATGCTGGGCATGGACACGCTCGGCGCGCGCAAGCCCGCAAATCTCTCCGGCGGTCAGCGTCAGCGCGTGGCGCTGGGGCGGGCGCTCGCGATCGAGCCCGATATCCTTCTGCTCGATGAACCGCTGTCCAATCTCGATGCGCGGATACGCTTGACGGTGCGTCATGAAATCAGCGCCCTTCAGCGGCGACTCGGAATTACGGCGGTGCACGTCACGCATGATCGTGAGGAAGCCATGGTGATGGCGGACCGGATCGTTATTCTCAACAACGGCGAGATCGCGCAGGTCGGCACCCCCGAGGACGTGTACAATCGTCCGGCTTCCGACTTCGTGGCGGCGTTCATGGGAGCGGAAAATCTCGTTGAACTCCCGGCGGAGACGAAGGGCGACCGGGTCGAGATCGCCGCCGGGCCGTTCAATTCGGCCGCTGTCGTCTCCTCGCGCGGGCGACTCCTTTCCGGTCTGTCGAATGCCCGGTTCCGTGGCGAGTCCGTGGAGTTGAGCGATGCGCAAGGGGCAGTCTCATCCGTTCAGGACGAAGGAGCCCTGCGATTGAGCGGCGTCGTCGAACAGACGAGTTATCCCGGCGGCCTCTGGCGTCATGTGATCGCCGTCGGCCCGAGGCATATGATCGTCGACTCGCCCCGCAGTTTTGAAATCGGCAGGCGTGTTTCCATCCGGATTCCGGAGGAGGCGCTCTTCCTGTTTCCAAAACAATAGTCCGGCAGTTTTCAACCGCCGGCAAGGAACAGATGGGCACCGGTTGAGGCCCAAGGAGGACTGACATGAAGGCTAAATTGATCGCTTCCACGCTGGCGGCAGGCCTGTTCTGCACGCCGCTTTCTGCGGCTGAGCTGACCGTTATCACGGCCGGCGACAAGAACATGGTCGATTATGTGAACGAGTATCTGGGGCCGCTCTTCGAGAAGGAAAACCCGGGCACGAAGGTCCGCGTGGTCGGCACCGGCCCGGGCGATGCCGGGTCGCAGAAGATTCTCGAGCGCTTCGAGGCTCAGAGCAAGGCGGGTGTCGCGAAGTGGGACGCCGACGTCGCTGTGGTTCACGAGAAGTTCGTCGGACCCATGGTCGAGCAGAAATTTCTTGAGGCCTATCGCAGCAAGATTCCGACCGGCTCCCTCGTCACGCGCGAGAACGCCAAGGTGGCTCTCGGAACGAACGTGGACGGTTATGTCATGCCTATGTTCAACAGCCAGACGGCCTTGGCCTACAACCCGGCTCTGGTTCCCAATCCGCCGAGAAGCTATGACGAGATCGTGGAGTTCGCGAAGAAGAACCCCAAGCAGTTCGGCTATAACGGCATCAAAGGCGGAGCCTCCGGCGTAAGCTTCGTCATGGGCTGGATCTATGCCTATGGCGGCGGCGATCCGCAGAAACTCATGAACGGACCTTTCGATCCGGACGAAGCCAAGAACTGGGACAAGGCCTTCGCGTCTCTGAAGGAATTCACGCGCAACGCCACGCTCACACCGGGTAATGCCGGTACGCTGGACATGCTCAGCCGCGGAGAGATCGCCATCGGTCCGGTATGGGTAGATATGTTCTATTCGTGGAAGGCCAACGGTCAACTCCCGCCCGAGATGAAGCTTGTCCTGCCTTCTCCCGGCATGCCCGGCCAGCCGATGCACTACGTGGTCCCAGCCAAGAGCGCGAACAAGGAACTTGCCGAGAAGTTCGTCGCTCTCGCGACGAGCCCGAAGGTGCAGGCAGAGGGAATCGTCAAACGGTTCAACTGGTATCCGGGTATCGACGCTCAGCACGTTCAGGCAAGCCTCGACAAAGAAACCTGGGAAAAGCTCTTTACGGATATCTCGCCGGAAGAATTGGCCAAGTATGGCAAGCCGTTCCCGATAGCTCCCTACAACAACGCGATTTTGGAAGCCTATGAGCGCCAAGTCGGAAACTGAGGTCACCCATGGCTGGGGGAGCAAAAAGCTTCCCCAGCCCGACACTGCCGGGGCATTCCGCGCGAAGCATGCCGGCGGCCTGGCAGAAGGGGGCTGTCGATTTGCCATGCCGGTTCATCTGCTGGGATTCTTGCTCGTCGCGCCGGCTTTGGCGATCGTCGTCCTTCTCTTCGTCGTCCCGCTCATCAGTTCGATTACAGGCGCATTCGAAGTCGGCGGGACGGTCAGTCTCGGGAACTTCACGAAGGCGTTCGAGCTCTACAGCGGCGACATGCTGTTCACGCTCGCCATCGTCCTGCTGTCGTCAGCCCTGATCGGCCTTTTCTCTATCATGATCGGCGGCTATCTCACGCTCGGCTCCAATCCACGCGCCGTCGCGATCCTGCGTTGGATTTATCGTTGGCCCCTATTCATTCCCTTCATCGTGGTCGGCCAGATTCTGCGGACGTTCCTGGCCAAGAACGGCCTGATGAACAACATCTTCATTGAGCTGGGTCTGATGACACCCCTATCGGCAATGTCCTTTCTCGACTGGAGAGGCATCGTCATCGCTTTTGTTTGGAAGCAGACGCCGTTCGTCGCTCTCCTTCTCTCCGGAGCCATGGCCTCGATCGATCGCAGCACCATCGAGGCGGCTCGCAATTTAGGCGCCAACCGCCTGCGGATCCTCATCGAGATCGTGCTTCCTCAGGTCCGCACCACGCTTCTTGTCGGCCTCATCCTCAGCTTCGTAACCATGATGTCGGTGCTCTCGGTTCCACTCATGATCAACGCCCAATCGCCCACCATGATCACGGCGAACATGGCGTTCCGCATCAACGCCTATAGGGATTACGGCGTGGCCAACGCCCTCGGGCTGATCTCGCTGCTGATGACCAGTGCGGTGGCCTGGGTCTATCTGCGTCAGACCATGAGGGAACATAGCCGATGAACGCTTACCTCGAATGGAAATGGATTCCGCGCGGCATCGCGCTTGGAATCCTGGCATTCGTCATCTTCGGTCCTTTGGTCAATCTTCTTCTCTGGACCGTTGCCGAGCGTTGGTACTTCCCGCATGTCCTTCCCTTGAAGTATGGCTTCTCCTTCTGGGCGAACGTATTCTCGCCTCGCGGCAACGCAATGTCTTCCCTGGGGACGAGCGTATTCATCGCTGTCCTCACGGTGATCCTGTCTCTCGGACTCGCCATTCCTGCAGGTTACGCCCTGGCTCGGCTTCGCCTGCCGTTCCGCGGCCTGATCCTGCTGGCATTGCTCATTCCGCAGGCCTTCCCGAATCTGCCGGTCTATGTCAACATCGCGCGCATCTTCTATCAGTATGGCCTTAATGGAACGATCCTCGGCGTAGTCCTCGTCCACGTGACCCATGGGCTCGTCTATGCGGTCTGGATCGCAACTGCGGCCTTTTCCGCTGTCGACAGGGAATTGGAAGAGGCGGCCCGTTCCATGGGCGCGAGCGCGCTGCGCGGGTTCCGGGACGTGACGTTGCCGATTGCTGCGCCAGGACTCCTGGCGAGTGCCATCTTCGTATTCCTGGAGTCCCTCGACGAGTTCACGGGAACGTATTTCGTCGGCGCGCCCGATGTCACAACCCTGCCGCTTCTGCTTTACACGGCGGGCTCTGGCGGCAATTATCAGATCGCGTCCATCACGGCGTTGATCCTGCTAGTCCCGTCGATCACCTTCATGTTCGTCGTCGAGCGCTTCCTCCGTTCGGACGTGCTTTCCAAGGTCGGACACTGATCGGACATGCAGGATACAGACGCAGAGCCTGAGGAGACCGGGCCACGCTTCATCAGCGCCCATATGGTGGCGGAACGGGCGGGTGTTTCCCGCTCCGCGGTTTCGCGCGCCTTCACGCCTGGGGCGAGCATCGCGCCTGGGACGCGCAAGAAAGTGATGCAGGCCGCCGCCGAGCTGGGCTATCAGGTGAATGATCTGGCACGGGGGCTCCTGGCAAATCGCAGCCGCCTCGTCGGTCTCGTCGCTTCCGATCCAGCAAGCCCCTTCCGGACGCTCCAGATCGCGGCCTTGTCCCGGCGCCTGGTGGAGCGGGGGAGCGTCCCTGTTCTCATTCCCACGGGACCCGGAGAGGAGCAGGTGAGCGCCGCCCACGCGACGCTCCTGCGATACAGGGCGGAGGCGACCATCGTCCTGTCCGGCATGCCTTCCTCGTCGATCGTCGATCTGGCGCAGCGCAACGGTCAGCCCCTCATCGTCATGGGACGGACGGAGTACGGCCCCGATCACATCCGAATTGACAATGCCCGTGCGGCGCAGATCGCGGTCGAAGTGTTTCTCTCGCGGGGATTGACGAAGCTCGGTTTCGTCACGTCTGCCGTCGGCAGCCCCAATCTGATCGAGCGGGAGGAGGCATTCATCGTGGCGGCCCGGAAGCACAGCCTCCCGGTCAAGGTGCAAAGAGCAGCCTACACCGATTACGATGGAGGACAGGCAGCCGCCTCATTGCTCCTGGGAGCAGGTGATCCCGTCGAGGCGGTGTTCTGCGTCAACGATCTCATGGCACTGGGATTGATGGATTATGCCCGGGATGTGCTGAACCTGTCGATCCCCGAGAGCCTGTCGGTCATCGGCTTCGACGGGATCCCCGAAACCCGGTGGGGCGCCTACCGCCTGACCACCTTCCACCAGGATGAAGAAGTGCTGGCTGCCGAAACCATCAGGGTCCTGGATCAGCGGCAAGCCGATCCGAAGGCTCCTCCCATTGTGTCGGTGCTCCAGGTGCCACTGGTGTATCGAGGAAGCGTCCGGCCCCTTAAGGCCGGCAATTGAGGAGGCGGCCCCGTCCGCATGCCGTGGAGGTGCAACATGAAGACCGAGTACCACTCCATTTGGCTGATGCCCTGTTCCGAGCATGAGAGGGTATTCTCGGAGATCGTTCAGAGCCTGGCGAGGCACTTCGACAGTCCGGCCTTCCAGCCCCATCTGACGCTCGTCGAGGATATGCCCAGGACCTGCGAGGAACTGGAGCCGATTCTGACGCGCGTGGCAGAGGGCGCGGCTTCCTTCGACGCGAGCGTGGAGACGGTCGAGGAGAGCCCGCTCTATTACCGCTCGTTCTACGCCCGCTTTCCCAACATCTCGCCTCTCAAGGCAATGAAGGAGAAGGCGGTGGCGCTTTTCGGAGTGGGAAGCATAGAAACCTTCATGCCGCACATTTCCTTGGCCTACGGCGTTCGGGAGAGCACCGAGAAATCCCAGGCTATCGCTGCCCTGCGGAGGGGGATGACGGGCATGAGCGTGCGCTTCGACCGGGTCTGCGTCGTTTCGTCCTCGCAGCACACCCCGATCGAAGAATGGGCGATCCGGTCTTGCATCTCCCTGCGCGGCTGAACAGCGGTTCGCAAGAATGCGGGACGCCGCCCATCTTGCCGAAGTCACTTAGCATGCGGGCTGTATCCGTCCTCGGATGGAGAGACCCCTACGCGCGCTCCTCCCAGATCCTGGCGAGTTCGATGATCGTCCGCACCGCCTTTTCCATGTCCTGGCGGCTGACGAATTCCAGCGGTGAGTGAAAGGCGTGGCCGCCGGCGAAGATATTGGCGCAGGGCAGTCCCATGAAGGAGAGGCGTGAGCCGTCCGTGCCGCCCCGGATGCTGCCGCGCACCGGTGTCATGCCGGCCCGTCTGACGGCCTCCAGGGCATATTCTGCGATCTCCGGATGCTTGTCGAGCACGAGCTTCATGTTGCGATACTGCTCCTTGACGGTGAGGGTGTAGCTGGAGCCCTGGTATTCTCCGAGCACTTCCCGGGTAATCCTTTCCAGAAGAGCCTCCTTTTCCTTCAAACCGTTCTCCGTGAAGTCGCGGACGATGAAGCTCAGATGAGCCTTTTCCATGACGCCGGACACGCCTGTCGGGTGGATGAAGCCGTCCCGGTCCCTCGTCGTCTCGGGCGCCATGTCCTGGGGCAGACGCGCGATGATGGCTCCGGCGATCCTGATGGCATTTTCCATCTTGCCGTAGGCGAAACCCGGATGGATCGCCACGCCCTTGATGGCGATCTCAACCCCATCGGCGGAAAAGGTTTCGTCCTCGACCGTGCCGGCCGTCTCGCCGTCCATCGTGTAGCCGAACTCGGCTCCGAGCTTGGCGAGATCGACCTTGTCGACCCCGCGGCCGATCTCCTCGTCGGTCGTGAAGAGGATGCGGATCGCGCCGTGCTGGATGTCCGGGCTGTTGATCAGGATCTCGGCTGCAGCCATGATCTCGGCGATCCCGGCCTTGTCGTCGGCGCCCAGCAGCGTCGTGCCGTCCGACGTGACGATGTCGTGGCCGATCATGTCTTCCAGCACGGGATAGTCTGCGACCCGAATGATTTGGCTCGTGTCGCCCGGGAGTCGGATGTCACCGCCCTGGTAGTTTCTCAAGATCTGCGGCTTGACGCCGGTGCCGGAAAAGTCCGGCGCCGTATCCATGTGGGCGCAGAAGCAGATGACTGGAACGTTGCTCTTAGCCGTATTCGCCGGGATAGTCGCATAGACGTAGCCGTGCTCGTCGAGGTGGGCGTCGGAGAGGCCGATCGCGAGGAGCTCCTCGACCAGCAGGCGACCGAGGTTCTTCTGCTTCTCGGTCGAGGGCTGGGTCGCGGATGCGGCGTCGGATTGGGTGTCGATCACGACGTAACGGAGAAAACGATCGGTAACATTGGTGGCCATGGAGCATGATCCAAACTGCGGGGCGAACAACAGTCTTGTACCCGGGTAGCGCCTGCGCGGGAATAGGCTGCGGGAATGCCTGCCTTCGGGCTCCCTCGTGAGCGGAGGCCTCGATCCGGCAGAGAACCGGTTGCCTGGACGGCTGTTTGAGCGATATGTGGGCTCATGTTCACGCTGGAACGAACCACATCCCTCGAGCAGGTCGTCAAGAAGAGCCGGTTCCTCGCGACCGCCGGGCCGGTTGCGAGCGAGCAGGCGGCAAAGGACTTCATCGCTGCTCATTCCCATGCCGGCGCCAATCACAATTGCTGGGCTTGGAGGGTGGGGCAGGTCTCCCGGTTCAGCGATGACGGGGAGCCCGGCGGCACGGCTGGCAAGCCGATCCTGCAGGCCATCGATCGCCTGCACCTCGACAATGTTGCGGTCGTCGTGACCCGCTGGTTCGGAGGCATCCTTCTCGGAAGCGGGGGCCTTGTGCGCGCCTATGGCGGGGCTGCGGCGGCCTGCCTGCGCGCATCGTCCCTTATGGAGATCCGGATCCTCCGGGAAGCCACCATCGAGACGACGTTCTCGGACCTCGCATTGGTCAAGGCGCGTCTTGTGGGTTTCGAGGGCGCCCAGGTTCTGAACGAGAGCTTCACGGAAGCGGGTGTCGTTATCTTGGCCGCTCTCCCTGAGGCAACTGCCGGGCGGATCGTTCAGATGGTGACGGATGTCACGAGCGGGCGCGCTCGCATTGCGCTGTCGCCGGGTCCGCTCCGGCGCTCCGTGCCGAGGCAGACCTCCCGAACGTAGATCGGTCCGGATGTGGAATGCTCGAGCGTTAACCCTTGCGACAGGGAAGACCTGACGAAGCCAGGGCAGTTCTTGACTTGCCGCCACAGGCGCGGAATGCTGGAAAAGCTGGAAGTTGCGATAGCGATGGCGGACTGGACGCTGCTCAAAGGGCAACGGTTCGAGGCATGATGCCGCTCCGCCATACCGGTGCGAACCCGGTATGTTCCCCTTTTCCATGTTTGTACCGAGACGTCCTGACCCTAGTCATGCCGTGACTCCTCCAGTGAGTGGAGACGTAAGGCTTTCGATGCTGACGGTCTATAACTGCATTGTTTCAGAACACGATCTCCGGCTGGTTGTCCTTGCGGCCATCATGTGCGGTCTTGCGTCACTGACAGGGATCCATCTTCTGCATCATGTCCGGCGTTCGGACGGTTCCCGGCACAACGTCTGGCTCGCAATTGCTGCAGCGGCGACCGGCTTTGGGATCTGGTCGACGCACTTCATCGGAATGCTGGCCTTCTCGCCGTCCATACAGGCGGAATACGATGTCGCGTTGACCGTCGTCTCCCTCTTGTCCGCGGTTGTCATAACAGGCGTGGGCTTTTCGATTGCTCTCCTGCCATGGCTTGCGGGTGCGATGTGGCTGGGTGGAGCCATCGTGGGGGCCGGCATCGCCTGCATGCATTACACGGGCATGGCGGCCTTTAACGTCGCGGGTACGATCGACTGGGATTCGACGCTCGTCATCGCTTCGATCTTGCTCGGGATCCAGTTTGCCACCATTGCCCTGCCGGTGGGTTTCCGAGCAGCGGCGGCGCGCTGGAGGCTCGCGGGCTCATTGCTGCTGACGCTCGCGATCTGCATCCATCATTTCACCGCCATGGCTGCTGTGGCCATTACGCCAGACAGCACCGTCCCGATCTCGGCGCTGGCGGTCCCGTCCAGCTGGCTGGCTCTTGGCCTCGCCTTCGTCTGCCTCATCATTCTCATGCTTGCCTGCGTGGCGCTGTTCCTGGACCTGAGGGAGCGGCAGCGCGCGGCTCTTGAGATGGAACGGATGCGCGATCTCACAGACGCTGCCGTCGAGGGACTCGTCCTGTGCGACGGTGAAACCATCGTTTCCGTCAACCGAAGTTTTATCCGCCTCATCAATTTCCGCATCGACGAAATCTGCGGAAGAGCTTTGAGCATGTGCATACCGGACGCTGCAGTACGCAAGGCGGTTTTCGAAGTAATGGGACGGGCCGTCGAGACGGATTTGTGCGATGCTCAGGGAGAGCTCGTGCCGGTCGAGGTGATTGCTCACCAGATCACGTATAATGGCCGCCAGCACAATGTCGTGGCCTTCCGGGACTTGCGGGATCGCAGAAATGCCGAGGCAAGGATCCGGTATTTGGCACATCACGATCCGCTGACGGGGCTGGACAATCGTGCGAGCTTCGACGAGCGCCTGGACCGCGAGATCAGGCGGCATCAGGGAGCCGGACAGGCGCTGGCTCTGCTGTGTCTCGATCTCGACGGCTTCAAGGAGGTGAATGACATCTACGGCCACGCGGCAGGAGACCAGGTACTCCGCGACATCGCCCTGCAGTTCTCGACCCTGCTGGCTGAGGATTGCCTGCTGGCCCGATTGGGTGGCGATGAATTCGCCGTGATCGTTCCGTGTGTGACGGGCCCGGCTCAAGTCGAAGCCTTGGCCGAGAGCTTCTTGGAGTGCCTCAGGGAGGGCGGACGCCAATCGACAGCGCCTATAGGCGTCATGTCTGTCAGTATTGGCATTGCCATCTATCCATCCGACGCACGAGACCGCACGGGGCTTCTCTCCAGCGCCGATGCTGCCCTGTACCGGGCCAAGCTGGAAGGGAAGGGGACCTTCCGGTTCTTCGAGCCGGCAATGGGTGCGCAGATCCGCGAACGCCGCAGCATGGAGCACGACCTGCGCAACGCTCTCGAGAACGGCGAGTTGAGCCTCGTCTATCAGCCGCAGGCGCGGGTCGAATCCGGCAGGGTTCTCGGCTTCGAAGTTCTGCTGCGCTGGAATCACCCGGTCCGAGGGGCTGTGCCACCCTCTGTGTTCATCCCGATCGCCGAGGAAAGCGGGCTGATCTTGAAAATCGGGGAATGGGTCATGCGGCAGGTCTGTCAGGAGGCCGCCGCATGGCAGCGGCCACTGAATATCGCGGTTAATGTCTCGCCGCTGCAACTGAGCAGCGAAGGATTCGCCTCTATGGTTCGGCATATCCTGGACGAAACCCGATTGTCGCCGGAGCGGCTGGAAATCGAAATTACCGAGACGGCTCTCATCCGCGACCCCAATCGCGCGCTGTCGGCCCTGGAAAAGCTCAAGGCGCTCGGCATCAACATTGCGATGGACGATTTTGGAACCGGCTACTCGTCGCTCTCCAATCTCCAGAACTTTCCATTCGACAAGATCAAGATCGACCGGTCCTTCATCCAGGCGGTTCACACGAAGCCACAAGCTGCAGCCATCGTGCGTGCGGTTCTAGGCCTCGGACGCGGCCTGGGGCTCCCCGTCATCGCGGAAGGCGTGGAGACTTCGGAGGAGTTGCGCTTCCTTGGTCTGGAAGGCTGCGTAGAGGCCCAAGGCTACCTGTTCGGCCGCCCGGCCCCCATCACCGAGCTGACCTCGCTGATCTTCGGCAATGCCGTCGCGCACCCGCAATGCTGATGCGGCATGCGGATCGGGAGCTTCGGTTCGGCAACGAAAGCAGATCCAGGGGCCGTTCCCGGCCAAGCACGGAGGAGGCCTTGATCAGCGCATCGAAAGAGCAGATGTCACCTTCGTGGAGCGGAATCAGCGGCACTCCATGCCAATTTCGTTAACTTTACGAAGAGTTAATAGGGGCTCGGATCGAATACGGCGTTGACTGCGATCCAATACTGCTTACGCTGTTCCGCATAGATCATATCTATCTATGGCAGATTGATAGCGCTCCCTCAGGGTGATGCAGTGTCAAAGGCATGATGCCGACCTGCCATACCGGTGAGAGCCCGGTATTTCCCCTGACAATCTCGTTTGTCCTCTCCCTGCGGCCGAAAGGTGCATGGTCGTGCCATGGATAGACTCACCGGTTCTACTGGATCATCTCCTGCTGACACAGCACCTTGGCTGACGCGCCCATTCGCCAGTTCGATCAGCCGCCACGGATCTGCATTCTTCATTCTGGTCCTTGAGGCGACGCTGGTGATCACGCTCCTGGCATTGGCGTTGCCGGCTGCCCTGCTCCAGGTCTACGACAGGATTCTCCCCAACAAGGGTGTCGGAACACTGGTCGTGCTCGCGATGACGGTGACAGCGGCCATTGCGCTGGAAGCCCTGGTCAGGCACGTGCGAGGGCGGCTGCTGGCCCGGGTTGCGGCCACATCTGAAGCTCAAGCCCACCGCCAGGCGATGGAGCGCCTGCTGAATGCCCCTCTTTCGGCCCTCGAGGCCCATGGCAACGGCTATTATGCCGAGCGCCTGTCGGCAATCGGCACATTGCGCGAGGCATGGTCGGGCCCAGCCCTACAGGCGATGCTCGATCTACCCTTTGCACTGTTGTACTTGGTCGGTATCTGGTACTTGGCCGGGCCGCTGGTGCTCGTGCCGCTCACGATCCTCAGCTGCGTCGGATTGCTGGCGGCCCTGACCGGCCGCCGCGTCCGCGGCGCGGCGCACCATCTCGCCGTTGCAGAGGAGCGCCGCTTCAACTTCCTCTTCGACGCGTTGAGCTGCATCCATGCCATGAAGGCCTTGGGGGCCGAGCCCCTGCTCGAGCGCCGTTATGAACGCCTGCAAGGCGGTTCTGCTCAACTGCGCCGCACGCTGATGCACAGCATTTCCGCAGGGCAGGAGGCCGGCATGCTGCTGGCTCAGACGGCGACCGTCGGCGTCGCGGCCTTCGGCTGCCATATGGTGCTCAACGGTCAGCTCAGTGTCGGCGGTCTCGGAGCATGCACGATGCTGGTGGGCCGCACCATGCAGCCCCTCCTGGGCGGCGTCGCGCTGTGGTCACGCCTGCAATCGCTGGCGGAGAGCCGAAGGCGCGTGGCGGAGATCGGTGCGCTTCCGCAGGAACGGAACATCGACCGGCCGCCGCTGCAGGTTCAGGCCGGGCACGTTCTCCTGCAAGACGTGCGGTTCCGCACCTGCGGCTTTTCCGACCGGCTGTTCGAGAGCGTGTCGCTGGAGGTCAAGCCGGGCGAGATCATCGGGGTGACGGGAGCGAACGGCTCGGGCCGCTCGACCCTGCTGCGGCTGATAGCTGGCGACCTCCAACCCGAAGGCGGCCAGGTGCTCATCGACGGGCAGAACCTCGCTCAGGTCAACATCGGACCCGCCCGTCCGCTGATCGCGCTGGTGCAGCCGGATCTTGCCCTGGTCCGCGGCACCCTGCTGCAGAACCTGACCCTGCATCAGCCGGAGCGCGAGGCTTCCGCTCTGCACTTTGCAGCCGAGCTGGGTCTGGACCAGGTGGCGAGCATGCTTCCCGGCGGTTGGCACACCCCGGTGGGCACTGCCGCGACGCCCCTGCCGCGCGGCGCGGCTCAACGCATCGGCGTGGTCCGCGCGCTGGTGGGGGGGCCTCGCATTCTTCTGCTCGACGACATCACCACGCAGCTCGATGCCGACAGCGATGCGAGACTTGCCAGGTTGCTGGCGGGGCTCCGGGGCAGGGTGACGGTTATCATTGTCACGCACCGTCCATCTACTCTCGGCATCGCTGACCGGGTGTTCGCTATTCGCGATGGACATCTGGAGCCTATGACATGAGCGGGTCCGGCGAAGAATTCATGAGCGAACCGTTGCATATCCCCCAGGATCTGCTGACCCCATCGGATCTTTCGCTCTGTCTGCCGGTGATGTTGTGGGCGCTTGGATGGGCCGGTGGGCCCGACGACCTGCTTGCGGCGCTTCCGCATGCCAAGCCGGATCTCGACGTCACCGATCTGCGCAACACATTGGCGGTGCTCGGATACCCGACCCGAATAGGGCGGCTAAAACGGGGCCGTCTCGATCGGCGCCGGCTGCCAGCCATCCTGCTGACGCCGAGCAAGGGTGCCACTGTCCTCTATCGCGCCGAGGCCGGTCAGGTCGTCCGGTATGACCCCGTCTCGGGAGAGGCGGCCGCCTGCGCGCCGGAGAGGTTGTGTGGGACCTTGCTGCTGGTGGAGGAGCCGCAGGCGGGATCGTCTCGTCAGGGCTGGTTCGGCAGCGTGGCGCGTCGTTTCCGCGGCGATCTTCCGATGCTGTTCGGCATCAGCGGATTGATGGCCTTGCTCGGTCTGGCCGTTCCGGCATTCACCATGGCGGTGTTCGACACCGTTATCGCCGGCCACAGCCCGGACACGCTGCCTATGCTGATTGCAGGCGCGGGCGGCGCGATCCTTGCAGAGACGGCCTTTCGCATCATGCGTCAGCGCGCGTTGCTGAGAATAGCCGAACGCTTGGACCGGCTGGTTCCGAACGCGGTCTTCACTCAGCTCATGTCGCTGCCGGCCGCTCTTGTGGAAAGGGCGGGCACAGCCTCCCAGGTCTCGCGCCTGCGGGACTTCGCAGCCATTCGCGAGTTCCTCACCGGCAGCTTCGCCATCGCAGTGCTGGATATGCCATTCACCCTTCTGGTCATCGTGATGATGGTGGTCCTGGGCGGGTGGATCGCGTTCGTTCCTGTTGGAACCGCGCTGGGTTTCGTTCTCCTGTTCCTGATGTTCCGGACGCCCATGCGCCTCGCCATTGAGCAGGCGGCACGCACCGCTCAAATGCGAGAGGCACTGGCTGTGGAGGCGCTGGAGGCGATCCGCACTCTGAAGCTCGGAAGGGCCGAGCAGCGCTGGACCGAACGCTATGCTTCCGCTGCTGCCGCCGCTGCTACGGCTTCGGCACGGGTGAGCACGCTGGCGGGTGCTGTGCTCGCCGCCAGTCAGGCGCTGGTCGGTCTGTCCGGGCTCGCGGCCGTGGTCATCGGGGTACTCTCGGTTCTGAACGGCACCATGAGTGCAGGTGCATTGATCGCCGGCATGATGTTAATCTGGCGCGTGCTCGGCCCGATGCAGACCTTCTTCGCGATGCTCTCGCGGTGGGAGCAGACACAGGCCTCCGTGCGCCAGGTGGACGGGTTGATGGCCCTGGAGACGGAGCGACCGAGCCCTCTCGAAGCCCGGATGGCCCCTCCAGAACAGGGGGCGATCGCGTTTCATCGCGTCACACTGCGTTACCTCCCGCAATCGGAACCCGTGCTGGCGGGGGCCAGCTTCTCGGTGCAACCGGGGCAGGTGGTGGCGATCACCGGGGCCGAAGGGGCTGGTAAGTCCACCCTCCTGTTGCTGATCGCGGGCCTGTATCGCCCCCAGGGTGGGTTGATCCGCATCGATGGTCACGATGTGCGCGCCTTCAATCCCGCTGTGCTCAGGCGCAGTATCGGCTGGGTGCCGCAATCCCCCGGGCTGCTCTACGGCACCGTCGCCCAGAATTTGCGCCTTGCCCGCCCTAGCGCCACGGACGACGAACTGCGCGCGGCCGCCGCCGAAGCAGGCGTTCTCGAAGCCATCGAAGCATTACCGCATGGCTTCGATACCCGGGTCGGCGACAATTACAGCAGTAGACTGCCCCGCAGCATTCTGCTGCGAATAGCTCTTGCGGGCGCATTGCTCCGCGACGCTCCCATCCTGCTACTCGACGAACCGGTCTCCGGCCTCGACGACGCATGTGCGAAAGCGTTCACCGACGTGATCGCCTCTCGCCGCGGCCGCTGCACCATTCTCATGGCGACTCACCGGCCCAGTCACATCCGGCTGGCCGATCGCGTCCTGCGCATTCGTGACGGATTGGTGGAAGAGGTCGAGCCGCAGACCTCGCCGATCACGCCGCGCCCGACGAGGGCGCCAATAGGCGGATCAGTGGTGAACGCTGCCTTCGCAGGCGGCCTTGCCGCTACCGGCGTCAGAGATAGACAATGACCCACACGACAACATCATCGTCCGCCGCCAGGCCTGCATCGGCATCGTCCCTCCCGCGGGCAAGTCGGGTACCACGTCCCGACAGTCATGTCCTGGCGCTGGAGGAGCTGCGGGTCCATGCGCTTGAGCGCGCGGTCGTCCTGGGAGCGGGTCTGCTTGTCGCCGCCACCCTGGTCTGGGCCTCCCTGACAAAAGTGCCGGAAGTTGCCGTCGGAGTCGGCGAGATCGCACCCGCCGTGGCGCTTGCGCCCGTGCAGCATCTGGAGGGCGGGATCGTCCATGAGGTGCTTGTCGCCGAAGGCGAGATGCTCGAAGCCGGGCAGCCTATACTGCGTATGAGCGATGCCGCAGCACAGGCTGATCTGGCCCAGGCCAAGCTCAGGCTCGAATCCTTGCAGATGCATTCGCAGCGCCTGGTGGCGGTCGCGGAGGGCAACATCAACATCATAGCCCTGCGAGGGCGCATGGAAACCGCTGCGGCTGCGGTGAATATCGGCGGCCAGGCCGACGACGTGCCGTTTCTCTCCGCCAGTCCGTTCGCGGCTCCGGAGCGCGCTGCCCTGGATGCGCGCCTGCGTGCGCTGGCCGACCGCATTGCCGTCCTGAACGAGCAGGTGGCGCAAAGGCGCAGCGATCTCGCAACGCTTTCCGGGCAAATCGCATCATTGCAGGAACAGATAAACCTGCATTCCCGTGAGCTGGGCATTCGCGAGGATCTGGCCCGCGATGGCTTGACGACGCGCCTGTCCGTCCTCGAAGCACAGCGCCTGCTCATGAGCGCGAAGGCCGAGCATGAACGTTTGAACGGGCAATACGCCTCCGCCCTGCGCAGTCTCGCGGAATCCGAGGCGCGGGTCTCCGAAGCGCAGTCGACCGCAATCGATGAGGCGCGTCACGAGGCGGCGCGCGTCGCCCTTGAGATCGCCGAGACGGCTGAAGCCGTCCGGAAGCTGGAGGATCGTGCGGAGCGTACTCTCCTGCGCGCGCCCATTGCCGGAATCGTGCGCGGGCTGAGCGTGCACCGGCCGGGAACCGTGTTGCCGCCCGGCGGTCTCGTCGCCGAAATCGTGCCGCAGGATGCGCCGCTCGTTGCGGATGTGCGCCTGATGCCGCGCGACATCGGATTCATTGAGGTAGGACAGACTGTCCAGCTGAAAGTGCAAGCCTTCGACTATTCCCGCTTTGGTTCCGTCGAAGGCGTTGTCGAACGGATCTCGGCCGGCACCTTCCTCGACGAGCAACGCCAGCCGCATTACCGCGCACGCATTGCACTCAAACAGCAATATGTCGGCCATGATCCGCGCGTGGCGCGGCTTGCAATCGGCATGACGGTTCAGGCGGACATCACGACAGGGCACAAGACCGTCCTGCAATACCTCTTGAAGCCGATCTATTCGGCAGTTGCGGCATCGTTCCACGAGCGCTGAGAGCAATGAGATGAGCCAGCACCCCGATCTGACGATCCCTCCCGATGCCAGCGTCGTCGACGAGGAAGTCCTGCGTGTGCTGAGAGCGGTGCAGCGTTCGCTCCCGCAAGGGGACGGCGGCTCGGACGGACATCTGGTGGGCGGCATCGCCACCGCTGCGATGTTCGGGATGGTGCAGGGAGATCCCCATGGAGGAGGCGCGCCGGGATCATCTGAAGCGGCACGGGAGCAGTCTCTCCACGCGATCAGGTCGCAGGACGAACCGCTGAGGCGATTGGATATTCCGCAGCCTGGCCGCATGACGATCCTGCCGGATTCTCTCGTGTCGGCACCATCGCTCGATCCGACTCCGAAGGCCCTGTCGAGGAGTGCTGCCAGTTACGGTTCTTCCGGAGCCGCGCCCCAGGGAAATACCGCCGCATCCATGCCGGAAGAGACGCTGATCGGCGCCGATACTCCACCCGAGCAGCCAGTCGTGGTGACGCCGCCGCCCATGGTCGACATCCCGGAGATCGTGCCTGATCCTGCAGCCGATGTTCCCCTGGCGATGGCGCGCGACGTCTCCGGCGAGGAGGATACGGCGATCGCCCTCGACTTGGCGGCCCGCCTGGCGGATCTTGACGGCTCGGAGGTGCTGGCGATCAGCCTCCTGGACGTTCCGGACGGGGCCAAGCTCTCGCACGGCTGGCGCGCGCCCGACGGCAGCTGGAGCGTCGATCCCGCCGACCTGCCGCATCTGACTCTCACGCCTCCACCTGACTTCTCCGGCCCAATCGAGCTGACCCTGCGGGTCAGCGCACAGGCCAAGAACGGCAGCGCGGCCGTGACGGAAAGCCCCTTCGTGGTGCAGGTGGCCGCGGTGGCGGATGCTCCGGACGTGACGGTGGCGGACGCGCAGGGCCGCGAGGATGCGCCGGTGGCGCTCCGGCTGACGGCCGCGCTGGCGGACACCGACGGTTCGGAGGTGCTGTCGGTGACGATCCTGGGAGTGCCGGAAGGGGCTTTGCTCTCCCATGGCACTCAGGTTTCCGCAGGCACCTGGGTGGTCTCTCCCGCCGATCTCGAGCACCTGAGCCTCACGCCGCCCCGGGATTTCTCCGGCACCATCGCGCTCACGATCAGAGCCACGTCCCGGGAGACCTCGAACAAAGATGAGGCGACGGTCGAGGCGGAGTTCCAGGTGCGGGTGGATGCGGTGGCCGACGCGCCCCGCGTCATGGCGCTCGACGTGGCCGGGCGGGAGGACGAGCCGATCGGGCTCGACCTGTCGGCTGCGCTGGCCGACACCGACGGATCGGAAGAACTCTCCACCGTGACGATCACCGGTATCCCAGCGGGGGCCTTTCTGTCCCATGGCAGCCGAGCGTCGGACGGCGGCTGGGTGGTGGACCCGGCCGACCTGCCTCACCTCGTGCTGACGCCGCCCGAGAACTATTCCGGAATTCTTGATCTGACCGCGCGCGTGACGTCGCGGGAAAGTGCGAGCGGTTCTGCCTCCACCACGGAGGTTCCTTTCAAGGTTCGCGTGAGCGCCGTTGCGGATAAGCCCGAGATCCGCGCGGAGAACGTCGCCGGAAAGGAAGACGACGCCATCCCGCTGAAACTCGATGCGAAGCTGACGGACACCGACGGTTCGGAGGTGCTGTCGGTCACCATCCTGAATGTGCCGGAGGGGGCTTCGCTTTCGCATGGCACTCAGATTTCCGCAGGCACATGGATTGTCGCCCCGGCCGATCTGGCGGATCTGAGAATGACGCCGCCTAAGGACTTCTCCGGCACGATGAACCTCACCTTGGAAGCCCTGGCGCGGGAGAGCTCGAATGGCTCGGTGGCCACGAGCCGCACGTCCTTCAGGGTGCAGGTCGATGCCGTTCCCGATGCACCCGACATCACCGCCGGAAGTGCCCGGGGCAACGAAGATTCGACCATTCCCCTGAATCTCTCGACAAAAGTGGGCGACAAGGACGGGTCGGAGGAGATCTCGTCCGTCATCATCTCCGGCGTTCCCGATGGCTTCGTCCTGACCTGCGGCACCCGCATCTCGGAGGGCACCTGGAGAATCGGCCCCGCGGACCTGCCCCATGTCGCCATCGTTCCGCCGGAAAACGCCTCCGGCACATTCGACCTGACCATCACGGCGACAGCCAGGGAAAAATCGAACGGCTTGGAGGAGTCCTCGAGCAAGACCTTCCAGGTTCACGTCGAGGCCGTTCCCGATCAGCCCGGCGTGAGCGCGCAGGACGCATCAGGCCGGGAGGATGCAGCGATAACCCTCGATATATCGGCCGCTCTGGCGGACACGGACGGCTCGGAGGTTCTCTCCATCGTGATCCGTGGTCTGCCGAAAGGCACGCAGCTTTCCGCCGGCCAGGAGAGCAGTGACGGCAGCTGGGCCTTGACCCCTGCCGAGCTTTCCGGGCTGAGGATGACGCCGCCTGCGCATTGGAGCGGCGATCGGATTGTGACCGTGGAGGCTTGGTCCCGCGAGACGTCGAACGGTGCGGAGGCGACCAACAGCACCACCTTCAGGCTCCAGGTCGAAGGAGTGGCCGACGCGCCGTCCGTCACGGCCAGGAATGTCTCGGGCCACGAAGACAAGGCGATTTCCCTGAATCTGAAGGCGTCTCTGGTGGATGCCGATGGTTCCGAGACGCTGTCGGTCATCGTTTCAGGTGTCCCGGACGGCGCGGTGCTGTCGCATGGCACGCCGTTGGCCGACGGCAACTGGAGTGTCAAGGCATCCGATGTCTCGAAGCTGAAACTGACGCCGCCACGGGACTTCTCCGGCGATATCAAACTCACCGTTCATGCGACCTCGGCCGAGGGAAACGGCGACACGGCCTCAACGGAGAAATCGCTCGTCGTGACGGTAAAGCCTGTCGCGGATGAGCCCGAGATCCACGCGGAGGACGTCGCCGGAAAGGAAGACGACGCCATCCCGCTGAAACTCGATGCGAAGCTGACGGACACCGACGGTTCGGAGGTGCTGTCGGTGACGATCCTGGGAGTGCCGGAAGGGGCTTTGCTCTCCCATGGCACTCAGGTTTCCGCAGGCACCTGGGTGGTCTCTCCCGCCGATCTCGAGCACCTGAGCCTCACGCCGCCCCGGGATTTCTCCGGCACCATCGCGCTCACGATCAGAGCCACGTCCCGGGAGACCTCGAACAAAGATGAGGCGACGGTCGAGGCGGAGTTCCAGGTGCGGGTGGATGCGGTGGCCGACGCGCCGGGATTGCGCGTGAGCCCGTCCGTGGGGAATGAAGATACCCCGATTCCGCTGCACGTGGGCGCCTGGACGACGGATCGCGACGGTTCCGAAAGCATCGTCGGCTTCCGTCTGGCGGATGTGCCGGATGGAGCCATCGTCACGGCCGGGGGAATCGTGCTGGAGAGAGAGGCCGACGGCAGCATCCTGGTGATGCCGGACGTCATCCACACGCTCTCCATTACGCCACCTTCCCAATCCGATGGCGATTTCACCCTTCGGGTTTCCGCCATCTCGGCGGAGCCCAACGGCAGCGAGGCGGAAAGTGCGCCGATGGACCTCCCCGTCACGGTTCGCGCGGTGGCCGACGCTTCCACCTTCACCAGCACGAGTGCCAGCGGCTTAGAGGACAAGGCCATCGCCCTCCACCTGGAAGCCGCCACGCTCGACGGGGACCGATCCGAGACGATCACCTTCGTCATCTCCAATGTGCCGCCCGGGGCCGTCCTGTCGGAAGGGACCTATCGCGGCACCGGCATCTGGTCGCTCACGGCCGAGGAAGCTGCTCGCGTGACCCTCCTGCCGCCTCCCGATTATTCGGGAACCATCGAGCTGACCGTCGCGGCCATCTCTCAGGAACGGAACGGCGGCGACCAGGCGGTGACGAGGATCGCCTTTCCGGTCCATGTCCAGCCCGTGGTGGATACGCCTGCGGTCGGCGGCCTCGACGCCGATCTCGGAAACTGGGGCACGATGAACGGCCTCGAGGATCAGCCGATCAGGCTCGTCCTCGACCCGGGTCTTTCCGACAGGGACGGCTCGGAAGCGGTTGTGGGCGACATCCTCATCGGCAATGTTCCCGAGACGGCGGTCCTGAAGCTCGCCGACGGAACGGTGATCGAAGCGAGCCCGGATGGGCTGTATCGGGTTCCGGCTGCGCAGATGGAAGGCGTCACGCTGACCATGCCCCCGAACAGCGACGATAAGGTGACGCTGACGATCGAGATGACGGTGGAGGATTCGGGAGGCGATCCGGAGACGATCCGGGGCCACATGGTGGTCGATCCGCTCGGAGACGCTGATAGCCCGACGCTCGAACTTGGGCCGTCGAACGGGACCGGTCACGACAGCATCGACGCGGATGACGGCTGGATCGCGCTGCAAATCGCGGCGGACACGACCGACAAGGACGGCTCCGAGACCCTGCACATGCTGGTGCGGGATGTACCGCCGGGGGCCTCACTCTCGGCCGGTAGCCCTGTCGGCAACGGAGTATGGCTGGTGCCGGTGGAGTCCCTCTCCGGGCTTTCCATTCGTCCGCCGGCGGGCTGGTCCGGCACCTTCGATCTGACGGTGACGGCTATTGCGGTCGAGCGGGAAGGCGACCAACACGCCCTCAGCGAGCCCCTCACCGTGACCGTAACCGCACCCGACGGGAGCGGAGGCGGAGGAGACAGCGGCGGAGGAACCGGAGGCGACGGCGGATCCGCTCCCGTTCCCAAAGCGGCTCAGCCACCCGTCCTCGCCGTTTCGGACGCGATCACCAACGAGGACAGCCGAGTGGAGCTGTCCATTGAGGCCGCGACTGCGGATTCCGATGATGGCGCCGAATTTCTGGGTGTGCGCATCCAAGGCGTGCCGGAGGATGCGCGGCTCTCGGCGGGCATTCGGGATTCCGAGACGGGCGACTGGCTGCTGCGGCCTTCCGACCTCGCGAACGTGGAACTCATTCCCCCGCCCGATTTCTCCGGCACGATCACTCTGACCGTGCAGGCGATTGCGCAGGAGGCGACGGGTGATCAGTCGGTGACGGTGGACACGCTGGACATCGTGGTCACGCCCGTTGCCGACTCAGCCGACATCGAGGTTTCCCCGAGCGCCGGTGTCGAGGATCAGCCGATCTTGCTCGACCTCGGCATCCGTCCGGGCGACAGTGACGGCAGCGAAATCGTCACAGCCATCCTTTTGTCGGGTTTGACGGACGGAGCGCGGATCGCCGATGGTCCTGGCATTACCGACAACGGCGACGGAACATGGACGATCGATCCGGCGCACCTCGCCGACATTCGCGTGCTCCCGCCTGCCGACGGCTATGGTCGGCTTGAGATCACTGTGGAGGTGACGACCCGGGAAACGGCGAACGGCCACACGACAACAACGTCGAAGATCATAGCGATCGATGTCGCACCGGAGGCGGATCTACCGACCGTGGTCGCGCATGATGCATCCGGCGGGGAGGACGGGCGAATCGAGCTGAACCTTTCGGCCAGCCTGAACGATACCGACGGCTCCGAGGTGCTCTCGATCGTGATCGATGGTCTGCCCGCCGGAACGCGTCTTTCCGCGGGTCTGAACAATGGCGACGGCAGCTGGACATTGACTCCTGAGCAGCTCTCCGACCTCGCCGTGATTCCGCCCGCCGACTGGAGCGGCACGATGGATCTGACCGTGCTGGCCCATGCCCGCGAGCGCTCCAACGGCTCCGTCGCGACGAGCCGCACGTCCCTTGAGGTACGGGTCGAAGCCGAGGCCGATGTTCCCCTGGCGATGGCGCGCGACGTCTCCGGCGAGGAGGATACGGCGATCGCCCTCGACTTGGCGGCCCGCCTGGCGGATCTTGACGGCTCGGAGGTGCTGGCGATCAGCCTCCTGGACGTTCCGGACGGGGCCAAGCTCTCGCACGGCTGGCGCGAGCCCGACGGCAGCTGGAGTGTGGATCCCGCCGACCTGCCGCATCTGACTCTCACGCCTCCACCTGACTTCTCCGGCCCAATCGAGCTGACCCTGCGGGTCAGCTCGCGTGAGGAGAATGGCAGCACAGCCGTGACGGAAAGCCCCTTCGTGGTGCAGGTGACGGCTGAGGCGGATGCCCCGGACGTGACGGTGGCGGACGCGCAGGGCCGCGAGGACGCGCCGGTTCGTCTGGACGGACTCGGCGGCAGCCTGCGCGACGGCGACGGATCGGAGACTCTGCGCTTCGAGCTCAGCGGCGTTCCGGAGGGCGCAACGCTCAGCGCCGGCACGGATCTCGGCGGCGGGTGCTGGGCGCTCACCGAGGCCCAGCTGTCCGGGCTCACCCTGACCCCGCCGCCCGATGCCTCCGGCACCTACACGCTCACTCTGGAGGCCATTGCCACGGAACGGGCGGGCGGTCCCAGCGCCCGGACTTCCGCCAGCTTCACGCTCACTCTCGATCCGGTGGCTGACGAGGGCACGATCACCGGCTCCGCCGCGGGCGGCGAGGACCAGTGGATTGCGCTGCAGCCGGCCTTTACAACGCCGGACCAGGACGGCTCGGAGAGCTGGTCGGCGACCACCACCGTGTCGGGCCTGCCTGCGGGTGCGGTGCTAAGCCAAGGCCGGGAGACCGAGACGGGGGTGTGGGAGGTGTCGACGGCAGCGCTGCAGGCCGGGGAGGTGGCGCTCCTGCCGCCGCCGAACAGTGACGCTCGGTTCAGCCTGACGCTGACGGCCACGCTGAGGGATGAGGCGAACGGTGCGAGCGACAGCCGAGTGGTGAGCAGCCGGGTTGATGTGACGGTGACGGCTGAGGCGGATGCCCCGGACGTGACGGTGGCGGACGCGCAGGGCCGCGAGGATGCGCCGGTGGCGCTCCGGCTGACGGCCGCGCTGGCGGACACCGACGGTTCGGAGGTGCTGTCGGTGACGATCCTGGGAGTGCCGGAAG
>NZ_WURB01000040.1 GCF_009830105.1 Microvirga makkahensis
GAACATGATCGAGACGGGCAAGCTCAGCCCTCAAAAGCTCGTCGGCAGGAGGATCAGTCTGGAAGAGGCGCCCGCGGCCCTCATGAACATGGACCGTTTCGAGGGGATCGGCATCAGCGTCATCACGATATTCGCATAAGGTCCGAGCACCTCAGGAGAGGGACCGGATCGAGGTTGCCGATTGCTGAAGCATTGCGGAGGCTCTGAACCGCTTCTCGTGCCATTCCGCCGATGCGGGATCACGGTGGTAAATCTCGCCCAATTCCGACATGGCCGACATAGCCTCGGGAACGTCGGAATAACGGCCCGATGCGACCACGTCGAGAATGGCCGAGCCGAGGAGTACGGGCTCTGGCCAGCGCCCCCACTGACCACGATCGTGTCGATCACCACATTTCTCTCGTGCTGCGCCTCAACGATCTGCCGAGCCCCATAACCCAATCGCCGGGCACCGGCGAGATAGAGCGCCACGAGGCTGTCAGACTGGCCTCCATCCCAAGGCCTGGGATCACGCTGCGCATGTCAGGCTCGGCAAACGGCGCACGGTTTCCGGTGAATTGCTTCTTCCGCCCTTCGAAGACCGGTTCGGTGATGCCCATCTTGCGGATCACCTCAACCACTGGGGTGCTGCTCTCCGCCCGCCGCAGGGCAAAGGCGATCTGCCGTTCCGTGTACAGTGTCTTCTTCCTGGCACTGACCTTCCTTAAGGATCAGTGCCCGAAAAGGCTGTCTTCTTGATGGACCAGTTTGATGGGCCAAGACCAATTTCAAGTATATTCCGAACGATAGCCCTGCCTAGTATAGTCATCAGACCACTTTTCGGTTGTCACACCACCCTTATGCCGCCACACTAGCGCAACCTCACCCACATTGGGAGCGGCCTGCGAGGCTCGAGCTGCTTTCCAGGAGCGAGGCTCAGCCGAAAAAGACAACAAATCTGGAGGAAACAATGAAACGTCTAGCGCTGGTTCTGTCTGCTGCGTTGGTCAGCCTGTCGGCGGCAGCTCAAGCCCAAACGGTCATCAAGGCCGGTCATGGTGCTCAGGCCGGTCACCCGACCCAATTCGGGCTCTTGAAGTTCGGCGAGTTGGTCGCGGCCAAAACGGGCGGTCAGGTCAAGGTGGAGGTTTATCCGGACCGCCAGCTTGGTGAGGAGCGGGAGATGGTGGAGGGGCTTCAGCTCGGCACCGTAGACATGGCCGTAGTGTCCACCGGCCCGCTCAATGCCTTCGTGCCCCAGATCGGCGTCATCGATCTGCCTTTCCTTTTCAAGGATTCCCAGCACGCCTACAAGGTCCTGGACGGCGAGGTGGGGCAGGACCTGCTCAAGCGCATGGAGAGCAAAGGCATCGTCGGGATGGCATGGTGGGAGAACGGCTGGCGGCATCTCACGACCAAGAAGTCCATCAAGGCGCCGGACGACCTCAAGGGGGTGAAGCTGCGCACGATGCAAAACCCGGTGCATATTGCGGCCTTCAAGCAGATCGGCGCCGCGCCCATTCCCATGGCCTGGGGCGAGGTGTTCACGAGTCTGGGGCAGGGCGTGATCGACGCCCAGGAGAACCCCGTGACCGTCATTTACACGAACTCCCTATGGGAGGTGCAGAAATACCTGACGCTCACAGGCCACGTATATGGCCCTCACGCGGTGATGTTCAGCAAGGTTGCCTGGGACCGGCTCACTCCCGATCAGCAGAAGGCGGTCCGCGAGGCCGTCATGGAAGCCACGGCCCATCAGCGCGAGACCTCGCAGCGGCTTGAGAGGGAGCAACTCGAGGAACTCAAGAAGAAGGGCATGGTGGTCGAAACCATCGATACGGCTCCCTTCCGGGCTGCGACGGCCGAGATCGCCGCAAGCCAGAAGAACGTAGATCAGGGCATGCTCGAGAAGATCCGGGCCGCGAGCAACTGATCGCCGGTTCCTTCCTGCCGGCCTGGACGCGGCGGCCTGCGCCGCGTTCTCCCGTTCTCAGAGGGAAAGTCCCATGAATGTCGCCCACGCTTGGTCGTTCGTCGAGCGCCTGTTCCTGATTGCTCTTGTGGTTCTCTTCGCCGCCATGGTGGCCGCGTGTACGGCTCAAGTCATATGGCGATATCTCTTCGATGATCCGCTGGTGTGGTCGGAGGAGCTGGCGCGCTACCTGTTCATCTGGATTTCCTACATATCCGCATGGGTCGCCTGGAAGAACCGCGCACATATCGCGCTGGATGCGGTGACCTATCTCAACAGGCCGGCCGTGACCGTCTGGACGAACCGCTTTGTCGAGGTCCTGGTCGTCGGCTACTGCCTCTACACTTTGCTGGCGAGCTTCCAGATCATCGGTATCACGCATTCGCAGCCTTCCGCGGTGCTGGAGCTGCCGATGAGCGTGGTCTACGCCGGCTACACGGTCATGGCGCTTCTCATCACCGGCGACATTCTCGTCGGATGGCTGAGCGGGATACGTCAGAGCATGGCGCCTCAGGCGCTCGCTTCGGAGATCTGACCATGGCGACTGTGCTGCTTATCGGTTTTGGCCTCCTGCTCCTCCTCAACGTTCCCGTCTCATTCGCCCTCGCCATCGCATCGCTTGCAGCTCTGACCTATGGCGGACTGCCCGTCACGCTGGTCGTACAGAAGATGACGGCCTCGATGGACAGCTTCGTGCTCCTTGCGGTGCCTTTCTTTCTGCTGGCCGGGCACCTGATGGGCCGCAGCGGAATTGCCAGAGACATCGTTGATTTCGCCGATTCCCTAGTCGGCTGGCTGCGGGGCGGTCTGGCTCACGCGAACATCGCCTCCGGCACCCTCATGGGCGGCATGACTGGCTCCGCCGTGGCCGAGGCCTCGTCAACCGGCGGGGCTCTCATCCCGCCCATGATCGCGAAGGGTTACGATCCTCCGTTCACGGCCGCCATAACGGCAAGCGCCTCGACGATCGCGGTCATGGTTCCGCCCTCGATTCCCATGATCATCTTCGCGGTGGTCACCGGTGTGTCGGTGGGGGATCTGTTCATCGGCGGTGTCATTCCCGGCATCCTGATGGCTCTGGCGCTGATGATCACCTCCTGGCTCTTTGCCGTCGGTCGCGGCTATCCGCGCGGGCCGCGGCCATCCTTGAGGAGCATTGGCCGCGCTACGCGGGCGAGCATCTGGGGCCTCTTCATGCCGCTCGTGATCATAGGCTCGATCCGTTTTGGAATCGCCACGCCTACGGAGGCTTCGGTAGTGGCGGTGCTCTATGCATTGTTCGTCGGTCGCTATGTCTATCGCGCCATCGCTTGGCGCGACATTCCGGGGATCGTCCAGGATGCCTCGATCACCACGGGCATGGTGATGCTGATGATCGCGGCTGCTTCTCTCTATGGCCTGATCGTCACCCGTGAGCAGATTCCCCAAGCCGCCGCGCAGATGATCATGGAGATCACGCGCGATCCCTATCTCGTCCTCATCCTGATCCTCGGGGTCTACCTGGTGGCCGGCATGTTCCTGGACCTGGGGGCCAACGTCATCATCCTCGTGCCGGTGCTCTGGCCCCTGGTGAAGAACCTGCAAATCGATCCGGTGCAGTTCGGCATCGTAACTGTTCTGGGTCTCTCCATCGGCCTCATCACGCCGCCCGTGGGGGCCAGTCTGTTCGTCACCTGCGGCATCGCGAAGACCAATCTCCTGGAAGGCAGCAGGGCCGTCATTCCTTTCATCGTAGCGCTGCTCCTCGTCACGCTTCTGATCATCTTCTTTCCGGGTGTCGCGACCTGGCTGCCCTACAGCTCGAAAGGCTGATCACTTAATCCTCGAAAAAGACGCAGGCGCGCCATGCTCCGACAGGCATGACGCGCCTGATTGTTCGAGTTCAAGCCTCATCAACATCTCCGCCGTTTGACGAAAATTCCCGTTGACTCAACTGGTATGATGACCTCATCTTTGAGGAAAAGAACCGGCAGGGAGGAGAAGCGCGTGCCGCTTGCGACGCAACGCCAAGAGACTGCTGAGGCGAGCCAGCCGCTCAAGCTTTCGGCAGGTCGTGTTTCCGTTTGGTTGTCGCCGACGGGCACGGCGCTGAGAGATATTGCATTCGACGGAGAGGTCGTTCTGCGCGGCCTTGCCTTTGTGGCGCGTGACCAGGACTGGGGAACGCTGCCGCTCTCTGCTGCTCCGCAGATCCGCCGCTCGGGTGAAGACCTTGAGATCGAGGTTGCCGGGGCAGGGGATTACGCCAATGGCGATCTCAGTTGGCGCGTTGTTTTCCGCCTTTCTCCCGAAGGTGTCGAGGCCCATTCGACGGTGCGTTCCTCCAAAGGGTTCCTGACGAACCGCACGGGCCTTGTGGTGTTGCATGGCTTGCAAGCCTGCAGAGGGCGTGAGGTTGCCCTCAACCATTCGGATGGACGCTCCAGCCGCTCGGCCTTTCCGGTTGAGGTTTCCCCGCACCAGCCCTTCCTTGACATTGCCGCCATGACCCATCGTACCGCCGGCGGCGCGGGCGTTCACATCGCCTTCCAAGGGGAGGTGTTCGAGATGGAGGACCAGCGCAACTGGACTGACGCCTCTTACAAGACGTACAGCCGCCCGCTTGCCCTGCCTTTTCCCTATCGAATCGGCAAGGGCGAGACGTCCGAGCAGATCGTGAGGGTAACGTTCGAGGCGGGGGCATCCAAATCCACTGAAGGCGAGACGAAGCCCGGCATTCAGGTTTCCGCCCCCATGCCGCGTCTTGCAACCGGCCTTCCGGTCAATCGTCCACCCCTGGACGAGGCAGCCGCCGCCGCACTCGATAAGCTCGGACTGGCGGCCGTGGCCCTTGAGATCGACCCTGAAGAGAACGGGTGGGCCGATAGCCTCAAACGGCACCTCGCCTCGATGACGGGGCCGGTTCGCGTGGACTGCCGGATGGGTGGCGAGATCGATCACGCTGCCGTGCTGAGCACCATCCATGATGTGCTCGCCGGTCGCCAGGTCGTCGGGATTTCCCTCTGGGATGCGCCGCAGTCAGCCATTGCGTCCGCGCACGAACTCTGGCCCGGAACGCCTGTCGGAGGCGGCACGGGAGCTTTCTTCGCGGAGTTCAATCGCGGAACCCTGCCATCAGGGATCAACTACGCTACCTGGACGACGAACCCCACGGTTCATGCATCCGATGACGACACCCTGGGCGAAAGCATCGAGCCTCTCCGGGACATTCTGTCCACGGCCAAGGCTAAGGCTCCGGGCCTCGATTTCGTGGTCGGGCCGCTCACCCTTGTCATGCGCTTCAACCCCAACGCCACCAGTCCTGCCGCGCGCCGGGCAGAGCCGCCGCCGGATTCTCGCCAGCACACGGTGCTGACGGCGTCCTGGCTGCTCGGAACTGTTGCCGGCTTTGTCGATCCTGCCGTGAAGCACCTGACCGTCTTCGAAATAACCGGGCCTAAAGGCCTGCTCCGGTCGGACGGCTCCTTGTCGCCGTCCGGCCATCTCGTCTCTCGGTTGACGCCGCTCTCGGGACAGCAGGTCGAGGTCGTCATCTGGCCGCATGAGCCGCGCGCCCGTGGACTTCTTTTCCAGACAGCAGGCGGACGCGTCCTTGTGCTGACGCAGGCCCGAGCCGAGGCGGTGCACCTTGCCTTGCCGGAGGGGCGGTGGGCCGCCCCAGAGCGCCTTGGATCCGAGGGCTTTGCAGCCGATCCGCAGCCGGCGGGCGGCACGATCAATGTCGATGGTTTCGGCGTGGTGTGGCTTGCCGAGATCACCTGACAAGCAAGGGCGAAAGCCAATCGTTCCACACCTGGGAGGAAATGATGAAGACCACGAGACGGCAATTCACCATCGGTGCTCTCACGGCCGCAGCCGCCGGTACCATGCCCATGCTGGTGCAGGCGCAAAATGGCAAGACCATCGCGGTTCTGTTCGATGGCCTCTACTCCGAGTTCTGGGTCGCCGGCATGCAGATCATCAAGGACGAGATGAAGAAGCGCGGCTACAACGTGCTCGAGGCTATCTCCGACAAGGACGACAACAAGCAGTTCGAGCAGGTCCGCGCGATGATCGCCCGCAAGGTCGACGGCATCATCATCGTGCAGACGGATTCGAAGGCTGTGATCCCGGCGATCCGCGCTGCCAACCGGGCCAACATCCCGATGGTGCACTTCAACCGTCCTCCCGCTGAGACGGATGCCTATTCGGTGGCCGTGGTCGCGGACAATCAGACCATCGCCCGCGAGGCCGTGCTCCATTCGTGCCGCACAGCCAAGCAGGCGGGCGGCAAGTACAAGGCCGCTATTCTTATCGGCAATCTCGGCGATCCGAATGCGATCCAGCGCCGTGACGGTTTCCAGGAGGCGGTATCCCAGTTCTCCGACACCATCGAGGTGGTGGCCCGCATCCCAACGGAATGGAATGCGGACAAGGCATTTGCAGGCCTCACCAACGCGCTGCAGGCGAATCCGGACATCAACTTCGTCTTCACCTCCTCGGACTTCCTGATCCCGCAGGTCACGCAGGCGCTGAAGTCAGCCAACAAGTGGGCTCCGATCGGAGCGCCGAACCACGTGGTCTTCACCGGATTCGACGGCTTCCCGACGGCCTATGAGCTTATGGAGCAGAAATACATGGACGCCTGCGGCGTGCAGAACCTGTTCTACGAGACCAAGCTCGCCATCGACGCGATCCTGCAGATGCAAGAAGGCAAGAAGCCGGAGAGGATTCTCCTGGATCCGGGCTTCGCCATCACTCAGGAAAACATGATGGAGAAGCGCGGTGAGATGTGGGGCTACGCACTCCTCAATCAGAAGAAGTCCGGCTGATTGCGGTCTCGGGGCGCGCCGCACGCGCGCCCCGTCCTTGTTGCCAGGAGGATCGATGTTGGTTTCAGAGGCCGTGTCTCGCAAAGTCGAGCACGATGCTGGGCGCAGCCGATGGAAGGCTGCGGCGAGCTTCGTCCTGTCAGAATATCTCGTGCTCGCTCTCTGCGTGCTCTACACGCTGGTCATGATCCCCGTCGTGCCGGAGATCATCACCGTCGAGGTCTGGCAGAACATCCTGTCGGACATGATGCCGCTTCTCATCGTGTGTCTCGGGCAGACCGTCGTTCTCATCGTTGCGGGAATCGATCTGTCGGTCACGGCCGTCATCAGCCTTGCGAGTGTTGTCGGCGCCTCGGTCATGACCCAGAGCGACGGTTATCTCTCGGGTCCGCTTGCCGCTCCTGGCGCCATGATCGCGATGCTGCTGGTCGGCGCTGCTGTCGGGCTTCTGAACGGCATTTCCATTACTCGGCTCAACATGCCGGCCTTTGTGGTGACCCTGGCTACCACCACGTTCTTCGGCGGCAGCGCCATCTGGTACACCACCTTCCATTCGACGACGACCTCCATCTACGACCTGCCCGACATGTTCATCTCCATCGGGGATCGTGACGTGATGGGCATTCCGATCTCAGTGCTCGTCGCGGCCGCGGCCGCCTTGGTCGTGCATGGAATCCTCGCCTACACGATCCTCGGACGCTGGCTTTACGCCGTCGGCAAGAACCCGAGGACCGCCTACGTGTCGGGCGTGCCGGTGCGCACCACCGTCGTGTCGGCCTTTGTCCTGTCCGGCGTTCTCGCGGCGCTTGCCTCCATCGTCTACACGGCCCGGATGCAGACCGGCACGCCGATCCTGGGTGAGCGCATCCTGCTCGACGTGATCGGCGCGGTGGTCATCGGCGGCACCAGCCTTTTCGGCGGAAAGGGCAAGGTGATCTGGACAGTTTTCGGGGTCCTGTTCCTCGTGCTCATCGACACGACCCTGAAGCTCCTCGGTGCATCGCTTTTCGTCATCTATGTCATCAAGGGCAGCGTCATTCTCGCGGCTGCGCTCGTCGATACGTTGCGCACCCGCTATCTCGGCGTGAGGTGATCCCGTGAGGACCGGTTTTCGATCAGATGCACCTTTGTTGTCAGTAAAAGGCATCACAAAGAGCTTTTTCGGCGTCCGGGTTCTGCATGGCGTGAGTTTCGAGCTCTGGCCGGGGGAGGCGCTGGGCCTTCTCGGGGAGAACGGCTCTGGCAAGTCCACGAGCATGAATATTCTGGGCGGCGTCCACCAGCCTGATGGCGGGCAAATGAGCCTAGGCGGCAGGCCCTATGCCCCGCAGAACCCCCGCGAGGCGAGCCAGGCCGGGATCGCGTTCATTCATCAGGAATTAAACCTATTCCCGAACCTCTCCATCGAGGAGAACCTCTTCATCACCGACTTCCCTCGTCGCGGCGGCGTGCCTTTCATCGATCGGCGATGGATGCGCAAAAGGGCACGCGAGCTTCTCGTCGAGGTCGATCTCGATCTGCCGCCGACGCGGCTCGTCGGCAATCTCGCCCAGGGCGAGCGGCAGCTGGTTGAGATCGCGAAGGCACTCCATGCGGATGCCAAGGTACTCATCCTTGACGAGCCCACCACATCGCTGACGCGGCGGGAGGTGGAGCGACTGTTCTCTATCATCGAGCGGCTCAAGAGCCGGGGCGTTGGCATCATCTTCATTAGCCACGCGCTTGGGGACGTGATGCATATCTGCGAGCGCATGACGGTGCTGCGCGATGGCGCGGTCATCGGCACGGACCGGCGGGAGAGGCTGAATCTGCCTACCGTCATCTCGATGATGGTGGGGCGCTCCATCGACGCGATCTATCCCGAGCGGATCACCAAGCCTCGTCCCGAGGTGGCCCTGCGCGTCCGCAATCTCACGCAGCGCGGAGTGGCCAGCGACATCTCCTTCGATATTCATGCCGGCGAGGTGGTCGGCTTGTCGGGTCTGATGGGATCGGGCCGGTCCGAACTGGCCCGCCTCATCTTCGGTCTCGATCCGCTGGAATCGGGCACGGTCGAGGTGGCGGGGACGCAACTTATGCGCCCGAACCCGAAAGCCTCCATGGCGGCAGGCCTTGCCTTCCTGACGGAGGACCGGCGCAACGAAGGCCTGCTGATGGAAGCCTCCATCGCCGACAATATTGGGCTGACCTTCCTCAGGCGGTTCAAGGTCGGGCCGGGTGTCGTCAGCGGCCAGGCCCTGAACAACACCGCCAGCGAACTCGCCCGCATGGTCCACCTGTCGACGGACAGGGTGCAGGATACGCTCGCCAAGCATCTCTCGGGCGGCAATCAGCAGAAGGTGGTGATTGCCAAATGGCTGCTGCGCAGGCCCAAGGTGTTCATCCTGGACGAGCCGACGCGCGGCATCGACGTGGGGGCGAAGCAAGAGGTGTACCGCATCATCAACCGGCTCGTGGAGGAGGGCGGTGCAGTGTTCCTCATCTCCTCCGAAATCGAGGAGGTCATGGGTCTCTCCGACCGGATTCTGACCATCAGCAAGGGTGAGATCACTGGCTCCTTCGAGCGGAGCGGGTTCGACCGGGAGGCGATCCTCGCGGCGGCGATGGCTCCGGCGGGGCCGCAACGGGAGGCCTACACATGAACAGTCGGAACCGGATAACCATCTTCATCCTGCAAGCGGCTCCCTATCTGCTGTTCTTGGCCATTCTCCTAGTGTTCGGCTCGCTCTCCGACCGCTTCCTGAGCGTCACGAACTTCACGAATATCGTCATTCAGGCCGCACCCGTGGCGATTCTGGCCGTCGGCATGACCTTCGTGTTGCTGACGGCTGAAATCGACCTGTCGGTGGGTGCCATCATGTATCTGACCGGCTGCCTCCTGGGGCTTTATCTTGGCGGCGCGCCCTGGCCGCTGGCGCTAGTCGTGGTGCTCGTCGCCTCGGCCCTGCTGGGCGCGATCAACGGCGTTCTCGTGGCCTACCTGGGGATCACGTCGTTCATTGCAACCCTCGGGACCCTGTTCATCGGGCGCGGCATCGCCATGTCCGCGTCCAATACGGCGAGCGTCTATTTCCCCGACGCGATCACGGCTCTCAATCGCGCCACCGTTTTCGGGATTCCGTCGGCGATCGTGGCGGTGGCGGTCGTGTTCGCGGTTGCATGGATCCTGTTGCGCCAAACCCCCTTCGGCCGCCAGGTCTATGCGGTTGGACAGGACCGTGATGCGGCCGCGAAGGCCGGCCTTCCGGCCAAGCGCATCGTATTCCTCTGCTTCGTCATCTCGGGCGCTCTCGCCGGCATAGCGGGCTTCGTGTCGGTCACGCAGATCGGCGCAATTACGGCAAGCTATGGCCTTCAGGCCGAGTTCTCCGCCATAGCGGCCGCCGTACTCGGTGGAACGAGCCTGTTCGGCGGGCGCGGCGGAGTGAAGGGCGCGCTGTTCGGAGCGCTCCTCATCCAGACGGCCGCGAACGGGCTCGTGATCATCAACGCGAATCCGTACATCTATCCACTCGTCACGGCAGGCATCATCTTCATCGCCGTCGCGGTCGACGGTCTCCGCTCCCGGATGCTGGAGCGGTTGGAGCGGCGCTTCATCAGACCATGGGAGATTGCATGAGCAAGGTGCGTATTGGTGTCGTCGGCCTCGGGTTCTTCGCTCAGAACCAGCTCGAGGCATGGCGGGTGATCGAAGGGGCCGAGATTGCCGCAGTCTGCGACCGGGACCCCGCCAAGGTAGAGGCGGCCCGCCGGCGCTATGGCGTGGAGCGGGGCTACACGGATGTCGCCCAGATGCTCGCGGACGATGTCGTCGATGCAGTGGATGTCGCCACGACGCCTCCAAGCCACCGCGCTATCGTGGAGCAGGTCGCTCAGGCTGGAAAAGCGGTGATATGCCAAAAGCCCATGGCGGAGACCCTGGAAGACGCCCGCGCCATGGTCGAGGCCTGCCGGAGGGCAGGGGTCTCGCTTACCGTGCATGAGAACTTCCGCTTTCAGCGCCCCATGCGCGAGGTGGCGATGCTGCTGCGCGAGGGAGCTATCGGCGAGCCATTCTTTGCCCGGATCTCGTTCCGCACGCCCTACGACGTGTTCGCCAACCAGCCCTATCTCGCGACCGAGGATCGCTTCATCATCCTCGATCTCGGCATCCACCTTCTGGACCTGGCGCGCTGCTTCATGGGAGACGCGCGCGACGTTTCATGCTGGACCAAACGGGTGAACCCGAACATTCAGGGCGAGGACGTGGCCACGATGGTGCTCGACCACGGCAATGGGCGCACGAGCATCGTGGACTGCAGCTACGCCACCCATCAGGTGCCGGATCCCTGGCCCCAAACTCTCGTAACTCTCGAGGGCAGCAAGGGGACCATTTCACTCGGCGCGGACTATCGGCTGCACGTGACCCGCGGAGCCGAGACCGTCACGCGCCATGTTCCGCCCAAAGCATGGCCCTGGTCGCAGCTGCCCTTCGATATCATCCAGGACAGCGTGGTTGCGCTGCAGCAGCACTGGCTCGGTTGCTATCGGGCTGGACGGGCTGCGGAAACCTCTGGCGAGGACAATCTTAAAGTGGTCGAGCTCGTCCACACGGCTTACGCGGACGCCGATCGTCGCAAGTGACGGGCGGCAGGAAGCTAAATCCCTGAGCAAATGGCAGCTCCTACCGGAGTTCTGCCGGATTTTCTTCAATGTGCCGCCAGTGACTGTCTTGATAAACTGGTATGATGAGTTAATCTCTTGCCGAAGATCATTCGTTTCCAGCAGCCAGATTTGCAGGGACGGCCAAGAGCCCACCCCAACGGGCCACAATTCCAACAGGAGGAAATAGATGACGCAATACGGAAAGACTTCTTGGCTTTTTGGGGCAGCGCTTGCCGCCGTTCTCACCGCCGCGCCCGCCTTCGCTTCGCCGGAAAAGCCGGTAATCGCCCTGTCCAATTCCTATTACGGCAACACCTGGCGCCATCAGATGGTAGAGTCATTCGAGGCTGCGGCCAAGCAAGCCAAGGAAGAGGGCAAGATCGCCGACTACATCATCCTGAACGGCGATAACAGCGTCAATCAGCAGACGAGCCAGCTTGCCGACCTCATTCTCAAGAAGGTGGACGCCATCGCCATCAACGCTGCCTCCGAGACGGCGCTCAACAATGTCATCGACAAGGCCTGCAAAGCGGGAATCAAGGTTATCTCCTTCGATTCCGTCGTGTCTGCCCCTTGCGCATACCGGCTCACCTTCGACTTCACCGGCTACAAAAAGCAGCAAGCCGAAGAGATCATGAAGCGCCTCGGCGGCAAGGGCAACGTGATCATCGTACGTGGCGTGAAGGGCTCCGCTCCAGACGACCTCATGTATACGGCGCAGGAAGAGGTTCTGAAAAAGTATCCTGACGTGAAGGTGGTGGCCACCGTCTATGGTCAGGCGACTGCATCCGTCGCTCAGGCGGCAATTGCCAACGTGCTTCCGAGCTTGCCCAAAGTGGATGCCGTTCTGGCGCAGGGCGGCAGCGATGATATCGGCATTGCCCAGGCATTCGAGCAGTATGGGGGCGAATACGCCGAGAAGATGCCGCTCATCGAGGGCGGCGGAAGCTCCAATTTCATCCTGTGGTGGATGAAGCAGAACGAGAAGAACGGCTATTCGACCGTCTCGATGAACACGACGCCCGGCATTGGCGGAGCGGCCTTCTGGCTCAGCTACAAGATCGCCAAGGGTGCGGAAGTTCCCAAGGAGCTGGTGATGCCGGTCGCTACCGTGACCCAAGACAATCTCAAGGATTTTAAGGACATAAAGCCTGGCATCATTGTCAGCCCGGTCTACAACGAGCAGTGGGTTGAGCAGAACCTTATCAAGAAGTGACGAGGAGCAGTTCAAACTGCCTCTGATGTCGTCCTGCCCGGCCCCCTTGGCCGGGCAGTCCTGACGTAGCGTTGAAGGTTTGCGGATGACAGCTGCGATGAAAGCGGTGCCATTCTCGCGGGCACAGGCCGAGCTTGCTGGGAATGAGCCGGTCGTCGCCCTCCGCGGGATCACCAAGTCCTATGGGCCCACCCTCGCCAATCAGGCGGTCGATTTGACCGTCGGGCGAGGTGAGGTCGTCGGCCTCGTCGGGGGCAACGGTGCAGGCAAGAGCACGCTGATGCGCGTTCTCAGCGGGGGCACGACTCCTGATGCGGGGGAGCTCGCCATTGCGGGAAAACCTCGGACCTGGAACGATTATAATCCCGGAGAGGCGCAGACAGCAGGGATACGCATTGTCCACCAGGAGCTGTCGCTCTGCGGTAATCTCACGGTGGCGGAAAATTTCTATCTGGAGCGGCCTGATGCCGGAGGGCTGCGACCGGGGTGGCGTAGTACCTACCGGGACCTGGCACGGCAATGGCTCGATCTGGTCTTTCCCGGACATGGCATCAATGTGGATGCGGAGTTGGGACTCCTGCCTATCGGGCAGCGACAGATGATTGAGATCGCACGCGCAGCAAGCGATCCCAATCTGAGACTTCTCGTTCTGGATGAGCCCACATCATCTCTCGATCCGGAACGAAGCCGTCAGCTGCGTGCTTTCATCATGGCCAGCGCCGCAAAAGGCGTCGCCTTCATTTTCATCAGCCACAAGCTCAAGGAAATCCTTGAAATCACGTCCCGCATCGTCGCCCTGCGCAATGGGCGGGTTGCGTGGGAAGGATCGGTCGAAGGGGCATCCGTGGAGCGTCTCGTCGAGGCCATGGGCGGCGAGTCGGAGGCGTCCCTGCGGGCCAACCGGAACCGGCAGGAGGTCCGCTCCTCGTCCGAAGGGCGGGTTCTGGCGCGCATTGGCGGTGCGGGTACCGCTCCGCCGGGGCGCGCAGTCGAGCTCCGGTCCGGCGAGATCGTCGGTCTTGCTGGCCTAGAGGGCAACGGCCAGCGCGACATGCTGCGCCACATCTTCGGAGCAGGTGACTCAGGGGAAGTCTCTCGCTTGGGGTCGGTCAGCTTCGTGTCGGGGGACCGTCAGCGGGAGGGGGTGTTCCCGCTCTGGAGCGTTCTTGAAAATATCGGGATCGGCCGTATCGCCGGCAGATCGGGCGTCAGTTCCGTGTCAGCCGAGGCGGAGCGTACGGCCGCTGCCCCGACGATCGAGCGGCTGCGGCTCGACCCCTCTCGGCTTGGCTCGAACATCCTCGAACTGAGCGGAGGAAACCAGCAGAAGGCGCTGGTTGCGCGCGCACTGGCGGCAGACACCGAGATCATCCTGCTCGACGATCCGACCAGGGGCGTGGATGTCAGCGCGAAGTCGGAGTTCTATGGCGTCGTGGCCGATATGGCGTCCGCCGGACGTCTTGTCATCTGGCACTCGACGGAGGATGTCGAATTCCTCGAATGCGACCGCGTGCTCGTCTTCAGCGGCGGCCGGATCGTGCGCGAACTGGTTGGGCAGGAGATTTCCGAGGAGGCCATCGTCAACTCCTCCTTCCTGCAGGAGGTTTCGTCTGCCGGATCGTCCCAAGCCGTTTCCAAGCCGGTGCAGGGGAGCTCGCTCGCCCGCCGCATCATTGGCCTGATGCCCTTCGTGAGCTTTCTAACGGTGCTCGGGGCCATGGCGTCGGTCAATCCCCTGGTCCTGTCGCCGTTCGGCCTCGATCTGCTCCTGGGCTCCGCCGTTGCGCTGACGCTGATTGCCCTGGCTCAGATGTTCATCGTCGGCGGGAGTGAGATCGACCTTGGGGTAGGGGCCTTCGCAGGTGTCACCAATGTGGTCAGTGCGACGCTGCTCGTGGATAATCCTTCCCTGGGTGTGGCTGGACTCATTGCCGCATGGCTGTCCTATGGCCTGCTCGCCGCGATTATTCACGCCCGGAAGATCCCTGCGATCGTGGTGACGCTTGGTGCGTCGTTCATCTGGGTAGGCATTGGCTACAGCCTGCAGCCGACCCCCGGCGGGAGCAGCCCGGAATGGCTGTCGGCCCTTTTCACCTGGCAGATCCCCGGGGTGCCCACGACCATTGTTCTCATCGTGATCGCAGGGTGTGTCGCGGTTCTGATCGACAGGTCTCCTCTCGGAGTGGTGCTGCGCGGTTTCGGTAACAATCCGGCCGCGCTGGAGCGGGGCGGCTGGTCGGTGATGCGTTACGCCGTGATCCGATACCTGATTGCAGGGGGCTTCGCTCTTGTGGCGGGGCTGTCGCTTACGGCCATCAACACGGCCAGCGACATCAATGCGGGCGGACCCTTTACCTTGTTGAGCGTGGCGGCCGTGGTCATGGGCGGCTGCGCGCTGCTGGGAGGAATTATCTCTCCTACTGGCGTGGTCGTTGCATCCCTCACCCTGTCCTTGATTGGAGCTCTCCTCGGCACGCTTGGCGTCAGCACCGACTACAATGCCGCCGTTCAGGGAGGGCTCCTCCTTCTCATTCTGGTCATGCGCATGGCGGTCGACCGACGGGAGGATGCTTGATGCAGAACTTGTCGCCTTGGATGGCGCGTAACCGCTGGATCTGGTCGCTGATCGGGATCCTGATCATATGGGGCGTGCTGAGCCTCATCACCGAGCGCCTCAGCCTGCACTCGCTTTCGGGAGTGGTCGCTTCGGCGTCATTTCTGGTTCTGGCGGCCCTTGGGCAGATGTTCGTGGTCACCACGGGCAGGGGCAACATCGATTTGTCCATTGCAAGCGTTATCGCGCTCAGTGCCTTCGTCAGCTTGATCGTCATCGACGGCAGCGATGAGCGCATCGTTCTCGGGCTTCTGGCCGTTCTGGGCATCGGGCTTGCCGTCGGGGCCATGAATGCCGTGCTGGTGCTGCTCTTCCGCATCCCGGCGATGATCGCCACTCTGGCCACAGGCTATGTGCTGGCGACCACGACCTTGATCGCGAACCGATCCATCGCAGGGGCGGTGGCGAGCCCGACGCTTGCCTATCTCGCCGGAGGCAGGGTCTGGGGCATACCGGTGATCTTCCTTATCGCCCTCGTTGCGGTCACGCTGTCGAGCCTCGTCCTGGGCAAGCTCGCCTATGGGCGCATGCTGTCGGCGACGGGACAGAACGCACGGGCTGCGCGCCTCTCCGGCATCAAAACCGGGCGAGTTACGGCCACGGCGTTCCTGATCAGCTCGGTGCTGGCGGCTCTGGATGGCGCCCTGCTCAGTGCCTATGTAGGGGGGGCATTTCTTGAAATGGGGGCTCCCTACCTGCTGCAATCCGTCGGCGCGGTCGTCCTGGGAGGCTCGCTTATCTTCGGTGGCAGCTCGACGGCTTTAGGCACCCTGTTCGGATGCATTCTGCTTGTTCTCATCGTCACAACCATGCAGATCGCGGGATTGCCGCCTGGGACACAGGACATTGTTCAGGGCGTTGCCATCATCGGCGTTCTGGCCCTTGCGGGGCGCCCCGTGCTCAAGCGCGCCGCCCGGCTCAAACCTATGTCCGAGCAGACCGCTGGGGCGCAGTAGGGAAGCTGGCTCCGATCTGGTATGATTATTGTTGCAGTAAAACGTCTCGGTGATAGAGCGGGGACGAATTGTTGAAGATACCGTTCGGTCGGCTCCGGGCTGGGCCGATTGAGCGTAAAGGGTATTTGGATCCTACGATGGAAGCCATTGTTCGCCGCAAGCTGTCTCACGAGGTTCTCGATCGCCTGATCGGCGCCATCGAGGCGGGGGAATACGAGCCCGGTACGCAGCTGCCCTCCGAGCGGGAACTGATGGCGCGTTTCGGAGTAGGGCGGCCGGCGATCCGTGAGGCCATGCAATCCCTGCAGCAGATGGGCCTGATCCGGATCAACCACGGCGAGCGGGCCCGCGTGATCCTGCCGACCCCGGAGACGATCATCGATCAGATTTCCGGAGCTATGCTCCAGCTTCTGTCGAGCAATCCTCGCGGGCTGCAGGATTTGAAAGAGGCGAGGGTGTTCTTCGAGGTCGGTCTTGCCCGCGTGGCAACACAGCGCGCCACCCGCGATGGTCTGGAGCAACTGCGCCGTGCTCTCATTGCCTGTCAGGATGCTCGCGGTGATGTGGCCCGGTTTGTTGCGGCCGACATGGCTTTCCACCGGCAGATTGCCGCAATGTCAGGCAACCTCCTCATCGCGGCAATCAGCCAAGGCATGCTCGAATGGCTCAGCCGCTTCAAGCGGGAACTGGTCTCTGCCCGCGGTGCCGAGCGGCTGACCCTTGAGGAGCACGAGCGGATCTATAAGGCGATCGCAGCTGGCGACGCGGATGCCGCCGCAAAGGCCATGTCCGACCACCTGACTCGCGCCAACTCCCTCTACTCGGTACTCGCATTGGGCGCGGTCGAAGATTGAACTGCTGCCTCGGCCCGGCGTAGCCGCATCATTGTGGCCAGGCAAGACAGCGCCTTTTCGCAGGCGCTGATCAAGCTCCGCGCGCAACGGCTGTCCGGGGCCGTCAGATAAATAAATTTCCATTCCAGACACTGCACCAGCAACAAGTAGGCTTGTCGATTTTTCACAACTGGTATAATCATCATCCAATATAACTGGTGAGAACATCAGCTGGAGGAAACGTGCGATCTGTCAGTTGGGCGATGCTGCGCCTGCCCCATTCTGCAGCTCGTAAAGTCCTCTTCCATGATTGCCGCACCGCCCTCGCTTCGACCGACAAATGGAAGCTGCCGTGATGAGCCCAACGCGCATCGAAGCCGATTATCTTATCGAAACAGCCTTTGACCCTCGCAAGGCCGCAGAAGCTATGGCTGGGGAGCAGTCAAGCGGCACCTTTGTTCCCATTCCGGGAGAAACCCCCGAGCTCAAGGAGCGTTCTGCGGCGCGCATTGAAAGTCTCGAGGTCATCGAGGAGGTGGATGAGCCTTCTCTTCCAGGTGCCGGTCATCCGAGAGGTCAGGGGCCAACATATCGGCGCGCACGTGTGACGCTGTCTTGGCCGCTTGATAACATCGGCCCGTCATTGCCCAATCTCGTCGCAACCGTAGCCGGCAATCTCTTCGAGCTGAAGCAATTTTCCGGTCTGCGCCTGCTTGATATGCGCCTTCCGTCTGCCTTTGCTCAGTCTTACCTGGGACCGAAATTCGGCATCGCGGGCACCCGCCGACTGGCAGGGATAGAGGGACGGCCGATCATCGGCACGATCGTCAAACCGAGTGTTGGCTTTGGGCCCGATGAAACAGCCGCTCTCACCAGGACGCTGTGCGAGGCCGGAATCGACTTCATCAAGGATGACGAACTGCAATCCGACGGACCTCTTTGTCCCTTCGACGAGCGTGTGCGGGCCGTCATGCGCGTCATCAACGAACATGCGGACCGCACGGGAAAGAAGGTGATGTTCGCCTTCAACCTGACCGGCGACCTCGATCAGATGCGCCGTCGTCATGATCTCGTGCGGGATCTCGGCGGCACCTGTGTCATGGCGAGCCTCAACTCGGTCGGCCTCGTCGGAATGATCGAGTTGGCTCGGTTCACCGAACTCCCCATCCATGCTCACCGCAATGGCTGGGGCTATCTTTCGCGATGCCCTATGCTCGGCTGGTCCTATGTCGCCTGGCAGAAGATCTGGCGCTTGGCGGGTGCGGACCACATGCACGTCAACGGGCTCAGCAATAAGTTCTGCGAGAGCGACGAGAGTGTCATTGCTTCCGCACGTGCGTGCTTGACGCCTATGTTCGATGAAAAACCCTGTATCGTCATGCCGGTCTTCTCGTCGGGCCAGTCGGCCAAGCAGGCGCCAGGAACGTTTGCTGCCCTTGGCACAACGGACCTCATCTTTGCTGCAGGCGGCGGCATCATGGCTCACCCCGACGGTCCTGCTGCCGGCGTCGCGAGCCTGTGTGAGGCATGGGAGGCCGCGACTGCCCGTATTCCTTTGGCTGAATACGCGAAGGAGCGTCCTGCACTTGCAAAGGCGCTGGAGACGTATGCCGCATGAGCCAGAGAGGGCAATATCTGCCGGATGGCCTGCTCCTCGCCTATTATGGTGACGATTATACCGGCTCCTCGGCTGTCATGGAGGTGATGACCTTCGCGGGTCTTCCCGCTGTGATGTTTCTCGATGTGCCCACGCCAGACCAACTCGCCAGCTTCAGTGGTTATCGGGCTATCGGCATTGCCGGCATTTCCCGTTCGCAGAGCCCTGCCTGGATGGAGGAGCATCTGCCGCCGATCTTCCATGAGCTTGCGAAACTCGGTGCGCCTGTCGCTCATTACAAGATCTGTTCGACCTTCGATTCCGCGCCCCATGTAGGCTCCATCGGCAAGGCGATCGAACTAGCAGCCCCCATTTTGGGTGGAGCTTGGCATCCGCTTGTGGTCGGTGCTCCTGCGCTGGCTCGCTATCAGACCTTCGGCAACCTGTTCGCAGTCGTTGCGGGGGAGGGGCACCGATTGGATCGTCATCCGGTCATGGCGCGCCATCCCGTGACGCCGATGGATGAGGCGGATGTTCTCCGGCACCTCGCCAGGCAGACGAGCAAGGCCAGCGGCCTTGTCGACTTCGTGTCCATGAAGCAGGGAAGGGCGGACGAAAGGCTGAAAGCCCTCATATCCGATGGCGCCGAGGTCGTCGCTCTGGACGTCCTCGATGAGGAGACGCTTGCGGAGGCTGGCCGTCTCATGTGGGAGCATCGTGGGGAACGTATGCTCGCCATAGGCTCCCAAGGTATTGAATATGCGCTGGTCGCTCACTGGCGAAAGCGCGGCCTGATTTCACAGGAGCCGCCCGCTGTTCAGGCGTCTTCCGTTGAGCGAATGATCGCCGTATCCGGGTCCTGCTCCCCCATCACGGCAGGGCAGATCGCGTATGCCGAAGCCAATGGATTTGCCGCTCTGCAGCTCAATGCGACACGTGCTGTCGACGCGGGCGAGTGGCAACGTGAGATTGGCAGGGCGACAGAGCTGGCGCTACGTCTGCTCGGCGAGGGCAAGGACCCTCTCGTTTACACGGCCAGAGGGCCGGATGACCCCGCCGTTGCGGATCTAGCTCGCGCTATCAGCTCAAGCGGGGCTCATTCCGGCGCTGTCAACGACCGAATAGGCGACGGCCTCGGGCGGCTGCTCGACGCCACTTTACGTGAGAGCCGCCTGAAGCGCGCGGCTATTGCCGGCGGTGACACCTCAGGACATGCCAGCCTCGCACTCGGGATTTACGCTCTCACGGCACGTGCACCCATCGCTCCAGGGTCGCCTCTGTGCCTCGCTCATTCCGAAGATCCTGCCCACAAGGAGCTTGAGATCACCCTCAAGGGTGGGCAGGTCGGAACGCCTGACTTCTTTTGCGCCGTAAAACGGGGTGGCGCCCCCGGTCACAATGGAGGAACAAGGAAATGACGAAAATTGCATTGCTCGGCGCAGGTGGAAAGATGGGCGTTCGCCTCGCCTCCAACCTAAAGGACTCGCCGTATGAGGTTGCTCATGTGGAGGTTTCAGAGGAAGGACGCCAGCGCCTCAAGACGATAGTCGGCGCGGATTGTGTTAATCGGGACGTCGCCCTCGGACAGGCCGATGTCGTGATCATGGCGGTGCCGGACCGTCTGATCGGCAAGATCGCTCATAGCTTCATTGATGTCGTGAAGCCTGGCACCGCCATCATCATGCTCGATGCCGCGGCACCTTACGCGGGTGAGCTGCCGAACCGCACCGACGTCACCTATTTCGTGACTCACCCCTGCCATCCGCCCATCTTCAACGATGAGGTCGATCCTGCGGCGAAGAATGACTTCTTCGGAGGAGTCAAGGCAAAGCAGCATATCGTGTGCGCTCTCATGCAAGGCCCGGAAGAGCACTATTCTCTCTGTGAGGATGTTGCGCGTACGATCTACAAGCCTGTGATGCGGTCGCATCGCTGCACCGTCGAGCACATTGCCATCATGGAGCCTGCACTATCGGAAACAATTGGTGCCACGCTGTGTCTTGCTCTGCGTGAAGCGACCGATGAGGCTGTGCGCCGTGGCGTGCCGCGCCAAGCAGCCATCGATTTCATGTTGGGCCACCTCAACATCGAGCTGGCGATCGCTTTCGAAGCCTTTCCGGAAGGGAAGTTCTCGGACGGCGCCCTTTATGCTATTGACCAGGCGCGTCCGCAGATATTTCGAGAGGGTTGGCTCGAACGCATCTTCGACCCGGTTGCGGTCAAGAAGTCCGTCACGGAAATCTGTAATCCATCCCAAGCCGCGTAGTAAGGTTCGAGAGCAGGGCGGGCGATCTCGTCTGTCCTGTTCAGGATGGCACTGCGGATTAGAGGCTATCGCTCGTTTGAAGTTTTGATCGCGAGTCAAACGAGATACCGTCTTACATCGGCAACATTCTCTTGCTGATCATGAACCTGCCCCTCGTCGGTGTGTTCTCGCGCGTGCTGACGCTCCCGAATTGGTTCCTGGAATCCTGGTTCTGTCCATCGTGGGTGTCTGCTCAACCCATGCCAGCGTGCCGAATTGTCGAGTTCTTCGATGGTTCCCGCTTCTGGCGGAGCGCCGGCGAGCGCGGCCAGGAAAGCTTTCCGGCGCGTGCGTCAGCTGCTCGCCCGGCCGAAGCGGACCTTCATGAAAGGGAGGGGATCGTCAGTGGTTGATCCGGAACCGACCTTGCGAACTGGTGAAGCCAGGACGCCTGTAAAGCTCAGGTTGGCGACAAAAATGGATCGTGTCGGTCGACCAGGATGCAATGAGGTGCTATCAGCACCGCACCGACAGGATGGTGGATTACGCCAGTGCCGCACCGACTTCGCAACCGGTCGAAGAGGCGGCACGAAATGCCCAAGTTTTGAGCAGAATGTGCCGGGGCCCTGGTGAGCTCCGGCGAACATTTTTGGCCTGCGGTGGGGCTGAAGTCGATCCCGGCTGTCATGCAGGAACTCGGCTGGAAAACCTCCTGCGGCTGCGCCAAATGCCGGCCGGCCCTGAACTACTATCTTTTGTGCGAATGGCCAGAAGAGTACAAGGATGATGGCCGCTCCCGCTATATCAACGAGCGCATTCACGCCAACATCCAGAAGGATGGCACCTATTCGGTCGTGCCGCGCATGTGGGGTGGACTGACCAACCCGCGTGAGCTGCGCGCCATCGCGGATGTAGCCGACAAGTACAACGCCCCAACCGTGAAGGTCACGGGCGGTCAGCGCATCGATCTGCTCGGCGTGCACAAAGAGGATCTGCCGGCGGTCTGGGCCGATCTCAACGATGCCGGCATGGTCTCCGGCCATGCCTATGCCAAGGGTCTGCGCACTGTGAAGACCTGCGTCGGCGCTCGCAGCGTACAGCACAGACCGATCCTTGGGCCGAGCGGGCTGCCGGACGCGATGCGCATGAATTCAACCCTATGGCCAATTTCACCCTCGCGGAGGCGGTGGAATGAGCGATTGGATCGATGTAGGTGCGGTCGATGACGTGCCGGCTTTGGGCGCGCGCGTCGTGCAGGCGCCAGGTAGCGACATTGCGGTGTTCAAGGCAGACGACGGAACGCTCCTCGCGTTGCGAGATCGCTGCCCGCACAAAGGTGGCCCCCTGTCGCAGGGCATCGTGCATGGTCACTCGGTGACGTGCCCGCTGCACGACTGGGTAATCAGCCTGGAGAGCGGCGAGTCGCAGGGCGCAGATCATGGGTGCGCGCACAAGATCCCGCTGCGCATCAACGGCACGCGCATCCTAGTTGCTGCCTCGGCACTCTTGCCCAAAGCGGCATGAGAAGTTCGGTGCGGCTCAAGTTGGACGATATCCCCCCTTGCAGCCCCTCACTTGGCTTCGGCTGCTCTGCACTCAGGAAAGGATCTTCGATGGCTTACCTTGCACCTGCCGAGTTCATGACCAAAATGGTCGATGCCGGCGAATCCAAGATCTTTATGTCGGCGCGGGACACGATGATCCGCGCCTATATGGCCGGCGCCATTCTGGCGCTTGCAGCCGCTTTGCGGTCACCATCACGGTCCAGACCGGCTAACCTCTCGCCGGCGCAGTTCTGCTTCCGGTGGGGTTCTGTATGCTCTACCTGATGGGTTTTGATTTGCTGACCGGCGTCTTTATGCTCACCCCTCTTGCTCTCATCGACAAGCGATCGGGCGCGAGCATGAGCGGTATCCTGCGCAATTGGGGTCTCGTGTTCGTAGGAGATTTCGCTGGCGCGTTCACGATCGCTGTGATGATGGCGATCATCTTTACGTTTGGCTTCGCCCAGGGGCCGGACGCGATTGGTCAGAAGATTGGCGCGATCGGGGAGGGACGGACTATAGGGTACGCAGCCCACGGTGCTGCAGGCATGCTCACGCACTTCATCCGCGGCGTACTGTGCAACTGGATGGTTGCAATGGGCGTCGTAGGAGCCATGATCTAAACCTCGGTCTCAGACAAGGTGATCGCCATGTCGATGCCGATTATGTTGTTCCTCTACATGGGTTTCGAGCATTCCATTGTGAACATGTTTCTTTTCCCCTCGGGAATCTTGCTCGGCGGCAACTTCTCGATCAAGGATTATTTGATCGGGAACGAGATCCCGACCGTCATCGGCAACCTTGTTGGTGGTCTGCTGGCCTTCGTCGGACTGACGCTCTACTCGAACCATGTGCGCACCGGCGCCAAGCGCAACGCCGATCTCGGAGCAGGTATAGCCGCTTTCCCTGCCGAGTGATTCAACTCAGGCTGGAACCCCGCCCGAGAGCGGGGCTCTCATTGATGGTGTTTCATGACGTGCCCACTGACGATCTCAATCGGGCAGCACTCCGAAAAGGGCTCAAAGAGGCCAATCAGGACTTCCACGGCGCCCTGATCCCGACTGGGCCGGCCCTCGCCCTCAAGGGCATAGCCATCGCGATCGCGGACGGGGGCAGCACGAGTTCCGTAAGCCGCATCGCCGCGGAAGCGGCAGTCAAGAGCTTTTTTGACAGACTACTACTGCACCTCGGATGCTTGTGTCGTCAGAACGGCAGCGCAGCGGGTTATCAGCGCGACCAACTCATGGCTTCATGCGGAGGCGCGACGCGGCCGATACGCTAGTGACATGGACAGAGGCTATGTCTGCACTTTCACGGCGATGGTCTTGAAATCTTGCCTCGCGCACATCTTTCAGATCGGAGATTGTCGCTTGAGCCGACTGGCGGGACGCGTTCTGGAGCCGCTTGCTGACGATCACCGCATCAACATATCTCCTTCAAAAGAGCTATCTCTCCAGAGCTCTAGGCGCAAGACCGAGTGTCGAAATCAATTATCGAGCGGTTCCGCTGCGGGTGGGTGATCTCTTTATTTTCTCAGCGACGGTGTGCATGAGCACGTTAGTGGCACCATGGTTGCAAGCGCCGTCAAAGCACATGCAGGCGACCTTGACCGCGCTGCGCGCATGATCGTGGAAGAGGCGCTGCGGGCATGTAGCCGCGATAATTTGACGGTTCAGATCGTGCGGATCGATGCAGTGCCGGATGGAGAGGCAGGCGATATCATGGCCGAAGCCGCCGATGTCGCGCCGCCACCGGTCCCCCAAGCAGGCAGCTTGCTGGACAGCTACAGGATTTTGCGTGAACTCCACTCCAGCAGCCGCAGTCACGTCTATCTGGCCCGGACACGTTGACCGATACACGTGTGGCTCTCAAGGTGCCATCAATCGATCTGCGACATGGTTCCGACCATCTGAGGGGCTTCATGATTGGGGAGTGGATCGCAAGGCGTCTGAACAGCCCCCATGTACTCAAAGCTCTGCTCCAGTCTCGTAAGCGGAGTCATCTCTATGTCGTGACGGAGTACATCGAGGGCCAAACTCTGGCCCAGTGGATGATCGCCCATCCTTGCCCGGAACTGGAGATTGTTCATGGAATCGCTGAGCAGATCGCAAAGGGCCTGCGTGCATTTCACCGCCTTGGGATAGTGCATCAGGATGTGCGACCGCACAATATCATGATCGACAAAACCGGTACGGTGAAAATCATCGACTTCGGGTCCACGCGCGTTGCCGGGGTCGTTGAGTCCGCGCCGCAGGCGGATCGTGACGATATCCTCGGCACAGCGCAGTACGCGGCTCCAGAGTATTTCGTCGACAGAGAAGGACTTGGCGCTCCGATCTGTTCTCGCTTGGTGTGGCTGTCTACCAAATGCTTACGGGGCAGCTTCCTCATGGCGCCGAGGTTCCAAGGACGCGCAGCCGATCACAGCAGAGCTGGCTGCATTACGTTCCGGCGTCAGAGATCAACCCACTGGTGCCAGACGAGATGGATCAGGGGTTGCGCAAAGCCGTGCATCCGAATCCTATAAAGCGATACGATGCACTTTCGGAATTCACATTTGATCTGCGATAGCCCAATCCGACTTTCCTGAGGACGGATCGCGCGCCGTTGGCGCAACGTAACCCTATCGTGTTCTGGAAATGTATCTCGAGCATTCTTGCGCTGGCTGTTACCCTTCTGCTGTGGCGACTGACTATTCGCGGATGAGATGAGGCTCCGTCACGAGGTATTCTGCGGATGATTGAAGTCAGCTTCTGGCACGTTCCGGAATTCTATCAGGCGACCAGAGTTGTGCGGTCAGCGGACCTCCCCCGGGGCTCGTTTTACCTTACAGATGCGACTGTTATCGAATGGCGGCACTAGCAGGCCCGAATTTATTTTCGCGTCGGCTTCGGAGCGTTTCAGAACGCATTATATGCCCTTGCGTGTAGGAGGCTGAACAGTGCGGAGCGAATGAACAGGATACCGGACAGAAGGCATTGGAGTGGCTCAAGCATGACTTGCATGATGTTGAGCATCGTCCTTACGATGAGGCTTTGACCGAACTAGTTGGTGTGAATGATCTTGCGCTCTCGTTCAGTGAGGACCGGCGGTTCGCCGCGCTCGTGAGAGGCTTGCCTGAGCTTTTTCCGGATCGGGATGGACCTTCGGATCATTGGCCGCCGACCTCAGCTTTGTCTCATCAATGCCCAAGACGGTTATTCGGGGACATACCTCTGCAGCCTGGCTATCGCCACATGCCGCGCATCTTCGCGCCCACATCAACGCGAACGCCTATTGTCGTGGTAGATGAACTTGCCGGGTCCGGCACAGCCAGGGGCCATGACACCCGCTCGAACAGCTTCAGGAGGCTACTCGGAATGAAGCGAGTGCGGGCGGCATAGACATGGCGACCACCTGTCGCGGATTGCTGGTGCGTGAAGAACCGCTGCGGCACGATGAGATGCAGGTGATCCTTGGCCCGCGTCATCGCAACGTACAGCAGCCGGCGCTCCTCCTCGATCTCCGCCGTGGTCCCAGTACCCAGATCGGAGGGGATGCAGCCATCGACCACGTTCAGGACGAACACCGACTTCCACTCCTGGCCCTTGGCGGAATGGATCGTCGACAGGATCAGGTAGTCCTCGTCACGCAGAGGCACACCGGCCTGATCGCTCGTGGCATCCGGCGGATCGAGCGTGAGCTCCGTGAGGAAACGCTCGCGGGAGGGATAGCTGGCCGCAATCTGCTCCAGCTGGACCAAGTCGGCTTTGCGTGTCGTGGCATCCTCATGCATGCGCTCGAGATAAGGCTCGTACCAAGTCCGCGCGTACTCAAGTTCAGCCGGCCAGCCTGCCATGCCGGCGCGTAGCTGTGCAATCGCGTTGAGAAAGGCATGCCAGTCGTCGCCCGCCCGGGGCGGGGCAGGGGCTTCCATCAGAGCTTGGATCGGATCGGCGGCGTCATGCATGCGATCGAGCACCCGCTGGGCCGAGGTTGGGCCGACACCCGGCAGAAGCTGCATCAGCCGGAAGCCGGCGACCCGATCGCGCGGGTTCTGGACGAACCGCAGCAATGCGAGCAGATCCTTGACGTGAGCGGAATCGAGGAACTTGAGGCCGCCGAACTTCACGAAGGGAATGTTGCGGCGTGTCAGTTCCACCTCCAGCGGCCCGCTGTGATGGGAGGTCCGAAACAGCACCGCCTGCTGCTTGAGGCTTATGCCGTTTTCGCGGTTCGCCAGCACCTGCTCGACCACGTAGCGGGCCTGATCGGCCTCGTCGCGCACGGCCACCAGCTGCGGCCGCTCGGCGGAAGTCCGGTCGGTCCAGAGATTCTTGGTGAAGCGTTCGGAGGCAAGCTCGATCACCGCATTGGCCGCGGCCAGGATCGGTTGGGATGAGCGGTAGTTGCGGTCTAGGGTGACGATCTCGGCCGGCGGGTTGAACTGGGTGGGAAAGTCCAGGATGTTGCGGACCGTAGCCGCCCGGAAGGAATAGATCGACTGGGCATCGTCCCCAACCACAGTGAGGCCCTGACCGTCCGGCTTAAGGGCGAGCAGGATCGAGGATTGGAGCCGGTTGGTGTCCTGATACTCGTCGACGAGAATATGGTCAAAGCGCCCGCTAAGCTCGGCTGCGATCGAGGGCTCGGCCACCATCTGAGCCCAGTAAAGGAGGAGGTCATCGTAGTCGAGGACGTTCTGGTGCTGCTTGGCCTCGACATAGGCCGCAAACAACTGGCGCAGTTCGGCAGCCCAGCCCGCGCACCACGGGTAGGAGGTCCGCAGCACTTCATCGAGAGCCATCTCGGCATTCACACAACGGGAATAGATCGACAGACAGGTGCTCTTCGCAGGGAATCGGCTCTCGGTCGTGGAGAAGCCGAGCTCGTGCCGGACGAGGTTCAGCAGGTCGGCCGAATCCTCGCGGTCGTGGATGGAGAACGCTGGATCCAGCCCGATCGCGGGCGCGTAGTCGCGCAGGAGCCGGGCGCCGATGCTGTGGAACGTGCCGGACCAGGTGAGGGCATCGGTCATCACGCCCGCGTTCTGACCCAGGACCTGTCCTGCGATCCTCTCGACTCGGCGCGCCATCTCGGCCGCGGCCCGGCGGGAGAAGGTCAGGAGGAGGATGCGGCGTGGATCGGCCCCGTTGACGATTAGATGGGCGACGCGATGCGCAAGCGTGTTGGTCTTGCCCGATCCCGCCCCGGCGATGACCAGCAGCGGTGCGGCCGAAGTTGAGCCGCTGGCCAGGACGCCGTGCTCGACCGCCTGACGCTGCCGCGGGTTAAGTTGGTCAAGGTAGGCAGGGTTCGCAGGCACGGTCGAATCATTCCTCATGGGCCACTATTGACCCCGATTCCTGTTTTGTTCGCAACGGCCCAGCTTGTCGCTCTGAGATAAGATCGCGACAATATGTTCTATATTTGTTCTATCTTTTCGTTGCGAGGAACTGTAGGGTTCGGCTCCTTCTATTGAGCACAGGATTCGGGATGAGCATGGATAAGGCCAAGGCGATCGAGACCGCCGTCAGCCAGATTGAACGCGCCTTTGGCAAGGGCGCCATCATGCGCCTCGGCGGCGATCAAGTCATTGAAGTGGAGACGGTTTCCACCGGTTCGCTGGGCCTCGACATCGCGCTCGGCGTCGGCGGTCTGCCACGTGGCCGGATCATTGAGGTCTATGGACCGGAATCGTCGGGTAAGACGACGCTCGCGCTCCAGACCATCGCCGAAGCTCAGAAAAAGGGCGGCGTCTGCGGCTTTATCGACGCCGAGCATGCTCTGGATCCGGTTTACGCCCGCAAGCTAGGTGTGAACCTGGACGATCTCCTGGTGTCTCAGCCTGACAACGGCGAGCAGGCGCTCGAGATTGCCGACACGCTTGTCCGCTCGAGCTCCGTAGACATTCTCGTCATCGACTCGGTTGCGGCTCTGACGCCGAAGGCCGAGATCGAAGGCGAGATGGGCGAGAGCCGCCCCGGTCTCCAGGCGCGCTTGATGAGCCAAGCCCTGCGCAAGCTCACCGGTTCGATCAGCCGCACCAATACGATGGTGATCTTCATCAATCAAATCCGCATGAAGATCGGCGTCATGTACGGAAGCCCTGAGACGACGACGGGCGGTAATGCGCTGAAGTTCTACGCCTCGGTCCGGCTCGACATCCGCCGGACCTCGACCCTGAAGGACCGCGACGAGCCGATCGGCAACCAGGTGCGGGTGAAAGTGGTCAAGAACAAAGTGGCTCCGCCTTTCAAGCAGGTCGAGTTCGACATCATGTTCGGCGAGGGCATCTCCAAGATGGGTGAGCTGATCGATCTCGGGGTCAAGGCCAACGTCGTGGAGAAGTCCGGGGCTTGGTTTTCTTATGACAGCCAGCGCCTCGGCCAGGGCCGTGAGAACGCCAAGACCTTCCTGAAGGACAATCCCGAGATTGCGGCCGAGATCGAAGGCAAGATCCGCCAAAATGCCGGTCTCCTGATTGCGGAGCTACAGGGCAACGATGACGCGACCGCATCAGAGGATGCAGCCTAAGGATAGCCCCTGAAGTAGAGGCCTATCCCCGCGTGTCGGACGGCTCCTCGTCCTACGGGAAAGTAAGAAGGCCGCCTACAACGAGGCGGCCTTTTCCTAGTCTGAGGCGTCTAAGCCGCTGTTAAGCGGCCTCGGCGACAGGAGCGGGGCCGGCCGCATCCATCGCCCGCATGTAGACGTCAAGCAGGCTGTCGTGCTCGTCGCGCTCGTCCTGATCCTGTTTGCGCAGCTTGATGATCTCCTTGAGGATCTTCACGTCGAAACCCTCACCCTTTGCTTCGGAGAAGATTTCTTTCTTGGCTTCGTTCAGTTCCTTAATCTCGTTCTCGATCTGCTCGATGCGCTCCACGAACGAGCGGATCCGATTGCCTGGAATTCCGACGACGTCACTCATGGCTTCTCCTTTGCCGTACGCAGGCCGGCACTATCGGGCAGGGGAGTAAGCACCCCGTTAATCCAGAGCAGCAGATGCATAAAAAGCGATCAACGGGAATATTAGGAGCAGCGGTATCCGGAACATCACATTACGGTTCGGGCACGTGGATCTTATTCGCGGAAATTTGGAGGGTGAATCCGCAGATCCAGTGACGAACGTTCCCGACGCATAACTACATTCGACGATGAGGCATCGGTTGGGCGAGGTGTTTATGAGGGCAGAAACGGCGGCGAACACTCTCATGTCGCAATGAAGGACCTTATCTCGCGGCTCGGAAACGCTCGAAGGCCGTAATCCGCCGGGTGAACGGCTCCACGTCCCTGCGGTAGATCTCCTGCCGCAGGAACTTCACCTCCGTTTCATACGCATCCTCGGCGATCTCGATGAACCAGGACTTGGGGCGACCGTCCTTGCCGTCGTTCCAGCGATAGCCTCGCTTCTTGAGATCGTCCTTCATGTCGAAGGGAGAGCCTTCCGCCCAGACCTGCAGAAGGGCCTTTCGGGCCGAGGCCAGAAGATAGGACATGGCACAGCCTGTACCACTGGGAAGGGGAGCCGCCAGCACCTCCAGAAGGGCATGGCAGTCCTCCACGGCACGATGACCCTGATGAAACCAGCCGCAGTGAGACAACAGGTAACCGAGCTTCGAGCCTTCGAAGCCGAATTCGGACCAGGACACCTCCGCATGGGAGCAGGCCCAGGCCTTCAGAGCGAAGCCGGGAGTCAGACGCTCGCAGAAAGGGCGATCGAAGCGAGCATTGTGGGCGATCACCAGATGGGCTGACTGTATGAACGCCTCGACGGCATCAAGATTGATCGTTTGGCCCTTCACCATCTCGGGCGAGATCCCGGTCAAGCGTGTGATCTCAGGCGTGATCGGGACAGACGGCTCCCGTAAGGCATTGAGGGTGCCGACGACATCTCCGATGCGACCGTCCTCATCATACGAGAACGCCACCATGCCGAGCTCGATGACTTCGTCCCGGGTGTGATCCAGTCCTGTGGTTTCGGTGTCGACAATGACCGCGAGCTTTTCGCCCGGTACTGCCTTGCGGGACGTGACCACGGGCCGAGGCAGAAGGCGGCGCAGGATACGATACTGCCCGCTTGCCTCCAGGGCATGGGCGGCCGTCTCGAAGTCCGCAGGATCGAGCCGGAAGGCCCGAGCCTTCTTTTGAAACTCAGAGGTAGCGGGCATTTTGACCGGTGCCGATGTCTCGTTCAATCCAAGAAACAGATCGGCCTGTCCCTGCATATGGTCCCATTCCTGCGACAATCGTGGCGCTGTAACTTTGATGAATGTCGGCAACCGTAAACCGGGATGAGTCGCCATAAGGTTAAGGACTGATCGAGATCTGCCGAATGAAGGATCGACCAGTGCGGTTCACCTCGAGGGGCATTGCCGCTACAGACCAGGCAGCGATTCAAACAAGATGGCTGATCTGGATGTCGACCTGGCGAGACGAGAAGAACCAGACTGCGCGTGCCCGGCTTGAGAAGCGCCTCTCCGCGTCCTTCCCGCCCTGCGTTCTATCGCATGCCCTACGGCAGCCGCTGATCCCCCCGACGCAGCGCAGAGCCGTGGAGTCGTATTGGCGCCATCGCCCGCTCCTCGCCGACCGTCTGGCGCGGGCCCTCGCGGCCAGGAGCGGACAGCCCGCAGAGTGGCAGTGGCGGCTCGGATCTGACAAAGCGTCCGGCCTGCCGCTGTCATTCCGCATGCCGCCCGCGCCGTACAGAGAATCCGCCTTCATGCGTGGTCCGGGGCATTGTTGCCTCTGCGGACAGCCTGTCTTCCGGCTGGGCTGGCATCGCGATCTCTGGGGTGACGGCAAATTCAATAAGAATGCCACTTGGCATGCCGCATGTGTCGTGGCCTGGCAGCTCTGGACCGCACCTACCGATCATCTGAGAATGCTCAAGCTGCGCCAGAACAGGAAGTGCGCCGCGACCGGACGTCGCCTGCTCAGGACCGCTGAGGTGGATCACCGCGTTCCGCTCTTTGCCGTCTGGTCCGAGCATCGCTCGCGGCCTTGGCCGGACCTGCTGGCGTTCTGGGGTGCGCCCAATCTCCAGGTGATCAACAAGGCGGCTCATCAGGAGAAGTGTGCTGAAGAGGCGGCGGAGCGATCCAGGCACCGAAAAGTCCTGTTGCCCTCAAAAGAGAGCAGCGTGGAGGATCTCTCGTCCTAGCGATTCGGAGTGGCCCGATACTGACATGCATGAAAGTTCGCAGATGGCTATTCTCAGGAGCCTCCGCACTCACGCAGCAAAAAAGCAGGCGCTTGTGGCACACTGTGTCTTCCGCCTCTCCGCTAGAAGTGCTCCGCCGCTGCAAGAGCCTCTGGAACGTGCTCAATATGCATACCGTTTCCTGCGCGCCTCCTTCTATGAGGGCAGAATCAAGGGCGAGTACATTTTGGTGTTGGATAGGTAAGTCAACCAGTCGAGTGAATGTAGCGATGAAACAACATGGGACAGGTGGCGAGAGGGCGGCCCTGTAGATCGTATAAATGTAGAGCATATCCACTTAGACGTGCCTGTTCTATCCTTTCCACATGCAAACGGTCGTCACTGGAGGCAATCATCCAGTAACAGGCTACAGACATGTCTTGTGAGAGCGATCACGCTGACGCAGATGGTCATGATAACATTGAGCGGTGCTACATGGATCTTTTCGGTTCCATTTGTTCCTGCTGGCCGCGACGTCCCGAACAACCCGGATCCATCAGGATCTTCCATCCAACACTACAGGCAGGTTAATAATCATCTGGGACGAACAGCATGACTGAATCGCCGCAGCAGCCATTCCGAGCTTTCTCGGAATGTTGTCACGGAACGGCAAATGATGAGTCCAGCGAGGCCTGGTCCCGCGCGGTGAGCAGACCTTCACGTAGTACGACTGAACTTCCCACTTTGACCGATGCCGTTGAAAAACTCCGCCGGTTGAGCGGCTGGGTGCCCGGGGCTCGCCTCTTAACGGCTGGGGTAGAGGTAACTGGAACCCGAGGCCGTGGGCCTCAGCCTGCCACCCCGCTCAGGCGGCCA
>NZ_WURB01000041.1 GCF_009830105.1 Microvirga makkahensis
TTCCGGCGCCCACCGACCCGCACATAGGTTTCATCTACACGCCAGGATGCGGAGCGGAAGCCTTGACACCGGCGGATCCTCAGCTGGCCGCCCCTCACCGTACCGCCAAGGTTAATGCAACGGTGCCGCCCAGCCAAAGGCTGGCTGTACGGACAAAGCAGCAACCATGCAATGCCGCGAAACGTGCCTCATCCTCCTTTCACCATGGAGTTGAACATGGCACAGAATATTTACGACAACCTCGGTTTCTTCGCTTGCTACAGTCAGTTGTCGCGACAGGTGCATGGGCTGGACGGCGCACCCGAATGGCCGGCAATCCGGGCCATGTTGCCTACGTTGACCGGCAAGCGCGTGGCCGATCTGGGCTGCGGGTTCGGATGGGCCTCGCGCTGGATGCGCGCACAAGGCGCGGTGTCGGTGCTTGGCCTTGATTTGTCGCAGAGGATGATCCCCCGCGCCAAGACCGATACCTCACACCCGGCCATTGAATATCGGATCGCAGATCTCGAGACGCTGGAACTGCCTGAGGCCACTTTCGATCTCGTCAACAGCGCCCTGACGGTCCACTATGTCGAGAATTTCCGGCGCCTCACGCGCATGATCCACAAGGCGCTGGTTCCCGGCGGAGATCTGGTCTTTACGACCGAGCATCCGATCTTCATGGCTGCGGCGCATCCGCATTGGATCACCGATGAAGACGGCCGCAAGACCTGGCCGGTCAATGGCTATTCAATTGAGGGCGAACGCCGCACGGACTGGTTCGCTAAGGGCGTGTTGAAGTATCGCCGGAGCCTCGGCACGACACTCAACGCGCTGATCGATACGGGCTTCGAGTTGCGCCGGGTCGAGGAATTCGCCCCAACGCGCGAACAGATCGAGCAGTTGCCTGAACTGGTCGAAGAGCTGGAGCAGCCGATGATGCTTCTAGTCTCCGCTCGAAAGACAGAAACGCGTTAAGCGCCAAGCCGCCCGTGTCATGTGGCACGGGCGGATCGCAATTGGCTCCCACTTCAAGATCCACGGCCGGTATAAGGAGCAGCCATCCAACGCTTTCGATCCGTTGTGAGTCCTGACCTTAGGCATCAATGACATGCGGCATTGAGCTCAAGTGAGGGATCGGGGATAGGTGCCCCGCGGGCGGACCGTCGCTGCACGACGGAGCTCGCGACCGACGTGCATCCGCATCGCCTGAACTAAGGGTACGAAGTGGGCGGAGCACGTTCGCCAATTAGTCCGGCGACACGGTTCATCTGCGCTCTCGCGCGAAAGCCCGCCCGGCGCCCCTACGGGCACGCAACCTTTTGGCACATGGGCTCTAAGGGACCGTTCTGGAGTCGAAAAGGGGAATTTCGCCCAGAGTTCACTTACGTGCCGGCTGCCAGCGCGATCGAATCCGCCACTTTCTCGTAACGATCCGAGAGAGTGGCTGTCGCAACGCGCAAATGACACGTCGGTAAGTTTGAGAACTTGGCACCCGGGTGGACGGCAATTCCGTGGGCGGCAAGCGTCACCATGGCGAATGGCTCCGAGGATACCGGAACCCAGGCGCACAGACCCGCACCGTGCATGGCCTGCACTCCTCTCTCCTGTAGAGCGCTGACGAGATGAGCACGCCGACTCTGATATATCATCCGAGCGCGATCAATGGATTCCCGCGTCGCCGGGTCGCGCAACAGCCAGGCGGTGGCAGCCTGCAGAATGCGGCTCGTCCAGCCGGCGCTGAAGCTGCGATACGATTGGATCTGATCGACGATCGACCGGGTGCTGGAGAGGACGGCAAGACGCAAGTCAGGCCCATGTGTTTTCGAGAACGACAGGATGTGGATGACCCGGCTCGGAAAGGAGTTCCCCAGAGAAAGGCGCGGAGCTGCGGAAATGTCCCCGACGCCATCGTCCTCGACGATGAGGGTATCAGACTCCTTCAGAATCCCGGCAAGCGCTTCCAAGCGTTCTCGGCTGACACTCTGGCCGGTGACGGAATGCAGCCTCGGCTGAAAGATGAAGGCGGCGGGCTTGGCCTTCATCGCCACCTCAAGGGCTGACGGAAGCGGCCCTTCGCGGTCGCATTCAACCGGCACGATACGGACCCCCCGGTCTTCGAGAATATCGAGGAGGCGCATGCCCGTCGGATTCTCAATCGCAACGGATGCTCCCGGCGGCAGCAATGCGTGAACCAACGTGTAAACCGCATTGTAGCCGCCATTCGTCGCCAGGAACGCCTCCGGCTCGTAGGGCCATGTCTGGCGCACCTCCTCCTCCAGTTCCGGCAGGATTCGGTTCCGCTCGTAGCTGTTGAGATTCTCCGCCGAAGCGCCATAGGCCATCGCCTCAGCAAGCGGCGGCAACAAACGGGCATCAGGAACGGCTGCGGTCAGGTTCAGGATGCCGTCACCGTAATTGCCGGAGCTTCCGAGGCGGTTCGGCTTCGCGACGAAACGATCGCCGCTGACCCAAGTGCCGTTTCTCCCTCGTCCGCTGATGATCTTCTGGCGTCGCAGCTCGCTCCACGCCTCCGAAATGGTCGCAGGGCTGACCCCCAAGGCGAATGCGAGATCCCGGATCGGAGGCAACTTTGTCCCGACGGGAAGCGCGCCCGACCGGATCAGGGCACCGGTCTCAAGAGCGATTCCGCGAATGCTCCTGTCAGTGAGTTTGTCGGTGAACCAATGCGCGTCTCTGCTCGGGGCCATACTGCACCAAATTTAATGTTCAATAACATAATAGGATTTGATCAGTGATATATGAACATTTTAATTGCACCGAGAACAAGTTCGCTGCGAGCAAATGCCGATGCCCCTCACCCTCCGACTCGCCCTTCGTGACTGGGATTACATGACGCCTCTGGTGTTAGGCGATGTTCGGTCACCTCGCCTCGACATCAAGGTCGATCGCGTCGGCACGCTCATCTCCGATCTCGCCCGCGACCCGTCGTATGAAGGGGCGGAGCTGTCCTTCAGCCGCTACTCGCAACTGCGGCATGACGGCGATGACGGGGTCGTGGGCATCCCGAACTTCATCATGCGCGGGTTTCGTCATCGGTGCATCATCACCACGAAGGAGAGCCCGATCCGCAAGCTGTCGGATCTCGCCGGCAAGAGGATCGGCGTGACGGGCTGGCGGGATTCCGGCAATACCTGGACCCGCGCCGCCATCCGCCGCGAGGGCGTCGGGATCGAGGACGTCATGTGGTACGCGGGCCGGCTGACGGAAGCCCACCCCATCACGGACCGGCTCGACGGGTTCGGTCGCCCGGGGCGCATCGAGGCCGCTCCCGGCGAGCGGCCGATGGTCGATCTCCTCAAGGAAGGCGACCTCGATGCGATTTTCACCCCCTTCATGCCGCCTGGGTTCTTCGACGAGGATTCGCCGTTCCGCCAGGTCCTCGACGACTTCAGGGCGGCAGAGGTCGCCTACTACCACGAGGTCGGCTACGTGCCGGGCATGCACCTGATCGGCCTCAAGGCCACGTTCGTGCGGGAGCAGCCATGGGTCATGGACGAGCTCAGCGAACTGATCGACGCCTCTCAGCGCATGTGGCTGCAGAAGCGCGAGAAATACGCGGATACGACCCCCTGGATGATCGATGAGCTCCGCCGTTGCGCCGCCGACTTGCCCCCCTCCTGGAATATCAGCGGATTCGCGGCGAACGAGAAGATGATCGGCGACTTCGCCACCGAGCTTCACGAGCAGAAAATTCTGCCGCGCGCGCTTACGCCCGCCGATCTCTTTCCCTGGCACGCACAGGCCGAATGAATTTTTCTCAGAGTGACTGATGACCTGGAACAGCGTCCTCAACAGAAAGGCCCCTCTCATGCATTCGAAATCAATCGCCTCCGCCGCACTCGCCGCCCTGCTCCTTGCAGGTCCGGCCATTGCACAGGAAACCGCCATCCCGAAGCAGAGCGTGAACGAGGAATTGCGGGCACGACTGCCGGAGAACATCCGTGCCGAGGGTAAGATGATCTCGGTCAATAATGGATCGTTCCCTCCTTATGAAATCGTTACCGGCACCGAGATGACCGGCGCCAGCAGCGATCTGACGGACGCGATCGGTCAGGTTCTCGGCATCAAGATCGAGCATGTCACGGTTGGCGGGCTGCCGGCGCTGCTCGCCGGCGTCAATTCCGGGCGGTACCAGTTCGCGTTCGGCCCCGTCGGCGACTTCAAGAGTCGCGAAGAGGCTAACGACTTCGTCGACTGGGTTCAGGAATTCGTCGTCTTCGCCGTTCAGAAGGGCAATCCCAAGGGTATCACCTCCCTGGACACCGCCTGCGGCAACCGCATCGCCGTCATGGCGGGCGGCTCCGCCGAACGCGTGATCCAGGCCCAGGCGGAGAAGTGCAAAGCCGACGGCAAGGAGGCGCTCACGGTTCAATCCTATACGGACCAGCCGAGCTCGATCCTCGCCGTTCGTTCGAAGCGCGCCGATGCGTTCTTCTCCTCCCAAGCCCCCCTCACCTATTTCGTCGCCCAGGCCAACGGTCAGCTCGAGTTGACCGGCGTCGGGCAGAAGAACGGCTTCGAGGATCTCTATCAGGGTGCCGTCGTGCCCAAGGGCTCGCCGCTCGGACCGGTGCTGCTCGATGCCATCAAGCTCCTGATGGACAACGGGACCTACGCGGCCATCATGAAGAAGTGGGGTCTTGAGAACAACATGATCAAGGAGCCCGGCCTCAATCTCGGTGGAGCGCTCCCGAAATGAGCCGGCTTGATCCGTCGCGCGCATCGCCCTCCGGCGATGCGCCATTCCGGGACGTGGCGACGGCCCACGCGCCCTTCCGCTCCGGCCGGTTGATCCTCTGGGCCGTCATTCTCCTGGTGGCGGCGAATTTCGCCTGGATCGTGGCCCATAACGAAAACTTCGGCTGGCCCGTCGTGATCGCCTATTTCTTCGATCCGACGGTCATCAGCGGCCTCTATGTCAGCCTCGGACTGACAGTCGTCGCGATGGCGCTCGGCACGATCCTCGGACTGGTGCTCGCCATCGCCCGCATGTCCAACGATCGGCTCGCGAACTCGCTGGCAGCCCTGTTCATCTGGTTCTTCCGGGGCACGCCGCTGCTCGTGCAGCTCATCTTCTGGTACAACCTGTCCACCTTGTTCCCACGGCTTTCGATCGCCATCCCCTTCGGCCCGGTGCTCGCGAGCTGGGATACGAATTCGGTGATCACGCCGATGACCGCCGCAATCGTAGGACTCGCGCTGAACGAAGCAGCCTATATGGCGGAAATCATTCGCGGCGGCCTCCTCTCCGTGGACCGTGGCCAAACCGAAACGGCCGAGGCCTTCGGCATGACGAGGGCGCGGGCCCTGTGGCGCATCATCATTCCGCAAGCCATGCGCTCCATCGTGCCGCCGACCGGCAACCAGCTGATCAGCATGATCAAGGCAACCTCGCTCGTCAGCGTGATCGCGATGGCCGATCTGCTCTATTCCGTGCAGTCGATCTACAATCGCACCTTCGAGATCATTCCGATGCTGCTCGTGGCGGTCATCTGGTACCTGCTCATCACCTCGATCCTCAATATCGGTCAGAGCTACATCGAAGCCTATTACGGCCGCAGCGAACGCCGCAGCAAAGCCGATGGGAAGCCTGCGCTTACCGCTACAGCCGTGCAGGAGGCAAGCCATTGAGCGCCGTCCAGACCATGAATCCTCTCGTGCAGGTACGCGACGTTCACAAGTCCTTCGATCAGCTCGAAGTTCTGAAGGGCATCGACCTCGACATCATGCCTGGTGAGGTCGTCGTGATCCTCGGCCCCTCCGGCTCCGGCAAGTCAACCTTCCTGCGCTGCATCAACCACCTGGAAGCCATCAACAAGGGCTTCATCGCGGTGGACGGCGAGCAGATCGGCTACCGGCTCCGCAACGGCCGCCTGGAAAAGCTCTCCGCAAACGGCATCGCCCGCCAGCGCCGGAAGATCGGCATGGTGTTCCAGCAGTTCAACCTCTACCCGCACATGACGGTGCTTCAGAACATCATCGAGGCGCCTGTGGGCATTCACGGCGAAAGCCGTCAGGACGCCACACGGAATGCCCTGCAGCTCCTGGAGCGGGTGGGATTGTCGGAGAAGGCCGGCAGCTATCCGCGTCAGCTTTCCGGGGGGCAGCAGCAGCGCGTCGCGATCGCCCGCGCCCTGGCGATCAAGCCCAAACTAATGCTGTTCGACGAGCCGACATCGGCGCTCGACCCCGAACTGGTCGGCGAGGTGCTGGCGACCATGCGCGACCTTGCCAAGCAGGGTCTCACCATGATCGTCGTCACCCACGAGATCGGATTCGCCCGCGAGGCGGCGGACCGGGTCGTGTTCATGGACGATGGCAAGATCGTCGAGATGGGCAGACCAGACGACGTGATCGGGAACCCGCAGCATCCTCGCACGAAGGCGTTCCTGTCGCGCTTTCTGTGATCACCGACACCCCATTCCGGGCCAGCCTCTCACTGCCATTCGGACGAATTTCATGCTCAACGACAACGTCTTCGCCAGGGTCTCGGACTTCGAAGCCATGGAAGCGGAGCTCACGGGCATCCGCCACTATCTCCACGCTCATCCGGAACTCTCCTTCGAGGAGGCCGAAACGGCACGTTTCGTCGCCGAGAAGCTCGAGGGATGGGGCTATGAGGTGACCCGCAACGTAGGAGGGCATGGCGTCGTTGCGCGCCTGAGCGTCGGCGACGGAAAGAAGAGCCTCGCCATTCGGGCCGATATGGACGCTCTCCCGATCGTGGAGGAAACCGGCCTGGCCCATGCGAGCCGATCCCTTGGCAAGATGCATGCCTGCGGTCACGACGGACATACGACCGTGCTGCTGGGGGCCGCCGAGTATCTTGCCCGGACCCGCCGCTTCAACGGCACCGTCACGCTGATCTTCCAACCCGCCGAAGAGGCCGGCAAGTTCAGCGGTGCCCAGGCCATGATCGCCGACGGTCTGTTCGAGCGTTTTCCCTTCGATGCGATCTTCGGCCTGCACAATCATCCCGGCGCGCCGGAAGGCAACATTCTTCTGCGCGCCGGTCCTATGATGGCATCGTCCGACACCGTCAACATCACCATCAAGGGAATCGGCGGCCATGCCTCGCGCCCGCATCTCACCATCGATCCGGTGGTGGTCGCGTGCAATCTGGTCGTTTCGCTGCAGACGATTGTTTCGCGAAACATCGATCCGACCCAGACGGCCGTCGTCACCGTGGGAACGATTCACGCGGGAAACGCCGTCAACGTCATCCCGGAATATGCCAAACTTGCGCTCAGCGTCCGCTCCTTCGATCCGAAGATTCGTGACCTTCTGCAGGAACGCATCGTCAAGCTGACGCAGTCCGTCGTCGACGGCTACGGCGCTACCGCCGAGATCGATTATGAGCGGGGTTACCCGGTCGTCGTCAACTCCGAAGCGGAGACGGCCTTTGCCCGCGCCGTCGCGGAGGAACTGATCGGGCCGAACAGGGTTTCAACCTGCCACCTCATTCCGGGAAGCGAGGATTTCGCCTATTTCCTCGAGCACAGGCCGGGCAGTTTCCTGCGGCTCGGCAACGGCATGAACTCCGCGATTCTGCATAGCTCGAAATACGACTTCGCGGACGAGAGCCTTACCACGGGAGCCGCGCTCTGGGCTCGTTTGGTAGAACGCTATCTCACCTGATGACAAAATCGCGGCAGATCTGATGTCTGGGGATCTGTTGCAGCTTTGTCGCCTGCCTCGGTCTTGGCTTGTTCCGGCTCATCGGGATCCGCCTCAGGAATGCTGCTGCCCTGAAGGGCATAAAATGCTGACTGCACGAGTCCGGGCCCGACCAGCATTGTCTCGTTCACAAAATAGCCACGGTTGAGCGGCCAAGTCTCGCTCATGCGGCACGAGCTCCCTTGGGCCGCATAAGTCCCGGCCGAGGGTTCACCCGATCTCCTCGCTGGGGCTCAGAGACGCCCTAACCGGAGGTCCGCAGCGACCCCACGGCTAGGGCGTTTTTGCTGCGCCACGCTCGTATTTGGTTAATAGCCATTTTTGGAAGCACGTTGGCCACTCCGCTCCTGATATTCGGTCGGGCAGAAGTTTTTCAGGCGCCTGGAATATTCCCTCGGCCGATCCGTTAGCTATCCAGGCGCATTACCCCGAAAGGGGTAGAAGAGCGCCGCTAACATTAGGGAAAATCTCAGAATGGCTAAATCCAACCATGGGTCTGCAGTCAGCGCGTTTGTTCATGCTCAGCAGGAGGCGCGCGTCGAAGGTGGTCCCCGGGGCATTGGCCCTTTCGTGAGCGAATTCGCCCGCAACAAGACGCAACCGGAGCCTGAACCCGATTTTACCGACGGGGTCATCACGGTGGTGAAAGATGAGGAAGGGGGCGTCACGCTGAGCTTCGCCACCTTCGCCGAGGCTCTCGCCTATTCCGATGACGGCGATACTCTCCAGGTAGGGGCAGGCGTCTACAACGAGGTGATTGACCTTGATGAAAGCGTCACAATCCTCGGCGAGGAAGGTGCCATCCTGGACGGCTCCGGCTTCGTGACGGAGATCGACACGACCTCGACCATCGAGCTGTTCGACGGCTTCAGCGGGGGCTCCATCTCCGGGCTGACGGTGAAGGCCGTCCAGGACGGCAACGCCGTCGTGACGATCACCGGCGAGGCCGTAACGGACGTCACGTTGGAGGGTAACACCTTTGATGCGGGCGACAACACCACAGGCCCCCTCGTCTACCTGAACCCGGATGCGGACAGCTTCGTGTTCGAGAGTAACGTGTTCGCAGGCACGGCCCTGACCGGCTCTCCGCTCCTCGGCATCGAGGCCAACAACGTGCAGGTGCTGAACAACACCTTCGGCGAGGTGGCAGGAACCTACCCCAAGGTCGAGATCTTCCCCGGCAGCGATGGCCTCACCAGCGACGTGGAGCTGGCGGGCAATATCGGCCTTGGGGACGGCAGTGTGCTCTATGGGCTTTATGTCTAACCAGGGCTGCTGACCATCCGACCGGCTGCGACGCGGCGATCGGCGGCGGGAGGTTCATTCCTCCCGCCGCTCTCCGTTGCCTGTTCGCGCGTCATGTTGACCTGAAACGAGGATGCGGGAGGTGCCATGGCGGAACGCATTTCCGCCTAATGTGACACTCGGGTCGAGCATCCACTTGACACTCTTTCGCGGTCGCGAGAGCCTTTGTGTTCGCCAGGGGACTGATTGTCATGAACGGCTGGCGCGTGGTGTCGGATCGACATGAACGATGATGCGGTGGAGAAACCGGAAGGACAGGCCGCCCGAACCGAGCGATCCGACATGCGGATTCCAGGCGGGGAGCTTGTGCAGCGGGAGGTCATCGTGCTTCTGGTCGATCTCGTGGAGTCGGTGCGGCTCATGCGGGAGCACGAATCCTACACCATTCGCCGGTGGACAGATTTCGTCCGTATCGTAACCACCGAGATATTGCCGCGCCATCGTGGTGTCCTGATCAAGAACCTTGGCGATGGCCTGATGGCGCGCTTCGAGGCAGTCCCCGACGCCGTCCATGCCGCCGCCGAGATGCATCGGACGCTCGCCGCACAGAATGCCGGCATTCCGGAAGACCGGCATCTGCACCTTCGCGCCGGAATCAACGCGGCGATGGCATGGAGCGACGGAACCGACATCTATGGGACAGCCGTAAACTTAGCGGCGCGGCTGGCGACGCTGGCCGGGCCGGACGAGACGATTGCCAGCGCATCGGCGCATGAGCAGCTGGCGGCTGCCCTGGCCGCTCTGGCAAATCCCGGTGAGACGATCGGCAATGCCGCCGCACGCGACGAGCTTACGCACGGAGTGGATGCATCGTGCGAGGATCTCGGCGATTGCTTTCTCAAGCACTTTGACAAACCGGTCCGAGCGTATCGGGTCGGTCCGCCAAGCCGACAGCCAAGCCTTACCGGCCTGCGCGACTACGGAACTCCCATGGAACCCTGCATCGCCGTGGTTCCCTTCGAGGCCAGGAACATAAACCGCGAGCATTTCGATGTCGGCAACCTGATCGCCGATAGCGTGATCTGGCGCCTGTCGAAATCGACGAGCCTTAAGGTCATTTCACGCCTGTCCACCAGCGTGTTTCGCGGCCGTGCGAGAAATGCAAGGCAGGTCGCATCGTATCTCGGCGCTCACTATGTCCTCAGCGGCGGATACATCGTGGATGCGGGCCGACTTCTGGTGACGGCCGAACTCGCCGAAGCGCGCAATAACGAAATCGTCTGGTCCGGCCAATTGTGCGGGGAGGTCGGCGACCTGCTGAAGCCCGAAAGCGAACTGGCGAGTCGGATCGCCCAGGCAGTGCACATCTCCGTGTTCGACGCTGAAGTCGAACATATTCTGACCCAACCGCTGCCGACCCTCGAGAGTTATTCGTTGCTGCTCGGCAGCATCAGAATGATGCATCGGTCGAGCAAGGACGAGTTTCTGCAGACTCGTAAGCTCCTCGAGGAGCTCATCAACCGGCACAACCGCATTGCCACCCCGCGCGCCTGGCTCGGCAACTGGTTCATTCTGCGGGTGACGCGGGGCTGGTCCGAGGATCGGACCCGCGAGGCTGCCGAGGCCCTGGGCACCACCCATGCGGCGCTCGACAGGGATCCGTCAAACGCACTTGCGCTCGCGACGGAGGGCTTCGTCTACTGTCATTTGCTGAAGGATCTGGACACGGCTCGCAAGCGGTGTGATCAAGCCGTCGACGTCAATCCCAGCCACGCCCTGGGTTGGCTCTACCGGGGTACGATCCATGCGTTCATGGGCGAGGGTGACGCGGCTGTGGACGCAACGCAGCGCGCGATGGAACTCTCCCCGCTCGATCCGCAGCGCTACTACTTCGAATCCCTCGGCGCGACGGCACGACTTTCCGCGCATCAATATGTGAATGCCGAAAGACTCGCGCGGTCGTCGCTCGCGCTCAACCGGATGCATTCCTCCACATGGCGTGCTCTGACGATCGCACTCGTCTGCCAGGGGCGGATGGACGAGGCGCGCGGAGCCCTGCGCAACGTGCTGCAGCTCGAGCCGGAACTGACTGTCGAGAAATATGTCGCGCGCATGCCGAATGGGCAGCTCGATACGGGCCGGCACTGGGCGCACTGCCTCGCGGAGGCAGGTTTGCCGTCGGGAAGATAAACTTAACCCACAGGGAGGCGGGAATGACCCAGCTGGGTGGCGCGGGTGGAGCCGGTGGAGCCGGTGGGGCGGGTGGTGCAGGCGGAGCCGGTGGTGCGGGCGGAGCCGGTGGTGCGGGCGGCGCGATGCTTGGCACGCTGGCCGATGCCTTCGCCAACTCGATCATGGTGGATGCGCTCATCCTGGGGCGGGAAGGAACGACGGTTCCTGAGACAAGTCATTACGCCCCCGCATTGCCGGTCATCGAGGACACGGCGCAGATGGCGCGCTGGGAGCCATGGGTCCGCGCCTATGTGGCGATCGGCGAGATGCTGCAGGGGATCAGCTTTCACAAGACCGCGACGTCCTTCCAGGTGCTGTCGTCCGGAACTTTGATCGCGGAAATCGAACGTCCGCAGAAATCGACTTTTGCGGCGCAGATTCCGATGGTGCTGAGCTGGGCCGAGCTGCGCAACGAACGCGCCACCGAAATTCTGGCGCAGATCGATCCTCCATACGCCTTCTGGTCATCGATCATCTACATGCACCCCGAACGGACCAAGCGCACGTTCGAGCTCGTCAACATGGTGCTGCAATTCTGCGTGTATGTGGAAATGCGCTTCAAGCATGCTTTGGCGTGCTGGCGTCCAGTCGAATACAATGCCCAAGTTCAACCGATGATCACGACGCCGGGACACGGAAGCTTTCCGAGCGGACACGCGACGCAGGTCTTCGCGGTCGCGCATGTGCTGAAATCGCTGCTCAAGCTGAAGCCGGCGAAGACGGCACACGCCATGGTCATCGAGCAGCTTGATCGGCAGGCGGCCCGCATCGCGACCAACCGTGTGATCGCAGGCGTCCACTTCCCGGTCGACAGCATGGCAGGGCGCATGCTGGGCGTCGCCTTGGGCGAGTACTTCGTCGGGCGCTGTACGGGAGGCCGGCCATTCATGGGCAGGAAGTTCCTCGCCGGCGGCATCGATGGCGCTGCCACCACCGACTTCAATCCGTTCAATCCGCAGCAGACCCTCGACGGGGCATCGCTTTTCTATTCTCATTCGCAAGCGGGGTCCATCGTGCAGTCCAAGCTGATGGAGCATGTGTGGATCGCCGCACAGAACGAGTGGAAGGGACGATTCCCATAAGCCGATGAGGAGAGCTCTGGGCCACGCGGAGAAGGTTCCATGCTCGAACGCGACACCTACCCGAAATGCTTTGACCCGTACCTCCGGTACGCGATTTCGTCGAATTTCGGGAATTTCGAGCTTCCCGACGGGAAGAAAGAGAGATCCAGGCTGTTCTTCCTCGTGGAGTTCAAAGAGGCCGGACGGGAAACCGAATTCGCTGCGCAGATGAACGAAGCCGGGCTCTCCGTCGTTCTCGGTCCGGCCGGCAGCACCACCCGATTTGCCACCCTGCACGCCGCCAGGGAGGCCGTGATCAAAGCTGTCAACGGATCGGTCGCATTCGATATCTGGGAGAAGTATGTCTCCAGGGTCGCATTGTCGCTTCCACTGGAGACCTCGGCATCGGGAGCGCTCAGGAGGCTCCCTGCCGGACGCTGGCGGAAAGGCCGGAAATCGCCGGGGTCACTCCTCATCGGTGTGCTCGACGACGGCTGCCCATTCGCCGCCGCGCATTTCCTCCGGGCCAAGGCGAGCACGCGGGTGCGGGGCATCTGGGACCAGAACCAGGGCAAGAAACCGATCAGAATCAATGATCGAAACGGCGAGGAATGCTTGTTCGGACAGAGGCTGTTGGACTTCAACTACGGCCTTGAATTCTACCGCGATTCCGAAGGAGCCGTTCCCGCGCCCCTGCGGCGGCGAATAGGTCTCGACGAATGGATCCAATTGCATGCGACGCCGACAGGCGGCATCGACGAGGATGGCTGTTACGCCGACGCCGGCTTCAGCAGTCTGTCGCGACGTCTGTCGCACGGAGCGCATGTGATGGACGTACTCGCAGGTCGCGTCCCCACCTCCTCACGTGTCGGTCCCGCGGCTCAGGGTGACCGTCGCGACCCGCCGAGCTGGAGGCCGGGCGCCGACCCTGCTTCCAAGGCCGATGTGGTCTTCGTGCAATTCCCGCACGACTGTATCCGTGATGCGACCGGGGTGTGGCTCAAAGCGTATGTTCTCGATGGCATCCGGTACGTCCTGTCCTTTGCCGACCCGGGTAAGACCAAGAACGTTATCATCAACATCAGCTACGGCCCGACGACCGGTCCGCATGATGGCACGGCGGAGTTGGAGGAGGCACTGACAGCGCTCGTCGCGGAGTTCGACGGCACTGCCAGGAAACCCAAGCTCGAAATCGTTCTTGCGGCAGGCAACACCTATCTGAGCGAAGGACACGTCGTCTATGCGAGGAGCGGACGACGACCTGACCGTATCGAGTGGACGTGGCGCCTTCCCCCCGACAATCCCGTGCTGTGCTTTGCCGAACTATGGATGGACAATGCCGACCCAGGGCCTGTCTCCGTCATGCTCACGTCGCCCGGCGGAGCTGTCTCGACGTCGGGCACGGGCCCTGTCCCGCCGCCCCCTGGCGTGTCCCTTCCGCCCCACACTGGGGTTTACGCCCCAATCGTATGGGGCAGCCACACGATGTGGCTGCTTGCGGTCGAACCGACCCGGGGCGTGGCCGAACACGGGGATTGGAAGATCGAGGTTTCCGGCATTCCCCAGAACGCGCAGATTCATGCCTATGTCGCACGGAGCGACCCGAACCTCAATGTGCGCACCGGCGCCAAGCTTTCGTACTTCCTCGATCACACATGGGAAATGACCCGTTCCTCCGAGGCAAGCTGCAAGTACAACAACGGAGAGTTTGACAGGACCGGATCTCTGATCCGTCGTGACGGCACCCTGAACGGGATCGCCACCGCGAAGGATCCCGGCGTACACGTGGCCGGTGGGTACATCATCGCAAACGGACGCAAGTCGTCCTACTCCTCGGCAGGCCCTGCGCGGAGCGGTCCGCTCGCCCTGCGCCTGGGTCCCGACAACGTGCTACCCTGCGATGAATCCCACGCGCTCCTGGGTATACGGGCCGGAGGCAACAGGAGCGGCGGCGTGTTTCGCCTGATCGGCACCAGTGCCGCGGCACCACAATTGGCAAGGCACATTGCCGATCCACCGATCCCGCCTGCAGTCGACCCACCGACGCAGCCCGAAGAAATTGCGAAACGGGGCGGCGGCAACATCGAGCCGCCCTGACGCCCGGGCACCCTTGTTGGAACAGCCACGTGGGGGCTGCCGACGTCTGCGGCTCAGTTATCCGACGCCCTCAATACATTGCCTAATCGGATTCGGGCGGTGTCATTCGCCGGCCTTTCGGACGAACCGGTCAAGGGGAGAAGCCGCCCTCGGGCGTAGCCCGGGCGTGCCAGAGGCGCCCTTCGATTGCCGACGCGCCGTTCAACGCGCGCCTTCGGAGCCGCACGGTGGCGACGACAACCTCCTCTCGCCATAGCCGGGCTCGTCCGGGCCATGACGGGAGAGAACGGGCGCGGCGCTCCGGGTCCGCACTATGCTTTCGGTCGAAGGTTGCCCGTCGGAACGATCATGTGGATCCTGTGCCAAGGCTTCGGGTGGGATAGCGCAGGGTTGGGTCGAAGGGATTGAGCTGCCTGCCGATCCCGTCGGCTTCCTTTTGCAGCAATTCGACCACGAGGGGCAGACGATCCCCCTCCAATCGCTCCGACAAGGTCCCGATGCTCAAGGCGGCCACGGCTCGCCCCTCCGCATCGAAGATGGGAACGCCGACACCGGCCATTCCGGGAATCAGACCTGTGTTCAGGCTGGCATACCCTGTCCTACGGACGGTTTGGATCTGCATCCGCAGCCCGACCTCGTCGAAGCTTCCCCGATCGAGAAGGCGCGGAACGTTGAAGCGTATGATCGTCTCGCGCTCGTCTTCGGGCAAAAAGGATAGAATGGCCAGACTGCCCTGCCCGATCCCGAGCGGCACCTTTCCGCCAATATCGCCCGTGAAGGTCCTGATCGGAAATGGCCCTTCCACGCGATCCAGACAGACGGCGTCAAATCCGTTGCGAACCAGGAGAAAGACGCTGTCGCTCAAGGTCGAGGACAGGCGCAGAAGCGCTGGCCGTGCCGTGCTGCGCAGACCACCGGCATGGGCGGCCTGCGCCGCCAGCACGAAGAAGTCGAGAGCGAGCCGGTACTTCCGGCTTGCTCCGGTCTGCTCGACGAAGCCCTCCGCCATCAGGGCTTTCAGAGCTCGGTGGGCGCTGGGCTGACTTATGCCACTTGCGGCGGCGATGTCGGTGAGGCGCATCCCTTGAGGATTTTGGCTCCCGAGAACCTTGAGAAGTCCAAGTGCCCGTCTGATTCCGGATATTGCATCTTCCGACATGTGAAACCTGGATGTGAGACTTGGCTATTTTCTTTCAACAACTGAAAGAAATGTCAAAAAAATTTCATAGGCTGGAACCAGTACGTTGACTTGGGCTGCCGTCTTAGCCGTGATGCGGGTTCGGCCTCGTGCTCGCACAGACCGTGCGGTCCGAGGCTCTGCAATGATCGGAGGACTGTATGGCGTTCCTGTCGCTCGAACGGGTTTCGAAGGAATTCGGTACGTTCACTGCCGTGTGCGATGTCGATCTGGCGATCGAGAAGGGCGAATTCGTTTCGCTTCTCGGCCCGTCGGGCTGTGGAAAAACGACGACTTTGCAGATGATCGCCGGTCTGGTCGAACCGACGAAGGGGCGGATCTCACTCGATGGTCGCGACATCACCCATGAGAAACCCAATCGCCGCGGTCTGGGTGTCGTCTTCCAGAGCTATGCCCTCTTTCCTCACATGACGGTGGCGCAGAACGTTGCCTTCGGCCTCGAAATGCGGCGTATCCCGCAGGCTGAACGCACTGAGCGGGTGCGCGAGGCGCTCGCGCTGGTGCAACTCTCCGCCTTCGCCGATCGCTATCCCCGTCAGCTGTCGGGCGGCCAGAGACAGCGTGTGGCCATCGCCCGCGCCCTTGTCATCGCGCCGCCTGTCCTCCTGCTGGACGAGCCTCTGTCCAATCTCGATGCCAAGCTGCGCGAGGAGATGCAGTTCGAGCTGCGCCGGATTCAGCGCAAGGTCGGCACGACGACGATCATGGTGACCCACGATCAGGCCGAGGCGCTCTCCATCAGCGATCGCGTGGTCGTGATGGAAAGCGGGCGGATGACGCAGGTGGATGCGCCCTACCGCCTCTACGAACAACCTTCGAACGCCTTCATCTCGTCCTTCGTCGGCAAGACAAATCTTCTTGCCGGCACCTGGCGCCGCGGCGGCGCATCCAGCGGTGCGGAGATCGGAGGTGTGCTGCTGGAGACCCCGGCGCCGGAGATCGCTGACGGGACGCCGGTCACGCTGTCGATCCGCCCCGAGAAGATCCTGCTGTGCGATGCCGGCGCGGGCCGCCTCGACGGACGCGTCGCCAGCCGCTTCTTCCTCGGCAGCCAGTGGCTCTTCACGGTCGAGACTCCTCTCGGAATCATGACTGTCTCGATTCCGAACCACGGCGAAGAACCGCCTGCTGAAGGCTCTCCAGTCGGTCTCGACTGGTCGCCCGCGAACCTGCGTGTCATCGCGGACAACGCCGCAGCGGCTTGAGGGAGAACGATGACTCCGCGCCCATCCACCTTTGCCGTTCCATGGCTGCTTGCCGGTCCCGGAGCCCTGTTCTTCGTTGGGCTGGTTCTCCTGCCGCTGGCACTGACCGTCATCCTCTCGTTCCATGCCTACGATTATTCCACCGGCATCCAGAACACCTTCACGCTGTCCCACTACGTCGCCGTCGTCACCGATGGGTACTACCTTGAAATCTTCGCGAGGACGCTGCGGATCGCCGCGCTGACCACGCTGATCTGTGCCGCGATCGGGGTTCCGGAGGCCTACATCCTGTCACGCATGCGCGATCCGTGGCGCTCGATCTTCCTCCTCGTCATCATCGGCCCACTGCTGGTCTCGGTCGTCGTCCGCACCTTTGGCTGGAGCATGCTGCTCGGCTCGCAAGGACTCGTGAACCAGGCTCTCCAGCTTCTCGGGTTTCCGCCGGTCAGGATCCTCTATACCGAAACCGCCATCGTCGTCGCTCTCGTCCACGTCATGCTGCCGTTCATGGTGATCCCGGTCTGGACGGCTCTTCAGAAACTCGATCCCATGGTCGAGGCCGCAGCCTGGACGCTCGGCGCCTCCCACTTCACGGCTCTCCGCCGGGTGGTCATGCCGCAGGCGACGCTCGGCATGCTCTCCGGCAGCCTCATCGTCTTCGGGCTGTCGGCCAGTGCTTTCGCCGTACCGGCTCTGCTCGGCGGCCGCCGCCTCAAGATGGCGGCGACGCTCGTCTACGACGAGTACCTGCAGGAGCTCAACTGGCCGCTTGGAGCCACCATCGCGATCATCGTGCTTGCCGCAAACCTTTGCATCATGCTGGCCTACAACCGCATGGTCGAGGCCCGCGCACGCCGGACCCTAGGGTGACGTCATGCATAAGAACGGTCCTGTCGCTCTCATCTTTCACATTCTCGTTCTGACGTTCGTCCTGGCGCCGCTCGTCATCATCTGCCTCGTCGCATTCACTCCGGAGAACACGCTGAGCCTGCCGACGGCCGGCCTGTCGCTGCGCTGGTTCGAGGCTGTCTTCGCACATCCGGACTTCGTGGCTTCCTTCTGGAACAGCATCTGGCTGGCGACCCTCTCCGCGACGCTGGCCGTCGTCTTCGCCGTACCGGCGGGACTTGCCATCAGCCGCTATACGTTTCCAGGCCGCGACTTCCTCAATGCGCTGTTCCTGTCGCCGCTGATCATCCCCCATCTGGTGCTCGGCGTCGCCTTTCTGCGCCTGTTTGCGCTCATCGGCGCCACCGGCAGCTTTGCCTGGCTCGTCGCGACACACATCATTATCGTGACGCCTTACGTACTCCGTCTCGTGCTCGCCGCCCTGTCGGGCCTCGACCGTAGTGCGGAACAGGCCGCGCGGACACTCGGCGCCGGGGAATGGACCACGTTTCGCCGCGTCACCGCCCCCATGATCCTGCCTGGCATCACGGGAGGCTGGCTGCTTGCGTTCATCAACAGCTTCGACGAGCTGACCATGTCGATCTTCGTCACCTCGCCGGCAACCGTCACGCTGCCCGTCCGCATGTACATGTACGCGACGGAGTCCATCGATCCGATGATGGCGGCCGTCTCGGCCCTGATGATCGCCATTACCGCTGTCGCCATGCTGGTGCTGGACCGTGCCTTTGGACTCGACCGCATCCTCGTCGGGCAGCGCTGAGGAAACCCATATGGCTCTTCTCAAGCGTCTTGCCCGACACGAACTTCTCCCTGTCCCCTTCATCCTGAACGGCGAGGCACGTTCCGGTCGGGCAGGCGACACGGTCCTGACCGCCATCCTCACCCATACCGACGAGCTGCGTCTCAGCGACTTCTCAGGCACCCCCCGGGCCGGCTTTTGCCAGATGGGCGCTTGTCAGGACTGCTGGGTCCTGACGAGCGACGGCCAGCGCATCCGCGCCTGCAGCACGGTTCTCGAACCGGGAATGAATCTTCGAACCATCGCGGAGCCCCGATCGTGAGCGACGCACTTCGACCGTTGATCGTCGGCGCCGGACCTGCCGGAATCCGCGCGGCCCAGACCCTCGTGGACGCAGGCCTCAGGCCGATCGTTGTTGACGAGGCGGCGTCCGGCGGCGGTCAGATCTATCGCCAAAGGCTCGTGCCCGACAATCGCACGCCACGCGACCTCTATGGTTCGGAAGCCGGGAAGGCGACGGCGCTGCACGGGACCTTTGCCCGGATCAGGGACCGAATCGAGTATCTTCCGCACTCCCTGGTGTGGAATGTCGGGGACAAGGCCGCCGATGTGGCGGCCGGCGGACGGACCCGCCGCCTCGACTTCAGCCACCTGATCCTCGCCACGGGCGCCACTGATCGCATCCTTCCGTTCCGTGGCTGGACCACCCCAGGCGTCTTCACCCTTGGCGGCGCGCAGATCGCTCTGAAATCGCAAGGCTGCGCCATCGGCGAGCAGGTAGTTTTCCTCGGCTCCGGGCCTCTGCTCTATCTCGTTGCATGGCAGTATGTGAAAGCCGGCGCCAGAGTTGCCGCCGTACTCGACACGGCGCCATTTTCGGCGAAACTCCATCTCCTGCGCGGCCTGCCATCTCAGCCGGGTGTTGTTCTGCGCGGACTCCGCTATGCGGCCGAACTCATGGCGCGCGGTGTTCCCGTGCGCTTCGGTGTCGAGCCGGACCGGATCGAGGGGGAGACACGGGTTGAGGGCATTGTCTGGCGCGAGCGGAGCGAGAAACATCGCCTTGCCTGCGATGCCGTGGGGTACGGCTTTGCTCTGCGTTCCGAGACCCAGTTGGCGGATCTTGCAGGGTGTCGCTTCGTCTTCGACGGGCGGGATCGTGCCTGGCGACCTGAACGCGACATAGCAGGACGCACCAGCGTGTCCGGTGTCTACATCGCCGGCGACGGAGCGGGGATTGCCGGGGCGGACGCCGCCGAACTCGCGGGAGAGCGGGCGGGTCTCGCCCTCCTGGAGGATACCGGCGTGACCGTCGACCGCGCGCGGATCGTCGTGCTGGAGCGCAGGCTCGCCGCCATCAACCGCTTCCGGGACATTCTCGAGGCCGCCTTCCCCTTCCCCGGCGGATGGGCCGATCGCGTCGATGACGATGTGCTCCTCTGCCGCTGCGAGGAGATCTCGATCGGCCAGGCCCGCGCCGCCATGCGCGAGCAGGGGGTCCACGAACTCAATCGTCTCAAGGCCCTGACCCGCGTCGGCATGGGCCGGTGCCAAGGACGGATGTGCGCATGCGCGGCGGCGGAGATCCTGGCGGCCGCCCGCGGTCAGCCGCTGGAGGCTGTCGGTCGCATGCGTACGCAGCCGCCCATCAAGCCCCTTCCTCTCGAGATCGCGGCGGACGGAGAGACCGCATGAGCCGAACTCTTCTCAAGGATGTGGCTATCATCGGCGGTGGACTTGTCGGCAGTTCCGCTGCGCTCGCCCTTCGGCGCATGGGGTTTTCCGTTGCTCTCCTCGAAAAAGGCTTCTGCGGGGCACAGGCGAGCGGCGTCAATTACGGTGGCGTGCGGCGTCAGGGCCGGCCTCCCGAGCAGATCGCACTGTCCCAGCGCGCCCATGCCATCTGGCCGCGCCTGAAGGAGATCATCGGCATAGATGGCGAGTTCGTCAGCTCCGGCCATCTCAAGCTCGCCCGGACGGAAGCCGAGATGGCATCTCTCGAATCCTATGCGGCGCGCGTCGCGGAATTGGGGCTGGATCTTGAACTGATCGGCCGCAGCCGGATCCGGGAGCGGTTTGCCTGGATCGCCGGAGATGTGGCGGGAGCCTCGCTCTGTCCGGGGGACGGACATGCCAATCCGCGCCTCGTCTCGGCTGCCTTCGCTCTCGCGGCCCGTCGGGCTGGAGCGGAGGTTCTCGAGCATACACCCGTGTCCCACGTCGAGAAGGTGCCGGAGGGATTCCATCTATCGGCAGGCTCGGGAACCGAGGTCAGGGCACGCTTCGTCATCAACAGCGCCGGAGCTTGGGCGGGCACCTTCGCCGAGGCTTTCGGGGAGCCGGTGCCTCTCAGGCGAATCTACCCCAGCATGATCGTCACCGAGCCGCTGAGCGTATTCATGAACGTGAATATCGGCGCAGAAGGCGGCGGCATTTATGCGCGTCAGGTGGAGCGCGGCAATTGCATCGTCGGCGGGATGCGCGGCAAGCCGGCTGCCGATCTGGACTTTTCGCGCCCCACGGGCTCTGGTGCCGTCACCATCATGAACCGCGCAGCCGCGCTGTTTCCTGCCTTGCGCAATGCCTACGCCATCCGCTTCTGGAGCGGCACGGAAGGCGAGATGGCGGACCGGAACCCGGTGATCGGCTTCAGCCGGACCACACCGAACCTCATCCACGCCTTCGGCTTCTCGGGTGCCGGATTCCAGATCGCCCCGGCGGTTGGTGAAGTCCTCGCCGAACTCGTTCGTGACGGAGAAAGCCGCACGCCGATAGAAGCCTTTGCCATCGACCGATTTGCCCGCATGGACCAGGGCTCTCCTGTGGGTTCCGTTCCTGAGCCCCTAAAGAGGGAAACATCAAAGTGACCAAGATCAAGCTCCTTCAGACCGCAGCCTTCGCTGCACTTGCCATTGCCGCATCCGGCACAGTCCAGGCGCAGACAAAGACGCTCTATGTCGGCATGAACGGCGGCAATTTCGAAAGAACCTACACGCAGCATGTCTTTCCGGAGTTCGAGAAGGCAAACGATGTGAAGGTCGTCGTCGTCCCCGGCACGTCATCGGATATTCTCGCGAAGGCGACGGCGGCCAAGGCTAATCCTCAGATGCACGTGATGTTCCTCGACGACGGCGTCATGGTGCGCGCCATCGGCGCGGGTCTCTGCGAGAAGATCAAGGATACGCCGGCTCTGGCCGATCTCGTTCCGGGAGCCCGGCTGAAGGACGACATGGCCGTCGGCATCGATCTCGGCATGACGGGTCTTGCCTACAACAAGAAGATGTTCGATGAGAACGGGTGGGCCCCGCCGACCTCCTGGATGGATCTCGCAGACCCGAAGTACAAGGGAAAGGTCGTGTTCCAATCCGCCGCGGCCTCATCCTACGGCTTGCATGCCTTCCTGATGTTCAACCGGATCCAAGGCGGTGACGAGAAGAATGTCGAGCCCGGCTTCTCCAAGTTCAAGGACACGATCGGTCCGAACGTGCTCGAATACATCCCCAGCTCGGCCAAGATTTCCGAGATGGTGCAAACCGGAGAAGCGGCGATCTTCCCGTTGACCCCGACGGCCGTGGCGGCCCATCAGGAGAAAGGGATCCCCGTGGAATATGCCCAGCCCAAGGAAGGTTCCGTCGTGCTGATGGTGACCGAATGCGTCATCGCCAACAACAGCGAACCGGAACTGGCTCAGAAGCTTGCTGCATATCTCCTGTCTCCGGAGGCTCAGAGCAAGGCTCTCCAGTACGGCAACATCGTTCCCTCGAACGTGAAAGCCAAGGCTCCCACGCCGGAGGCAGAAGCCAAGCTCAAGAAGTTCCACGAATACATGAAGACCGCCGTCACCCTCGACTGGGACACGATCAACGAAAAGCGGCCCGAATGGAACAGCCGCTGGAACAAGACGATCGAGCGCTGAAATCATCATACGGGGCGGAGCATCGAGCCTCCGCCCCGTATGATATCCCGGTCCCTGTCGAGCGGCCGAAGCGCGAGGCAGGCAGGATCTGGGATGTCCAAGACGCACCTATAAGACCAACTATCTCTGCCGCTTGAAGATCGCAGCGATAAGCCCACTGCGCCTGGGCGGCTCATAGCGCTCGACCTCGACCTCGAGCTGCGCAGAGGCATTCTCCGCTCCGCGAATTCCCGCTTCCCCGGGCTCGTTCGCCTCGCTTCGGGCGAATGGACCGGATGTGAGTTCCCCACTCACCTCCTGATCGGTTGTAGGCAGCACCTCGATCTGCTCGGGAAAGTCATTCCAGCGCTCGTACAGGATGTAGTCCTGGTGCCCAAGCCTGATGGGAGCCTCTCGGCCGAGGATGACCTGATGGGTGACGTCCACTACGATCAACGGGCCATGCGGAACCGTTTCATCGATCCGGCTTATGGCTCCCTCGACGAAGCTTTTCACGGGAGCGGGAGGGTGGAAGTGAACGCGAACCTTATCACCGACAACAACCTTCACGGGTGGCGTCTCAGACATTCGCAGACGCTCCACCTCGACGTGGCAGGCGCTGAGAGGCCCACATCGCGGCTTGAGTGCGATTGGACGCGCCGATTTTGCGCAGAATGGCTTTGACGTGAACTTTGATGGTGGCTTCGGTGATGTCCAGCTTGCGGGCGATAACCTTGTTGGGAGATCCTTCCCTCAAGCAGTCCAGGATCTGCGTCTCCCGCGCCGAGAGCCCGCAAGCCCGGAGATCGGACAGGCCCGACTCTTCCGCGCCATTGTCGCAGCACGGTCGATCCTGATCCGGAGCCGCATCCATTGCACCTGACAGAAGGACGGCTGAGGGCACGATACTCTCGCCGAGCATGACCAGTTCGAACGACTTGATTAGAACACCGGGAGCACTTGCAGCCAAGCAGAAGCCGTTGATCCCCGTCTCGTGCCCCTTCAGCAGAAAGTCGAGGTCGAACCAGTCCGCCAGGGCAATGATCCTGACGTCTGGGAACTGCTCTTTCACCTGCTTGACAACGCGAAGCACGTCACCCTTGCTCCGGTTGGATTCGACGATGACGAGCGCAGGCTCCACGGTCCAATGCGGAAGCCAAGCCGCATCGGCGGCGGAAGCTGCCTCGGCAGGAACAAACGATGTTCCCTGCAGGATGCGCTGGAGGCCCGAACGCAACAGAGGGCTGTCGCAGACCAGCGCTGTTCGGATCGTCGGATCGGGAATGCCGGACGTATCTTCGCTTTGAGATGAGCGCTCGTGGACAAGCGTGAGGGTTGGTACAGTCATCTATGCCCCTGCTCAATTCCGTTGGGTAAGGAAAAGTAGTCAGGCTGCGATAACCTTGTCTGTCGGATATGCGACAGAACTCATTCAATCGAAAGTTCTAGCGGCATCTCGATCTCATATCGGTATTGCTTAGCTGGACGGCGGTCGAGTTGGAAAAGCAAACAGCAAATCTTCTTTGCACGAGCAAACGGGAGCCAAGGAGAGGCGCCCGTTCGGGCGCCTGGAGGCCCTGGCCAGCAAGGCCCTGGGTATCGGCAAACCCCACAACCTGGATCAGCACGCCAATTACCTCCGCGACAATGCCCACCGAGCCATGCACCCCGATGGAGTTGGAATGTGCACGCGTATCACGTCCCTCTGCTGTGCCTCATGCTAAAACAGCTTGATCCAGCCCGGCACAACCTACACAAAGCGAAAGAGTGGAGGCCGAATTTCGGTCGGGCTCGTCGCTCAACGGCTCAGCGAGCCGATCAAGTTGACCTTCGCGAGCAACGGGCTCTTTCTGTTCGACCGGTATGGCAACCAAGCAAATTTTGGCTAAAAGAGCGTCGGCTGTCTGCTGTGTCGATCCATAGGTTGAACAGCGGGCGCAAACCAGAGGGATGTTTAATGTTACGTCGTTACTTCATGGCCGGTGCGCTGAGCGCACTCTCGATGTCTTTCTGCAGCATGGAAGCCGCGGCCCAATCGAAACCCGTTACGATCCGCCTCGGCCATGTGCTGACCGATAGCCACAGCTGGCACATCGCGAGCAAAGGCTTTGCTGAGCAGGTCGCGCGTGAGACGCAAGGACGCGTGAACATCCAGGTTTTCTCCGGCGGTCAGCTCGGAAGCGAGCGTGAAGTCGTCGAAGGACTACAGATCGGCACGGCCCAGGCCGGCGTGATCGGCAGCGGCTCGTTCCAGCCAATCGAGCCGAAGATGGGAATCGTCGAGCTCCCCTATGCCTGGCCGACGCGTGAGAAGGCTTTCGCTGCCTTCGACGGCGACCTCGGCGCAGCTCTCGACAAGCTTCTTCTCGCCAAGAACATCGTCGTTCTCGGCTGGTGGGAGAACGGCTACCGTCACATCACCAACAGCAAACACCCGATCAACAAGCCCGAAGATCTGAAGGGACTGAAGATCCGCGTAACTCCGGACAAGGTCCGGCTCGATACCTTCGTCGCCCTCGGCGCCGAACCTGCCCCTCTCGCTTTCGGCGAACTTTACTCCGCCCTGCAACAGGGCGTGTTCGACGCACAGGAGAACCCGCTCTCGATCATCCACGGATCGTCGTTCTTCGAGGTTCAGAAATATCTGTCCCTCACCGGCCACGTCTGGGGCGCGGCATGCCTCGTCGTCTCCAAGCCGGTCTGGGACCGCATCGGGGAGGACGACCAGAAGATCGTCAAGGCCGCCGCTGCGAAATGGCGTGACGAGCAGCGCAAGATGATTGCGGAGTCCGATGCCGACTTCCTCAAGAAGCTCGAGGAAAAGGGCATGGTCATCAACAAGGTCGACACGGCACCTTTCGTCGCTGCCGTCCAGCCGGTTTGGAAATCCCAGGAGTCCGTCTACGGCCCTGAATTCATGGCCTTGCTGAACAAATACCGCCAGTGATATTCGACCGACGCTGAGACGAGGCCGTTCATCCAAACGGAATCGCATCGGCGTCTATTTCGACTTCCGGCGGCGGGTGATCTTTGCGCCCGCCGCGCGGAGCGGACGCTTCGTCGCGCCTGCATCGATGCTGGACGCGAACGGGTGGGCTGTCTTCTCGACCCGTTGCTGCGAGCGCTCACCTTGCTTTGTCGGAGGCAGACATGGCTCAATCGGATCAAGGCCGTAGGCTTTCCCCTTTGGAGGAACTCATCAAGCAGGTCACGCTCGTGGCAGGCTCGATCGGCGTCGTGGTTTTCTCCGCATCGGTCATCTACACGGTCGCCCTGCGTTTCCTCTTCAACCGCACGCCGTATTGGGCGGAGGAGATGCCGCGACTTCTCCTGATCTGGGTAACCTTCCTCGGCATTGCGGTCTCCACGGTCTGCCGCTCGCATCTGACGGCGGGCATCATGCCGCTGATCGTCCGCAATGAGCGCGCGAGAGCCGTTCTTACGACAATCGCGGACCTATGCACGATCGGCTTCATGGCAGTCGTCGCCTGGACCGGCTGGGATCTGACGTCGCGCACATGGTCCTCTCTGTCGACGGCCCTGCAGATTCCCATAGCCTGGACATACCTCGCCCTGCCTTTGTGCGCAGCCCTCTCCTGCATCGTCGCACTGATTGCTTTTCTGAAACGCTGATATCATGAACGGCCTCATTCTCCTTCTCGGCTTATTCGCCGTTCTCGTCGCCATCGACGTCCCGATCGCCATTGCGCTCGGCCTTGCATCCGTCGGCTATCTCCTCTTCTCGGATCTTGCGCCTCTCATCATCGTTGCTCAGCGGATGGTTGCCGGCATCGACTCGTTCACGCTGCTGGCGATTCCTCTTTTCCTTCTTGCCGGATTGCTGCTCCTCCACGGGGATCTGACTCCCCGGATCGTTCGCCTCTGCAGCGCCCTGGTCGGCCGCACGACGGGGGGCCTGGCCCTCGTCACCGTCATGGGAGCGATGCTGTTCGGAGCCCTTTCGGGATCCGGCGTCGCAGATGTGGTGGCGATCGGCACCATGTTGCTTCCGGCCATGCGGGAACGTGGCTACGATCAGGGATTCTCCTGCGCCCTACTGGGCTGCGCCGGATCCCTGGGCACCGTCATTCCGCCCAGCATCGTCATGATCGTTTATGGGACGGCGACGAATACATCCATCGGCCAGCTCTTCGTCGCGGGCATCGTGCCGGGCATTCTGTGCGGAATCGGCCTCATGGTCGTGGCCTACATCATCGCCAGGAAGAACGATTGGCGGGGCGGCAATGCGTTCTCATGGGCTGAACTGAGGCAGGCTCTCGGAAGCGCTTGGCTCGCGCTTCTGGCACCCGTCATCATCGTCGGCGGAATCAGGGGCGGTTTCTTCACGCCCACCGAAGCGGCCGGCGTTGCGGTCGCCTATGCACTGGTGGTCGGCGGCCTGGTGTACCGCGCCCTCACGTGGCGCATCATCATCGATCAAGTCAAGCAAACCACCGAGGCCACCGGCGGCATTCTGTTCGTGATCGCGACCGCGAGTCTCTTCGGCTGGATTCTTTCCGCCGAACAGGTCCCTCAGCACATGGTGGAGTTCATCGGCGCTTTCACGGACAGCACCACCGTGGCGCTCCTGCTGATGATGCTGATCGTGCTGATTCTCGGCACCTTCATGGAAACGATCGCGATCATCCTGATCCTTGCGCCGGTGTTTCTGCCGATCATGAAACACTACCAGATCGACCCGGTCTATTTCGGGATCCTGCTGACGCTCAATCTCGCTATCGGCGCGAATACGCCTCCGCTCGGCATCGATCTGATGGCCGCCTGTCGGGTCGGAGGCATCCCGATGTCGGCATCCTTCGGCTATCTCACAGCCTTCATCGGCGTCATGATCGCGGTCATGCTGCTGGTGCTCTTCGTTCCGCAGATCGTCCTTTTCCTGCCCGGCCTCCTGTCATGAAACCTAGACGACTTTTGCCCACGGTTGCGCCGGGAGGGCAACTTCATGGACCGAAAGCCGAATGGATCGGCCAGGCTGGTCGGCGATGATCACACCGCGTCGAGCCGCTCACCTTGCAGCGGCGACGCACTCGATCTCGATGTCGAACGGCAGTGTCCAGGGTTTGATCGCGGCTGACGTCCTGGCGGGCCACTCGTCGCCGAAGAACTCTCTGTAAACCGCATTGACACCGCCCATCAAGGCGGGGTCGGTCACGTAGACCGTTGCCTTGGCGACGTCCGCAAGAGATGAGCCGGCGTGCTCCAGGGCGACCTTGAGGGCATTGAGCGAGGCGCGTGTCTGAACCTCTATCGAACCCGTCACGATCTCGCCGGTCACCGTATCGATCGGCGGCATCCCGCAGGTGAAGAGGAGATCACCCATGCGCACAATCGCGGAAGTCGGCGCTCCAAGCCTGCGGATGGCCTCCGATATGACCGGGACCTCGATGACATGTCTCATGGATGGCTGTCCTTGAATGGAATCTGACCGTGATCGGGCCAAGCCGTATACGACACTGTGCCTCCCGTCGACAAGAACGCGGGTGGGATGCGTCGCAAGATCGGAGGGATCCGTCGCAATTTTTTGTTTCAGAGTTTCAGCTCCTGAAACCTCGGTCACTGTAGTGGAGGACGTAGTGTTCAAGGGCAGGCATTTTGATCGATCCGTTATCCTGCTCCGCGTCCGCTGGTATCTGGTTTACAGACTCAGCCTCGGAAATTGGAATAGATGATGGCCGAGCACAGCATCTCGATCGATCACGCAACCGTTCACAGGTGGGTCACTCGCTACTCGCCTGAGCTGGTCGAGCGCTTCAATTTCAGCAAGCGAAGCGCCAGCCGGAAATGGCACATGAATGAGACTTACATCAAAGTCTGGGGCCGATGGAAATATCTCTATCGCGCCATCGACAGCAATGGCGATACGGTCGAATTCTGGTTCAGCAACCGGCGGAAACTCACCGCTGCCAAGCGGTTCCTGCCTAAGGCACTCAAACGGCATGGCCGGCCCGAGCGGATCGTGATCGACGGCAGTCGGACTAATCGAGAAGCGATCCTATCCTGCCATGCCGCAGACCGGCTCGAGAACAGATCGCGGCGTGACCTGAAATCCATTCGCATTGAGCAGAACCACCGCGCCATCAAAAGGCGGGTCCGCCCCATGCTTGGTTTCCAGTCTGCAGTCACTACCCGTGTAATTCTGGGTGGGATCGAGATGGTTCACATGATGCGTAAGCAACAGGCGAAATACGCCTGCAATCGGCAGCCGTCGCTCGCGGAGCAGTCCGAACTCCTCGCTGCCTAAACGCGCTACCGAGCGTCCGCCCTTCTCTCGTCCCTTCTCCGAATTTGCGACGAACCCATCATGGAAAAGACGCGGCAGACTCTTGGGATTGCGCTGAGCCCGCACGACCTCTGGAGGGCGGCGGCTACAACGGCGGCCTACCGAGCCGGAGCGCAGCCTCAGATAGTGCCTTGCTGCAGCACAACCATCCTGCAGTGACGCACAATCGCTACAATAGAGCCTCGACCATGGCCGCGACACTCGACTTCGCCCGCCTCATTCGCAGCTAAACCTAGCATGTCCAACTCGTCCGGGAACGTCCGCTTTGGCACTCACAGCTGACGAAGCCGCACTGTCTCAGATGTGCCAAAACCTGACGTAACTCAGCACGCCGTGGCACAACATCATCGCGCGATAGAAGTTTGCGATGATGTTTGCTGCTCAAGGTTAGGCGATGGCTGCGGCAGTGCGGGAGCGGATGCCGATCAGGATCATCAGCGTGGCCAGCAGGAGAATGGCGCTGCTGGCAACAACGACCGCAATCACGCCGCCGAGGTCCAAAATCCCTCCTCCCGCGGCTGCCCCAATCGCGATCGCCAGTTGAATAGCGGCAACCAGCAGGCCACCCGCGCTTTCCGCCTGGTCGGGAACTGTCCGGGTGAGCCAGGTCGACCACGCCACCGGCACGGCGCCGAAAGCCAGTCCCCAAAGTCCCACCATGACCGAAACCGCCCAGAGTTCGCTGCCAAGAGCCACTAGACCCAGTCCGAGGATGCCCATCGCCAGCGGCACGATCATGAGCGTCAGCCGCAGGCTGCGCTCCAACAACCGCCCTGCCAGGAAAGTGCCCAAGAAGTTGGCGATCCCGAATCCCAGGAGAACGGCCGACACCGTGCTGATTCCGACGCCGGTGACCGTTTCGAGGAAGGGGCGGATATAGGTGAAGAAGGCAAAATGCCCGGTGAAGACCAGCATTGCCGCGACCATGCCAAGCCCAATCCCGGGACGCGTCAGCACATCAACAAGGGTCCCCAGACGTGTCAGCCCATTAGGGGGCATGCGAGGTAGAGTTACTAACTGTACTGCCAGGGTCACAGCACCCAAGGCCGCACCGATCAGAAAGACACCGCGCCATCCGATAAAGCCACCAAGGAAGCTGCCAACCGGAACGGCCAGGATCGTGGCGGCGGACACGCCGCTGAAAATCACCGATAGGGCCCGGGGCACCTGCTCCTCCGGCACAAGCCGCATGGTGAGCGCAGCGGACATGGTCCAGAAGCCACCGAGCGCAATGCCCAGAAGCACACGGCCCAGCAGGAGGAGCGGCAGGTTGATCGCGAAGGCTACAAGAAGGTTGGATGCGATCAACAGAACCGAAAACATCAAGAGCACGGCCCGACGATCGATCCCTCTCGTGGCGGCGGAGATCAGGAGACTGGTCACCATCCCGATGACGGCCGTCGCGGTCACGGCCTGTCCGGCTGCTCCCTCGGTAATCTTCAGATCCGCCGCCATCGGTGTCAGCAGACTGGCTGGGAGGAACTCCGCCGTCACCAGACCGAAGACACCGAGCGTCATAGCAAAGACAGCACCCCAGGCAGGCTCATTTTGGGTCTTTCCTCCCTCGTTGCCTTCACACAAGTGCATCATTCGATTGTCCTTTTAGGAGATCATACGGAGGCTTGATCACTGATGCTTCGGCGCATAGCCGTTGCCCTCATGCAGCCAGCGATCAACTTGAGCGAAAGGCGCAAGCGTTCCCGAGAGGAGCCCCGCATGGTTGTCCCGGGATTGCCGTGGAAAGTTAAGCGGCCGGTCAGGCCGCGAAGCCGCCATCGACCGCGAGGGCCGCGCCAGTGATGAAGCTCGCCGCCGGACTGGCCAGATAGGCAACGGCGCTTGCAATCTCGTCGGCCGAACCATACCGGCCGAGGGCGATCTTGGTTCTCTGCTGGGCGGCGCGCTCGCTGGCGGCTGGGTTCATGTCGGTGTCAGTTGGCCCCGGATGAACGAGATTGACAGTGATGCCGCGAGGCGCGAAGTCATAGGCCAATCCGCGCGTCATTCCGACCAAGGCTGCCTTGGTCAGGGTGTAGGCCGTGGTGCCGGGTCCAGCGCTCCGCTCTGCCAGGCAACTGCCGATGCTGATGATGCGGCCTCCTTCTGGCATGACCCGCGCCGCAGCCGTGGCGGCGAAGAAGACGCCGCGCACGTTGACCGCCATTAGGCGGTCGAAGGCATCTATGGACACGTCACCGGGTGGTCCGGCCAGCATGATTCCGGCATTGGCGACCATGATATCGAGGCGACCGGTCTCGGATGAGACTCGATGCACGACATCCTGGATTGCGGACGCATCGCCTGCGTCCGCAGCGTAGGCCTTGGCGCTGCCACCAGCTTCACGCACCTCGGCCATGGTCCTTTCTGCCGCACCGCCATTGTTGGCGTAGGTAAAGGCGACATGGACACCCTTGGAGGCCAAGCGCCGCACGATTGCCGCCCCGATACCCCTGCTGCCGCCAGTCACCACCGCGACCCGATTGATACTCTCAGTCATGTCTCGACTCAATTTTGTGTTGATCGACACAAAAAGGCTGTCTGAGTTGCGGAAGACTGTCAATCGATTTATATAATGATCATCACAAAAAGGAGAGCTAATGTCGTCTCGCGGCCGTCCTCGCTCATTTGATCGGGCGGAAGTCCTTGAAAAAGCTATGGAAGTCTTCTGGCAGCAGGGCTTCGAGGGCTCTTCGATGACCGACCTGACGACCGCGATGGGCATCAACTCGCCGAGCCTCTATGCTGCCTTTGGATCAAAAGAGGCTCTCTATCTCGAGGCCGTGCGCCACTTCAGTGAGACGGCAGCAGCGGAGACCTTCCGGGCTCTCATGGAGGCCCCGACGTTGCGGGAAGGCCTCGCTGGTATGCTGTACGCCTCGATCGGCTGTTCGACGCAGGAGGGACGCCCACAAGGCTGCATGATCGCGCTGGGGGCCACCCATTGTGCCCCTGAGAATGAACGGGTCCGGCTCGAGCTGAAGGAGATGCGCCGCACCTTGCGGGACACCCTGAGACTGAAGTTCGAGACTGCTGTTGCGGAGGGCCTGCTGCCTCGGGATTCCGACACAGGCTCACTGGCCACCTATTTCGCCACTGTCGTGCATGGGATTTCTATTCAAGCCCGTGATGGAGCCACTCGGAAGGAGCTGGGTGCAGTTGTCCTCCATGCGCTCGCCGCATTTGATCGCGCGACCCGTGTGAACGATCCTGCTGGTTCTGCGTAGAGAGCGCGGTCGACAGGGAAGATGCCCGATGGGCTTCGTGCACCATGGTGTCAAATGCCTTCCCCGACCCAATGGTTCGAGGCAACCCCGCCAAAGTCGCCTCTGGGTCGATGCCGTTGAAAAACTCCGCCGGTTGAGCGGCTGGGTGCCCGGGGCTCGCCTCTTAACGGCTGGGGTAGAGGTAACTGGAACCCGAGGCCGTGGGCCTCAGCCTGCCACCCCGCTCAGGCGGCCA
>NZ_WURB01000042.1 GCF_009830105.1 Microvirga makkahensis
ATCATCCTGATCGCCGCCACGATAGGGATCTGGCTGTTCGCGACGGCCTGGATCTATCTCGACACCAAGCGCCAGCTGCAGCACGTGCTCGACACGCGCCTCATGGAGGCGGCGCGCATGGTCGGCTGCTTGGTCGGCTGCTTGGCCGGCTCCCTGGTCGCCAACGGCGAGGTCGCGCTCTGTCGGCCCGCGCCGATCAGCTCCCGACCTCCATTCCTGCCCAAACCTGTGTCCCTCCCGGAGACCACGGAGCCTGTCCAAGGAAGTGGGCCGATGTGAGAGCTGCGCCCGGCGCTCCCCTGCAGACTGACGGAGGGCCTTCCGGTAGAATAATCGGGAGCAGGGTTGAATGGTCCTCGCACGGCCCTCATCCATGGACCATGGCGGTACGAGAGGACATGGCGACCCTGATCGGGCGGCTCGCGATCGAGCCGATGGAGGACGTGTCCGTCGAGAGCAAGGCCCTGGCCGGGGGCAGCGAAGCCTGCGCCGTCGCCATGGTGACCGTGCGCTACCGCAACCGAGCCGGCCGTCCGCAAGTGTTCCGCTTCGTCATGAAACACCTCACGGGCCGTCCCGCACGCGAGGCCGAGGTTTATGAACGCCTTGTATCCGTCCATGCGGTGGACGTGGCCCCCCGGCTTCTGGCGGTCGAGCGCACCGGGACGGACGGGGTCTTCCTGTGCCTCGAGGCGATCCGCCGGACGGGAGCATGGCCTTGGCGCGAGATCCGGATGGGAACGGTGTTGCTCGGTCGGTTGGCGGAGTTCCACCGGGCCGCCGAGGATGAGGCCCCGCTTGTCCCGGACTGGGATTACGAGGCAGAGCTACAACTGATGGCGGAGCACTCACGAGCAGCTCTCGAACGATGCCGCGGCAACGACGACCTGTCGGATCTTGCACGGGATCTGCCGTCCCTGAACAGGATCGTCGCCGCCCTTCCCAAGCTCCGTGTCCAGTTGCTCTCCGAGCATCCGTTCGGACGCAGGCCAATCCATGGCGACGTTCACTCCGGAAATGTTCTCGTGCGGCGGCGCGGCGGCGGAGACAGCCCCATTCTCCTCGACTGGGGAAGGACCCGCCTTGCCTCCCCGCTGGAGGATGTGAGTTCATTGCTGCAATCGCTGGGCTACTGGGAGCCCGAATGGCGTCGCAGACACGATACGCTGCTCGCGGCGTATCTGTCCGCATTCGGGATGGACCGCACGCTGACGACTTCGGTTCGGGCCGCGTACTGGATGGCTGGCGCATCGAACGTCCTGGCGGGTGCGTTGCTCTATCACCTCGGGATCGCGGCGGATCATCGCCAATCCCCATCACGACGCCGGGCGGCCGGAATTGCGGCGCGGGACGCGCTCCGGGTCATTCGTCGCGCAAGCGCCTGGTGGGGGTGAGGCCTCCTTGAGGTATCGGGTTCACCCGAGAAGGCTGGCTGAATCCGGGGTGACCTGCTTGCGCCCCGTGAAGCAGGACCATGCTTTCGCCCGGAATGAACCATGTCGGGTTGCCAGCGCATCACCGCGAAAAGCGAAGCTGGGCGACGAACGAGTAGATTGCGGTTGCGTTCCCGACGTACCAGCCCCGCCCGGAGCAGACCGGTCGAAGCTCTTCCGTCCTCGCAGGGTGCCATCCACACTGAGCAGCGATGACCGTCGTTTCGAAACCCGCTGCCGTTTCTGCCGGAGAAAGCCTGATGTGCACCAGAGGCCCAATCGGCAATCACACCGGGGCAGTGGCCTATTGCGGCCGCATGACACCCCGAGATGTAGGCTCTGGTTCGCGGAGTCGAGCCAAGCCGGGCCACGTCTTACCCGCTGAGATGCAGCAGAACCTTGTTGAAACCTCTCCGTTACCTTGGCTGATGCTCCAAATGCCATGCTCAAAGGAAACATATCATGGTGAAGATGCAGCTCGTGGCATGTCTTGCCGCAACCGCTCTGATGGTCGGACCGGCCCTCGCCCAGACAACTGCCCCCACCCAGCCTGCCGGGTCTGGTGAGGTCATGACTCATATGCCGCAGGATCTCATGCGCGGCTCGCAGCTGATCGGCATCGACGTCTATGACGTGGACGATCAGAAAATCGGCGACATCGATGAGGTACTGGTGGGGCGCGAGGGCAGGATCCACGGATTTGTGGTAGGCGTGGGCGGCTTTCTGGGCATCGGTCAGAAGGACGTCGCCATTCCGTTCGAGCAGGTGCAGTGGATGTCCAGCCAGGAGCTCCAGGCTGCCGCTGGGAACGCAAACCAGGGTGGCTATGGCACGACCGTCGCCACCGGCGGAGCCGATCTACCGGAGACAACAGGCAGCACCGCGGCAGGCGGCACCGGTGGAATGACCGGAAGCACCGCTCCGGCCGGCAGCACGGTAGATGCTGCGAGCGATCCGAACACTCCGGCCAAGGCCATGGTGAAGATGACCAAGGCCGATCTGCAGAACGCGCCCGAGTTCCGCTATAGGACCGATGCCAACCGCGCAGGCGCGGCCGGCAACACCAATCCGCCCCCGCAAAGCGTCAACACTCCTGGCAACGTCCCGCCGAACGCCACGCCGCGGTAGAAGATCTGGAGTTTTTTCGGGCAGGTGTCTCTTGGGCATCCACAATGCGTCCAATAGGGCGGTCCAACCGAGAGGTGCCGTTGCAGCCCCCTCGGCGCCCGCGTTCAGCCTGCCACCTGACCGTGAGGATTGGGCAAACCAAGGGACAGCGGGAAACACACACACTCCTGACGAGTTGAGCCCTCGAACCGGTGCCGACGCGGTCGCCGGTCGGCATAGGCGTTGGTGGTCTCCCATTCAGCCGAGCTACGGATGAAGGCGCTGGGTTCTGCGCCAACGGCGCAGCTCCAAACGGGACGTTGCATTGAACATCATCCTCCTCCCGATACTGCCGCTGCTGGCGGCCATCTTCCCGCCGCTGGCGATCCGGTCGGGGCGCACGCTGTGCGCGGTCGCGACCGCCATCCCAACGGTCGCTGCCCTCCTCATGCTGGCAGCGGCCGCGCCGGCGGTCTATCGGGGCGAGATCACTCGCGCGGCTTATGAGTGGCTGCCGCAGTTCGGGCTGTCCTTCAGCGTCTTCCTGGATGGATTGAGTTTCTTCTTCGCCGCGCTAATCCTTGGAATCGGCTTGCTGATCATCATCTATGCCCGCTTCTATCTGAGCCAGAAAGATCCGATGGGGCGCTTCTACACCTACCTTCTCCTGTTCCAGGGGGCGATGGTGGGCGTCGTGGTCAGTGACAACATCCTCCTGTTGGTCGTGTTCTGGGAGCTCACAAGCCTGAGCTCCTTCCTGTTGATCGGCTACTGGCGCGATCTTCCCGAGGGGCGCCAGGGTGCGCGCATGGCGCTGGTCGTCACAGGAGGCGGCGGCCTCCTCCTGCTTGCTGGCCTTCTTCTGCTTGGCCAAATCGCAGGATCCTATGAACTGACCGAAATTCTTCAGCGGGGCGACGTGATCAAGGGTTCGCCGCTCTACCTGCCGATGCTGCTTCTCATCCTTGGGGGCGCCTTCACCAAGTCGGCCCAGTTTCCCTTCCATTTCTGGCTGCCGCACGCCATGGCCGCTCCGACGCCGGTATCGGCCTATCTGCACTCGGCCACCATGGTGAAGGCAGGCGTATTCCTCATGGCCCGCCTGTGGCCTGTGCTTGCGGGAACGGAAGCTTGGTTCCTCACCGTCTCAACGGTCGGGCTGATCACCATGCTGGTCGGGGCCTGGATTGCCCTGTTCAAGGCTGACCTGAAGGCAATCCTCGCCTATTCCACCGTCAGCCATCTCGGGCTCATGACCATGCTGCTTGGGCTGGGTACGCCAATGGCGGCGCTGGTGGCCGTCTTCCATATCCTCAACCACGCAACCTTCAAGGCGGCGCTGTTCATGAGCGCAGGCATCGTGGATCACGAGGCGGGCACGCGCGACATCCGGAGCCTCGGCGGCCTCCTGCACCTAATGCCGATCAGCGCCACGCTCGCGCTCATCGCCGCCGGGTCCATGGCGGGTCTGCCGTTGCTCAACGGTTTCCTGTCGAAGGAGATGATGCTGGAGGAGGTCGCGCACACGCCCTATGCGGGCACCCCCTGGATCATGCCGACCCTGGCCACTGTCGGCGCCCTGCTCTCGGTCGCCTATTCGGCCCGGCTTGCCATCGCGACGTATCTGGGTCCGGTCCGGTCCGACTACCCGCACCACCCACACGATCCCCCGCTCGGGCTCTGGCTCCCCGTCGCGATACTGGTTGTTCCGGTGATCGCTATCGGCCTTCTCCCGGCGCTGATTGCCGGCCCAGTGGTGGAGCGCACCACGCTCGCCGTCGTCGGTAGCCGAACTCTGCCTTCCTACTCTCTCGCCCTTTGGCATGGCTTCACGCCAGCCTTGATGATGAGCGTTACGGCGCTCATCGGCGGAGCGGCGATCCTGATGGCGTTCAAGCCGTTGGACCGCCTCCGTCTCGCAACACCACGTCCAGAAGCAAAGCGGATCTTCGACCAGATGCTCGGCAACGCCACCCGTGGAGCCAAGTTCCTCGTCGCAGCCCTCCACACCGAGTCACTGCCCCGCTACTTCGCAACAATCATCGTAGCCATCATCATTGTCGGCGGCACCGGGTTCATGACAGGATCCCATGCTCCGGGAACCCGGACGTCCTTGCCCATCAACGGGCCGGCGCTGGTCATCTGGGCAGCCTTGGTCGCTACCAGCCTCGCCGTTGTGGTGCTGCACCCCAACCGCCTCCTCACGCTTATCCTGACGAGCATTGTGGGGCTCGGCGTGTCGATCGCCTTCATCCAGTTCTCCGCTCCGGATCTTGCGCTGACGCAGATCTCGGTCGAGGTCGTCATGACCATCCTGCTGCTGCTGGCTCTCAATCTCCTGCCCCGCACCACACCGCCTGAGACCGGCTGGCTCCATCGGGCATGGGATGGCGTCATCGCCTGTGCGGGAGGCGTCGGCTTGGCGGGCTTGGCCTACGCCGTGATGACGCGGGATTTCCGATCCATCTCCGAGTACCACCTGGCGCAGTCGAAGCCCGGCGGCGGCGGCACCAATGTCGTCAACGTCATCCTCGTCGACTTCCGAGGCTTCGACACCTTCGGCGAGATCATCGTGCTGTGCATCGCAGCCCTCGCGATCTACGCCCTGCTTGACAGCTCCCTCAAGGGCGCCGCTGCGCAGCGGCTTGCATCCATGCACCAGAATGAGGAGTCCGCAGACGCCCACCCGCTCATGCTCGTGGTGGTGACCCGTGTGCTCCTGCCCCTCGCCTTGACGGTAGGGGCATTCATCTTCCTGCGCGGCCACAATCAGCCCGGGGGCGGCTTCATCGCAGGCCTTGTTGTCGCCATCGCACTTCTGATGCAGGCCATGGCAAGCGGCTATGTCTGGACAGCGGAACGCCTGCGCCTGAACGCGCACACGATGCTGGGGCTTGGGGTCCTGCTTGCGGGTCTTACTGGCCTCGGCTCGCTGCTGTTCGGCCGCCCCTTCCTGACCAGCACCTTCCGCTACGTCCATCTGCCGTTCATCGGCGAATTCGAGGTTGCCTCTGCCATGGCGTTCGACGCCGGTGTCTTCTTCGTAGTGGTCGGAACCGTGCTGCTGTCGCTAGCCCAGATCGCGCGTGTGCAAGCCCGCGCTGAACGCAAACCGGTGCCGGCAGGTCCATCCGACATTCTGCTGCAGCGCCGAACCGCCGATGTGGCGCCCCCAGCCGCAGTCCTTGGAAAGGAGCCCTGAATGGAAATCCTGGTCGCAAGTGCCATCGGGGTCTTGAGCGCCGCAGGCATCTACCTGATCCTGCGCGGACGCAGCTTCCCGGTCATCATCGGCATGACGTTTCTCTCCTATGGGGTGAACGTCTTTCTCTTCGCGATGGGGCGGCTGAGCGTTGACAGACCGCCGATCATCACCTCCGACGCCGCGGAATACACGGATCCGCTCCCACAGGCCCTGGTACTGACCGCCATCGTGATATCGTTTGGCATGACGGCCCTGATTGTGGTGCTGGCCCTGCGCGGTTTTCTTGAGACCGGATCTGACCGAGTGGACGAGGGCATCCCAAAACTGCCCGAGCCTGCCGAGGAGCGGCTGACCTCATGAGCGGCTGGATCATCGCTCCCGTAATTATTCCGGCCATGGCGGCAGCGTTGCTGCTGTTGCTCCGGCGGTCCCCGAACCTTCAGCGACAGGTATCGCTCGCCGCGACCGCTCTCCTGTGGCTTGCCAGCGCAAGGCTCTTCATGCTCGCCACGGAGGGAGATGTGCTGTCTTACCGGCTAGGGGACTGGCTCGCGCCGTTCGGGATCGTCCTCGTGCTGGACCGGCTATCGGCCATGATGATTCTGCTCTCTGGAATTCTGGCCTCCGCCGTGATGCTTCATGCCATCCGCGGGTGGGATGAGAAGGGACATCATTTCCATCCCCTCTTCCAGTTTCAGCTCATGGGCATCAACGGGGCATTTTTGACCGGGGACGTGTTCAACCTGTTCGTGTTCTTCGAGGTGATGCTGATCGCTTCCTACGGGCTGCTGCTGCACGGCGGCGGGCCGCGCCGCCTCGGGGCAGGATTCCAGTATGTGGCAATCAACTTGCTCGGCTCGACGCTCTTTCTGTTCGCGGTCGGCATTATCTATGGCGTGACGGGCACCCTCAACATGGCGGATCTGGCAGGAAAGGTCGGCCAGGTGTCGGCCGGAGACGCCGCTCTCCTTAGGACAGGAGCCCTGCTGCTGTTCCTGGTATTCGCCCTCAAAGCGGCTCTCGTGCCCCTGCATTGGTGGCTGCCTACTGCCTATGCGTCAGCCCCCGCTCCTGTGGCAGCCCTCTTTGCTATCATGACCAAGGTCGGCGCTTACGCCATCATTCGGGTGTTCACACTCGTCTTCGGTGCGGAGGGTGGAGCCGCCGCCTCCATCGCGGCACCCTGGATCCTACCGGCGGCCCTGGCTACCCTGGCGATTGGCGCCATCGGCGTCCTGGCGAGCGGCGTTCTTGTCGACCTTGTCTGCTTCGCGGTTGTCTGGTCGATGGGCTCCCTTCTGGTCGCAGTCTCCCTCTTCGATGCGAGAAGCCTGACCGCCGCACTTTACTACACCCTGCACTCGACCTTGATCGGAGGAGCCCTGTTCCTGCTCAGTGACCTGATTGCCGCCCGCCGGGGTCGGTGGCGGGACGATCTTGAGCCCAGCCCCGCTATGGCGAACGCCACCATCCTTGGCAGCCTGTTCTTCCTGGCCGCTATCGCCATGAGCGGCCTGCCTCCCCTGTCCGGCTTCATCGGCAAGCTGATGATCCTTGACGCCACACGCACCTCCAGGGCGGCCGGATGGATCTGGACTGTCGTGCTCGCCACAAGCCTTCTGGTCATCATCGGCTTCAGCCGGGCCGGCACGACGCTGTTCTGGAAGAGCGAGGCTGTGGCGGGAGCTCTTGAGCCTCCGCCTCCCGCCCGCGCCGGGTCCATGGTGCCAGCGGCGATCCTCATTCTCGGAACCGCCTTGCTCTCGCTCAGCGCCGGTCCGGTGACCCGCCACCTGGAGGCGACGGCGCAGCAATTGGTGACACCGCAGTCCTATGTCGACGCGGTTCTCGGCCGGCCGGCTCCGGCGCAGCGGACAACGGAGATGCGGTGATGGCTCGTCTGTTCCCGCAACCGATCCTCAGCATCGTCATTACGCTCGTCTGGGTTCTGCTCGCCAACGACATCTCGGCCGGCACCGTGGTGCTCGGTATCATCCTCGGATGGGCGATCCCTAGGCTGACGAGCCGCTATTGGCCCGACCGGCCCCGCATCCGCCAGCCATTCACGGTTCTGGAGTATCTGGGCATCGTGCTGAAGGACATCGCGGTTTCAAACGTCCAGGTGGCCTACTGGGTGCTGTTCCGGCGCGGCGACACGCTCCGGTCCCAGTATATCACCGTGCCGCTCGACCTGACCACGGCTGAGGCCGTCACGGTCCTGGCGGGGACGATCACCCTCACCCCTGGAACCGTCAGCGCCGATCTTTCCGCCGATGGACGCTCTCTGCTCGTCCACTGCCTGGAGACCCACGATCCCGCTGCGACCGTCGCCCAGATCAAGGAGCGCTACGAACGCCGCCTGAAGGAGATTTTCGAATGATCGACATCGCCTGCATCGTTGCCACGGCCGCCATTGCGGTCGCAAGCCTTCTGACCTTCTATCGGCTGGTGCGCGGCCCGGACGTGCTCGACCGGATACTCGCTCTTGATACGCTGGTGATCAATACCATCGGGCTGATCGTCGTAATCGGCCTGTGGTTTCGCACGACGATGTATTTCGAAGCCGCCCTCCTCTTTGCCATGGTCGGCTTCGTGACGACCGTCGCCCTGTGCAAGTACCTGCTACGCGGCAACGTGATCGAGTGAGGAGTGCCATGATCATCGCGGACGCCGTCATCTCCCTCATCGTTCTCGTTGGGGCGTTCTTTCTCTTTGTCGGCTCTCTGGGCCTCGCCAAGCTGCCCGACCTGATGCGGCGCCTCCACGGGCCGACGAAGGCGACAACCCTCGGTATTGGCTCGATGCTGATCGGATCCATGCTGTATTTCTGGGCTGTTGAGGGAAATCCTTCGATCCACGAGCCTCTGATCACCCTGTTTCTGGTCCTGACCGCCCCGGTGACCGCACAGATGATCGCCAAGGCGCACATTCTCCGTGGGGGGCGTGCGCAGGAGGGCCTTCCCGGCACCGGCCGTCCTGTCGGTTGGGCCACGCTCGACGCGGTGGAGGCCGATGAACGCTCGGAAGTCACGCGAACACCCCCCAATCCGAGAGCCTGAGTAGCCTGACGCCTGCAGACGGCTACCTCAGTCGCGGCGAAGCCATTCTGGCTCACCAGCAACGTTGGGAAAACCATTTGGAGTCGAACTGACGCCGCATCGGCCCCGCGTCCTCAGCGACGCCGAATACGAAATCAAGGTCGCAGACTTTCTGTTCGATCTGAAACGGGAGATGGAATGGAATGATACGGATGCCCCGCCGATGCCGAAGCTGTCGAGGCAGAGCTTGAGCAACCGCTTGGCCTCCGCCGGGTTCTGCTCGCCCAGCATCTCGATGCCGATGCCGGGCAGGTAGGTGAGATCATTATTGGATGGTCTTTCCTAATCCTCAAAGAGGGCCTTCTCTGCCCTTCTGCCTGATCGCTTCCCTCTGCGCCTCGGCGGCTCACGCGCGGCAATCGCCCCCACAGCCGACCTCTACTCCGAACAACGCCCGGGCTGTGTTCATGGACCGCGATGGAAAGACTCCTGGAACAGCAACCCAGATCGACACTCCAAATGGCGTATTCATTAGTGCCGAGCTTTCCAAGCTGCCGCCAAGTGTTCACGGATTCCATATTCACCAGACCGGAAAATGCGATCCGGCGACCGGTTTTGAACCGGCGGGTGGGCATTATCACCCGCGTGGAGCAAAACATGGCTTTGCAGTGGAAGGAGGGCCTCACGCAGGCGACATGCCCAACCAGAGTGTCAAGCAAGGCGGCACACTCAAAGCGGAGGTGTTCAACACCTATGTCAGGTTCACCGTTAGCGACGCTCCGCTCTTCGATCAGGATAGCTCGGCGCACGTTGTGCATGCCACAGCAGACGACTACCGCAGCCAGTCTTCCGGAAATGCAGGCGAACGTCTGGCCTGTGCTGTGATCCAGCGCTGACGATGCCGTGGCAGTTGCAGCAAAGACTCCGGAGCATTGTGCGATCATGAGCCCGGACTGCCCTCCGGTTGCTTAGACCCGGCCTTCCATCCCAAGCTGCTGTATGGTCTCCGTCACGCTGGCTCAGCGCGTCCCGTGGATCTCAGTGCACGTAGTCCGGCTTCCATCCGGAGTCCCGCTCCTGGATATCAGCGTTGCGCCACCTCGCGCCCTCGCGTGGTGATCGCCACCACCCGCTCGCGGCCGGGCCCCTGCGCGTGGGCCGAGCGCACGAGGCCCTGCCGCTCAAGAGCCGCAACGATGGCGTAGGTTCGGCCGATGGGCAGTTGCAGGCGTGACGAGACGTCGTGGACCGGACAGCGCGTCCGCTCAGCGACATCTCTCAAGACATCGACCTCATGCCCTCGGACCGTTCGGCCGTTGCCGCGGAAGCGGCCCGCGATACGGCCGACCCCCGGCAATGCGGCGAGATAGCGCCGCACCGGTGGCCGCACCATGAGGTCGCGCGGGGATCCTCGACGCCACATGGTGAAAGCCACGGCTCCGGCGACCGCGCCGGCCAAGGCACCCACGAGCGCTCCCGTGGGGAGATTGCCCCAGAGGCCTTGCCGGGCCTCGCGGATTTCCTCGGCCTTCTCCTCCGCAAACTCGTGCAGAAGGTCACGGGCCTGCTCGGGGTCGAGGATCTCGCGCGCCAAAGGCAGCAGTTCGTGCTCCTCCCTGTGAAAGTGGCGGTCAAGAAGATAGGAGAAGTCCTCGAAGCGCTGCGTCCATTCGCGGCTGCCCTTGTAGCGGGCGCCGGTAAGCCTGCCGAGCTCCTCCTCGATCTCCTCATGCTCGTCTTCTAGTTCGTCGATCAGGCGTTTGGCCCGGTGATCGTCCTCAAGCGCCTCGTAGAGGCTGTCCTCCTCCGCCTCCATGTGCCAGCGAAGCTCGTCATAGAGCTGGGAGAACAACCGCTCGCGACTCTTTGCGTCGCCATTGGGCATGGACCGCAGGACGTCTCTGCAAAGGCTCACGATGTTGGCGTGGTCGTTGATGATAAGATGCAGGGGGTCCATTGCTGTTCCTCGGGTCAAAGCGGATGTCAACGAGGCTGATCGTAAGACAGTTCCGGCAGCGCGCAGACGCATCCGCCGCGAAGCAAAGTCTGCCGAGACGCGGGTCGTTCAAGTACACAGATCCAGTCCAGATAGACACGCGCGCGCAGTAATCCTTTCTTGTGTCAGCATAGCTATGGCCTGGGAAGAGGAGCCGTCGGCCTGAGTACTCATCCATAGTGTTTACCGAACACCCTTGGCCATTTCTCGCTATCCTCCTCGGACGACGAACGGCGCTGTTCAGCAACAGACGTCAGCAGCCATAGGACAGGAAACGTGGCTGTGCTTGGCACGACGGCGATATTGACGCGACTGTAGCCGACAGCGACACCTGTCGCCCAGTGTTCCAGATGCTTGCTACCATGACGAGCCCGCGTACGTCGGTGCCGTACTTCACAATGGCTCCGCTCCCGACGAAGCCAATCCCGGAGATGATTACCTGAAGCACCCGTGCCTGGCTTTCCTCGTTCGTACCCGGCACCAGCTTGACGAGAAGCGCAAAGCCGCATGCTGCCATGGCCACAATCGGGAACGTCCGGAACCCTATGCTTGCCTACCCGCACCCGCGCTTCCATCCAATCGGCAAGACAAGAGCGAAAGCAACGCCGATATCCGCGAGATCATGACGAACGACACTCCAGTGGAAATCGAATAGGTTCCTCAGCGTCGCTTACTTGCGATTGATGCGACCAACGCAAGAGTAGGCAATGCCGTACCCGCTAAGCCCCGATGGGGCAGGCTGGCAGGAAGCAGGGAATGGTCACCGCCGAAATCATGGCGGTGACGCGACATGCTACAAGTACCTGATCCGGATCATTGCCTCACTTTGTCTTGAGGTTGGAGAACATCAGCACCTTGCGCTCAAGGTCGAAAGTGGTGTGATCACTCAGACCAAACAGCCTCAACATTGGCTCAAGATCGTCTGCGGCGGGCTGCAGGATGTACTCCTCAACGCCATTATCGAGAATAAGCTGGACCGTGAACTTGCCTCCCTCGCCGCGTCCCTGCTCGGTCCAGGAGGCCTGAATGTTGGTGACCTGTCGCACCTTGTATTGACGCTCCAGTTGCTCCGATTGCCTCTCGTTCTGGTCTGCCATGTCGGGCTCCTCTTGCTGGGGTCTATAGCGAGTGGGACTCGCCAGCCTGTAAAGAAGCGCATGTCAGCCCTGTTCCATTCCGTTTTACTTCAGGTAACCATCTAATCCCGACAAGTGCTCGATCTGTGCCTTGATTTTCTCACCAAGGTGCCTTGCCCATCAGGCCTCCTTTACCTCTGTCGAAGAGATCCCTGACAAGGCTTGGTGGGCCTTGCTCCAGCCTGTCAATTTTGGTGCATGGTGTTGCTTCCGGCTCAAGGCCAACTTCGCAGGACCAGGATCTTGTCAGCCATAGTTCATACCATGCAGCCAATATCACGTGTGAGCGGCACAAAGTTTAGATTGCATCTGCATCTGCTTTCAGCGGCCCCACGCCCTGTTCCAGAATGCGCAGGCACTCCGGGAGAAGTTCTGAGCTTGCAGCCGCCACAAGCGGGATCTCGGCGAGCGCCACGGCGACGATCTTCTCAAGAAGGCCGCGCCCCTCAACCTCCTGCCGCCCCAAGCGGTTGATGAACAGGACCTCGCATCCCGCCCCGATCGCCCTGCCTCCCCAACCTGCGGCCCCTGCAAGACCGACGGGTCCGGCTATGGTGGTCAAGAGTGCCGCCGGGAGCAGCACCCAGATCCGCCCTGGAATGCTCCGCATCCGCCTGCCTTATGAGAGAACCGTGAGCAGCTGGGGTGCAGCCCGCTTCATCCGCGTCATGAGCCAACTCACTGGCAATGGTTCTGCTCTACCCTCCGCTCGATGAGGTTCCTCATCTGCTCGTCCCGCAGCGCACCTGCAGCCTAGGCGGGGATCACGAGGGAGGCATGGGACTCGTTGGCGAGCAGCCAGCAATCGTGCAGGTCGCGCACAAGCCCAGAAGCGGTTGGGCCCCAGGATCTCCTCGGTTGAGAACCGCACCAGCCACCCAGAAGCTGTGAGATCACGATCGCCGGCGGGCGGGCGGGCTTGAGGCCCGGAACGGCTGCCAGGAGCGCTTGCTGGATCCCGAAGGCCAGGGCGACCAGGATGAGGGCCAGAGCAGGCCCATGTACCTCGCGCTGCCCAAGGCGCTCAACGGGACGTCAGTGCCGAGGCGTCGACGCGAACCTCGCCCGCTTTGGCATTTGCCTCTAAGGCCGTGCCGTCGCCCAACTGCAGCTTGATGGCCCGGACGATGGACTTGTTGCCTCGTGTCATCATCTGAAGATGAGCGGGCGATGCCAGGGCAGAGAATGCCATAGAGAGCGCGGGCGCTCCGGATCGAGGACCTCATGATCCGCCAACTCCTTCTCCGCATCGTTGATCTGCGGCGGAACGAATGGCCGAAGAGAGCGCCCAGACCCCGACAATTGCTCAATCGCCGCAATCAGCGATTGCCGCTCCGACACGATCGTCGCGACCTGCTCTGCCGACGTGCCAAGGTGCTCGGCCAGCAGCCTGGCCCGAAAGCCCTGGATCGTACGGGACAGATGCGTGTCGTTATCCGCCTCGAGCGCAAGGTCGCACTCTGTGTCGTACCCCATCGAGCGGTTGTTCAGGTTTGACGATCCCACGCGCAGCAGCCGGTCGTCCACGATCATGATCTTGGCGTGAACGTAGATCGGCTGCCCACCCTCCGTAACCGGTGTGTAGACCCGCAGCCGCTTGAAGCAGTCACTGCGCCCGAGCATGGCCAGGAGACGGGCCCGGGCTGAGCCCATCAGCTCCTCCTCAAGCCAGCCCTCTGCCGAGTCAGGGTTGATGATCACGAACTCGGGTCCGTCCGGCTCGCCGAGACGCTTGGCGATGGCTTCCGCGATGACGCGCGAGGCGAAGTACTGGCTCTCCAGGTAAACGCTCCTGCGGGCAGACGCGATCGCGGTAACGTACAGCGCTTCGACCTCGCGAACCTCCTTCTGGGTGTTGTAGGCCGGGATGGTTCGGGCGATTGCAACCGCAACGTCAGCCATGTCGACATGCAGGCCCTCGGGCCACGGGTCTGATCCGGCTGGGGGTGGCACCAGGACCTGTCCCGATGCTCGCCTCCACCGCTCACGGGCATAGTCGCCGAGAGCCTTGGCCGCTGCTCCGCTGGCCGCCGTGGTGGCGTCATGCCAGGGCCCATAAGCGCGCCTCGTGAAAGGACGGCGGCGGCGGGGATCATCGTCGAGGTGCTCCGAGGTGTCCCAGCGGTCGCCGGTCATGTCGATGCCGCCGCAGAACGCGACGGCGTCGTCGATCACGACAATCTTGTGGTGCTGCGCCGCGCCGGGCGGGTGAGCGCTATCAAGCTTGAAGGTTATGCGCTCGTGCAAAGCCCATTGCGCCACCCGGAAGATGGTTGTGCCCCGCCATAGGGCCTTCACCATGCCAAGGTCCCACTTCAGGATGTTGATGTGAAGACCCGGTTTTGTCTCGGCGAGCCACGTCAGGAACGCTCCCAGCCGGCGCGGATACTCACCCGTCCCGTCCGTCGGGTCGAGTTCGATGCGCGTGTCGAAGTCCCACCCGATCATGAGGATGGAATGCTGCGCCTTGAGCATGGCCGACCGGACAGCTCGGAAGTAATCGGCAGCATCGATGATGAGGGCAAGGCGATCAGCCTGCTCGATACGCCAACAGGTATGACCGGGCCGTAAGACTTGCACTGCCGCTCTCTCCGTCGTCCTGCCGCGCTGCATTTTTAGTACGTCGACACGAGCGTGGCTTTATCTCGGGTACCGTGGCTGTAAACCGGGAGCATACATCCGCGGTTCCGCAGAATGACCGTGAGCACAGCATTGTCCGGTTAGGCCGATAGCAACTCCTAAGCAGGGTCGCGCAAAGGTCCGCTCCGGCCTGTGAAGCCGGCCAAGGTTGTAGTCTGAAGCAACTCCAGGTCGAAGCTTGCCAGACGTTGTGCCGAAAATGGGATCCGGCCCGGACTCGTGCGTTGATGCTCCAGCACAACTCTTACCTCAGGAGCTACCGTGTCGAACACCAGTCCCGCAGAACCCGTTCACCAGGTCCCCCTCACCTTCTCGGATTGGAGGCCGTTGCGGCATGTCGAGGACCCGCTGCACAAGGACCTCTCCGCCGTGGCGCGGGTTGGCGACTGCCTGTTCCTGGCCTGTGATGAGACTGCAAGTGTTGAGCGCCTCCGGCGCCTGGAGGACGGCAGCTTCGGGGACCACCAGCATGTCGCCCTGGACAGGCTGGTCGACCTGCCTGCTGGCGCGGATGGCGAGATGGACATCGAAGGCCTGTGTGCTTCCGACGGTTTCCTCTGGATCGTGGGATCCCATTCCCGCAAGCGTTCGAAACCCAAGCGAGACGAGAACGATCGTGATCAGGCGCTGCAGCGCATGGAGGAGATCCAGCGCGAGCCCAATCGATACTTTCTGGGACGCATTCCCCTCGTCGAGGAGGCTCCCGGCCCGTTTGCCCTCGCCCGGTCAGCAGGTGAGCGGCAATCCGCATGGCTCAAGCTCGGCCACAGGCACAGCGCTCTTGAACGGTGGCTGGCAGCGGACCCGCACCTCGGTCCTTTCCTAACCATCCCGTCCAAGGAGAACGGCCTGGACGTGGAGGGACTAGCGGTGCGCGGAAGCCGGGTCTGGTTGGGTCTGCGCGGACCTGTTCTGCGCGGTCATGCTGTGGTTCTCGACCTGGAGCTGGAGCAGAAAGCACCGAATCGGCTCAAGGCCCGCCGGGTGGATGGCGAGCACCGTTATCGCAAGCACTTGCTGGACACCCGTGGCTTAGGGGTCCGCGACATGCGGTTCGAGGGCGATGATCTTCTCCTGCTGGTGGGGCCAACCATGTCCCTCGAGGGGCCTGCCTTTGTCCTACGCTGGCGGGATGCGGCTCAGGACGACGCTTCTGGGGTGATCTCTCCTGATCGGATCGAGGCGGTGGCCGAGCTGCCGTACCGGCTGCATGCCGACCACCCTGAAGGGCTCGAGCTCTGGCCGGAGGCGGGCCCTGGTGCCCTGCTGGTCATCTACGATGCCCCTGCTCCAGATCGGGTCGAACCGGAGACCTTCACGGTGCGGGCTGATGTGATTGGTTCGCGGCGAACAGGAGAGACCATGGTCTCCCGCGACAACAAGCGGATACCCGTGTGACGGATCATCGAGATGCTCGCAGATCACGGACACTGCCTAAAGGATCAGCATTAGGTAGTTTGGTTTTGTCCCGGTAGAAGAACGACGATGCGGAACGGGCCAACAACTACCTTTAAGCGTGGCCGTTTCGAGGTCGGCTGCTCGCGCAGTCGCGGACATTTTGCTGTCCGGAGCACAGTGAAGCGGTGCTGGTACTGATTGCTCGAACTTTGACTGCTGTTACCCCGTCGAAAACAGGATACGGAATCACAAACATGGGTAAGCAGTAAAGCCCTGTGCCGGTATCAGGGTTTAGGTGGTGAGCGCGCTGGGACTCGAACCCAGGACCCTCTGATTAAAAGTCAGATGCTCTACCGGCTGAGCTACGCGCTCTCAGAAGTGAGCCCGAAATAGGGGCTCTTTGGTGGTGGGTCAATCGAAAAGCCCCGGTTTGGAGCCGAAATCCTCATTTCGCTTCCGAAATGTGCAGTTATCCACGACCTGAACAACGCCGCCTCAGTCAACCCTCCGCCGGCATGGCGATGTTGTCGGCGTGCTGGCCAATTTCGGCCTTGCTGTCCCGCTCGCCCCGGACCCAGCCCTCCTTGATCTCGCCGATATGGTCTTCAAGGCGGCCTTCCGCGATAGCCTTGCGCAGGCCGGCCATCAGCTCCTGGTAATAGGCCAGGTTGTTCCAAGTCAGCAGCATCATGCCCAGAATCTCATTGGAGCGGACGAGATGATGGAGATAGGCTCGGCTATACGTATTCGAGGCTGTGCATTTCGAGTGTTCGTCGAGCGGACGCGTATCCTCGGCAAACCGCGCATTGCGGAGGTTCATGCGGCCGTGCTTGGTGAAGACCTGTCCGTGGCGTCCGGCCCGGGTGGGCATGACGCAGTCGAACATGTCGACGCCACGGCGCACCGCCTCCACGATGTCGTCCGGCGTGCCCACGCCCATGAGGTAGCGCGGCTTTTCACGGGGCATGTGCGGTTCGACGGTTTCGATCATGCGGAGCATCACCTCCTGCGGCTCGCCCACGGCCAAGCCGCCGATGGCGTAACCTTTCAGGTCCATGGCGGCGAGTTCCCGCGCGCTCTCGATGCGCAGCCGCTCCACCGCACCGCCCTGAACGATGCCGAACATGGCCTTGCCCGGCTGCTCGCCGAAGGCGATGCGGCAGCGCTCGGCCCAGCGGAGGGACAGTCGCATGGCACGCTCCGCCTCCTCCTCCGAGCATGGCAGGCGCACGCATTCGTCGAGCTGCATCTGGATGTCGGAGCCGAGAAGGCCCTGGATCTCGATGGATCGCTCCGGCGACATGAAGTACCGCGAACCGTCGATGTGAGACTGAAAGGTCACGCCGGTCTCGTCGACCTTCCGCAGCGCCGACAGCGACATGACCTGGAAGCCGCCGGAATCAGTGAGGATCGGATAGGGCCAGTTCATGAACTGATGCAGCCCGCCGAGGCGAGCCACTCGCTCGGCGCCGGGGCGAAGCATGAGGTGATAGGTATTGCCCAACACCACGTCCGCCCCGAGGGCCTTCACCTGATCGGGATACATGGCCTTCACCGTGGCCGCCGTGCCTACCGGCATGAAGGCGGGCGTGCGGATGACGCCCCGGGGCATCCGGATCTCGCCGGTGCGGGCCGCGCCGTCCGTCTTGTTGACGGTGAAGGTGAAGGTCTCGGTGGTCATTCGGTCCTCATCGGATCGGCTCAAGCCCGTGCGGGCACGAAGAGCAGAAATGGAGCGTCAGCGCCGGAAGAGCAAACTCGAATCGCCGTAGGAATAAAAGCGATAGCCGGTTTCAATGGCGTGGGAGTAGGCCGCACGCATGCACTCCAGCCCGGCGAAGGCAGACACCAGCATGAACAGAGTCGAGCGCGGCAGGTGGAAATTGGTCATCAGCGCATCCACGGCCTTAAAGCGGTAGCCCGGCGTGATGAAGATCGCCGTATCGCCGGAGAAGGGCGCAATGGTTCCGTCCTCGCGGGCAGCGCTCTCGAGCAGGCGCAGCGACGTGGTCCCGACCGCCACGATCCGCCCTCCCCGCGCCCGGGCCTCGTTGAGCGCCTGCGCGGTTGATGCGCTGAGGGTGCCCCATTCCGCATGCATCCGGTGCTCCTGCGTGTCCTCCGCCTTCACCGGCAGGAAGGTGCCCGCGCCCACGTGCAGGGTCACGAACTGGCGGGAGATGCCGCGCTCATCGAGACGGCGGAACAGTTCATCGGTGAAATGTAGGCCTGCGGTCGGGGCTGCGACGGCACCCTCGTCCCTGGCATAGACAGTCTGGTAATCGGTCTTGTCCTGATCGTCCGCCGCACGCTTTCCCGCGATGTAGGGCGGCAGAGGCAATTCACCGAGCCGGGCAATCGCCTCGTCGAGAAAGGGGCCGGAGAACGAGAAGCGAAGAGCCACATCGCCGCCCTCGGCTTTTTCGACGACCTCCGCATCGAGGCGCACGAGCTCGCACGACGTGCTCTCGGATTCCTCTCCGAAGCGAATACGATCGCCCACGTTCAGTTTCTTGGCCGGACGCGCGAAGGCGCGCCAGCGATCAGCCCCCTCCCGCTTGTGCAGCATGATCTCGACCCGCGCGGAGGTTTCCTCGCGCACGCGCAGGCCGTAGAGCCGCGAGGGAATGACCTTGGTGTCGTTGAGCACCAACACGTCCCCGGCCTGCAGGAGATCCGGCAGATCGCGGACGATCCGGTCCTCGAAACCGCTCTCGGGCCTGACCACCAGCATGCGCGCGGAATCCCGCGGCTCCACGGGACGAAGCGCAATGTGCTGCTCGGGCAATTCGAAGTCGAAGAGGTCGACGCGCATGGATATGTCTCGGAACGTCATGCCGGAGCTGATCCGGCCATCCACGCCTTTCCGGGCCGGAGACGTGGATGCCCGGGACGAGCCCGGGCATAACGGCGCAGAGGATTAAGGGTCAGGCCGCGTCGGCCGCAACCTTCATGGAGACGATGCGGTCCGGATCGCGCACGGGCTCGCCGCGCTTGATCTTGTCCACGTTCTCCATGCCTTCCGTCACCTTGCCCCAGACGGTATACTGCTTGTCGAGGAAGCGGGCATCGTCGAAGCAGATGAAGAACTGGGAATTGGCGGAGTGCGGCTGGTTGGTGCGCGCCATGGAGCAGGTGCCGCGCACATGGGGCTCGGCATTAAACTCGGCCTTGAGATCCGGCAGGTCGGAACCGCCGGTGCCGGTGCCATGGGGACAGCCGGTCTGGGCCATGAAGCCCTCGATCACGCGGTGGAAGGCGATCCCGTCATAGAAGCCCTGGCGAGCCAGAGTCTTGATGCGTTCCACGTGGCCGGGAGCGAGATCCGGGCGCATTTCGATCACCACGCGGCCTTTCGTGGTTTCCATGATGAGGGTGTTTTCCGGATCTGCCATCGGTATCTCCTGAGGTGGCTTGTTCGGTCAATAGATTCCAGTTCTGCCCGTTCACATAGGTCGGGCATCGACAAAACGGAAGGCAAAGATGCGCCCGGCGATGGCCGCTCCAAAGCTTTCCGTGAAAGGAAAAGGCGTACAGCGCTCGAAAGCCTCGCGGACGGAGCGCGTGAACGGCTTCCGCTGGTCCCCTTCGGCTCCTGGCTTGTAATAGGTGATCCGCGGCTTCCCCAGGACCTCACCGTTGCGCTTGAAGCTGAGGCGCAGCGTGATCTCCTGCCCGGAATAGCCGCTCCCGCTTGGGGGGAGCCAGCAGGCCTGAAGGGCCTGGAACACATCACGTATCGTGTTGATGCGCTGGGGGCGAGCGGTGTTCGCGTCCGGCCTCACGACGCCCTGGATACCCTCGGGCAGGCTAGGCGGAGGCTCATAAGGTTCGTACCAGTCGCGCTGCCCGAAAAACTGGCCACCCTCCTGCGCGGCCACCACGTCAGCGGAAGCCGCCCAGAGGAGGAGCGCGGCGATCGCCGTTCGCGCTCCGAATGGCCGCGCTCGCCCCATTATTCCGCGTCGGCAGCAAGCTGCATCTTCACGATCTTGTCGGGGTTCGTGACCATGCCGTTGGCGGCGGCGTTCCCCTTCTTGATCTTGTCGGCCACGTCCATGCCGGACACCACCTCACCGAAGAGCGTGTACTGGCCGGTCAGCGGGCCACAGCCCTCGTAGCAGATGAAGAACTGAGAATTGGCGGAGTTCGGATTCTGCGAGCGGGCCATGCCGACGGAGCCGCGCTTGTACTGTGTCTTGGTGAATTCGGCTGGAATGTCCGGCAGGTTCGACTTGCCCGTGCCGGTGCCCGTTGGATCGCCCGTCTGGGCCATGAAGCCCTCGATCACCCGGTGGAACGGAACGCCGTTATAGAAGCCCTGCTTCGTGAGCGTCTTGATTTGCTCGACATGCCTGGGAGCAAGGTCCGGGCGCAGGCGGATGGTGATGCGGCCATCCTTCGTGTCGAGAAAGACGGTATTCTGCGGATCATTGGCCTGCTGGGCCGCGGCCGGGACGAGGCCGGCCAGAACGAGCGCACCGGCGGCGAGCAAACGCTTCATGGGTTGGGTTCTCCTTCGAGGAACGAAAAATCGTTATGGCCGCGTGAATTTGGCCCTGAGGCGCTCCGCGACAAGCCCCGGCACGAAGGCCGAGACGTCGCCCCTCATAGCTGCGATCTGCCGGACAAGCGTGGCGGTAATCGGGCGGACCGGAGGCGAGGCCGGAAAGAAGACCGTCTGAACGTCCGGCGCCATGGCGGCGTTCATGGAGGCCATCTGGATCTCATAGTCGAAATCGGTACCATCCCGCAGCCCTCGAACGATGAGGCTCGCCCCGTGGCGCTTTGCGGCCTCCACCGCGAGATCGTCGAAAGTGGCGACATCCAGCTCCACGCCCCTCGCCTGGAGCACGGGCCCGCAGACGGCCCGGAGCATCTCGGCCCTCTCCTCGGTGGTGAAGATGGGCGCCTTGGAGGAATGAACGCCGATGGCCACGACGATCCGGTCCGCCACGCTGCAAGCCTGTCGCAGAACGTCCAGATGGCCGTTGGTGACAGGGTCGAAGCTGCCGGTATAGAGGGCTGTGCACGTCATGAGGTGAAGGCGTAGCCGGATTGGGGCCGCTGGGCAAGCCGTGCGTTGGCACACGGCAGGCTGGACAAGGACGCGGAATACTCCACTTAACCTATGGTTAAGTTTCAGGAGCCCCCATGATCCTCCGCCTCATCATCGTGGTTGCCACCGCTGTCGCCGTCCTGAGCCCGGCCGCCTTCGCGAGCTTCCTGTAATCTGCCCTCAAAGAAAAAGGGGGACGATGCCCGCCCCCCTTGATGATCTGAACTCGACGAAGCCTACTCCCCGGCGGCCTCGCCGCCTTCGGCTTCTGCCTCGTCGGCACCCTCGTCGCCTTCCACGTCCTCGCCCTCGATGTGCTCCACCGAGACCACCTTCTCCTTGTCGCGCGTGGAGAAGATCGTGACGCCCTGCGAGTTGCGGCCGACGACGCGGATGCCGTCCACCGGCACCCTGATCAGCTGGCCGCCGTCGGTGACGAGCATGATCTGATCGGCGTTCTCCACCGGGAAGGAGGCGACGAGCAGGCCGTTGCGGTTGTTGACCGCCATGGCCGTGATACCTTTGCCGCCGCGTCCGGTGATGCGGTACTCATAGGAAAGCGTGCGCTTGCCGTAGCCCTTCTCGGAGATCGTCAGGATGCACTGCTCCTGCGCGCTCATCTGGGCATAGCGCTCCTGAGAGAGGGAGAGGTTGCCGTTCTCGGTCTCCTCCGCATCGTCCGCGCCATTCACGTCGGCATCGCCATTGACCTGCTCGCCCATGACGGCTCGGCGCATCTTGAGGTAGGCGGTGCGCTCCTCGCCGGTCGCCTCCACGTGACGCAGGATCGCCATGGAGATGATCTTGTCGCCTTCACCCAGGTTGATGCCGCGCACGCCCATGGAGTCGCGGCCCTTGAACACGCGCACATCCGTTACGGGGAAGCGGATGCACTGGCCCTTGGCCGTGGTGAGCAGCACGTCGTCGTGCTCCGAGCAGATCTGCACGTCGACGATGTACTCGCCCTCGTCCAGCTTCATGGCGATCTTGCCGCCGCGATTGACCTGCACGAAGTCCGACAGCTTGTTGCGGCGGACCGTGCCGCGCGAGGTGGCGAACATCACGTCCAGCTTGTCCCAGGACGCCTCGTCTTCCGGCAGCGGCATGATGGCGTTAATGCGCTCGCCCTGCTTGAGCGGCAGCATGTTCACCAGCGCCTTGCCCTTGGCGTTCGGAGCGGCGAGCGGCAGGCGCCACACCTTCTCCTTGTAGGCCTGGCCTTCGGAGGAGAAGAAGATCACCGGCGTATGCGTGCTCGCGACGAACAGGCGGGTGACGAAATCCTCGTCCCTGGTCGTCATGGCGGAACGGCCCTTTCCGCCTCGGCGCTGCGCCCGGTAGGTCGAGAGCGGCACGCGCTTGATGTATCCGGCATGGGAGACGGTGACGACCATGTCCTCGCGCGCGATCAGGTCCTCGTCGTCAAGATCGGAATCCCAGTCCACGATCTGCGTCCTGCGCGGCGTGGCATAAGCATTCCGGATCTCGGTCAGCTCGTCCTTGATGATACCCATGATGCGGGCGCGCGAGCGCAGGATCTCGAGATAATCCGAGATCTCGGCCGCGAGCTTGGACAGCTCGTCGCCGATCTCGTCGCGGCCGAGGGCAGTCAGGCGCTGCAGGCGCAGGTCGAGGATCGCGCGAGCCTGGGTCTCGGAGAGACGATAGGTGCCGTCCTCGTTGATCTTGTGGCGCGGATCGTCGACGAGGGCGATGAGGGGCGCGATATCGTGAGCGGGCCAGTCACGGCCCATGAGGGCCTCGCGCGCAGCGTTCGGATCCGGCGCGGTGCGGATGAGGCGGATGACCTCGTCGATATTCGCCACCGCGATAGCGAGACCGCACAGCACGTGGGCGCGCTCGCGGGCCTTGTTGAGAAGGAACTTGGTGCGGCGCGACACGACCTCCTCGCGGAAGTCGACGAAGGCGCGGATCAGGTCCTTGAGCGTCATCTGCTCGGGACGGCCGCCATTGAGCGCCACCATGTTGGCGCCGAAGCTCGTCTGCAGGGGCGTGTAGCGATAGAGCTGGTTGAGCACCACGTCCGCCATGGCGTCGCGCTTGATCTCGACCACGATGCGCATGCCGTCTCGATCGGACTCGTCGCGCAGATCCGCGATGCCCTCGATCTTCTTCTCGCGTACGAGCTCGGCGATCTTCTCGATCAACGAGGCCTTGTTCACCTGATACGGGATCTCGGTGAAGATGATCGCCTCGCGGTCCTTGCGGACCTCCTCGATCTCGGACTTGGCCCGCATGATGATGGAGCCGCGGCCTGTAGTGTAGGCCGAGCGCGCACCCGAGCGCCCGAGAATCAGCGCACCGGTCGGAAAGTCCGGACCGGGAATGATCTCGATCAGTTCCTCGGCGGAGACGTCGGGATTGTCGATGAAGGCCAGGCAGCCGTCGATGACTTCCCCAAGATTGTGGGGAGGCATGTTGGTGGCCATACCGACCGCGATGCCGCCGGCACCGTTGACGAGCAGGTTCGGATAGCGGGCCGGCAGAACCGTCGGCTCGTCCTTGGACTCGTCGTAGTTGGGGGTGAAATCGACCGTGTCCTTGTCGATGTCGTCGAGCAGCGGCATCGCCGCCTTGGCGAGGCGGGACTCGGTGTAGCGCATTGCCGCCGGCGGATCGCCGTCGACGGAGCCGAAATTGCCCTGCCCGTCCACGAGCATGAGACGCAACGAGAAGTCCTGCGCCATGCGCACCAAGGCGTCGTAGATCGCGCCGTCGCCGTGCGGATGGTATTGACCCATCACGTCACCGACGATGCGGGCGGACTTCACATATTTCTTGTCCGGCGTGTACCCGTTCTCGTGCATCGAGTAGAGGATGCGCCTGTGCACCGGCTTGAGGCCGTCGCGCGCGTCGGGAAGCGCGCGGCTCACGATCACGCTCATGGCGTAATCGAGGTACGACCGCTTCATCTCGTCGACGATGGAAATCGGCTTGATGTCGCTGGCCGGCTGGTCCCCCGCGGGGCCGCCGGAGCGGATATCGTTCGGATCGGTCAAGGTTAGTCTTTCTTAAAACGGTCTGCCCCTTCGCGAGAGGCGGCTCGAGATGCCGCTTCGTCAAGCCGTGAGGCAGCCTCGCGAATCCAATTGAAATTCAAATCCTTAGATGGCGGCTTTCCGCGCATTTTTCAAGTTTTGAGAGGGGTTTTCCAGAGGCAAGAGGACACACCCCGCCCCCGAGGAATGAACGAGTAGGGTCGCCCCAGGGGAGAGGCCAGGAATGACGCGAGAGGAGCCCCGGGTGGCGGAACGCCCGGAATGGCGGGAACGAGGGAGAGGAGGCGGGCGAGCCGGTCCGCTTAGGCCTTCAGCAGGACCGCCGTCGTGTCGTCGCTCAGCTTGAACCGGGGATAAAGCCTGCCATCCGGATCCAGCCCCGTCTCGATCTCCCGCGCCTTGGTTGCCAGAGGCTCCAGGCCCGAGGCGATGGCGTGCTCTATCAGACCCTTGGCATCGAACGCCTGGTAGAGGTCGACCAGGGCCGAGAAACCGTCGCTGGCGAGCAGGACGACAGTGCCGTCCTCGCATGGCGTACGCTCGTGGCGCAGACGGCCGGCGGCATCAGGGTTGAGGCTTAGGAGGGCTGCCGGAACGCCGCTCCTGCGCTGCCGCTCACGGCGCTCCCCGAGCCAATCGAGAAAAACGGGCGTGTCCAGGATGTCGTCGGGCCGCGAGCCTGCCGCCTGCATCAGTTCGGCTGCCTTGGCGGACTCGAAAGTCCTGAGGCCGGGAGCCTCGCCGAGGGTCTGCACGGTCCCGTCAGGGCGGCGCACGAAGGCCGTGGTGTCGCCGAAGGTCCACACATCCAAGGCGTCACCCAGGCGGCGCACCAGGGTCATGGCGCCGAGCGGCCAGGAGACGAAGTCCTCGTGCCGCTCCCGCGGCGCGACGGCCCTGTAGGCCGTGCGAGCCTCCTCCATCACGTACCGGATCAGGGCGGCGCCGTCCTCGGCATGAGGGGCGAGGCTCGAGAGGCGCTCATCCGCGAAGGCGGCGAGCCAGGCCGCGTCGCTCCTCGGGTGCATGACGGGACTGGTGCCGGGAAAGATCGAGGTATCGATCACCCAGGCCCAGTCCCGGCACACCCCGCAGATGTCCTCGTTGACCTTGTCGTGATGCCCGGGCCAGCTGATCCGATCCAAAACCGTGAACATCGTTGCGCGCCCCTCTCGCCAAAACCGCTCGGGGACCCCATAAAGCAAAGCTGTCCTCAAGGTCCAGCCGATGCTCCTCGACTATATCTCCGCCGCCCTCGTGACCCTGCTCGTCACCCTCGATCCGGTCGCCCTGGCTCCGATCTTCATGTCGCTGACCCGGGGCATGACCGCCGAGGAGCGCCGTCGCGTCTCGACCCGGGCTAGCCTGATCGCCTTCTGCATCCTGGCCTTCTTCGGCCTCGGGGGTGAAGTTCTCCTGCGCCTTCTGGGCGTGGGCATTCCGGCGTTCCGCATCTCGGGCGGGCTGCTGCTGTTCTGGATCGCCTTCGAAATGGTGTTCGAGCGCCGCAACGAGCGCAAGCAGCACACCGCCGACATCGCCATCACGGAAGACCATATCCGCAATATCGCGGCCTTTCCTCTCGCCATCCCGCTCATGGCGGGTCCCGGAGCCATCACGGCGGTCATCCTCCTGGCCGGTCGGGCCGACGGGAACCTCGTCTATCTCTCCTCGCTGATACTCTTGATCGCCTTGGGTATTCTGAGTTGTCTCATCGTCTTTTCCGCTGCCGAGCGTGTCTCCCGCTGGCTCGGCGTGACCGGGAACGTGGTGCTGACCCGCCTGCTCGGCGTGATCCTCGCGGGCCTCGCCGTACAGTTCATCATTGACGGCATCGTCGCTCTGCTGCGCCCGCAGACGTTGTAAATCTGGACCCTTGAACGAGAAGAACCCATGAAGAAAGCGTCCGAATACCGCAAACACGCCGAAGAATGCCGCATCCTCGCCAAGCAGGTTCCGGAAGGACCGCAGCGGGATCAGCTTCTGGAGATGGCGCGCACCTGGGACAAACTGGCGGATGACCGGGATGCCCTGATCAGGAAGCATCCCGAACTCGCCATGCCGGACGAGAAGAGCGGCGGCTGAGGTGCGCCCTAGGCGCTCCGGGCGACAGGCTCCGGCGACACCGCGAACCGCGCGAAGGCTTCCGCCACGCCCGCGTAGACGGCTCGCTTGAAGGGCACGACGAGGGCCGGCACATCGGCCAGCTCCTGCCAGCGCCACTCGGCGAATTCCGGAACGGTGCTGCCGTGCGTGAGGGTCACGTCGATCTCGCTCTCCTCGCCGGTGAAGCGCAGGGCGAACCATTTCTGCCGCTGCCCCCGGAACGGCGAGAGATGGTGAGGCGGGCCGTCATAGGGCGGGAAGTCGTAGGCGAGCCAGCCCTCCGTCTCCCCCAGATAGACGGCACGGGTGACGTTCGTCTCCTCCTGCAGTTCCCGCCAGGCCGCCGCCAGGGGATCCTCGCCCGCATCGATGCCGCCCTGGGGCATTTGCCATTCGTGCCCCGGCGCGATCGTTTCGGGCCCGGAATCCCCGAGACGACGGGCGATCAGCACCTGCCCGCGGGCGTTGAAGAGAGCGATGCCCACATTGGGCCGGTAGCTCCTCTCGGATGTCGCACTCATCGAGACGTTCCCTCTTTCGCATCCCTGATCAGGCCATGAAGCCCCGGCTCCGGCGCATCCGCTTCGAGCACGGCCCACCCCAGGCTTTCGTAATGGGTCCGGCGCCTCTCACGGGAGAGAAGGTGGATCCGGGCGGCGCCGACGTCGAAGGCGAACTCCGCCGCGCGTGCGACCAGGGCTGCCCCGACGCCCCGCCGCCGGTCTTCCGGCTCGACCCACAAGGTCGCGATCCACGGCTTGTAGTGAGGCCTCGGCTCCTCGTCGCAGGCGATCACAGAGACCGTACCGACGAACCGCCCGATGTCGCAAGCCACGAAGGTCGTGGGAATGGGACGTGCTCCGAAACTCTGCCGCACGAGACCGGCCAGCGCTTCGAGAAGATAGCCGCCCCCCTGCCAGAACGCACGCCAGCCCCGATCCGCGACCGCATCCGCGAAGCCGGGCCTGTCACGCAGATCGCTGATCGCAATCAGCGCAGCGTCTCCAGCAGGCGCTTCATCAGTTCCTGGCGCGGGGCGATGGAGGAAATCACGCCGTATTCGTGCAGGGTGTGGGCCCCGTCGCCGTCGATGCCGAGGCCGTCGAGGGTCGGCACGCCCAGAGCCGCCGTGAAATTGCCGTCCGAGCCGCCGCCGACACGCGGCGCGGCGACGAGATCGAAGCCGATCTCGGCCGCGAGCGACTTCGCGTGCTCGAACAGCTTCGCCGTTTCTACGGTGCATTCGTAGGGCGGACGGTTCATGCCGCCGGTGGCCGTGACCTCGAAGCCGGGTTCATGGGGCTTGAGCCCGAGGATTGCCCGCGTCAGCGCCTCGCCGTCCGCCGCCGTCTCGACGCGCAGATCCACGGGGAAGCTGCAATGCTGCGGGATCGTGTTCACCGCCGTGCCGCCGGATACCAGGCCGACCGTCGTGGTGACGCCGCGGGCGTAATCGGTCATGGCCTCGACGGCGAGGATCTGGCGTGCGGCCTCGTAGATGGCGTTGCGGCCGTCGGCGTGACGCGACCCCGCATGGGCGGGACGGCCCTCCACATGCACGTCGAAGCGTCCGACACCCTTGCGGGAGGTGACGACCTTGCCGCCGTCGCGCCCCGGCTCCGTCACGAGGGCATAGGCCGAGCGGCGGGCGAAATCCTCGATGAGCGGCCGCGTCATAGGCGAGCCGATCTCCTCGTCCGGGGTGACAAGATAGATCAGCGGACGGGCGGCTGTACCCTTGCGGGCGACGTCCTTGAAAGCCTCCAGACAAAACCAGGCGCCGGCCTTCATGTCGTAGACGCCGGGGCCATAGAGCCGGTCCCCCTCGATCCGCAGCGGCAGATCGTTCTGGATGGTGCCGACCGGATGCACCGTATCGAGATGCGACATGACCAGGACGGCCGGTTCGTCCGTCCGGGGGCCGGCACGCAGGATCAGCGCATCGCCGAGGCCCTGCCCGCCCTTAACGCGCTCGATGGCAACCGGCGCGTCCTTCATCTGCTCGACGACGAGATCCATCATCAGGTTCACGCCGGCCATGTCATGGGTGGGGCTTTCGGTGCGGATCCAGGTGAAGAGGGTATCGAGAGATAGGATGGTCATGGCGCCTTCGTCGGTCAAAGGAAAAGGCGGCTCCGGGCCGCCTTTGGGTCTCTTTAGTCCCCTCTCGGAGTGATGTCACGGCCTATCGACTAGAACGGAATGTCGTCGTCGAGGTCGTTGTAGCGAGGCGCTCCGCCCCCGCCCGAGGCTGGGGCCGGCCTGCGCTCCATGGGGGATGAGCGGCCGAACTCGCCGCCGCGGCTGATCTGGCCCGGCTCCTCGTCGCCGTACTCCGACGCCCCGCCGCCCGAGCGGCCGTCCAGGATCGTCAGCTCGCCGCGGA
>NZ_WURB01000043.1 GCF_009830105.1 Microvirga makkahensis
CGGCAATCTCGTCAAAGGGGTTCATCGACATCTTCACGTTCGAAAGCTCAACGCCAGACCCGTCCGGCTTCACCCGGATCTTCACGTTGTAGTCAACAACCCGCTTCACGCACACAAGAAGCTTCATAAAAGAATTCCTTTTGCTTGGTATAGGACGGAGCCGGCTTGCACCGTGCAAGCCTATCAAGCGTCAACAGGTGGCTTCCTCCCTGTCCTCAATGAGGAGGCTTGAGCGTCAGATGCGCTCGACTGCCATGGCAATGCCTTGGCCGCCGCCGATGCACATGGTGATCAGCCCGTAGCGCCCGCGAATGCGGTTGAGCTCGTACATTGTCTTGACGGTGAGGATCGCACCGGTAGCGCCGACAGGGTGCCCGAGCGCGATCGCGCCGCCGTTAACGTTGACCTTGTCCGGATCGAATCCGAGTTCACGCGAAACAGCGCAGGCCTGTGCCGCGAACGCTTCGTTGGACTCGATCACGTCAAAATCCTCGACGCGCAGACCGGTGCGCTGCAGCAGCTTCCTGACCGCTGGGATTGGCCCAATGCCCATCTCACTCGGCTCTACGCCCGCATGGGTATAGCCAACAATGCGCACGAGCAAGTCGCTCTTCCGGCGCTTTACCTCATCCTCGCTCATCAACACGACCGCGGCTGCGCCGTCATTGATGCCAGAGGCGTTGCCAGCCGTGACCGTGCCGTCCGTCTTGAACGTGGGGCGAAGACCCGCCAGCGCCTCCAACGGCGACAGGCGCGGATGCTCGTCCGTGTCAAAGCTCGCAACTGTCCGTCCCTTTGTCACTTCCACAGGTAAGATCTGAGACTTGAACACACCGGCCTTAATGGCGTTGGCGGCGCGCTGCTGGCTCTCGAGCGCGAAGGCGTCCTGATCGGCGCGGGAAACGCCAAAGCGCTCCGCGACGTTTTCCGCCGTGACGCCCATGATGCCATTGCCGAACGGGTCCGTCAGAATGCCGGTGAGGTGATCCACGGCGACCACGTCGCCTAAACGCTGCCCGAAGCGCGAGGTTTGCAGGAGATGCGGCGCGCGGCTCATGACCTCCGCGCCGCCGGCCACCGCGATATCCGTATCCTCTAGCATGATGGACTGAGCCGCCGACACGATGGCCTGAACACCGCTGCCGCAAAGCCGGTTGACGGTGAGCGCCGGAACCTCCTTCGGAATGCCTCCTTCCATGGCCGCAATTCGCGCAAGATAGGCGTCCTTGGACTCAGTGACGATCACGTTGCCGAACACCACGTGCCCGACTTCACCTCCCTGGACTTGAGCGCGCTGCAGGGCCTCCGCCACGCAGAGCGCCCCGAGCTGGCTGGGCGAGTGGCTCGACAGAGAACCCCCGAAGCTTCCGATGGCGGTGCGGACAGCGCTTGCGATGTAAACGTTGCGAGCCATAGGGTGTCCCCCGAATGTCTTTTCGTCTGTTGCTCTGAATAGTACGTACGCCGGACGTTCGCCGAACCGAAGATTCGGTTAGACGGGGACGAAAGCCGCGCCACCGTTGACCGGACAGTGGTCGCCCGGGCGCAGCTTTCATCTTGCGTTGCTTCTTTCAATTGCGCAGGGGCTTACCCGTCGCGAGAATATGCTCGATGCGCTCCTTCGTGGTGGGAATCTTCGCCAGGGCGAGCACCGCCCCACGCTCCAGGCTCATCATTTCCTCCTCGCTCATCGACTTGGCGGGATTGGCACCTTGGCCGCCTGTGAGAACCGCCGCCAGCATACCGGCCACCGCAATATCCATCTCGGTCAGGGAGCCGGAATCCGGCCGTCCTTGGAGAGCGCTCATGAGCTTCTGCTTTCCTTGCAGACCGGCGACCTGGATTCGGGCGCGGCCCTCGGGGACGTACCCTGCGTCCGCCATGGAGATAGCGCGCTGGATGGCATAGCTCAGGAGATGATCACGGTTCATCGCGATGTCGTCGCCTGCGCGCACCAGATGCATGTCGCGCGCTTCAAGAGCCGAGGACGACGGACGGTCGGCAAGAATGATCTCGAAGGCCGACAAGGCTGCCTCGGTCGCATCTTTCCCGCCTCCGGCCTCAAGGCGAAGCAGGAGCTGGGTGCAGCCGCCCCATCCGGGAATCAGGCCGACCTTCGGCTCGGGCAAGCCTGCGTTGAGCTCCGCATGGGCAACGATCGCACTGCAGTGGAGCATGAACTCGCAGCCACCGCCGAGCGCCAGGCCCGCCGCAGCCGCCACGACGGGGAAGGGTGCGTACTTCATCTCAAGGAAAAGGGCTTGGCCGCGCACGATTGATCTGTCGAGCGAGGTCCAATCCTTTCGACGCACACAATCGATGAAGAAGGCGAGATCCGCCCCCGCCGAGAAGGCGCGGGAGTCGTCGTTACCGATCACCAGGGCGCGAAAGTCGGAGACAACCTTGCCGAGCGTCTCTTCCAGAACGTCGAACACGGGCGGCCCGAGGCTGTTCATCTTGGTGTGGACCTCGAAGCAAGCCACGCCATTGCCGGCGTCCCACAAGGATGCCGCCTCGCTTCCAAGCACTCTTGGGCGAGCAAGCTTGATCGCGGGCAGGCTCAGGCGAGAAGCGTTCATGGACGCTGCCACTCTCGTCCCGTCCGTTCGCAAGGCAAGGCCGCGCGCATCGTAAAAACCGCCGTTCTCGGCAGCCGCTTGCAACAGGGAGGGCACCTCTTGCCCATCCTGCTTCATGCGCATCATGATATTGGCCGCACCATAGCGGTCGGCGAGTTTGAACGGTCCGTTCTTCCAAGCATAGCCAAGCTCCATGGCTACGTCGATCGCGCCGATGTCGTCCGCGATCTCCGGACCGCACTCGGCCGCGTAGGCCACGAGCCTCGACAGAACGCTCCAAGCGTATTGTCCGGGACGACTCTCCGCATCAATGAGCGCGGAGAAATCACGCCCCTTGCCCGGAAGCTCCGAGGTCTTGACGGGAGCCTCCTTGCGATACTCGCCCAACGTCATGTCGAGAGCTTCGCGGGATTTGTCAGCAGCGATCCGATAGAAGCCCGCCTTCGCCTTTCGGCCGAACCGACCGGCGGCGATCATGTTCTTAACTAGCGGGTCGGACGGCAAGACGAAGGAGTGAATGTCGTCAGAGAGAGGCAGGCTCGCGATCAGGCTGCCCCACACATGCGGCACCAGATCGATGCCGATGAGATCGAGCAGACCGAAGACACCGGTGCGCGGCACGCCGAATGCCGCCATGACGGTATCCGCCTCCTCGACCGTCAGCCCCAGGCGCTTGCCTTCGAGAGTGGCCATAGCGGTCCAATAGCAGCCGACACGATTGGCGATGAAGCCGGGCGTGTCGCGGCAATCGATAACGGTTTTGCCCAGGATGGTCTCGCACGCGGCGCGTGCCCGGGCCACGAGTTCGGGGCTGTTTTCCGAAGCGCTGACAATCTCCACCAGCCGCATGGGGCGGGGCGGATTGAAGAAGTGGGTGATGATGAAATCGGCCGCGAATGTGTCGCTCAAGCCATTTATGAGATCGACGCGCTGAATGGTGGAGGTGTTGGAGGACACGATGGAGCCCGGCTTCCTCACCTGCTCCAGCCTGCGATACAAGTCGCGCTTCACGTCGAGCTTTTCGATGACGGCTTCGACGATCCAGTCGGCCTCCGCCAGGCGGTCGAGATCGTCCTCCACGTTGCCGATGCGCACCAGTCCGACGGCGCCCGGGTGCATGAAACCGTTCGCCTTCATCTGCCGGTCGAGCCCCGCCTGCGCGGGAGCGTTGCGGGATGAGGCGTCGTTACCAGGGATATCGAGCAGGTCGACCGAAACGCCCGCATTGGCGAACTGCGCCGCGATGCCGGCGCCCATGGAGCCTGCGCCGATCACGGCGGCGCGCTTGATCCCGCAGGTCTCGACTCGGGTGCCCTTGGGAAAACAAACGGTCGTATTCATTGAACTTTCTCCAGGACGGCAGCATCGGACTCTACGACCCGGAAATCCGGATCGCACTTTTCGACAACGGGCCGCAGTCCCTCACGGAACTCGGCGGAATTTTCACTCACCACAAAACTTCCCGCTCAGCTTGGAGCTGCTCCGTCAATTCCGCATCGATATAGTGCGGCAGAAGAGCCTTGTTGCGGTCTTCATTCTCGCTCTTACCGTGATGGTTGAGATGCTGGCCGTCGGGAGGCCTGATCCACCGGGGGCTGGTCCGTGTGTCGAGGGCGTGATGGAGCAGCGTCCGGCTCAACCACGCCTGGCTGGCAACTGGCAGGTCGGCGATAATGCATGCGGTGGCCCACCACATTGAGCGAGTCAGTCAGAGTTGCATTCCACCGTCGACGGCTAGCGTCTGGCCGGTGATGTAGCGCGCCTTGGCCGACAGCAAGAATATGACTGCATCAGCAATCTCTTCAGCAAACCCGAACCTCTTCACAGGAACGGATCTACGAAACTTATCAACTAGATCCGGCGTTAGGCCGTGATCGATGAACTCGCGCCCGAGACCCTCCTCGAGAAGGCCCGGGGCGACTGAGTTGGCCCGTATGCCATACCGGCCTTCCTCCTTCGCAAGTCCCCGGATAAGGACTTCGATGGCTGCTTTCGGGGCTGCCGAAAGTATATCGCGTTGAGGTACACGTTCGACAGCTGTAGTCGTGACAGCAACCACCGATCCCCCACCTTGCGCCTTGAGGTGGGGTAGCGCAGCATTGATCAGATTGAAGCAACCGTTCACATCGACATTCATGACGTCAGCCCATTCCTGAGGGCTGAGGGAGTTAATATACTTTAGGGGGATCTGCGGCCCTGATGCGTAAACGACCGAGTGTATCGATCCATGTCGGTGCAGTGCTCGGTCGATGAAGTTCGCAACCGATGCGGGTTCCTCGATTGCGACTTGGCAGATATCTGCCGATCCGCCCATAGATAGGATCTTGTCCTTGAGATTTTCAGCCGCGGTGCGATTCGAACGGTAGGTTAAAGCAACGGCCGAGCCTGCCCTCGCGAGTGCGAGGCAGACCGCACCACCAATTGCCCCACTTCCACCTGCGACGACGGCGACACCCTTGGAGAATTCCTTTTCCGTCACCTGCAGTCCTCCATAATATTGGACACATCTGTCCGTTGTTTTTGAGAGCCCGGACACGCCACGTGGCCTGAGAGGCGTGTCCGGGGTCGCATCATTGAATGGATGTGGCCGATGCTACTGGCGGAGGGTGCCCCTATTTGACGAGGGGACAGCCTCCGCTTTCGACCGGACGGAAGGCCTTCGCACCGGGGACTACATCGGTAACCCGCAGAAGATCCCACCCGCTTTTCGAGTCTTCAGTTTTTTTCGTCTCGACCACGTACATGTCGTAAACGACTCGCCCGTCTTTGCGCACGTAAGCGTTGTTGAGCAGTCCGCCGACTGGCATTTCCCTCATCTTGGCCGCGACTTTTTCGGCGTCCTTCGTCTGAACAGCTTGTACGGCGCGCAGGTAATGGGTCACGGCATCGTAGGTCGCCGCCATATTCTGGTTGGGCATCCGCTTCGTCCGCTCAAAGAAGCGTTGGGAGAACCCGCGGGACTTTCCCGAGGCGTCCCAATAGAACGCTGTTGCGAAGCGAACGCCTTGTGTGCTGTTCAATCCGAGGGCATGGATGTCGTCAATGAAGGCAACGAGTGGAACCAATTTCTGCCCGCGCTCTGTTAAGCCGAACTCGGCTGCCTGTTTCATGTTGTTGTGGAGATTTCCGCCCGCATTCGCCAGAGCGATGATGTCGGCTCCGGATGCCTGGGCGGTGAGTAGGTAAGACGAGAAGTCATGGGTGTCGAGAGGGGCTCTCGTGGCCCCGACAACTTTTGCGCCAGCGCGGGTGACTGCGCTGATGGAATCCTTCTCCACCGAGTGGCCAAAGGCATAGTCGACGGTTATATAGAACCACTTCTCGCCCTTGCTTGCCAGAGAAGATCCTGCGGTCTGGGCCAGCGCATAGGTGTCGTAGTTCCAGTGGGTGGTGTACGGCGAGCATTTGGCGCCGGTGATATCGGAGCTGCCTGAGGCCGTTACGAGGACGTTCTTCTTCTTGTCACGTGACAATTCCATGACCGCAAAGGCTATCGCGGATCCGGTTACATCCGTGATGACGTCGACATTCTCGATATCGAACCAGCGCCGAGCGATCGTGGCACCGATGTCGGTTTTGGCCTGATTATCTGCGGTGGTGATCTCAATTTTCTTACCAAGTACTACACCGCCGAAGTCTTCGACTGCCATCCGGACCGCCTCTGCGAGAGCTGGGCCGCCGAGGTTCGCCAGAGGAGAGCTGTGATCTCCGAGGACGCCAATCTTTACTGGTCTTTCGTCATCGGCCCAGGCGGCGCCCGAGGCCCCGATCGCCACTATGCCGACCGTGAGAGCGGTTTGTAAAAAACTCGGACAAATGACCTTTGATACGGCTGACCTGCGCATGGCGTTTCTCCCCCAGATTTTCAGAGCATTTCTGCATTGAGTTGTACGACTAGCTTCACGTTTGTGAAGTTCGGTATGCTGGCGAAAATCTCCCCCCGAGTCCACGGAACTGCCCATTGCCACTGCGGGTTGATCACCGCCGCCTCCTACCGGTTCGGCAACTGGTAGGAGATGACATCGCCAGTTACGAGACCCGCCATTGTGAGATAGCCGTTGAGAGAGCAGGCCTCGTTGATCAGGCGGCCATAGGTGATTGCGCGCTTTCCCTCGATCAGGGCGGTCCGCGCAGCGTTCTCCAAAGGCCACCGCGCGGCACGAGCATCCCGACGTACCTGCCACGATCGGGCTTGGACGGTGGCTTGGACGTGATTGTCCATACGAAAGTTCTTCATAGATTGTACCTGATTAGCTAGCTTCGGCCGTCCTATGCCGGTCCGCCATAGATGACACTTTATCGAAATCGAATTCTAAATCAACTTTCTTAGCCACCCACGGGATCGTGTTTCTAACATCATTGTAGGTGAAAAGAGGATCCCGCGGCATGGCTTGTGCCGAGTCCTGCATGTAACCGTTCGATAGAAGCGAATGACTGGTCTTGCTTCGGCTCTAAACCAAAGCAAGACCAGGGTCTGAATGGCCTGCGACCTAGTTTATGGCCTCGATGTACGACAGACCGCACGGCTGCCAGGGGCGCTGACGCCTGCCTCAGGCGAATGCCAGCATGGGAGCCGAGGCCCCGGCTCTGTCCTGAAGGATCATCGCGGCACCCTTCTCAGCGATCATTAGAGTGGGCGAATTCGTGTTGCCGCTGGTAATGGCGGGCATGACGGAAGCGTCAATGACACGTAGTCCTTCCACGCCACGCACACGCAGGCGAGCATCGGTCACGGCCATTGGATCGGCATCAATGCCCATCTTGGCCGTGCCAACCGGGTGGAAGATCGTGGTTCCGATCTCGCGAGCTCCATGCAGGAGCTCTTCATCCGTCCTCAGCTGCGCACCCGGCTTGTACTCCTCAGGACGATACTTCTGGAGCGCAGGCATAGACACGATGCGCCGAGCGATGCGCAGGGCATCAACCGCCACTCTTTGGTCCTCGTCCGCTGTCAGATAGTTTGGGCGAATCATGGGTGGGTCGCTTGGATTGTGGCTGCGGATCTTCACCGTGCCGCGGCTCGCGGGCCGCAGGTTGCACACGCTTGTCGTAAAAGCCGGGAAGGGGTGCGGGTCCTCCCCGAATTTGTCTAGCGACAGGGGTTGGATATGGAACTGGAGGTTCGGAGTCGCGTAGTTAGGTGATGACCGAGTGAAGGCCCCCAACTGGGAAGGTGCCATGGTCAGCGGCCCTCGGCGAAAGAGAGCATATTCGAGCGCCATATGTCCCTTCTTGATCAGGGAGCGGTAATCTTCGTTGAGTGTCCGCACACCCTTGACCCTATAGATGGGGCGCAGCTGCAGGTGGTCTTGCAAGTTCTCACCGACCCCTGGTAGATGGCGAACCACATCGATCCCATGCTGCTGAAGGAAGGCGCCATCTCCGATGCCGGATAGCTGCAGCAGCTGCGGTGACGCGATGGCTCCGGCCGACAAGATCACCTCCCCGCGCGCACGGATGCGCCGCACTGCGCCGTCCTGCAAGAATTCTATGCCTACGGCTCGCTTGCCCTCGAACAGAATACGCGTGGCGTGGGCGTGGGTCTCGACCTTTAGGTTCTTCCGGGATAGTATAGGCTTCAAGAAGGCCCGCGCCGAAGACCAGCGCCGCCCATTCTTCTGGTTGACGTGGAAGTATGCGATTCCCTCGTTGTTTCCGGTATTAAAATCGCTGACGCGGGGAAATCCCGCCTCGCCGGCGGCCTCAATGAACGCATCGAGGATCTCCCACCGGACGCGGGACTCCTCCACGCGCCACTCTCCACCCGTGCCATGATGTTCGCCTACGCCAAGGCAATGGTCCACGTGCTGACGGAAGATAGGCTTCACATCATCCCAGCCCCAACCTTCCAAGCCGAGCTGACGCCAATTATCGTAATCTTCTTTCTGGCCGCGCATATAGATCATGGCGTTGATGGCCGAGGATCCGCCAAGCACCTTGCCGCGAGGGTAGTTCAGCACGCGTCCGTTCAGGCCTGCTTCGGATTCCGTCTTGAACATCCAATCGGCGCGGGGGTTGCCGATCGCGAACAGATAGCCGACCGGGATGTGAAACCAAATCCAATTGTCCTTTCCGCCAGCCTCGAGGAGGCAAACCGAGTTCTGGGCGTCCTTAGACAGCCGGTTCGCAAGCACGCAACCTGCCGACCCTGCCCCGACGATAATGTAATCGTAGATGCTGCAGTCCGTTATCTCGTCTGTCACAATCCTACCACCTCGGTCAACTCACACTGCCAAGTAGCGCTGCTTGATATCCGCGTTTTCGTCGAGCGTGGCCCAATCACCTTCGAAAACAATCCGTCCGGTGTCGATCACATAGACCCGATCTGTGCATTGCTTCGCAAACCAGAGATTCTGCTCGCTCAGGAGGAGGCCTGCCTCGTTCTCGTTGCAGACGGTAACCACATCCTTGGCGAGTTGCTCAATGATTATCGGTGCAAGACCTTCCGTCGGCTCGTCCAGCATCATCAGCCTGGGTCGCGCTGCGATCGCCCGCGCAACGGCGACCATCTGCTGCTGTCCGCCGCTCAGCTGTCCGCCGAGCCTGTCTTTGAGCGGAACGAGCATCGGAAAACGCTGGATTACGGATTCGGGGTCGAGAGGTGTCTCGCCGGCCAAGACGCCGTATTGGGACATGGCGATGTTTTCCAGCACCGTCACATGGCCAAAGATGCGGCGGTCTTCAGGGACCAAGGCTAAGCCTGCGCGTACACGCTTGTAGCTCGGAGTGCTGCCGAGATCTACGCCGTTCCACAGAATTTTCCCGACAGCTCGTGGCCCAGCATTCATGATGCTTTTGAAAAGGGTCGACTTTCCCGCACCATTTCTACCGACGATGGCGACGCGCCCACCGTTGTCGACGGCGAGCGACACATCGTGCAGGATTTGGCTTTCGCCATAGAAGGCTGTCAAGTTTTCAACCGTCAGCACCGTACATTTCCTTGCCTAGATAAACCTCGCGGACGATCGGATTGGCACGAACCTCGTCAATCGTGCCGATTGCAATCATCTCGCCCTGATTCATTACGAGGATGCGGTTTGCGAGGCCGAAGATGACATCCATGTCATGTTCAGTCATGACAACAGTCATCGCATTGGCGGCTCTCAGCCGAATGATCAATTCTGTAGTCGCGATACGGTCGGAGGGTGACATGCCTGCCGTCGGCTCGTCTAGCATCAAGATTTGCGGCTTACCCGCAAGTGCAATTCCAAGTTCGAGGCGCTTCTTGTCCCCATGCGACAGGAACTTGGCCTCCGTCGCCTTCTTGCTCCAGAGATCCAGATCTTGCAGAAGTGCTCCCGCTTCCTCCCGCACGCTGCTCCTCGGCCTCGTCCTGTACCACGGGAGCGAGCTTTCGGAACGGCTCCGAAGCCGTGCTTCAATGGCGACGATGATGTTCTCCTCAACACTGAACTCGGGGAAAACCCGGGCCACTTGGAACGTTCGGCCCATTCCGAGCTGGACGCGGTCATGTGCCGACATGCCGGTCACGTCGTGGTCGGCATAGGTGATCCGACCCCGCTCTGACAGAACCTCGCCCGTCATCACCCGGAAGAGAGTCGTCTTTCCGGCTCCGTTCGGGCCGATGATGGCGAAAGTCTCCTTCTCCTCCACCGTTAGTGAAATGCCCTTGAGAACAGGCAGGCTACCGTAGCTCTTGTAGACGTTGTCTACGTTCAACAGAGTCGTCATGCAGCCTCCTGAACGAATTTGCCTTTTGAACCAGCCTTGCCTTCTGCCCCGGGCCCGGCATGAGAAACACGCGCCGTCAGCCGGCGCCTCAACTCATGCACCAAACCGACGACGCCACTTGGAGCTGCAAGCACGATCACGAGGAGGACCACCCCGATGACCAGCTCGGCGAGGCCGACCAGATTTCGGGTCGAATAGTTGATGATCGAGAACAGGACGGTTCCGACGACGGGTCCCCAGAACGATTGAGCGCCACCCAGCAGAGAGGCCAGCATCGGTTGCGTGGAATGGATCCAGTGCGCGGATTCCGGCGTAACAATTTGCGCCCAAGGAGCGTAGAGCGCACCGGCCATTCCCGATGTCGCCCCTGAGATCGTGAAAGCGGCGAGCCGGTAGGCCGGAACATTGATGCCCATGAACGTGGTCCGTTCGGGATCCTGCCGGATGCTGACCAGGATGCGACCGAATGGTCCGTGGCAGATGAGCCACAGGAAACCCACTATAACGGAAGCCGCAATACACAAGAACCAGTAATATGCCTCGCCTGAGGCCAGGTCGAAGCTCGCAAACCCGAGCTCAAGCGACGGACGGGGGATGGAGGCAAGCCCGTCCTCCCGTCCAAGAGCGGTGCTGTAGCCCACGAGGATCCGCAGAATTTCCGCCAGAGCGAGTGTGAAGATCGCCAGGTGAATTCCCGTCGTGCGGCGCAGTAGCACGATTCCGGTGAGGACGGCCGCCAATGCACCGGCAACTCCCGCTGCAAGGATCAGGAGCAGAAACGGTGCTCCAATATCTGCCCGAAGCGCATAGCCGCAGAGATACGCGCCAATGGCAAAGAATGCAGCGTGCCCGAAGCTCGCCAGCCCGGTAAATCCGAAAAGCAGATTCCACGAGAGCGCGAAGACCATCTCCACCAGAACCAAGCCGGCGATGAAGAGGATACCCTGGTCCGCCCATAAGGGGATGGTGAACATCACCGCGAGGCAGGCGGCGAAGAGCACGGTATTTATGAGCCTCATATCCGATGCCCTCCCAGGAGCCCTTGTGGTTTTGCGAGCAGGAACAGGATGACAAAGACGTAGGTCGCCATGCCCGGCATGTTTGGGATGAGAAGCGAGCTCCCACTCTCGATGACGCCCAGCAGTACGGATGCCAGGAAGGCGCCACGCACATTCCCGAGCCCGCCGATGATGACGGCCATGAACGCCAGCAGAAGGTAACTTTCTCCGAGGATCGGCGAGAGCGTCTGGTTGGCGAGAAGAAGCCCTCCGGCAAGACCGGCCAGCATAAAGCTCGCAATGACCGTACTCGTCAGTGCAAACGGCACGTTGATGCCGAGCAGGCCGGACATCCAGCCATCGTTCGCAACGGATTGGAGCAGCTTCCCGATCCAGGTCCGGTGGATCGCTATGTCGAGCGCAAGGTACACGGCGAACCCTGCTATGATGACGAACAGCGAATAGCTCGGGATGAAAAGAGGACCGGCCGCAATCGCCCCGTCGAGAAGCGGGGGCGGGTTGACCGACGCGTAGTTTACACCCCAGATCAACTTGACGACACCTGAGCAGATGAGAACGACCGCAAACGTCGCAATCAGCGTATAAGCCTCGTCCACGTTTCGCAGACGGCGTAGAACGATCCGGTCCGTGACGAAACCAAGGGCGGCAACCACGACGCCCGCGACGAGAGCGGCCAGAATGAAGATCCACAGCGACGACGGATTGCTGCCAGTAATCGAGTACGCGACATAGGCACCAATCATGAAGAAGGCGCCATGTGCGAAGTTGAGGATCTTCAGAATGCCGAAGATCAGCGTCAGACCGGCCGCGACGAGGAACACCGCCATTCCGGTGGATAAGCCGTTCAAAAATGTAAAGAGAAGATCAATTGGCGCCATCGGAAGACACCTCCCTGAATTTGAGACCTCCAATGACAATCGCACCGTCACTCACGACGAGACCGGCCTCTCGCGCTGCGCGTGTTGCCGTTGAGAAATCGTCGGCCTCGATGTAAATCGCATCGAGACGATCGCCCCGCCCCTCCAGGTCATGGACGAACCTGACCTCCGAATCATCCAGCGGAATGCGCAAGGCATCCCCAACGGCGATCGCGTCCCTTCCAATCACCGCCGCCCACTGCCGAGCCGTTCGCGCCGGGTCCGCACAGGCAAGCTCTGCACTGCGGATCGCCCTGTAGCCGGGCTGGACCCTGTCGCGCCAATGCGCGCCGGCCGGGTACCATTGCCCATCGAAGGGCTCGTCCTGCTTATGGCTGGAAAACGAAAGGATCGAAGCCCCGATATCGCGCGGGTCGAGTTGAAGCTCATGATAGGTGGGGTAATCGACCACGCCGGCGAGTCTGACCCCGTGATCCTCCACGCGTTTGAGGAAAGGGTCCGTCTGCTCGACCTCGGTAATCACCATGTAGCCGCCTCCGCCTCGGCGATTAAGATATCGGCCGGCCGGTGTATCGTGACGGGTTGGAGCGACCAGTTCCAGGAATGTGTCACCGATAGGAAGCTGTGCGCTGGCAAGTCCATGCTTGGAGAAGAAGGCAGCCGAATGCGCGGGGGGCTCCTCGTAAGGAACGCCATATCGCGTGAGATCGGCCTTTCCGTGGCAGACCTGCAAGCCGAAGACCGCAATCAATGTATCGATGAGCGGTTCAAGCCGATCAGTAAGAAGGCAGATCTGGCGAAGTCTGATGCGCTCGGCCATGAAACCCTCAGCGTCCTGTGAACTGCGGCTTGCGCTTCTCGCGGAAGGCGCGGACAGCCTCTGCGTGATCCGCGGACTGACTCGACAACGCCTCGTAGGTCATCAGCACGTCCATCTGATCTTGAGCGAGCTTACGCAGCCCTCGGTTGACCGCAATCTTGGTATAGCGAATAGCCTGCGTGGCCCCACGCACCAGTCGCCCGGAAATCTCGTCGACCTTCGCGTCGAGCTGGTCTGCCGGCACAACATGATTGATCAGCCCCATCTGGTGCGCTTCTTCAGCGCTCAGCAGCTGCCCGGTCAGCAGAAGTTCCTTGGCCCGCATGAAGCCGACAACATAAGGCAGTATCACGGCCGCTCCGTCGCCCGCAACAAGACCGGCGCGAACATGCGTATCGCCGAAGCGGGCCGTCTCGGACGCCACGATGATATCGCAGCACAGGGCAAGCGTTGCACCGAGCCCGATTGCGTCGCCATTCATTCGGCAGATCATGGGCTTGGGCAACTCGAGCATCGAGAATACGATCTGCTTGGCTTCTTCTATGATTCCGGTGAAGCGGCTCGGGTCGTCGATCATGGACTGGAGCCAGGCTAGATCGCCACCCGCCGAGAAGGCGCGTCCTGTCCCGGTCAGGATGACGATGTCAGAATCGGGGTCGTCGGCGACGAGACGAAAGACATGCCTCAACTCCGTGTGAAGTTGAGCATCCACAGCATTCAACGTATCGGGCCGCTGAAGGGTGATCGTTGTGATACGGTCTTTCGTCGTGACCGACAGCCTTGTGAAATCTTCGTACTTCATGCGGCACCCTGCATCTCGACCATTGGAGTCATCTGCGTATAGCGGTTCATGTGCCAGCTCAGATCGCCGTACGACTTGCCGATGACCCGGAGCCGCTTGTAGAAGTGGCCGATGGGATACTCTTCAGCCATGCCCATGCCGCCATGGAGCTGAATCGCCTGGCTTCCGACGAACTCAGCGGCTTGGTTGATCGTCACCATAGTTGCAGAAACTGCCGCGGCGCGCTGATCCGGCTCCGCATCGAGCATGGACAGCCCGCGATACAGCATGGAGCGGGCGTTCTCGACCTTGACGAACATGTCGGAAAGCCGGTGCTGCAACGATTGGTAGCTCGCCAGCGCCCGCCCAAACTGCGTGCGTCCTTTAAGATAATCGGCCGTCATCGCAAGAGCCCCCTCCATTGCTCCGAGGGCCTCGGACGCCAGGATGATCCGCGCGTGATCAAGAGCTCGTTCCAGTACCTCACGTGCCCGATTCGAGGGAATGAGAAGAGCACTGCTCGGAAGATGAACATTGTTCAGGCTCACATCCGCCGCCCAACGTCCGTCAATCGTACGGTAGCGCCTTATCTCCACGCCTGCTGCCGAGGATGGAACGACATACAATGCGAGATGACTGATGCCGCCGCCTCTAGAGGACGCAATTGCGCTGACGATGAACGCATCTGCATCGGCACCGTCCTGGACGAGAACCTTCTGGCCGTTCAGAACAATTTCATCGTCCCCGGAGGCCTGGGCTGCCGTAGAGATCGCATCCACCTCGTAGCGAGAGGCGCTCTCTTCAAGCGCGAGCGCAAGCCGGCACCGCCCTTCCATTAGGCCGCTGAGGAGTTCGTTTCGCTGAGGGGTAGGCTCCCCTGCTCCGAGCAGCGCCGCCCCCAGGATGGCGGTTGACAGAAAGGGAGCTCCCACGAGGCCGCGCCCGAGCTCCTCGGCAATGACCGTGGCATCCTCTGCAGACCCGCCCAAGCCTCCTGCGGACTCGGGGACCATGAGGTAAAGCCATCCGAGCTCCGCGAACATATTCCAGTGCGCATCTGAGAACCGTGCGTCCCTGCGGAGAGCTTCCTGCTGCCTGTTCAGATCATGTTCTTCCGAGACGAAACGCCTTACGCTATCGCGTAGGAGGCTTTGTTCATCTGTCAGTGAGAATTTCAACGCCGCTTCCTCAAATCTGTTTTTCAATCGCTCGTTCAATGAGAAGGATTCGCATCTCAGCGCGCTGCGGGGACAACCCGTGCTAGCTTGAGAGATTGAAGACCTGCTTCGCAATGATCGTTCTCTGAATCTCGTTGGCTCCCGCATAGATCGAGGCCGCCCGAAGAAACAACTGTCTGGCTGTCGAGCCGACAACGTAGCTTGGCGCGTTTCCAGGAAGATCGTCCCCGCTGCCCTCCTTCTCGTCGTAAAGAACAATGCCCTTCGGGCCGAGGACGTCGGTGAGCAGTGTCGACAGCCTTTGCTGGATTTCACTTCCAAGAATCTTGAGACCGGACGCGATCGGCTGGCTCTTCGCGCCATGCCCGTTGAAGAGTTCGCGCAGGACGGACCATTCGAGACCGTACAAGTCGATCTCGAGCTCGGCTATGCGCTGGCGAACCTCCGGAAGGTCGATGATGCGCTGCCCCCCTGCCCTCTCCTGCGCGGCGATCTGCTTCAGCAGTTCCAGATCCCGTTTGGAACGCGGCACCTGAGCGTTCGACACGCGTTCGTGACTCAAGAGAAACTTCGCCTGCGTCCATCCGTCACCCACGCGACCGAGCACGGCATCGGCCGGGATACGCACGTTGTCGAGAAAAACCTCGTTGACCGAATGCCCCTCGTCAATCGTGATGATCGGCCGGACGGAGATGCCGGGTGCGTTCATGTCGAACAGGAAGATTGACAGGCCGCCCTTTTGCGGCGGCACGGTCGGGTCAGTCCGGGCCAGGCAGAACATTCGATCTGCGTAATGCGCCTCGGTTGTCCAAATTTTCTGACCGTTGATCACCCACTCATTGCCGTCACGAACGGCTGTTGTCTTAACGGATGCAAGGTCAGACCCAGCGGACGGCTCGGAGAATCCCTGACACCAGAAGGTCTCGCCGCTGAGAATGGGCGGCAGAAGCGCGGCCTTCTGCTCGTCGGAGCCGAATGTGTAAATCAAGGGCCCGAGCAGCCTCAGCCCGAAATAGCTGAGAAACGGGGCATCCGCCGCAGCGCACTCTTCCTCAAAGATGTAAATCTGCAGAGGAGTCCAGCCGGTGCCTCCATACTCCTTCGGCCAGTGGGGTGCAGCCCACCCCTTTTCAAAAAGGATCCGGTTCCAGGTTTGAAGATCCTCCTTGGTCGAATGGAAGCCCTGGCGCGTCCGCAATGCCATGTCTGAAGGAACCGCGGCGCGAACGAATTCCCGTACCATCATTCGAAAAGCTTCGTCTTCTTTGGAGAACTTAAGATCCATCTCGCACCTGCCGCTGAGAAATGCGCTGCGCCATCGCCGACCGCCTCCCGATCGCTGATACCATTTGACGAGCAGTCTACGCATAGGACTGCGCAGCGTCAAACCTTTTCGAATTCGAATTCGGTTTCACTTTAGTGAAAGGTCCGGCCCCCGTCGACGGCCAAGGTCGCTCCGGTGACGAAACTCGAAGCGTCGGACGTCAGGAACAGGATGCTACGCGCAATCTCTTCGGGCTCGGCAATCCGTTGCAGCGCGTAGACTTCCTTGGCCTTCTGCGAGAGAGCCTGCGGGTCGGGGTGCCAATCGGAGACCATGCGGGTCCGCGTCATCCCGGGACAGACCACGTTCACGCGAATGCGCGGTGCGAGTTCCGCCGCCCACACTTTCGTGAGGACGGCGATGCCGCCCTTCGTGGCTCCGTAGGCCGACAGTTCCGGATACGGCAGGATCGCGGATCCCGATCCCAGATTCACGATGGTTGCCGACTCCGCCTGGCGAAGATGCGGAAGCGCTGCGCGCGTTACGAGGAAAGGACCCGTAAGGTTCACGGCGATTGTCCTCTCCCAATCCTGAAGACTCGTGTCCTCCAGCCGCGCTACGGGAAATATGCCGGCCACGTTCACGAGGCCGTCAATTCCACCGAGAGCTGCGGCGGTCTTCTCGATTGCTTCAGAGACCGAAGCCTCTTGCGAAACATCGACCTCGATAGGAACCCCCTCAAGACCATCCAGCTTGGCAACATCCCGATCGAGCAACGCAACCTGCGCTCCCTCCTCGGCGAAAATCTGCGCCGTGGCCCGTCCAATGCCCGATGCAGCGCCGGTTACGACGATCCGCCGCCCGGCAAGGGCTTCCTTTCCGCTCCCGCTCATCGCAGCTCCTGCTCCACAAGCTCCCGTGCCGCCTGCCTGAGAATATCCTTTCGCACCTTGCCCACCGAGGTGCGGGGCAGTTCGCTTACGATCTCGAGGCGTTCCGGGACTTTCTGCATCGCGGTACCGCACTCCATGAGGTAGCGCTTGATTTCGGCAAGATCGATGCTCTGCCCTTCCCGTGGTATGACGAAAGCACACGCAGCTTCCCCCGTACGCTCGTTCGGCATGGCCACGATTGCAATGTCCGCGACAGCGGGATGATTGAAGAGAATATCCTCGATCTCCTTCGGACTAATGTTCTCTCCCGCCCGAATGATCAGATCCTTCTTCCGGCCCGTCACAACGATGAAGTCATCATGGACGATGCGACCGAGATCCCCCATGCGGAAATACCCGTTCTCATCGAAGGCATCGGCATTGTCTTCGACATGGATATACCCAAGGAACTGCTGAGGCGCTTTCGCTAGGATTTCACCGTCCTGACCCTTTTGCAGCGGCACGCCGGTCGCCGGATCAGCGATGATGGCCTCGGTGAGCCATATTTGGCCGTCCGTATCCGCTCCGAGGTCCTGCAGCTCCTTGCTGTTAACTCCCGCGGTGATGCAGGGAACTTCAGTTGAGCCGTAGATCCGGGCTGCGACACAGTTGGGAAATATTCGGGCTGCTTCGCGAATGAGATCGGGCGGCACCTGTGCTCCACCGCAAAGGAAGAACCGCAGATCGGGGAGTGTCTCTCCTCTCTTCTTGGCTTCATCGACGAGACCCTGCAGGAAGATTGTCGCCGCAACGATGCCGTTGACTTGCCGCCGGCGCATCATGTCGAAAGCCAACTCGGCGTCCCAAATATCCAGCATCACAGTTGTGATGCCCACCGTGAAGGGCAGGCATAGCGAATAAAGAGCCCCGGTCACGTGAGTGACCGGCGAGGGATTGAACATCACGTCATGGCTTGTGAGATTCAGGTGCGTGAGTCGTCCACGGTTTTCGGCTTGAAGGGTGTTGTGGCTGTGCAGAACGCCCTTTGCCCGCCCTGTCGTGCCGGACGTGTACATGATCATCTTGATCGCGTCGGGATCGGCGCCCTGCAGCTCGGTCGCATCGTCTGCTTGGGCGAGGAGATCGCTATAGGAGAGAAACCCATCGGAACTGTCGCGCACCACGACCACCTCAACGGGATTCGCAAAATTGAGCGAGATCCGTCGCATCATCTCGCGATAGTCATACTTGCGGAAAATTCCGGGTATGAAGATCAATTTGCTGCGACAGTCCTGCAGCATGAAACTGACCTCCATATCCCGATAGATCGGCACGAGCGGATGGACGACGAGGCCGGACATGGCGGCAGCAAGGTTGATGACAACGGTCTCATACCAGTTCGGAAGCTGGAACGAGATCGTGTCGCCGGGCTTGTATCCCCGTCCGACGAGAGCTCGGGCGAGCGTCCTGGCCTCATTGTACAGCTGACGCAGTGTGAACTCCCGCTCTCTGTCGACGACCAGAACTCGATCGGGGTCGGACCGCATCATCTCGTCAGCGTAGTCAGCGATCGTCTTGTCGGCCCAGGCGCCTTCGGCTTTGAATGCACGAGCGCGCTCGTCATCCCAACGGACTTGCCAACCACTGACATCCTGTCTCATGCCGGTCTCCCTCTCCTACTACTTGAAGCGGAACTGGATTTCCTTTCCGGGCGTGGGTGGCTCGATCACGTCAGCTCCCGGAATACGGACGAAATCGGACACCTCCCATCCCTGCTCGGTGTCCTTGACATCGAAGGTGATGAAGTTGACGTCGAGAATGGCTTGGTGATCCTCTCGCCGGAAGGTTCTGCGCCCCTTCGCCGTGTCAAAGCTCATTCCCTCGAGCGCCTTCAGGACCGCGGCTGTTTCAGCGGAACCGGCCGCGCGGATCGCATTCGCGTAGGCGTAGACTGCGGCATGACCCTGCTCGACATACCCGATGGGAAGCTTGTCCCCGGTCTTTGCGACATAATCCTCGTAGAGTTTCTTGCCCATCTCAGTGTCCTGATACCCGCCGTAGTACCAGTGCATGGCAGTCCAGAAGTTCGGGATCATGCGCTTGCCGAGAGCTTTTGGGACGTTGAACTCGTTGGCTCCGTCCGCAATCGCCTTAAACTTGCGCGACAGGCCGAAATTGGCGCCCTGGGCGATAAGAGTGACGGCATCGGCGCCGTTCGTGTTGTTGAAGAGGCCTTCTGCCGGAGACCTCATCAGGGTCGTGAGCTGTGGCTTGAAGTCCGTGGCTCCGAACTTGGTCAGGACCGGTTCGATGATCTCGACGTCCTTCTTGGCGAGACTGGAATAGTACTCCTTCAACCCGTCGACGAAGCCGTCCCACGATTGATGTCCGTACGCCGCATCTGGAAAGATGCCCGTCCACTTGCTTATTTCGGGATGCTTCTCGGCCATCACCCGCGCGAGGGCGCGGTATCGCATGTAGGAATTGTCGCTGATCCGGAAGTAATGGGGATTGAAGTTCTCATGCGTGAGGCTGTCCGCGATGGCCGCGCAGGAGATCAGAATAGCATTGGACGGCTGCAGCAGCGGTCCAATGGCCAATGCGACCGCGGTCTGGACCGCTCCGAAGAGCAGGTGCACACCCTCCCCAACGAGGCCTTGGGCCTGCTTGACCGCCTCAGGGCCTGCGGCTTTGTCGTCGCGAGCGACGATCTCGATTTTCCGGCCGTTGACGCCACCGGCGGCATTGATCTGATCGGCGGCGATCTGGGCGCCAACCAGCATCGGAGCGCCAAAAATCTCCTGTGCCCCGCTCAGAGGTCCGATGAATCCGAGCTTGAGGGGCTCGCCTTGTGCAAAAGCCCTGGATAGCGGCACTCCGAGCCCGGCGAGAAGACTCGCTCCCGCCACACCTGTAAGAATCATGCGCCTTGAAACTCGCGTAGCCATCGTTCCTCCGTCTATCTTTGTTGTGCTTTGTTCTGTCGTCTAGCTCCACCAACGCCCGCCGTTGACGATCAGGGATTGTCCGGTGATGTATCGGGTCTGATCGCTTGCGAAGAAGACGACGACATTGGCGATATCTTGCGGTTCCCCTGCGAATCCCATTGGGGTTTCTTTTAGATACTGCTCCCAGATCGGGAGACGGTCAGCAGCCGCCGTTCGGATGGGACCGGGGCAGATGGCATTCACATTCACATGAAAAGGGGCGAGTTCTCTCGCCAGAGAACGGGTTAGTCCGATCACGCCTGCTTTCGCGGCTGCATAGTCGGCAACGCCGATCGAGCCCATATAGGCTGCCTCCGACGCGATCGAGATGATCTTGCCTCTGCGTCTCTCTCGCATCCCGGGGACGACCTGCCTCGAGCACGCGAGGGTGCTGTAGAGATTTAGCTTCAGTATGAAGTCCCACGTCTCCGGCTCGGAGCACCAGAACTCCGAAGCGCGCTCGCGGGCGCTCTGACCGACATTGTTGAGGAGGATCTCAACGTCCCCATAATCGGCCTCGATTTTCTTGAAGGCTTCGACGATCTGCTCCAGCTTGTTGCAGTCGACGACCAGGGGCATCGCTTTGCGTCCCTGCTTCTGGACTTCTTCACCGGTCCGCTGGAGCCCTTCTGTGTCGATGTCGACCAGGACGACATCCGCGCCGTTACGAGCGAGGTGGACGGCGGATGCCTGACCGATGCCATTGGCGGCACCGGTGACCACGGCCAATCTGCCAGTTAAGTCGGTTGTTGTTGCAGCTGCAGCAGCCATTTTCGCTTCCATGACAAGTTGTGATCAATGCGTGGGTCGGCCCGTGTTAGGCGGTCAAGCCGCCGTCCACGGTGTAGACGCCGCCGGTGCTGTAGCTGGCTTCGTCGCTGAGCAGATATGCGACCAGATTTGCAACTTCGTCCGGCCGCCCGTTGCGCTCGATGGGCCGGGCGGTACTGCCCCATGGCCCCATGCCAGCCTCTTGGGCAAGGCGGGCCACCATCGGAGACTCGATAGCTCCGGGGCACACGGCATTCACGCGAATCCCATGCTTGCCGTTCTCGACAGCGGCCGACTGGCTCAGAGCAACAACCGCCCTCTTCGAGGCGCCGTACAAAGATCGATCAGCGCGCGCCTTCAGCGCGGCGACGGAGGCGAAATTCACGATAGAACCACCACGCCTCTGAGCGATCATCTGCCTGAGCGCAGACTGCATCGTGAGAAATATCCCCCGCACATTGACTGCATATACGAGGTCAAAATCCTCGACAGTCAATTCCGTGATCGGCCCGGACTTTCCAAGAATGCCGACGGCATTGGCGAGCAGGTCAACGCCCCCGAAGACCTCCACGGCGTGTCGAACGCCACGCTGTGCGCCCTCCTGGGTCGACAGGTCGGCCGTTAGCGTCTGGAGGCGATCAGCAGCCACGATCTGCGCAAGTTTCTCAAGAGCGGTCTCGTCGCGGTCCACCGCGACGACATCGCACCCTTCCTCGATCAGCCGCACAACGATCGCCGCCCCGATCGCTCCAGCGCCCCCTGTAATAAGGGCAACTTTTCCTTCAAGCCCACGAAAACTCATTCAGCTTCACCAGGGATATTCAGTCATCACCGCACATCTGCGGCATCGGGCCGCTAAGTCGTACCGGCGACCGAGCTTTTCATCCTCAGGCGGGCGGGGCCCACCTGTCGAAAGGAAGGATCCGCGCCGCTAGTCCTGAATGACGAGGGGCTTCCCAGGAGTCGCAGCCCCCAGGAGATCGGCTCCGGGAATCTTGGCCTCCTCAGCCACCACCCAGCCGAGCTCATCGTTCTTCGGATTGAGCTTGATCAGGTTAATGTCCGAGATCACCTGATGATCTTCCTTCCGGAAGGAGATGTCACCTTTCGCGCTCTCGAACCTGATCCCTTCGAGGGCATTGATGACCGCGTCGGTCTCCGTGGATCCCGCCGCCTTGATCGCATTGACGTAGGCATACAGCGCCATATGGGCGGGCCCGATATAGCCGGTCGGATACTTATCGCCGGTCCGCTTGACGTACTCCTCATAGAGCGCGCGCCCCGCCGGAATGTTCTGGTAGGATCCGTAGTACCAGTGACTGCCCGACCAGAAGTTCTCCGGCAGATTCTGCTTGAGTGTCTTGGCGAAAACCAGTTCGCCACTGAGGTCCATGAAGACCTTGATCTTTCTCGTCAGACCGAACGGACGAGCCTGAGTGATCATCGTCAAGAAGTCCTCGCCAGTCAAAGACTGATAGACCGCCTCGACCGGCTGACGCATGAGGCTCGAAATCTGGTTCTTGAAGTCGATTGCGCCGAACTTCTGCAGAACCGGATCAGAGATCTCGGCCGGCTTGTTTGCCAGCTGGGGATAGAACCTCTTGAGACCACTCGAATAGGATCGCCAGAGAGCGTGACCGAACTCCACGTCGGGGAGAATGCCGCCCCACCTTGTGATGTCGGGATACTTCTCAGCCGCAAGTCGCGCCTGCGCCTGCGCGCGGCTATAAGCACTGTCAGTAATACGGAAGAAGTTTCTGTTGAAGGATTCGTGCGTCAGAGAATCCGCAACCGAACCAATTGTGATCAGGACGCTTTTAGCATCCGGCATGATCCCCGCGATAGCGAGCGCTGACGGCGTATTGAGACCGCCGATGAAGAGATTGATCCCCTCCCCCATGAGCTCTCGTGCCGCAGCGAGAGCCGCGTTGGGATTGGCTTTGTCGTCGCGGAAAACGATTTCGAGCTTTCGCCCGAGCACGCCGCCGGCGGCGTTGATCTGGTCGACCGCAATCTGAGCGGAGAGCTGGCAATCGGGAGCGTAGCTCGCCTGCGAGCCCGTAAGAGGCAGCAGAATTCCGATCTTGATGGGACCGCTCGTCTGCGCGAAAGATCCATAGGGCCTGCCGATCGCGACTGCGCCAAGAGCCGCCGCACCACCCAGAACAGTTCGTCGAGAAACCCGTCTTGTCATCATTTCCTCCACAGCGGACTTCCAGATGGTCAGCCGCCACTCCCATTTTTGTTCTGTCGACCATCGCCGTCCGATTGGATTCGACGCGGCCGTTGGTTGGAAGTTAATCACCGGTTCTCAGCGGCGTCAACGTATTTTCGAAATCGCATTCGACTTTAAAAAGACACATGTCCAGGACTATACTCCTCAACAGTCTTGAGCTATATTCATCGAACTATAAAGGATAGCCCTCCGCCACCGGAGCCGGAACGGCCCAGCCTGACACGCACAAAAAGAATTTAATTTCAATTCAAAATGGTTGACGCATAGCGTGGCCAAATATATTCTTGAAGGCGAACGGAGACTGCGCGCCGGCGCCACGTCCGGAAATTCGCGCACGCCAGCAATGGCGAAGCTCATGGCCAAGAAATCGCTTTCGGAGTTGCGCTTGTTCTATCGAGCTGATCCGCGTTTGCCACAATACGAGATGGCGGTGCCTCGGGAGTGGATTGACGGCAACAAGCATGTCAATGCCTGCTATTACCTCGCGGCGGTAAAGGATCCGGCACTCGCGGCCCATAATGAATGGGACTATGGGGTCGAGTTCAGAGCCCGGACAGGTCAGTCAAACTTCGTCCTGGAGTCTCAGGTCGTCCATATTCGGGAGCTCCTCCTCGGCGACAGGCTCTTAGTGACGACGAGAATCCTCGAATTGGATGACAAGCGCCTGCATCTGCTCTTCGAGATCATCAATAAGCGGGAAGGTTACCTGGCGGCACTCGCTCAGTATCTTACGATCCATGTCACCATGGGCCCGCCACCGAAATCCTGTGCGATCCCGGACGATCTCCGCTCAAGACTTGAGAGAATTCAGGCCATCCATTCGCAAGTGCCGATGCCGCCGGGAGCCGACAGATTGAAGCGCCTCGGCCCTCCCAAACGCTTTTTCAAGGAGGCCACGCGATGAATTTCCGATCCATTGCTGTCGAGTGCTTTGGCCCCGTGCGACGCATCAGTCACAACCGGCCGGACTTTCGCAATGCGGAGAGTCGCGAATTGCTGGACGAGCTCGATCAGTCCATATCCAGGGCTGTCGAGGACGACACAGTGCGGGTGATCATTCTGGCCGGCAAAGGCGACCACTTCTCTGCAGGGCACGATCTCAAGGAGGCGCAGCGGGAGCGTTCCGGCTTCTCGGTCGAGCAACGCTGGATGTATGAAGAGAAGCATTATTTCGAGTACTGTCGTCGCATACTGAATGCTCCCAAACCGGTTATCGCCCAGGTCCAGGGCGCCTGCATCGCTGGCGGGTTCATGGTAGCCAATATGTGCGACATTATTATCGCATCAGAGGACGCGTTCTTTGCAGATCCCGTCGTTCATACCCTCGGGGCAGCTGCAGTTGAGGTTCTCGTACATCCGTGGGTGCTCGGACAGAGAAAGGCGCGGGAGTTGCTTTATACGGGCGGACGCCTGAGCTCCGCGGATGCGGAGAGATTGGGCATGGTCAATCGGGTGGTGCCCCGCGAAGAGCTTGAGGCGACAACCCTCGCCATGGCGGAGAAAATCGCCGAGGCGCCTCCTTTCGCACTGCGCGTTTTGAAACGCTCTCTGAATCGGACTTTGGATGCACAAGGCTTCGGTGTTGCCCTTGCGGCGCATTTTGATACTCACCAGCTTTCACACCTGTCCGAAGCGTTCCAGTCGGCACGATCTGCTGGCTTGGCCGAAGCGATAAAGAAAAGCTAGCCACACTCGGCGTTATACAGTAATGCGGGCTTGGATGAAGGAGGCGCAGACAGGCGCAATCATCCTTGACCGGAGATACCTCTCAAGGAAGACTGATGCAGGTAGCAACGAAACAAAGTCGGGCGAAAAAGATGGCACCCACAGGAAGAACGCCCAAGAAGTCGGAAGTAACGCGCGCACGCATCTTGGATGCGGCCGCTTTCGTCTTCCGGCGCAAAGGGTATGCTCTAGCGCGCCTCTCCGACATCTCAAAAAAGGCAAAAACTCAGACCAGCAGTATTTACTACTACTTCGAGTCCCGTGAAGCAATTGTCGCTGAAGTTCTCAACATTGCGAACGAGCGCACGGCAATATTCGTTCGGAAGGCCTTGGAAGAGGTTCCGGAAGGTTCGAGCGTTCGCGAGCGGATCACAGCCGCAATTCGCGGCCATTTCGCGATCACCCTTTCTGGAGACGATTATGTATCCGCGCACATGCGCATCTTCGATCAAATTCCGGCAAAGTTGCGAGATCATTTTCTGAGGGTTCTTGATGAAAACGCTCAGGTGTGGCGAGTCCTCTTCAAGGAAGCGCAGGAGACTGGCCAGATCCGAAGCGACTTGGACATATCGGTCCTGCGGCTCTTGTTATTGGGCATGATGAACTGGTCTGTCGAGTGGTATAAGCCGGGCCGCCTCACCCCGGACGAAATTGCCCAGCAAGCGGCAAAAATCCTGTTCGAGGGTATAGGTCCTCTTCCGTCAGCATTGCCGAAGGCGGAAAGCCGCATAAGAGATCCCGCCAAAGCAAAGGGCACCAGGAAGAGACCTCAGGCGAAGGTAACCAGCGTTTCGGCTCTATAGCCCAAGGACTGTTCAGGCGGCTACGATCTGTTGACTGGCAAATGAGCGTGATGGGTCGATCGGAGAATCAGCCCCAGCGCGCTTAGGCATAGGCCGCGGATGCGCCTCTCTACGATTGGAGCAGATCGGCCGCCATCTTTCTTAGAAGATCCTTCCGGATCTTCCCGGAGGGGGTTTTGGGAAGCTCTTCGAGTTCTTCGATGCGAACTGGGATCTTCTGCTTGGCCAGACGGCGCTCAACGAGAAACTGGGATACTTCCACTTGGTCGATCGACCTGCCGCTCTCGCATACGACAAATCCGCAGACGGCTTCGCCGAGCCGCGCATCCGGCATGCCGACGACGGCCGCCTCGCGAATAGCAGGATGTTCCAAGAGGTGATCTTCGATTTCCCGCGGGCTGAGATTTTCCCCGCCGCGGATGATCAGATCTTTTGACCGCCCGGTCGTGACAATATAGCCGGGCGGATCGATCTTGCCGAGATCGCCCGTGCGGAAGAAGCCCTGCTCATCGAATGCCTTCACGTCATCGTTTGGATCAAGGTAACCGACCGAGATCTGGGGACCTCTCGCGAGAATCTCACCTTCTGCGCCTTGGCCAAGATCCTGTCCCGTCGCAGGATCGCAGATGCGCACTTCGGAATTCCAGATTTCGCCGTCAGTTTCGGCAGCCAGTCTCGCATTGCCGTTCCTGACACCGAAGGCAATTGGCCCTGCGAGCTCGGACGCTCCATAGATCCGGCAGACCGTGCAAGGCTTCAGCGCACGCGCCGCCCTGTAGGCAAGCTCCGGAGGCACAGGAGCACCTCCACATGGGAAAAGCCGCAAGCTGGACAGAGGCTCGCCGCTGCGTTCGACCGCCTCAGCCAGTTCCTTTAGGAAGGGTGTTGCCCCAAAGGCGATTGTGCATTGATGCTGCCGCATCAGCTGCACGGCCGTGTCGGCTTGCCAGATATCCATCAACACTGCGGGAGTGCCGAGAACGAACGGCTGCTCCAAGGCATAGAGATAGCCGGTGATGTGGCTGACCGGCGATGCCATAAAGATGATGTCTTGAGGCGTGACTTCCCAGAAGTCGCCGAAGGCGTGAATCGCCGCCATGATTGTGTTGTGGGTGTGAAGGACACCCTTCGGGCGGCCTGTCGTCCCGCTCGTGTAGAGAATGAGCTTGATCTCATCCGGATCGACTGTAGCCGGGTCACAATGCATTCCGCTTGTCGAGATGGTCTGCTCGAACGTTGCAAACTCGCTTGGCTCATGGTCGCGCACAACGACGACATTCATCAGATGCGGCAGATTTGGCCGGAGACGCCGAACCATATCCAAATAGCTGTAACTGCGGAACCGCTCAGGCACGAAGAGGATCCGGCTTTTGCAATCTGCCAGCATGAAACCGACTTCGGCATCCCGGTAGATCGGCACCAGCGGATTGACTACGAAGCCGCCGATTGCCGCAGCCAAGTTGATGACCACAGCCTCGTACCAATTCGGCAGCTGATACGAGATGACTTCGCCTGGCGTGAGACCTATGGCCCTGAGATAGCCGGCGAGCGCCTGCGCTTCTCCTACGAGTCGACCATATGAAACGGCTAAGTTGCCATCGTAAATTGCGACTTGATCGGCAGTCTCCGGAAGTTGCTGGAATGCCATCGTGGCGATGGTCTGGTCCCGCCACTTGCCCGCCGCACGATAGACACCCCCGAAGCGATCCCTGCGGATCTGCCACGACAAGGCCCTAGACTCACCGTGCTGCACAAGCATCTCCTCGAACGAAATTGCACTATAATTCGCGGGCCTCCACACCTCGCAGACTGCCCAGCTCAGTAATGGCAGTTTACCGAATTTGATTTCGAAATCAACTTCGCGGGTCTGATTTCCCTGGTCATGTCCGGTGCTGTTTTGGAAAAACGTTCCGGCCCTTGGAAGCATCGTTGTCGTCACCACACTATCAGCAGCCCATGTGTCAATGCCGAGCGCACATACTCGCATAATTTGGCCCGCCGCTACCCTCCGAGGGTGACCCAACTGATGTTCTGGTTCGAGTCGTTGATGCCGCAAGTCTTGCAGTGGACGCAGTTCTGCGCGCTGATCCAGCAGCTACCCCGCTCTGGTGGCGTTACTCTGCGGGCTTGAACAGCATCCTGAAAGGCCGCATTCTACCCTCGGCTCCAAGCCGAACAATAAGAGCATTTGGGAGGAAGTGAATGAAATTTAAATCAGCACTACTGTCCATTGTTTTGACTGGTCTTGCTGCAGGTGCAGCCCAGGCGCAAATTTCCATCAAGCTCGGTGTCCTGACGGACCGTTCGGGCGCCTATTCGGACATCGGCGGCGAGGGCTCGGCCGTCGCCGCTCGCATGGCTGTCGAGGACTTTATAGCCAAGTCCTCCAACAAGAACA
>NZ_WURB01000044.1 GCF_009830105.1 Microvirga makkahensis
TGGTGATGAAGTAGGGCGAGAGATAGCCGCGGTCGAACTGCATGCCCTCGACCACGTCGAGTTCGGTCTCGGCGGTCTTGGCTTCCTCGACGGTGATCACGCCCTCGTTGCCGACCTTCTGCATGGCCTCGGCCAGCATGCGGCCGACTTCGGCATCGCCGTTGGCCGAGATCGTGCCGACCTGGGCCACCTCATCCGAGGATTGGATCTTCTTGGCGCGGGACTGGATGTCCTTGATGGCCTCGGCAACGGCAAGATCGACACCGCGCTTGAGGTCCATGGGGTTCATGCCGGCGGCCACGGCCTTGGCGCCCTCGCGCACGATGGCCTGGGCGAGCACGGTCGCGGTGGTGGTGCCGTCACCGGCGATGTCGTTGGTCTTCGAGGCCACTTCGCGCACCATCTGGGCGCCCATGTTCTCGAACTTGTCGGAGAGCTCGATCTCCTTGGCGACGGTGACGCCGTCCTTGGTGATGCGGGGCGCGCCGAAGCTCTTCTCGATCACCACGTTGCGGCCCTTCGGGCCGAGAGTCACCTTTACCGCGTTGGCAAGGATGTCGACGCCGCGCAGCATGCGATCGCGGGCGTCGGAAGAAAACTTAACGTCTTTGGCAGCCATGGGCTGAACTCCTGTTGGTTCTTATCTGTTCGGGGCTTGGCTGATTTAGGCAGCCTTCTGCGCTTCGGCAGACTGCTCCATCACGCCCATGATGTCGGATTCCTTCATGATCAGGAGGTCCTGACCGTCGATCCGCACCTCGGTGCCGGACCACTTGCCGAACAGCACGCGGTCGCCGGCCTTCACGTCGAGAGCAGCGACCTTGCCGTTCTCATCGCGGGCGCCCGGGCCGACGGCGACGACTTCGCCCTCCTGCGGCTTTTCCTTGGCCGTGTCCGGGATAATGATGCCGCCGGCCGTCTTCTCTTCGGCCTCGATGCGGCGGACGACAACGCGGTCGTGCAGCGGACGGAACTTCATGGGTGAGCCTCCTCGACATTGAATGAGAGGCACTCGTCTGCGCCGAGCAGCACGATTAGCACTCGACGCATGAGAGTGCTAACGCGAAGTGATAGCCTAGAGGATTGAGAACTGCAAGCTCATCATTCCGCAGAAGACCGATCCCGGACGGACCTGATCCTTGGAAGCAACGTTGAACCTGTATAGGCCGCTTGGCCCTAAGAAGTGAGGTTCGGCAGTGTTGAGTTTCAAAACCGTCGAAGAGGTTTGCGAAAGCAAGAACATAACACTTGTGGTTCACCCGGCGATCCGTCAAGCGGTCAAGGGCTATGAAGAGAGCTTCTACATAGGACTACGCTGCTTCCTCAATGAGGAGACAGATGGGCTATACTTCCTGCCTCTTCAGGATGGCGGCTATGTTCGCCTTGTATTTTCCCGGCGCTTCTCCGTAGGAGGGCACCCGATCCTGCGGGTTGATCCGCTGACTGCAGATGGATTGCGGCGGATAAAGGCGGGAATCAACACAGACGGCTGAGCTTCACCACAGCCAGCACTTTCAATGCGCGTTGATGTGCCGCGGAACTAGACCCATGCCGCAGACAAGGCAGCGAATTCGGATACGCCCCTGAGGTCGGAAAATCTTCCCGCCTTCGGACAGCAGCCCTCCATCCAGCTGAGCTACGGGTGCCTTGCGGCGATGGGCTGGAGGGCTCGGGCCAAAGGGCGCGAGATCCCGCCGCCTACGCCCCCTTCGCGAGCGGGAAGATCGACGCGAGATCGGCCTCGCTCAGAATCCTGTAATGGCCGGGCTCCAGATCCGCAGGCAGGGCGAGATCCCCGATCCTGTCGCGATGAAGGGCCGTCACGTGATTGCCCAGAGCGGCGAACATCCGCCGAACCTGATGGTAACGGCCCTCGGTCAGCGTCAGATGGGCGCTTCGTTCGGACAGCGCCTCCATATGCGCGGGCAGAAGCGGCCTGTCCTCGCCGTCCAGCATCAGGGTGCCGGCGGCGAAGATCTCGACCTCGTCGCCACGCAAGGGGCGGTCGAGGGTCACGTGGTAGCGCTTCGGAATACGAGCGCGGGGGGAGATGACCCGGTGCAGCAGGTTGCCGTCGTCGGTCATGAGCAAGAGGCCGGAGGTTTCCTTGTCGAGGCGGCCGATGGTGGAGATCGCCGGGTCGCGGCGCCGCCAGCGCTCGGGCAGCAGACCATAGACCAGGGGGCCCGCCTCCTTGTGGGAGCACGTGACCCCCAAAGGCTTGTGAACCATCAGCGCGACGCCCGGCGGCGGATCGAGGGGCTTGCCGCGAACAAGCATGCGCTCCGGGAGATCGCGGGTGATGGCGATGCGCTCGTCGGCATGCGCGATCGTCTCTCCGTCGAGCATGACATGGCCGGCATGGACGAGCTGCTGCACCTCACGGCGCGAGCCGTAGCCCATATTGGCGAGCAGCCTGTCGAGGCGAAGCGTGGCGATCCTGCTCATTTCTGGGCCTCGTAAACCTTGTAGCCTGAAGCCTCCGCTTTGAGCGTCACGCGTTTGAACAGGGGCTTCAGAACGCCTTCGTAAGGCAGATGGCGGTTGGCCACGAGCCAGAGCACGCCGCCTGAGCGCAAGGATTCGGCCGCCCTGCGGATGAAGCTCTGGCCCAGATTCTGATCCTCGGCCCCGCCGTCGTGGAACGGCGGGTTCGTCACCACGAAATCGAGACCCGCGACGCGCACGCCCGAGCGCAGATCGGCCCAGCGAATTTCCGCCCGCGCATCCTCCACATTGCGCGCGGCCATCTCCGTCGCCCTGCGGTCGATATCCAGCATCGCCAGATGCGAGACCTTCGGCGAGGAGAGAATGATGCGGGACAGGATTCCGATGCCGCACCCGAAATCGGCGCCCCTGCCGCTCAAGGCCGGCAGGTTCCGACCGAGCAGGTCGCTGCCGGGATCCAGGCGGTTCCAGCTGAACACGCCGGGCTGCGTCCATGAACCCAAGCGATCGTCGAAGCGTGGGGCGCCCACGGCAAGAGCCTCCTCGATGCCCGCGAGCTCGGCCGGCCTCGTGCAGGAACAGATGCGATAGTGACGGCGGGAGATTTCGCCGACCTCACAGCCGAAGGCCTTCAGCTCCTTGGCGAGCCGCGATCCGCCCTTGTCCTTGGGCGCGAGAATGGTGAGCGCGCCCCCGGGAGCGAGCGCCCTCAGCGCCAGAGCGGCGGTGTAGCGCCGCTCCACCGTGCCGGGCGGAGCGAGCACCACCATATCCGTCAGAGAGCCTTCCGCCTGATCCTCCAGCCTCCGGGAGCCCGGGATCAGGGGAGAAAACTGAATGCTGCCCGCCGGCGCTTCGGCCAGTTCTGCCGGAGGCGTCCCATAGATGCCGGTCGATGTGATGTCTTGCAAAGCTGCTCGGTCCACGCTGAACGAGCCGTGTTCTTATTATGCCGCGGCACGGAAGGTAAGCGCCAAAGCGCCGCCCTTCACCTCTGTCCCGGGCTGCCGAAGGACCGCGGCACCTAACGGCAGACGATGGCGGCGCTCGGGCAATGGGCTTCGTAAGCCGGAGTCGGGCAATATGTCTGCGCGAATGTCTCCGTGACGGTGCAGGTGACATGCACCCGGTAACCCCGCTGCGGCACGCCGATGCCCTCATGCAGGACGGAATAGCCCAGGCCCTGCTCGGCCAGACGGGCGATGGCACGCTCCGGGACGACCGGCGCGACGCGGGTCACGCGGGTGGTTCGGGTCACCGTCATCTGCGCCATGTCGGCGGCCTGGGCCCCCTGCCCCAGCAGACCCGCCACGATCACGACACCCAGCGCCTTAAACTTCATGTCACGTCCCTCACCTTTCTGTCGCAGGCAACCGCGAAGCCTGCGGAAGAATAAATGCCCTGAGGGGCTTTCGGATCCAGGCGAGCTTTCAGCCCCGTCCACAGGGCGATCGGAACCGAAGGGCTTTAAACAAGCGGTAGGATGTTGTGGGCCATAACCCTTCCGAAACGTCGTGAAGTGAGCGGGACCACATGCATCACATCCATCTTGCCGAGGGATTGCGGCTTCGTTTCCCGGCACGCAGCATCGATTTCGACCAGGGCGTCGAAGTCGGCATGCTGGCCGCTTTCATGAGCCAGGACATCGCGCAGTTCAGCCGCCGCATCTCGAAGGCCAATCTGGGCCAGGTGCGTGCGGTGGCGGAGCAGTTCGGCTACCGCCTGATCGAAGGCGCCTCTGTCGAGGATTGCGTGGAACTCACCTTCTACAGCCGCGCCGTGCGCCCGCGGTTGCGCGTCGTGCAATCGGGAGCCTGATCGCTCAGGCTCCTCCGCGCCTGCATCATGCGGACACGCTCCCGATAGGCGGTATAGAGCCCGCTCGCTGCGATGATGCCCGCGCCCACGATGGTCCAGCCGTCCGGGAGAGCGCCGAACACCAGGTAGCCGAGCGTTCCCGCCCAGATCAGCTGCACATAGGAGAACGGCGCGATCGCGGATGCATTACCGTAGCGGTATGCCAGGACGACCAGCCATTGCCCCATGGCGAAGAACAGGCCCATGAGAGTGGCAAGCTCGATTTCGCTCCCGATCGGCGTCACCCAGTTGAAGGGCAGCAGGACGCTCAGGACAAGGCAGCCCAGGACAGCCGAATAGACTAGCGTCGTCAGAGGATGATCGCTGCCGCTCATCCTGCGCGTCACCACGGCGCTGGCGGCCCAGCTCGTGGCGCCCAGCAACGGCAGGAGGGCCGCCGGCTGAAAGGCATCCGTGCCGGGGCGGATGACGACAAGCACGCCGGCAAGGCCGACAAGGGCCGCGATCCAGCGCCGCCAGCCGACCGTCTCGCCCAGGAAAACGATCGACAGGGCCATGATCAAGATCGGAGAGATGAAGTAGATCGCCGTCGATTCCGCCACCGGCAGATATCGCAAGCCCTGCGTGAAGAACAGGGTCGAGCCGATTATGCCGAAACTTCTCAGCGCCTGAAGGCCCGGGCGCTTCGCACGAAACAATCCTCCGCCTCCCGTGAGCATGATCACGGGCACGACGATGCAGGTGAAGGTGAAGTAGCGGATCCAGGCGATCTCGACCGCGGGCAGGGTGGCGGTCAGATGCTTGGTGATCACATCGCACAGGGAGAAGAAGACGGTGGATGCCACGAGAAGCAGAATGCCCCGTACCGGAGACTGGGCAGGCCCGTGAGAAGGCTGGTTGGAGACGGTGGGTGAATCCTCGCTTTTTTCAGCGGTCTCGGAGGCGATGGTCATGTACGGCTCAAAAAAGTGGCCCGCATACGGACGCTGCGGGCCTGGAGGTCGTTGAAGACACGACTAAAGATTCGTTTCGGGTCCATGGGAAGTGCAAAGACCACACCGGCGCCATGCTTTCGATGAATGCTTCTGATCGGGACAAGCCCTCCTGTTCCCGCTCGTCGTCATTCCGCGCGGGCCCAGGCTATAACCTACAAACCGTTATAATATTTTTCAATACACATGAACATTCATTGAGCATCCGGATTATAAACTGCCGCGTTCAGCAACAATGAAGGTCTCATTGTCGCCTTATTAGTCTTCATCTTGCACGCCCTCTACAACAACAAGGGAATGCATTGTGGATCAAGGTAAGGTAACACTTAAACTGGCAGGTCTTATTCTTTCGGCTATCGTTGTCATGCCCGCCTCGATGGCGCAGGCCCACCCGGAGAAGACATCCGGAAAAGTCGTTCAGAACGGCCGCGCATCATGGTACGGCCCTGGATTCCACGGGCGGAAGACCGCAAGCGGTGAGACCTTCAACACCAATGCCATGACGGCCGCGCACCGCACTCTTCCCTTCGGCACCCGGGTGCGCGTCGTGAACAAGCGGACTGGAAAATCGGTGGTGGTGCGCATCAACGACCGCGGCCCCTATGCGCATGGTCGCGTTATCGATCTCTCCCGCGCCTCGGCCGAGGCCATCGGCCTGAAAGGCGTCGCTCCGGTCACCGTTGCGGAGCTTTGATCAAGCCCTTCAAAGCGGGCTTCGATGGAACTCGGAACCGTCCAGCCCGCTTTTCCCCGGTCATCTTTTTCAAGCAGAGAAAGCTGTTCGGAACATTCCATGCAAGCGCACCGGTTGCTGACATCGACCCTTTCCGTTCTTGCGGTCCTGAGCGCGGGGATCTGCTCGACGGCCCTTGCCCAGGAGGCAAGACCCTGGGTCGACCCACCGGCGAACGACGCCGCTCCGCAGTCGACGCCCGCCGCTCCGTCCGCGCAACCATCGCAGCCGCCCGAGCCGCATCCCGTCTCGCCGGCACCCGAGGCGCACCGGACGACGCAGCCCCCGCAGGCCGCATCGCAACCTTCACAACCCGCCGCCCCTGAAACGCGCAAGAAGGCGGCCGAGCCGCAACAACCGCCATCACAGAACGAGCGTCGCCTGTCGCGTAGCGAAGTGGCGAAAGATTTCGCGATCGATTACCTGACCTCATGGTCGGCGCGGAACGATGTCGCACTCGACGCCACGGCCGAGCTTTACGCGCTTCGTGTCCTCTTTCACGGCCGCACCGTCAGCCGGGAACAGCTGCACAAGGAGAAGCGGCGTTTCGTCCGCCGCTGGCCCGAACGCGAATATCGCCCACGTCCCAATAGCATCGGAGCCGAGTGCAAGCCCGACGGTACCGTCTGCACCGTGCATATGGTCTTCGACTATACGGCCGTCAATCCGAAGCGCCGCCGCATCTCGGAAGGATCGGGAGCCCTTCGACTCATCGTGGAATTCATCGGGGAGAAGCCTGTGATCGTCGCCGAGCACAGCACGTTGCTCAAGCAGACCCGCAAGCGCACCCTTGCTCTGGAGGAAACCTCGAATGAGTGACGTCACCTCTCATCGCGAGACGTCTGAGAAGCTCCGCAACACGCCGATCGGCAACGCCGTGCAGCTGAGAGAACGGATGCGCGCGCTGATCCATGCCGAAGTCGAAAAGCTCAACCCCACGGACGATGCGCGCCGGGCCCTGGAACTCATCATCGAATCGTCCCTGCGCCCATCCAATGCCGACGGCGAGCTGAAGCTCACCGTGATCGATCCCGCCGGGCAGCCCCGCATGACCGAGAAGAACGGGCGGCAGGTTCCGTTCACCCTGCACGACCTCATCGCGGAGCTGCGCACGCTCCATCCGGTTCTCTTCAAGTCCCCTCCCCCGCCAAAGCCGCTCGCAGACGCGACCGTCGGGGCACCAATGCATCACGCTCCCTCGCCAGGGCCGCAGGCTCCGGAGCGGGATTGGCTGAAGCTCGACCCCGGCGAAGCGGAGCCGGAGAGCAGCCCAGCCCCGTCGCCGGGCAGGAAAGCACTCATGCATTGGCACAAAGGCCAGATTCGCTTCCACGGCTGGTCCAAGAGGATGTCCCGTACTCTCAACGGATCCGGGGCGGCGGGCGTTCGGCAGGAATTGACGAACTCCATCGCCGCCTCCAGGGAGCGCGCTCAGGCCTTCTTCGACCAGCTTCAGGAGAGGCCCGTGTCCCGCCGCCCGGGCTTCGCCCTTGGTGCCATCGCCGCTCTCGCGGTGCTGCTGGCCACCGGAGCGTTCCTTCTTCTGCGCACCGATGACATCACACAGGCCTCCGGCGACCCCACGGCAACGGGCTCTCTGGCATCCGGCCAGGTTGCCGCCGCGCAGAGGCCAGCAACCCGCTCCTCGACCGAGCGCACCCTGCGCGGCGTGCCCGATGTGATCGATACCGCAACTCTGTCCCTGAACGGCGAGGTAGTCCGCCTCTTCGGCGTGGAATGGGCGCCGGGCGCAGGCAAGCCGGAAGACCTGACCACTTATCTTCAGGGCCGCGAGGTGACCTGCGAGCCGGCAGGCGGCAACGACACCTATCGTTGCCGTGTCGGCGAACAGGATCTGTCCCGGGTCATCCTCTACAACGGCGGCGGGCAACCCACCTCCGAGGCCACGCCGGAACTCAAAGCCGCAGCGGATCACGCGCGGGAGGCGAAGATCGGCGTGTGGAGCAAACAGCCATGACTGAAACGGCCCCCCGCGCGGCAGGGGGCCGTCCGAATGATCCGGACCGGGTCAGCGGGCGCCGACCGGAGTAGGCCCCGGAATCTCGACCTCGATCTCCAGCGTCGAGATGTCCGCGTCGCGGTTCATCTTCACCTGGACATTCTGATGCTCGACCATCACGTGGCGGCGAACGACGGCGAGAATCTCCTCACGCAGTTGCGCGACCAAGTCGGGCTTGCCGCCGAGGACGCCGCGCTCGTGCGCCAGCAGGATCTGCAGGCGCTCTCGCGCCACAGGCGCCGACGTGCGGCGGTTGAAGAAACTCATGAGGCTCATGCGGCCCTCCGTCCGAACAATTTGCCGAGCAGGCTCTTCTTGTCGCTCGGGATCGTGAGCTCGACGGTCTCACCCTTCAAGCGGCGCGCGGCGTCGAAATAGGCGCGGCCCGGTGCGCTCGACGGATTGTTGAGAGTCACGGGCGAGCCCATGTTCGATGCGCGCAGCACTTCCTCGCTCTCAGGAATGATGCCGATGAGCGGAATGGAGAGAATCTCCAGCACGTCGTCGACCTTCAGCATCTCGCCGCGCTCGGCGCGGGCCGGATCGTAGCGGGTGAGGAGCAGGTGCTTCTCGATGCGGTCGCCCTTCTCCGCCTTCTCGGTCTTCGAGTCGAGGAGGCCGATGATGCGATCGGAATCTCGCACGGAAGAGACTTCCGGATTGGTGACCACCACAGCCACATCGGCATGGCGCATGGCCATGGTCGCACCGCGCTCGATGCCGGCCGGGCTGTCGCAGATGATCCAGTCAAACCTCTCGCGCAGGTCGTTGAGCACGCGGGCCACTCCCTCTTCGGTCAGCGCGTCCTTGTCCCGGGTCTGCGAGGCGGGAAGCAGGGAGAGGTTCTCGAGGCGCTTGTCGCGGATCAGGGCCTGGGAGAGCTTCGCATCGCCCTGCACCACGTTGATGAGATCGAACACCACGCGGCGCTCGGCGCCCATGACGAGATCGAGATTGCGCAGGCCGACGTCGAAGTCGATGACAACGACCTTGTCGCCGCCATGCGCCAGCGCCGCGCCCAGAGCTGCCGAGGACGTTGTCTTGCCAACGCCACCTTTGCCGGATGTTACGACCAAGACTTTGGCCATTGTCGTCTCTCTTTCTCTCTATCAATCCAGGGTTTGCAGGATGATCGAATCGCCATCCAGATTCACCTGGACGGGTTGACCGTGGAACTTCGTGCCGAGGTCGTCGGCGGTCTTGTAGAGGCCGTCGATCGCGATCAGCTCGGCCTCGAACTTTCTGCAAAAGATGCGTGCGCGGCCGTTGCCCGTGCAGCCGGCGATCGCCCGCCCGCGCAGCGCGCCGTAAATGTGGATGGAGCCTCCAGCCACGATCTCCGCGCCCGAAGCGACGGAACCGAGAACCGTCACGTCGCCCTCCGGGTGAAGGATCGACTGGCCGGAACGCACGGAGCCTTCGATCATCAGCGACTTCTCGGCGGAAGGCTGCTGAGCGAACGCGGAGACGGCGGAGACTGCCGCATCGGCAGAATCGGCCGCGCCCGGTACGTCGATCTCACCCGCGGGCTTGCCGCCTGCGATCTGCGGCGGCATGTCGGGCTCGACATTCTCAGGCGCGGCACCTTCGAGGCCGATGATGCGGATGTTGCGCATCTTGAAGGCGGCCAGGAGAAACTTCAGCTCCGATTTGGAAGGCTTGAGGCTGGACACGTCGGCGATGATCGGCCGCCCGGAGAAAAATCCGGGCGAGCGCTCCGACACGGCGTCGAGATCCTCGAGCCAGTCCCTCAGCGGCACTTCAGGCGCGAGGACCAGGGCCATGAAGGACCTGCCACGAAAGCGAAGAGCGGGACGGGGGCGAACGGCGATGGTCACGGGAGTTCAAATTCCTTTAATACCCCCCGATTTCGAACGCACATGGTTAATGGACGGTTAAAAGCGTCGAGCTCCGATAAGAAATTTTCAGTAGCCGCCCGGACAATATCCGGTCTTCCCCAACGAACGTAACGGAAGAACGCTTTAAGAAATTGAGCCGACGCAAGGAATATAAAGATAAGTTATATTCCTTTGTGGCTATCATCTAGCACTTCTTGAGTATTAATCCGATATGAAAATACAATTGACCGAGCTCATGATGAGCATACGATGACCATTCTTTCGTTACCGCCATCGGATACATAAAGACTATTTTCACAATACGCGTTCGTCAGGCAGAACGATTGAAACGATAAACGACCAATTGACGAGTCCAGGGAGGACGGAGAATGGCGGGTCGAGTTCATGATCGTGTGGCGATGCGTGCTCCTTCTCTCCGGCGGGCGATCCAGGCCGGCGTCATCGCAGCGGGGCTCCTCTCGAGCATCGTCTGCGCCCCGGCCCAGACGATGCCGGGCTTCAACGCATCCCGTGCGAACAAGGGCACCCTGGGCGTCGTTTCGGGCGGTGCCGACGGCACATACATCCGGATCGCGGCCGATCTCGCGAACGTGCTCGACAACAAGGACCTGCGCATATTGCCGATGATCGGGCGCGGCTCGCTGCAGAACCTGAAGGACATCATGTTCCTGCGCGGCGTCGACATCGGCATCGTGCAGATGGATGCGCGCGAGCAGCTGAAGGCGGAGAACCTCCAGGACGATGCGATCCGGCGTCTGCGCTTCATCACGCGCCTCTACAACGAGGAGGTTCATATCATCGCGAGCCGCGAGATTACGGATATCCGTCAGCTCGAAGGCAAGAAGGTCAATATCGACAAGGCCGGAAGCGGCACGAACCTGACCGCGCGCCTCATCTTCGACAAGCTGGGGATCAAACCCGAACTGACGACCTTCGATCAGGCAGCATCCTACGCGAAGCTCAAGTCCGGTGAGATCCAGGCCGCCCTCTACGTCGCCGGACGTCCCGTCCGGGCTATCGCGGAGTTCCAGACCGACGGTCAATTTCATCTCCTCCCGATTCCCTTCGAGGGCGAGATCGCCGAATCCTACTTCCCGGCCCGCTTCGAGACGGTGGACTATCCCCAGCTCGTCGCACAGGACAAGCCCGTCGATACCCTGGCGGTCGGCAGCCTGCTCGCGGTGTACAACTGGCCGGAGAACACCGACCGGTACAACCGCGTGAAGCGCTTCGTGGACGCGTTCTTCTCTCGGTTCGACGAGTTTCTCCAGCCGGGCCGCCATCCGAAATGGAAAGAGGTCAATCTCGCCGCGGACGTTCCCGGCTGGGAGAGGATCAAGGCTGCGCAGGATTGGCTGGACCGCGCGGCGACCGCCGGCAAGCCCTCGCCCGAGGAGCAGACTTTCGAAAGCTTCATGGAGAGCAGAGGCATAGCGGTCTCGGCGGAGCAGCGCGAAGCCCTCTTCCAAGATTTTCTCGCTTGGCGCAACGATCGCCAGAGAGCCTCCCGCCGGGCCCTCCGCCAAGACTGATTCCACGCGCGACGACGCTGCCGCAGTGCCGATGTGGAAGGCTCACGAATGAGCCCTCTGCCGCCAGCTGAGGAGGTCAGACATGAACCAGCGCCATCAACCCAGGTTTCCGCGTCCCGCCGCCGGATGGTTGGCGCCCTCCTTGATCGGCCTCTCTCTTCTGGGACCCGCCTTCGCCGAGGCGCCTCCCGCCCGGCCCATCGACGCGCCGGAGAGCCAGGAAGCCCCGGTTAAGGCCGAAACCGCGGACGACCTGTCCGCGATGCTCTCCTTCCTCATCACATCCTCGGAGCGGAAGCACCTGGCGGCGGATCTTCTCGACTCCCTCAGGAACGGCGACCTGCGGAGAGCGGAGAGCAGCATCAATGCAGCCATCGAGACAGGAACTCTCGCCATCGCCCTCGCCGATCGCCTGAATGATCCGAACCTTCTCGCGAGCCTGCAGAAGCTCGATCTCCCGAGCCCTCGGGAGCCGAGCGCCTCTTCGGCGAGCGTCTCTCGCGAATGCAGTGCGCCCGTCGCGGCGGAGACGGCCAATCTCGCCCAATTGCAGGAAGCCTTGGATCACGAGCAGGCCTACAGCGGCATGGTCACGAAGACGCTGACCGATCTCATGGAGCAGTACAACGCGCTCACGACCCGTCTGGAGACCGACGCATCGGACACCCACCTCAAGATGTCCGAGCTGCAGAACGCCCTGCGGCAGGAGCAGCAGCAGCGCGAGGCCATTGCGCGTGAATTCGCGAATCTCCAGGCGGATTATCTGACGCTGCAAGCCGCCAAGGAGCCGAACGGCGCGTCGAAGCCAACGGATGTCGCGAACCTGGAATCCTTGCTGGAGCACGAGCGCGCACGGGGCGATAACGCCGAGCGCCAGCTCGCCGGCATGCGGGAGGAGATGCGCAGCCTGCTGGCCGCCAAGGACAACGAGATCAAGGACGGAAAGGCAGCGGCGGCGGCGCGAATCGCCGAATTGGAAGAAGCCGTATCACAGGCCAGCGCGAGAGGCGACGGCCTCGCGCAGAAGCTCGCCGACGCGACCGAGGCGCTGCACTCCCTTCGGGAGGCCAACGCGCAGAGGTCGATTCCGCTGGTTTCCGAATCCGTGCCGCTGGAAGCCGAGGCTTTCAGCCTTCTGCAAGAGAAGGATGCCGCCGCTCCGGCAGCTCCTGTTCCTGCGCCAGCCGAATCCAGCCTCCCTCCCCGGGAGGACAGGCCTGCCCTGGTGGAAATCGCGCAGCCCCCTGAGAACGCTCTTCCCCGGCCCGAAGCCATCGTGTCCGCTGCGGTGCCTGCCCAGATGGACCTGCCACCAGCCGTGCAGCCCAAGGCCGGCCCGCCCCCACTGGCGAACAATCCGGACGACCGGCTTACGGCTCGCGCGGACGAGCTCCTGCAAAAGGGCGACATCAGCGGCGCCCGTCTCCTGCTCGAGCGGTCTGTGAAGAACGGCAACGCCAGGGCAGCCTTCCTGCTGGCCGAAACCTTCGATCCGCATGTCCTCTCCAGGCTCGGGGTGCTGGGTCTTCGAGGGGATGTGGACAAGGCCCGGCAGTTCTACGCGCAAGCCCAGGCGCTTGGGATGACTCAGGCCTCGGAGCGACTGCAGGCCCTGAAATGAGGTTTCGCGCTGAATTCCTCCGGTCCGAAGAGGATTCTAGACGAGGATTTTAGAACGGCACCCACTCACCGTTCTCGGTCAGCGTCTCGACGGCTCGCTCCAGGGCGGTGCCGGCATCGAGAAGCTGCTGGGCGGTCTGCTGGATCGACAGAGAGGGACCGGACAGGGTGGCCACATGTTCCGTCACGTCCCGCACGCGCTCGATCAGATCGATGAGATCCGCAGCCAGAGCCGCCCGCTCCTCCGCCTCGGTAGCGGAGGACCTGGCCTGCTTCAGGCGAGGAGCAAGGGGAATGACGTTCGACATGCGTTCTAAAATCCGCCTTCAGGGACGTGAGAGCAATGGACGCTTAAGCTACGATCCACAGGAAAGCGAAGGCTTTTCGTCCTCACGCGGCGCCTTTTCGCCGTTTTCGGCCTCCTAGACGTTCGCCCTATGGGCTCTGGAAGCGTGAGCGTGCTATCTGCGCCTCTCGTGCTCTTCCCCCTCCTTCCAGCAGACAGATCGGATCATGGAACTCACCACTGCGGCGCTTCTTGCCGCTTCGGGCCTTGCGGCAGGTCTCGTCAACGCCATTGCAGGCGGCGGCACCTTCTTCACGTTCTCGGCCCTCGTCGCGGCGGGTCTTCCCCCGGTGGTGGCCAATGCCACGAGCGCGGTGGCGGTGACGCCCGCCAATCTGTCGAGCGCCTGGGCCTATCGGCGTGAGCTGGCCGCCAATGCCCGGCGCTTCGCGGCTCTGGGCGTGGTGAGCCTGATCGGCGGCCTGGGCGGCGCCTATATCCTCACCGTTACGAACAACGAGGCCTTCCGCCTGCTCGTGCCGTGGCTGCTGCTGTTCGCCACGCTGCTCTTCGCCGCCAGCCCGCGCATCGTGGCACTCGCCCGCCGTATTGGAAAGAGCGAGGGCAGGCATCCCTCCACCCGCGCCTGGGCGGCAGGTCTCGCCTTCCAGACGCTCGTCGCCGTCTATGGCGGATTCTTCGGCGCAGGAATGGGCATCGTGATGCTGGCAGCGCTCGCCATCACCGAAGGCGACGATTTTCACCTCATCAACTCGGCGAAACATCTCTGCTCCACGCTCATCCAGCTCGTCGCCGTCGTGCTGTTCATTGCAGCGGGGCTCGTGAGCTGGCCCGAAACGCTCGTCGTAGGCGCGGCCTCCGTGATCGGCGGCTATCTCGGCGTCGTGTTCGGACGCCGCCTGCCGGCAAACGTGATCCGGTGGCTGGTGATCGCAGTGGGCGCCGCATTGACACTGTATTTCTTCATTCGTTGAGGCCCGCGAAGTTTTCGCGCGCTTCGTCGCTTTTCTTCCAACCTGCCCGATTCACGCCACAACAATCCCGCTTTCTGTCACGGTTCGAATCCCAAATATTTAGAGGATGATCTCGTGGCTGAAACACAGAAACTTGCAGAACTCAGCAGCACCCAGACGGTGAGCGCTCTCGGCCTGCGCTGGGCCGCCTTGCGCGGCATGCTGAACTCGCCCCTGATCGCCACAGAGGATCAGCGGGCGCTTCGCGATGAGCTTCTGGTCGAGCTCGCCACCGTCGAGCAGGATTTCAGCACGTTGCAATCCCGCAACCCGATGGAGATCTCGGCGAAAGTCGACATCGCGAAATCCGCGCTGCGCGACAAGATCGACGCAAGCGAGCTGTGGATGATCGATCTCCTCGAGAGCATCCAGGCGGACCTTCAGAACTTCACGACGGTTCCGAAGAACGGATCAGTTCAGGCCGCACGCCCGCCGGTCAATCTCTCCCGCGCCCACCAGGCGCGTCCGGAAGAGAGCGATACGACGGAGACCAGCACGTCGTCCGCCGCCTAAAGCGACGCGTTCTCCGGCATGTCGCGCCTGATCGCTCAGGCGCGACATTTCTTTTCATTCTTTACACGAGGCCCGGATCGATCGTGCTCTCGCGCTCCAGCCACGCGGGCACCGGCAGATCCTTCCCCCGCAGGAAGGCCGGGTTGAACAGCTTCGACTGATAGCGCGTGCCGTAATCGCAGAGCACGGTTACGATCGTGTGCCCGGGGCCGAGCCGGCGCGCGAGCCGGATCGCCCCCGCGACATTGATGCCGGACGAGCCGCCGACGCACAGCCCTTCGTGCTCCAGAAGATCGAAGACGACGGGCAGCGCCTCCTCGTCGGGGATCTGGAACGCCACGTCGATGGGCGCGCCTTCCAGGTTCTTCGTCACCCGTCCTTGCCCGATGCCTTCGGTGATCGACGACCCTGTCGCCTTGAGCTCGCCCGTGTCGACCCAGTTCGCGATCGCGGATCCCATGGGATCGGCGAGTGCGATCGCAATTTTCGGGTTGCGCTCTTTCAATGCAATGCCGACGCCTGCCAGCGTTCCACCCGTACCGACCGCGCTGACGAAGCCGTCGATCTCGCCTCCCGTCTGGTCCCAGATCTCCGGACCCGTGGTTTCGATATGCGCCTGCCGGTTGGCTACGTTGTCGAACTGGTTCGCCCAGATCGCGCCATTGGGCTCGGATGCGGCGAGACGCTCCGCCAGCCGGCCCGATACCTTCACGTAATTGTTGGGATTCGCGTAGGGCACCGCCGGCACTTCGATCAGCTCCGCCCCCGCGAGCCGCAGCATGTCCTTCTTTTCCTGGCTCTGGGTCTCGGGGATCACGATCACCGTCCTGAAACCCAAGGCGTTGGCCACGAGCGCGAGGCCGATACCGGTATTGCCCGCCGTTCCCTCCACGATCACCCCGCCGGGTTTCAGCGCCCCGCGTCTCACCGCGTCCTTGATGATGAAGAGAGCCGCCCGATCCTTCACGGATTGGCCGGGATTCATGAACTCGGCCTTGCCGAGGATCGTGCAGCCGGTGAGTTCCGAGGCGCGGCGTAGCTTGATCAGCGGCGTGTTGCCGATGGCGGAGGGGACGTCGGATTTGATGGCCATGGTTGCGATCGTTCCTTGAGGTTGGCGGCGGAGCATCGGGCGAAGGGCGAAAAGACGCAATCCTCCCTTATTTCACATTTCAATATCGATAATATATCGCATAATACAAGTATTGACGTTCTTTAAAACGAACCACATGTTCACTTCGCGGATCATCTGATCCACCCTCCATTGACGCAGCAAGGAACCGTCCATGTCCAGCTCCGCCGTGGCTTCGCCTCTTTCCGTCGGAAACCGTGCGAGCTCGACCCTCAACGCCCCCGCCTCGCTGGCGGCCGCAGCCGGCATCATCGGCGGCGCGGCTCTCCTCGGGGCCGCCATCAACCCCAGGCAGGCCGCGCTCTACGTCCTCGGCGCAGCGCTCGGCCTCGTGCTCTACCATGCCGCCTTCGGCTTCACCTCCTCCTGGCGCGTGTTCATCGCGGACCGGCGCGGCGAGGGCCTGCGCGCGCAGATGGTGATGCTCGCGATCGCCTCCATCCTGTTCTTTCCGGTCCTAGCCTCCGGCACTCTCCTCGGCCAGCCGGTCTCCGGCAACGTCTCGCCGGCGGGTATCAGCGTGGTCGTGGGCGCCTTCATTTTCGGCGTCGGCATGCAACTCGGCGGCGGCTGCGCCTCCGGCACGCTCTATACGGTGGGCGGCGGCTCCACGCGCATGCTGATCACGCTCGCGGGCTTCATCGCCGGTTCCGCCGTCGGTGCGGCGCATCTGCATTGGTGGACGGCCCTCCCGAGCCTGCCCAAAATCTCGATCGTGGAGCTGTGGGGACCCTGGCCGGCGCTCGTCGTGCAGCTTGCGGTCTTCGCCCTCATCGCCGCCGTCACGGTGGTGTTCGAGAAGCGCCGTCACGGCGGGCTGATCCAGGCGGCGCCCTCGCCGCGTCAGGGCCTCGCCCGCTTCCTGCGCGGCCCCTGGCCCATCGTAGCCGGTGCGGTGGCGCTGGCGCTCCTGAATTTCGTGACGCTCTATCTCGCCGGCCGTCCCTGGGGCGTGACCTCCGCCTTTGCACTCTGGGGCTCAAAGATCGCGGCCGCCATTGGTTTCGATGTGGCGAGCTGGCCCTATTGGTCCTCGCCCGCCCGCCAGGCCGAACTCACCGGCAGCATCTTCAACGACATCACCACGGTGATGAATTTCGGCATCATTCTCGGCGCCCTGCTCGCGGCCGCGCTTGCCGGACGCTTCGCCCCGGTATGGAAGATCCCGCTGCGCTCGGCCGTCGCGGCCATCGCCGGTGGGCTGCTTCTCGGCTATGGCGCCCGTCTCGCCTATGGGTGCAACATCGGCGCCTATTTCTCCGGAATCGCCTCGGGCAGCCTGCATGGCTGGGTCTGGCTCGTCGCGGCCTTTGCCGGGAACGTGATCGGCACCCGGGTGCGCCCGCTCTTCGGCCTCGAGGTAGAACGCACGAGGCTCACGGGCTGCTGAGACCGGCAGTTCACCGATGAGAGGCTCCCCGGCTCGCGCCGGGGAGCCTTTCGCTCAGGCCGTCTGAGCCTGCCGCACCTGCCTGATGAGGTTGCCGAGGGCGGTGAAATCCTTCTTACGCCCCGAGGTCCTCCGCCAGACGAGGCCGAGCGTGCGCATGGGTGGATCGTCCGGGAACGGAATGAGCGCGACGCGCTGGCGGTCGACCTCCGCGGCCACGCACAGCTCCGGCAGGAGCGTGATGCCGTGGCCTGCCGCCACCATCTGCATGATGGTGGTGAGCGACGCCGCTCCCAGCGCCTTTCGCGCCTGCATGTTGGCGATATGGCAGAAATGAAGGGCCTGATCGCGCAGGCAGTGTCCCTCTTCCAGCAGGAGCAGGCGCTCCCGCCCGATGCGCTCGTGCAGATCCTCAGCATTCCATTGCGCCGCCACCTGAGCCTGCACGGCGATGAGGAATCGGTCGTCGAAGAGCGGCATCCCCTCAAGTTGGGCGCTCGGCGCAGGCAAGGCGATCAGCACCGCGTCGAGCTCGCCCCGCAGGAGTTCGTCCACCAGCATGTCGGTCTGCGTCTCGCGGATCTGCAGGTCGAGCGTGGGATAGAGCTGCTCCACATCCGTCAGGATCGCGGGCAGGAGGTAAGGCGCGACGGAGGGGATCATTCCCAGGCGCACGGGGCTGGAGAGCACGCCCTGGTGCTGGCGGGCGAATTCCGACAATTCGCGCACCTGGCCCAGGATCGATTCGGCCCGCTGGGCGATCTCCCGCCCCACCAGGGTCAGCACGACAGAATTGCCGCGCCGCTCCACGAGCTCTACGCCGAGTTCCCGCTCCAGCTCCTTGACCTGCATGGACAGCGCCGGTTGCGTCACGGAGCATCGATCGGCCGCCATGCCGAAATGCCGCACGCGCGCGAGTGCCTCGAAATATCGTAACTGACGGAGTGTGACCATGATGCTGATAAGAATATCTGATCGACTTTGACAAGCAAAACAATTGGACCTGATAAAGGTTCGCCGTCATGGTGCAGCCGCACTATGGGGATGACCATGACGAAGACAACGACTCTGACCACCACGGCCGGCGCGCCGATTGCCGACAACCAGAACAGCCTGTCCGCCGGCGAGCGCGGCCCGCTGCTGCTCCAGGACTATCAGCTCATCGAAAAGCTGGCGCACCAGAACCGCGAGCGCATTCCGGAGCGCGTGGTGCACGCCAAGGGTTCGGCCGCCTACGGCACGCTGACCATTACCAGCGACATCACCAAGTACTCCAAGGCGAAGGTCTTCTCGGAAATCGGCAAGCAGACGGAAGTGTTCCTGCGCTTCTCCACCGTCGCCGGCGAGCGCGGCGCGGCCGATGCCGAGCGCGATGTCCGCGGCTTCTCGCTGAAGGTCTATACGGAAGAGGGCAACTGGGACATCGTGGGCAACAACACGCCCGTGTTCTTCATCCGCGATCCGCTGAAGTTCCCCGACTTCATCCGCACCCAGAAGCGTCACCCCTCGACGAACCTGCGCTCGCCCACCGCCATGTGGGATTTCTGGTCGCTCAGCCCCGAGAGCCTGCACCAGGTGACGATCCTGTTCTCGGATCGCGGCCTGCCGCAGGGCTACCGCTTCATGCACGGCTTCGGCTCGCACACCTACTCCTTCATCAACGAGGAGGGCGAGCGCTTCTGGGTGAAGTTCCACTTCAAGTCCATGCAGGGCATCAAGAACTGGACCAATCGCGAGGCCGAGGCGGTAATCGGCAAGGACCGCGAAAGCGCCCAGCGCGATCTCTACGAAGCGATCGAGGGCGGCGACTTCCCGCGCTGGAAGTTCTGCGTGCAGATCATGCCGGAGACGGATGCGGAGAAGACCTCCTACAATCCGTTCGACCTCACCAAGGTATGGCCGCACGCGGAATATCCGCTGATTGAAGTCGGCGTGCTCGAGCTTAACCGCAACCCGAAGCATTACTTTGCTGAAGTCGAGCAATCCTCGTTCTCGCCGTCGAACATCGTGCCGGGCATCGGCTTCTCGCCCGACAAGATGCTGCAGGGCCGCATCTTCGCCTATGCGGATGCGCACCGCTATCGCGTCGGCACCCATTACGAGGCGTTGCCGGTCAACCGTCCGCGCTGCCCGGTCCATCACTACCATGCGGACGGCTCGATGCTGTTCGACATCCCGAACCGGGGCGATGCCTATTACGAGCCGAACTCCTTCAACGGTCCGGTGCAGACCGCCCGCGCCGCAGAGCCGCCGCTCAAGATTTCGGGTGACGCCGACCGCTATGATCACCGCGCCGGCAACGACGACTACAAGCAGCCGGGCGACCTCTTCCGCCTCATGACGCCGGACGAGCAGAACCGGCTCATGGACAACATCGCCGAAGCGATGCAGGGCGTGCCGGAGGAAATCGTGAAGCGCCAGATCGTGCACTTCTACCTCGCCGACAAGGCCTATGGCCTCGGCGTCGCGGAGCGCATGGGCCTGAAAGGCGCCGTGGCGATCCAGGCGGCGGAATAAACAAAGCAAAAGCCGTAGGGGCAATAAGAAGCGGCCCGGGAGCGATCCCGGGCCGTCATCGTTTTCAGAGAAGTTCTTTGCCCTGGAGGAAGGGATTGGTCTGCCGCTCCTGGCCGATGGTACTCATGGGACCATGGCCGCAAATGAAGGCGATGTCGTCGCCGAGCGGCAGGAGCTTGTCTCTGATCGAGCGGATGAGGGCCTTGCCGTCGCCGCCGGGAAGATCCACCCGGCCCACGGAGCCCTGGAACAGCACGTCGCCTACGATGGCGAAGCGCTCGTCTTTCGAGACCAGCACCACGCTGCCGGGCGAATGGCCCGGACAATGCAGGACGTCGAGGGTCAGTTCTCCGACGGTTACCGTGTCGCCCTCGTCGAGCCACCGGTCCGGCGCGACGGCGCGCGCGGGAATGCCGTAGGCCTGTCCCTGCGCGGCGAGGTGCTGGAGCAGGAAGTCGTCGGCTTGGTGAGGGCCTTCGATCAGCACCCCGAGCTCGTCGCGCAGCTCCGCTGCGCCCGCCGCATGATCGATATGGCCATGGGTGAGAAGGATCTTCTCCACGGTGACGCCGCTTTGGCTGATGGCGTCGCGGATACGCTCCAGGTCGCCGCCGGGATCGATCACTGCCGCCTTCCTGGTCTTCTCGCACCACAATAACGTGCAGTTCTGCTGGAAGGGCGTGACGGGGATGATGGCGGCGCGAACATTGGGCACGGGCGGATCCTTCGATTGTCGAAGGAACACATATGACCGGCAGGCTTTTCTGGAAACCCCAGGATGGAAACCGCCGTTCATTGACCTTCCGTTAACGCGGTTCACATACTCCCGAACCGAATCACGTGGGGAGAATGAACATGGAAACGCGTGCGGCAGTTGCGTGGGAGGCGGGCCAGCCTTTGACGATTGAGACGATCCGCCTGGAGGGCCCGAAGGCGGGCGAGGTTCTGGTGGAGGTGATGGCGACCGGCGTGTGCCACACCGACGCCTACACCCTGTCGGGGCTCGACTCCGAGGGCAAG
>NZ_WURB01000045.1 GCF_009830105.1 Microvirga makkahensis
CGAAGATCGAAGCGGTGTACTCACCAAAAGCATAGATCAGGTCGATGTCTATTCCATCCGGCCAAAAGACCGGCGCAAGGACACCGCCGCCTACGCTTCTTCTTCCTTCTTCACTTGTCAAAGAGCAGCATCAGAAGATGCAGTTTCCGAAGACAACAGCGCCTCACTCCGGATTTATCCGGCTTGAGCCGCCAACCTGCCAGGGAAACATCGGAACCACCGAATATCGGCAGCGCCACGATGAACCTGATTTAGGATCATTTATCCAGCTTGTCAACCCGGTTTATCGATATTCGAAAACCCGCCGACCCCCATCCGAAGATGAGGCCGTCTCAGGACACGACTGGACCCCGTTTGTCGCAGGGCCGATCGAACCGCTTCCCGAGAAGGCGCTGGCGCCGACCGCGTTGAGCGGCGACGTCGATGGGCGGTTTATAAGCCCGGTCGCTTGGAAGTGTCAACTCGCTTGTGAAAGTTTTTTGACGCCGGATCACTTCAGGCCCTGCCGTTCACAGGTTTCGGCGGGCCTTGCCTCACTCCCGTCACAGTAGCGGCGGAAGCAGCGGACGCGACGAAGCCTCTCTATGAGGGGAGCATCCGGCCAGCTTTTCTCCTGTTATGCTGTGCCTGTGCTTTCTCCTGTGCTAGAGCGCCTCTATCACCTTTGCATGAAGCCAGCCGATCGCGATACCGTCCACCATGAGCCATGTTCCTCCAGATGACAGCCCGCCGAAGCCTTCCCGCCGGGAAGCCTCGCGCCTGACGTCGGGAGTCGAACTGGGGCATGAGCCAGCCTTGAGCGTCAACGGCGGCTCGGCTCCGGAGATCGACAAGCGCGAGATCAACCTGCGCTGGCTCGGCGCCAGCGTCCTGACGGGGGTGACGGGCGCGGTTCTGATCGGTGCGTCCATTCACATCTCCATCGAGGGTGCCACCACCTCTGTCGCGCCCCCTGAGCGCGCCTCCGTTCAGGCCTTTCCCCAGGCCGAGCCGAAGGGGGAGAGGACGACCAACGCTGCCCGGAAGGGCGACCGGCTAAACATGACGGAGCTGATGACGGCCGCAAGGCAGAGCTTCAAGGCGCCCATGACGATCCGCAACGGCGATCGCGAGGCGATCAAGGTGCGCCAGTTCGTCAAGATCGCCACCAACCTGTCCCTTACGGCCGGAACCTATGCCTCCGACATTCCCCCCTTCAATCCTATGCGGCTCTTTGCGGAGGACACTCAGGAGAAGGCCGATCAGGCCCCCGAGTTCTCCGATGCCGACGTATCCTTGCTGCGACGCGATCTGGCCCCTCTGGTCATCGAGGCGAGTGCACCGGCGCTGACGGACGACGACGTCTTGGCCATGCTGGAGGAGGAGCGCCGGGTGGCCGGTGAAACGGGGCGCCGAACCTCTGTTCCGATTCCTGCCCAGCAGATGCTGTCGCGCACCCTGCGCCAACCGGAAGGGCTCGGCGACGCCCTTGCCTATGCTCGCGTCGTGGACGCTCCCTTCAGCACCATCGAAGTTCGGGTGATGCCCGAAAACGTCACCGACCTGCCGAAGATCGAACAGAGGGCCGTCCCGCCTCTCATCGAGGAGCGCGAGGTGATGTTCAGGAAGGGTGAGACTCTGGAAACGGTTCTGCGCAGCTACGGTGCGACCCCGGAGCAGATCGCGGCCATCTCCGCAGCCCTGTCGGCACGGATGAAGGTCGCGGCGATGGGAGAAGGCTCCCGGCTGCGCATTCTCATCGCGCCCGGGCCGCGCCTGGGCGATCCCAAGCAGATCGTGCGCGTCATAGCCTTCGGCGAGAACGGCATCGAGGGGATCGCCGCAACAAACGATCGCGGCGTGTTCGTCTCCGTGACGCCTCCTGAAACATCCTCCGCGCCCAGGGATGTCGCCGATGCACAGGAGGAAGAGGAGGAGGAAGGAAGCAAGGGCGGTGTCAGGCTCTACGAGAGCCTGTACGAGACGGCCATGAAGAACGATCTGTCGCCGGAAACTGTACAGGAGCTGGTTCGCATCTTCGGCTACGACGTCGATTTCCAGCGGCGTGTCGCGCAAGGCGACAGCTTCGAGGTGTTCTTCGGCTCGGACGACGAGGATGGTCCGCCGGAAATTCTATATGCTTCGCTGACGGTCGGGGGCGAGGCACGCAGGGTCTACCGTTTCCAGGGGGAGGACGGGACCATCGAATACTTCGACGAGACGGGCCGCTCCTTGAAGAAGTTCCTGCTCCGCAAGCCGATCACGGACGGCATTCTGCGATCCGGTTTCGGCACGCGCTTCCATCCGATCCTCGGCTATTCGCGGCCGCATACGGGCATCGACTGGGCGAATAAGGTCGGCACGCCGATCCTGGCGGCGGGCAACGGCACTATCCGCTTCGCCGACTGGAAGTCGGGCTACGGCCGCCACATCGAGATTCAGCACGCCAACGGCTACGTGACGACCTATTCGCATATGTCGGGCTTCGCCAAGAACATGGCTCCGGGTGTCAGGGTGCGCCAGGGCCAGGTAATCGGATATCTCGGCAGCACGGGCCTCTCGACCGGCCCGCACCTTCACTATGAAGTGCTGATCAACGGCAGCTTCGTCGATCCGTTGAAGATCCGCTTGCCCCAGGGGCGGGAGCTCGACGGCCGAAGCCTCGCCGAGTTCAAGCGCCAGCGCGAGCAGGTGGACGACCTGATGAACCAGGCGGGCGCAACAGCGAGCCTGTCCCAGCGTGCCGAGTTGCGCTGACCCCGATGCTCGATCTGCTCATGATCGTCTTCCCCGTCTTCGGCCTGATCGGGATCGGCTATCTCGCGCGCCGTACGGGCTTCGTGTCCGAGCGCATGGGCGAGGGCCTGTCGGAATTCGTCTTCACCCTCTCTGTTCCCTGCCTGATCTTCCGCACCCTCGTCAAAGCCGAGATCCCGGAGGCCCAGCCTTGGGGATATTGGGTCTCCTATTTCGCGGGCGTCGCGGTGGCCTGGGTTCTGGCCGCCGTCATCGGCAAACGATTCTTCGGGATCAAAGGCGTATCGGGCGTCGTGGCAGGCTTCTCGGCGGGTCAGGCCAATACCGTCTTCGTCGGCGTGCCGATGATCCTCAAGGCCTATGGGGAGGAAGGCGCCGTCCCGCTCTTCCTGCTGCTGGCGGTGCACCTGCCAGTGACCATGACCTTGGCGACCGTGCTGGCGGAGGGACGCCAGGCCTCACCTTTCGTGATTCTGCGCCGCCTGGCGACCCATCCGATCGTGATCGGCATTCTGGCGGGCTCCGCCCTTCGTCCTGCCGCTCCCCTGGTCCCGTCACCGCTCTGGCAGATCATGGACCTGCTTGCGAGCGCGGCCGTTCCCTGCGCCCTGATCTCCATGGGCATCGCCTTGCACCGCTACGGAATGAAAACGGGCTGGAAGCTGCCGATGGTGATCTCGGTTCTCAAGCTCGTGGTTCACCCGCTCGTGGTGCTCCTGCTCGCCGCTTACGTCTTCCAAATGCCTCCTGTTTGGGCGGGCGTGGCCGTGCTCTTCGCCTCGTGTCCCTCGGGCATCAACGCCTATCTGTTCGCGGAGCGTTATGGCGAGGGCGTGGCACTCGCCTCAAGCGCCGTGACGCTCTCCACCGTGCTGGCGCTGGGCACCACCCTGGTCTGGCTCTATGTGCTGGGCATCGGCTGAGCCGCAAAACCCAGCCTCTGGCGGACCTCGGCCGCCGTCACGCCCCTTGTCCGCAATGCGGACAGCGCTTCCGATCTCCGGCTCTTCGCCAGCTTGTCGCCCCCTGGATCGAGGATCAGGCCATGGTGATGGTAAAGGGGCGTACTCAAGCCCAGCAGCCTCTGGAGGAGCACGTGCAGATCGGTTGCGGCCTCCAGATCCCGGCCGCGCACGACGTGGGTGACGCCCTGCAGCGCGTCGTCCACCACGACGGAGAGATGGTAGCTCGTCGGCACGTCCTTGCGCACGATCACCGCATCTCCCCAGCGCCAGGGCTCCGCCTCGACCAAGTCCGTGGTTCCATCGAGGGAGAACCGCGTGAAGACATGGGGACCCGGAAGGAGGCGGCAGGCCGCCTCGCTGTCGAGCCGCCATGCATGAACCTCCCCGGCGCCGATCCTCCTCGCGACCTCGCCGGACGGAAGCCCCTTGCAGGAGCCCGGATAAAGCGGCGCGCCGTCGGGATCCCGGGGCCATGCCTCACCGCTTTCCGCTTCGATCACCTCAATGCGCTCGGCAATGTGCTTGCGGGAGCAGAAGCAGGGATAAACGAGTCCCCTGCCCTTCAGCCCCTGGAAAGACGATCTGTAATCCGAGAAATGCTCCGATTGCCGGCGCACCGGCCTTTCCCATTCAAGGCCGAGCCAGGCGAGGTCCTCGTCGATTGCTCTCTCGTATTCGGGGCGGCAGCGTGTGATATCAATATCCTCGATGCGCAGGAGGAACCGGCCATCGAACCTCCGGGCGAGCGCATCGTTGAGGAGGGCCGAATAGGCATGACCGAGATGGAGCCGTCCGTTAGGGCTTGGCGCGAATCGGAATACGGGTTTCGTCACAAACAGCCTTCAGGAAACAAGGAACGGAACGGATGGCCACCCTCCTCGAAACGGACGCGGTTCTCAAGAGGGGACTGAAGGCGCTCGCCAAAGCCGATCCCGTGATGGCCCGGCTGATCACGGAGGGAGCGGTTCCGCCATTGCGCAAGCGCCCACCGGGTTTCGAGGGCCTCGCCTGGATCATCGTCGGCCAGCAGGTGTCGACCGCCAGCGCGGCGGCGATATGGGGGCGCCTGCGGACCATCCTCGACCCGCCCGGTCCCGAGCGATTCCTGAGCCTTTCCGACGCGGAGCTGAGAGGGGCGGGCCTCTCGGCCATGAAGGTGCGGACGATCCGCGCCACGGCCACCGAAATCGTCGAAGGGCGTCTGCCGCTCGACCGGCTGCACGACCTTCCGGCCGACGAGGCGCATGATTGCCTCACCCGGGTCAAGGGTATCGGTCCCTGGACGGCCGACATCTATCTGCTCTTCTGCCTCGGCCACCCGGACGCGTTCCCGGGCGGGGACCTCGCAGTGCAGGAGGCGGCCCGGATCGCCTACGGGCTGGACGGGCGCCCCGATGCGAAGACGCTGACGGCCCTTGCGGAGAGCTGGCGACCATGGCGCGGCGTGGCCGCCAAGGTGCTCTGGGCCTACTACCGCGTGGCCAAGGCGCGGGAGGGCAGCCCCGTCACCTGACGGATCATTCCCGTTGCGCGGCCGCCAGAGAGGCCTGAGCGCCGGCCCGCAGCATGCTGATGTCGCTGCCAATGGACACCATGTTGAAACCCTTGCGGGCGAGTTCCCCCGCCCGCACACCCGAAGGCGCATAGATTCCAGAGAGCTTGCGGGCCGCCTTCGCGCGGGCGAGCACATGATCAAGCGCCCTGTCGAGCTCGACGCTCGCCGGATCCACGTCCTTGCCGCCCGACAATGCGATGGAGAGGTCCGCAGGACCGATGAAGACGCCGTCGATGCCGGGCACGTCGAGGATCTCGTCGAGGATGCCGAGCGCCTCCCTGGTCTCCACCATGGCGAAGGCAACCGTCAGGTCATTGGCCCGGCGCAGATAGGCCGAGGGATCGAGACCCGACAGGGACAGCGCGCCGTAAGCGCCCCAGCTGCGCTGCCCCACGGGCGGAAACTTTGTGAAGGAGGCGAAGCGCCGGGCGTCCTCGATGCTGTTGATCATGGGCGCGATCACGCCAGAGACGCCGGCGTCCAGGAATCGGGAGGCGGAGGCGAAATCGCCCACCGGCACCCGGACCAAGGCCGGCTTTCCCGCCGCCGCGATCAGCGGCACAGCCTGGAGGGCGGCGGCGAAATCGATGGAGCCGTGCTGCATGTCCATCACCACCGCATCGAACTCCTCCCGGGCGAGGAGGCCCGGGACGACGGGATTTGGGATCCCGCACCAAGCCGTGAGAAGGGGCGTTCCGGCCTTCAGAAGGTCGGAAAAAGATGGATTGGTCAGCATATGGGGCTCTTTCCTCTAGTCGTGCTTCTCGGCGCGGATGACCACGAACGGACAGGGCTCGGAACATCGGATGTGAAAAGTGGACTTGCACTTTGGGGAAGTCCGATGCTCCATCATGGAAATAGTGTACCGCCTGGTGCGAAGAACCGGTTCCGGTTCTTCGCCCGATCCGCTAGCGCCCCGACTTGATCTCCTCGATGGCCTGGGCCATGAGTTGCTGTAGCTTAGCGCCAAGTTCGTCTTCGTCCACAATCTTGCCCGCGCCGTCGAGATCCTGCCGGATCTTGCGAAGCACATCCGCGTCTCCCGGCTCCTGGAAATCGGCCTGGACGACGCTCCTCGCGTAGGCTTCCGCCTCGTCGCCGGCCTTGCCCAGCCGCCCGGCAACCCAAAGGCCGAGCAGCTTGTTGCGGCGGGCCGTGGCCCTGAAACGAAGTTCCTGATCGTGGGCGAATTGCTTCTCGAAGGCGTCTTCGCGCTCGTTGAAAAGGGTCATGGATGGTCCTCCCAGAGTGATCCCATCATGCGATATAAGGGCGCACTCGCGCCAGCACCATGTCGTTCCCATCTAGAAGAAGGTTCTGACGGAGGCCCAAAGCCTCCCTTCTCCTCTGCGCGTTGTGCTCGTCCCATGGATCGGATAGGTTGCCCTCAAGCGGAGCGCTGGTTTAAAGCCGCGCATACGCCGGCCGCGGAACTGCACCAATATTGACCCAGGAGCCCACGGCACTATGGATTTTCTCAAACCACGGTACACGCCTATGAATCGTCGCCGTCGCGTCTATGAGGGCAAGGCGAAGGTCCTCTATGAGGGCCCCGAACCCGGAACGCTCATCCAGCACTTCAAGGATGACGCCACCGCCTTCAACGCCAAGAAGCATGAAGTGATCGACGGCAAGGGCGTGCTGAACAACCGGATCTCGGAATTCCTCTTCCAGCATCTGAACGACATCGGTGTCCCCACCCATTTCATCCGCCGCCTGAACATGCGCGAGCAGCTGATTCGCGAAGTGGAGATCATTCCCCTCGAGGTCGTCGTGCGTAACGTTGCGGCAGGCTCCCTCGCCAAGAGACTCGGCATCGAGGAGGGCACCCAGCTCCCCCGCTCGATCATCGAATTCTATTACAAGAACGACGAGCTGGGCGATCCGATGGTCTCGGAAGAGCACATCACGGCCTTCGGCTGGGCCTCGCCTCAGGAGATCGACGACATCATGGCCTTGGCCATCCGCGTCAACGACTTCCTGTCCGGCCTCTTCCTCGGCGTCGGTATCCGCCTCGTGGACTTCAAGCTGGAGACCGGCCGCCTCTGGGAGGGCGAGATGATGCGCATCGTCGTCGCCGACGAGATCTCGCCGGATTCCTGCCGCCTGTGGGACATCAAGTCCAAGGACAAGCTCGACAAGGACCGGTTCCGCCGCGACATGGGCGGGCTGGTGGAGGCCTATACGGAGGTGGCCCGCCGCCTCGGGATCCTCTCCGAGAACGAGAACGTCGTCGCGGGCGGCCCGCGCCTCGTGCAGTAAGGCCTGCCGAAGATCCCCGAACGATCAGAGCCCGGCCCCGTGCCGGGCTTTTTCCTGCTCGCCAGTCGACCCGTCCGGCGATTTCGCGCTAGACAACAGCAATGTCGTTTCGTCCGCCCCTCCGCCTCCCCCTTCTCGTCCTAGCGCTCGGCCTGACCAGTTGCGGATACATTCCCCGCCCCGTCGCGGGCGTACCGCCCGGTGCGCCCTGGCAGGCGCTGCCGCTCCGTAAATGGCTCGCCGAGAACCGGGCCGAGCCGATTGCCCTCTCCTTCTGCGTTCCGCCGGAATGCAGCCCCGGCCTGGCAGTGAGCGTGATCCGCCTCACCGGCGAGGACGCGCGGATCACGCAAGCCGTGCTCGAAGACCCGGAGCGCCTCGCCCGCGGCCTCCGCTCGCCTGCGGGCCGGGACAAACCGGTGCGGACCACGGTTTCGGTCGAGCGCCTGAAGGATGTCTCCTATCCGGGCTTCGCGATCAGCCTTGCCCCCGAGAACGGGCAAAAGACCCCGGCCTTCGGCGCGGCCCTGGGCAGGCGTTCCGGGGACGATCTGGAGGTTGTCCTGGTGATCGGCGACTCGGCCGAGGCCGTGCGGAGGACGGCCCGCCGGGTCGCTGCCCGTGAATTTGGCTCCTAAGCCGTTGTTTCTTGCGGCCATTGGCTTTATGGCGTGGGGCAAATCTCCAAACCTCGAGGCCTCCCATGAAAGCTCGCGTCACCGTCACCCTCAAGAACGGCGTTCTCGACCCCCAAGGCAAGGCCATCGAAGGGGCCTTGAGGTCCCTGGGCGTTGAGGGCATCGCCGGTGTGCGCCAGGGCAAGGTCTTCGACATCGAGCTGGAAACGGGCGACAAGGCTGAGGCCGAGGCGTCGCTCAAGGCGGCCTGCGAGAAGCTGCTCGCCAACACCGTGATCGAGAACTACCGCGTCGAATTGATCTGACCGTCGCGACCTCCACGTTTTCCCTGCGCCGCGAGGCGCGGATGGCCGGGACGAGCCCGGCCATGGCGAGAGAAGGATGAGCCCATGAAATCCGCTGTCATCGTCTTCCCCGGCTCCAATCGCGAAGGCGACGTAGTGCGGGCCCTGAAGCAGGCCGGCTCCGACGCCCAGAAGGTCTGGCACGCCGAGACCGAGCTGCCGAAGGGCACGGACCTCGTGGTCCTGCCGGGCGGCTTTTCCTATGGCGACTACCTGCGCTGCGGCGCCATCGCGGGCCGCGCGGCCGTGATGGACGCGGTGCGGGCTCACGCGGCACGCGGCGGCCTCGTGCTCGGCATCTGCAACGGGTTCCAGATCCTGTGCGAATCCGGCCTCCTGCCCGGCATTCTGATGCGCAATGCCAATCTCAAGTTCATCTGCCATCGTCAGTTCCTGAAAGTGGAGCGCAACGACACCGCCTTCACCAGGGCTTATGCGCAGGGCCAGGCCATCGACGTCTGCGTCGCGCACGGCGAGGGCAACTACACGGCGGACGCGGAGACGCTGAAGCGGCTGGAGGGCGAGGGTCTCGTTGCCTTCCGCTATTGCGACGCCTATGGCCATGTGACGGCCGACGCCAACCGAAACGGTTCCATGAACTCCATCGCGGGCATCTATTCCGACAAGCTCAACGTGCTCGGCATGATGCCTCATCCGGAAAACCTGATCGAAGACCTCGTGGGCGGGACCGACGGGCGCGGCCTGTTCGAGAGCCTCGTGTCGTCCTTCCCCCGCGCTGCCTGATCCCTCCAGATTACGAGACCCTGATGATCCGCAACGACGTCGCCATCACCCCGGAGCTGGTCAAGGAGCACGGGCTGAAGCCTGACGAGTACGACCGCTTCGTGAAACTCATCGGCCGCGAGCCGACGCTCACCGAACTCGGCATCGTCTCCGCCATGTGGAACGAACACTGTTCGTACAAGTCCTCGCGCATCCATCTGCGCGGCCTGCCGACCAAGGCGCCCTGGGTGATCCAGGGGCCAGGCGAGAACGCGGGCGTGATCGATATCGGCGACGGGCTGGCCTGCATCTTCAAAATGGAGAGCCACAATCACCCCTCCTTCATCGAGCCCTATCAGGGCGCGGCGACGGGCGTGGGCGGAATCCTGCGCGACGTGTTCACCATGGGCGCGCGCCCGATCGCGGCCCTGAACTTCCTGCGCTTCGGCGAGCCTGACCACCCTAAGACCCCGCACCTCGTGTCGGGCGTGGTCGCGGGCATCGGCGGCTACGGCAATTCCTTCGGCGTGCCCACTGTCGGCGGCAGCGTCGGCTTCGACAAGCGCTACAACGGCAACATTCTCGTCAACGCCATGGCGGTCGGCCTCGCCCGTACCGACGAGATCTTCTACGCGAAGGCTACGGGCATCGGAAACCCGATCGTCTATCTCGGCTCCAAGACCGGCCGCGACGGCATTCACGGCGCGACCATGGCTTCCGCCGAGTTCGACGATGCGTCGGAGGAGAAGCGCCCCACCGTGCAGGTCGGCGACCCGTTCGCCGAGAAGCTGCTTCTCGAAGCCTGCCTCGAGCTCATGAAGTCGGGCGCGGTGATCGCGATCCAGGACATGGGCGCTGCCGGCCTTACCAGCTCCGCGGTAGAGATGGGCGCGAAGGGCAATCTCGGCGTCGAGCTCGACCTCGACAAGGTGCCCTGCCGCGAGGAGGGCATGACGGCCTACGAAATGATGCTGTCCGAGAGCCAGGAGCGCATGCTCATGGTGCTCAAACCGGGCATGGAGAAGGAGGCGGAAGCCATCTTCCACAAGTGGGGCCTGGACTTCGCGGTGATCGGCAAGACCACCGATACGCTTCGCTTCGTCATCAAGCATCAGGGCGAGGTGAAGGCCGACCTCCCCATCAAGGAACTCGGCGACGAGGCTCCGGTCTATGACCGCCCATGGGTGGAAAGCCCTAAGCAGCCCGTAATCGCGCCGGACAGCGTCGAGGCTCCCCTGTCGGAGGCCGAGGCGCTCCTGAAGCTCGTCGGCTCGCCGGATCAGTGCTCCAAACGCTGGGTATGGGAGCAATACGATCATCTCATCCTCGGCAACACGGTGCAGGCCCCCGGGGGCGACGCGGCCATCGTGCGCGTCGAGGACGGCCCGAAGGGTCTCGCGCTCACCACCGACGTGACGCCGCGCTATTGCGAGGCCGATCCCTTCGAGGGCGGCAAGCAGGCGGTGGCGGAAGCTTGGCGCAACATCACGGCCGTGGGCGGCCTGCCGCTGGCGATCACCGACAACCTCAACTTCGCAAGTCCCGAGCGGCCCGAATCCATGGGCCAGTTCGTCGGCTGCCTGAGGGGCATCGGCGAGGCCTGCCGCGCCCTCAACTTCCCGGTCGTGTCCGGAAACGTCTCGCTCTACAACGAGACCAACGGCCAGGGCATCCTCCCCACTCCCGCCATCGGCGGCGTGGGCCTCGTCGACGATGTGACGGTGAACGCCTCCATCGCCTTCAGGAACGAGGGCGAGGCGATCATCCTGATCGGCGCCACGAGCGGCTGGCTCGGCCAGTCCATCTATCTCCGCGACGTCTGCGGCCGCGAGGAGGGTGCCCCGCCCCCGGTGGATCTCGTGCAGGAGAAGCGCAACGGCGACTTCATCCGCCAGCTCATCCGCTCGGGTCAGGTGAAGACGGTGCACGATTGTTCCGACGGCGGCATCGCGCTGGCATTGGCTGAGATGGCCATGGCAGGCAATGTGGGCGCCGAGATCACGGCGGTTCCGGAGAACATGCCGCTCCATGCCTTCCTCTTCGGAGAGGATCAGGCACGCTATCTCATCGCCGTCGATGAGGACGCGGCCGCCGACATTCTCTATGAGGCTGGTGCTCTCGGCATTCCGGCCGTGACGCTGGGCATGACGGGCGGCGATTCGTTGATTCTGCCGGGCCAGCAGGCCATATCCGTGAAGCAGTTGAAGAACGCTCACGAATCCTGGCTGCCCGAGTACATGGCCGGGAAGGCCTGAGGAGTTTTATCCATGGCAATGGACGCACGCGATATCGAGAGCATGATCAAGGCCGCCCTGCCGGACGCGGTCGTGGAGATCAAGGACCTGGCGGGCGATGGCGATCACTACGCCGCCACCGTCACGTCCTCGGCCTTCAAGGGCAAGTCCCGGGTCCAGCAGCACCAGATGGTCTATGCAGCGCTGCAAGGCCGCATGGGTGGAGCGCTCCACGCCCTTGCATTGACGACGCTGGCGCCCGACAATTGAAACATCACCCCAGCGCCTTGACCGCTGCGGAACAGGAGATTTCCATGGCTGACGCCAACCAGATCATCGACAACGAAGTAAAGTCCAACGACGTCGTGCTGTTCATGAAGGGCACGCCGCAATTCCCCATGTGCGGGTTCTCGGGCCAGGTGGTTCAGATTCTCAACTATCTCGGCGTCCCTTACAAGGGAATCAACGTGCTCGAGGACGAGACCATCCGCCAGGGAATCAAGGACTATTCCAACTGGCCCACCATTCCCCAACTCTATGTGAAGGGCGAGTTCATCGGCGGCTGCGACATCACCCGCGAGATGTTCCAGGCCGGAGAGCTGCAGCAGCTTTTCGCCGACAAGGGCATCCAGGTTCAGCAGAGCGCCTGATCGCGTCTCTTTTCGAATGTATGAGAGCGGGGCCATCGCCCCGCTTTTTTGTTGCGTCGGAATCTTCGGACGGGGCGGTTTATGTCGCATTCCGAAGAACCGCCCGGCTTTCTACAAAGGTCTACGACACAGCCGCTCACAACAAGCAGAACCGGGCGGCGAAATCGGGGGTCTTCCATGTTCGAGACAGAGGGGACGAACGTCGTCCCGTTCAAGCCGCGCGCAAAGGCGGCGCACCATCCGAAAACCATCCTGGAACGGGTCTATGCAGCCGGCTCGCTGGCCGTGCAGGCGGATGACGTCGCCACCAAAATGGCGGCCAGGATGCTTCAACGCCTCGGATTTCTCGTGATCGAGGAAATTTCAGCCGACAGCACCCCACGCCTGCTCGACAAAGAGGAGATCCGCCAGGCCATGGGCCGCCCTTGGCGGCTCTCGAAACCCGCCTTCTCGGGCGAGCCCGGACAGCCTGACGGCGAGGGCGTCTTCCGGATTTAGGGGCGTCCCAAAGCCGCGCGGACGAAGGCCAGCGCATCGGGAGAGGCCCACTCCGCCGGACCTTTCAGGAGCGCGACCTCGCAGCCCGAGGCATCGACGACGAAGGTCGTGGGCAGGCCGACCACATGGCCCGATTTCTGCAGAACCTGGAGCAGCTTGCCTCGCGGTTCGGCATAATAGGCCAGGTTCTGGATACCGTTCTCCTGCAGCCATGCCCTGGGCTTCTCAGGGTTGCGGGTATCCACGTTGATCGCGACGACCTCGAAATCGGCCGCGCCCAGCTCGGCCTGCAGCCTGTCGAGCGCGGGCATCTCCTCGCGGCAGGGGACGCACCAGGTCGCCCAGAGATTGACGAGAATTGTCTTGCCCTTGAAATCGGACAGGCTCAGCCCCTGGCCTTCCGGGCCATTGAAGGCAATTGCGGGCGGCGGCTTGGGTGCGCTGCTGACGTTGAGAGCGGCAAGCTCACCCTTCGCCAGCGGCTCGAGGCGCTCCGCCACCGTCGCCGAGGCGCGGCATTCGTCCACCTGAGCGGTTTCGGCTCCCGTATGGGAGAAACCATACCAAGCCCCGCCTGCACCCAGCAGGGCGAGGGCAGCGAGACCGGCAAGCCGGAAGCGGCCGTGGGACCTCGGAGTTTTCAGGGATTCCGGTGTGTTCGACATGGGCCCGATGTGGCCCTTTTTCGGTCAAGCCTCAAGTCCCAAGCCGACAGACCTCCATCACGATGCCGTGGAGCGCGGGCGACTTAGGACGGATGGTCCGAAGTCTCACCTTGCCTCTCGCATTGGCGCTTGCTTCCCGTTATGGTGCCGCCACGTTTCGGAGCCTGTTGATGTCGACCTGCGTTTCCTACTCCCGTGCGGCCCTGGTGGCCGGCCTCATCGTCCTCGGCCTTTCGGCCTGCGGCCGTCGCGGCGCGCTTGAGCCGCCTCCGGGCTCCGCCGCAGCCCAGGCGCAGCAGCAGGAAGCCGCAGACCAGCCCACCCTGCCCTCACCGGTCGGCACCCCGCGCTCGCGAGATACGCGCGGCTATACCATTCCCAACAAGCCCTTTATCCTCGATCCGCTGCTTTAAGGCCGACCGATGCACCATTTCGCCTATCGCGACGGCATCCTCCATGCGGAGGACGTCAGCCTGCGTCGCCTCGCCGACGAGGTCGGGACCCCGTTCTATTGCTACTCCACGGCTACGCTGGAGAGGCATTATCGTGTTTTCGCGGAAGCCTTTGCGGATACCGACACCCTCGTCTGCTATGCCATGAAGGCGAATTCCAATCAGGCCGTGCTCAAGACCCTGGGCCACTTGGGCGCGGGCATGGATATCGTGTCGGAGGGCGAGCTCCGCCGTGCGCTGGCAGCCGGCATACCAGCCGAGCGTGTGGTGTTCTCCGGCGTCGGCAAGGCGAAGTCCGAAATGGCCTTCGCCCTCGACAGCGGCATCCTCTGCTTCAATGTGGAATCCGAGCCGGAGCTCGAGACGCTCTCCGAGGTCGCCGCTTCCAAGGGCAGGCGAGCTCCGATCTCGATCCGAATCAACCCGGACGTGGACGCCAAGACCCACCAGAAGATCTCGACGGGCAAATCCGAGAACAAGTTCGGCATTCCGATCTCCCGCGCCCGCGAGGTCTATGCTCGCGCCGCCCAATTGAAGGGCATCGAGATCACCGGCGTCGACATGCATATCGGCAGCCAGATCACGGATCTCTCGCCCTTCGACAATGCCACTGCGCTGCTGGCCGAGCTCGCCCGCGACCTAATGGCGGACGGGCACAGGCTCCATCACATCGATCTCGGCGGAGGGCTCGGAGTGCCCTATCGCGACGACAACGAGCCGCCGCCCGATCCGCAGGCCTATGCCCGGATCATCAAGCGGCACACGCAGGACCTCGGCCTCAAGCTCGTCTTCGAGATGGGACGCCTGATCGCCGGCAATGCGGGCATTCTCGTCGCGAAGGTCATCTACGTGAAGGAAGGCGCCGACCGCACCTTCGTGATCGTCGATGCGGCGATGAACGATCTCATCCGCCCGACGCTCTACGAGGCGTATCACAACATCAAGCCGGTGGCCGAGCCTTCTCCGAGGACTCCTCGGATCGTCGCCGACGTGGTCGGCCCCGTCTGCGAGACCGGCGATTATCTCGCGCTCTCCCGCGACATGCCGGCCGTGAAGCCGGGCGACCTCATCGCCGTGATGACGGCGGGCGCCTATGGCGCGGTTCAGGCCAACACCTACAACACGCGCCTGCTCGTGCCCGAGGTTCTGGTGCGCGGTTCGGACAGCGCCGTCGTGCGCCCGCGCCCCACCTACGAGGATCTGATCGGACTCGACAGAATTCCGGACTGGCTGGCGTGAGCCCATGAACCGGGCTCCTCCTCGACGGTTGTCCTGTCAGTGACGAGGATGTGAACGCGGCACCGTCTGGAACTCCTCCTTGCGGCGCTTTGTGCCCATTTGGCGACTGGTCATCCGGGCGCGGCGTGCTAGCTTCTCGCTGGGGGCGTTGGCACAATCCGTGCTGCGGAGACTTTTGGCATGAGCGAAGGCCCGAACCCATCGCCTGCGCAGAGCACCCTGAGCAAGAGGTTCGGGCGCCTGGTCAATCAGGCGCGCTGGTCTCTGTGGTGGGAGGAAGCCTGGCCCCGGATCTGGCTGCCGCTCGCCATCGTTCTTCTGTTCCTCACGCTGTCCTGGCTCGGCCTGTGGCTCGATGCCACCCCCTTCTGGCGCTCGATCGGCCTCGGCCTGTTCACCGCCGCGTTTCTTCTTTCCCTCTGGCCGCTCCTGCGCCTGCGCATGCCGAGCCGCATGCGGGCGCTCGACCGCCTCGACCGCGACACGGGCCTGCCCCACGGTCCTGCGAGGGTGCTCGCCGACAGCCTGGCACTCGGGTCGAGCGACCCCGGCACCCGGGCGCTGTGGTCGCTCCATCGCAAGCGGGCCGAGGATACCATTGCCCGGATGCGGGTGTCTCCGCCCCGGCCCGACATGCCCCGGCGCGACCGCTATGCCCTGCGGGCCGCGGGCGTTCTCGCCCTCGTGACAAGCGCTTTCGTGGCGGGTCCGGAGATCGGCTCACGCCTCAAGGCGGCCTTCGACTGGCGCGAGATTTCGGCCTCGGCGCCCTCCTTCCGGATCGACGGATGGATCGACCCGCCGCTCTACACCCGCATGCCCCCGCTCATGATCGATCTCGCGAAGAGCCAGTCTCTCCGTGCGCCTATCCGCTCCACCATCGTCATCCGGGTGGCGGGTGACGGCACGGCAGAGATCAAGGCCGGGAAGGGACTGACCACGCTGCCGCCGAAAGGCAACCAGCGCGCGGATCTCCGCGAGGAACGATACGTGCTCGAGGGCAACAGCGAGCTGACCGTCAGCACAGGCTTTGCCAACAGCGTCACGCTCAATCTGGAGGCCATACCAGACCGCATTCCTGAGATTGCTTTCGTCGGGCCGCCGGAGATCAATGCGCGGGGCACCTTTACCCTCGTTTACAAGGGAAGGGACGATTACGGCATCGCCTCCCTCGAGGGCCAGGTCGAGAAGGCCGACGGCAGCAAGGGCCGCTCCCTGGTCGCGGCTCCTCCTCTTACGCTTGCCCTTCCGAGCCACGAAGAGAACGCGCCCGAAACCCGCTCCCCTGTCGATCTGACGAACCATCCCTGGGCCGGGGCACCGGTTACGGTCCGGCTCAGGGCCAAGGACGAGGCCGGCCAGGAGGCCACGAGCGAGGCCATCACCTTCACGTTGCCGCAGCGCCCCTTCACGAATCTGCTTGCGAAGGCCCTCGTGGAACAGCGCCGCAATCTCGTGCTCGCTCCCGACGACCGCAAGCGGGTGCAGACGGCCCTCGACGCCCTTCTCATCGAGCCGGCCGAGTTTACGCCGCAATGGGGAGTGTTCATGGGCCTGCGCGCGGCTGCCGAGCGCCTGCGCGTCGCCAAGACGGACGAAGCGCTGCTCGACGTTGCCGACTGGCTCTGGAGCATGGCGCTTCAGATCGAGGACGGGAACCTCTCCGACGCCGAGCAGCAGCTGCGCGCGGCACAGGAGCGCCTGAAGGAGGCCATGGAGCGCGGCGCGACGGATGACGAGATCAAGCGCCTCACGGACGAACTGCGGCAGGCGATGGACAGATTCCTGCGCGAATTCGCCCAGCGCATGCAGCAGAACCAACAGGCCGATAATCAGAATCAGCGCGCCCCTGATCGGGTGATCTCGCAGGACGATCTCAACCGCATGCTCCAGCAGATGGAAGACGCAATGCGTCGTGGAGACATGGCGGAGGCTCAGCGCCTTCTCGAACAGCTGCGCAACATTCTCGAGAACCTGCAGACGGCACAGCCCAACAGCCGCATGACGGATCCGCTCTCGCGCGAGATGAACCAGGCCATGCGCGATCTCGAAGACATGACGCGCGAGCAGCAGGACCTGCGTGACGAGACATTCCGCCGCGGTCAGAACCGACGTATGCAGGAAGGCGACCGCAATGCACCCCGTCAGGGCCAACGCCAGCAGGGGCAGCAGGGCGAAGGTCAGGAACAGGGCGAAAACGGAGCCGGCGAGCAGGACCTCCAGCAAAGACAGCAGGCGCTCCGCGAGCGGCTTCAGGAACTGCAGAGGCGCATGGAAGGCATGGGCATGGAGGCCGAAGAGGGATTCGGCGAGGCAGAAGGCGCCATGCGCGAGGCCGAGGGCGCACTCGGCGAAGGCCAGGACGGCCCTGCCGTCGATGCGCAAGGGCGCGCCCTCGAAAGTCTGCGCCAGGGCATGCAGGGCATGGCCCAGCAGATGCAGCAGGGCCAGGGGAGCCAGCAGGCCGGCGATCAGCCCGGTCAGGGTGAGCCGCAGGGATCCGGGCAGGCCGGGCAGCAGAACAACGATCCGCTGGGGCGACCCACCCGGAGCAGGGACTACATGGACAACAGCCGCGAGGGCGTTCCCAGCGTCAACGAGTCGCCTGCCCAGCGGGCCCAACGCATCCTGGAGGAGCTGCGGCGCAAGCTCGGAGACCCGACGAGGCCGCAGGAAGAGCTCGATTACTTCGAGCGGCTGCTTCGCAGGAACTAGGTTTGAGGGTAAGAGGGAGGCAGCAACAGGAGCTCGAGGCTCCGCCTCCCCTCCCCCGGATCACGGATTGCCGGATCCAGACCCACCTGTGGAATTCCGATGACCAGTTTTGCCGATATCCTTGTGCCGATCGCGGTCATAGCCGTTGCGTTCGTTCTGCTGCTCGGCCTCATCAACATGTTGCGCGGCGGCAGCGCGAGCCGCTCGCAGCACCTCATGCGCATACGCGTCCTGCTTCAGTTTCTGGCGATCATCGTGATTATGGGCGTTATCTGGTGGAGGGCGGCCTAGCCATCACCTTATTGACACTTTTCCGCCACGGTTTGTATTAAGAGATCATTAGCCATACGGGCCTACCCTGATGGCCTCTCTCATTTCAAGCGGCGGATTCCTTCATAATGCATGTCAGCAGAGCCATCGGCTTGAGTCTTTCCATCCTTCTCGCAGGATCGACGAGCCTTCTCGCTGCCGACGCCAGGAAGCAATCCGCTCAACCGAGCATTCTCTCGGAATTCCGCATCGGTTTTTCGGCACAGGATCCCTGGGGGTCCGAAGGCGATGACGGCTCGGCCAATCTCACGGGCGAAATCCTTCTCGCGAAGCCCTTCACCGCCTCGGACCTGTTCACGAGCTATTTCATTCCCCGCCCGCATTTCGGCGGCAGCCTGAATTTCGACGGCCGGACGGACTTCGCTTATACGGGCCTCACCTGGACCGTCGACGTCACGCCCTCGCTGTTCGTCGAAGGCAGCATCGGCGGTGCGTTCCACAACGGCAAGAAGGATGCCAACGACCCCTTCTCGGACCGCCGGGCCCTGGGCTGCTCCCCTCTTTTCCGCGAATCCGGCTCGGTGGGCGTGCGCCTCTCCGCCAACTGGAGCGTGGTGGCCACGATCGAGCATCTCTCCAGTGCCGGCTCCTGCTCCGAAAATCGGGGCTTGACGAATATCGGCGCACGGGTTGGGTATTCGTTCTAACGAACCCTCTCGAAGCCGGGCCCGTCATGGTCGTACTCAATCGCATCTATACCCGCACCGGGGACAAGGGCACCACGGCGCTTGCCGCCGGGGGACGCCGCCCCAAGCACGACCTGCGCATCGAGGCCTTCGGCACGGTGGATGAAACCAATGCCTGCATCGGCCTGGTTCGCCTGCACACAGCGGGGCAGCCGATCGATGCCATGCTGAGCCGCATCCAGAATGATCTCTTCGATCTTGGCGCCGATCTCGCAACTGTCGAGACGGGCAAGCCGCTTCCCTATGATCCGCTCCGTATCACCCAAGCCCAGGTCGACAGGCTCGAGAAGGAGATCGACGCGCTGAACGCGGATCTCGCGCCCCTGCGCTCCTTCGTTCTGCCGGGCGGCACTCCCGCCGCCGCCGCCCTGCACCTGGCCCGCACCGTCTGCCGCCGGGCCGAGCGCAACGTGGTCGAGCTCACGCAGAAGCCCAACGAAACAGTGTCCGAAGAGGTTGTGAAATATCTCAACCGGCTGTCGGATTTCCTTTTCGTGGCCTCGCGCCATATCAACGACAGGGGCGCCTTGGACGTTCTGTGGGTTCCCGGCCAAAACCGGTAGCGCATCGCGCGAATTGCAACCCTGGCGTTTCGTTGGCGGCGGCGCGAGCCTCCGGTTCGCACAGGGCGAGAGACAGGCACCGGCTACGCCCAAAAGCCGATTTCACCCGTGGATCCGATACGATAGGAGCGGATCATGTTTCTTCCGCTTCACGACGGCGTGCCTCTCCGGCACATGAAAACGCCCGTGGTCGCGCGATCTCTGATCGCGGCCTGCACGCTCGTACACCTTCTCTTCGTCTTCGGGCCCATCGGACCCGACGAGATGGTGGGAGGCCTGGGCCTCATCCCGGCCGTTCTGTTCGGCTTCGAAACCCTGCCCGAAGGCTATCCCTTCGTGCCGATCTGGATGACTCTCGGCACCAACATCTTCCTGCATGGATCGTGGTTTCACCTGATCGGCAACATGCTGTTCCTGTGGGTTTTCGGCGACAATGTGGAGGACGCGATGGGGCACCTGCGCTTTCTCACCTTCTTCCTCATATGCGGCGTCCTCGCCAGCCTGACTCATGCCCTCGCATCCTTCTACGTAGCGGGAGCGAGCCTGCCGGGCACCTTCATCCTTCCGACCCCGCAACGCCCTCTCATCGGCGCTTCGGGGGGCGTGTCGGGTATCGTGGCCGCCTATGTCATCCTGTACCCGCGCGTGCGGATCTGGGCCCTGTTCCTCGGCGGGATACCATTACGCCTTCCTGCCTACTGGGCCATCGGCTTCTGGTTCGCCGTACAATTCGTTTCAGCCTTTTTCGGCGCGGATGAGGGCGTCGGCTGGTTTGCCCATCTTGGCGGGTTCATCGCAGGCGCTATTCTCATTCCGATCATGCGTCACCGGTACGATCCGGTTCTGGCCCGTGCCGCGGCGCAGGAATTGCAGACGCCGCGTTGACTTTCGAGGGCTTAAGGCTACGGTCCGTTCCGCCTTTTTCTATCTGTCCGGAGAGCGTCCCATGGATCGTATCCGGACCTGACCTTCAATGAGGACAGACGAATGAAGCTTCTTGTGTGCGTGAAGCGGGTTGTTGACTACAACGTGAAGATCCGGGTGAAGCCGGACGGGTCTGGCGTTGAGCTTTCGAACGTGAAGATGTCGATGAACCCCTTTGACGAGATTGCCG
>NZ_WURB01000046.1 GCF_009830105.1 Microvirga makkahensis
GGCCAAGGGCTACCTCTACTACGATGCCGACGGCTCCGGCAGCGCGTCCAAGCAGGTGCTGATCGCCCACTTCACCAACAAGGCCGCGCTCACCTATGCCGAGTTCATCATCATCTGAGGCGGTGCCCGGCCTGCATCCGCCGGCATGGCCGGGCCCGCTCCCTTCCGCGCGGTCGGTCCGAGATCCGGGAACCTCCGGGTGTTGTCACGGGCGATGGAGACCATTGCCCATCCGTTACGGAGCCTGCTTCGTATCGTCCCGATCGTCTTTTCGAGCTTGACGGAACAGAATTGCATGGCGTCCAGTCAAGAATGATTCACGCGGCCGTTGAGGAGTTGCCGATGCGCCATTTCTTTTTCGCTGCCCTTCTCCTGGGCCTGCCGGGCTCGGCGGCTGCTCAAGGGGCGCAGCACGCGACCGAGGGCCTGCACCTGACGGTACGCCCCTCCGGCTACGAGGCCGAGCAGAACGAGGCGCAACGACGACAGGAGAGGCTGCTCAAGCGGCTTGAGCAGAGCAATCACATGATCCGCTCCATCTGCATCAATTGCGGAGACTCCTGGAAGCACCAGATCTACGAGCCCTTCGATCCCTATGCGTCCCTGAAAGCTTCCGCCCGCCCCCCGGACGCGCCCGTGAACTGACCAGCCTTGCGCGATGCGAATGCTCCGATGTTTCACAGGTATTTCTGCAATCTTGGCTGCCATTGAGACGCATAGGGACGCCCTGTATAGTCGACAGACGCAAGGGGGCCTCGCGTTGCCATCTCGGAAGGGGGTGTCACCGTACGGTGACGTGAGAGCTGCATGGCGTGGGTTTATCTGACACTGGCGGGCCTTTTCGAGATCGGGTGGGCCATCGGGCTCAAATACACCGAGGGCTTCACGCGACTGACGCCGTCGATCCTGACCGCCATCAGCATGGTGGCGAGCGTCCTGCTCCTGGGACTGGCGCTCAAGACGCTTCCCGTCGGCACCGGTTATGCCGTCTGGACGGGCATCGGAACCGTCGGCACCGCCCTCCTCGGCATCGCTCTCTTCGGTGAACCTGCCACGGCGCTGCGCCTCGGCTGCATCGGGCTGATCGTGCTGGGCATTCTCGGTCTCAGATTCGCCGCCACGTGAGAGGAGACCGGGGCCGATGCTTTCGCCTCCTCGAAAAGCCTATTCCTCGTCCCGGGGCCTCAAGATCTTCGTGGCGGTGATCTGCCTCGCAATCGTGGGCCTCGAAGGTTGGAGGGACTGGACCGAACGCGAGCGGGAATGCCTCCGGATCGCGGGCGAGATGCAGAATCTCGCCAAGTCCCTGGCCCAGCACGCGGAAGACACCTTCAATCTGGCCGATGTCATCCTGGTCGATGTCGTCGACCGCCTCGAGTATCGGGGAACGTCGCCGCACGAGATGGCGGCCATGGCGGAGTTCTTCTCCGAGCGCATTCAGACGCTGCAGGCCCTGAAGACTCTCACCGTCTATGGCGAGGATGGTTCCCTCTTGGGCAGTTCGCTTCCCGGGCACAGCCGCGTCAATGTCAAGGACACCGCATTCTTCCGGCATCATGCCGCCTCACCGGACAGGAAATGGTTCTTTGGCCCGATCATTCCGGACCCGCTCGGGTCCGACTGGGTGCTGACCATGTCCCGCCGCATCGAGAAGCGCGACGGCAGTTTCGGCGGCATCGTTCAGGTCAGCATCCCGCCCCGCTATTTCGCGAATTTCTTCGGCCGCATCGATCTCGGCTCCCACGGAGCCGTCGTGATGTTCAGCACGACGGACGGGAGAATTCTCTCGCGCTATCCCTATTTCGAGCGGGCACTCGGCATCAGGACGTCGACTTCCGAGTGGCTGGCGGGCACCCCCTCCGGCTCACGGTCCTACGTGTCCCCGATCGACGGGGTGTCGCGCCTCGCCGGATACCAGCGGAATCACGTCTATCCGATCGTGGTCGTGTCAGCCGTCAGCCAGCAGGAGGCCCTGAGGAACTGGACGCTTGAGTTTCAAATCCGCTCGCTCCGGGTGGCCATTCTCGTCGGCATCATCGGCCTGCTCGGCTGGAGGCTCGCCCGGGAGTTGCTGCGCCGGGAGCAGGCAGAGGCCGAACTCGCCGTGCTCGCCGCCACGGATGGGCTGACGGGCCTCGCGAACCGGCGCACCTTCGACCGGCAGCTGGAGATCGAATGGCTGCGCGCGGCGCGGGACGGAACCCCGCTCTCGCTGCTCCTGATCGATGTCGATCAGTTCAAGTCCTACAACGATCTCTACGGCCACCAGCAGGGTGACGAATGCCTGCGCAGGGTGGCGAGCGTCATCGCGGAGGGCGCGGGACGCCCTGGTGATTTCGTCGCCCGCTACGGGGGCGAGGAGATCGTCGTCCTGTTGCCTGACACGGACGGAGAGGGCGCCGCACAGGTCGCGGAGATGATTCGCGCCGGCGTCCAGGCGCTGACCCTGCGCCACGAAGCCAATCCCCCCTCCCATACCCTGACGATCAGCATCGGCAGCGTCACGCAATCGCCTGCCGCCAAGGGCTCCCACACGAGGCCGAGCAGCCTCATCGACATGGCCGACAAGGCGCTCTACAGGGCCAAGCAGGACGGCCGCAACCGGGTCTCCGTCGCGAGCGCAGCGTAGAACGTCGTCGGATGCGGATCCGAAGACCCGCACCTGCGCCCGTCAGAAGACGCGCTCTTGAAAGGCCGGAAGCACCGACCCGTTCCATGACCCGTGATACTGTTCGAGAAGCCGCTCGGCAGGCGTGCGGCCCGAGGCGACGATCTCTTCCGCATAGACCAGGTGCCTCGTCTCGTCCTGACCGGACGGGTCGGAATACGCGCGGCGCTTGAGGCCTTCGCGCGCGAGAGCCAGCGCGTCGCGGGCGATGTCCTGCACGCTGCGTCCCGCGACCGTGGCCTTCAATGCGAGTTTCGGCACGTCGGCGCGCAGCCGCTCACGCTGCTCCGCGCTCCAGCTCTTCACGAGATCCCATGCGCCGTCGAGCACGGCATCGTCGTAGAGCAGCCCCGTCCAGAAAGCGGAGAGCGCCACGATGTGCTCGGGGCCGCCCACATCCGCGCCGCGCATTTCGAGATAGCGCTTCAGGCGCACTTCCGGGAACAGGGTGGAGACGTGGTTCGCCCAGTCGGACCGCGTCGCGCGCTCGCCCGGCAATTGCGCGAGCCTGCCCTGAAGGAGATCGCGGAACGAAGCACCGGCGACATCGTGATAGGTCACGTCGCGCTTGATGAAATACATCGGCACGTCGAGCGCCCAATCCACGTAGCGTTCGTAGCCGAAGCCATCCTCGAAGGCGAAGGCCATCATGCCCGTGCGGTCCTTGTCCGTATCGAGCCAGATGTGCGAGCGCATGGAGAGATAGCCGTTGGGCCTGCCCTCGGTGAAGGGCGAGTTGGCGAAGATCGCCGTCGCGACGGGCTGCAGCGCGAGCGAAACGCGCAGCTTCTTCACCATGTCGGCTTCGGACGCGTAGTCCATGTTCACCTGCACGGTGGACGTGCGATACATCATGTCGAGGCCCAGGCTGCCGACCTTCGGCATGTAGTTCGTCATGATGCGATAGCGCTTCTTGGGCATGACGGGCGTTTCGGCGCGCGTCCACAGCGGGCTCATGCCGAGGGTGAGAAATCCGATACCGAGCATCTCGCCGACCGCTTTTACATCGGCGAGATGCTGCGCCGTTTCCCGGGCGGTCTCATGCAGCGTCTTCAGCGGGGCGCCGGAGAGTTCGAACTGCCCGCCCGGCTCCAGCGAGATCGCGGCGCCGCCCGCTTCGTCGAACAATCCGATGGGGCGGTCGTCCTCCAGGATGGGAGACCAGCCGGTGCGCTCCCGCATGCCTTCGAGGAGCGCGTGAATTCCGTTTTCGCCCTCATAGGGAACAGGCGATGCATCCGCTCTGTAGAAAGGAATCTTCTCGTGCTCGGTGCCCAGCCGCCACCTTTCGCGCGGCTTCTCGCCTTCAGCGATCCACTCCACGAGCTCGGCCCGCGCACCGATGGGGGTCGTATCGGATACGTCCCGCGCCATACATCACCTCATCCAAAAAGCGCGTTCAAGGCGCGCCGACTCAGGGATCGTGACTAGATAGGCGGGTTAAGGCCAAGCTGCAATGAGGGGCGGCCCCACATTTTGCGGGGCCGATTGCGCCCTCAATGACGCACGACCGGGTCCCCGACGGTTTCAGCGCTCAGCCAATCCACCACGCCGGCCAGGGCATCCCGGCTCGACAGGCCGCGGCCGAGGGCTTCGGTATAGAGCGTGAGCTGCCGGTCGGCGCTGGTGCCGCGAGCCACGATCCAGCGCGCGAGATCCACCTCGCGCTCGCAGCCGAGTTCCTTCGCATCGTCGCGGATCATCTCCAGCACCTCGTCGAGAAGTTCGCGCACGGGCTTCGCGCTGCGGGTCTTCTCGTCGACGAAGCTGCCATGGATGCCGTAGCGCATCGCACGCCAGCTGTTCTCGTCATTGATGGCGCGCGAGGCGCCGGTCTGCCCCGCATTGATCGTCGGATCCAGGCTCAAGCGGCGCACGAGGCAGCGATAGAGAGCGGCGATGGCGATGGCGTCGTCCACCCGCGTGCAGCTGTCGGCCACGCGCAGCTCGAGGGTCGGGTGCTTCAGCGAGGGCCGGATCACCCACCATACGTAGCTTGAATTCTCGATCGCGCGGGCGGCGACCAAGGTATCGATGTAACGCTGATAATCCTCGGCCCCGTCGAACAGGTCCGGCAGGCCGGTGCGCGGCAGCTCGCGATAGGCCGCAAGGCGGTAGCCGAGGAGGCCCGTGCGTTGCGCCTGCCAGAACGGCGAGGAGGTCGAGAGCGCCAGCAGCAGCGGCAGATAGGGCTGGATGCGGTTCATGATGTCCACGCGCGCGGCGAGGTCCGGCACTTCCACATGCACATGCATGCCGCACAGGACGGTGCGGCTTCCGAGCATCTGCAGGTCGTGCATCACCTTGCCGTAGCGCGGCTGCGCATTGGGGCGAACGCGCGACCAGACGGCGAGCGGGTGCGTGCCGGAAGCCATGATGGACAGGTTGTACTCGCGGGCGATCGCGCCCACCGAGGAACGCAGGCCGGAGAGCTGGGCGCGGGCCTCGGCGAAATCCACCATGGGCCTGGTGGCGATCTCGATCTGGGGCTCGAGCATCTCGGGCTGAACGTCATCCGAGAGCTGCTCCCGGCAGGACGCGAAGAACTCCTTGATTCGCCCCTTGGCCACGTCCCGCTTGGCGGCATCGTTCACGAAATACTCTTCCTCGATGCCAAACTTGAAATCCCAGCTCATTTCCCGGTTTCCTCGATTGTTCTTCAGGAATGACCCTTGCACGCGCAGGATGACCTGCCGCCCGCTCCAAACTCCGCCTCAATAGGGCGTGAATGGGGCGAATCGACGCTAAACTGCTAAGCTTTTGAATCTAGAGGCGCATCGGCATGGTCCATCGTCGGATGGACGCATCACTTCCAATCGCCAAGCACGGATTGAACGATCGCGAGAGCTGCCACTGCGGCGGTATCGGCTCGCAGGATGCGCGGTCCCAACGATACGCGAACACATCTTTCGTGGGCGGCGACAAGCGCTCTCTCCTGATCGGTAAAGCCCCCTTCGGGGCCCACGATAACGGCAACGCCTGCCGGATTGTTCCCAAGCTCGGCCAGAGCCTGAACCGGATTCGAAACCGGCGCGTCCTCGTCGCAGAACACGATCACGCGATCTTGAGCCAAGCTCTTGAGAAAAGGCGCCAAACTCTCCTCTTCGCGCACCTCGGGGATCGTCAGGATGCCACATTGCTCCGCCGCCTCGATCACGTTGCTGCGCATCCGCTCCAGGTTGACCCGCGTGCTCTGGGTTCGCTGGGTGATGACCGGCTGAAGGATGCCGGCGCCCATCTCCACCGCCTTCTGGACCATGTAGTCCAGACGCGCGTGCTTGAGGGGAGCGAAGGCATAGATGAGGTCGGGCCTCTCCGTCTGGCTGCGCGCCCGCACCGCGCAGACCAGATCGGCGGATTTGCGCCCCTCCACGGAAACTTCGGCGCGCCACTCACCGTCCTGCCCGTTGAAGATCAACACGCTCTCGCCATTCTTCAGGCGCAGGACGTTCAGCAGGTAGTTGGCCTGCCCCCGGTCGAGGGCGATCCTCGCGCCTTCGTGAAGGGGCCGATCGACGAAGAGACGGGGGGCGTTGAAATCGTAACCGGCCATGGGATCCCTGGGAGTTCGAGCCCTGGAGCATTACCAAGTTCGTACGAGCCTGAGGAGGGGCCGCGGCCATTCCGGTCATCTGGGATTAACGTGCGCCGTGGCACAGCTTCATGGCGGGCGACCAATCGCCCCTTGGCCTGAGGCCCCGTAACCTGTTAACAGAGCCCAGGCCCGCGAGACGTCGCGGGCTTTTTGAAGGATTTTTGCCATGACGCACATCCGTCCGACCGTATTGGCCGCGCTTGCCGCCCTTGGCATTTTCGCATCCGGTCCCGCCTTCGCGCAGTCGAGCGTCTGTCAGGACGGGCAGAAGATCCTGCTCGAGCGCCAGAGCATCATCAAGCAGATCAACGAGCTGACCGGCGGAGGCAAGAAGAAGCAGGTCGATCCGCGCTCCGCCTGCAAGGTCTTCGGCAAGCTCGTGACCAATGGCAATTCCGGCCTGAAATGGATGACCACCAACAAGGATTGGTGCCAGGTTCCCGACCAGGTGGTCGAGAATTTCCAAAAGGACCACAAGCGCGCCGAGACCTTCAAGTCCCAGGCCTGCGGCGCGGCCGCCAAGATGGCCGAGATGGAAAAGCGCGCCAAGCAGCAGGCCCAGCAGGGCGCTCCCGGCCGCATCGGCGGCGGCCTGACCGGTACGCTCACCGTGCCGAAGGGTGCGCTCTAAGTCAGGGCTTCGGACGATCATGGAGCAACCCGGGGCATCATCCCTTCCCGATGCCGTGCGCGGCCACTGGGCCGACCGGTGGGCTCCGGCGGGCCTGCGCCCCTACCTGCGGCTGGCGCGCATCGAGCGGCCCATCGGCTGGTGGCTGCTGCTGCTGCCCTGCTGGTGGTCGGCGGCCCTGGCCGCCGTCGCGAGCGGCCAGCCCTATCCCGACCCGCTCCATTGCTTTCTGTTCCTGATCGGCGCCGTGGCCATGCGGGGCGCCGGCTGCACCTATAACGACATCGTCGACCGGGATCTCGACATCCGCGTCGAGCGCACCCGCCAGCGTCCCCTGCCCTCTGGCCAGGTCAGCCTGAAAGGGGCGCTCGCCTTTCTCGGGCTTCAGGGTCTCGTCGGGCTCCTCGTTCTTCTGCAGTTCAACGGCTTCGCCATCGCGACGGGCTTCGGCTCCCTGGCCGTGGTGGCGCTTTATCCCTTCATGAAGCGCTTCTTCTGGATGCCGCAGATCGTGCTGGGGCTCGCCTTCTCCTGGGGCGCGCTCATGGGCTGGGCCGCCGCCTTCGGCTCCTTAAGCCTGGCACCGGTCCTGCTCTATCTCGCCAGCATCGCCTGGGTGGTGGGATACGACACCATCTATGCGTTGCAGGACATCGAGGACGACGAGATCGCCGGCATCAAGTCCTCCGCCCGCTTCTTCGGCGAGCGCGTGAAGCTGGGCGTCGGCATCTGCTACGGCTTGGCCCTCGTTTTCATGCTCGCGGCCTTCGTCCAGGCCGGCGCCGGCGCCGCCACCTTCGTCGGCATCGGCCTCTTCGCCCTTCATCTGGGCCGGCAGGTGGCGCGCATCGACCGGTCCGACGGCGCCGGCGCCCTGCGGCTCTTCCGCTCGAACCGGGATGCGGGCCTGATCCTGTTCGCCGCCATGGTCGCCGACGCGCTGTTCTAGGCGAGGGCTGGACGGCCGGGAAGCCAAGCCATTTTCAGTCCCTCCTGTCGTCACCGGCCTGGCGCCGGTGGTCCCGATCGCTCCAAGCGCCGCGCTCATCAGAAGCGGGATAACCGGGACTGATCCCCGAACCGAACCCGGGGGCGGCCATGACAGGGGGAGGTTTCTTCGCTCCCCTTCCCTGGCATCCGTCACGGCCCGCTCCCATCTTGAGAACGATGCCTTCTCCTTCGCCCGATTCCCTGTCCTCCCTGGCCGCAGCCGTCCGCGATGCGGCGCGCCGGGCCGGCGCCATGGCCCTCCCCTATTTCCGGTCCGGGGAGCAGACGGCCGCGCGGCTCTGGTACAAGGGCGAAGGTACTCTGGGCCAGAGCTCCCCGGTCACGGAAGCGGATATCGCGCTCGACACCTTCCTGAAGAATCACCTGACCGGGATCCTCCCCGAGGCGGGATGGCTGTCGGAGGAGACGGCGGACGATCCTGCCCGCCTGGATCGCAGTCATGTGTGGGTGGTCGATCCCATCGACGGGACTCGGGCCTTCGCCTCCGGCCATCCCGACTGGGCCATATCCATCGCCCTGGTGAAGGACGGCGCGCCGCTCCTCGGCATCCTCCACGCTCCCATTCACGACCGTCTCTACGAAGCGGTTCTCGGTGGCGGGGCCCGGTGCAACGGGGAGAGGCTCCGGCTCTCCGACGCGGCGCTTCCTGTCCCGGCCCGCGTGGCGGGTCCAAAGCCCCTGGTGGACCGGTTCGAACGCAATACCGGACCCATCGAGCGCCTGCCGAAGGTGCCCTCCCTGGCGCTTCGCCTCGCCCGCGTGGCGGAAGGCTCCATCGACGTCGGGCTCGTTTCCCACAATTCACAGGACTGGGACATCGCCGCCGCCGATCTCATCCTGCGGGAAGCCGGAGGCGTTCTCACGGATTTCTCTGGTTTGCCGCCGTCTTACAACAAAGCTCAGCCAAGGCACGGCGAAATGATTGCCGTTGCGTCACGGTTGCATCCTCGTGCTATTGGAGCCATGAGGACCTGAACACAGTTTGCCTCACAGCGACACTCCATCCCGCATTCATTCGCAAGAGTTCTGACAACATGACCGACACGTCCGGCAAGCAGCTGCTTCATCTGGTTTTCGGCGGCGAGCTCACGAGCCTTGAATCCGTCGATTTCAAGGACCTGACCAAGCTCGACATCGTCGGGATCTTCCCGAACTACGCCGCTGCTCACGCAGCCTGGAAAGCCAAGGCCCAGGCCACGGTGGACAACGCGCAGATGCGCTACTTCATCGTGCACCTGCACCGCCTGCTGGAGCCGCAGGCTTAACACCCCGGGCCACGATGGGTCTCCTCAAACGCATCGCGCGCTCGCGGCCAGTCCAGGAAGCCTTGGGCTTCCTGGTCGCGGGCTATCTCAAGTTCGTGCAGCGCACGAACCGGTTCATCATGGAACCGGCGGATGCCTATGACCGGATCGGACCCCGGATGCCCGTGATCGCGGCCATGTGGCACGGGCAGCATTTCATGATCCATTTCGCCAAGCGGCCCGGAGATCGCGCGGCGAGCCTCGTCTCCCGCTCCGGCGACGGAGAATTCAACGCCATCGCTCTGCGCCATCTCGGCATCCGGGCCATTCGGGGCTCGGGCGCGCGCGGCCGCGACATCCGCAAGAAGGGCGGCGTTCAGGCCATGCGCGCCATGCTCAAGGCGCTCGCGGGCGGAGAGATGGTGGTGATGACCGCCGATATCCCCAAGATCTCGCGGGTCTGCGGCCAGGGCATCGTGACCCTGGCGCAGATGTCCGGCCGTCCCATCGTGCCGGTTGCCGTCGTCACGAGCCGCCGCATCGATTTCAACAGCTGGGACAGGGCCAGCATCGGCCTGCCCTTCGGGCGCGGCGCGATGGTGCTGGGCGAACCGGTCCATGTTCCGCGCGATGCGGATGCGGATGCCCTCGAAGCCCTTCGCCTGAAGGTGGAACGGGAGCTCGATGCTGTCCACGAGCGGGCCTATGCCCTCGTGGGCTCCCGCGATCCCGGCGCGAAAACGGCTCCGGCCCTTGCGGGAGGATCGCGCGCATGAGCACTCCGATCCTGTTCCGGGCCTATCGCACGGCCACGGCCCTCCTGGAGCCCGCCGTTCTCGGGCTTCTCCTGTGGCGGCGGCGCAAAGGGCGCGAGGATCGGACGCGCCTGGGCGAGCGCCAGGGCCATCCCAGCCGCCAGAGGCCGAAGGGCCACCTGATCTGGATGCATGGCGCCAGCATCGGCGAGACGCTCTCCCTGCTGCCCATCGTCGAGCGCCTCACGCAGCGCGGCATGGCGGTTCTGGTCACCTCCGGCACGCGCACCTCGGCCTCCATGATCGCCCGCCGCCTGCCGCCCGGAGCGGTGCATCAGTTCATGCCTCTCGACGTGCCGCGCTACATGCGGCGCTTCCTCGACCATTGGCGGCCGGATCTCGCCCTCATCGCCGAATCCGAGATCTGGCCGAACACGGTCATGGCCCTCGACGAGCGGCGCGTCCCGCTGATTCTCGTCAACGGGCGCATGTCCGACCGCTCCTTCCAGCGCTGGCAGAAGTTCCCTTCCGTCATCCGCGGCCTGCTGGAGCGCTTCGCCCTGTGCCTCGCCCAGAGCCAGGACGATGCGGCACGGCTTGCCCGCCTCGGCGCGCCGCGGGTGATCGCAACGGGCAACCTCAAGTTCGATGCCTCCCCTCCCCCGGCCGATCCGCGCGTCGTGGCGCATCTGTCCGGCCTCGTGGCAGGCCGTCCCGTATGGCTCGCCGCCAGCACCCATGCGGGCGAGGAAAGCGTGATCGTCGCCGTGCACCGGGCGCTCGCCAAGCGGCATCCTCAACTGCTGACGATCATCGCACCTCGCCATCCCCATCGCGGGGCGGAGGTCGCGGCCATCGCCGCGCAGGCGGGCCTGCGGGCCGGCCGCCGTTCGGAGGGCATCCATCCCGACCGCGCCGCCGACGTCTACGTGGCGGATACCGTGGGCGAGATGGGCCTTTTCTACCGGCTGTCCCCGATCGTCGTCATGGGCGGCTCCCTGGTGGCCCATGGCGGTCAGAACCCGATCGAACCGGCCAAGCTCGGCGCGGCCATCCTGCACGGGCCCCACGTCCACAACTTCGAGGACGTTTATGCCGCCATCGACGAAGCCCGCGGCGCCGTGATGGTGAAGGACAGCACGGCCCTGGCCCGGGCCGTCAGCGAACTCCTGAACAATCCGGCGCTCGCCCGCGACATGGCCCGGGCCGCCGGGGAGGCCGTGCAGGCTCTCGGCGGTGCGGTGGAGCGCACCATGCAATCCATCGAGCCCTTCATCGTCCAGGCCAAGCTCGGAGCGCGACGCTGATGCGAGCGCCGGCTTTCTGGTGGCGGCCTCGTCCCACCTGGCCGGCGAATCTTCTGCGCCCTGCGGGGTGGATCTATGGCTCCGTCACGGGCCGCCGGATGCGGCGGACGGGAGAACGCGCCGCCCTCCCCGTGATCTGCATCGGCAATTTCACGGTCGGCGGTGCGGGCAAGACGCCCACGGCTCTCGCCGTCGCGGCGGTTCTCGAGGCCGCCGGCGAAAGCCCCGCCTTCCTGTCGCGCGGCTATGGCGGCCATCTTCGCGGCCCCGTGCAGGTGCAGCCGCAGCACGGGGCAACCGACGTCGGCGACGAGCCGATGCTCCTGGCGGCTGCGGCGCCCGCCATCGTAGCCGCCGAACGTCCGGCAGGCGCGCGCCTCGCCTCCGAAATCGGCGCCACGGTGCTGATCATGGATGACGGCCTGCAGAACCCGTCGCTCCGCAAGGACTGCGCGCTCGCCGTCGTCGACGGGGCCACCGGCATCGGCAACGGATTGCCCCTGCCGGCAGGGCCTTTGCGCGCGCCCATGAAGGCGCAATGGCCTGCCGTCGATGCGGTTCTCGTGATTGGACAGGGCGCCGCCGGAGAAACCGTCGCCCAGCAGGCCGAAGCGTTGGGCAAGCGCGTCTTCAGGGGCCGTCTCGCCCCCGATCCGACGCTCGCCGACACGTTCGGGGGGCGGAGGGTGCTCGCCTTCGCAGGCATCGGCCGGCCGGAGAAATTCTTCGAAACCCTGCGCGCCTGCGGAGCCATCGTCGAGGAGACTCGCGCCTTTCCCGATCACCATCCCTACAATCGTGGCGAACTCGAAAGCCTTCGCAGAGAGGCCGAGGCCCGAGGCGTTCAGGCTGTCACCACGGAGAAGGATCTCGTGCGGATCGGGGGATCGAACGGCCCGGGGGCCTGGTCGGACCTGATGGTCCTTCCGGTTCGCCTCCAGCTCGACGACAAGAGCGGATTCCGCAACTTCATCCTGCGCAGGATCGGCGACAGGCGCCTGAGCCGTCCCTGATCGGAGCCGTCAGGCTTTCCTGGATGCCTCCCGCCCGTTGATGCGCGTCATCACCGCCTCGGGCGAGGCATAGGCCTCCTGCAGCTCGACGCTCCAGTACTTCAGCTCGTCGAGCGGAATGGCCTCGCCGGTGACGGCGCAGCGCACGAAGGCTCCGGGCTTTACGACCCGAAGATTGCTGTCGAGATATTGCACGACGGCCTCGCCGCCGCTGCGCTCCAGCTTGTTCATCATCAAGGCCATCGCAGATTCGAAGGAACCTTATAAGGGTGCGAGGCGCGGCTTTTTCAATGCCGGTCCCACGACACCTGAACGCGGGATGGTGACGGCGGCCCGGAATTCAGGCTCGCATCGGTTCAGAACAATGCCCCCTGCTCTTCCTTCACCACGAGCTTGGGTTTTACCGGCTTCGGACGAGAGCCGATGCGCCCGCCCGTGGCGTCAGCCTTGCCGTCGGCGAATTCGAGCACGAGAGCCTGCCCCTCGATCACCGCATCCGCCGAGCGGAGAGGCTGCCCTTCCGCATCGCGCACGAGCGCGAAGCCGCGCTTGAGCACCGACTTGTAGTTCAGGCTGTCGAAGAGGGACGAAACGGCTTTCAGCCTCTCGGCCTTGCGCGCGATCTGTCCTTGCAGAGCCGGCGCCAATCGCTCCGCCACGCGCTGCGTAAGCTCTGTCGATTGCGCGAGACGCGTGCGCTCGGCGCGCAGCAGCGTCTCGCGCGAGACGACGAGGCGGCGCCCGATCTGCTTCAGGGTTTCGTCGCGCAATGTCACGAGGCGGCACACCGCGTTGTAGGGGCGCGAGCCCACCGCATCGAGCTTGGCGCGCATGCGGGCCACGTTCGCCACCGGCGAGACGTGCGCGAGCTGGCGCGCGACCTTCAACAGCCGCTCCTCGTGTCCGCGCGCGTTGCGCGCAAGCGCCGGGTAGAGCCTGGTCGCCGCGAGGTCGAGCCGCTGGCGCTTCGGAGAGAACAGGGCCTCGGGCGTCGGCAGCGCGCGCGCCGTGGCGCGCAGGTCCGAACGGCGGCGCTCGATGAGCCGCAGCATCGTCTCCGTGTGGCGGCGGGCGAGATCGTTGACGCCGGCCATCAGCTCGACGCGCACCGGCACCACCATTTCGGCGGCGCCCGTGGGCGTCGGCGCGCGCACATCGGCCGCATAGTCGATGAGCGTCGTGTCGGTCTCGTGACCCACCGCCGAGACGAGCGGGATGTCGCTCTCCGCCGCGGCCCTCACCACGATCTCTTCGTTGAAGCCCCAGAGATCCTCGATCGAACCGCCGCCGCGGGCGACGATGAGCACGTCGGGGCGGGGAACCCGGCCGCCCGGCGCCAGAGCGTTGAAGCCGCGGATGGCGGCGGCCACTTCGGCCGCGCAGGTCTCGCCCTGCACGCGCACGGGCCAGACCAGCACGTGGCGGGGGAAGCGGTCCTCGAGCCGGTGGAGGATGTCGCGGATCACGGCACCGGTGGGCGACGTCACGACCCCGATCACCCGCGGCAGGAACGGCAGGCGCCGCTTGCGCTCGGCCGCGAAGAGCCCCTCGGCGGTCAGTTTGCGGCGGCGCTCCTCGAGCAGCGCCATGAGCGCGCCGATGCCGGCGGGCTCCAGGCTGTCGACGACGATCTGGTACTTGGACGAGCCCGGAAACGTCGTGATGCGCCCGGTGGCGATGACCTCCATCCCCTCCTCGGGGCGGATCTTGAGCTTGGCGAAGGAGCCCTTCCAGATGACCGCGTCGATGCGGGCGTTCTGGTCCTTCAGGCAGAAATAGGCATGGCCCGAGGAATGGGGACCGCGATAGCCCGACACCTCGCCCCGCAGGCGGACGAAGCCGAAGGCATCCTCAAGGGTGCGCTTGAGAGCGCCCGCAAGATCCGACACGGACCATTCTTGGGCGTTGGAGGGAGCTTTTGCTGCGAACATGAGGAGAACCTAATCGGTCCGCCCCTGCCCTGCCAAGGCCGGGGGCGAGTCCCGAGCGGGCAATCCTCATCGAAAACCCCATTGTCCACTGCCCGAACGCCGCAGGCCGCCTCCGGGCCGGGCCCGCCGCCGCTGCGCCGGCAAGCTCAGCCTCGTCCGTTCGTCTCCCTTCCCCTCACGACTCGGACGGCTCGGTCCCGTTGTCCGCGAGGATCCGGCCCGCGCATTCTCGTGGCGCGTATTTTCGGGGTAGGCGAAAAACGCTCGAGCGGCTAAGAGCCCAATCGTCTTCACGGAGGGCTCACAGCCATGAACATTCTTCTCATCGGTTCGGGTGGCCGCGAGCATGCCCTGGCGCGCTCCCTGGCGGCCAGCGCCCTCTGCCGGCGCCTTTTCATCGCCCCCGGCAATCCGGGCACGGCCCGACACGGCACCAATGTCACTCTCGACGTGACCGATCATCGGGCGGTGATCGACTTCTGCCGGACGATGGGCATCGGCTTCGTCGTCGTGGGCCCGGAAGCCCCCCTGGTGGCCGGCCTCGTGGACGATCTGACGGCCGCCGGCATCAAGGCCTTCGGCCCGAGCAAGGCCGCCGCCCAGCTCGAGGGCTCGAAGGCCTTCACCAAGGATCTGTGCGCGGAATTCGGCATTCCCACCGCGGCCTACCGGCGCTTCACCGATGCGGAGGCCGCCAAGACCTATGTCCGCAACTACGGCGTTCCCACCGTGGTGAAGGCGGACGGCCTCGCCGCCGGCAAGGGCGTCGTGGTGGCCATGTCCTTCGAGGAGGCGGAGGCCGCCATCGACATGATGATCGGCGGTGGCCTGGGAGCGGCCGGCGCCGAGGTGGTCGTCGAGGCCTTCCTCGAGGGCGAGGAGGCGAGCTTCTTCGCGCTGTGCGACGGCGCCAAGGCCATTCCCTTCGGCACGGCACAGGACCACAAGCGCGTGTTCGACGGCGACGAGGGGCCGAACACCGGGGGCATGGGCGCCTATTCGCCCGCAGCGGTTCTGACGCCCGAATTGCAGGCGCGCGTGATGCGCGAGATCATCGAGCCGACGCTCAAGGGCATGGCGGCGCGGGGCATGCCCTACAAGGGCATCCTCTATGCGGGCCTCATGCTCACGAAGGACGGGCCCAAGCTCATCGAATACAATGCGCGCCTCGGCGATCCCGAGACCCAGGTGCTTCTGCCGCGCCTGACCTCCGACCTGGTGGAGGCGCTCCTCGCCGCCTGCGACGGAAAGCTCGATACCGCTTCCCTGACATGGTCCGACAAGGCCGCCCTCACGGTCGTCATGGCGGCGAACGGGTATCCCGGAGCGGTCGAGAAAGGCTCCGAGATCCGTGGGCTGGACAAGGCCGGAGCGCTGGACGACGTGATCGTCTTTCACGCCGGCACGAAACAGGATGCGGACAGGATCATCGCCAATGGCGGGCGTGTGCTGAACGTCACCGCGCTGGGCGGGACGATCACCGATGCGCAGGCAAGGGCCTACGAGGCGGTCTCCAGGATCGAATGGCCCGAGGGCTTCTGCCGCCGCGACATCGGCTGGCGCGCCGTGGAGCGCGAGCGGGGCTGACAAACGCCGCGGTTCCCCTAGCTTCGGAAAGACCTCTTCCCTGCAACCAGCGAGCGGTCTTTTCATGAGCAGCGACCTCTTCCCCGGATTCGAGAGCCACTGGATCGACACGGAGATCGGGCGCGTCTTCGCCCGCTCGAAGGGCGACGGACCGCCGCTGGTTCTGCTGCACGGCTTTCCGCAGACGCATGCCATGTGGCACCATCTCGCCCCGGCCCTCGCCGAAACGCACAAGGTCGTGTGCATGGACCTGCGCGGCTATGGCTGGTCCACGGCCCCGAAGGGCGACGAGAAGCACGAGACCTATTCCAAGCGCGCCATGGGCCGGGACGTGATCCGGGTCATGGAAGCCCTGGGGCATGTCCGTTTCGCAGTCGTCGGCCATGATCGCGGCGCGCGGGTGGGCTATCGGCTGGCCCTCGACCATCCCGGCCGCGTGGAGCGGCTCGCGCTCCTCGACATCCTGCCGACCTACCACGTCTGGGAGCTGATGCGCTCGGGGACGATTTCCGAGGCCCATTGGGGCTATCTCTCGCAAGCCTATCCGAAGCCGGAAGAGGACATCGTCCGCGACCCCATCCCCTATTTCGAAGGGCTCATGAAGGCATGGTCGGCCGCGGGCGACCTCGATGCCTTCGATCCCCGCGCCATCGAGTCCTACCGGCAGAGCTGCAACGAGCCCACCCGCATCCATGCCTTCTGCGAAGATTACAGGGCCGGAGCCACGCGCGACATCGAGGCCGACGAGGCGGACCTCGCGGCGGGCCGCACGATCGCGTGCCCGACCTATCTGATCTGGAGTGACTACGAACTCGTCAGCGGCCCCGTCGGAGACAGGAGGCAACCCCTGGAGATCTGGCACAGGAGCTTCGCACCGAACGCGCGCGGCATCGGCGTGACTTCGGGTCATTTCGTGGCGGAGGAGAATCCCGGCGCGACCCTGGAGGCGCTGCAGGCGTTTCTAAGATAGCCAAAAGCCATGATCGTTACTATATAACGATCATGAAGCACTTCATTCGATTCGTCATAGGCTCCGCATTGCTGGCTGGCACCTTTGCTGGTCTCGGCTGGCTTTACATCGTCTCCTATGAGCCCAACCGCTCGACCTTTCCTGTGCGCGGGATCGATGTGTCCCATCACCAGAAGGATATCGATTGGCGTAAAGTCGCCGCCGACGATGTTGACTTTGCCTTCATCAAGGCATCGGAGGGCGGCGATCATCGCGATACGCGATTTGCGGTAAACTGGAAGGAAGCGCAGGCTGTCGGCCTGAAGGTAGGGGCCTATCACTTCTTCACCTTTTGCCGATCTGGCAGCGATCAAGCAAAGAACTTCCTCGACGCGCTCGGGCCTGACAAGGGCTCGCTGCCGGCGGCACTCGATTTGGAGTTTGGCGGAAACTGCAACGTCACACCCGAACCCTCGGCAATCAGGGCCGAGATCGACAGCTTTCTCGAGCCCGTCGAACGTCACACCGGCAAGCCTGTCGTGCTGTACGTCACACCCGAATTCTGGGAGGCTTATCATCACGTCCTGCCGAAAAGGCCCCTCTGGGTTCGCTCTCTCTTCCGGCAACCCCATCAGCAGGAATGGAGCGTCTGGCAGTATCACAACTCCGGAAGCGTCGACGGCATTGTTGGCCGCGTTGATCTGAACGCCGTGCGTGATCTGGGCGCACTATCAGCCGGGAGCTGAGTGCAGCCCGCATCGCGGCGCCTACCGCCTCTCTTCGAAGAATGCCTTCAGCAAGGCCGCCGCCTCGCTTTCCCGGATGCCGCCATAGACCTCCGGTGCGTGATGGCAGGTGGGCTGGTCGAAGAAGCGGACGCCGTTGTCCACGGCGCCGCCTTTCGGATCGTGCGCGGCGTAATAGACCCGCCGGATGCGCGCGAAGGAAATCACGCCCGCGCACATGGTGCAGGGCTCGAGCGTCACGTAGAGATCGCAGCCGGAGAGCCGCTCGTCGTCCAGCGCCTCGCAGGCGCGGCGGATGGCGAGCATCTCCGCATGGGCGGAAGGGTCCCGCAGCTCCCGGGGGCGGTTGCCCGCGCGGGCCACGACGCGACCGTCCTTGACGATGGCAGCCCCTACGGGCACCTCCCCGCGCGCGGCGGCGGCGCGCGCCTCTGCGAAGGCCACGCTCATGGGATCCGTCCCGGAAGCTGTCTCGGGAACCGCCTTGGGATCGGTCTGCTCGTGGTCGGCGTTGTTCATGTCGCTCGCTTCTGTTCCCTTCCTCTGCTATCAGGCTCCCATGACCGACAGCAACGACGATAATCGCAAGGGCCGTTCCTCGGGACGCTCCGACCGTGGCCGCACCTCCGGTGACCGGCCCATCCGCAAATCCCGCGAGGGCGGCGAACGCCCGTTCCGCGCCCGGGGAGACGACGACCGCCCCCGCAAGCCGCGCGCCGCAGGCGACAAGCCCTTCCGCAGCCGCGACAACGACGAGCGGCCGCGCCGTCCCAGGCCCGAAGGCGACAAGCCGTTCCGCGCCCGCCGCGAGGACGGGGACCGCCCCTTCCGCGGCCGTGGCGACGACCGCCCACGCCGCTTCGACCGCTCGGCCGAGGAGCGTCCGCGCCGCAGGCACGAAGAGCGCCCCGAGGATCTGCCGGAGAGTTCCCGGGAGCCTGCCGAGGACCGGATCGCGAAGGTGATCGCCCGCGCGGGTGTCGCCTCCCGCCGCGATGCGGAGGCCATGATCGCGGAAGGCCGCGTCACCCTCAACGGCAAGGTTCTGGAGAGCCCGGCCGTCAACGTGACCGCCGCCGACACCATCACCGTGGACGGCGAGCCCCTGCCCGTCAAGGAGCGCACCCGCCTGTGGCTCTACCACAAGCCGCGCGGCCTCGTGACCACGGCCCGCGACCCGGAGGGCCGCCCCACCGTGTTCGACAACCTGCCCGAGGACCTGCCCCGCGTGGTGGCGGTGGGCCGGCTCGACATCAACACGGAAGGGCTGCTGCTGCTCACCAATGACGGCGGCCTCGCGCGCATCATCGCCCATCCCGATACCGGCTGGCTGCGCCGTTACAAGGTGCGTGCCCATGGCGACATCACGCAGGCCGATCTCGATGGGCTTCGCGACGGCATCACCATCGACGGCATCGAATACGGTCCCATCGAGGCGCGGCTCGACCGCGTGCAGGGCGACAACGTCTGGATCACGATGGGCCTGCGCGAGGGCAAGAACCGCGAGATCAAGCGCATCCTCGAGCATCTCGGCGTTCAGGTGAACCGCCTGATCCGCATGTCCTTCGGCCCGTTCCAGCTCGGCGATCTCGAGCAGGGCATGGTCGAGGAAGTGAGGACGAAGGTGCTCAAGGACCAGCTCGGAGCGGCGCTCGCCGCCGAGGCTGAAGTCGATTTCGAAAGCCCCGTGCGCGAGCCCATCGCGCCCTTCGGCTCCTCGGCGAAGGAGCGCAAGGGCCGGGAGGACCGCGACGAGCGCCCTGCCCGCTTCGGCCGCAGCGGCGACGAGCGCCCGCGCCGCCGGGGCAGCGACGAGAAGCCGTTCCGTCCGCGTCGCGAAGATCGCTACGAGCGGGAGGAGGAAGAGCCCAGGAAGCGCCCCTCCCGGCTCGACGTGAAGAAGAGCGTCTGGCGCGCGGGCGAGACCGACGATGAGGCTCCGCGCAAGAAGGTTCCGCGCCGCGGCGCCGACCCGCGCGAGGCGCGCGCCGCCAGCGCGGAACGCCAGCGCGAGCGCGTCGGCGCCATCGCCTCGCCCGAGGGCCGCAAGGTCGTGGTGGAGCGTCTCGTGCGCCCGCCGCAGGAGGAAGAGAAGACGCCCGCCGCCCGCGGCGGCCGCGGCGCC
>NZ_WURB01000047.1 GCF_009830105.1 Microvirga makkahensis
GCGCTCATCTTCGCGGAGCCTGACTTCCTGCTGCTCGACGAGCCGACGAACAACCTCGACCGCGAGGGACGCGCGGCGGTGATCGATCTTCTCGCCGATTGGCGGGGCGGCGCGATCATCGTCAGCCATGACCGGGAGCTGCTCGAAACCATGGACGCCGTCGTCGAGCTGACCTCGCTCGGAGCCGCGCGCTACGGCGGCGCTTGGAGCCAGTATCGTGAACGCAAGACCCTCGAGCTCGCTGCGGCCCGGCGCGATCTGGCGGACGCCGAGAGGCGCGTCGACGAGATCGACCGAAGGGCGCAGGAGGCCACCGAGAGGAAAGAGCGCAAGGACCGTGCAGGCCGGAGGAAGCGTGCAAAGGGCGACATGCCGCGGATCCTTGCAGGGATGCGGAAAGACCGAAGCGAGGACACGGGCGGAGAGCGTGCCCGCCTCGCCGAGCGGCGGCGCACGCAGGCTCTCGAGGCGGCCGCCTCCGCTCGTGAGCGCATCGAAGTCCTTCAGCCACTCTCTGTCGTTATCCCCCCGACAAACCTGCCATCCGGCAAAGCGGTCCTGACGATCGACGCCGTGAGCGCCGGTTACGAGCCGAAGCGGCCCATCGTCAAAGGTCTCTCCCTCGCCATCACCGGGCCGGAGCGCGTCGCCATCGTCGGGCCGAACGGCTCCGGCAAGACGACGCTCCTGGCGCTCGTCACCGGACGGTTGCGGCCCTGGACCGGAACCGTACGGGTCATGACGGATTTCGCGATGTTCGACCAGCAGGTGGGCCTTCTCGATCCATCGGCCTCGATCCGGGACAATTTCCGACGACTCAATCCGAAGGCGGATGAGAATGCCTGCCGTTCGGCTCTCGCCCGGTTCATGTTCCGGGCCAATGCGGCGCTACAGATCGTCTCTAGCCTCAGCGGCGGGCAATTGCTGCGGGCTGGCCTGGCCTGCGTGCTGGGCGGGCCGACCCCGCCCTCCCTCCTGATCCTCGACGAGCCGACCAACCATCTGGACATCGACTCCATCGAGGCTGTCGAGGCGGGATTGCGGGCCTATGACGGCGCGCTGCTGGTCGTCAGCCACGATGAAGCGTTCCTCGATGCCATCGGGGTCTCCCGCAGGGTGGATTTCGGACGGGCGCACACCTGATCTGGTGGTCTTTGCTACCGAATGCCGGATTTCCTCCTGTTCAGCCAGACCCCATTTTCCGCGCCCAAATCACTGTGGACCTTGCCTTGTGCGGATCACGCACCCTCTGTGGGCATCGAAACTCATCAGAGCGGCGACACACAATCCCCCGTCGAGGATGTCGTCCAGATCGCGCCGGGCGAAGGCGGGGTGATCGCCCGTGGGGACGAGAAGATCGCCGTGTGGCGGGACGACAACGGTGATCTCCATGCCCTCTCGGCGAGTTGCACGCACAAGGGCTGCACCGTGACCTGGAACAACGCGGACTAGACTCGGGACTGTCGCTGCCATGGTTCGATGTTCGAAGCCGACGGGACAGTGATCCATGGCCCCGCCCGTGAGCCGCTGCCATCACGACTGATCTGAAGGCCGCGGGAACTATGTTGCGCGAATATCTGGAACGATCAGTCCTTCGGGCGATTGAGCGAGTAATACATGGCAAGGAACCCCCATCAGCCGGTCGCCCCCAAGGCCGTATGTCGAACCGATGCGGAGAAAGCGATGAGGACACCATCATTGAGCGTTGCCTGTCTTTTGGCGCTGACAGCACCAAGTCTCGCCCAATCACCGCAGACGGCTCGTGCTACCTTTGTCGATGCCAGGGGCCAGCAGGTTGGCAGCGCCACCCTGACGCAGATGGCCAACGGTGTTCTCATCAACATCGACCTATCCGGGCTCCCGGCCGGCGAGCACGGCTTCCATATTCATGAAACCGGCAAGTGCGAGCCGAACACCCGCTTCGAGTCCGCTGGTGACCACTACAGCTTGCAAGGGCAAAAGCACGGCCATCACTCCGAGGGCGGTCCGCATGCCGGCGACATGCCCAACCAGTTCGTCGGCCAGGACGGCAGGCTGCGCGCCCACGTGATCAACACCAACGTGACGCTCGGCAATGGTGAGGGCAGTCTGTTCGACCAGGACGGGTCGGCCATTCTCATCCACGCCAAAGCGGATGATTACCGCTCGCAGCCCTCGGGCGAAGCCGGTGACCGTCTCGCCTGTGCCGTGGTGGCAAAGTAGCCCGGAATCCTTGAAATGTGCGGTTCAAATGCATGTTTGTAGCCGGGAGTAGCGCTCCCGGCACGCATGGCTGAGCGACCCCTCACAGTGCTGATCATTGGCCGGTTTCTAAACAGCGGAGCTTTACCTGCATGCCTATTTCTCTGCCGAGCCAGCCCTATCCTGAGCCGACCCCGGCCGATCCCGATCCGGCACCCGTCAGCCCGCCCACTCCTCCCGAGACATCACCGCCCGAGCCCATCGGAGTGCCACAACCACACCACAGGAGATCCCCGTCACGCCTACAATTCCGCAGCCTACAGCGTGACAAGCGTTTTGACAGTATCAGCCCATCTGGCTAGCGGCCGTGATGCCCCACCCAGGCCCGGACAGCCACGAGCATTGATACGTCCCCACTGAGCCTGGTGATCCGGTCCTTCATGCCTTGCCGGACGGATTACCGGCTCAAATCATCGTGCAAGCCCCGGGATACACACATCAACGGGCAGAGTAGCAGAACCTGCTCCTTCGGCAGTCGTTACGCTTGCACGCGGCTTGGAACGCACCAACCCTGTAGGAGATACGATATGCTGAAGATCATCACAGCCGGTCTGCTGGCCTCGGTCCTTGCCTTGCCGGCCCTCGCACAGACTAGCCTGGCTCCAGCCCCGGGTGCTCCGAACAATACTGGCGGTGCTGCGCCCGGCGCCGGCTCACCCGCGGGTAACGTGAACTTCATTCAGACCCGTGATCCAGAGCACTTCCGGACCTCAGATCTGATCGGCCGGGACGTGTATGGAGCCAACAACGAGGATATCGGCGAGATCAACGATGTTCTCGTGGACCGCTCCGGTCGGGTGACCGCTGTGGTTCTGGGTGTGGGTGGTTTCCTCGGGATCGGTGAGAAGGACGTCGCGGTCCCGATGCAGGCGCTTCAGTTCCAGATGAACACGGCAGCCAATACTGCAGGTGCTGGCAATACGGGTGCGGGGAATACCGCAAACACGCCTGCCACGACCGGCAGCACGGGTGCGGGCGGAGCAACTGCGACGGGCAGGAACACCGGCACGACTGGCGCGGCCAACACCAGCAACAATGCCAACACCGCGGCGGCAGGCAACAATGACGATGCACAGCGGATCATGGTATCACTGACCCGCCAGCAACTGGAGCAGGCACCGGCTTTCCAGGATAACAACCGCAACAACACAGGTGGCAACACGGGTGGTGCGACAACCGGCAACACGAATGCACCACGGCAGTAAATATAGGACAAAGCAGCCCCGCCCTGCTCACGTTGAGCGGGGCTTTTCGTCAAAACCTTGGCAGCGGATTTCCGGGCTTGCCGGGCAGGTAGTCCGGTTCTGAACCGGGTCCTGTTGGATCGCCAATCCCGGGATCATCGGCAGGGTACGGTGTTCTGGGACCGGTCGGTCCCTGATCGGGCATCTCGTCAGGCTCTGAAGTGGGTGGCATCTCGCCTGGGATCTGCCCTCCGGGCGTGGGCTCATCGCCCGGAGATCGGGGTTGTCCGGGGCTGCTCAGGGACATCGGGTTCATGATCAATCCTACATCAAACATTGGGCTCAAGGCGGCTCAGGCGGGTTTCGTTGCGTCCCGAATCCGCGCATGGCTGCGGGCGAGAGGCTGCGCCTCCTGCGGCGGCAACGTGTTGGGGCCAAGTTGACCGCCAGTGCTAGGATCCGGTTGTTCACACTCGCCCGTCCAAGGCCTGTCTGGCGACTACGGCGAAGCACAAGCCCGTCTCGCTTGCGGATCCGCTGCTCAACACGCTGATCGGCTCGAACGTTCGGCGATGCCCCCGATCGGATGGCATCTTCAATCCCCTGCGGCCCGGGTGAGTAGGAGGCACAGTCATGCTGGGCCCCCGTCGTCGTGACTCAGGTATTTGCTCCAGCCTTGCGTCGACCCTTGCTACCGGACGTGCCGCTTATGCCCGCTTCTGTGCTGTCGCCCTGAGCACCGCTCAGGCCTGTGCCAGCTGCCCCCGTGGTGCTGCCAATACCTATACTGCCTGCCGTGCCGGCCGCCGTGCCCTGGCTCGTGCTCTGTTGCTGAACGCGCAGGTTGTTCTGCACATGGGTGACACCGGAGACCCGCTCCGCACAGTCTTCAGCCCGGCGCTTGGCCTCTCGGCTGTCGACGGTGCCGGACAGGGTCACTTCGCAATTCGAGACGCTCACTTCGATCTCGGAAGCATCCACATAGGGATCATCCGTCAGCCGGTCGCTCACGTCCTCACGAATGCGCTCGTCGGAGCGGGTGTAGCCCTTCGGCCCGCGACCGCGGTGATGCTGAGCGCCTTGGTCACCCTGGCGGGCATCCTGCTCTCGCCGACGCGCCGCGTCATCGTTGCCAAACCAGGATGCCATCTCGTCCGTGGCTCGGTCCCAGCCGCTGCGTTCGCCACGATAGCCCCATGTGTCCTGATGAGGTCTCCGCTCGTGGCCGCCCCATTCCTGGTCCGCGCCATAGAAGCCACGGTTGCGGTCGTTGCCGCCATAGCCGCGCTCGGAACTGCCGCGGCCATAGTCCTGGTACGAGCTGCCGTACCCTTCAACACCGTATCCGCCACCGTAATCGCGGCCACCGCGCGATCCGGTCATGTCACGGCTACGATAATCGCTGCCGTAGAGATCACCCATACGCTCGGTGCCACGTCCGCCGCGATACTCGCCCCCACGCCCACCACGGCGATAATCCTCATTCCGCCAACGGTCGCGATCATCATCACGATAGCCGTAGCGCTCCTGGTCGTTCCTCCAGCGATCATTCTGTGCCATGGGTAGGCTCCTTGTTGATCAACATGAAAGGGTCGCCGTCGCGGACGGACCGTTTGAGGAACGAAGGGCCCACAGATCCGTTCCGACCTGACGAACTTGGCCGTTGGCTGGACTGACCTAGCGGCAGGTTCCTTCAACGCAGGCCGGAACAAGGACCTGGCGCATGAGTTCCCTTGATCAACACTCGCGGTCTCTGGAGGCGACCCATGAGCGCGAATGTCCTCGATGTCTTCGACAAGACATTGCAAACCACCCACATCTGGCTTGATGAGTTGATGGCCGAGACTGGTCCCGACCGGCAGGTTGCCTGGCATGTGTTGGGCGCAGTGCTATGTGCCATCCGCGACCGCGTTCCGCTGGAACTTGCCGTGCATCTCGGCTCCCGGCTGCCGCTTCTGGTGCGCGGCATCGACTATGACCAGTGGCATGCCCCTGGGCGCATGGATGAAAAGCCCCGCTCGCTCGATGAGTTCCTGCAGCCCATCGGCGAACAATTGGCGCAGATCCGCCCAATGAATGCTCGCGCGGCGACCAGAGCCGTGTTCACGGTCCTGGCACGCCATGTGGATCCGGGACAGGCCGAGAAGGTCAGGCATGCCCTTCCGGCGAGGTGCAGACACTCTGGCCGGCGGCCCACACCTGGGTGGAGGTGGAGCGCTCCGGTGCAGGAGGCGGAGAAATCGCGGCCGATAGAACCCGGTTTCCGCGGCGTTAGAGAGGATTGAGCGTGTTGAGAGTTGATCGATCCCGTCGCAACGCCTCCGCCACAGCCATTGCTGTGATCGGAGCAGGTTTTGCTCTTGCCAGCGCGGTCACGCTGCTGCGCTGCAGCCGAAAATTTGCGGACTGATCACTTCGGTGGCCGACATCTCAGCAACGAGCACGACCAGAAATGGAGATGGAGATATGCATGTATCGGAAGTGATGACCCGCGACGTGCGCGTCGTCAGCCCCCACCAGACGATCCAGGATGCGGCCAAGATGATGTCGGACGTCGATGCTGGCGTGTTGCCTGTAGGCGAGAACGACCAGCTTGTTGGCATGATCACCGACCGGGATATCGCCGTGCGCGGCATCGCTCAGGGCAAAGGTCCTGACACGCCTGTGCGGGAGGTGATGACCGCGGACGTGAACTACTGCTTCGAAGACGAGGACACAGATCACGTGGCCCGCAACATGGCAGACCAGCAGGTCAGGCGCCTTCCCGTCGTAAACCGGGACAAGCGGCTCGTCGGCATTCTGTCGCTCGGTGACCTTGCTGTCATGCAGGGCAGCCAGCCGGCAGGCGAGGCCCTGGCCGGCATCTCGCAGCCTGGCGGCGCCCATTCGCAAATGGGCGGGCCGCGTATGTGAGATGCGGCCGCGAGCAGGTCTCTCAGGCAGAGATTGCCACGCCTGCGAACGAGGCGTGCATCTGGAACGAGGAGGTAATGTCATGGTGAGCACAACTCGAAGTCCTCGGGCAGGTGCAGAGCAAGTATATGATCCTCCCCAGGTTGGATACGGGCACGAGGACGATGGACATGGCCGCACCAGAACCGATCCCGACACTGGCCCGCACCGCGGCCGTGGCCCGAAGGGGTACCGACGCTCCGACGCACGGATCGTCGAGCATGACTGTGAGCGCTTGGCCGAAAGCCCGCATGTCGGCGCGTCCGATATCGATGTCGCTGCCGTGAATGGTGGGGTGACGCTTACAGGCAACATCAGAAGCCGGATCGTGAAGCGGTATGCCGAGGATCTTGTCGAGAGCGTAAGCGGCGTGCGGCACGTCCAGAATAATCTGCGGATCCAACCCCGTACGAGCGTTCTCATGGGGGCTGGACGAGCCATAGGTTCGGGTGGCGGTCAGACCGGCGGCGGGAACACTCCAACCATTGTCTGAGATTCAGTGGGAGATGAGCTATGGCGGCGCATGCCGGTGAGACAGCGAGGCAGACTGGCGATTTCCGTTGCGAGAGATGCCACCAGCAGGTGCACGTGATGAAGGGCAGGACGATCCCGAAATGCCCGCACTGTGGAAACGGCACCTTCGACACGCGTTACCATGAGCCAGACTCGAAGAGTAGCTGAGACAGCCTGATCCAGTGGGAGGGCAATATGAACATTGATGACTTCCGACAAATGTACGTGACCGAACTGCAGGAATTGCGCTCGGTCGAGGCGCAATTGGTGGACGCCTTGCCCAAGATGACGGACATGGCGAACCACCCCGAACTCAAGCAGGCGATCCAGGATCATCTCCAGGAAACCCGTTCGCAACAGGATCGTCTGGACGAGATCCTGCGCCGGTGCAGTGCCGAGCCGCGCGAGCACGTTGATCAATCGATGCAGGCCATCGTGAGGGAAGCGGAGAAGTGGGCCAGGATGGTTCAGGATCCCGATCTGCGGGATGCGGGGCTGATCGCCTCGGCGCAACGGGTGGAGCATTATGAGATCGCCGTCTATGGCACACTTGCCACCTGGGCAAAGCAATTGGGCCTGGACGAGGACCTGCAAGCCCTGCACGCCATTCTCGAAGAGGAAAAGCGAACGGACGAAAAGCTGACCGGCCTTGCCAAGCGGATCGTAAACCCGGATGCGGCCTCCGCGTAGATGATCGCAAGCCGGTCCAGCGCGAGCGGGATCGAAGGACGCGCGCGAAAGGTCGACGGCGATATGGCTCAGGATCAATCATCCTCCACAGGCCAGTGGCCTGAGCATGAATCGGACGAGTATGCGGAATGGCAGATCCGCAGTGGTGGTGTGATGGTCTTACGGCTCGATCGCAAGACCGGCATAGGGCTCGGTGAATGGGAGAGGGTTGATCCAGATGCTCCCGATCATCGCGAGCCGCATACGATCTCTCCGGAAGAGGCGCGAGCGCTTGCCCGCGCCCGCGACCTGCGCTTCCGGGACGGCACAAAGGCTACCTGACCGTGGCCATTCAACCTGCGACGCATTCCGTCCCGACCGGGTTGAAGCTTGGTTATGCGGTGGCAACGCCGGTTATTGGCGCCGTCTATTGGCAGCGGTACGGGCCGCGGAACTTCCTGTGGGTCTCGGATCTTGCGCTCGCCTCCACGGCTCTGTCCGTGATCACGGAGAACCGGCTGCTCGCCAGCATGCCGGCAGTGGGCGTCCTGTGCCTGGAGTTTGCGTGGAACGCTGACTTCCTGACCCGAGGGCGCCTGCTGGGCCTTGCCGGATACATGTTCGACCGTCGCATGCCGCTCGGACTTCGTGCTCTCTCGCTATTCCATGTCGCGTTGCCCCCGACGCTCCTCTGGATGCTGCGCCGCTTCGGCTACGACCCGCGCGCCCTGCCTGCGCAGACGGCGCTGACCTGGGCCACCTTGTCGGCAAGCTATATTCTCACAAAGCCAGAGGAGAACATCAACTGGGTGTACGGACCCGGCCGCAAGCCGCAGCGGATCGTTGCTCCCCTGCTTTACCTCTGCCTTGAGATGATCGCCCTTCCCGTTGCGGTCTTCCTGCCGATGCACTTTCTCCTCAAACGCCTCTTCCCGCAGAGGCAAACTGTCCATCGTGCAGGTACGACACGCGAGAGGTCAGGTTTCAGGGAATACCCACATACCAAGCGTTCGGCTTGTACCCGACTTGGAGGTTCTCATGACCGAGAAACGTGATACCAAGCACGATCCGGTTGCCAGCGGCAGCCCATCTGCTCACCGTCCCGATCATCAGGGCGGCGATGCCGTTCAAAATGCACAGAAATGGGGCGGCGGCGGTTCCGGATCCAAGGGTAGTGCTAAGCCCTCTGGTAATCAGAACCAAAACTCGGGTGAAAAGACCTGAACTCACGCAGAACAAGCGCTGTTCCCAGCAGCGTATGCATGATCTCATGACAGGCCGAGTCAACGGTTTCATGCGCCCCATGCACGTTGCAGTGGGATCAGCCCACATGCCGCAATCCGACCTCGAGCGTTGCAGCTGATGCTGCTATCGTAGAATGAGCGGAGGTTCCCCCTTTTAGGTGCTCTCCTCGATATCAGCGTTTCCCGCTCTGCTTGTCAGTCTTGTGGTCTGGGCCAGTGTTCGGGTTGCCAGCGCCGCCCGTGCTCTGGTTTCCTACACCGCCACCCTGACTTGAGTTGCCAACGCCAGGTGCATTCTGATTGCTCGACGGACCTTTCTTGGTTTCGTTTGCCATAGCACAGCTCCTTTCGCACAAGTCAGCCTGAAAGTTCAGAAGGACGGATGGTGTTTGATGCCGTCAATGCCGTCCGCTAGCTAGTCTGCCCGGCGCCCCACCGTCTATCCGAGTTTCAGAGTCGAGGGGTCTTGCTTCTGTCCTGCCCGATCCTGTCTCGTCGTCTTCCGGCCAGGCCGGTCTGTGCTCTTCTCACGGGTCTTGTCGACACCACCCTGACTGTTGCCTGCGCTTTGTGTCATCTGGCTTCTCCTCAGGATTCGCCGTCGGCAGGATCCTCGACATAGGCGCGTTAAAGCTGGGTACGAGCACCGGCATAGATAATTAAGAAGGCCAGGCGGAATACGGCTTCTAGCGATACATTGCGATGTCTTTCGTTGCGCCGATTATCAGCGATAACCAAGCGAGGAGGTGGAGCAGTCATCTCCATCCAGGGATCTACCTATGAATTGGCTAGACTGAAGCGTAGCGTATAATTGTCGAGCGTACCTGGAAGGGGGCGGTCGGGCTGAAGCCTGTTCGGGTCTTGCAACGCGATACGGTGCTTTTCCAGGATCGCGGCAATCATCATGCTCCCGAGCATGGGTACGAAGTTGTGCGCCGGGCAGATGCCTGGGCCCTCACTGAAGGGGATCAGCGGCCAGCGTCGGGCGGGGGCGGCTTCAAGCCAGAGATCCGGGGCAAAGCGGTGCGCTTCCGGCAGGTTTTCATCATCGCGATGGAAGTAGGGCGCATAGATTACAACATGAGTGTTCTTCGGCAGAACGCCGCCGTGCCACTGTACGTCTTCCGTCGTCTCGCGCAGGATTGCCGGTGTTGTCGGCCAGATCCTCACCGACTCAAGGATACAGGCCCGCACAAAAGGCAGCTCTTCTCGATTGGCTCTTCCCGCAGTAGCAATCTCTTCGTTGACACGCCGCGCTGCTTCAGGATGTGAGGCAATAAGTGCGAGCGCCCGGAAGGTCGCAATGCCTCCCGGATCGAAGGCGAAGAGCCAATGCGCCACTTGGTCAGCAGAGGCGGTCACCTCCATGTTGGGTCTCGATGCGATCCGCGCCGCCAGGCTGCCGGGCTCGGCCCGCTTCAGATGCTCTTTCAGGCGTTCATGAAACCGTCGCTGCAGCTGCTTCCGGCCCGGATGAAGGAAAGCCCAATTGCCTGCGGCACGGAGCTTGGCCAGCATGTCTGTCAGATTTTGGTCATCGCGCGCCTCATGACCTAGGATGACACGCCGCACCACGCGGTACCAAGCCGTGATGAACGCATCCCAGCTCAGATCGTCGCCTGTCTCGGACAGCAATTTCCGCGCTTCGTCATCAACTACCGTTACAAAGCGGTTAGCCATCGAGTGGACTGGACGATCGTTCTCCAGCATCTCATCATTGAAGCGACGGCGCTCGGCGCGCTCGGGCGGTTGCGAGATGAGCGAAACCTTCTCCTCAAAATGCGCCAAGGCGGCATGCTTCTCAAGAGTCGACGGGGCAAAGGGCTCTGGGGCGCCCCGCAGCACCTGATGAACGTGCTCGGCGGTCAGGATCATCGCCTGGGGCCGCCCGGGAACAGCAAGCAACAGAGGCCCGCCTCCGTACTTTCTGCGCAGATACTGCATGCGCCGCACAGCCCGACCATCGAGGTTCAGCCGTTCCGCGAGCGCCACAACCCTTGGTCGGCGGATGAGTACACCCTTGCCAAGAGTGGGAACGACGACCTCGGCAAGAACGGCGAGCGTATCTTTGATGCTAGCTTTTGCGGGCCCGTCCCGGACCGCAGCATCCTGCCTTCTCATGTTACGCCTCCGAGATCATTGGTACTGTATCGTGGCGAAAATCAGTTCACGATCCTTCTTGTTCCGAGTGGCACCCGTGATACCGGATGTGATCTGGCCGGAGGGTGGGCGTCAGGTTGCTCCTTCCCCGGTGCTTAAGCAGAGCCAAACAGCTTCATTCAGGACTTCCTTAGTCGGACCCGATTGCAACCTGATGTCTTGTGACGGTATTGTCACGTTAACTCGGGTCTGCCCGGGTCTGCGTAGGCGGACTGGCATGAGCAAGCCCATCAGCTACAAACGCCGCGGCCGCTCACGGGCGAGCGCGTTGAGCAAGGAGCCTATTTCGTCAGGCTTTTTGCTGCGCTCGGTTCCGGGTTCGAGGCGGGTCCGGGGGTCGAGCATCAGCCGAGTAGCAGGATGGAATGGCGAGCTTGGTACAGGGGCGCTTTGGCGGCAGCGAAGTAGGCTGAGTTGTCGAGCAGGAACGCCATACGGCTGGCGTGCTCGGTGCGCCAGCAGGTCTCTCCAGGGCGCAGTAGCGAGGCCGTTTGGCTCTGGATGTCCTGCTTGGTATTGTGATGCACGAGTATCACCACTTCCGCAGGCGTAACAACCAATCTTCCATAAACCTCTCAGGCTGGATCTTGGTCCACGCAAACCAGGTTTTTGCTGTAGGATAGCTGATCCATCTCGCGATCATCGGTCTGAAAGCGGTCCAGAAATGGATCGGCCTGTATCCGCTATGGAGAAGAATATATCTTTCCCGAGAAATGACCCAGGTCTCTGCATGAACCACTGCTGCCTAGCACGTTCTCGGTTGCAGCTTTCGGGCTCACCAACCAAGCCCGAATAAAGACTACGCCGGTCATCAGGATCAGAGCGACCAGCGGCTGGCTTGGCCATACATCACGACACCACCTGCTACGCCTGCCATGAGAGACAGTCAGACCAGAAGGTGAAGAAGCGAGCTTCGACGAGGCTCCCGGCTCAGCGCGACTGCCGCAAAATCCTGTGCTTGAAAGATTTGCTCGTGCCCTTACAGTGGAGGTCCGGTTGACTTCCGGCGGTGTCACTAAGTGACCTTAGCGCCGAGCCTCTTCGACTCTTCCGCAATCGTCGAGCTTGGTTGCCTTTCAAAAGCGGAAGACATAGTGGCCTGACGTGACTTCGGAACCGCTGCTCCTGCTGCTGGTTGTCGCCGGATAGCAGGAGACCTCCACGATGAAGCTTGGTGATTTTCTGAAGCAGGTCGAGGGCCTCGACCCAAATACGATCCTATGCGTGGCAGAAGTTGATGAGGCATTCGGGTCGGAGATCGCGCAGGTCGAGATCGTCAACAATGCTCGGCAACGCAGCCCTGATGCCGCCGACCAGGAGGCTGTGGAATTCGCCAATGGTCAAGAGAAGGCAGTCATTCTACGCTGGTAAATGTCAGGTTCAGAGTTACGCTCCAAAATTCAGTGCGGCTACGGCACCTGCTCCGCCCTGATCCTTGCTTTTAAGCGGAAGCTGACGTGGTGCTTGGGTTTGGCAACGATCTAGATTTCAGCCGGTCCAGAGGAAAACGTCGTCGTTAGACCTGCAAACTTTGCTCACCAGAGCAGGATAGCGAAGCCCGACATGGATCTGGTTGGGCGCATACATCCGGATCGTACCAAACCCAGGGACGCGGCCATTTCCAGGATGCCTGTTATTCCAGCGCTTGGGAAGACGGCCGATCCAGGAGCGATAGGTATGCATCGCGCCGAGCAATCGGGCGCACTCTTGATTGAAAGCCTCTTCGAGTTCGTGATGCTCGTCATTCATGCGGTGCCTGCGCTCCTTGAGGGCCAGATGAGACTGAATGCGGCCATAGCAGTCTATTAGTCCTCTGGTCGCTGAATTCTAACTCAGGGAGAATGTTCCGGCCAATACACGTGGAAGCAGGTGCGGGTCCGGTTCGCGTTGTCCTCAAGAATCCCGCCAGCCCAGAAATGTCCAGATCACGGTCCGTCCGCCTGCGTCATTGCTCATCTAGGAAAGCGAAGAGACCGCTCTCGGTGGCAAGACCCACCCCCGGAACCTCCGCATCGTACTCACCGTTGGTCTATCACCAGCCGAAACTTGATGAACAGATGAGACCAGGAGGCGGCAAATGAGACGGTCGCAAATCGCGAGAGAAGGAAGAGGCCCCGAGGATTCTCAAAAAGTCAAGCATGGCGGCAATCGCGCCGGCAATCATGCGAAGGATTCAGGCGATAAATCAACGAAGAGCAGTCAGGCGGCTGGAAAGGACCCTCACCGGGGCGATCACTGAAGCATCCCAAGAGGTTGAGAAAGCTCTGCTGGCAGACACTCTAAGCCACACCTAAGGACATATATGACTGCGAGGAACTCATCCGTGGTCAGTTCGTTGGCCTCGGATCTGCTTTTCAAGGGAGTAAGCCGATGGCCACGGATGCCCGCTCAATTTACATCTCGGCATTGCGCAACACCCATGCCATGGAGCAGCAGGGCCTGCAGCAGATGGAAATCCAGGTTTCTCGACTGGAGAGATACCCGGACTATTCGGCACTCCTCAGCCGGCATATTGAGACGACGCGCCAGCAGGTGCAACGACTTGAACAGGCCCTCCAAGCCGCAGGTGAAAGCGCTTCCACCCTCAAGGAGGCCGTCACCAGTGCTGCCGGCAGTGTCGGGGCAACGGTGCATGGATTATTTCAGGACGAGATGCTCAAGAACCTCTACGCCGGATACGCCTACCAGTATGAACAGATCGCGGCCTATCGCTCGCTGATTGCGATTGCGGAGGCTGCCGGCGAGACGGCTCACGTTCCCGCCTTCCGCCAGTCCATCCAGGAGGAGGAGCAGGCGGCGCAGCAATCCGCAGAGCTGATTGAGCCGGTGACCCGCCAATATGTCGAGCTTACCACAAGCGGGGAAAAGGCCGATCGCTGACGGCACTTGTAGAACTTTTTCAGAGCGCAGGTGATCCAATCCGTGCCTTTGGCATGTATTCAACAATCATGCGGGAGAGTTCGTTCGCGCCCGTCTCAGCAAGGTGACAAGTCTGATGTGGCTGCATTGAATTGGGCGAGACCGCCGAAGATGCTGTGTTGCAGCTTCCAGCCAGATGTAAAGCTCAGCAGGCGACAGCGACTGCGCAGGAGATCCGCTCCACTCGCGCTGCGTTGATGCCTAAGCGGACCGATTGAGAAGGATGGCTATGTTTACACTGGAGATCGGCAGTAAACCAGTTGCAATCACTGACGCGGATGAGGCTCAGGCGCGGGCGATCTTTGAAAGTGATGAGTTCAAGAATGACCTGACCGTGATGACCAGCGAAGGAGCGCCCCTTTGGGACGGGAGAATGCCGCTGAAGGTCAGGCCAGCATCGGAGCAAGAGATTGCCGCGTTTGAGGCTCCTGACCTAGATGATGATCTTGATGACCAAAACGGAGACGGGTTGTTCGTGACATTCCTCGTTCCGATCGATCATGATCATGAAGAGGTATCGGCCATTCCGCCACAGCTTCAGAGTTGAGTGTCGCAGCCTCCGATAGGCTTCATGGCGCCTGCGGGAGAGCAATATGGGGTGGCTTGAGTGCCTGAACCGCCCTTTCGTAGGGCCCAAGCCTGAATGACCGTCCACGATAGAATGTGTGCAGCCCTCTCCGTTGCCTATGCAATTGCGGGGAACGGTCGTCGCTGATCCGCAGATGTCTCAGATTGGACACAATGAGAGCTGGCCGGTGACCGGAGACGAGCCGTGGACAGTCGCGAAGTGAAGATCCGGGTAAGAGCCTATGAGATCTGGAGGCGTCAGGGGCGCAATGGCGATCCGGCAGATCATTGGCGTGAGGCCGAGCACGAACTCAAGGCCCAGGAGGCGGCAGACACCCTACAGGGTCGCTCTGGGGCGACAGTCGAGGAGACGCCCCCTGTCGAAGCGGCCGAAGCTCTTGAATTGGCCGGCAACAGCCCTGGGAAGAGCAAACCCTCTCACCGGTCATCCAAAGGCTGAATGCGATATCGTGGGCACTTTTGCAGTAACTTGGAATAGGCATAGCGAGCCCCACCCGGGAGCTGACTTCAAGCGGCGAGACCGAAGCGCTGACTCACGCGGCGGACTTCGCCTGCCGTTCCTGGCTGTTGCAGGATGTAGTGCCCCCGTCGGATCATCCGCATCACCTCAAAACCGTTGATGGTGGCCGAGGCCGTTGTCATCCTCTGGAAGCCGCGCGCCGGCCGGATCGCCCGCTTGAGCGCACCATGATCCGCCGCGATAACATTCTTGCGGTATTTCGAGGTGCGATGCTCGACATCTTTCGA
>NZ_WURB01000048.1 GCF_009830105.1 Microvirga makkahensis
GGCGGCGCTGGCGTGAACCTCGCCGGAGAGCGCGTCGAAGGCCTGGCGCGCCCCGTCGACGCTCTGGCCGATCACGGCGTCGAACACGCGGTGGCCGTTGCCAAGGGCTTCAACGGCATCGGCCGTGCTGGCCTGGTTCATCGTGACGGCGACGTGGGAGAAGGGCAGCGGCTCGGGCTTGTCGGGCGTGCCAGGGGTATCGGGCGTGCCAGGGGTATCGGGCGTGCCAGGGATGTCGGGCGTGCCGGTCTCGTCGCCCCCGTCGTCATCGGCCGTCTTGCGGGCGAGGGTGAGCACGACCACGGCGGGATCGTAGGTCAGGGAGGGCGTCAGGAACGCGAAGTTCGAGGTGACGGCCGTGAAGCGGCCCTCCACGCCGTTCTCCGCTGTCAGGATCCGGTAGGAGGTGGCCGGACGGTAGATGCCGTTCTCCGCCAGCACCCGCACGGTGCCGCCGGAGAGCGTGGCCTTCCCGGCCGCCGAGATGCGGTCCGCGTTGCCGGCCGGATCGACTTCGACCTCGTAGATCGAGCCGGGGCCGAAGCCGACATTCCCCGCGACCTTCAAGGTGCCGATCGAATTGCCGGGCGCTATGATCGAATCTGACTGAGCAACAAGCCCTCCGATCGTGCCCGATCCACCAAGCGTTGCACCGGTGGCGACGGTTACCTCGGAGACGAGCGAGCCGTTGGCCTTGAGGCGCCCCTCCCGCACGAGCGTGCCGCCGGTATAGGTGCTTGCACCGGTAAGATTCAGGGTTCCTTCTCCGGCCTTGATGAGTGCCCCGCCTGTTCCTCCGGCCAGGCCACCATCCCGGAAGCTCCCCGCGAGCGTGCGGTCCTGAGCGTCTCCTCCGAGGACCAGGGTCGTGGACCCGAGATCGACGTTCCCCGCTCCGCTGAGGGCATGGATGGCCATGGTTCCCCCGTTGCGTCCACTCAGGTCGAGGGTCGCCCCATCGTTGTTGACGATAGTGGCAGTGCTTGCGTCCGAGGAGCCCGAGAAGTGGACCGTGCCACCGGCCTCGTTGGTGATGGCAGAAACGCCGGCCGAACTCCCGTCTGAGAAGGCGAGCAGGCCGTATCGCCGATTCAGAAAACGAGCGCGGGCGGCGGTGGCATCGCCCGTGAACTCGATCGAGGAAATTGCCACGTTATCTGTGCCTTCGTTGACGAACGTGGCATCCTGGGCGGAGGCCTTCCCAAAGCTGATCGTGCCCCCGTTGTTGTTGTTGAACTCGGCCCCGTCGGCGCCTGAGCCGTTTTGGAAGGCGATATGGCCAGCATTGTTGAGGAACCTGGCGGTACCAGCCGACGCATGGGACTGGAAGGTGATCTGGCCGCCGTTGTTGCCGATCGTGCGGCTGCCCGCGCTGACCCCGTCGCCGAAGCGAAGGTGCGAGGTCGCTCCTGCAACTTCAACGTTGCCTTGGCCGAGGGCGCGGTCGCCATGGGCTTCAAGCATGCCGCCAGCGACGAGGGTGCCGCCCTCGTAGGTGTTGTCGCCGGACAGAACGAGCGTGCCGCTGCCTGTCTTCGCGAGGCCACCCGCACCCGCAATGGTGCCCGAAAGAGTTGCCGTGGGGCCTGCCACATCGATGATGCCGTTGCTGCTCCCGAGGGCGATCGAGCGTGACGACGAGAATGCTGACGTCGTCCGCAATGTCCCGCCGTCGATGGTCAGCCCGCCCGTGGAGGCGCCTAGGTTGGAGTCGCCGGACACCTCGACCGTGCCGCCCGCCAGCAGCGTCCCGCCCTCGTAGGTGTTGTCACCCGACAGGACAAGGATGCCGCCGCCGGTCTTGGCAAGCCCGTTCGTTCCCGAGATCACGGTCTCGACCGTGGCGGTCATGCCGCTGTTGACCTGGACTACCCCTTGAGTGCCATTCGCGGTCAGCGATCCGCCGTTCTTCGGCCGCAGGATGTACCCGTTTGTCTCGAAGCGCAGGGTCTCGAAGGATTGCTGCCCCTCGACTCTAACAGTACCGGAAGTTCCGGCAAAAATGGCCGTGCCGTCGTTCCAGACGGCACCGTCCTCCCAGACGGTGTCCGGTCCCCAGACGCCGTCGCCGGACCAGGATTGATCGCCGGCGGCTTTGGCGACTACGAGACTGACGATGCCGTCCTTGCTGACGATCGACAGGTTCTCGGCCTTGAAGCCCAGAGGAATATCGGCGAAGGCGAGGCCGGCATCGGCCAGTGTACCTCCGTAGCCGATCAGACCGTAGGTGCCGAAGCCCAAGTCCGAACTGCCAGAGATGCGCAGGGTGCCGTCTAGGTTCAGGTTGCCGAGGACGGAGAAGACAGGGGCGTCGATGGGCGCGCCGAATCGGATGTCGAGGTTCGCGCCGCTGGCGAGCGTGAGCTCCCCCATAGTCAGGGACGGCGCTCCCGAGGCACCCACAAGGGTGCCGCCATCGGAGACTGTCACCGTGCCGCCGACTTGCCCCGAACCCTTCAAGCGTCCTTCGCTTCCAACCGTCACGGAACCGTCGATGCGGCCGTTGTTGGTTAGTGTCGCCTGCGATCCTAAGGATGCGCCGCCCACGACGGTCCCATTGTTGGCGAACGTGCTTCGGGCATCCAGCGTCACCGTGCCGACGACGCTGCCGTCGTTGACAAGGGCTGCCTCGGATCCGACCGACACGGATCCTCCCACCATGCCGTTGTTCGAAAACGTAGCTCTGGCACCAACGGAGACTGGACCCGCAATGCTGCTTTCGTTGGTAATGCGACCGTCGGCGCCGACGATCACGTTGCCTCCGATGCTGCCGTGATTGGTCAGGAATGCCGCGGTTTCCGCCGTCACGTTGCCGCCGACGCTGCCGTTGTTCGCGAAGGCGCCTCGGGTACCAATCGAGACCTCTCCTGCGATGTTGCCGTCGTTCGTAAGACGTCCGTCGGCGCCGACCATAGCGGTGCCGCCGATCCGTCCGGACAAGCCGATGGTCACGTTAGATCCGACCGCGAGACGCGCCTGATCGCCCAGATTGCCGTTGATGGAAACGGTGCCGGAAGCGGCCTCGACGGTTCCGGCGAACGAACTGTCGCCTGTCAGAACAAAGCTGTGATCACCCGCGTAGCGCAGGGTGCCGGACCCAACCAGCGCACCCGCGAAGGTCGTGTCCGCGGGCGACGACACGCTCAATGTCGTCGATCCAAGGTCGATGGCGCTGTTCGCGTCGGCCGACACGAGCGAGATGGTCTGGTCACGGGCGGCGGTCCTGAGGGTTGTTCGCTCACCCGAACCATCCAGAATGACCGCCGTCGAACCGAGTCCGGTATCGGGACCGAGAGCGACGGTTCCCCCCGCGACGGTGAGACGGCCCGTGATGGAGATCGGGCCATTCAATCCCCAGGTTCCCGTACCAACCTTGGTTACGTTCCCGGTGCCATCGATGCCGCCGAGATAGTCGTAGCTTCCGTTCCCCGAACCGATCTCGAGATTGGTGCTCGCCAGGCGAACGGTCCCGCGCATTCCGCTGAGACTGCTCAGGCTGATCGTGCCGCCCGTCGCCAGTTCCAGGGTACCCGCCTCCGACAGGTTGACCCCGCCGGATCCCGCAAGGCTGCCACTTCCCTCAAGGCGCAGCGTGCCCTGCTGGATTTGGGTGTTCCCCGTGTAGGTGTTGACGCCATTAAGCGTCAGCGTGCCGGCTCCTGCCTTGGTCAGCCCGCCGTCGCCGGTGATCGCGCCGGAGAACGTGGTGCTGTTCCCGCCGCTCACTGAAAGACGCGTCTGATTGGCAAGGTCGACCCGGCTTCCTGCGCCCCCGGCGAGCCCCTCGAGTGCGACACCGCCGCCGGACGCGTCGAACTCAGCCATGGCACCGGCCTGGACATTTAGCGTCGAAAGACTGAGGTTCCCTCCGGTTCCCTTGAAGGCCAGCTTGCCACTGTTGATGTTGATGTCGCCGTCAAGGCTGGCGTTCTGGTCCAGCGTCAGCGTGCCTTGGCCCCTCTTCGTGAACGTGCCCGATCCCGTGAGTGTGCTCGAGAGCGTGACGGTTGCCAGCGCTTCGACCACCTCGATGCCACCGGCCCCCGAAACGCTCACGCTCTTGCGGAGCGTTCCGAACGACGTTCCCTCGGTCCTGAGCTGGCCACCCGCGAGGGTGAGCTGGGAGCTCTCCGCCCCCAGGTTGACGGGACTGGAAACGGCGAGGGTGCCACGCTCGATAGTGATCGAGTCCGCAGCCGTGTTGATGCCTGTGAGTCGGAGCGTGCCGGAGCCGACCTTCCTCAGCGCGCCCGATCCCGAGAGCGTCCCGGATAGGGTCAGCGCATTCGCACCTGTATCGATCGTTGCCGATCCGGAACCATTCAATGCAATGCTGTTGGACAGTGCAAGATTGCTGGAGCCTGCGAGAAGAGTCGCCCCACTGTTGACAACGAGGCCGCCTGTGCCGAGAGCCGTGTTCGAGCGGACCTCAAGGGTGCCCGCATTGATCCTGGTGCCGCCGCTGTAGGAACTGGCGTCGGACAGGACGAGCGTGCCAGCACCTTCCTTAATGAGCCCACCGGCGCCCGAAAGATCGCCCCCTTGCGTGGCTACTCCGGCAGGGACGATCAGCGCTCCCCCCCCACCACTCAATTCGAGCGGGTTATTCAGTGCAATACCGTCAGCATATTCCAAGCTGCCTCCGGCGACCTGAAACCTGCCCCATCCGGCGACCAAGTCGTTATCGATGCGCAGCGTTCCGCCAAACAGATTGAACCGGCCGCCGAACCAGTCGTTTTCGTTGATATTCGCACCTTTGAGGACCGTCCGCCCAGCGTAGTGATCGATGTCGCCGTACCCAAAGACGGGGGTGCTGAACACGTAGTCCGTCGCAGTGTGATTGAAGACGAGGTGGCCGCTGTTAGAGACAGAAACGGCTTCGATCGTGCCGGGGGCATCAGGAGCATCACCGGCCTTCGATCCGATGATGAGCGCATTGTTGTTGTCACCAATCCGGACATGCCCTGCGACACTGTCGAGCAGGCTGAGGGCCCCATCCCTTCTCAGGACGACTGAACCACTGCCTAGCCCGCCGATCCTCAGGTCGCCGCCCGTAATCAGCCACTTTGACCCAGCATCGGAAATTGTGACGGTTCCGCGGCCTGAAGAGCCGTTGCCTAGCCGGCCGGCTCCACTCGTGACCTCGCCTCCCTCTACGATGACCAGCTCGCCGCTATTCCGTTCCCCAACCCACAGCGTGTCGTCGGCGGTGAGCCTTCCCCTAACGGCGACCTGACCGGAAGCTCCGGATTGATCGCTATTGCCAAGGAAGATATTCGACGCGTGTACGGATCCAAGCGATCTGATCGACAGCTCGCCGGGCGCTTCTCCTCCGATCACGAGAGCATCGAAGATGCGCCAGCTAGCGGGCAGCCCGCCGTCTCCGACGAATGCGCGTCCATAATCAAGGTATCCTACGGTCGCGACCCCATAGTTCTCGAGGACGGCACCGCCGGTGAGCGTCAGGTCGGCGGGGTAGCCGCCGTACCATCGGCCGACGCCTACGATGCTATAGAGGTGGGTGCCACCATCCAAGGTGATCGGGGTGTGGTAATCGACGTACAGCTCCGGATAGTCACCTGCTTCCTGAGTGTGGGCTGCGGTCACGCCGACCAGGGCGGTCGAGGCCAGGAGAGCGAGCCTGAGCATCGTGCGATAGGCACACGTTTGAGTCCGGGACACTGAACTTGCCCGGGAATTCAACAAAAGCCTGGTATTCTCCGACGGACGCTGCATTATTCTTGTCTCGATCTTCTCTGGTCTTCTGAGGCCTTACTCCAATCCGGCAATGAATTTTCATCCGGACCTTTCAGACTGCATGAACGACCCCATCCAAGACCCATCGCCGGCGCCTGCTGAGAACATTCATGCAGCAGCGCTTTTACTCTGAAATCGTGCAGCGGCACTTGGCTTTCTATCCCAAAATTCCTATCAGGTTTGTCTGAGCGTCCCATCTTCGCTCCACAACCTGCCTGGCACTTCGGATGAGAACACTAGATGGCTGCCAAATCCCCTCTCCCGCACTCTCGATTCTCGACCGCTGCGTTTTCGCCGGAGGACCGCTTTGAGTGCTGGCGGGAAACGCTTTCGGTCTTCTTTGAGCCGGAACTCGTGGCTGGCGCCGATATTGAGACCTTCCACAGCTCAGTGGAGGGCTTCCACCTTGGCGAGGTGCTTGTCGGCGCTATGCGCGCCGATGCCCAGCGCTATGTGAGATCCCCAAGCACAATCCGCAGGAGCGGCGTGGATCATTATCTCGTGCAACTCTACCGCTCGGGTGGATATGGTGGCGACGTCGGTGCTGGGAGCATCTCGCTGCTCCCGGGCCAAGTGTCGATCCTGGATTTGGCTCGTCCTCTGACAACGCAAGCCAGCACCTCTGATGTAATCAACATTGTCATCCCCCGTGATGCCCTCACCTCGATGCTGCCTACCGGCTTCAGTTTCGATGGCGTGGTGCTTTCCGGCAGCGCCGGCAGCCTGCTTGGCGACTACATGGAATCGCTTCTGAGGAATTTGCCGAGGGTGACCACGGCCGACGCACCACACTTGGCTCGAGCAACGCGCGAGATAATCGCTGCGTGCCTTGCCTCGTCCCCGGATCTGCGTGAGCAGGCACGTCCGCATATCGATACGGTGCTTCAGGGACGTATCAGGCGCTACATTGAAGAACGTTTGACTTCGCCCGCTCTCTCGCCGGCCGCTATCACACGAGCGCTCGGAGTCTCTCGATCCCGCCTGTACCGTTTGTTCGAGCCCGTCGGTGGTGTATCGCACTATATTCAGAACCGTCGACTCCAGGCCATTTACCGCCTGCTTGCTTCGGATGCCCAACCGAGCCGCCTTGCAGATATCGCCAACACCTATGGTTTTGCCGATGGTGCGCATTTCGCTAAGGCGTTCAAGCGCCGGTTTGGCGTAAGCCCGAGCGATGTACGTGAAGCGTCCCGGCGATCAGGGGCTGCAAAAGGCGCCGTAGAGAGACCCGATTTCGATCAAGTATGGCTTGATGAATGGGTTCGGCGACTGCATGTTTGATCTGCCTCATTCTGAGCCACAGTGATCGGCGCGCCCTAAGGAAGGGGACCCGGCCGGGATTTTGGACCAGGCGCCTTGAGAACCTGCTGCATGCTCGCGGATGTTGGTTTTGGCCTGCGATCGCCTCCAGCGTCATCGGTGCGGACGGCCGGTAGCCGAGCGATGAATGGGGATGGACGCAGTTGCCGTGATCCCTCCAGGATTCGATCATCACCTGGGCTTCTTTACGAAGCATCCCCTTCCAAAGCCGAGATGTCGTAAGCGCGGCCCAATGTGACAAGCACCGCCCTCTGCCGGGCCGCTTCGGCTACGCCGAATTGGTAAGCGCCCCAGCCGAGAACGAGGAGCACCACGGCCATCAGGGGTGCGCGGCCGAAACGTCTGCGGCTGACCCGGACCCGCGCTACGATGCGGGCACAGCTCGGGCCGGGTGGGACATAGACAATACGCTGTTCCTTCAGGCCTGCACCCCTTCCAAGAGAATACGGTCGGGTACCTCAATGCGTTGGCCACGGGAGATCTCGCGCAGCCGTTTCAGAAGCTGAGCGTCATGTTCCTCCTCGCCGCGTGCACGGCCAACGAGGCTCTCCTGGTGGCGGAGCGTGCCCAGCACGTCCATCGCGAGCATCACCTCAGCGACGGTCAGAGACCACCTGTCGGGAAGGTTCGCAGGTGCCGGAGCCAACATCTCGGACATTGGCCGGCAGCGTCCGTCCTTCTGGAGGCGCGCGATGCGCCTATTGCCGTCCTCGACGGCGTCGCGGAGCTCCACCGGGTTTTGCCCCGCGAGCCGCCGCATCCCGCTGATGATCCCCTGCGAATGTTCCTGGTACGCGATCACCGAGTCTACGAGCTTCCTGACCGCATCGGCTCGGATTGTCGGGCCGTAGATTGGCAGCATCTTGTCCCGTGCTTTGCAAAGAGCGACGAACGGCTCCTCGGTTCCGGCCTGCTTGAGATGAGTGTCGTGGGGTTTCTGGATGGCTACCGAGCTCTCCAAGGCCGCGCCCCCCGGGCCTGTAGTCGTGGCCCGAGACCAGACCTGTGTACTTCGGCGGGACGAGGATACTCTGCATTGTCCCCGCAGCGCTCCAGCGCCTGCGCCGGGAAAGCCACATTGCGCGGTGCCGAAATCCGGTGGGATTGATCATGCCACGGCTCTTATGCCACTTGCCGCTTACCAAAAGTTGCCATGACATCACCGATGTGCGTCCGTTCCCATCCCCGGTTTCGGATCGCTCCTGCTGCCTGGAGCCCGCAGGCTCGTGGAACAAGCTGGGACTGTCTCACGGAGACTTTCGATTTATGAGGATTACTTGCTCATCGGCGTCAGCAGCTGACAACGGGGTTAGTACCGATGTGTAAAGCAACTGCCGATCACTACAGGGCGCGCTGAACTCCAAGACACAACGAAATGCGCAACAACGAACGGTCAAACTGTCATTGCACCGGCAAAAGGAACTGCAGGGAATAAGGCAATGTGCAAATTTAAAATGCTCTATTCCCGCAAGATGATGAGATCATATACGCAGATTTCTGCAATCTATAACATAGCTTGTACCCGGAAGTCGCGTTCTTCAGTATTCCTTGCGACCGGCCCATGAGGAAATGAAGCGTGGGACATCGCTGCCGGGCATCGGCCGGCTAAAGTAATATCCTTGGCCCATATCGCACCGTCCATTGCGCAGGAGAGCCGCCTGCTCGGCCATCTCGATCCCCTCGGCCACGACCCGGATGCCAAGATTCTGGCCCAGGCTCAGCACGGCTTTGACGACAGCGGCATCGCTGGCGTCCGTCTCCATGTCGCTCACAAAGGAGCGGTCGATCTTGAGGATATTCACAGGAAACTGCTTCAGATGCGACAGGGATGCATAGCCTGTACCAAAATCGTCGAGCGCGATGGTGACGCCCTCCGCGTTGAGCTTGCGCAGAGCCCGCTCGACAAACTCCGAACCGTAGCCAAGGAACACGCCTTCAGTCACCTCGACCTCGAGGCAGCTCGTCGGAATACCGGTCCGGCTCAATTCCCTGAGCACCTGCTCGGCATAGTTGTCACGCCGGAACTCGGCCGATGAGGCGTTGATCGCAATCCGTCCGGTCTCGATGCCGGCATCCAGCCAGTCGCGGATGTGCTTGAGCACGCACGAGCGCATGCGCTCACCGATGGCAATGCCGAGATCCGTGTCGTCGAAGGCGGGGGCGATCGCCGCCGGTGATTGAATTCCGGTCCGTGGGTGGTGCCAGCGCAGCAGAGCCTCGAACCCGGCTAGCGCGCCCGATTCCAGATCGACCTTGGGTTGATAGAACGGGACGATCCAGTCGAAGGCGACCGCTTGCCCTGCTACCTCCAGGGCCGACGCGATCTTTTGCGAATCCTCGCGCATCGCCGCCCGGAACATCGTGAACACGCTCCGCCCGGCTGCCTTGCTGTTGTACAGGGCAAGATCCGCCTGCTTGCGCAGCTCATCCGGCGTTATGTTGATCTCGGGAATTGTGATCGTGCCGCCAATACTGGTGCGGCAGTCAAGGACATTACCACTGAGCGTAAGAGGCTCACGCATATGAGTCAGAATGGCGTTGGCTACAGAGGGGACATCATTCTCGCTTCCAACATCGGGCAGGAGAACGGCGAATTCGTCCCCGCCCAGCCTGGCAACCATGCCGCGGGTGCCCACGACCTCGCACAGGCGTTGCGCAAAGCCTTTCAGGAAAGCGTCTCCCATGTCATGTCCGAACTTGTCGTTGATCTGCTTGAAATGGTCGACATCCATCGCCAGCAGACCGACCCTGCGCTGTGTCCTGGATGCTTCGCCGAAAGCCTTCTGGATTTGCTCCTGAAACAGCCTGCGGTTGGGCAGGGCGGTCAGCTCATCGTGATGTGCAGCCCAGCGCAGGCGTTCTTCCGCTTCCTTTCTGGCGGTGATGTCTCGTGAGATGCCAATAACGCCAATGGTCTCATCATTCTTGCGCCACGGCACCTTGACCGTGTGGACGTATCGGCGATTGCGCTCGTCTGCAAAATACTCCTCAACGCTCAGCTTGCTTCCGCTCGCTAGTACGCGCTGGTCATCGCGGTGGTACTTCTCCGCAAGGTCGGCGGGGAACAGATCGTGATCGTTCTTTCCGAGAACCCTCGTGCCGCCGAACTTCCTGTTCGCGATCGCGTAGCGTCCGCTCCGATCTTTGACGAAGATCAAGTCGTCCACGCTGTCGATCACTTCTTGCAGGAGGTTGTGGGCCTCTCGGGCGTGTTCTTCGGCCAGTTTACGGGCGCTGATGTCCTCGGCAACCGTGATAGTGCCAACTATGCTTCCTGTTTCATCACGGACATAGGAAACATTGACATTGCACCAGACGACAGAGCCGTCGGGGCGCACATACCGCTTCTCCAACTGGAGCGGCTCACCGGTTTGATTGTGTTCTTGGAACAGCGGCGCTTGCCACTCGATATCCTCAGGATGGGTAAACTGTGCGAGTGAGATGCCGTCGAGTTCATCAGGGGATCGGCCGAGGATCTCGCAGTAACGCTGATTGACCATGAGCACGCGATTGTTCCGATCATGGTGCAGAATACCGACGACCGTCTGGCTGAACACGGTCTGGAGTTGCTGCTCACGCGCGCGCAGGGCCAGGGCCGCCTGCTTATGGTCATGGATGTCTTCGGCCGACCCGTACCAGCGCACGATGGCACCGGAATCATCGCGCCGGGCTGCGGCGCGGGCCCGGAACCACCGATAGTTTCCATCGGCCAGCCGTAGCCGGTATTCGGTATCGAAAGCCTCGCCGCTCGCCAGGGCATCCGCCCACCGACGCATTGTCGGTTCGAGGTCATCAGGGTGCAGCGTCTTGGCCCAGCCCTGGCCGAGCGTCTCATCACGGGACATCCCCATCAGATCGCACCAGCGTTGGGAGATATCGAGAATATTTCCCTGCGCGTCCGCAATCCAGGGAATCTGGGGGTTCAAATCGACAGAGTAACGGTAGTGCTCCTCGCTCTCGCGCAGGGCAGCTTCGGCTTGCTGCCGTTCCGTGATGTCCAGGGCGGAGCCGACATAGCCCTGGAAGGTCCCATCGGCAGTGAAGCGCGGCTGCCCGATGTCGATCACCCAGGCCCAGGACCCGTCGGCCCGTCGGAGACGATACTCAGCCTGATAAGGCTCTTGATGCGCGCTGGCGCTGATGAAAATCTGCTCCACCCTCCCCCGATCGTCAGGATGAAGGGCCTTCAGCCACCCGTATCCAAGCGCCTCTTCATAGGTCTGCCCGGTCACCTCAAGCCATAGCTTGTTGACGAATGTGCCTTCGCCGCTCGGATCGCTCATCCAGATCATGACCGGTGCGCCATTGGCCAAGTTCCGGAATCGCTCCTCGCTCTCCCGCAGCACCATCTCCGCGCGCCGGCTCTCGGTGATATCGAGAATGGACACGATCAGAAAGGGTTCCGGGCCATTCGGCCCCGGAACGGTGATAGCGCGCTTGCGGGTTTTCAGAAGGCGCACGCTGCCATCGGCTACGGTTAACTGCTCCTCGATCTCCTTCTCCCGGCCGGTTGTGAACACCTCGTCGTCATCGGCCCAGTAGGCCCGCGCTTGCTCCTCTGGAACGATATCGGGATCGGAGCGGCCCAGCGTCTCGGCACGGCTGCGCCCCATAAGCGCGCACATCGCATCGTTCATCAGCAGAAAGCGGTGATTGCGATCCTTGACAAGCAGCGGGTCAGGTAGGCCATTCAGCAGACTTTCCAATACATCCAACGAGTTGTTTGGAGGCCGGACTTCAGATGCGCCTGTTTCCGGCGCCGGAGATTTATCGGAGATTCGAGAGGGCTTACTGATCTGCCCCATGCCGCTGGCTGCCACCGTGCTCAGTCCTAATGTTTCATCGTTTGGAACTGCCTCTTCGTTGGAAAACACTACTTTTGTCGATTGTTCCATTAGACCAAATGGCGCCACCGGCTCTTCTGCGGATTTCTCTTGACTTATCAATCGGATAGAAGCTCACAAGTTGCCGCTCTGGGCCCTCAAGGCCGTCGCGTTCTTCCCCACTGAGCGCATGAGACTTCGCTGGCTGCAATGTTCGTGATGCAGGAGTGCCTGTTGTGGCCCGGCTCAACCAATGGTCGCATGGCAGCGGCGATCTACAACTTGCCGAGTGGGACTGATTGGCCATTCCCGTTCCTGAGGCATTCGATCCCCGCGCCCCCCCTCGGGACAGAGCGCTTATAACCTGTCACACTGACGAGGCGGGTAGCCCCTCGTTCTGCCGCTCAGACTTGCAAGGAATTCTGTCCGGTTCATCCTCTTCAGAGCTTTGGCATCGGCCATCCGATGCGCAAGAGCACACAATGTACTCCAAACTGCTCCGAAGCGTCGCGTGAAGAAGTTGGGCGCTCGTCCGCCATTCCACGATGACCACAGCTGGGACACAAAACGAGCCTTGAGGAAGGTCCGCCGACCTCGCAGCTCCAGACATCTGACCTACTTCCGGAACGTGCCGCGAGCCGACCTTGGGATCGGCCGTGGACAGGCGCGGGATGATCTCCGCCCTTAGGGTGGCCAGGTGCCGCTCGTTTCCAGCCTCAACTGCACATCGCATCAATATGCAAGGCTCACCAAAGCCTGCCCGTGTAATCCTGCACCGAGCGAACTCGCTCCAGGCAACTATAAATCAGGCCCTTTTCCATGACGATCATCCAACTTCCTGACGTCGGCGTGACGATGGCGCTGGTGTCCACCCTGCAGGCGAGCCTGCCGGATTTCGGCCGCATCGTCGATCAGCACGGGCATCCGGCTACCGCCCTGCGACAGCTCGGCCTCGTTCATTGGGAGAACGGACGCTTCGATACAGCTGCCCGGACATTCGCGGCGGCGCTCTCGCTGGCTCCGGAAGATCCCGACCTGTGGCGCGACCTGGCAAGCGTATACAGTGCGTCGGATCGGGACGAGCTGGCCCTGACGGCGATCCGCAAGTCCCTGGAGCTCGATCCGCTCAACGCCCAATCCTGGCAGACCCTCGCCAGCGTGGGAGACCGGCTGGACGACACGGAGATGGCCGAGGACGCCTACCGCCGCACCATCGCTCTCAATCCGGAAGCCCCGGCGGCTCATCTCGGGCTCGGCCTGCTGCTGTTCAGGAAAAAGCACTACGAAGAGGCGCTCGCCGCCTTGCGCGTCTCCGTTGCGCTCGATCCTGTCAACGGGGTGGCCCACTATGCCCTTGGCCACCTATCCTTCATCGCGAACGATTTCGCGGGCTGCGCACGAGCCTTCGATGAGGCCGTGCGCTTGGCCTTGCCGCTCGATCCACTCACCCGGCAGAAGCGGGCTCGGGCCCTGACATTCCAGGCCATGATCGAGGGCCGGGTTCATGAGGCCCTGCAAAATTACAACGTCATCGCAGGCGAAGATCGCGAGGATCTCGACATCATCACACGGGATGCCTTTTCGGTTCTCAGCGCCACCGGTCATCTCGAAGTAGCCGCCACTATCGGCCGGATGCGGCTTGCCGAGAAGCCCCACGATCCGGTCCGGCGCTATCTGCTCGATGCCGTTCTCGGGCAGAGCATGAATGCCGCTCCAACAGACTACATTGAAACCTACTTCGATCAGTTCGCGCCCCAGTTTGATAGCAAGCTCACCGATACGCTCCAATACAACGCCCCGCGCCAGATGGCGCAGCGCTTGGCCGCGCACCGGGCCAGCTTCCGGCACATGCTCGACTTAGGGTGCGGCACAGGACTGGCCGCCGCGGAGCTGCAGCCGCTGGGCTCCGCATTAACTGGGGTCGATCTTTCTGCAGGCATGCTGGCAGAGGCGGACAAGCGCGGTGGATACACCGAACTCGTCAAGGCCGAAGCCGTCGCCTATCTAGCGGGGACGGACAACCGTTTCGATCTCATCTTCGCGGCGGATTCGCTGATCTATTTCGGCGACCTCGGACCTCTCATGCGGGCCGCGGCGGGCGCCTTGGTGCCGGGAGGCCTCTTTGCCCTGAGCGTCGAGCTCGACAGCGGAGATGGCGTCACCCTGCAGCCCTCCGGCCGGTTTGCGCATTCGCTCAACCACCTCAAGGCAACAACCTCCGACTTCGTCATCCTGGAGATCATCGAGAGCAACATCCGGCTTGAGGCAGGGCGTCCAGTGCCCGGCCTCTACGTCCTGCTAGAAAGGCGCTGACCAACCGCAGAACCGTTGCTCCACGCGTCGTAAGCGTTGGTGACGAGGACAGGCCGAGAAGCTCGAAAATGCTGAATCTCTGCAAAGGGTCGGTCAGTGGAATTCGGTCACTGACAGGAACGTCCGGTTTTCCTGTTCGAAGCGGATGTTCGGCCCCCGTCCGGAACGTGCCATGAGCGGACAGCAGATTCCGGTCGAGGAGCATGGGACCTCGACCGGGATTGTCCGGAGGATCAAGGCGGCCGTT
>NZ_WURB01000049.1 GCF_009830105.1 Microvirga makkahensis
TTCCGGCGCCCACCGACCCGCACATAGGTTTCATCTACACGCCAGGATGCGGAGCGGAAGCCTTGACACCGGCGGATCCTCAGCTGGCCGCCCCTCACCGTACCGCCAAGGTTAATGCAACGGTGCCATATTGCGGGAGTGGGTGTTGGGCTGATGCTTCTTCCGGCCCGTCTTAGATCCCTGGCAACGGACCAGCCTGATCTGTTCGCACTGCGTTCCCTCCCCGTTACGCAGACGTCCATTACGGATAAAGCCGGTCGCAGGCTGGAACAGCTTCCCGCAAGAGGCGTTCCCTAGCCAGAACGGCTTGGCTGTTCAGCAGAAGGTTGTTCCGGTCCCCTGAACGGAGATGCTTGTATGAGTCACCTCACAGCACTTTTCAGCTTCCTTATCCTGGCGGCCTCACCTGCATGGGCGCAAACCACGCCTGCGCCTGGCGGCGCGCCTCCTGATTCTCCTCCGGCAGGTGATGCAGGAGCGGCCGGCGGTGGTATCATGGATTATTGGTGGGTCATCCTGCTGGTGATCATTATTGTCGCCGCGATCTGGTACTTCTCACGCCGTGGGCGCCGCGTGTAGGCGAGCCGATCATTCAGCGCAGTCATGCCGGAACAGGGATATGAACCCAGGTACCAATCCGCAGACGCGTTGATGCTCATGACTTTCTCCGAGACAGGAATCCGGCCTTTTGCCGGACTCCTTTTTACGCGGATCCAATCGCTCCTGGATTCCCATAGCACACCTTCTGAGAGATGCGGCGTCATGCCTGTCTCCCAACCTTGGCTACGGCTTAGCGGTGGTGTGCCGTCCCCAGAGAGATCGGCATGGCCCAGCCGATGAGCTGCCTTGGTGCACCCAATGATCATTGCCGCTTAGAGGGGTTGTCATGGCCAAGAAGGCCCGCATGAGGCCGCTCTGGAAAAGGCAAAGCGGATCAGGGCCAGCCTCCGGAATCGCGTGCGGAAAAAGTCACCCAGAAGCGCAGCGAGAGGCAGACCATGACCATCCGAACCCTCACCCCTCTCCTGCTGGGGAACGACAAGAGCCTGCACAAACCGAGGGTGACGTTCCGAACTTTGGACCGACCTCGGATCCGTCGGGGCGCGACTTCGGCGGCTCTGCCGGCGATGGCGGCGGCTCGACCCGCGACTACCAGGCGGTGATGGGCGAGAACCCGGTGACTGCCGGCAGCCCCAATCCGCTTGATGTGGTGATCCCGCCCGAGCGGCCGGCCAGGATGAAGGGCCGCAGGGTCCCGACAGATCCGGCTGATCGCAGCGGAGCCCGCTTCTGAGGTCAGAGCCGGGAGCGCCCGCCCGTGCGCTCGAGCCGCGCTTGGGCGAAGGCGGTCAGGGGCTTTGCGTCCGAACGGAAAATGGCCGCAGCCCAGCGGTCCGGGATCTCCCGAAGTTCCTGGTTGTGAGCCCGGACAGCGCTGATGAGGTCGCTGCGCGCCACAACGATCCGGTCCTCCAGGCGCTGGAACTCCGTCAGCTGCTCAGCGAAGCGCGTGTCGCCAGTCAGTTCAGGATAGCGCTCGATGGTTTCGTAGAGCGTATCCAGAGCGGCTGTCAGGCGGCGCTGGGCCTGCACATAATGCCGGAAGCGCTCCGGCTCGGCGATGAATCCGTCCGCATTCAGGATTGCCCCCACCTCGTCACGGGCGGCCATGACCTCATTGAGCACCTCGCGCTCGGCGGGAGCCCTCTGGCGCACGGCCTCCACCAGCGCCGGAATGTGATCGGCCCGCTGGCGGTATTGTCTCTGCACCTCGCTCCAGGCCTGCTGGGCCCGCTCCCTCAGGGCAGGCACATCGCCGTGGTCACAGGCCGCCCCACTGAGGACGAGGCCAACAGCAAGGCACCATGGTCCCAGACGGGCTATCACGTCCCCTCCTGCCGTGCAGGCACCCATCACTCGTCGATGTCGTCCGGCACCGAGCGGTCGCTCACCTTCTTGGGCCGGGGCACCTTCCGGTTGCCCACCTGTGCCATTCCCGGCGAGGCTTCGCCGGCGCCCGGATCCCCGGACTTCGGCTCGGACGGCTCGTGCTGCGCCTCGTCCAGTTCTCGCTCGGCTCTGTGCCAGTGATCCTGCGGATCGCCTGAGCGGCCCTCCCTCTCCCAAATCTCGTAGGCGCGGTGGCGGATCCTTTCCTCGGAGGAGTTAGGCCGCTGATCGTTGCCACTTGGACCGTCAAAGATCTGGCGACCAAGATCGAGGCCAATGCGCGGCGTTGCATCCGGACCGGTTTTCTCCTGCGTCATGGCGGCTCCTGTCCTGCAAGTCCTGGTATCAATGTCCGGATGCGGAACATGTTTCCTCTCAGGCTGCGGTGAGCCTTGGCCGGCAGACGACGGATCGGGATCCCCTCTGGCGGTCTGCAGAAGGGCTCCCGGTGTCGTTCGTGGCCTCGCCGTGCATATTTTTGGCGCGTCTCCAGAACCTGGGCCGCGGCCTGCGCCGGATCGGCCACGATGCTCGTCGGGAAGGCGACGGCGGCATCCATCATTGCGGGCGCCTGAGTCCGGCCGACGGCCGCCAGCAGATCGTTGCCTCCGCCATAGACGATGGGAAGGATGCATCCGTGCGGACGGGGCGCTCGAACTAAGCGCTCGCCTGCGCCCGCAGGCTGGTGCTGCCAGAGCGGGATCGAGGCCAGCTCCGCCAACCACAAAGTTGGATCCACCCAGCCGGCTCGGCTTGAGCGCCAACCCGAACCGCCGAGCCAGGTGCTCGACCTGGACCGGTCCATTCGACGCACGTCCCGCATTGCCGTTGTCTGACAGGCTGTCTCCGAAGACCGCGATATGATCGCAGACCCGAACGGCTTGGGCAGATGATTTCATGAGCGCCAATGCTGCAAAGACGATAGGAGAACGAGCCAGGCTTAGCATCGTGCTGTCTCTCGGCGGTCGAGACATCCTGTGAGCTCTCCGACCCCAGGAGGGATCCGCCCGCAGCCTGCCTCAATGGCGGGCTCACCGTGACGTCAGGCATTGCGGCAGGGCGGCGGAGCGCCAGGTGGAGGGTGTCGCCGACGCTCATTCCGTCAGATCGCAAGCTCGCCAATGTCTCGCGGCTCCTTTGCGGAACGCCCATTCTCCTGGCGGCGTGCATGGCCCAAGACCTCATAAGCCTTCATACGGGCCCGCATGACCGAACCAAGTGGCCGGTGTGCCGCCAGGCTGTGCGAGGGACAAAAGAGAAGCGTCTCATCCAAAGCCTGACGGGCGGCGTCGAAGGCATCCTGCGGCGGCAGGGTCAGGCGGGCAACAGGCCGGTAGGGGCTCTCGTTCTCCGGCCACTCCGCATTGGCATTCTCCACCGGCATGCGCTCCAGGTCGGTGCAGAGTTGGATTGCGACCTCGTACTCCGCCGGATTGTCACGGAAATACTCCGTGACGGCGGTGCGCAGGCCGTCCTCGTCCGCCGGGGTGAAGCTGGCGGTCAGCAGTTGGCGCAGGCGGGGCATGGCGGGCCTGACACGGAGCTTGGCGATGTAGTCGCCGTAGCGGAACGGGCACTGGCTGTAATAGGCCTCCGCCAGCGGGTGAATGAAAGGATGACCGTAGAAGTCCAGGTTGGCGCTGTTCAGTCCAACCGCATTGAGAGCCGCATTGGCTGCGCGAGACGTCATGGAGACGGCCTGCTTCACCCCTTCCGGCAGCGGCATGGCCATCTCGGTCGCGGTAATCTGCGCCAGGAAAACCTTGGCGCTGGGAGCGATGAACACCTTGCCCGTGTCGAGCACCCAGTCCTGGGTCACCTCGCCCTGATGGCCGGGCAGCATCTCGCCTTCAACACCGATGATCTTGAGAGCCATGCCGCGCGGGGTCGAGACCCGGCGGTCATCCAGGAACTCGCCGGGCACCTGGGCAAGGCGTACAACGGCCGGGTAGGTGCGAGGCTCCGAAAAGAGCCCCTGCCGCAGCTCGGGAGGCAAGTCCTCCAGAACCCGTAGCTCCCCCTTCAGAATGCCGTGCGCCTTGGCATGTGACGTGCGGACGGAGCGCCCGTAACGCTCTCGCGTGGTCCGCCCGCCGCTGGCCATGGCCTCGATGACCCGGTCGAAGGTTTCCTGCTCGTCGGGCTCGATCACCTCAACATCGTCGCTGTAGCGGACGAACGATGGCTTTGCCGTGAAGCCTCGTGGGGTGTGCCCTTGACCTGCGGATGGCTGCCCGTCAGGAGCGCCGACAGAGCCGCTGAAGGCCCTGCAGAGGGCATCGGTCACCAATCCATAGACAAGATGAGCAACGAGGCCACGGGCATGGGCGGTCCAGGGATAATCCCGGGGCCGGCCGGACAGGCCCACCGCGGCATTGATGCCCTCGTCCTTGATCAGAAACAGGCCCAGTCCGAAGAGACTGCCTCTGCCCGCATCGAGATAGGCGACCCGCCCTCGCAGGGCGCCGTAAAGCGCCCCGGGCATCATTCCAAATCCGTAGTGCACGGCCAGACCAGCGGCATCGAGCTGGCGCGGCGTCAGTGAAGCTCCGGCCGTGTCTGCCGTTTCCGCGGCGACCAAGTGGGCCGGGTCCATCCCGCGCGGCCGGGCTTGCTGCGTCCTGCGACGCGTGCGTGGGCTGTCGAGACCGCGCCGGTAGTTGAACCAGTCGACCCGGTCCATCACCCATACGGCCGCGGCTCCCGCAATCGCGCCGGCCAGTGCATCCAAGACGATGTCCGCCCCGGCACGCCCTGAGTGACGATCACCTCTCCCCTGCGGCCCTGCGGTGGATCGGGCTGGCCGTGTGCCGGTTTGCTCACTCGCTGAATATGACATAGCGCGTCCCGCTCGGGTTCGAGGGATACTAGGCCGGAAGCTTCTCCGGCTCACTTCTCGTCGATAGCCAAGGTGAGTGCGACATCGATGATTGAGGCTCCACCGTTCGCTGGCAAGGCCATGGAGCCCATCGGCTGGCTTACACCTCAGGTTCCAATCTGTTGGAGCCCCGGGAGTTCCAGCATGGCTGGTTCACGAGGACGAACCTGCTGGCGCGAGGGCATGGGTGCCATAGCCATTCAGATGCTCTCGCAAGAGAGAACATGAGGGCTCTTGGCAACCGCACCGCCATCCCGCTTGCTGAGGACAGGCAATCCTGGAGCAGAGAGACCTATGGCCAAGAAAGCGAAGCTGCCCAAGACTGTTGCCGGCGTGAAGGTGCCGAGGGCAGTTCGTTCCTCCAGTCTGCCGGATGAACTGCTCAACTCGGAACTGGGCCGGGAAATCCTTGCCGAGGCTCTTGCGGCAGCCGCTGGCGCAGTGGCCTCCGTCCTGATCAAAAAGCGTCCGAGCGCGGATCAGATCGCCCAAGCCGGGCATGCGGTGGCCGGGACAATGACGGATATGGCGCGAACCGTCCTGCCTGCCTCGCTCACCCGTGCTGACGATAACAAGGCTCGCTCACGCGCACACAGGCGGACCCGCCGTGACCCCGGCGAGGATGAGGATGCTGACATCCAAGGCGATGTCCGGAGAGCCGTCGGGCAAAGGCTTCTGGTCCATTCCAGGCGCATGCCACCGCCAATCAGCTCGGCGGTGGCTCGATGAGGCAGGCGGACACATCAGGTTCGTATGCGGCTTCACTTACTCTGTCTTCAGGTTGGAGAACATGAGCACTTTGCGCTCAAGGTCAAAGGTCGTGTGATCGCTCATGGCAAACAGCTTCAGCATAGGCTGAAGGTCCTCGGCATCAGGCTGCAGGATGTATTCCTCAACGCCATTGTCGAGAATGAGCTGGACTGTGAACCGGCCCTCTCCGCCTCTCTCCTGCTCCGTCCAGGACGCCTGGATATCCGTGACCTGCCGCACCTTGTAGTGGCGTTCCAGTTGCTCCGATTGCCTGTCTTTCTGATCTGCCATGTTGGGCTCCATCTGACCGAGGGGGCGGCGAGCACAGCCTCGCCTGCCCGTTAAGAGGCCGAGATCTGCCTCGTTCCATTCAACATGTCTGCACCTCACGGAGAAATGAATGCGGTTCGATGATCGCGAAGCTGAGCACAAAGCGGCAGGCCGAGGCCTTTGAGCCGCAGGGGCATCATTCGGGCATGGTTGGACATTGGCTTCAAGGGGGCCCGGATTGTCTCGTGCTCCGAAAAGGGCGCCCAATGCGCCGCCCGACGCGAGCCTCGGTGCCGCGTGGACACACCCTACGGGAGGGGAACAGACCACCGGGCTGGCCGCTCAGGGCAGCGATGCGCCCATGAAAGCCGCGTGATGCGGGCCGCGCCTGGTCACGCCTCAGGTCGGGTTTCCTCGGTGCTCCGCGGCTCCCTTGTGGGCAAACGCTCTCCCCACGGCGAACCGGGCGGCACCGACGGCGTCCCGCGGCGGCAGGATCGACAGGCATCTCTAGGTGATTTCCCGCGGATCGTTGTTCTGCCTACCGGTATCGCCGTTGTCGGCTCGTATGATGCTGATCCGGCCGTCTCCCTCGATGAAGGCCTTCTTCACCTGCACCGGATCCTCGATGCCCTCCTGGCGCAGCTGGCTTAGCAGCTCCTCCCGCGTGATCATCTCCTGGCGCATGTTGCGGTGCAGAAGCTGGCCGTCCTTGATCAGCTGCAACGGCGGCGGGCGGGTGAAGCGCTGGATCAGGGGAATGTGGTAACCGAGCCAGTCGATGGCGAAGTTCCAGAACACGATGGAGAGGACGAGGAGAACGCCTTCGGTGATGGACTTGTACTCGTTCGCCATGGCGTTCTGAGCCGCGTCGGCAATGAGGACGATAACAAGCAGGTCAGCAATGCCAATCACTCCCGATTGTCGCTTCATGAAAAAGCGCAGGATCGAGAACAGCACGATGTACATGATCGTGCCGCGGAGAAATATTTCAATCAGCGAATGTTCTGGACTGAACATCGCCTGCCAATCGACGGACATGATGCTTCCTTGAAGAGTTTCCCTGCGGAGGGAACGTAAGCCGCGCCAGTGGTTTCCCAACAAGACGCCCCCGCAACCCTCCTCAAGCCTGATGCCCCGTCAGCGGGGCTCGTCCTCCAGATGCAGATAGGTCGGATCGAACTCGGCGTAGTCGCAGAAGCGGACCCAATCCCTGACCTCGACGAGATCGCCGCGCCACGTGACCAGCCCTTCCTGCCGAAGATTTCTGATGACGCGGTTCACATGGACCGTGGAGATGCGAAGGGTGTCGCCCAGCTCGGCTCAGGTCATGGGGAGCTGGAAGGTGCGATCCGCGGCTTGGCCGATCACCTGGAGGCGGATCAACAGTTCGCGGAGCAGGTGCGCGGCGTGTTCGATGGCCGATTGCCGTCCCAATCCCACCAGCCATTGGCGGTGAATGGCGGCCTCGATGAGCGTGTTGGCCCAGAGCGGGCGGGTGAGATGCGGGTGATTGTCCGTGATCTCGCATAGGGCCTGATGAGGCACCAGGGCGACCTTGCCGGGAGTGAGCGCCCCAACGCCGTGGTCCTGTTTCTTGAGCGGGAAGCCTTGCAGGTCCACGAAGTCGCCCGCGACATGGAGCGCTTGGATTAGCGGCGGCCGTCGCGCAAGACCTTGTACCGGACCGCCCATCCCTCCAGGAGGAGGCTGCTGTGCGGCGGACGCTCATGCTCGCGAACCATGTCCTCGTCGGCTGCGAATTCCTTGGTGGTTCATCCGGGAAGTCATGCGGCCCTCGGCAGGAGGGCGATTCCGGGAGAGCGCGCGGCCGATGGCGGCGGCGCGTGCCCCAGACAAAGGGATGGCGATGTGCATTCCAGTAGACCGTTGAACGGTGGATCGCATCGGTGATGTCCTCCCAGCTCTCGAAGCGCCGACCGGCTAACGCCGGCGAGCGCAGGATCTTCCACCGGGGCTCGATCAGGTTGAGGTAAGCCGGGTATTCGGGCTGGAACACCATCTCCCAGCGCGAATGCGCGAGCAGGAACAGCAGCACGTCCTTGGTGCGATGGGAGCTCAGGCTGTCCATGATGGCGTACACCCGCCTGATCGTACGCGGCACCCAGGTCGCAACCCGCTCCAGGAAGTCCACCCAGTGTGCGCCGCCGCGTCCAGGGTAAGGATGGGTGAAGGCCTCGCCCGTGGCCGGACAGAACGCGCCAAAGACATAGTCCTTGGCGCGGCGACCATCGTCGATTTCCTGTCGGGCTCGCTCGGCCGGTCGCATCCGGCTCTGCACCAGCGCACGCCCCGAATAGCTCTTGGCGCTGATAGGTCCCACTTCGTCGAGGCGGATCACACAGCTGCTTGTGGGCGGTGCGGCGTAGAGCGTCTCGATCCGCCCCTTTTTCGACAAAGGCAGTGTCGACCCGCTCGCCGAACCAGGTCTCGTGCTTGCGCCGGCCAGGTCCTCGTGGAGCAGGATCTCGTCGATCCGGCTGCGCTGCATCGCGATGCCCTTTGCCTCATGCAGGTAGGTGGCCAGCCGATCCAGTGTCCAGGCGGCAAACGGCGGCCCGAGCGTCTCAGGCTTGGTCAACGCAGTGGCGATCACGGGGGCGGTCTGGTCGGGCGAATAGGTAGCCGGTCTGCCCGAGCGATGCCGGTCCTTGAGCGCTTCCAGACCTTCCCCATTGAGGCGATGGATGCGCTTGCGCACGGTCTCGCCATCCAGGCCCAGGCGGGCTGCAATCGCCGAGGCGCTCCCGCCGCGACTGGCGCGCCAGATGATCTGAGCCCGTTGTACCCTCTGGGCCGGAGCGGTGTGTGAGTGAGCCAGGCGCTTGACAGTCGTGAGTTCGTCCGCGCTCAAATCCCGTAGGCAGACCGGCGCCATGGGCCACCTCCCGCCAATCGGTCAGCAGGCCATGATGATACCCCTGAGCATGCCGGATGCACCACTGAGTGGGCGCGATTGGCGCTTCGACCACCTGCTTTCCCTTGCCGGAAGGGGTGTCGCGCTGCAACATTCCGGCGGCTCAAGCACCGTCAGCTCTTAGGTGCCGAAGCAGACCAGGCTCTTTGGTCTGAGGAGTGCCAGGAGGAGACCCTCAACGAGGCTCTTTCTGATGTGTGGACTAGGAAGAAGTTAGGCGAGATCGTTCCAGCCCTCGGACGGCCGAGGCAGCGCGTATCTTAAGGGCGGCGCCCCCACTTCGTTGTCCTGGCCACCGGGAGGCGCTCGCGGAACGTCGCACAACAGTGGCTGCGATCCTCCACACGGGTACCGAGAGGATCGCGAGGCGGCTCAGGCGGCAATCCCGTGTGGATCTTCTCCACCAAACGTAATGAGCTGGAACATGTAAAAGCCGTTAAACCGCACGCCTGCGGATGCTGCTTTCGCGTGGAACCCTGGCGGAGGAGCGTCAGAGGGGCGCAGGGGACGATCAAACATCCACCCCTCCTCGATGATGAAGCCGGGTACGGGGTAGTCCTCCGGCACGGCACACAGGAGCTCGGGTCGCTCCTTGTTCCGAAACAGGTTGTATCCGCGATCTCGCGGTTCCGGCTGGGCTTGCGCCCGCTCATCAACAGTCATGATGTTGCCCCTCGTTCTCGACTGGCGTCCAGAACAGCACGACGACTCGTGCCCAATATCACCTTAAGCTAGGCCATTCTTCCGCAGTAGGACTCGAAAGGGGTATGACCAACAGGAAAGGCTTTAGGCTTTCACGAGCACCTAATCATCCTTTGCGCCGCTTCTGTGACCCTGACGGGGTTGGGATTGAAGTGGTCGTGTTTCGGGCAGACGCAAAGGCCAAAGATCACGCGGACCGAGCCGACGGCTCCCAAATCCATTCTGTGCCGCTGGTCTGTCCGCATGAACCACCTGGTAGGTACCCCGCCCTCTGCATTGGGACACTTCAGCAGATATCGGAAGAGAAGCCTTCGCCCCCTTGGCGGCAGGCCCTTGGGACCCACTTTCGTGCGAAAGAGCCAGGATGCGTCGATGAAGGCTGATCGTGAGCTGTTGAAGGAAGCCCTGGATGAACTCGTCAGGCTCAGGAGCGGATCAGAGGACCCCGCACGTTTCCTGGCCCGACTGTATGGCTCTGCCTTGGAGGAATGGGCAGACCGCCTTGGCCTGGACCCACATCAGCTCAACAAGCTGGTTCTCATGAGAGAAGCAATCTCCGACCAGCATTTCAGTTAGGGCCAAGCCCGTTCAGGGCGGCGCTTCACCTGGACAATGGCAGCTGTCTTGTTCCGGACCTTCGGGCATGATGACTGCGACACCTCAGCGGCGGTCAAATTCAAGGCTAAGCGTCGTTCCTTACGACGACGACCAGTCCGGCTCGGCGTCAAGCTGGCGTGCTAGCCCCTCGATGAGCCTCACCCCGGTGCCAGAGCCAGGCTCTGAGTGCGAGGCCCAGCACCTTCTGCCTCTTCATTATCTGATCGCGCTCTGGCATGAGGCCTCGCTGAGTACCAATCCAACCGACAAGAATGAGTTGGGTTGGAGGCATGTTCCCTCTGAGATTGGAGCGAGCCTCGCCATAAGGGCTGCTCTGTCCACGTTCTTACCCCCGTGAAGCTGCCTGCCAAGGAACAAGCCCGGGTAGCGGTAGTTTGGGAACATGCCCCGATTCTACCGCCACATCCGCCAAGGCGGCCGGCTCATCGAAGATCCGGAAGGGATCGAGCGTCCCGACCTTGGTGCGGCTCGGGCCGAGGCTCTTGATGGCACCCGGGACCTTCTCGCAGAAGCCATCCGGCATGGGAGGGACGACTGGCTCACCGACGCCATCGTCATCACGGACGAAGCAGGCCAGGAGTTGCTGACGATCCCCTTCATCGAGGCTCTCCCGCCGCGCCTGTATGAAGCACTGCTTGCTGTGCTCCCCTCCGTCACTAGGTCACCATCTGAACCTTGAGCGTAGGGAGAGCCCGTATGTCTCATCCACTGATCGGCAGACTTGAGCGGCATGGCTCTCTCTCCGGGGAGGAGAAGCAGGTGCTCCGGGACATCTCATCCCGAACAGCCGTCTATCGTCCACGCGAGGAAATCGTGCCCGAGGGCAGCACCCCGGCTCACAGCAGCCTCATTCTTTCGGGCTTTGCCACCCGTCACAATCATTCGCTGGACGGGAAGCGGCAGATCACGGCTTTTCACGTCCCCGGCGACTTTGCGGACCTGCACAGTTTCCTGCTCAAGAAGATGGAAGATGGGGTGGCCGCACTCACCGAATGCACGGTGGCTCAGGTGGCCCACAGCGACTTGAAGGAGATCACGAAGAACTACCCCTATCTCACCCGTGTGCTCTGGCATACCACACTGGTGGATGCTGCCGTGCATCGGGCGTGGATGACCACCCTCGGCCGGATGGAGGCTCGTGAGCGCCTGGCCCATTTCCTCTGCGAGATGCGGGACCGTCTCGATACCATAGGCCTGATGCAGGACAACAGCTACGAGCTGCCGATCACCCAGGAGGAGCTGGGGGACGCCTTCGGCATCAGCACCGTTCACGTCAACCGGGTGCTCCAGGACCTCCGAGCCGAGGGGCTGATCACCTCCCGCGGCAAGACCTTGGTCATCAACGATTGGGAGCGTCTTCAGCAGGTGGGGCAGTATAGTTCCGACTACCTGCACATTGACCAGAAGCTTGAGCGGGACTGAGGAAGCGCACCAGTCGCCCGCGTGGTCACTCCCTGCTGGGTTTCCCGAGAAGACAGCTCATGGATGGCAGTCAGACAGCGGTAGGTCTATGAACCTAACTCCGCTCGCTGTCCTGCGATAATGTGGCTAAGCTGACGGGCATCAGAAGCCGTCATCCAGGAGACCATCCGGAGCCCTCCTTTCATCCGCAAGCTAGAGCAATACGACCGCCACCCGGAGGCGGAGCGACAGCGTCTTGAGGGAGCCGTTGTCCGGAAAAGAGCGGTCGCAAGGGTGAGGACATGGTGCGGGAGGGGGACCGCCCCGCCGAGGGCATCGTCAACTTAACTCAGTAAAGGCCGTTTTCCGGCGTTTTCAGCTCTTCTCCGGCGGGATTAAGCTATTGAAAATAGGTGGCCTGCCTAGGACCCAAACACCGAAAAGAGCAAGTAAAAGTGTTAAGTTGCCGATGCCGGAGCAGCGGCCCTGATCCAAAAGACGACGGCGCGGGAGCTGAGTGCGCACGAGGTTAGCGCCGGGTTGATCGAGGCCGACCAGATGGAAGAGCTCTGGCCGAGCGCAGGCCTTTACGCCAAACGCCGCGCTGATCGTGGGACCGGCTCAACCCAAACCCCTCCTTTCGGGCGGAGGGTGATGGAGGGCATCGGCTGAACGGGCCGATCCGTCTGCCCCTCCAGACGAAAGCGCTGGGCCACCGTCGCCAGGATCAGCGTCGCTTCCATCATGGCAAACCGGTTGCCAATGCAGATGCGGGGCCCACCACCGAAAGGCATGTAGGCGAAGCGTGGCAGTTCCTTCGCCAGGTTCCCCGCCCAGCGATCGGGCCGAAACGCCTGCGGCTCGTCGAACCAGCGCGGGTCACGGTGCATCACCCAGGGGCTCACATAAACGATGGTGCCGGCTGGCACGGCATACCCGCCGATCTCGCAGTCGGCCCGCGCCTCTCGCCCGATGGCATAGGCGGGCGGGTACAGGCGCATGGCCTCGCTGACCACCTGCCCTGTGAAGCGAAGGCGCGGCAGATCATCGACTGTCGGCGGCCGCTCTCCCAGGACCGTGTGCACCTCCTCGGCGAGCTGCGCATCCACCGCAGGGTGCAATCCGAGCAGATACCAAGTCCAGGAGAGGGCCAGGGCCGTGGTCTCATGGCCGGCCAGCAGCATGGTGATGACCTCGTCGCGGATCTGGCGCTCGCTCATGGGCTGGCCCGCCTCATCACGGGCCAGCATCAACAGGGACAGGAGGTCGCCACAATCTTCTCTCGTGTCACACCGCTCGGCAATGATCCTGGCAACCAACTGATCCATGCGCTGGACGCCGCGCCGGTAACGGATATGGCCCGGGAGAGGAAGGGCATCCGGGATCCAGAACGGCCGCCGGAGCCGCGCCGCGATCTCCTCCATCACCTCGTCCAGAGCCTGGCCGATCTCAGCCACGTCCTGGTCTGTCTCTGCATTGAACAGCGCTTTGGCGGCAATCTGCAGGGTCAGAGCCATGGCTTCCCGGTGCGCGTCCAGAACTTGCCCTGGCTGCCAGCGCCGGACCATCCAGTCGGTGGATTGCACCATCGTGTCGCCGTAGCGGTTCAAGCGCGAGCCGGCGAAGGCCGGTGCCGCGAGGCGTCTCTGATGGCGCCAGAACTCCCCCTCGCTGGTGAGCAGCCCCTGACCGAAGATCGCTTGGACATGGCGCCAGAAGAAGCGATGCTTGATGAAGTTCTGATGGTTCTCGATCAGGACGACTTCCACCAGGTCAGGATGACTGAGGAGAACGGCTGGCCAAGCCGCCAACTGGAAGCTGGCAATATCACCGTACTGGCGTGCGCACTCGGTGAAGAAGTCCAGAACGTCGCGCCCGAAGGCGGGCAAGCTGCCAAGGAAGGGAAGCCCTTTCGGACCAGGAGGACGGCCCGCGGCCCGGACCTGGGCCGCCGGTGGTCCGCCGGCTGGAGAGTTGGGCGAGAGGTGCGTGACCATGGCTCCTCCGCAACATCCGGGATCAGGAGGATGAATGATCAAATGCTTCTGTCAACTGAGATGGGATCAATCTGCCGAGCATGGCTGCCAGGGACATGGTGAGATTGATCCCGCGGTGTTGGCCTGCCCCGTGCGGGTAATCCAAGCGTGATGTTAATTCAGCGTTGTACCAATCCGGCCGCGACGGCCTGACGTACAAGAAGGTGCAAGTTTGTCGGATACCCAACTGACGATCCGCAGACAGTTCACGTATATCCGTGTCCGTTCTCGAACGCTCTGCCACGGCAACATCCGTCTGTCCCTTCTCGCGGAGGCAAGGGTTCGCTGCGGCCTGACGCCTAATGAGGCTGGCAGGATAGTTCTCCAGC
>NZ_WURB01000005.1 GCF_009830105.1 Microvirga makkahensis
GCGGGTGGATGCGGTGGCCGACGCGCCCCGCGTCATGGCGCTCGACGTGGCCGGGCGGGAGGACGAGCCGATCGGGCTCGACCTGTCGGCTGCGCTGGCCGACACCGACGGATCGGAAGAACTCTCCGCCGTGTTCCTGTCCGGGCTGCCGGATGGCTTTACTCTCTCACACGGCACGATCGTCGAAGGCGACAAGTGGCAGGTGCCCGCAGACAAACTGCCGGAGTTGTGCTTGACGCCGCCTCAGAACTGGAACGGAACGCTGCAGCTGACCCTCTATGCCATGAGTGTCGAGACTGCTTCGCACGATGCCGCGACGGCGTCGGCCACGTTCACGGTGACCGTTGCGCCCGTCAACGACGCGCCGGAGCTCGCTCTGACGCCGCCGGAACATTCCGGCGCCGGCGCCCGTACCGCCAGCGCGATCGGCGGCGTGGAGGCACAGGATATCGACAGCGATCACCTGAGCGGCGCAAGCGTGGTTCTTTCCGACGCCCATCCCGGCGATACGCTCACCCTCGAAGGCTTCGAACTCCGCACCGAGGAGGGGCGTGTGATGATCGGCGATACGGGCATCGAACTGGTGGGGGGCGGCTACGACTCCCAGGCGGGCAGCCTGACCTTGAGCGGCAATGCCTCGCCCGACATCTATGCGGAGGTTCTGCGGTCGCTGATGCTGGAGAGTGCGGATGCTTCCGGTCTCGCGGCAGGTGTGCGCAGCATTGAAGTGACGCTTCTCGACAATGAAGGAGCTTCCTCGAAGCCGAGTTCCGTCGAGGTGGTCGTGGATGACGTGGCGCAGCCGTCGAGCGACACGACCGAAGGGAGTTTCGCCACAACGATGTCGGGGCCGGCGCAGGATGACTTCAGAGCGGATATCCTTCTGCTGATGAGCAATAGCGACGGCGACACGAGCGATACCATCGGCGGATCATGGACGGATCACACCGAACCGAAGTTCGACGCCGCTGCACCCGATCCTCTGGCGGAACACGAGCATCCCGTCTCCGACAGCATTCAATCCGTCAGCGATTTCCATGTCGATATCGGTCGAGTGAATTGGTCCTGAGCGTTCCCGGTGATGAAAGCGCCAGGGCTTCGACAGAGAAGCGGCGGCGTATGTCTCAGGACCGGGAGCCTCTCGGGGCCACCGCCGAGAGGAGGAGAGTTGGACGTCCGTGGTCGGGGCAGGCGGATGAGAGAGTAAGGGCCGCCCCGGATTCTTGTTCGTTTCGGATGCGGCCCTTACCGACAGGCCCCCTACGGCGAGCTGAGCGGTATCTGATTCAGGGGAGGTACGGCAAGAGAAGGAACGACGGAATACGTGGGAAGTAATTCGAAAGGATTATATGGACATGAAAGACAACTGCCTACACTGAGGGGGGTAGCCGAGATGTCACGCGTTCACTTCAAAGCATATGACGGCACTTTTCAACCGTGCCGTCTTTTTGAAAGGTAAGGGGTGCATCGATTCTTTCTCGACGATCGGACATGGCATCTTTGTTTTCGAGAACGGTCACATTGGGTAACAGCAGATGACAGATGATGAGGTCGAGGCGGTCGCCCGGGAACTCGCAAAGGTCGGCGGCGCCTCCTGGTATCCGGGGCGCACGAGCGGCCCTCTCCTGAGAGCCGTCAGCGAGCGGTACAGGGACAGGGCGCGTGTGGCGATCGCTGCCCTTGAGCGCTTCAGAGGCGCGAGGGATGCCGCAGAGGCGGGGGAGGGCCCCACGCAGAATGCTTCGCAAGCGAGGGGTTCCTCCGAGGGCCGGCTTCAAGTCGGCACGGTGGTCGTTTATCGCCCCCCAGGCGATCAAAGGGCTGTTCCCTGCAGGATCGAACACATCAAGGCTGACCAAGCCTACCTCGTTCCTCTTCCCCAACCTACGATCGGATGGGTATCCTTGAAGAATCTGCAGCCTCTCGATGTACAGGACGTCTTAGGGGCGCCTAGGGACTCGGCCGAGTAGGCCGACCCGTTCCCGGTGACCACCGTCGCAGGCGGCGCTACATTCGTAAATATCTCGGACAGGTTGATGCGCTGCTTCTTTCATCTGGTCAATGGCGCTGAAACGATACTGGATGACACGGGGGTCGACGTGCCGAATCTCGACGGCGCCAAAGCCTCCGCCCTGCGCGCGATCAGCGAACTGCTCCGGGAATCCGATGACGTGCTTCAGGACTGGGCGGGCTGGCAACTGCACATCGTCTGTTCTCGGGGGAACATCCTTGCCTCCATCCCTCTTTGCGCCTCTCTTCACTGAAGCCGCGCAGGGCCGACGATGAAGATCGTGCAGTTCCAGACGATCTGATGACCCGCGGCCCGTGACTGTCGGCCTCGTCCTGACGGGCGTTGGAACGGAAAGTCGCTGGCGACGCTCAGATCTCCTTTTCCCAGCACCCGGTTAACGATTGATTAACTATTACTGGCCGATGATTGGTGTGGCCGAAAGGCAGGCGGGGAGTGCGCGGATGTACCGCCTCCCCGCCTTTTTCATGCCTCGCACGGGAAGATGGGCGCGGACGAGCTAGTCGAATGCGGCATCGGCAAAATGGGGCGGGCACAGGCGAGATCTCCTGGCGGCTGCCGTCGCCCCGACGCAAGTGAACCTGGCGGTTCCTGCGCATGCCGCCTGTGCGGTGGGGCGAGCAGAGCGGCTTTGACTTCGGTTCCGGGAATTGCCAGTACATCGTACGGATCCGAAGGGTGCGCCTAACGATGCGCCATTGAATGATAAAGTGAGCATCCGATCAGTCCTGAAAGTGGTTTCCATTTTGAAGTCCGATGCTCTAAAGCCCTTGTGATCCTGCTTCGGCTGCGCGAACTCCGCCTCCGGCTGGCATGATCGTGTGAGCCAATCCCATCTGGAGAGAGCCTGATTGTCGCGCAGGGTCGCCGAGATCCGACGAGACGGGATTCCGCTCTCCGGCAAATTTCGAAGGTCGCAGATTTTGGACGTTTCCTTCTGGCTGCCTCTCATCATGAAGATGCTGACCAGCGCTGCCATTGTGGTCGCAGCCTCGCTGGTTGTGGAGCGAAGCGGCCCGTTCGTGGGGGCCATGATCGCGACACTGCCCATTTCGGCCGGCCCTGCCTACGCCTTCCTGGCGCTCGACCACGGATCCGATTTCATCTCAGCGAGTGCTCTGGCGGGCCTCAAGGTCTCTGCGGCGACCGTGGTCTATATGCTCGTCTACGCGGCCGCCGCGCAGAGGATGGGCGTTCTCGCGAGCGTCGGCTCCGCCTTGGCGGTCTGGGCTGTCTCGATCTCGGTCATCCTGAAGGGCCAGTGGTCTTTCGGCGGCGCCCTCGCGCTGAACGGGGCCGTCTATGCCGTCGCTATCCCGCTCGCGCGAAAATTCTCCGCGGCAGGCATGCCGGTTTCTGCAAAGAAGCGGGCATGGGACATTCCCTTCCGGGCAGCCCTGGTCATGCTTGTCGTCGGCGTGACCGTCGTCGCGGGGAGAACTCTCGGCCCCTCGATTGCGGCTGCGGCTGCGCTGGCTCCCGTCGTCCTGATGAGCTTGGCCCTCATCCTGCACCCGCGGGTGGGCGGTGCTGCGACGGCATCCGTTGTCGCCAACGGGGTGCCGGGCATGATTGGGTTCGTCGGGGCGCTGAGCCTTCTGCACCTGTGCGCAGTACGGCTTGGAGCTGCCTTATCGCTGATCCTGGCTCTGGGGGTGAGTATCGGGTGGAACGCGTCCTTGATGGCGGCGAGGCGCTGGCGTTTGCTGGGGCGCGTCGGAGTCTGACGGGCAGCAGACCTGCAGGCTTAGGCGAAGGCTGCGTTACCGCGCATCCCGAGGCGACACTGGGTCTATCGCAGCCGGCGATGACTCCGGGTATGCTCTTCGCAGGATGGACGATCACTGTGATCGCCGAACGAACAGCTGATGATCGATTTCAGGAACATTGAAACATTCTTCTGGGCGGCTGCGCTCGGCAGTCTCAGGGCGGCATCGGAAAAACTCGGGACGACACAGCCCGCCGTATCGCAACGGATCGCTTCTCTGGAATCCGCGCTCGGAGTGCGCCTGTTCGAGCGGGATGTGCGCGGCGTGACGCTGACCGCGAAGGGCCAGGAGATGCTCTCACATGCCGAGCGCATGATGCAGGCCCGCCGCGATATGCTGAAAGCGGCCCAGGATCAGAACGTGATGAGCGGCACGATCCGGATCGGCGTTGCGGAAACGATCGTGCAGACGTGGCTGTCGACATTCATCAAGGACGTGCACAATGCCTATCCAGCTCTCGTCCTGGAGATCGAAGTCGACAGTTCGCACATCCTTCGCTCCCACTTGGTGTCGCGGCAGATCGATATCGCATTTCTGATGGGGCCCGTCCTCGAAGAGCGTGTGGAGAACCTGCCGCTGTGCACCTATTCGCTCTCATGGGTCGCCAGTCCGACGCTGCAACTTGGGAATGCTCGCGTCACGCTGGAACGTATCGCCGAGAGGCCGATCATCACGCACTCGTCCGGCAGCAGCCCTTACAGGGTGGTGCGGGACATGCTCATGCGCGCCGGTGTGAGGACGCCGCAGATGTACGGCAGCGCATCCGTTTCGATGATCGTGCGCATGGCTCTGAACGGTATTGGAACCGCCGTGATCACGCCGGTGTTCCTGGATCGGGAGCTTGCTTCCGGCGAACTGCAGATCCTCGATGTGGAGAGCGATCCACTTCCGGACCTGAGTTTTACCGCGAGTTGGGTCGATGGCCTGGACAGTCGCTCCATGCGCTCAATCGCCGTGCTCGCACAGGAAGTCGCCGTACGTACCGGAGGCAGAGCGCCGAAGGGGATATAAATCTCGTTTATATCCCCTATCAAAACAAACGAATAGACAAGCTGAAGGTTCCTGGGATGCAATGCGGCCAGGCTGAGGAATGGCGGCTAGGTTCAGAACGCAACGCGCGATTTCGCGCCACCGGACTCACGGTGATCGTCCGACGTCTCCGAAAATGGGGGCGGATAGAGACAATTCGTCCGACCTGCATGTGTCTTCGCTCAGCCGCAATACCGAACCAGAGGATGACACATCATGAAAAGATTCGTTTATACCGCCGGAGCCGCAGCCCTGCTCAGCCTATCCGGTGCGGCGCTGGCTCAGGATCTGCCGAAAACTCATCTTCAGATCGTCGGGGGGCTGAGCAATCTCACGGCTTATAACGATTTCGAGAAGCCGTTCTGGACGAAGACGATTCCGGAACTCTCGAAGGGGCAGGTCACCGCCGAGATCAAAGGCTTCAATGAGATGGGCCTCAAAGGGCCTGAAATCCTCCGCCTGATGTCGCAAGGCGTCATCCCGTTCGGCACGGCGACGCTGTCCTACTTCGCCAGCGACAATCCGATCAACGAGGCGATCGACCTCGCAGGCCTTGCGCCCGACGTGAAGACGGCACGCCAAGTCACGGAAGCCTTCGAGCCGGTCTATGCGAAATTCTACGGGGAAGGCTCGCGGGTCAAGCTTCTTGGCATCTCCACCTATCCGGCGCAGGTTCTGTTCTGCAACGCCGAGGTGAACGGCCTCGCCGACCTGAAGGGCAAGAAGGTCCGCACCAGCAGCCGCACCCAGGCCGAGTTCGTCGAGGCCTTCGGCGGTTCGAGCGTGACGATGGCCTTCGGCGAAGTGGTGCCGGCGCTGCAGAACAAGGTCGTCGATTGCGCCATCACCGGTTCATTGTCGGGCTACTCGGCCAAATGGTACGAGGTCTCGACCCATCTCTACGCGCTTCCCATCAACTGGAACCAGCAGATCCACGCCGTCAACCAGGCGACCTGGGACAAGCTCGATCCGAAGGTTCAGGAATTCCTCCAGACGAATATCAAGACCTTGATGGACGACATCTGGAAGGCCGCCGACGAGCAGACCAAGCAGGGCTATGATTGCAATACGGGCTCGGACGCCTGCACTCTGCCCGTCAAGGGCAAGATGAAGCTGGTTCAACCGAGCGATGCCGACCGCGACCTTCTGAAGAAGGCGCTGCAGGAATCCATCCTGCCGAAATGGGCGGCGCGCTGCTCGGCCGAATGCGTGCAGAGCTTCAACGACACGATCGGCAAGACGCTGGACATCAAGGTCTCCAAGTAACCAGACGAGAGCGCGCCGGATCCGGCAGCGGACCGGCGCGCACCAATCTGCCTTAGAGCCGATACCCCGAGGCTCGATGCGGCAGTGATCGTCCAGGCAAAGGCATAATCATGGCACCGACCATACGACCATCCCCTCTCGGCGGCCTGTTGAACGCGGCCGAGCACATGTCGCGCTGGGCCGTATGGTTCGGCGGCGCTCTGACGATCGGCAGCGTGCTGCTGATCTCCTTCGATGTCATCGTGCGGAAGTTCTTCGGCTTCAGCACTGGCGGCGCGGACGAGTTGTCGAGCTATGCCTTCGCGATCAGCACGTCCTGGGCGTTCGCCTTCGCGACTCTCCAGCGCGCGAATGTGCGCGTCGACGTGCTCTACCAGTATCTGCCCGTTCGCCTGTCGGCCGTCCTGGACTGGCTCTCCCTCGTGACGCTCGGCATCTTCATGGTCATGATGACCTTCTACGCCTACGACGTCGCCGCCACCTCCTGGGTGCAGAATTCCGCCGCCAACACGCCTCTGGCGACGCCGCTGTATATTCCGCAGGGATTGTGGCTGCTGGGCCTGATCTGGATGTGCCTGGTTCTGGCTCTCATGCTGGTGCGCGCCTCGTGGGCGCTGGTTATGGGCCGGATCGACGACGTCAAGGCGATCGCCGGCGTCCGCTCGACCAAGGAGGAAGCCGAAGAGGAAGCCGCCGCAGGCGAGCGCATGGTCAAGGGTTAAGCGAAATGGTTGCCACTGCACTGATCCTCCTGCTCGTCCTCATCGGTCTGAGCATTCCTGTCGGCGCCGCTCTCGGGGTGCTCGGGCTGATCCTCGACCCGCTCTATTCCATGCTGCCCCTGACCCGGGCCATCGGCGAGCTGGCGTGGAGCACGAACAACGAATTCCTGATGGTGGCGGTACCTCTGTTCATCCTCCTCGGAGAGATCCTGCTGCGGGCGGGCTTCGCCGAGCGGATGTATGCCGCCATGAGCCTCTGGCTCTCCTGGCTCCCGGGCGGCCTGATGCACGCGAATATCGGCGCATCCACCCTGTTCTCGGCAACCTCTGGATCGAGCGTTGCCACCGCCGCGACCGTCGGCACAGTCGCGATCCCGCAGATCAAGCGCTACGGATACAACGAGCCGCTCTTTCTCGGCAGCCTCGCCGCTGGCGGAACCCTGGGCATTCTCATTCCGCCTTCGATCAACCTCGTGATCTATGGCGTTCTCACGAACTCGTCCGTGCCCAAGCTCTATCTCGCCGGCATCATCCCGGGCTTCCTGATGGCTGGCCTGTTCATGCTGGTGATCGTTGGGAGCTGCATCGCGAAGCCGTCCTGGGGCGGGCACAAGATTCGGGCAACCTGGGGCGAGCGATTCAAGAGCCTGATCCATTTGGCGCCGCCGCTCGGAATCTTCTTCCTCGTCGTAGGCTCGATCTATGCCGGTCTCGCGACGCCCACGGAAGCCGCCGCTCTGGGTGTTCTGGGCGCGCTCATTCTCGCGGCATGGTTCCGGCGTCTGACTTGGACGATGCTGCGCGAATCCGTCGAGGGAACGATGCGGTCCACGGCGATGATCATGCTGATCGTGATCGGTGCCGCCTTCTTGAACTTCATCATGTCGGCCACGGGCCTTACCGATGCGATCACCAGTTCGATCACAGGCCTTGGACTTTCGCCGGGATGGATGCTGCTGATCATCATCGTCTTCTATCTGGTGCTCGGCTGCTTCATGGAGACGCTTTCCATGATGATCACGACGATTCCGATCGTCGCGCCGATCATGCTTGCTCTCGGTTTCGATTCGATCTGGCTCGGCATCGTCATCATCGTTCTGGTGGAGGCCGCCCTGATCACGCCGCCGGTCGGGCTCAATCTCTTCGTCGTGCAGAGCCTGCGCAAGAGCGGCTCGATGGGCGCCGTCATCACGGGGGCGCTGCCCTTCGTGCTGGCGATGTTCACCTTGCTTGCCCTGCTGTCGTTCTTCCCGGGCTTGGCGCTCTGGCTCCCGAGCGTCTTCAGCTAGGCGCCCGAATTCAACCGCAGTTTCTCAACTCCTATGGATTGACCATGAAACTTTCCTTCAAGACCGAAAGCCAATCGGGCTCGCGCACGATCGACGTCGAGATTGCCTCCCTCGTCGTCGCAGGATGGGCCGGGCGTGACCAGCATGCCATCGAGCACCACATCGAGGAGCTGTTCGCCATCGGCGTGCCGCGGCCGAGCTCCGTGCCGCTCTACTATCGCGTCGCGGAGAACCAGCTGACCCAGTCCTCGCGCATCCAGGTCGTGGGCAGCGAGACCTCGGGAGAGGTGGAGACCATCGTGTTCCGGGCGGGTGGCGAGCTTTATGTGAGCATCGCCTCCGACCACACCGATCGCAAGCTTGAGACGCACAGCGTGGCCCTGTCGAAGCAGGTCTGCGCGAAACCTGTCGCTACGCAGGCGTGGCTCTATGCCGATGTGGCCGAGTACTGGGACGAGCTCGTCATCCGGTCGTATATCGAGGAGAACGGTGAGCGCGTGCTCTATCAGGAGGGCACGCTCGCCTCTCTCCGTCCTCCGCTGGAGCTCGTCGCGGGTTTTGCCGGCCAGGACACGCTTCCAGAAGGCGTCGCAATGATCTGCGGAACGGTCGGTGCAAAGGGCGGAATTCGGCCCGCTCCCTCCTTCACCATGGAGTTGTTCGATCCGCGCCGCGGACGCACCTTGAGCCACAGCTACGACATCGAGGTTCTGCCGGAAGTTGCCTGATCCGGAAGCCCGATGCAACCCAATCCCATGGTTGACGCAACATGACTACGACAGTGAACGAACAGCAGCAGGCACTCGCGCAAGGGCGCACTACGTCAATGGACCTGACGGAGGAGGCGCTGAGCCGCGCGGCCGACCCGGGCGGGGAGGGCGCGCGTGTCTTCACGAAGCTGTATCCCGATCAGGCCCGCGCCGCCGCTCAGGCCTCCGACATCCTGCGCAAGGCCGGGATGACCCGCTCTCCCATCGACGGGCTGCCGATATCGATCAAGGATCTGTTCGACGTCGCGGGCGATGTCACGATGGCAGGGTCGGTCGCGCGCGCAGGCGAGCCGGCGGCTGCGGAGGATGCCCTCGTCGTCAGGCGCCTGCGGGAGGCGGGCGCGGTGATCGTTGGCCGCACCAACATGACCGAGTTCGCCTATTCGGGGCTCGGCCTCAACCCGCATTACGACGTGCCGCGCAACCCATGGGATCGCGAGACCGGACGCATTCCGGGCGGGTCATCGTCCGGTGCCGCGGTATCGGTGACCGACGGGATGGCTGTGGCCGGGATCGGCTCCGATACGGGTGGATCCGTCCGGATCCCGGCGGCGCTCTGCGGCCTCGTGGGCTTCAAGCCGACGGCGTCGAGGGTGCCGATGGATGGCGTCCTGCCGCTCTCCTTCAGCCTCGATTCCGTTGGTGCGATCGCGCCCTCGGTGGCGTGCTGCGCGGTTCTCGATGCGATCATGGCCGCCGACGGGAGGCCGCTCCCGCGTCCAGCCGAGCTCGGTAGGCTGCGCTTCGCCGTGCCCACGACCCTGGCGCTGGATGGAATGGACAAGGACGTAGCCCGCGCCTTCGAGGCCGTGCTCGCAAGGCTTTCGGCCGCCGGTGTGCGGATTGACGAGATCGCCGTGCCGGAATTCGCCGAACTTGCAGCCATCAACGCCAATGGCGGCTTCACGGCAGCGGAGTCCTGGGCCTGGCACCGGGATCTGATCGAGCGCGCGGGCGACCGCTACGATCCGCGCGTCGTTACGCGCATCCGGCGAGGCAAGGACATCTCCGCCGCCGATTACCTCGATCTGCTCGAGGCCCGCAAGGCATGGCGAGAAAAGGTGGAGGCGCGGATCGAAGGCTATGATGCGCTTCTGCTTCCGACCGTTCCGGTCGTCGCACCCGCTATTGCGGAACTCGCGGCGAACGACGATGTCTACTATGCCATGAACGGCCTGATCCTTCGCAATCCCACGCTGATCAACTTCCTCGACGGAGCCGCCTTGTCCGTTCCGTGTCACGGACCCGGCGGAGCTCCCGTTGGTCTGATGATCGCAGGGCCTGCCGGATCCGACCGCAGGATGCTCGCTATCGGCATGGCGGTCGAAGCTCTGCGCTTGCAGGATCAGGCGTAACGCGCACCGGCAGAAGGATTGGACATGCCCGCAAAGATCGACAACAGCGCCGCCTACAAAGCCCGTCAGGATGCCCGCGCGGGCATCCTGACCGGCCCGACCGCCAACCTCGCTCCCGGGCATGTTCAGGCCAACCTCGCTATCCTGCCGGAGGAACTCGCGCACGACTTCCTGCGCTTCTGCCAGCGCAATCCCAAGCCGTGCCCGCTCGTCGCGGTCTCCGAGACGGGAGACCCGTCGCTGCCGGAGCTGGGCCAGGATATCGACATCCGTACCGACATTCCCCGCTACCGCGTGTGGCGCAACGGCGAACTAGTGGCGGAGCCCACCGATATCCGTGACCTGTGGAATGAAAAGCTGGTGGCCTTCCTGATTGGCTGCTCGTTCTCGTTCGAGGAGGCGATGCTGGCGGACGGCCTGCCGGTGCGCCACATCGAGCAGGGCTGCAACGTGCCGATGTACCGGACGAACATTCCGACCGTAGCGACGGGGCCCTTCTCGGGGCCGCTCGTCGTGTCCATGCGTCCGCTGAAGGCCGCCGACGCGATCCGCGCCGTGCAGGTGACGTCGCGCTTTCCGTCCGTTCACGGTGCGCCAGTGCATCTCGGCGATCCCTCCCTGATCGGAATCACCGACATCAGCAAGCCCGATTACGGCGATGCAGTCGAGATCCGGGAGGGCGAGATTCCGGTCTTCTGGGCCTGCGGTGTCACACCGCAATCGGTCATCGCCAACGTCCGTCCGGAGTTCTGCATCACGCACGCGCCGGGCCACATGCTTGTCACCGATCTTCTGAATTCCTCGATCGCGGTGATCTGACCCGATCCGTCAACGCGGGCGGTGATGGTCGCTCGCGTTCATCCATCCTGGGCCAAGAGCATCGAACCCCAAAGTGGACTCGTTTTGGGGATTCAATCCGATGCTCCACTTTCTGAACAGCGCACCGTTCAACGCGGGCCTCCCGGGCTCGTAGGATGCGCTTGTGCCTCCTATCATGGCTGCCCCCGGGCCTGAACCGGGGATCAATCCCGACCATCCCGATGGATGAACAGCGCCCCGCTCAACAGATCGAAATCACCGGCATGGGACTGGTGATGAGGGGGCGGGATGCTTCCTGCATCCGCACCTCACGGTTTGAATGAGGCGAGCGAGCCGTCCGCGCACTCGCGGGCGGATCCGGCGGATTCGTGTGCGGATCGGATGCGCGAAAGCCATCTCCGCCACCACGATGATGCCACTTCGATGGTCCCGCAGGGAACTCTCCCGGAGCCCTGTGGACACGGAGCCGCTCAAGCCTCCGGCGAACGCTTAAGCTACTGTGCCAAAAACAAAAATGAAGATGCGGCGGCGACAGATGTTCTTGCCGCATAAGCGGGAAATGTAGCCAATTCGTGTCAAGGGGTTGGCTTTTCGCGCCAATCGGTTTAGACAAATATCGATAACGGCAACGATATTCGTTGGATGCTTCGCTGGAAGCTGGCAAAGTTGCGCATCTCCTGATGTGCTCTTGTTATCGCTTTCGCTCATTCAACTATTTTCCTGACTGAGATTACGCAGTGGAGGTTTCCCTAATCTTAGAACCGGGGGCAATGGAGTTTTGATGATTATCGAGGACGGTAACGTGCGCGTCGAGGCTGGCGTCGGCACTCCCGCGGAAAAGATCGTGTTGCGCAACGTGTTCAAGCTCTTCGGCTCGGACGTCTCGCGTGCGATCCAAATGATCCAGGCAGGCAAGGGCAAGGACGCCGTTCAGGCGGAGACCCGCTGCACCATTGGCGTCAACGACGCCAGCTTCGGCATTCGCGAGGGCGAGATCTTCGTGGTGATGGGACTTTCCGGCTCGGGCAAATCGACCCTGCTGCGCCTTCTCAACCGTCTGATCGAGCCGACAATGGGCTCGATCCTGATTGATGGGCAGGACGTGACCCGCATGAGCAAGCGCAACCTGATCGCCTTGCGCCGGCGCGACATGAGCATGGTCTTCCAGAGTTTCGCGCTTCTGCCCAACCGGACGGTTCTCGACAACACGGCCTTCGGTCTCGAGATCGCGGGCGTTCCCGAGGCGGAGCGCAACCGGAAGGCTCTTTCGGCTCTCGAGGCGGTCGGGCTCGCCCGTTACGCAGCGAGCCGCCCGGACGAGCTGTCCGGCGGGATGAAGCAGCGCGTCGGCCTGGCCCGCGCGCTTGCCAACGAGCCGACGGTTCTTTTGATGGACGAGGCTTTCTCTGCTCTCGACCCGCTGATCCGCACGGAGATGCAGGACGAGCTCCTGCGGCTGCAATCCGAACACAGCCGCACGATCGTCTTCGTCAGCCACGATCTCGACGAGGCCATGCGCATCGGCGACAGGATCGCGATCATGCAAGACGGGGTCGTGGTGCAGGTCGGCACGCCAGAGGACATCGTCATGAACCCGGCCAACGATTACGTCCGCTCGTTCTTCCGCAACGTGGACGTCAGTCACGTCTTCCGGGCCGGCGACATCGCCCGCCACAATCAGCTCACCTTGATCGAGCGGAGCGGGCACAGCGTCAATGCCGCCCTCGAGCGGATGCGTGCGCACGACAGGGACGTCGCCATCGTGATCGCCCGCGACAAGCGCTACCAAGGCATGGTCAGCGCGGATTCGCTCAAGGAGGCGGTACGCGCGGGCGGGCAGGATCCGTATCGGAAGGCCTTCCTGCCCGACATGAATCCCATCGAGGCTGACACGCCGCTGTCCCAGGTCATGGGACGCGTGGCGGAGAGCCACTGGCCCGTTCCGGTGGTGGACGAGCGCGGCCACTATCTCGGCGCCATCTCCAAGTCCTCCCTCCTCATGACCCTCGACCGCGCCGGCTGAAACACCGGCGCGTAAAGGATATTGCTTATGGATTTCGATATCAGTATCGGCGCTGGCGCTAGCGCGGTCGTCGAGTACATGCTCGACAACTTCTCCCCGACACTCGATGCGATCGCGGACGGCATCGGCTTGTTCGCCGACGGCATCAAGGATGCTCTGCTCGGGTTGCCGTCATGGGCGCTCATCGCGCTCGTCTCGCTGTTTGCGCTCTGGCGCATTGGCTGGAAGTTCGCTCTCGTCGCCGGCGTTGCCCTTCTTCTCATCGTCGGAATGGGCTTGTGGAAGGAGACCGTCGAGACGCTCGCCCTCGTGATCGCGGCGACGGCGATCGCGATCGTGATCGGCATTCCGCTCGGTATCGCGATGGCGCGAAGCGCCGTCCTGGCCGCAGTCACGCGCCCCCTGCTCGATCTGATGCAGACGATGCCGGCCTTCGTCTATCTGATTCCGGCGGCGATGTTCTTTGGCCTTGGCGCGGTGCCCGGCACCATCGCAACCGTGATCTTCTCAATGCCTCCCGTCGTGCGCCTGACCGCGCTGGGGCTGACCCAGGTCAACCGCGAGTTCGTGGAAGCGGGTCTCGCCTTCGGCTGCACGGATCGTCAGCTCCTGTTCAAGGTGCAGTTTCCGCTTGCCCTGCCGTCCATCATGGCGGGCGTGAACCAGACCATCATGCTCGGCCTGTCGATGGTGGTGATCGCCTCCATGATCGGGGCGGGCGGCTTGGGCAACACGGTGCTCACGGGCATCCAGCGCCTCGACGTGGGGCTCGGCTTCGAGGGTGGTCTCGCCGTCGTCATCCTGGCCATCATTCTCGACCGTCTGACGCAAAGCCTCTCGCGGCCGGCCGCCTTCCCGCTTCCGTACTGGGCGCTTCGGCGCTCCAGATCAGCGCCGGAGATCGCCAGCCTGAAGACCGCGCCTGCCAAGACAGGCGCCTGACGCCGGGCGCCGGACCGGAGTCCCGGCCCGGCGCTCGACCAAAACCCAAGAGCTGAAAGGAGAACCCCCATGCTCAAGACCTTCGCCCGGATCGCCCTCGCGGCGGCCCTGACCACAGGCCTTGCCGGCACGCTGCAGGCGCAGGAGGAGAAGAAGCCGGTGAAGATCGGCTGGACCGCCTGGGCCGATGCCGAGTTCGTCACCAAGCTCGCCAAGAAGCTCATCGAGGACAACTATTCCCAGAAGGTCGAGCTCGTTCAGACCGACATCGCGCCGCAATATCAGGGCGTCGCGAAGGGCGACATCGACGCCATGATGATGGCCTGGCTGCCCGAGACCCACAAGGATTACTGGGAGCGCGTCGGCAACAAGGTCGTCCCTCTCGGCGTGCTCTACACGGATGCCAAGCTCGGCTGGGTCGTTCCGAACTACGTTCCAGAGGATCAGGTGGCATCCATCGCCGATCTCGCTAAGCCCGAGGTGAAGGAAAAGCTCGACAGCAAGGTGCAGGGGATCGATCCCGGAGCAGGCCTCACCCGCCTGTCGAAGGAAGCTCTCAAGACCTATGATCTGAGTGGCTACGACCTCACCACGGCCAGCGATGCCGCCATGGTGTCCGCGCTGGACCGCGCGATTCGCCGGAAGGAGTGGATCGTCGTGACCGGATGGAGCCCCCACTGGATGTTCGGCAAGTACGAGCTGCGCTACCTCGACGATCCGAAGAATGCGCTCGGTGGTGTCGAGCGCGTCTACGCCATCGCGCGGCAGGGATTCCAGAGCGAATATCCCGAGATCGCCCAGTTCCTGATGCGCATGCATCTTCCGCTGGACGAGCTCCAGGCTGCCATGTCCGATGCCAACGAATCCTCGGTCGACAAGGCGGTCGAGAACTACATCAGCGAGCATCAGGCGCGGGTGAAGTACTGGCTGACCGGCGAGATGACCTCCGCATCGTAAGGGATGTGTGAGACTTGCATCGTCGCACCTTCGATAGCAGGCTGCCGGGATCTCCCGGCAGCCTGTTTCGTTCTGGTCAGTACGCCTGCCCCGACCGGCCCCGATCCCATGATGGCGGATCGTCGTAGGCGGGCATCTCCTCCCCGTACCGGGTCCGCGGCCTGTGACGGAAGTCGGAGGAGGGGGGTGGTTGCTCCGAAACCCGGGGCTCGGCCGCGCGGTCGAGAAGGCTCTGGGTGCCGTGCAGGAAGGACTGGGCCGCGGCGATGACGGCATCGGCGATGTCGCCGAGGCGGATGTCTCCCCAACGGCCGCCGTCCGCGGGCATGCGGTGAGGCCGGTCGTGATCCGCAGGATAGCGGGCGGAGCGATCACCCGGCAGAAGATCCGTGAAGATCCCCGCACCCGCGAGAATCGCGATCAGGACGACGGGCACGACAAGCCGGAAGGCGAGGCCGACGACCTTGGTGATGACGACGTAGCCGATGACGAGGAGGATTGCGGCGGTGATGATGCCCATGGCTGGGTCTGTACGTTTCCTGACGTGTTGCGGGAGGCGAGGCATCCACGACATCGGCGGCCATTTTGTGTCCTCGGTGACTGCCGCGAGGATGAAAACTCTCCCCCCGCGTCTCAAGGGAGAGTTGATTCCGTGGCGGCGCCTGTAGGAGGATGTGCCCCAGGCAGGGACGAGGAGGAACCGAATCATGTCGAGATCGCCAGGGGGACGTCGTCCGTCCGATCCGCTGAAGGCTGCAGAGGCGGCTTTCAAGAAGGTCACGACGAAGCCGGTCGAGGGGCCCGCCAAGGCGCCCGCCATTCCGGGCGTGAAGGAGGTCGTCACGCTCCGCATCGACCAGGAGGTGCTCGAGTTCTTTCAGCAGGATGGCCCCGGCTGGCAGGACCGCATCAATGCGGCTCTCCGCAAGGCGGCGGGCAAGTCCGACGGGTGAGGCCGATTGCCCGGTCTTTGCCGCGCTCCATAATGCACCTTTCCCATGACGCATTTCGCGGCAGCCATGACCACCGAGCTTACTCTTCTCGCCTGGACGCTCGTCCTCGCCCTCGTCCAGATCCTCCTTCCCGCGACCTTGCGCACTGGCGAGACAGGCGTGAGCTATAATGCAAGCGCACGCGACCATGAGGGGCCGCCGGTCGGGAAGATCACAGGGCGCCTCCAAAGGGCACAGAGCAACCTTTTCGAAACGCTGCCCGTCGTCGCGACCGCCATCGTGATAGCGCACTTTGCGGGCCGGAACGGGGCGCTGACCTGGTGGGGAGCGATGCTCTACTTCTGGGCTCGCATCGTCTACCTGCCGCTCTATGCTCTCGGCATTCCCTATATCAGATCGGTCGTGTGGCTCGTGTCCCTCCTCGGGATCATCCTGATCCTGGTCGCGATCCTGCTTCCGGCGGCCTGATCCGGGGGCGCCGCCAACGTGTGAATAGTCCGGCACATCGGGCAGACGGAAATTTGCGGTGGGTAAGGCACCTTATGCCTTTCCGAAACTCGGCTCGCTGCGTGTTGACCAGATCGATACGCCCGTTGTGCTCCGCGCCTGAGGCCCGATCTGCCTGACGAAGCCCGAGACGGTGCGCCGCGTGCGGCAACGGATTGGAACCGTCCTCGACCGAGCCAAGGCCGCAGGGTACCGCAACGGGGAGAACCCGGTTGAAGGCGTCACCAAAGGACTCCCAAAGCAAAATGACTGTGATGGCCATCACCCGGCGCCGCCCTACAACGAGGTCCCGACCTTTGCGGCCAAGCTGCGCATCAACAAGGTGAGCGAGAGGGTTCGTCTCGCCTTATCGTCGGCGACATTGACGTCCAGCGCCGCCGCATCAATGTAGGTCGTCTCAAGCGGCCTCAAGGCTTCGGAGACTCTGGCCGCGCTCGCGACCACCTGGCAGCGCATGTCGCCAGCATGTCTTCGCCCAGCGTCGCCACATGGCTCTCATCTCCCACCACGAGGCGCAGTCCACTCAGTACGGACCTCGACCGCCTCAGAGCTGTTTCAGCGGAAACTCGAGGATGCAGCGCAGGCCTGCGGGATCGAAGTCGAGCCGGGCCATGCCTTGAAGATCCTTGGTCATGCTGCGCTCGATCAGGCGAGTCCCAAAGCTGCGCTTGACAGGCGGCGTGACAGCCGGACCACCGCTTTCGATCCATTCAATCCGAAGGACATCGACAGTCCCGTACTCGGGAGCCTCCCACCACACGGTGACGAGACCCTGCTCGTTGGACAGGGCGCCGTACTTGGCGGCGTTGGTGGTCAGCTCGTGCAGGACCAGGCTGAGGGCGAGGCCGACCCGAGGCGCCAGCATGAGGTCCGCGCCTTCCAGTCGAACACGCATGGCTGAGCCACCGTGGTAGGGCTCCAGTTCTTGACAGATGATGTCGCGCAGGTTGACGCCCGTCCACGCTTGGCGCGTCAGCAGCTCATGGGCCTTGCTCAAGGACAAAAGGCGCGCTTCAAAGTTCTCGGAGAAACTCTCGATGTCGGCCGAGGTTCGAATCGTCTGGCTCGCGATCGACTGCACGGTGGCGAGCGTGTTCTTGACCCGGTGGTTCAGCTCGTCGATCAGCACCCTCTGATGCTCCTCGGCTCGCTTCCGCTCCGTGATGTCCACCAGCATGTTGATTGCGCCGACGACCTTGCCGGAGGCATTCCGCAGCGGTGTGGGGAATGGAATGAATGGAACGCGGCTGCCGTCCGGGCGCTCAGCAATCGCTTCCTCACCGCGAACAACGCGGCCCTCCTTCAGGGCAACAGCCATCGGGCATTGATCGTGCGGCAGCGGCGTCCCGTCTGGCGTGAAGAGGCGCCACGTCACGCACCACTCATCACTGCCCAGGATGGGCCTTCTCCCGGAGAAATCGACGGCGGCCTGGTTGTAGTAGGTGATCCGGCCTTCGGCATCCGTGGTGTAAATTGCAGCCGGCAGCGCCTCAAGGAGTTCCCGGACCTGGCGCTCACTCTCGCGCAGCCGTTCCTCGGCTTGTCGCTGCTCCGTCACGTCCTGGACCACACGCACGCCATAGCGGAACCGCCCCTGCGCGTCGAGCACGGACGCGCTGAGGACATTTACGAAGACAATGCCGCCGTCTTTCCGCAGGAAGCGCTTCTGCATCGAGTAATGGGCGAGCTCGCCCCGCACCTGGCGGGCATAGTGCTCGGCATCGTCGTCTCGGTCCTCAGGGTGGGTCAGCTCGACGAAGGATCGCCCCACAAGCTCCTCGGAAGCATAGCCGACGATGCCCGAGAGAGCCGGGTTGACGCGAACGAATCGACCGGCGGCGTCCATTTCGGCAATGCCGATGGGAGCCTTCTCGTAGGTCACGGCCAGTCGCTGCTGACTCTCCCGCAGGGCCTCGTCTGCCCTGTGCTGGTCGGTCACATCAACCGTGAAGCAGCGCGTGTTGTGGAACTCGCCATTGCGGAAGTGCACGTTGGAGGTGATCAGGACATGCCGGATCGAGCCGTCCTTGGCCTTCAGCTGGGCCGGATACCGGTCCAGCGTCTCCCCTCGGGAGAGGCGACGGAGGATGTCTCCTATCACCTGAGCATCGGCATGAAAGTCGGCGATCGGCCGGCCGATGTACTCGTCTGCGCTATAGCCGAGGAGATCAAGCTCAGCCCGGTTGGCGCGCAGGATAGTGCCATCCGCGGCGACCAGGTGGAGGCCAACAGCACTATTCTCGAAGAAGTCCTCAAGATCCTGCCGGCTCTGACGCAGCTCAATCTCTATGTCCTTGCGGTCGGAGATGTCCTGAAAGCAGTTGATCGCGCCAAGAATGCCGCCCTGGCTGTCGAGTAGCGGCTCGATATGAGCCAGCACGGTGCGGCGGCTTTGATCCGGACGCTCGATCAGGACCTCGAGCCCGTGAGCGGGCTTGCCGGAGCGCAGGACCTGCGCCATTGGGGTGTCTGCGTGAGCAAGGGGGCGTCCATCCAGGTGGTAGAGGCGAAAGGACCCGCAGTAACGTTCGTCCGTTTCGCCAAGGCGGGGCTGGCGTCCCCACAGTTCGGCGGCCCGTTTGCTATAGCGCCGGATGATCCCGTCTGCCGAGCAGATATAAATGGCTGCGGGTATGGCATCAAGCACGGCCTGGCTGACGGTGGCAAGCTCCTGTAAGCTGGGTTGAGGCAAGGGATTGCTGGAGGAGAAGGCGGCTACCGTCATAGCAGTTCATTGTCCTTTGAACCAACCACTTCTCTCAGGGGCAGACCGGGGCAACGACCGACACGCCTCGGAAGAAACACAGTCCCGCCCGAATGATGGCAATTGCCCTCGGGCCAGTGGCAACAATCTCCAGATAGGGCGTTCTCAGCCAATCTCGATAGTTCATCAAGATTAATGTCCCTGGGACGGACATTTCTGGAGGTGGCCCTGGAGCTGATACGAGCCGAACTCCGACAGCCGATCGGTAAGCAAGCTCGATAGCGTCGCGCCCAAAACTGGCCGTGACCCGGCCCTCACATTGCGGGGCACAAGAAGGTTCTAAGTTGTGTGCCAGAAGTAGCCCAGCTTGAATCCAACGCGGTTAAGCCAACTGGAGTAAGCACGCATACAGGGTGGTGATTCTGGTTGGGATCTGCCGCGACCGTGATCGTGCGCTATGCCCTCAATGGTACAGAAGGCATATCAGAATGTGGGCTATGTGCCCCCATAATCTCAATATACTCTTCTTTCAGGGGCTTGGTGGATAGATGGCGGAGGGAGCGGGATTCGAACCCGCGATACGGTTTCCCGTATACACACTTTCCAGGCGTGCGCCTTCAACCACTCGGCCACCCCTCCAGCGTTGAACCTTTCCGGTCTTGCAACATCGTTCGCGTGAGCCGCGAACCGGATGAGATTCCCCGCATCTCTGCGGAGCGCTCGTTTAGCTCCAAAATGAGACGAAAAGCAAGACCGAACTGAAGAAAGTTTGGCGTGGGTGACTTTGCGGCAGTCTCAAAAGGCTCTAGATAATCCCTCTCTGTTTGGAGAGGCATACTTCCTTGAAATTCCTAGCGCGTAGTTTGGGGCTTCTGCTGGTCGCCGCCGGCTTCATCGGGCTCGTGATCGATGGAACGCGGTCCATCGTCAATCACACGGTGTCGTTCACCTCCATCTCAAGCGCGGCCGGCACCCTGTTCCCGGGCGGCGCGACGGGCCTTGAGGGGCAGCTAGCCGCCAGCACCTATCCCTGGCTCTGGGATCCCTTCCTGATCCAGTTCCTCCAGCTCCCGGCCTCCGTCACGGCCTTCCTCGTCGGCGCGCTGCTTCTCTGGCTCGGCCAGAAGCCTCTCGAGCCCGTGGGCTATTTCGCCGGACGGTAGGCCCTCACGGCAAGGTGAGGGGGAGACCCTCCCTTCGGCGACAAGGAAGGCTTACATAAGGCGGGTCACACGAGAGGCCTTCATGTTCAGCTTCCGCAAACCTGCCACCCTTCCCACGCCCGACCAGGCGCTGCCGGGCCGCCCGTCCCCGATCCCCACGGCCGAGACCCATTTCGTCAATGGACGCCCCCTCCAGCCGCCTTACCCGGAGGGGATGGAGAAGGCTCTCTTCGGGCTAGGCTGCTTCTGGGGCGCCGAGCGCAAGTTCTGGCAAATGGGAGACGGGATCTGGATCACGGCGGCGGGCTATTCCGCTGGCATCACCCCCCATCCGACCTATGAGGAGGTATGCACCGGTATGACCGGGCACAACGAGGTGGTGCTCGTCGTCTTCGACCCTCGGAAGACGTCCTACGACGCGCTCCTGAGGACGTTCTGGGAAAACCACGATCCCACGCAGGGGATGCGCCAGGGCAACGATGTGGGCACCCAGTACCGTTCGGGCATCTACGTGTTCGGCGAGGCACAGCGCAGGGCCGCCGAGGCCTCCAAGTCCGCCTATGCCCAGGCGCTTGGGGCGCGGGGCTACGGCCCCGTCACCACTGAGATCCTCGATGCCGGGCCGTTCTATTTCGCCGAGGATTACCACCAGCAATACCTGGCCAAGAACCCGAACGGCTATTGCGGCCTCGGCGGAACGGGAGTGTCCTGCCCGATCGGCACGGGCGTCGCGGCCGAGTAGCGGAAAAGGGCGAGAAAGCGCGGACGGGCAGCCGCCGTCCGCGCCTCACGGTGCCGCGAGCACGCGGCGGCACTCCTCCGGCAGCTGAGACAGAGTCAGGGGCGGGCGAGGCTTGCCCGGTTTCGGGCGCAGCATCGCCGGCGTGAACCAGCGTGCGAGTTCCGCACCGCATCCGTCGCCGCTTGGCGGCGGCGCCTGATCAGAGCAGGCGGCGTCCCCCGCAGGGCAGGCGAGGCGGATGTGGAAATGGTAGTTGTGGCCCCACATGGGCCGCACCTTCCTCAACCATCCCCGGTCCTCCCCGGCCTCGCGGCAGAGGGCTTTTTTGATCGCCGGATTCACGAAGATGCGCGCGACGTCATTCTCCTTCGCGGCGGCGCGGATGAGAGCCGTGTGCTGCGGCGTCCAGACCGCGGGATCCACATCGAGCCAGTCGCTGCGCACCACGTTGGTGGCGGACATCTCCTCGCGCTCGAGCCGCGACAGGCGGCGATCGGGCATCGGCGTGAGCCACACATCCGCATCGAGGCCGATCTGGTGCGAGGCGTGACCCGTGATCATCGGTCCGCCGCGCGGCTGCGAGATGTCGCCGATCAGCAGACCCGGCCATCCATTGATGCTCGGCATGCGCGCGGAGAGGCGCTGCAGCAGCGCAATGAGCTGCGGATGACCCCAATTGCGGTTGCGGGAGAGCCGCATCACCTGCCAGGTCTCGCCGTCGGTCGGGATCGCAGCGGCGCCTGCCACGCAGCCCCGCGCATAGCCGCCGATGGAGCGGGCTCGAAGGGAGGCCGGGGCGCTGCTCCGGCCGAACAGCTCTTTCGCGGCGAGCTTCGGGTCGTTCGGGTTGGAAAGGGGCGGCAGAGGCTTCGGCTCGAGCGTGCCCCTGTCCTGGGCGAAGGCTGCTCCGCCGAGGGTGAAGGCGGCGATGAAGGCAAGAGAGCGAATCGGATTCATACGGAAAGGCTAGCGCATCGTGCGCAAATGTGGACCCGGGTCGGAGAGGGCGATGCGCCGCACGTGGAGCGCCTTCGTGTCGGCGGCCTTCTCTTCCGCGTCCTCACTGGCCTTGGGTCGGTGAGGACGATCGGAACAGCGCAGCGCCCTTCGCATCGCCATGGCCGGAGCGAGCCCGGCCATGGCGACGTGATCCGCATAAGGGCCCCCTGCGATGAGGCCGGGCTGCGCTGCCGATCAGTGCCGCGGCTGCGGCCGGCCTTCGCCGGCGCTGCGCTGGCTGATATGGCCGGGGCCCATCGTCCGCTTGTCGTGTCCGTTGCCGGTGCGGCGCATGGTGGGCTGGTAGCGCGGCATAGGGCGCTTCGCACGAGGGGCCTGGCGCGAGCCGCTCATGAACGGGGCAAGGAGAACGCTTGCGACCATGGCGCCGACGCCTGCCAGAACGGCTGCGGTTGCTAAGGGATGGAGCTGCGCCTCGAGTAGCAGGCTTGTCTTGCGCGGCTCTCCCGGAAGAGACGAATACATGTCGCCGTCCTCGCGCGCGCGATAGAGATTGTCGTGCATCTGCCGGCGCTCGGGCCGGTCGGTCGTCTGAGCACCGTAGCCCGTCAGTTCCATGGCCTTGTCCATCATGCGCGGCGCGACCTTGCCCATTGCGCCGATGACCCATCCCCCGAAGCCGATGGTCAGCTCGCGTCTGCGGTGCTCGGCGGCGAAGACGATCGCCTTGGCCACCAGATGCGGATCATAGGCCGGCGGCGGAACGGCCGCTTCCTTGTCGAGATAGTTCCGGGCGTGTTCGACATAGGGCGTGTCGATGGAGGACGGCTTGATGAGGGTCACGGCGATCGGCGTGCCTTGTTCCTCCAGCTCCATGCGCAGACCGTCCGTGAAGGCCTTCACCGCATGTTTAGACGCCGAGTACTGTGTCTGAAGCATCATGGCACGCTCGGAGAGAACGCTACCGACATTGATGATGGTGCCGCCGCGGCTGCGCAGGTGCTCCGCTGCGATCAGCGAGCCGTTGACCACGCCCCAGTAATTCACTTCGAAGAGCTGTCGCTGATCCTCAAGAGGGATCTTGTCGAGGGGGCCATAAAGAGCGACCGCCGCATCGTTCACCCAGGTGTCGAATCCGCCGAACGTGTCGATGGCTGTGCGGGCGATACGCTCCAGATCCTCGCGCTTGCTCACGTCCGCCGGCACCGCGACGGCGCGGGTTCCGCCGCGGCTGAGTTCATCGGCAACCTTGCGCAGGGCCTCCTCGTTACGGGCCACCAGAACGAGGCCCCTGGCGCCGCGCGACGCGAAATGATGGGCAGTCGCGAGGCCGATGCCGCTGGAAGCGCCCGTGATGACGACCACTTGCTCCTCGACAGGCTTCTGGCGAACGGGCATGGCAATCTCCTTCATTGTCCTGGGGCAAGAGCGAGGGTCAACGTGAGGGTCATGGTGCGGTTCCTATGGCAGCGCTTGCTGCCGCAGGTGATGAGAACCGTAACAGCCTAGTGAGACCTGGGAAGCGCAAGGCCTCGAACCGGAACGGCTCCCTGACCCGAGCGTTGCCTTAGACCTTGCAGATGAAGGGAGAGAGAGAATGGAGACGACGGTACAAAGTGGTGACGTCCGCGAAACCCACAGCTTGATCGCCAGCGACAAGGTGGAAGGCACTCCGGTCCGCCGCTCGGACGGCGAGAAGATCGGAACCATCGAGCGCGTGATGATCGAGAAGCGGTCGGGCAAGGTCGCCTATGCGGTCATGAGCTTCGGCGGCTTCATGGGCCTGGGCGAGGAATACTACACGCTTCCCTGGAGCGTCCTGAAATACAACGTCGAGCTCGATGCCTATGAGCTCAACCTGACGGAAGACCAGCTGCGCGGCGCGCCCCGGCGGACGGCCGAGGGGCATGATGCTTCCTACGACCGTGAATGGGAGGAGCATGTGCACCGCTACTACAACGCCACTCCGTACTGGGGCGAGAGCGATCCCATGAGCACCGGCCGCTAAAGCATCCGGATGTGAATGGTGGGCGGCCCTTCGGATCCGCAGGTTGCGCCAGCACAGCGTGTCATGGCCGCCCCTGGACTCGGTCCGGGGATCAGTCCCGGCCATCCTGATGGGAAAGGCATCGCGCTCGACGGAGGCGAGATCTCCGGCGCATACTGGTGGTGGCGCAGAGGGGTGAGCGAGCGGATAGCCGGTTCCGCTTTTCGCCCGCGCGGCCAGCAGGGGGCGCACAATATTCCGGATTTGGGCACGGCTTGAAAAAGAAAATCGCCCGGCTTTCACCGGGCGATTTTTTTAGGCCCATGCGCCAGGACAGGACTCAGCCCTGCCGACTGACGCATGCTTGGCTTATCGCTTGCGAGCCTTCGAGGGGCTCTTGCGGGCGCTTGCCGAACGGGCGCTCGTCGAACGCTTGGCGACCTTGCCGGACTTCTTCGTCGCGGAAGTGCGGCTGGACGCAGCGGCTGCGCGCTTCGTCGATTTCGCCGCTGTCTTCTTGGCGGAAGACTTCACCGCGCTGCGGGTGGCAGGCTTGCGGGCCGAGGTCGAGCGAGCCGACGCGGTGCGAGCGGTGGACTTGCGGGCCGTAGACTTCTTCGCAGCCGACCGGGAGGCGGGCTTCGCAGAAGTCTTCTTGGCAGCGGTCTTCCTGGCAGCAGTTTTCGTGCCGGATGACTTCGCGGCCGATTTGGCCGTGGTCTTCTTGGCAGCGGTCTTCTTCGCCGTGGTCTTCTTGGCAGCCGTCTTGGTGCCGGAGGACTTCGCCGAAGATCTGGTCGAGGACTTCGCGGCCGATTTGGCCGTGGTCTTCTTGGCAGCGGTCTTCTTGGCAGCAGTCTTGGTGCCGGCCGATTTCGTGCTCTTGCGAGCCGAGGACGTGCTGGCCTTCTTCGCAGTGGTCTTGGAGCCTCTCTTGGCTCCGCTGGTTTTCTTGGTGCTGGTCGCACCGGTGTCACCCGTGAACAACGCTGTCAGCGGGTTCTTGTTGTCTGTCGGCATAGCCGCCTCCTTCAAGGGCCTTCGCGTGCAACCGTCACGCTTGCAAGGCAACGTCGTTATACCAAGCGGGTTCCGATTAACGGAAAGTGTAGAAAGTAGAATTCGTACTTTTTCTGTGGATACTTTGACGGCGACAGCAGCATGAACTTGCGCTTGCAGCACGCGATAGAAGGCGTGTGATCGGACGCGAAGAGACTCTTCTTGGGACTCCTCGACATCACTTCGGATCTACCAGACTAGTTCGCATCGCTACTTAAATCGCATTATATATCAATCATTTACCCCCGAGACGATTGTCCGGTTGAAACCATCCGGCAGCCTCTGGCACGTGTCGGAAGCGTCGGTCGCGCGACAGCAATGGATCGCACTTCGCAGGCGTGTCGCGAACCGTTCTCGACGACGAAAAAATTTTTCGCCGATCTGCTCGGAAAGGTGTCGGTCGGAGGTGGCGAAGATGCGTATGGACGCATCGAGTGATTCAAGAATCACTCCGCAGGGACGATGACGTAGCGACAGGAGATGAGACTGAATCGGGCGCTCCGATTCAACGACCGCCGGCGCGCGGCAACCTGCCTCCCGCTCGACCCTTCACGCGGTTCGCAAGGCGCGGTAAGCGAAGGGCGTCAATTATCTCTCCGTGGTCCACCTTGCCTCATCGCAATCTTCTCGCCGTCGTCGCCTGGATGAGCGGCGCGCTCCTCGCCTTCTCGGCAACCGCCGTCGCGGTCCGCGCGCTTGCGCCTGCCTTCTCGGTTTTCGAGATGCTGGCGATCCGCAACCTCGCAGGCGTCGCCATCCTGCTCGCGCTCGCAGGGATCAAGTCCGGGCTGAGACCGGGATTGAAGCCGCGGCGCTTCTTGCTTCACCTCGCGCGCAACGTTCTGCATTTCGCAGGCACCGATGGCTGGACGTTCGGCCTCACGCTTCTGCCGCTCGCGACCGTTTTCGCCCTTGAGTTCACGGCACCCGCATGGGTCGCGCTGCTGGCGATCCCGCTGCTTCAGGAGCAGATGACATGGGGGCGTTTCGTGGCTGTCGTGCTGGGCTTCGCAGGAGTTCTCGTCATTCTTCGTCCAGGCGTGGAAACCTTGCAGCCGGCGAGCATTCTGATGCTGGGCGTGGCGTTCTCCTTCGCGCTCGTGGCCATCATGACCAAGCGGCTGACCCGTACGGAGAGCACCTTCTCGATCCTCTTCTTCATGAACCTTCTGCAGCTTCCCATGAACCTCGCCGGAGTGGGGCGCGCCTTCTGGCTCTCCATCGAGCCAGCGCATGTCCTGCCTCTCGCGGGACTCTGCGCGGGGGGGCTGCTCTCGCATTACTGCCTGACCAATGCCTATCGCCGGGGCGATGCCACCATGGTCGTGCCGCTCGACTTCATGCGCATTCCTCTGATCGCCTTCGTCGGCTGGCAGCTCTATGGTGAGCCGCTCGATCCTTATGTGTTTCTCGGCAGCGCCTGCATCGTGATCGGCCTGCTCTACAACCTGAACCGCGAGGCGAAATCGTCATGACTTGGTCGCCGCAGCAGGACGCTGCTTTGAGGGCCGTTGCCGATTGGCTCCGGCGCGGAGATCGTCCCGTATTCCGTCTCTTCGGCTACGCGGGCACGGGCAAGACGACTCTCGCCCGGCACGTCGCCGAAGGCGTCGATGGTGAGGTAGCTTTCGGCGCCTATACGGGCAAGGCGGCCCTCGTTCTGCGCAGCAAGGGTTGCGCGGACGCATCCACCATCCATTCCATGATCTACCGCTCGCGCGAGGGTGACGAGAACGGGCCGCAATTCGTTCTCAACCGGCAGAGTCAGGCGGCGAAATCCGACCTCATCGTGATCGACGAATGCTCCATGGTCGACGAGGAGCTGGGGCGCGATCTCCTGTCGTTCGGCAAGCCGGTCCTCGTGCTCGGCGATCCGGCGCAATTGCCGCCCGTCAAGGGGGGAGGGTTCTTCACGGAGGCCGAACCGGACGTGATGCTGACCGAAGTGCATCGGCAGGCGAAGGACAACCCGATCGTTCATCTGTCCATGAAGGTGCGGGAGGGCGGACGGCTCGAGCCGGGTACCTATGGCGAGAGCCGGATCCTCCGCCGCCGCGACATTGACGCCGTCGCCGTCATGGCTGCCGATCAGGTGCTGGTGGGACTCAACAAAACGCGCCGCCTCTACAATACGCGTCTGCGCGAGCTGAACGGCTACCGCGATCCGATGCCGGCCGCGGGCGAGAAGCTCGTGTGCCTGCGCAACGACAAGACGAAGGGGCTTCTCAATGGCGGCACCTGGAGCATTCAGGCGCTGCGCGGCATCCGCAACGACTTCATTCGCATGGATGTCGTGTCCGACGACGATGTGCGTCGCAGATCCGTGGAGGTCGCGGTTCACAAGGCCTTCTTCGAGGGCACGGAGGAGGAAGTGCCCTTCGCCCTGCGCCGCGAGTCCGATGAGTTCACCTACGGCTATGCGCTCACCGTTCACAAGGCCCAGGGCTCGCAATGGGACGACCTGGTGCTCTTCGACGAATCCTATGCCTTCCGGGAGCATCGCAGCCGCTGGCTCTACACGGGGCTGACCCGCGCGGCCGACAAAGTGACCGTGGTGATGTGACCGGCGGGCCGGCCGGACCCGGATAAGGGAACCGAGGCCAAGCTGAGCGCTTATCCATCAAGCTGAACCGTCGACGAGGCTTGCGCGATGCTGAAATGGGCTCTGATCTTTCTCGTGGTGTCACTGATCGCGGGCGCTTTGGGTTTCACCGGCGTCGCCTCGGGCGCCAAGACGATCGCGAAGATCCTGTTCGCCCTCTTCCTGCTCGTCTTCGTCATTCTCGTGCTGCTGGCGTGGGGTGCGGGCGAGCTCATCTTTTAGTCTGAGGCTTCCGCTTCACGTCAGCGCGGTATGCGGCCAGTGCATACGGCCCCTGCTTCCAGGGCAGTGCTTTTTTCGGCCCGGATCCTTATGACGGTGTCTCCTTTTTTCGTTTCGGAGCGCCGAGTTGAAACTTTATGTCTCTTCGGCGCGTTGAAATCTTCATTCGTGAAAGAGACGCCATGAAACGCCGCGCATTCCTCAAGGCCGCCACCATCGGTGCTGCAGCGGGAGCCATCGCCAAACCGGCTATCGCCCAATCGGCTCCCGAGATCCGTTGGCGCATGACCTCCGCCTTCCCGAAATCCCTCGATACCCTCTTCGGAGGTGGTGAGACCTTCGCGAAGTTCGTGTCCGAAGCCACCGACGGCAAGTTCCAGATCCAGCCCTTCGCGCCGGGCGAGATCGTCGGCGCACCGCAGGCCGCCGATGCGATCGCGGGCGGCACGGTCGAGATGGGACACACCTGCTCCTACTACTATGTCGGCAAGGATCCGACCTTCGCCATCGGCACGAATCTGCCCTTCGGCCTGAACTCCCGCCAGACCAATGCCTGGCTCTATCACGGCGGCGGCAACGACCTCCTGAACGAGTTCTACGCCAAGCACAATCTCTATGCTCTGCCCGCCGGCAACACCGGCGCCCAGATGGGCGGCTGGTTCCGCAAGGAGATCAAGACCGTTCAGGACCTGCAGGGCCTCAAGATGCGCATCGCTGGCCTCGCCGGTCAGATCATGGCGAAGCTCGGCGTTGTTCCGCAGCAGATCGCGGGCGGCGACCTCTATCCGTCGCTGGAGCGCGGCACCATCGACGCCGCCGAGTGGGTGGCACCTTACGACGACGACAAGCTCGGCCTCAACAAGGTCGCACCGTTCTACTACTACCCGGGCTTCTGGGAGGGTGGTCCGGCGATCCACATGTTCATCAACCTGAAGAAGTGGAACGAGCTGCCGAAATCCTATCAGGCCGCCATGCAGGCCGCGGCGGGCTACGTGAACGTGGATACGCAGGCCAAGTACGACGCCAAGAACCCGGCGGGTCTGCGCAACCTGATCAGCAACGGCGCGCAGCTGCGTCCCTTCTCGCAGGAGATCATGGAAGCCGCCTACAAGGCCGCGAACGAGATCTATGACGAGATTTCGGCCAAGAACCCCGACTTCAAGAAGATCTACGACAGCTACAAGGCCTTCCGGGGCGAGGAGTACCTCTGGTTCCAGGTGGCCGAATACGCCTACGACACATTCATGATCCGCGCCCGCGCGCGGGGCTGATCGCATCTCATGGATCGAGAAGGGCGGGCCGCTTGTGCCCGCCCTTTCTGTTGCGTGAGGCTCACTGGCTCTGGAAGGCCGACGTGTCTCTTCCTGCGAGCTTGGTGGCGTAATAGGCGATGGTCTGCGCATAGACCTGAGACTTGTTCCAGGCGCGGATGGCTTCGAAATTCTGTGTGCCCGGCACCCAATCACCGCCTCTCACCCAGCCATGCCCCTTCAGATAATTCGCCGTCGAGGCCAGTACGTCGGCAGGGCTGTGCAGCAGATCGGCGCGGCGATCGCCGTCAAAATCGACGGCATATTTCATGTAGCTCGAAGGCATGAACTGAGTCTGTCCCAATTCGCCGGCCCATGCGCCCCGCATCTCTCCGGGCGACAGGTCTCCCCGGTCGACGATGCGCAGGGCATCGAAGAGATGCGCCTGGAAGAACTCCGAACGGCGGCAATCATAGGCCAGCGTCGCGACGGAACGGATGACAGGGAGCTTGCCCTTCACCGCGCCGAAATCGGTCTCCAGGCCCCAGATCGCCACGAGCACGGGCGCCGGCACTCCGTATCGCTGCTCGATCCGCGCGAGGGTGGCCGCATGCCTCTTCAGCATGTTCGCTCCGCCCTTGAGGCGGGCAGACGACACCATGCGTCCGGCAAATTGTGCGAAACTCTGCTTGAACACGCCCTGGCCACGATCACGCTTGATGACGTTCTGATCGAATGTCACACCCGACAATCCGCGCCTGACCGCTTCCGGCGATATGCCCTGGGCGATGGCCTCCTGCGCAATGTCGTCGAGCCATTTCTCGAACCCGGCGGGATCCCGGCAGGTCGCGGCCGAAGCCTGTCCCGCCGCAGCAAGAAGGATTGCAAAGACCGAGGCGCGCAACGAAGCCTGCATGTGCTCTCTCCCAAAATCGTTCGGTTCTTGAGCGAGGTAGGGTCATTGCCGGGCAACTCAAGGCCAAGGCAGGAAAGGCAACCGGCACAGTTCTCAGGCGTTGCTACCAACAGATCGCAGTTTGAGGATCATCACCACATGGGCAAGAGCTTTGCACGGCTGTCTTGCATCACAGGCCTGGCGGTTGCGCTCTGCGGAGCGCCGGTGGCCCATGCGGCCAAAGCGCAGTCGCAGGCTTCCTTCGGCCCCGCGGGCGGCGTTCAGGTGCAGTTCGACGCCGGGTCGCGCCGCACCCTCGTGGCCGGTCGCGCCGGTTCCGGGCAGTGCTTCTCGTTCACGCTGCCGCAGGAGTGGCGCTCCACCACTGGCAGTCTGGAGACGCGCCTGAAATCGGCATCTTCCGATGCGGAACTCGTGGTGAGCCTTCGCCCTTCGCATGAGCTCCACGGCTTGCCTCAGCCCGATCTGGCGAGCCGGGATGCGGCCTTGCTGCAGCGGGATTATGAGAACCTTCTCGGCCGTCCCGCGCAATCGGTTTCCCTTGCCTCCCTGGCCCCGGGAGCGGTCCGTTGGTCGGCGACCTGGGTCGATGGCCATCTCCCGGGCGGTCCGATGACGGTTGAGGCTTTCATCCTTCCCCTCTCAGATGACTGGGTGCTCGAACTCTCCCTCTCCAACATAGAGGCGAAGGAGGAATACGACGGCCTGATCCGAGGCCTGCTGACGGATCTGAGCTTGCGGGAGGGAGCGAGCTGTATAGGCCGCGTGTCCTTCTGAGAAGCCCTTTCAACGGGGGAACACGGCCTTCGTAAAGTTGCGGAGGCTTCGGAGAACCTTTCCAGGACACCGCCCTGGCATGCATTTCTTCCCGCAGCCCTTTGCTCTATGTAGAAGCCGTTCTTCCCTCTCACGCGCAAAGCTCATTTCTTGCTCACCCGGTACACCAAGCTCGTCCCAGCCAATTCGCCTCTCGCGATGGGGATCGCGGCTGGCTGCGTCGTCGTCGCCGGGCTCGTGCGAGTTGTCCTGACGCCGGTCATCGGATCCACGACTCCTTTCATCACGATGTTCCCGGCGGTTCTGCTTGCGGCGGTCATCGGAGGATTTTGGCCTGGCCTGCTGGCCACCGGGTTGAGCATTCTGGCGACCTGGTATTTCTTTTTCACGCCGAATTGGGGATTCGGAGCGCTTTCCGCGTCGGACGTGACCAGCATCGTCCTGTTCATGGTGGGTGCCCTGCTCATGGCTCTCGTCGCGACATCCATGAGGCGCGCGGTCGAGCGCCTCGAGGAGGCCCAGGAGAAGCTCCTCGCGGCCCTGGATGCCTCCAGCACCGGCACATGGCGCTGGGATATTCAGAGGAACATCGTCGAATGGGATCCGGCGATGGTCAACGTCTTCGGTCTCGGTGTCCAGAAGATGCCCCGGAACGTAGAGGAGTTCTCCGCGCTCATTCATCCCGACGATCGTGACTGCGCAAGGAGCGTGATCGAAGACGCCCTCAGGACCGGGAGAACGGTCGAGTACGAGTTCCGGGCCCTGCTCCCTGGCGGCGAGGAGCGGTGGATCTACGATCGCAGCCGCATCATCTACGATGCCGAAAAAAGGCCGCACTACATGATCGGTGCTTGCCTGGACATCACGGGCCGCAAGAGGTCCGAGGAGCGTCAGGCGCTTCTGATTCACGAACTCAACCACCGGGTCAAGAACACCCTGGCGACGGTCCAGTCCCTTGCCATTCAAACGATACGCAGCAGCCCGAATCCGGAGGCATTCCAATCCAACTTCATGGCGCGGCTGATGGCGCTTTCAGCCACGCACGATCTGCTGACGCAGACCTACTGGGAAAGCACGTCCCTGCACGATGTGCTCGAAGCCGAATTGCGGCCCCATGGCGGCATCGATCAGCAGCGCATCAGAGCCCGGGGTGAGTCCGTGAGGCTCAAGCCCCAGCAGGCCTTGAGCCTCGGCATGGCCTGCCACGAACTGGCGACCAACGCCATCAAGTATGGTGCGCTCTCCGCGTCTCTGGGGCATCTTTCGATCGACTGGACCGTCGACACGCTCGGCAATGGTTCGCGCGAACTTCTCATCCACTGGCGCGAGCAGGGCGGTCCCCCGGTCGCGAAGCCCAAGCGCCGGGGGTTCGGAACGCGCCTCATCGACCGCAGCATCGCGCACGAGCTCGGCGGTGCCGTCGAAATGAATTATGCTTCGGCCGGTTTGGAATGCCTGATCAGGATACCCTTGGGAGATCCTTGAGGAGACGGATCATGGACGTGATCATCCATCACAATCCCCGATGCGGCACCTCGCGCAATACCCCGGGCCTGATCCGCAACGCCGGCATCGAGCGGCACATCGTCGAGTACCTGAAGATCTCGCAGACGCGTCTTCTCCTGCGTCAGCTCATCGCGAGCATGGGAGCGGCCGACGCGTCCGGGCGCCGCGCCGGCACCGCTTAAGGAACAAGCATCCTCTCCTCCGGTTCAAGGCCATGACGGTCCGTCATCGAGGAGAGAACGGCATGGAGCTTCAGGGTAAGGTTGCGCTCATAACAGGCGCAGGGTCCGGCATCGGCAAGGCGGCGGCCCTTCGCTTTGCACGCGAGGGCGCGATGGTGGGTGTGCTGAGCCACACCGAAGAGGAGATCCGCAAGACGTCGGAGGAGATTGGGCGCTCCGGCGGCAAGGCCATTCCGCTCGTGGCGGATGTGGCGGATGACGGCCAGATGAGAAAGGCGATCGGGGATCTGGTGGAGGCTTATGGCCGCCTCGATATCGTCCTCGCCAACGCAGGCATCAACGGTGTGTGGGCGCCTATCGACGAATTGCAGCCGGAGGAATGGGACCGCACCATCAATACGAATCTGCGCGGAACCTATCTGACCCTTCATCATGCCGTGCCACACCTGAAGCAGGCGGGCGGCTCGATCATCATCACGGCCTCCATCAACGGCTCGCGTACCTTCACGAGCGCCGGAGCGACCGCCTATTCCGTCACCAAGGCAGGACAGGTGGCCATGGCACAGATGCTGGCGGTCGAACTCGCCAAGCACAGGATCCGCGTGAACGCGGTCTGCCCGGGCAGGATCGATACCGAGATCCAGAAGAACACGCAGAAACGGAACACCGAGGAGGCGAAGGTGCCCGCGGAATATCCCCAAGGTCCCATTCCGCTCACGGGAAGCGAGGCGGGGACGAGCGAGGACGTGGCCGAACTCGTGCTCTTCCTCGCCTCCGACCGTTCCCGGCACATCACCGGCACTCCGGTCTGGATCGACGGCGGGCAGTCGCTCCTGGTGTGACGGGCCCTTTAGCGAGCAACCTCGTGGGCCGGGGCGAGCACGGTGCCCACGGGGACGGTCGGCTCGGGAACGAAGCTCTCCTTGTCCGCATCGAAGGCCACTGGGCGCTGGATGCTGCGATAGGCGCCCCACAGGGCCATCAGGGCTTGGGCCAGAATGATGACGTAGGGAAGCCCGACCCGCCCGAACTCGGACATCGCCATGCCCGAGATCACTGGCCCCGATGCGGCTCCCAGTCCCTGGAGGATGAGAAGGCCGCCTGAGGCCGAGACGAACTCGCCCGGCTTGACCATGTCGTTCACGTGCGCGGTGACGATGCTGTAGGTCGGAATGACGCTGCCCCCGAAGATTGCCCCGTAAACGAACAGCAGCCAAGGGGCCGCGTCCGAAGGTACGAAATGGACGAGGGCCGCCAGAATGGTGGCCGCCATGGCGGATGCGCCGATGATCACGTAGCGTCGATCCATGCGGTCGGAGAACCAGCCGAGCGGCCAGGTGGTCAGGAAGCCGCCCAGAGTGCCGCAGGCCATGAAGACGGCGATCTCGGTGGTGCTCAACCCGCGTTGCTGAGCCCAGACGGGTCCGAGCGCGAAGAACGAGCTCGTCGTGACGCCGCAGAGAATGGCGGCGACCACGCCGAAGGGAGACTGGCGGTAGAGGCGCTTCAGGTTGATCGAGACCTCCCCGACGGCGTGGGCCGGCGCGCTGGCGCGTGAAAGAGCCGTCGGCACGAGCGCGAGAGAGATGAGAATGGCGGCGAAGCAGAACAACCTGAAACCCGCCGGGTCGCCCGTCGGCAGGAGCATCTGGCCGCCGATTCCGGCGATCAGTCCGGTCATGCCGTAGAAGCCCAGGATCTGCCCGCGGTTCTGGGGCGTCGCGGATGCGTTGAGCCAACTTTCCACCACGATGAACAATCCGGCAAAGCAGAAGCCGGTGACCGCTCTTGCAGCAATCCAGACCATGGGGGTGATCACCAGAAGGTGAAGCAGCGCGACAGACGACCCGATAGCCGCAAGCGCCGCGAAGGTTCGGGCATGGCCCACTTGCTGGATCACCCGGCCCGCCCACAGCGAGCCGATGACGATTCCGACCCAGAATGCAGCGCCGACGGCGCCGATCTGGGTCGGCGAAAATTGCTCGAGGCTTCCGCGTACGCTCAGCAGGGTGCCCTGCAGAGTGTTCCCCATCTGCATGAGGGCGTAGCCGAGAAGAAGCGCGAGCAGGGTAGGCAGCACAGAGCGCAGGGAGGAGGACATGGACTCTCCTTAAAACGGAGTTCATTTTTGTCTGGTCGAAGGCCCGCACGCCGCCACCTCCTCGACATGCCAAAGCCCGGCGCTCGAGGAGGCACCGTGCTCATCGGGAGACGTTGGGGGCAGGCCCTGTGCCTGGGTTGAACTCGGACCGGAGGGACGGGTTCCCCCTCGTCCGGGAGCTGGCGCAGATCCTCGACCCGGGATCGAAGCCCTGAGGTCGAGCGCTGCAGGACCACGCCGTATCGTCTCAGGCGGGGAGCGGAACGGGATGAACGGGCACGGTCAGGCGCGGGCCGAGGGAACCGGCCTCCGGTCAGGCGAAGAGCCAAAATAGGGTTTGCAATCGGCCGTCATCCTGGCCCTTGCGGCCCTTGCCCAGTCCACCCGCCTCAAGATGTTCCGCCTCCTCGCCGCCCATGAGCCGGAGGGCATGGCGGCCGGAGATATCGCCCGAGGATTGGAGTGTCCGCCAACACCATGTCGGCGCATTTGTCCGTGCTGACGCGGGCAGGACTGGTCCGCTCCGAGCGGCGCAACCTATCGATCATCTACCGATCCGACCTGGACCGCTCTCGGCCTGTTGCGACCTTCCTGCTCAAGGATTGCTGCGGCGGCAGGCCGGATGTCTGCGCGCCGCTGATCGCGGATCTCGTTCCGTGCTGCCCACCGCAGGAGCCGGCCCATGGCTGAGCGCATCTCCAACGTCCTGTTCTCCTGCGCGGGTAACGCCGCCCGTTCAATCCTCGCAGAAGGCATCCCGCGCAAGGAGGGGGAGGGGCGTTTTCGCGCCTTCTCGGAGGGAAGCTAGCCGAAGGGCACCTTGAACCCCTTTGCCGTGAAGGTGCTCGAATCCGATGGATCCCGCCTTTACCACTCGAAGAGCTGGGATGAACCCGCCGGTCAAGATGCACCGCAGATGGATTTCGTCTTCACAGTCTGCGAGAGCGCTGCGGGCGAGGCCTGTCCCGTTTGGCCCGGACATCCCGCGACGGCCCATCGGGGCAGCGCGGACCCTGCGGCAGTGCAGGGACGGATATCGAGAAGGAAGCCGCCTTCGTGCAAGCCTTCGAATATCTCAAGAGCCGCATTTCACTTATCCTGAGCCTGCCCCTCGATACGCTCGATGCAACGGCTCTCGAGCGCGGGTTGCGTGAGATTGGCCGAATCGAGGGCGCGACGGCCGCGCCAGTCGATGCCATATGACAAGTAGCAGGAAGCGGGAGCACGGCATGTCCGCCTTTGAACGCTATCTCACCCTCTGAGCCGCGCTCAGCATCGTCGCGGGCATTGCGCTCGGACATACGGTGTCCGGCGTGTTTCAGGTGGTCGGTACGGCCGAGATCGCCAAGGTCAATCTGCTTGTCGCGGCGCTGATCTGGCTGATGATCGTTCCGGTGCCGATTAGGATCGATCTCGCAGCCTTGGGCAAGCTGCGCCGACACTGGTGCGGCATCGGCGTGACCCTCTTCATCAACCGGGCGGTGAAGCCGTTCTCCATGACGAAGCTCATCTGGTTCTTCCCCGGATTCGTGGTCAGGCCCGATCTGCCTGAGGGCGGGATCAACCCCTGTATCGCGGGCGCCATCCTCCTGGCGGCGGGTCCTGCGCGGCGATGGTGTTCGTCTGGAGCAACCTGACGAAAGGCGGACCCTATTTCACGCTCTCGCAGGTCGCGCACAACGACGCGGTCAGGTGTTCGCCCTCGTGCCGATCATCGGCCTCCTGCTCGGGATCTCGACCATCACGGTGTCTTGGGACGGGCTGGTTCTATCGATCGTGCTGTATTTCCGTTGCCGATGGTTGCCGCACAGGCCCTTCGCCACGCGCTGCTGGCGAAGGAAGCGAGGGACGTTTGCTAACCTGCTGCGCGTGCTTCAGCCTTTGTCGCTCGCGGCGCGGCTGGCGAGGCTGATGCTTCCCTTCGGCTTCCAGGACGCGCAGATTCTTGCGCAGCCCCTGGTGATCGCGATGCTGGCGGTGCCGATCCTGATCCAGGTCTGTTTCATTTCCGGACCGGTCCATCTTCTCATCGGCGCGGGTGAGAAGCACTGCGTTGCGGCCCCGTCCGCCGAGCTCGGGAAATGGCGGTGAGAAAGGCCTGATGGCCTTGCCCTTACGAATCCATCTTCAGAGCGGCGATGAAGGCTTCCTGCGGGATGTCGACCTTGCCGTACTGGCGCATCCGCTTCTTGCCTTCCTTCTGCTTGTCGAGCAGCTTTCGCTTGCGGCTGGCGTCGCCGCCGTAGCATTTGGCGGTCACGTCCTTGCGCAGGGCGCGGATGGTTTCACGGGCAATGATCTTGCCGCCGATCGCCGCCTGCACCGGGATCTGGAACATGTGCGGTGGGATCAGCTCCTTCAGCTTCTCGCACATGGCGCGGCCGCGGCCTTCCGCACGTGTGCGGTGCACCAGCATGGAAAGCGCGTCCACGGGCTCACCGTTGACGAGCACCGACATCTTGACGAGGTCGCCCTCGCGATAATCGGAGATGTGATAGTCGAACGAGGCGTAGCCCTTTGAGACCGACTTCAGGCGGTCGTAGAAGTCGAACACCACTTCGTTGAGAGGCAGGTCGTAGACCACCATCGCACGCTTGCCGACATAGTTGAGATCGATCTGCACGCCGCGGCGGTCCTGGCAGAGCTTGAGCACGGCGCCGAGATAATCGTCTGGGGTGAGGATCGTGGCGCGGATCCATGGCTCCTCGATCGTTTCGATCTTCATCACATCCGGCATGTCGGCCGGGTTGTGGAGTTCCTTCAACGTGCCGTCGGTCATGCGCAGGTGGTAGACCACGCTGGGTGCGGTGGAGATGAGGTCGAGGTTGAACTCGCGCTCAAGGCGCTCCTGAATGATTTCGAGGTGCAGGAGGCCGAGAAAGCCGCAGCGGAAACCGAAGCCGAGCGCGGCGGAGGTCTCCATCTCGTAGGTGAAGCTCGCGTCGTTCAGGCGAAGCTTGCCCATCGCGGAGCGCAAGGCTTCGAAATCGGCGGCATCCACGGGAAAGAGGCCGCAGAATACCACCGGCTGCACGGGCTTGAAGCCGGGCAGCGCCTCGGCGGTGGGCTTGCGCTCGTCGGTAATGGTGTCGCCGACGCGGGTATCAGCGACTTCCTTGATCGAAGCCGTGAGGAAGCCGACCTCGCCGGGGCCGAGCTGATCCACGTCCGTCATCTTGGGCCGGAACACGCCGACCTTGTCGACGCCATAGGTGGCGCCGGTGCCCATCATGCGGATGGTCTGGCCCTTCTTCAGAGTGCCGTCGATGATTCGCACGAGCACGACAACGCCGAGATAGGCATCGTACCAGGAATCGACGAGCATCGCCTTCAGCGGCGCCTCCAGGTCTCCCTTCGGCGGAGGCAGCTTCTGGACGATGGCCTCCAGTACGCCCTCGATGTTGAGGCCGGTCTTGGCGGAGATCGGCACGGCGTCCGAAGCGTCGATGCCGATCACCTCCTCAATCTGCTCCTTGATCCGGTCCGGATCGGCGGCGGGCAGGTCGATCTTGTTGAGGACGGGCACGATCTCATGGTTGGCGTCGATGGCCTGGTAGACATTGGCGAGGGTCTGGGCCTCGACGCCCTGGGACGCGTCCACGACCAAAAGCGAGCCTTCGCATGCGGCCAAGGAGCGCGAGACCTCGTAGGCGAAGTCCACGTGACCGGGGGTGTCCATGAGGTTCAGGATATAGGTCTTGCCGTCCTGAGCCTTGTATTCCAGGCGCACGGTCTGGGCCTTGATGGTGATGCCGCGCTCGCGCTCGATGTCCATGTTGTCGAGCACCTGCTCCGTCATCTCACGGGCGGAGAGCGCTCCGGTGGCCTGGATCAGGCGGTCGGCCAGGGTCGACTTCCCGTGGTCGATATGCGCCACGATGGAGAAGTTCCGGATGTTGTCGAAGGTGCGAGCGGTCATAATCTTACAAGGATAAGAATGGTTGAGGCCGCAATAGCAGCAAGGCTCTCCAAAGCCAAGGGAAGCCGGTGCCGCGCCAAGGGCAGAGCCCCGTAGACAGGCCTAAAAGCCCAAGAAGTGAGGCTTGGCCTCTCAAAAGGACGGTACATCCCCTCATGTAGTCAGGGCAGGGACGGGGTTAAACCCACCCCCTCTCTCGATCCGCCCCACAGGGGCAGGCGCCATCCGCCTGCCCCTGTGGGATGTCGTGCCCGCGCGGGTGCCGTGCGGGCCGGAAGGCTCAGTGCGCCGAGGGGAGCGCCGCTCCCTCCTTGTTGTGGATGCCTAGCCGGTCCACCAGGGTAGCGCTGGCCTCGTTGAGACCCACGATCTCCACCGGAATGTCGTGGTGGCGGAACTTCAGCACGACCCGGTCTAGGGCGTTGATGCCGGTGATGTCCCAGAAATGGGAGGCGTGGACGTCGATGACGACCTTCTCCAGGTCCTCCTCGCGGAAGTCGAAGGCGCTATGGAAGGCCTCTGCCGTAGCGAAGAAGATTTCGCCGTTCACCAGATAGGTCCGCACCCTGCCTTCGCGGCTGGAGTCCACGCGGAAGAACTTGGCGACCTTGCGGGCGAAGAAGATGCCGCTGAGGATCACGCCTGCCAGCACGCCCTTGGCGAGATCGTGGGTGAGGACCACCACGGCCACGGTCACCAGCATAACGATGGTGGAGCTCTTCGGGTGCAGGCGCATGGCGAGGATCGAGCCCCATTGGAAGGTGTTGATCGACACCATGATCATCACGGCAACCAGGGCGGCCATGGGGATCTGACGCACCCACTCGTCGAGCACCAGAATGAGGAAGAGCAGGAACGCGCCCGCCCAAAGGGTGGACAGGCGCCCGCGCCCGCCCGAGGAGACGTTGATCACCGACTGGCCGATCATGGCGCAGCCCGCCATGCCGCCGAATAGGCCCGCCACGATGTTGGCAATGCCCTGGCCCGTGCATTCCCGGTTCTTGGAACTGTCCGTGTCCGTCATCTCGTCCAGGATGGCAGCCGTCATGAGGGATTCCAGCAGGCCTACCATGGCGAGCGTCAGCGAATAGGGCAGGATGATTTCGAGCGTCTCGAAATTGAGCGGAATGTCGGGCAGAGCGAAGGTCGGCAGATCGCTCGGCAGCTGGCCCATGTCGCCGACGGTGCGAAGATCGAACCCAAAATAGATGGAGACCGCCGTCAGCAGCACAATGGTGACGAGGGCCGAGGGAACCGCCTTCGTCAGACGCGGCAATCCGTAGATGATGGCGAGCCCGACGGCTACCATCCCGACCATGAGCGGTCCCGCGCCATTGAACTCGGGCAACTGCGCCATGAAGATGAGAATCGCGAGCGCATTCACGAAACCCGTCACGACCGAGCGGGAGACGAAGCGCATCAGATCTCCGAGGCGCAGGAGGCCCGCGAGGATCTGAAGCACGCCCGTCAGAAGCGTGGCCGCCAGCAGATATTGAAGCCCGTGATCCTTCACGAGGGATCCCATTACGAGAGCCATGGCGCCCGTTGCGGCGGAGATCATGCCGGGGCGCCCGCCGGCGAAGGCAATGACGACGGCGATGCAGAAGGAGGCATAGAGGCCGACTTGGGGATCGACACCTGCGATGATCGAAAACGCAATGGCCTCGGGGATAAGCGCGAGAGCCACCACCGTCCCGGCGAGGAGATCGTTACGGACGTTCGGGAACCACTCGGCTTTGAGGCGGGAGAGAGATGTCATAGAAAAGGCCTCTAAGCCCCTGGTCGCCAGGGCTGTTGAAAGCACCGCTCACAACCACGCTGCCACCGCAAGGGGGGCAGGCTAGCGGGCTCCAGGATTTGAAAATGGTCGATTCAGGTTGTGCGCGTGCGCTACGGCGGCGTCATCCGCAAGAGCTTCGAAGAGGCGGCAGCAAGAATCATGACCCCTCCATAACAGCATGACGCCGCTTTGAAAACCGTGTGATCCCGTTCTGGCATGCTCTCGGCGTATGTGAACGATGGCCCAGTTTCGCGACGGGCCTGTGCGCCCTACTTCCTGCTGACGGTGGAGAGAGGTGCGAAAGGTTGCCATGGCGAAGCCTCCTGTCATGACGGATGCGGCGGGCATTTACGGTGAGAAAGAGCGTCCCGAACTCCACCGCTCCATCGGCCCCTTCCAGATGACCCTCTACGGGCTCGGCAGCATGCTGGGTTCTGGCATCTACGGCCTGATCGGACAGGCGGCAGGGCAGGTGGGCAATGCGATCTGGCTTGCCTTCCTGGTGGCCTTGGTAGCGGCTCTGCTCACGGCCCTGACCTATGCCTCCCTCGGCTCCCGCTACCCCCGCGCGGGCGGCGCGGCCTATGTGGCGGAGCGCGCCTATCGCTCGCCTCTGGTCGGCTTCGTGGTAGGCTTGGCCGTGGCCTGCTCAGCCCTGACCTCGGTCGCCACGCAATCGCGCGTCTTCGCGGCGAATCTTGCAAGCCTGACCGGCAGCGGAGAGGAAACCGTGACGCTGCTGGCGCTGGGGTTCCTTCTCCTCCTCACGGGCCTCGTGCTGAGGGGGATCCGCGAATCCATGTGGGTCAACGTGCTCTGCACCTGCATCGAGGCGGGCGGCCTGCTGCTGGTGGTGGCGGTGGGCATCAGCTCTTGGGGGTCGGTCGATCTTCTGGAGATCCCGCCGCCAGGAGAGGGCGCAAGCGACGTGATGGTCCTGCTCGTGCTGCAGGGTGCGGTGCTCACGTTCTTCGCTTTCCTTGGCTTCGAGGACACCATCAACGTGGCGGAGGAGTGCCGCGATCCGGAGCGCACCATCCCCATCGGTCTCATCGCGGCCATGGCGATCTCGGCCGTGATCTATGTCGCGGTTTCGATCACAGCCGTGTCGGTCCTGCCCTGGCGTGAGCTCGCAGCCGCGCCGGGTCCGCTCACGACTGTCATGGAAAAGGCCGCACCCTGGCTGCCGCCCATCGTCTATACGGCCATCACGCTCTTTGCTGTCGGCAATACCGCGCTCGTCAACTACGTGACGGCTTCGCGCCTCGCCTATGGCATGGCACATCAGGGATTGCTGCCGGCATGGCTCGGACGCGTCCATGAGCGGCGTCGCACGCCGCATCTCGCCATTCTGGCGCTGTTCGCCGTTGCGGCTCCGATTGCCGTCATCGGTACCATCGCCCAACTCGCCTCCGCGACCGTACTCTTGCTGCTCACGGTCTTCGCAAGCCTCAACGGGGCGCTCGTGATCCTGAAGAACCGTGACGGCGAGCCGCGCGGACGTTTCGAGATCCCGCAAGCTCTGCCGATCCTCGGCACTCTCGTCTGCGCAGGCCTCGTGATCGTGCGCGTTGCAGCCGGCGACTGGCGGGCGCCCGCCTTAGCAGGAGCGCTGCTCGCCGGAATTCTCCTGCTCTACGTACTGTTCCGGCCCATGGCACGACAAGCGCGCGGCTAGAGAACGCACTTGTCATGCCTTGGAAAATCCGGTCAGCGAGCGCACTCGACGGGAACGCGCTCCCCCGTGCCCTGCACGAGGACGGTGCGGCACGGAACGCCGTTGATCACGCGGATCTCATGCGGCGCGGCGTTGGGGAAGGGCGAGGTCGGGGTGCCCGAGACAGCGGCCCCGCCAGCCGGCGGTCCAACGAGAATGCTGCCGGTTGACATCGGGTCCATGCCGACCATGCCGGTCGGGGCAGCGCATTGTACAGGGATGCGCTGACCGCTGTTGTGATCAAGGACGGTTCGGCATGGAACGCCGTTGATCGTACGGATTTCGTGGGGAGCGGCATGGGGGAAGGGCGAGTTGGGCGTTCCGCTGACCTGAGCCTGCGCAAGGCCGATGGTTCCGAGCACCATGAAACCGGTGCTGGCAACGATCGAAAGCGTCTTCACAGAAACCTCCTCGGTTGATAGGAAAATGGGCCGCATTGGCGAGCCGGAGGTTTAACGCCTGGGGAGGAGATGGTTTCCTGTTCGAGGCAATATGCTGCGGGCTGCCGAAGAAGCGCGCAGCCATTTCGCCTCGGGCGAAATCGACGTCAGTCCCTTGATTTTCAAGGTTTCGTGGGTACAGACGCGCAGTAGCGCAAAGCTGGGCTTGTCGCTCAGTGCCCCTGTTCAAGAATGCGCGAGATCACCTTGGCCGTGTAATCCACCATCGGCACGATGCGCGCATAATTCAGCCGTGTCGGGCCGATCACGCCGAGAACGCCGACGATCTTCTGATTGCCGTCACGAAAAGGTGCGGCAATCATCGAGGAACCGGAGAGCGAGAAGAGCTTGTTTTCCGATCCGATGAAGATGCGCACCCCCTCACCGCCTTCGGCGCGGCTGAGCAGGTCGATGACGTCGGTTTGCGTTTCCAGATCCGAGAAAAGCAAACGGATGCGCTCGAGGTCCTCCACGGCCTTCAGGTCGTCGAGCAGGTTCGCCTGGCCGCGCACGATGAGCTGGCGCGAGTCCGCAGGGCCGACGGTCGTGGCCAGTCCCGCCTCGACGAGCTTGGCGGTAAGCGCGTCCAGAGCGCGTTCCATCTCCTCGCGGCGCAAGACGATCTCCTGCTTGAGATCGCCGAGCGTCTTGCCCTGGATGCGCGCATTGAGGAAGTTGCCGGCCTCCGTGAGCGCGCCGGCGGGCAGGCCTGCGGGAAGGTCGAGAAGGCGGTTCTCGACGGAGCCATCTTCCGACACCAGCACCACGAGCGCACGGGTGGGATCGAGCCGCACGAACTCGATATGCTTCAGGCGGGCATTCGATTTCGACGTCACCACCACGCCCGCGCCGCGCGACACGCCCGACAGCAAAGCCGAGGCCTCGGCCAGGGCGGATTCCATGGTGTGGCCGCTGGCGGCGGCCCGCATCTGGGCTTCGATCCGGGCGCGCTCGTCGGCGGACACGTCGCCGATCTCCAGCATGGCATCGACGAAGAAACGCAGGCCGATTTCCGTCGGCAGCCGCCCGGCGCTGGTATGGGGCGCGAAGATCAGGCCCGCCGCCTCCAGATCCGCCATCACGTTGCGAATCGAGGCCGGTGAGAGCGTCATCGGCAGGATGCGGGAGAGATGGCGCGAGCCGACGGGCTCGCCGGTCATGAGATAGCTCTCGACGATCTGGCGGAAGATCTCGCGGGATCGGTCGTTCAGTTCCGCGATGGCGCGGGCGTCCGAGAGATTCGAGAAGGGACCGGTTGCGTGCATGTAAAGGGTTCTACGCTTTCACAATTCCACCCTGCAAGTCCGCATTATGTGCGGACGAAAGAGGCTTTCGGCAAGGCTCGAGCTTGCCTAAAGCGCGCTCTGGCCTCAAACAGGCATCCAGACAAGCCTCAGGAGATCACGATCATGCGTCCCTCGAACCGCGCCCCCGACGAACTGCGTCCCATCACCCTGGAGCGCGGCGTCGCGCGCTATGCGGAGGGCTCCTGCCTCGTCTCCTTCGGCAATACCAAGGTGCTCTGCACCGCCTCGCTCGAGGAAAAGGGGCCGCCTTGGCTGCGCGGCACCGGCAGGGGCTGGGTGACGGCGGAATATTCCATGCTGCCCCGCGCCACGCACGAGCGCACCAGGCGCGAAGTCAATTCCGGCAAGCCGTCCGGCCGCACACAGGAAATCCAGCGCCTCATCGGCCGCTCGCTCCGCGCGGTGGTGAACCTGCCCGCCATCGGCGAGCGTCAGATCGTGCTCGATTGCGACGTGATCCAGGCCGACGGCGGCACCCGCACCGCCTCCATCACCGGCGCCTGGGTGGCCTTGCACGAGTGCTTCGCCTGGATGCAGAACCGCTCGATCATCTCCATCAACCCGCTGCGCGAGCCGGTGGCCGCCATTTCCTGCGGGATCTACCAGGGACAGCCGGTGCTCGATCTCGATTATGCCGAGGATTCCGCCGCCGAGACGGATGCGAATTTCGTCATCACGGGTTCGGGCGGCATCGTCGAGGTGCAGGGCACGGCGGAGGGCAAGCCCTTCTCGGAGGACGAGTTCCTGAGCCTCCTGCGCCTTGCCAAGGAAGGTGTGGCCCAGCTCGTCGAGCTTCAGAAGAAGGCGGTGGCCTGATGCGGCATCGTCCTCTCACAGGCAAGGTCGTCATCGCCACCCACAACGCGGGCAAGCTGCGCGAGATGCAGGAGCTTTTGACCCCCTTCGGGATCGAGGCCGTATCCGCGGGCGAACTCGGTCTGCCGGTTCCCGACGAGACGGGGCACATGTTCGCCGAGAACGCCGCTATCAAGGCCCACGCCGCCGCCAAGGCGACCGGCCTGCCTGCGTTCTCCGACGATTCCGGGCTGTGCGTCCATGCGCTCGATGGTGCGCCGGGTCTGTTCACGGCGGATTGGGCGGGTCCGAACAGGGATTTCCGCGCGGCCATGGAGCGCGTCCATCGCGAGCTGGAGAAGCGTGAGGCCACGGACAGGCGCGCGCATTTCGTCTCCGCCCTCGTCATCGCCTGGCCCGACGGCCATGAGGAACTCTTCGAGGGGCGGGTGTTCGGCGAGGTCGTTTGGCCGCCGCGGGGCGACAGGGGCTTCGGCTACGATCCCATGTTCCAGCCGGACGGCTTCGTCGAGACCTTCGGCGAGCTGTCGTCGGAAGAAAAGCACGGCATCGACTGGTCGAAGCCGGAGCCGGAAGGCCTCTCCCACCGGGCGCGCGCTTTCCTGAAGCTCGCGGCGGGGTGCTTGAAGAAAGCGTCTGCTTGAATACGCCTATGATAGATGCGGTAAGGGGCTTCTTGAGCTTGCTCGACCGGGGCGAGTCTATCAGCGATGAAGCACTCGCCCGAGCCCTTGATGCCCTTGCCGCAGTCTATCACGACACGCCTTCAGGGAGGCCTTCAGATGCTGAAGCTGAGCCGCCACGGGACGATTACCGGCTCATTCGCCAACACGTCGGGCGAATATTCCCTGACCTAGGCCTTTACGCGACCGCCGATCCCTTGGAAGTGCCGAACGAAGAAGCCTTGGTTGGCGATGCCATCGACGATATCAGTGACATCGCACTCGACCTCAAAGAGATCCTATGGCGGTGGCAGAATCTTGGGGCGGACGATGCCATTTGGCATTTTCGTTTCGGCTATCAGACCCATTGGGGCCGGCATCTGCACGGGCTCCGCTTCTATCTCCACGCGAAGCAATTCTGATCTCAAAGCTAAGAAGCGCCCCGGAGGGCGCTTCATTTGTATTGAATGTTAAACGTTCGTGGGGCCGTTGCCGCGACGCTTGGCCATGAAGGCGTCGAACTCCTCGCGGTCCTTGGCGCGCTTCAGCTCCTCCACGAAGTCGCGGAAGGCACGGGCCTCCTCGTCGAGCTTGCGGCGCTCTTCCTCGAGACGCTCCAATTCGCTGCGGCGATAATCGTCGAAGGCCGCATTGCCCGAGCTCGCATAGGCGAAGCCGCCGGTGGAGCGGCGCGAGCCGAACATGTCCTCGGCGGCTCGGCCGACGGTGTCGCGGAAGAAGGCTTTCGCCTCGTCGTATTTGGGATATCCACACATTTTCCACACCAGGTAGGCCAGCGCGAGCGGCCAGGCAAAGATGAAGCCCAGGATGATTGCGACGATCTCCAGACCGCGTCGGGGGGAGCGTCCGCAGCGACGGTGAGCGCCGGCATTCCAAGGACCCGCATGAGGCCCCTGATTCCAGGCGGTTGAAGCAGAGTCAGACATCGGTGGGTCGTCCTATGTTAATGCTAACAACATTAACATGCGGATGGATTTTGGCGCTTTCAAGGGAGGGAAGTTCGATTTTCTGAAAGTTGGCTGGGGCTGGGCTGAAGAGTATCAGCGAGCCGTCGCGTCCGGCTTGCCCTTGAGGGCGCCGTGGACGAGGGCGAGAACGCCGGCGCGCAACAGCTCGTACTTGTCCGGCAGACCCGGGCCCTTGGGCAGTTGCCCTGCGGCGTCCAGGGTCGCAATCCCGTGGGAGAGGGCCCAGACCTCAATGGCAATGAAGCGGGTGTCGACTCCCTGGAAGCCCTCCGGGAAGGTCTTCGACAGGGCCTGAACCAGATAATCGAAGGCATTGCCTGCCGGCCGAGCACCTTCCGGCCCCTTGTCCGCAGCTCCCTTGGCCCAGAGGCCGCAGCCTTCGCTCTCCATCGGCTTGGCGGAGAACATGGCGGTGTAGAAGCCCGGCTCCTGCTCCGCGAAGGCGAGATAGGCCTCGCCCATGCGGGTGAAGCGCTCGAGGGCTGTGCCTTCGCTTTGGAGGGCTTTGCCCAGCCGCTTGGCGAGTTCGTCGAAGCCCCGGAAGGCCACCTCCGCCACAAGGGCCTCACGGCCTCGGAAGTGACGGTAGAGGGCGGCGGGCGTGACACCCACGAGCTTGGCGGCATCCGCCAGGGTGAACCCGCCAAGGCCACGCTCGGCGATGAAGCGCTGCGCCGCATCGATCAGCGCCTCCTTCAGATTGCCGTGGTGATAGCCCTGCCGGTCGAATGGGCCGCGCCAATGCCGCATGATGGGTCCTTTGAACTCAACTCGTGCCGATCTTAAGGCCCGGCCTCCGGAGAGGCTAGAGCGAAGGCCTCATGAGGGATGAACAACCTCTTCGGCAAGAGGTTCAGAAAAGTTCACGCCGCAGTGCCCCCTTTCTTTTGCGGGAGTGGGAGAACGCGACAACGCCACCCGTGACCTTCAGGTCGAGAACTGCCATATACGCCTCATGATCGATCATCCGACGCGCGACGTGGGCTTTGGCGTTTACGTGCACTGGCCCTTTTGCGCCTCCAAATGCCCCTATTGCGACTTCAACAGCCACGTCCGTCACCAGCCGGTGGATCAGGAGCGGTTCCTGGCGGCCTTCAGGCGCGAGATCGCCCATACGGCGGCGCGCATTCCCGGGCGCCATGTCACCAGCATCTTCTTCGGCGGCGGTACGCCCTCGCTCATGAAGCCGCAGACGGTCGAGGCGATCCTCGACGCCATCGGCGGCGCGTGGTCAATCGACCCTGGCGCCGAGGTGACGCTGGAAGCCAACCCCACCAGCGTGGAGGCGGAGCGGTTCCGCGGCTATCGGAGCGCCGGCATCAACCGCGTGTCGCTGGGTGTGCAGGCGCTCAATGATCCGGACCTGCGGCGCCTGGGGAGAATGCATTCCGTCGAAGAAGCCCTGGCCGCCGTGAAGATCGCGGCCGCCATTTTCGAGCGCTACTCCTTCGATTTGATCTATGCGCGCCCAGGGCACACGCCCGAAGCCTGGGCGGCCGAGCTCGAGCAGGCCATCGGCTATGCGGTGGAACACCTCTCGCTTTACCAGCTCACGATCGAGCCGGGCACCTGGTTCCAGCGGCTTTACGATGCCGGCAAGATCACGGTGCCGGACGAAGAGACGGGTCGCGCGCTCTACGACATCACCCAGGAAACTTGCGAGAAACACGGGCTTCCAGCCTACGAAATCTCGAACCATGCCAAGCCCGGAGCGGAATCACGGCACAATCTGCTCTACTGGCGCTACGGAGAATATGCGGGTATCGGACCCGGCGCGCATGGACGTCTCGTCACCGGCAATGCGCGGCTTGCGACCTCTACCGAGAAGCATCCGGAAACGTGGCTCGAGCATGTCGAGCGCGAGGGCCATGGCGTCATGGAGGAGGAAGTGCTGACATCCGAGGCGGAGGGTGACGAGTTCCTTCTCATGGGGCTTCGCCTGAAGGAGGGCATCGATGCGCGCCGCTACGAGGCTTTTACGGGAAAGCCGCTCAATGCGCGGGGCTTGCGCATTCTCGAAGGGGAAGGCCTGATCCGCGTCGACGGTTCACGCCTTGCGGTGACCGAGAAGGGCTTTCCGGTGCTCAACGCAGTGATCGCGGAACTGGCGGCCTGAGCGCCCGGCCGAACGTCGTCACCGGCCCTGTGCCGGTGATCCGACGAGCGCCGTCCCTTTCTCGTGGGGATGGCCGGGACTGATCCCCTGACAAAGTTTTGGAACGGCGAACAGGGCTTCGGTCCCCTGAGGGAAGCTGCGCTTCACCCTGATTGTCAGGGATCGGTTGTCAAACCCGCTTCACCTTGCTCTCGATCGCGTCCCAGACGCTCACCGCGAGATCCGGCCCGCCCAGACGTTTGATGGCGCGGATGCCGGTCGGAGCGGTGACGTTGATCTCGGTGAGATTGCCGTCGATGACGTCGATGCCGACGAGGATGAGGCCCATGCGCTTGAGATCGGGGCCGATGGTCTCGCAGATCTCGCGCTCGCGCGGCGTGAGATCGGTGGGGTTCGCGGCACCTCCACGCACCATGTTGGAACGGATGTCGTTGGCGGCCGGAACGCGATTGACCGCGCCCGCCGCCTCGCCGTCGACGAGGATGATGCGCTTGTCGCCTTCCGTGATCTTGGGCAGGAAGCGTTGGATCACCCACGGCTCGCGGAACAGGTTGGAGAAAAGATCGTAGAGCGAGCCAAAATTCGGATCCTCGCGGGCGACCTTGAACACGCTGGCGCCGCCATGGCCGTAGAGAGGCTTCATCACCACGTCGCCATGCTCGCGGCGGAACTCCTCGATTTCGACCTTGTCGCGGGAGATCAGCGTCGGCGGCATGAGATGCGGGAACTGCGTGACAAAGATCTTTTCGGGCGCGTTGCGCACGTGTGTGGGATCGTTCACCACCAGCGTCTTCGGATGGATGCGCTCCAGGAAATGCGTGGCGGTGATATAGGCGAGATCGAAGGGCGGATCCTGGCGCATGAGCACCGCGTCGACGTTCGAGAGATCGACCCGCTCCTGCGCGCCCGCCGTGAAGTGGTTGCCCTCCTCGTCCCGCACCGCGATGGGCTCGACGAGGGCGACCACCTTGCCGCCATGCAGGGACAGGCGGTCCGGGGTGTAGTGGAGGATCTGGTGGCCTCGCCGTTGGGCTTCGAGCAGCAGCGCAAAGCCGGTATCGCCCGCGATCTTGATGCTGTTGATGTGATCCATCTGGATCGCAACGGTGAGGGTCATGGGTCAAGCCTCCTTGGGCAAGCCTTCCTGGGGAAGCGGGTTTATTGGACTGTTTGACGAGGAACGCAACTCTTGCGCGGGTTCGAGTGAACGAAAAAGCCGGGGGAGTGTTATCGAATGGCTCCGCTTGAAGTCTCTTCGGGACCCTTGCGGACAAGCTCAAGCTTCCACATCTGATTGGTCATGTCACGCCGCGCCCTCCTCATCGTCAACGCCAAGAGCCGCAGCGGCGAAGCCCAGGCGCAAGCAGCCATAGAAGCGCTCGAAACGCATGGGATTGAGCCCATCCATGTGGAATGCGGCCGGCGGGAGGACCTGTCGCCTCTGATCGTGAAACATCGGGACGGGGTCGATTGCGCCGTCGTGGGCGGGGGTGACGGGACCTTGAACGCCGCCGCTCTCGGCGTCATTGAGGCCGGTCTGCCGCTCGGAATTCTGCCCTTCGGCACGGCGAACGATCTGGCGCGGACGCTGGGCATACCCTTCGATCTCGATGGCGCGGCCCAGGTCATCGCCGACGGCCACACCCGCAGGATTGATCTCGGACTGGTGAACGGCCAGCCCTTCTTCAACGTGGCGAGTCTCGGGCTCTCTGCGGAACTGGCGCAGAAGCTGACCCGGGACATCAAGCGCCGCTTCGGGCGACTCGGTTATGCGCTCGTGGCCATGAAGGTTCTGGCGCAGGCCAAGCCCTTCCGCGCGACGATCACGAGCGAAACCGAGTCCGCGCGGGTGCGAACGCTGCAGATCGCGGTCGGAAACGGACGCTTCTACGGTGGCGGCAACGCGGTGGAGAAGGATGCGGCCATCGACGATCAGCATCTCGATCTCTACAGCCTCGAATTTGAGCGCGCCTGGAAGCTTGCCTTCATGGCGCGCTCCTTCCGTTATGGCGAACATGGGGCCTGGAGCGAGGTGCGGGCGATCCGGGCCAAGGAATTCGATATCCGCACGAGAAAGCCGAGACCCGTCAATGCGGATGGCGAGATCGTGACCCAGACGCCCGCGCATTTTTCCATCAGACCATCTGCCGTGACAGTGTTTGCGCCTTAGACGATCCGCGAGCAGGCAGCGGGGAATGCTTATCCGTACCTTCCATTAGCAATCGCGTCCGTTGCGGATTGCGCTCTCGATGCCGCTGTGGCTCGGGCCGAGGCCGATGTCCTGGAGAATCGCGTCGTCCAGGGCGCTCACTTCCCGTAGGGCGCGCCGGATCCGGATTTCGCGCATGACGGCCGAAAAGAAGCTTCTGAGGCCGGATGCACGGGCCGCCGAGGTTTCATAAGATTCCGTGCAGGTGTTTGAGAAGTCCGACATGGCGCTCTCCTTGAGTTGATGAGAAGAGTATGAGGTCGCCCCTTGCATAATGGAAACGAATGTTCATTATATCAAAAATAACGATTGTTTATGGATCAGCTCGTGCCTCACAATCTCGACGTCAGTCTTCTCAGAGCCTTTGTCGCCGTGGTGGATACCGGCGGCATGACGGCGGCCTCCGCCGTTCTCAACCTCACCCAGGCGGCGGTGAGCCAGCAGATCAAGCGGCTCGAGGAAACCTTGGGCGAGGAGCTGATCACCCGCGACCGGCGGGGCATGACCCTGACGAGGGCGGGCGAACGGCTTTTCGGGCGCGCCAAGCGTCTGCTGGCCATGAACGACGAGATCTGGACCGAGATGACAACCCCCGAGTTCGAGGGCGAGATCCGCCTCGGCATTCCGAGCGACATCATCACCACCTATCTGCCCACCTTTCTGAAGGATTTCGCACGAAACTACCCGCGCGTTCAGATCACGCTTCAGAGCGGTTCGAGCGCCGAACTGCGGGGGAGGCTCGCGGCCGGGAAGGTCGACGTCGTTATGGCGACCGAACTCGCCTGCGACGCAGATGGCGAAAACCTCGTGATGGACCGTCTCGTCTGGGTTGGGGCACGAGGCGGGGAGGCGGCCTGGAAACGGCCGCTGCCCGTTTCCATCGGCTGTTCCGATTGTGCATTCCGCACGCCGGTGCGCGAAGCCCTGCAGAAGGCGGGGATCGAGTGGCGCTCGGTGTTCGATTCCACCAACACGCCGGCTCAGGTGGCGACCGTCGCCGCCGACACCGCCGTGATGGCCTGGATGGCCTCCACCGTGCCGGCGAACCTGGAAGTGCTGGGGCCGGAAACGGGCCTGCCGCTGCTTCCGCCCTTCATGGTCAACCTCTACCTGCCGAAAGGTGGCGGCAACCACATCGTGCAGGAAATGGCGCGCATGATCCGCGACGCGGTGCGCGATCCGCGGAAGCTGGCGGCTTAGAGCTGTTGCCGCTGGCGTGGAATCGTCTCTCTTCCTTGATGTGCCGCGTTTTTCGGGCGGTGGGACGGATCCCGTCTCACCGAAAAAGGCTTTAGCGAACGTGCCAATTCGTCATGGCCGCCCGTGGTGCGGCCACCCACGTCCTCTGCGGTTCAAGGCGTGGCTACCCGGGACAGGCCTGAGCATGACGACGGAAGATCTGCATTAAAACACCTCCAGCTCGAACGCCGACATGACGTGCCGCGGAAGACGTCGCGGTGCGATGAAGACGGCGTCCGCGCGCCACGTCCTCCCCTGCGCGCGAGGGTGGCGCGAGAGCCATGCGCGCGCGGCGCGGGAGAAGCGCCGGCGCTTGGTGGCGGTAATGGCGGAAAGTGCATCCTCCATCGATCCCCGCGCCTTCACCTCGACGAAGACGATGGTGTCGCCGCGCGTCACGATGAGATCGATCTCGCCGCCGGCCGCCGCATAGCGGCGCGCGAGCGGGCGATAGCCCTTGGACAGCAGGAGGAGCAGCGCGATCCACTCGGCATAGTGGCCGCGCAGGAAGGTCGCCCGGCGTCTCTCGAGCGCCGTCCTCATACGTTCCTTTTCGCGAGTTCGAGGGCACGGGCATAGACCTCGCGCTTGGGCAGGCCGAGCTCCGCAGCGACGAGCGCCGCGGCATCCTTGATGGAATGGTTCCTGAGCGCGGATTCGAGCTTGCCGTCGAGCGCCGCGTCGGCTTTTTCCGCGTGCATTTGCTTCGTGGCTTCGCCGATCAGCACCACGATCTCGCCCTTCGGCGGGCCTTCCTCCGCGAATTGTGCCGCGAGTTCCGGCAATGTGCCGCGCCGGATCGTTTCGAACATCTTGGTGAGCTCGCGCGCCACCACGGCCTGGCGCTCGCCGAGAACCGCCGCGGCGTCCGCCAGCATGTCGGGCAGGCGGTGCGGACCCTCGAAGAGCATCAAGGTGCCGGGGATCGCGGCAAGCTCGGCGAGCCGCGCGCGCCGCGCCGTGCTCTTGGGCGGCAGGAAGCCCTCGAAGAAGAAGCGGTCCGTCGGCAGGCCCGAAGCCACGAGGGCGGTAAGAACGGCCGAGGGGCCGGGAATGGGCGTGACCGGCAATCCCTCTTCGATGGCGGCCTGGACGAGCTTGTAACCGGGATCGGAGACGAGCGGCGTACCCGCATCCGACACGAGCGCCAGGGACTGCCCCTCGCGGATGCGGTGAACCATGCGCTCGCGCACCGCATCGTTGGAATGCTCGTGATAGGCTACCAGCGGCGTGGTGATGCCGTAATGGGCGAGCAAAGTCTTCGTCACCCGCGTGTCTTCGGCGAGGATCGCATCCGCCGATGCCAGCACGTTCAGGGCGCGGAAGGACACGTCCTGCAGGTTGCCGATGGGGGTCGCGACCACATAGAGGCCGGGGCTCAGGGGACTGGCCTCGGCGGCAAGGCCGAAGGCGGTGAAGGTAGCGGTCCGCTCGCCGGGCTCGCGCCGTCTAGTCCGGTTGTCGATTCTCTGTGTCATCACCTTTCACTTTCGCACGAACGCCCCGTCGGACGGAAGCAGCCTCGTTTCCCCGAAGGAACGGCGAGAGAAACAATGTTTACCTTTTGGGCCCAGGATCGATTCTAGATCCAATAAGGCTGTTTCCAGGAGGGGGAGATGGCGTCGTCTTTCAAGGATAGGGAGAGGGGGCTCGCCGCCGGGGCGGCCCTGACTGTGCTGATGATGGGCGCGCTGGCGCTTTCTGGATGCATGGGATCTCCTCGCCGGGCGCAGAAGCCGAGCCGGCCCGTTCCGAAAGCCGCTTCCCATCAGCCAGTCTCCCACGCTGAATATTCTCCGGAGGGCGCTTTCGTTGCTCCGGTGCAGGATTACGCCGCCGGGGGACCCCACTCTCCGGTGAGAGACACCGTCATCGGCAGCGGCCCTGTGAAGGTCGCGCTGATCCTGCCGCTGTCCGGCTCCTCGCAGGGAGCCGCGGTGGCGCAGAGCATGCGCAACGCCGCCGAACTGGCGGTCGGCGAGTTTCCGGGCGCGGATCTCAGCGTTCTCGTGAAGGACGATCGCGGCACGCCGGAAGGCGCGCGGGAGGCTGCCCACAAGGCCCTTGCGGAAGGAGCCCAACTCATCCTCGGCCCGCTTTTCGCCGGCTCCGTCCAGGCGGCGGGGCAGGTGGCGCGGGAGGCTGGCAAGCCTCTCATCGGCTTCTCCTCCGACAGGGCGGCCGCCACGCAGGGCGTCTATCTCCTGAGCTTCATGGTCCAGGCTGAGGTCGACCGCATCGTTGCCTATGCCGCCTCGCAGAACCGCCGCTCCCTTGCGGCCCTGATTCCCGATACGACCTATGGCCACGTGGCCGAGGCGCAGATGCGGGAGGCGGCTGCCGAGAACCGCATCCGCATCGTCGCCGTCGAGCGCTATCCGGCCGGACAGCCCTACGGCGCCGTGTCGCGCCTGGGCGCCATCGTCGGCGGTCCGTCGCCGCAGGCCGATGCGCTGTTCATTCCCGACAATGGCGACGGATTGCCTGCGGTCGCTCAGGCGCTGCGGGCGGTTCGCTTCAATGCGCAGCAGGTGAAGCCGCTCGGCACCGGTCTGTGGGACGAGGCGCGCGTGTTCGCCCTGCCAGGTCTCCAGGGCGGCTGGTTCGCGGCGCCGGACAAGCGCGGCTTCACGGATTTCGCCGCGCGGTACCGGGCACGCTTCGGCAACGAGCCGGTGCGCCTTGCCACCCTGTCCTACGATGCGGTGACCCTGGCGGCGGCTCTCGCCCGCATGCAGGGGCCTCAGGCCTATAATGACAGTGTGCTCACGAATGGGGCGGGCTTCGACGGGGCCGACGGTGTGTTCCGCCTCAATCCCAACGGCACCAACGACCGCGCCCTGACCGTTCAGGAGGTGCGGGGCGGCACGGCCGCCGTCATCAGCACCGCGCCGCGCACTCTGATGGCGAGCTACTGAGGACATCGATCGACTGCCCTTCTTCTCACCCCATGCGGAAGGGTTGGGGGCCGACTGGGTGAGCGGGAAAACCAGTCAGATATTGTCATCACCGGTCTCGTGCCGGTGATCCCGATGGGGAAGAGCGCAGCGCTCCAACTCTATTTGCGCGTCAGCGTCGCGCTCAGATCGGGCTTGTGGTTGAGGGTCTGGAACACCACGCAGTAGCGCTCCGTCAGCTTGAGCAGCTGATCGATCTTCTCCTGCGGCGCGTCGGTATCTACCTCGAAGGAAAGGCGGATGTTCTTGAAGCCGACCGGCGCAGTTTTGTCGACGCCGAGCGTGCCACGGAAATCGAGATCGCCTTCCGCCTTCACGGAGCCATGACGAAGATCGATTTCGAGCGCGGTTGCGACCGCCTTCAGGGTCACGCCCGCGCAGGCGACGAGCGCCTCGAGGAGCATGTCGCCGGAGCACAGCTCCGCGCCTGAACCGCCGGTGGCCGGGTGAAGGCCCGCCACCGCCAGCGCCCGGCCGGTCTCGACCTTGCAGGCGATGTGCTGGTCATCGAGCGTTCCTTGCGCTTTGAGCGTGATGACGGCGGCTTCGGGGTTGCTGCGGTATTGATCCTTCAGTGGCGCCTGAAGGGCGCGCAGTTCGGTCGAGTCCATGGTGCCGGTCCTTGGTTACCACCACAAAGCGGCGGCCTGGCGGTCGCGCTCGCGTTGCGGCTGCTGTCGAGAGGTGTTGAGGGAATGATCGAGCGCCGTCAAGACACGGCGCACGGAGCTTTCGAAGGCCAAGCCCGTCTTGTCGCGCGGGCGGGCGAGGGTGAGCGGCAGTTCATCGAAGATTCGGCCCGGCTTCGGCTGCATGACGATGGCGCGATCAGCGAGCGTCACCGCTTCCTGCACGTCGTGTGTGACGAGAACGACGGTTGGGCGCGTCTCTTCCCACAAGCCCAGCAGATGCTCGTGCAGGCTCGCGCGGGTGAACGCGTCGAGAGCCGAGAAGGGCTCGTCGAGAAGCAGCACCTTCGGGTTGGTCACGAAGGCGCGGGCAATGGCGACACGCTGTTGCTGGCCGCCGGAGAGATCGCGCGGCCAGCGTTCGGCATGTTCGGACAGCCCGATCTTCTCAAGTGCATGCCTCACGCGGGATTTGCGCTCGGTCGCACTGAGGTGATCCAGCCCGAAGGCAATGTTCTCGGAAACCGTGAGCCATGGCAGGAGGCGCGGCTCCTGGAACACGATGCCGACAGATGGATGCGGGCCCGAGAGCGCTTCGCCATCGAGGCGGATGGCGCCCCCACTCGCCCGGTCTAGGCCGGCGATGAGGCGTAGGAGCGTGGTCTTGCCGCAGCCCGAGCCGCCGATGAGAGAAACGATCTCGCCTTCGCGAACGGAGAGATTGATGTCGGACAGCGCACGCGTGCCGTCGGCGTAGGTTTTGGAAAGGTGTTCGAGTTGCAACATTACAGTCTCTCCCGCACCGTATCTTGCCAGCGCACGAGCGGCTTGGTGAGAAGAACGAGCAGGCTGTCGGCGATCTTGCCCAGAAGCGCGAAGGCGATGATGGCGGCGAGGATCTGATCGGGTTTGCCCATCTGCTGCCCGTCAACAAGCAGATAGCCGAGCCCTTCCGAGGCGCCCATGAACTCGGCTGCGACCACGAACATGAAGCCGAGGCCGAGACCGGAGCGCAGCGCAATTACCGCTTCGGGCAGAACGGCCGGCAGCAAAATGCGTTTTGCGAGCTTGACGCGCGAGAGGCGGAACACGTGACCGACTTCCACGAGCTTGCGGTCGACGGACAGGATCGCGCCCGCAATGCCGAGATAGACCGGAAAGAACACGCCGACGGCGATCAGCGCCACCTTCGAGGCTTCGAAGATGCCGAGCCACAGGATGAACAGCGGCACCCAGGCGATGGATGGGATGGCGCGCAGGGCCTGCAGCGTGGGATCGAGCACGCGGCGAACCGTGCCGCTGGCGCCGGAGAGCGCGCCGAAGACGATGCCGGCCACGGCGCCCAGAGCGAAGCCGGCGGCGATGCGCCAGAGCGTGGCCCAGACATGGGTCCATAATTCGCCCGTCTCGGCGAGGGCCCAGAGCGTCGCGGCGATGCGGCTCGGTGGCGGAACAAGGCGCCCCTGGGCGAGGCCGAAACGCACGGCGGCCTCCCAGAGGAGCGCCACCGCAACGGGAAGCAAAAGGCCGAGAAGCATGCGCCAGTCGAAGGCGCGACGCTTCTCGGCAGGGGAAGGAGCCGCGAGAGCGGCGGCTTCCTGTTGGGAGGACCAGGCGGAAGTTGCGATCTCGCCTGACACGGCGCTCTCCCGTGATGCCGTCATTAGCGGGTGGCCGTGGCGAAGCGGCGGTCGATGAGGGCATCGACGGCGGCTTTCACATCCGCATCGGCGGGAACGACGCCAGCCTGCTGCAGGGCGAGGCCCGCCGCGATGATCGTGTCGGCCTGTGGCTGGCCGATGGCCGAATGGGTGAGTTCGGTGCGCTCCAGCTGACGCTCGATCACCGTGTCCGGCAGTTTGGTGTAGGTCGCGAGGATCTTCTTCAGCTCCTCCGGGTTGGCGAGGGCGTATTGGCGGGCCTGCTCATAGGCCTTCAGCACCCGACCCACGAGAGCCGGATTGTCCGTGGCGAAGCTCTCGGACACGTTCAGCACGCCCCAGGTGTTGGCGGCCGCGTTGCGATAGAAGAGCCGGGCGCCGCTCTCCACCTCTGCGGCGGCCATCAACGGATCGAGGCCAGCCCAGGCATCCACATCGCCGCGCTCGAGAGCGGTGCGGCCGTCCGGGTGCTGGAGCAGGACGAGCTTCACGTCCTTCTCGGTAAGCTTGGCCTCCTGAAGGGCGCGCACGAGGAAGATGTGCGGGTCGGTGCCGCGGGTGACGGCGACGCGCTTGCCCTTGAGGTCCTCAACCTTGGTGATGCTCGTGTCCTTGCGGGTGACGAGGGCGGTCCATTCGGGACGGGAATAGACGTAGATCGACTTGATCGGGTTGCCGTTGATCTTCGCGATCAGGGCCGCGGCGCCGGCGGTGGAGCCGAAATCGATCGATCCGGCATTGAGGAACTCCAGCGCCTTGTTGGAGCCGAGCGACTGCACCCAGCGGACGCCGACGCCGTCCTTCTCCAGCTCCTTCTCCAGGAAGCCCTTGTCCTTTAGGACGAGGCTCACCGGGTTGTAGGTGGCGAAGTCGATCTTGATCTCCTTCGGTTGCGCAAGAGCGCCGGTGGCGAAGGAGGTCAGGCCGGTTGCAAGGGAGGCGGCGAGGAGAAGACGGCGGGTCAGGCTCATTTTCAAAAGTCCCATGATGCGCGCATGGGAGCTTGGGCTTAAGGCCCTGGAGCGCCCGACGCTTTAGCTGCACTTGTTTCGCGCCCGCAAGCTGCTTGCTCAAATCGGCGCGTGTTCTTTTTATGGGACGGTGCGTTTCGTATGTCAAACTTAATTTCATATATAGAACACTCTATCCGTTTAAGCGGATTAGTCGAGCCTGCTCTTGGGTGCAGGCGCAGGGAGTGATAAGCGAGAAGCAGTTTCCGATCGCGGTTGTTCCATGCGGCTCCAGAATCCAGACGCTATCCTGAAGTCTCTCGGTGATCAGCCGATCCACGATGCCGGGGAGCTGCGGGCCAAGCTCGTGCCCGAACTCAAGCTCTACCTGGAGGAAGGCCGCGCCAAGGCGGAGCAGCAGCTTCTGGACACCAAGGACGGCCTCGTCTGCGCCAAATATCTCTCGGCGCACATGGATAGCCTCGTCCGCCTCGTGCACGAGGCCGTGGTGTGCCATGTCTACCCGGCGGGAAATCCATCGTCAGGCGAGCGCATCGCCGTGGTGGCGACCGGCGGCTACGGCCGGGGCACCCTGGCTCCCGGCTCGGACGTCGATCTGCTGTTCCTTCTTCCCTACAAGCAGACGGCCTGGAGCGAGAGCGTCGTCGAGGCGATGCTCTATGTGCTGTGGGATCTCAAGCTGAAGGTCGGGCATGCCACCCGCTCGGTGGAGGATTGCATGCGCGAGGCGGGTGCGGACATGACGATCCGCACCTCGCTCCTGGAGGCCCGGTTCCTTTTCGGGGATCGAGCCCTTTTCGACGACCTCGTGCAGCGCATCGACAAGGAGATTGTCGCAGCCTCCGCTGCGGAGTTCGTCGACGCGAAGCTGAAAGAACGCGACGCGCGCGTCGCGAAGGCCGGCGCGTCGCGCTATCTCGTCGAGCCCAACGTCAAGGACGGCAAGGGCGGCCTACGCGATCTCAACACGCTGTTCTGGATCGGCAAATACGTCTATCAGGTGAAGAGGCCGAGAGATCTCGTGAAGGCGGGCCTCTTCACGCCGGAGGAGTTTAAGCTCTTCCAGCGCTGCGAGGAATTCCTGTGGCGCGTGCGTTGCCACATGCACTTCGCGACGGGCCGCGCGGAAGAGCGCCTCACCTTCGACCTGCAGCGCATGATCGCCGAGCGCATCGGCTTCGCGCCTCGCGGCGGGTTATCCGCGGTCGAGCGCTTCATGAAGGCCTACTTTCTCGTTGCCAAGGACGTGGGCGATCTGACCGCCATTGTCTGCGCGGAGCTCGAAGCGCGCCAGACGAAGAAGCGGCCCATGCTCGATCGCGTGTTCGGGCGCTTTCGCCGCCGCCGCGGCGGCAAGCTCGCGGGCAACGACTTCATTATTGACAACAACCGCATCAACGTGAGCAGCGACGACGTATTCGAGCGCGATCCCGTCAATCTCATCCGCCTGTTCTGGCTCGCGGACAAGCACAACCTCGCGATCCACCCCGATGCGACGCGGCTGGCGACACGCTCCCTCAAGCTGATTGGACAGAACCTGCGCCGGGACCCGGAGGCGAACAAGCTCTTCCTCGACATCATCACGTCCAGGAATGCGCCGGAAGTGGTTCTGCGGCGCATGAACGAAGCGGGTGTGCTCGGCCGCTTCGTGCCCGACTTCGGGCGCATCGTCGCGATGATGCAGTTCAACATGTACCATCACTACACGGTCGACGAGCATCTCATCCGCTCCATCGGCGTGCTGACGGAGATAGAGGCGGGGCAGCTCGGTAACGAGCATCCGCTCGCCAATCAGATCTTCGGCACGATCCAGAACCGCCGCGCGCTCTACGTCGCGGTGTTCCTGCACGACATCGCCAAGGGACGCCCGCGGGATCACTCGATGGAAGGTGCAGTGATCGCGCGAAAGCTCGGCCCGCGTTTCGGATTGAGCGAAGCCGAGACGAATACGGTGGCGTGGCTGATCGAGCACCATCTGCTCATGTCGAACACGGCGCAGAGCCGTGACCTGTCGGATCCCGCCACCATCAAGAGCTTCGCCGATGCCGTGCAGACGATGGAGCGCCTGAAGCTCCTGCTCGTGCTCACCATCGCCGACATCAAGGCCGTGGGCCCCGGCACCTGGACGGGCTGGAAGGGTCAGCTGCTGCGCACGCTCTATTATGAAACAGAGGTGTTGCTCGGCGGCGGCGCTGCGGACGTGGCCCGCTCCGATCGCATCCGCCTTGCGCAGGAACAATTACGCAACGCGCTTCCCGATTGGTCCTTCGAGGAGTTCGAGGCCTATGCGGCGCGCCACGCGCCGGCCTATTGGCTCAAGACGGACGATGAGCGGCGCGTGAAGCAGGCGCAATTCGTGCGGGATGCGGAAAAGGCTGGACGCACGGTCGCAACGTCCTACGAGACGGATCATTTCCGCGGCGTCACGGAACTCACCATCCTCTCACCCGATCATCCGCGCCTGCTCGCCATTGTCACCGGCGCCTGCGCTGCGGGGGGAGGCAATATCGTCGATGCGCAGATCTTCACGACGACCGACGGCATGGCGCTCGACACGATCGTATTGTCGCGAGCTTTCGACCGGGACGAGGACGAACTGCGCCGTGCGGGGCGGGTCGCCAAGGCTATCGAGCGCGCGCTGAAAGGCGAGGTGAAGATAGCGGACCTCGTGGCGAGCAAGCGACCCTCTAAGCCGTCGAAGGCATTCCATGTGCCCCCGGAGGTCACGATCGACAATTCGCTTTCGAGCCGCCAGACCGTCATCGAGGTCTCGGGCCTCGACCGGCCGGGCCTGCTCTACGATCTCACCACGGCCTTGGGAAAGCTCAATCTCAATATTGCCTCCGCCCATATCGTGACCTTCGGCGAGAAGGCGGTCGACGTGTTCTACGTGACGGACCTCACAGGCACGAAAGTGACCCATGCGAGCCGCCAGGCCACGATACGCCGCGTCCTGCTGGATGTGTTCAAGACGAACGAAGCGGAGTCGCTTCAACGGCGAAGCGCTTGATTTGTGAGCGCTTCGACCTGATATGTGCCATGACCCTTTTTCCTATCGCTAGTTGATCGACCATGAACCCGAACGACACGGAAAACCAGAACATGAATCCTCAGGCCGAGACCGCCAACGGCGCCGAGAACGAGGCCGCCGCGGCCTCTCAAGCCGACCCGGTTGCCGTTCTCGAGGCTGAAAAAGCCGACCTGAAGGACAAGCTCCTGCGGCTCATGGCGGATATGGAAAACCTGCGCCGCCGCACGGAGCGTGAGCTGGCGGACGCCCGCACCTACGCGGTATCCAACTTCGCCCGCGACATGCTGAATGTGGCCGACAACGTGCGCCGCGCCATCGAGAGCATTCCCGATGAGGCGCGGACGAGCGCCGAGGGAGCCTTCAAGGGGTTCATCGAGGGCATCGACCTTACCGAGCGCGACCTGCTCAATACCCTGGAGCGTCACGGCGTGAAGAAGCTCGACCCGCACGGCCAGAAGTTCGATCCGAACGTGCATCAGGCCATGTTCGAGGTGCCCAACCCCGACGTGCCGAGCGGTACCGTGGTGCAGGTCGTGCAGTCCGGCTATGTGATCGGTGACCGCGTCCTACGTCCGGCCCTGGTCGGCGTGGCCAAGGGCGGCCCGAAGGCTCCGGCCAATGGTGCCGGCTCGGAAGACGCCGACAATCCTTCCTCCGCTTCTTAAGACAACTTCGAGGCGGTTGCCGAATAGGGCCATCCTTCTTCCCTCTCCTTGCAGGGAGGGGGAAAGGTAGAGCCGAATCGGGGCCAGCCGCGGAGTTTCCCCAATCCATTCCCCTTGAAGCCATCGGCGTCGCCATCTTCGCCTTGATGGCGGCCCTCGAAGGCCGGAGGTGAAGCCGTGTGCTCCTGTGGGCGGACGCCCTGGGGCTTGCCTTTTTGCCATCGACGGCACGGTGAAGGCTCTCGCGGCTGGTGTGCCGGTCCTGTCCGCCATCGCGCTCGGCACCATCACGGCGACCTTCGGAGGCATGATCCGCGACATCTTCGCGGGAATCATCCCCCTCGTCCTGCGGCATGAGATCTACGTGACCGCGGCGGCGCTGGGAGCCGCGTCGCTGTGACGTTGCAGGGTGTCGGCCTTCCTGAGGCGGGGACTTAGAACTTTGTCTCGATCCCGTCCGCGATGGCGCGGAAGCGCGGGAGGTTCCGGTCTCTCTCCTCCTCGCGGGTGAGGCCGACGATCCGCACGTAGCGGTCTCCATCGAACCGGATCGACTGCATCACCACGATCGGCTGGCCCGATTCCGCCTCGACCGCTCTCGCCACGATCTCATGCCAATCCTGGCCTTTGAGGCGGAAGGAATCCGATCGCTCGATCCGAATGTTCTTCAGCACCTGGTTTGCGTAGAGGGCGGCCTGCGCGAACTGCTTGCGCTGCTCGCTGGAAGGAGGAACCGGCTGCAGAGACGCTCCGACGATGATCATCGGCTGCTCCACGGCCTTGATGGTGTCCTTCGGCCCATCCGTGAACAGGACGGAACTCCCGGCGATCACGCGGACGGGCCTGAACCCGGATTTCTCGACGATCCGGAAGGGGAGGGCGGACACCTGTTCCTCCAGAGACACGTCGTGGCGCAGGGCGACGCTCCTCAGGGCCTCCCGGATCTGTTCGTCGCTGTATCCCTCGCTGCCGCCGTTCACCTGCGCCACGACGAGGCCGGTCAGGGCCTCGTCCTTGAGCAGAAGGAGCCATTTGCGCCCCATGACGGGCTTCACCATCGTGCCGCTGATGAGAATGGCGGGGCTCGATCCCAGCTTCACGTCCTCCCGGGTGACCAGTTCGAGGCCCTGCTGTTTGAACACGTCCTTGGTAAACCCGGCGGAGAGTTGATCAAAGGCTCCGGCCGGCATTTCCATGAGGGTGATCACGGCCGCGCGCTCCTCGTTCTCGAATCCGCTGAAGCGCTTGGACAGGGTCATCTCGGGCGGAGGAACGAGGCCGATGCGGGATGCAGGCGGGAAAACGGGCTCCGCGGCGAAAGCCGCCTGGATGGACAGGATAAGGCCGAATGCAGCAGCGTGAAAAGCTTTCATGGGCGCCCCTTGAGGATCTTGTCGCTTGGAGGCTAAAGCGGCTTTTCCACCTTGCGCAAGGTGAGATTGAGCCGCCCTCCCTGCGGCAGCAGGTCCGAGCTGCCGGGGATCAGCCGGTCGATGCCATGATAGATCAGTCGGGCCGGGCCGCCGAACACGATCGCGTCACCGGATCGGAGGCGGATCGACCGGGTCGGGTCCTTGCGGTCGAGGCCGCCATAGCGGAACAGGGCCGTGTCGCCGAGCGACAGCGAGACGACGGGCGCGTCGAACTCCTCCTCGTCCTTGTCTTGGTGCAGTCCCATGCGGGCCGTGGGCTCGTAGAAATTGATCAGGCAGGCATCGGCCGGATGCGGATAGAGGCTCAAGCTCTCCCAGGCCTGCCGGATCAGGTCGGGCATGGCTGGCCAGGGACGGCCGGTCTCGGGATGGAGCGGCTGATAACGGTAGCCCTCCACATCGGAGACCCAGCCGAGCCGCCCGCAATTGGTCATCCTCACAGAGAAGGCCTTCCCCGTGCGCGGCATCCGCGGCGTGAAGAGGGGCGCGGCGCGGGTGATCTCGCGCAGGGATCGGAGTAATTCTTCCTGAGCCGGACGGTCCAGGTAATCCGGGTGATAGACGAGGCCGGGGCTGAGGGTGACAGGGGACATCGGGCTATCGTGGCACGCCCCGTCCTTCCTTGTCATCACCGGCCTCGTGCCGGTGATCCCGACGGTGGGGCGCGGCGCCCTTCCGAAAGAGGTGGCCGGGACCGATCCCCGGCCCCGATCCGGGGATGACCATGACAAGAGAGGCGCAACGCGCTGTCTTACCCCTCCAGAACTTCTTTGCTGGCAACGGTCGTATCGGCATTGAGGTGATAGACCAGCGGGATGCCGGTGGCGAGCTCCAGGCCCGGAATCGTCTCGGCCGTCAGGCCGTCGAGCACCATCACGAGGGCGCGGAGCGAGTTGCCGTGGGCGGCCACGAGCACGCGCTCGCCGCGCATCACACGGGGCAGGATCTCACGGATATAGTAGGGCAGCACGCGGGCCACGGTGTCCTTCAGGCTCTCGCCGCCGGGCGGAGGCACGTCGTAGGAGCGGCGCCAGACGTGAACCTGCTCCTCACCCCATCGGGCCCGGGCATCGTCCTTGTTGAGACCGGCGAGATCGCCGTAATCGCGCTCGTTGAGGGCCTGATCCGCAATGGTCTTGAGATCCGGCTGGCCGATCTCTTCCAGGATCAGCTTGCAGGTGCGCTGCGCGCGGCCCAGGGCGGACGTATAGGCCACGTCGAACTGCACGCCCATCGCCTTCAGGCGGCGGCCGGCATTGCGCGCCTCCTCGATACCGAGATCGGTCAGGCCCGGATCCTTCCAGCCGGTGAACAGGTTCTTGAGGTTCCATTCGCTCTGGCCGTGGCGGGCCAGCACAAGAAGGCGATCCATCTCTTTAGCGTCTCCGTAGTCCTGTGAGGGGTGTCTTAGAGGTCTTTCAGGCCGAGCACGTCGGCCATGGTGTAGTAGCCCGGCTTCTTGTCGAAGCCCCAGAGCGCGGCTTTCACAGCACCGCGTGCGAAAATGCTGCGGTCCTCGGCGCGGTGCGACAGCTCGAGGCGCTCGCCCTGTCCCGCGAAGATCACCGAATGATCGCCGACCACCGAGCCGCCGCGCAAAGTCGCAAAGCCGATATCGCCGGGATTGCGTGCGCCGGTATGTCCGTCGCGGCTGCGCACCGAGCGCTCTTTCAGTGAAATCTTGCGGCCTTCCGCGGCGGCCTCGCCGAGAAGAAGCGCGGTGCCCGACGGCGCATCCACCTTCATGCGGTGATGCATCTCGAGAACCTCGATGTCGAAATCCTGACCCAGGGTCGCGGCCACCTTACGCACGAGGCCCGCGAGCAGGTTCACGCCGAGCGACATGTTGCCGGACTGAACGATGCGCGCATGCCGGGCGGCTGCTTCGAGCTTCGTGAAATCCGCGTCCTGCAGGCCCGTGGTGCCGATCACGTGGACGATGCGGGCCTGGGCGGCCAGATCTGCGAAGGATATCGTCGCGGCGGGGGAGGTGAAGTCGAGCACGCCATCGGCCTTGGCGAAGACGGGCAGGGGATCGGCGGTCACGCTCACGCCGAGGGGGGCAAGTCCGGCGAGCATGCCAGCGTCCTGCCCAAGCGCGTGAGAGCCCTCGCGCTCGATCGCGCCGACGAGGCGGCAGCCTTCCGTCTCGGCTACGGTCCTGACGAGCATGCGCCCCATGCGCCCGGCGGCGCCCACTACGACGAGTCGCATCTCGCTCATGCTGAGGTCTCCTGCTTGTCCGAAGTTCTGGATATAGCGGCTGAGGCAGCGGCTGAGAAGGACAGGTATCCCTCAGCGAGCCGAACCGCTCCGCCCTTTCCTCTGTGCCCCACGTCATCACCGGCTTCGTGCCGGTAATCCCGATTGCCTGCGGCGCAGCGCTTGTCCGATCGTCATGGCCGGGACGGGCCCGACCATGACATGGGAGAGATGGGAAAGAGGGCGCAGTCGCGCTTAATCCGGCTGCGGGCCCTCATAACCCTCGATGATGATGATATCGGCCACCGCATGGCCGTCCCGCTCGGCCTTCGCCGCCTGATATTCGGGCGAGTCCCAGCATTCGAGCGCCGCCTGATAGGTCGGGAACTCGATCACCACGTTGCGGTCGCGCGAGCCACCTTCCGCCACCCTGAAGCCGCCGCCGCGGACCAGGAAGCGGGCGCCGTACTTGGAGAAGGCAGCGGCATTGGCCGCCACGTAGTTCTTGTAAGCCTCCGGGTTCTGCACATCGACCCGGCCAATCCAGTATCCCTTCGGCATGGCCTCAGGCTCCTTCCACCAGAACGAACTCGGCCACGCAGGCGCCCTCACGCTTGGCCTTCGCCGCCTGGTATTCGGGGGAGTAGTAGTAGGTGCGGGCCTGCTCAACGGAGTCGAACTCGATCACCACGTTGCGGGCCCGGGCCTCGCCCTCAAGCGCCTCATAGGCGCCGCCGCGCACCAGCGGCCGTCCGCCATATTGCTTGATCGCCTCCGTCGCGCCCTTTGCATATTCGGCATAGGCCTCGGGGTTCGTGACGGTGACACGGGCGATGACATAGCCTTTGGGCATGGAAGACCTCCTGTTGAGATGGGATGCAGCGAACGTCACGAGGCCCGGAACGTCAAGCCTCGCTCATCTCCCGAACGATGGCTTGCGTCGCGGCGCGCGGATCCGCTGCCTTCACGATGGGGCGCGCCACGACGAGATGAGTGGCCCCGTTGCGGATGGCGTCGCCTGGGGTGACGACGCGTTTCTGGTCTCCGGCGTCGGAGCCCGCGGGGCGGATGCCGGGGGTCACGATGAAGCGGTCGGGTCCGACGATGCCCCGCACGCGCCGGGCCTCGGTGGCCGCGCAGACGATGCCGTCGATGCCGATGTCGCGCGCCTGTCCTGCGCGGCGGGAGACGAGCTCGGCCGCAGGCACGGGGGCATAGCCCGCCTCGATCAGGTCGTTGTCGTCGTAGGAGGTCAGCACGGTTACGGCGAGGATCCTCAGGTCCGATCCGGCCTTGCCGGCAACGGCGGCGCGCATGGTCTGGGGATAGGCGTGGACGGTGAGAAACGTGACGCCCATGCGGGCGACGGAGCGCACGCCTTCTTCCACCGTGTTGCCGATGTCGTGCAGCTTGAGGTCGAGAAAGATCTTCTTGCCTTGCCCGATCAGCTCGCGGGCGAACTCGAAGCCACCGGCATAGGCCAGTTGATAGCCAATTTTGTAGAAGGTGCCCGCATCGCCGATGCGCGTCACGATGGAGCGTGCCTCCTCGACACCCGGAACGTCCAAGCCGATGATGAGTCTCTCGCGCATGTCTCCCTTCGAAACGGGATTCGCTGAAGGAGACTCTGCGTTGCTCATGGATGGGAGACCTTGTTGTAGACCCAGACGCGGGCCGGGGGCAGGTTGCGCCAGATCCGGTTGGAGGCTCTGGCCCGATGCGATTGCGAATGCGCCGGGATCGGAGGCACAACCGCATAGGTGAACTGGATGAAGGGCGCATTCGGATGCATCAGATCCTGCGCGGTCTCGAGCAGGGTCAGGCGCTGATCCATGGGCTTGGTGAAGAGCGGCAGGCTCGACACGGTGGCGGCTGCGGGCTCCTTGAGGACGCCGGACAGCGTTTCCTTGAGGTCATAGGCATCGCCCTGGACGATGGTCGCCTTCGGAAAGCGGCGCTTCAGCAGCTGGCAGAATTCCGGATTGAACTCGACGAGGATCAGCCGCTCCTGCTCCACGCCGCGCCGGATCAGGGCATCGGTCACGGGCCCGGTGCCGGGACCCAGCTCGACGACGGGTCCCGGGATGCGGGGGTCGACATAGGATGCCATGGTCCGCGCCAGGACCTTTCCCGAGGGCGTAACCGCGCCGATGGCCAGCGGGCGTTCGAGCCAGGAGCGGAGGAATCTGGCTTCGTCCTGAAAGCGATCCTTCCTGAAGGGGATTTTCCGGGTCGTGGGCCGTTGAGACGACTGAAGCACTGGGAAGACCCCTCGGGCGGGCGGATCACACGGGTTGTTTAGAACTCAAAGGAAAGGAGCGTCAAGCTAGCTCGATCCGCTCAGGCCGTCGAGAAACTCCCGGAAGCGAGAGAAGAAGCCAGAGCTCTCGGGATGATTTTCCTTGGAGCATTCCTTGTCGAACTCCTCAAGAAGCTCGCGCTGGCGCTTGGTGAGCTTCTGCGGGGTTTCCACAACGACCTGGATGTAGAGGTCGCCCACGTCCCGGGAGCGCAGGACCGGCATGCCCTTGCCGCGCAAGCGGAACTGCTTGCCGGTCTGGGTGCCGTCGGGCACCTTCACGAGGGCCTCGGTGCCGCCGAGCGTCGGGACGCTGAACTCACCGCCCAGCGCCGCGGTCACCATGGAGATCGGCACCCGGCAGAACAGATCCGCGCCGTCCCGCTGGAAGAACGGATGGGGCTTGATCGAGAGGAAGATGTAGAGATCGCCCGGAGGCCCGCCGCGCAGGCCTGCCTCGCCTTCGCCCGCGAGGCGAATGCGCGTGCCGTCCTCGACGCCCGCCGGGATGTTGACCGAGAGCGTGCGCTCGCGGGTGACGCGGCCCGCACCGCCGCAGGCTGCGCAGGGATCGTCGATCACCTCGCCGCGCCCATGGCAGTTCGGGCAGGTGCGCTCGATGGAGAAGAAGCCCTGCGTGGCGCGGACACGGCCGATGCCGCCGCAGGTGGGACAGGTCTTGGGTTTGGAGCCCGGTTTCGCGCCGCTCCCCGAGCAGGCCTCGCAGGTGATGGAGGTGGGAATCTTCAGCTCGGCCGTCTTGCCGTGGAAGGCCTCGTCGAGGGTGATCTCGAGGTTGTAGCGCATGTCCGCGCCACGCTCGCGCCCGCCGGCGGCGCGGCCCCGGGGGCGGCCGCCCGCATCGCCGAAGAAGTTTTCGAAGATGTCCGACATGAAGTCGGAGAAATCCCCGCCGAAACCCGGACCGCCCGGGCCGCCGCCATTGGCGAAGGCCGCGTGGCCGTAGCGGTCGTAGGCCGCGCGCTTCTGCGCGTCGGAGAGGGTCTGATAGGCCTCGTTGATTTCCTTGAACTTGACCTCGGCCTCGTGGTCGCCCGGATTTCGGTCCGGGTGATACTGCATCGCGAGCTTTCGGAAGGCGGATTTCATCTCCGCGTCGGTCGCGGTCCGCGAAACGCCGAGAACGTCGTAGTAATCGCGCTTGGACATGTCAGGCGCCCCTGGGAGCTTTCAATCGCTCCGTTGTGCTGCCGATCGGACCCGGGTGCTCACAGCAGCCCACGGCATCGGGGCGAACCCATGCAGCGTGACGTTTGGTCGAATGATCGGTCATTGGTGTTTCAAGCCGTTTCACGAAAACGGCACCCGGCGTTCGCAACCGGGTGCCGAATTCATTTCAAAAGGTGCGCATGGCGTTTAAGCGCGCTTCTTCTTGTCGCCTTCGTCGACTTCCTGGAAGTCGGCGTCGATGACGTCGTCCTTCTGGGCGTTGTCGTCGCCCTCGGGCTGCGCGCCGGCCTCGCCGGCATTGGCTTGAGCCTGGTACATGGCTTCACCCAGCTTCATGGAAGCCTGCATCAGGTCCGTGGTGCGGGCCTTGATGACCTCGGCATCGTCGCCGTTGAGAGCCTGCTTGAGCGCGTCGATGGCGGTGGTGATGCCCTGCTTGTCGGACTCAGACACCTTGTCGCCATACTCCCCGAGCGACTTCTCGGTGGCGTGGACGAGGCTTTCGCCCTGGTTCTTCGCCTCGACGAGCTCGCGGCGCTTCTTGTCCTCCTCGGCGTGGGCTTCGGCGTCCTTCACCATCTTCTCGATGTCGGCGTCCGAGAGGCCGCCCGACGCCTGGATGCGGATCTGGTGCTCCTTGCCGGTCGCCTTGTCCTTCGCCGTGACGTTCACGATGCCGTTCGCGTCGATGTCGAAGGTCACCTCGATCTGCGGCACGCCGCGCGGTGCGGGCGGAATGCCCATGAGGTCAAACTGGCCGAGCAGCTTGTTGTCCGCCGCCATTTCGCGCTCGCCCTGGAAGACGCGGATCGTCACCGCGTTCTGGTTGTCTTCCGCGGTCGAGAAGACCTGACTCTTCTTGGTCGGGATCGTGGTGTTGCGCTCGATCAGGCGGGTGAACACGCCGCCGAGCGTCTCGATGCCGAGCGAGAGCGGGGTCACGTCGAGGAGGAGGACGTCCTTCACGTCACCCTGGAGCACGCCCGCCTGGATCGCCGCGCCGATGGCCACGACCTCGTCCGGGTTCACGCCCTTGTGGGGCTCCTTGCCGAAGAAGTTCTTCACCACTTCCTGGATCTTCGGCATGCGGGTCATGCCGCCGACCAGGACCACCTCGTCGATGTCGCCGGCGGAGATGCCCGCGTCCTTGAGGGCCTTGCGGCAGGGTTCGATGGTCTTCTGAACGAGGTCGTCCACGAGCTGCTCGAACTTGGCGCGCGAGAGCTTGAGGGCCAGGTGCTTCGGACCGGACGCATCCGCGGTGATGTAGGGCAGGTTGATCTCGGTCTGAGCGGCCGAGGACAGCTCGATCTTCGCCTTTTCGGCGGCTTCCTTCAGGCGCTGAAGGGCGAGCTTGTCCTTGGTCAGGTCGATGCCCTGCTCCTTCTTGAACTCGGCCGCGAGATACTCGACGAGGCGCATGTCGAAGTCCTCACCGCCGAGGAAGGTGTCGCCGTTCGTCGACTTCACCTCGAACACGCCGTCGCCGATCTCGAGGATCGACACGTCGAAGGTGCCGCCGCCGAGGTCGTAGACCGCGATCATGCCGGACTGCTTCTTGTCGAGGCCGTAGGCCAGCGCCGCAGCGGTCGGCTCGTTGATGATGCGCAGGACCTCGAGGCCGGCGATCTTGCCCGCGTCCTTGGTGGCCTGGCGCTGGGCGTCGTTGAAATAGGCGGGAACCGTGATGACGGCCTGCGTCACCGGCTGGCCGAGATAGGCCTCCGCGGTTTCTTTCATCTTCTGCAGGGTGAAGGCGGAGATCTGGGACGGCGAATACTGCTTGCCGTCGGCCTCGACCCATGCGTCGCCGTTCGGGCCCTTGATGATGTGATACGGCACGAGACCCATGTCCTTCTTGGTCATGGGATCTTCGAAGGTGCGTCCGATCAGGCGCTTGATGGCGAAGAATGTGCGCGACGGGTTCGTGACCGCCTGGCGCTTGGCCGGCTGGCCGACGAGGCGCTCGCCTTCGTCCGTGAAGGCCACGATGGACGGGGTCGTCCGGGTGCCTTCCGCGTTCTCGATGACTTTGGGCGTCGTGCCTTCCATGACAGCGACGCAGGAATTGGTGGTGCCGAGGTCGATACCAATGACCTTACCCATGGCGGGATCCCTCACTTTCAAGCAGACCGCCGGACCCTGAAAGCAGCCCGGCCCATGGCTTACATGTTGAATGACTTCACAAGACGCCCCAACCGGAACGGCCCTGCTGGCGCTGATATAAGAAGGGGTTTTGAACGCCGCAAGACGATCCTGACGGTGAGTTGGCGTCATTGCGTCAGAGCCGGGCTCTGTTGCAGAGCTGCAATAGGGGTAAGTGGCTGAGGCTTATGATCTTTATGCTTCTGCCCCAAGTATGGCCATTATCGCTAAGCGGGGAGAGGGCTGTTCGCCCTGTCCTGATGTGTCCCGGCGTAACGATGCTCCCCTCGTCATGGCCGTCCTGGACCCGATCCGGGGATCAGTTCCAGCCAGCCCGATCGGAAAGCCTCCGCGCCTCGGGGAGTCGGGGGCACCGGCGCAAGGCCGCTGCGGATGGCGGAAGGCTTCTTCATTGAGCACGCCCCGCTTCCCACCCCAGGATCGCCTGCTTGCGGGTGAGGCCCCAATGATAGCCCGTGAGCGCGCCGGAACGGCCGAGCACCCGGTGGCAGGGAACTACGAAGGAGATGGGGTTCCTGCCCACCGCCGCCCCCACCGCTCGGGCTGCGGCGGGCTTGCCGATGTGGCGGGCGATGTCGGAATAGGTAGTGGCCCGGTCGCGGGGGATGCGCAGCAGTGTCTGCCAGACCCTCACCTCGAAATCGGTGCCGATCAGCACGACCCGCAAGGGCTGCTCCGCCTGCCATTGCGACGGGTCGAAGATGCGCCCGGCCAGCGGCGCGGTGGCGGCCTCGTCCTCCACGTAGAGCGCCCTCGGCCAGCGACGGGTCATGTCGTCGAGCGCCGCCTGTCTGTCGCCGTCGTCCACGAAGCCCAGACCCGCGAGGCCCCGCTCTGTGGCCACCAGGATCGCCTCGCCGAAGGGAGAGGGGTGAAAACCGTAGCGCATGGTCAGGCCCGCTCCGCCCGCCTTGTAGTCCCCCGGCGTCATGGCCTCGTGGGTCACGAACAGGTCGTGCAGCCGGGCGGGGCCGGACAGGCCGACCTCGTAGGCGGCGTCCAGCACGCTGGCGGAGGCGGCCAGCAGAGCCTTGGCGTTGTCGAGCGTGATCGCCTGGAGAAAGGCCTTGGGACTCAGGCCCGCCCAGCGCCGGAAGAGATGATGCACATGGGTGGTGGAAAGCCCCACATGGTTCGCGATGGCCTCCAGCGAGGGCTGCTCCCGCCAGCGCTCTGAGATGAACGCAATGATCCGGCGCACCCGCTCGTAATCGGCCTGAGGCTCCTCCGGCATGCTGAGATGGCCGGGTTCGATGGTGATGTCGCGCAAGGTATCGAGCATGGCGTTGTCCTCTTGCAGGCACTCTAGGCGGTCCCGGGAGGAGGCGACACCCGATTTCTGTGGCGCTGGCGAGAGGAGGAGTGATGGAAACCGCGATACGGTGACTTTCTTCACGTTGCAGCCATCGACTTCCAGGTCGACATGATGGTCTTTGCCCAAAGTGACGTAATCCATTTGCCTCGTGACAGCCCCATCAGGGGAGGCGCATGTCGAAGCGACCCCGGAATCCGCATAAATCTGTCTCATGAAATATTGGCTGCCGGTGCCCGGCTCGAGGGACATCGGAGAATCCCCCGCAGGGGGTGAGGCTGCCACCGGGAAATTCATGATGAACGAACCTGACCACAACGATGCCCGGTCCAAACACAAGTGCGGAAAGTCCAACCACACTGACGAGAAGTGCCAATGCCAGGGATTTGAAGCGTTTCATCGGGAAGCCTTTCACCCGATGCATGTCGCAACTTCGTTGCGCCGATCAGTGCTCTGATGGTTGAAGCTTCAATAGCCCCGCTTCACGTCCGAAAGCGCGCGGCCGAAGGTATCGGCGAAGGTTTCCCGCTCCTCCGGGGAAAGGTCGCGAGCGATCACGACATGCTGATTCCGGGAGATCAGCGCCAGTTTCTGCAGGCCGAACTCGTCATCGACCTCGCGGTCGAGGCGGGTCCAGAGCGGGTTGAACTGCCATTCGCGCGCCTCACCCCGGTCGCTGACCTTGCGCAGGAGGAGGCGAATCGGCGTCAGCTCCAGCTGCTCGAAGGCCAGTCCCTGCCGGTAGCTGACTCGGAAGGCGATATAAAGACCCAGGAAGTCCAGGCCGAAGAAGCCCGCGATGGGCCAGAAGCCCATGAAAACGAAGGGAAGACTGGCGGCGACGGAGACCAGGCAGACCAACGCCATCAGGATCCTGAACCCGCGAGGGCTCAAGGACCGGTGCGGGCGGATGACGGCCGAGAACACCGGCTTCTCGAACCGGTCGGCCTCATCCTCAAATGTCGCCTTGCTGACTGCCATGGTCCAGATATAACGCGAGAATGACCGATCTGAAGCAGCCAATCCGCCGCAAACCCCCGTCGACCTCTCCGTCGAAGCCGAAAGCCGCCGTGCCGGCGAAGGCTGCCGGGAAAGCGTTGCGGTTGCGGGCGCCGAAGCCTGTCGGCAGGGCTACCATGATCGAGATCTTCCGCCGCCTCAAGGAGGCGAACCCGGAGCCCAAGGGCGAACTGGATTACACCAATCCCTATACGCTCCTCGTGGCCGTGGCGCTCTCCGCCCAGGCTACGGATGTGGGCGTCAACAAGGCGACGAAGGGGCTTTTCCCCATCGCCGATACGCCGCAGAAGATGCTGGAGCTCGGCGAGGAGGGGCTCCGGCAGCACATCAGGACGCTGAACTTCTTCAACACCAAGGCGAAGAACGTCATGGCGATGTCCCGGCGCCTCGTCGAGGAGTTCGGCGGCGAGGTGCCCAATTCCGTCGAGATCCTGGAAACCTTGCCAGGGGTAGGCCGCAAGACTGCGAGCGTCGTGGTCAACATCGCCTTCGGCGACCCGCGGGTGGCGGTGGATACGCATATCTTCCGGGTCACGAACCGGCTGCCCCTCGCCATCACCAGGACGCCGCTGGAGACGCAGGAAGCGCTCGAGAAGCTGATCCCGGACGAGTACCGGCTCCACGCCCATCACTGGCTCATCCTGCACGGGCGCTACATCTGCAAGGCCCGCAAACCCGAATGCTGGCGCTGCCCGGTCAACGATCTCTGCCGTTACCCGGACAAGACGATTCCGTGAGCTTCTGGGAGGGCTCAAGGCCTCAAGCAGCGCGGTGCCTGACGCACGCAGGCGATGCCGGGCGACGAGCAGGCGAGTCCCTGCGGGGTGCGGGCGCAGACGATGCAGCCGTCTGTCCATTCGGAGCAGGCGGGCCCGGGCGCGGCGCGGCGGTTCTGCGGTAGCGAGGCGGGAACGGCCGCGAAGACGGCCAGCGCCGTCACGATCAGCGCCGTCAGGGCGGCGAGCGAAACGGCGAGGGCTTGGTCACGCGCCGGCATGGCTCAGCCGAAGGCGATGAGGCCAGCCAATCCCGCCGCGCCGAGGACGATCCGCCAATAGGCGAACGGCGTGAAGCCGTGGCGGGAGACGTAATCCAGCAGCGTCCTCACGACGACCACGGCTGCGACGAAGGCGGCGACGAAGCCCGCCACGATGATGACGGCGTCGTTGGCCGAGAGGATCTTGTAGTTCTTCAAAAGGTCGTAGGTGAAGGCTCCCGCCATGGTGGGCATGGCCAGGAAGAAGGAGAACTCCGCCGCCGCCCGCTTCGAGGCGCCCATCAGCATGGCGCCGACGATGGTGGCGCCTGAGCGTGACACGCCGGGGATCATTGCAAGGCATTGGAGAATGCCGATCTTCAGGTACATGGGCAGCGGGAAGCGGGTCGCGTCGTCATGCGTGGCGTCCAGAGGCATGCGGTCGACCAGGAGGAGCACGAAGCCGCCCGCGATCAGGGTCATGCACACGATCCAGGGATCGAAGAGCACCTCCTTGATGAAGCCGTGCAGCACCGCGCCGATGAGCGCCGCCGGCAGGAAGGCGATGACGACACCGATCACGAAGCGCCGCGCATCGGGATGGTAGGGCAGGGCCTTGGCGATGGTCCAGAGCTTGTTGAAATAGACCGAGAGGATTGCGAGGATCGCGCCCAGCTGGATCAGAACTTCGAAAGTCTTGCCCGTGGACTCGAACCCGAGGAAGTGGCCGACAAGCAGCAGATGACCGGTGGAGGAGACAGGCAGGAATTCTGTCAGTCCTTCGATGAGGCCCAGGAAGAGCGCCTCGATGATATTCGCCATCGTTGAAAATCCTTGAAACGGCGCCAGATGCAGGGGCGTCCCCGGACGTGTCAAGAAAGCATTGCAGCATCAAGGCCGTCTTCATGCGTCTGGAGCATGAGATTCACCAAAATTCCTTACCGCCCGTTAACAGGGCGCGGCCTTATTCTCGCCGCCTGTTTCGCGCTCACATCATTCATGGCCATCCTGCATTCTTACCCCTTCTGTCCGCATTCGCGGTTCGCGCGCCTTATTCTCGCGGAAACAGGTCTCGCGACGGAACTCGTCGAGGAGAAGCCGTGGGAACGGCGCATCCCCTTTTTGGAGATGAACCCCGCCGGGACTCTCCCCGTTCTGGTCGACGACAGCGGCTTGGCCGTTCCGGGAGCGCGGGGTATTGCGGGTTACCTCGACGATGTACAGGGGGAGGGGCTGAACGGCCGGAGGCTCCTGCCGCAGAACATCGCGCAAAGGGTCGAGGTGCGCCGCCTGCTCGACTGGTTTCTCGGCAAATTCCACGAGGAGGTTTCCGACTACCTTGCCACAGAAAAGATCTATAAGCGGTTCATGCCCGCGGAATTGGGCGGCGGTCCGCCGGATATGGGCGCGATTCGCGCCGCGCGGACCAATGTGCGATACCATCTGAAATATATCGGCTTCCTGATTGCTCAGAGAAACTGGCTGGCCGGCGACCAGATGACCTATGCGGATCTGGCGGCGGCTGCCCATCTCTCTGTGGTGGATTATCTCGGCGACGTGCCATGGGACGAGAACGAAACGGCGAAGGAGTGGTACGCCCGGGTGAAATCCCGGCCGTCGTTTCGCGCGCTCCTGGCGGATCGGGTCCCGGGCATGGCGCCGGCGGAGCACTACGGCAATCTGGATTTCTAAAGCACGACCGGAACGAGGGGGACCCGGTCGTTCGCCCGGACCATGCGGCAGGGGTGGGGAGGAACGGCGAAGCCTTGAAGCGCGCCTTCGTGGAGCGCGCCAGGCAGATCGGCTTCGACACGATCCGCATCGCTGCCCCGGATTCGATCCCGCTCGCGCCGGAGCGCCTGAAAGCGTGGCTGGAGGCAGGCCGCCACGCCTCCATGGACTGGATGGCGGACACCGCCGAGCGCCGCGCCGATCCCCGCGTGCTCTGGCCGGACGTGCGCAGCGTCATTCTGCTGGGCGTCAATTACGGCCCTACTGGCGATCCGCTGGCGACGCTCGCCAAGAAGGATCGCGGGTCGATCTCGATCTATGCCCGCAACCGGGATTATCACGACGTGATCAAGGGCAAGCTCAAGGAGGTCGCCGGCTTCCTCGCCTCCAGGGCCTCGTCCGACGTGAAGGTATTCGTGGACACGGCGCCGGTCATGGAAAAGCCTCTCGCGGAAGCGGCGGGCCTGGGCTTCCAGGGCAAGCACACCGTCATCGTCTCGCGGGAATTCGGCAATTGGCTCTTCCTCGGCGCGATCTTCACCACGGCGGAGCTTCCCGCCGACGAGCCTGAGCGCAACCATTGCGGTTCGTGCCGGCGCTGCCTCGATATCTGCCCGACCAACGCCTTTCCGGCTCCCTTCCAGCTCGATGCGCGGCGCTGCATCTCGTATCTGACGATCGAGCACAAGGGGCACATCCCGGAGGAGCTGCGCCCCGGAATCGGCAACCGCATCTTCGGTTGCGACGATTGCCTCGCCGTCTGTCCATGGAACAAGTTCGCCCAGGCGAGCCGCGAGGCGAAGCTCATGCAGCGGGACGACCTCGCCGCTCTGCCGCTCGCTGATCTGGCGCGCCTCGACGATCCCGCATTCCGTACCCGCTTCTCCGGCACGCCCATCAAGCGCACGGGGCGGGACCGCTTCATCCGGAACGTGCTCATCGCTATCGGCAATTCAGGCGATGCCGCTTTGGCCGATGAGGCCGCGCGCCTCCTCGACGACCCTTCCCCGCTCGTGCGGGCCATGGCGGTCTGGGCGGTCGGCCGCCTGCTCCCGCGCGAGGCCATTGCATCCCTCGGTGCCGGCCGCTTCGAGCGCGAGGAGGATGCGGATGTGCGTGTGGAATGGAGCCGCGCCCTCGGGATACAGGAGGAGGTAGCGGCGTGAGGCTATTCGTTTTCGGTCTCGGCTATACGGCGCGGGCGTTCATCCGGGCCTTCCCCTGGACGCATGTGGCCGGAACGGTACGTGAGGACGGCAGGGCGCAGGATCTCAGGGTTCAGGGCGTGGCCGCGCATCCCCTTGCAGAGGGCGATGGCGGCCTTTGGGACGATCTTCGGGGTGCCGGGGCGATTCTGGTCTCGGCGCCGCCCGATGCAGAGGGCGATCCCACGCTGAACCGTTTCGCGGAACGGATCGCATCGTCCGGCGCCTCATGGATCGGCTATCTCTCCACCACAGGGGTCTACGGCGATCATGGCGGAGCCTGGATCGACGAGACGACGCCTCCAGCGCCGCAAAGCCGCTCATCGGAGCAGCGCCTCGCCGCCGAGCAGGCATGGCTCGATCTGGGGCGCAAGACGGGGCAGGCCGTTCACGTGTTCCGCCTGACCGGAATTTACGGGCCGGGACGCAATGCGTTCGTCAGCCTCGCACGGGGAACCGCTCAGCGCATCGTGAAGCCGGGGCAGGTGTTCAACCGCATCCATGTCGACGACATTGCCGCAACGCTCGTCGCTTCGCTGAGCAGGCCTCGCGCCGGTGCGATCTACAACGTGACCGATGACGAGCCCGCGCCTCCGCAGGATGTCGTCGCCTATGCCGCCCGGCTGGCGGGCGCCGAACCGCCGCCCGAAACCGCCTTCGAGGCAGCGCGGATGAGCCCCATGGCGCTGAGCTTCTATGCAGAGAACAAGCGTGTCTCGAACCGCCTGATCAAGGACGAGCTCGGCGTGCGCCTGCGCTATCCCACCTATCGCGAAGGTCTCGCTGCGCTCCATGCAGCGGGTGAGTCCAACTCCGCGGCGTGACGGTTCGCGGTCGGGCCGCAACAATCGAGGTCGAGCGGGTTGATCGGGAGGCGGGCAGGAGGCCGGTCTTGTCCATCGGGCCGTTCATTCAGCTCATGCATGTTTCAGGCTCGTCATCATGCCGGCGACATGTGCATCCAAGGACATGAGCAGGACATCCCGCAATGACGGTTTGGGAGGGAAGGCGGGACACACCACAATGCGCATCGCGGCCGTGATCCATGCCATTGCCGTAGCCCTGGATACAGATGAAATCGCACAAAAGGCGAAATTGGTCTGACGGTGGCGGAAGGCGCCCTCGCTGAAGAGGGCGTTTCGCTTCCCTCAACCGGGTCAGCTTCTCCCGGAAACGCCCAGGCCGGGGGACAGGCGTGTTGCGGATCATCCGACCAGCGACGCGCTCGGCGTGTAGCTGGGTTCCTGCACCAGTCGCGAGCGACCAGAGCGTCGGACGTGAGAAATGGACCTGCTCCGTTGGGGCCGATCCGATGCTCTATCCGTTTGCGAGCCTGGCGAACGCGCTCACGCCGCGTGACGGTTTGCGGCCGGGCCGAAATGGTCGATGTAGCGCGGGTTGATCGCGGAGACCGGCAGAATGACGAGCACGTCCGTCGTGCCGAATTGCTTGTCGATCACGGCACCGAATCCGAAGCTCGCGCCGAGCCGCAGATAACCCTTGATCAGAGGCGGCAGGGCATGCAGCGCCGCCTTGGGATCGATGGCCTCCTTCGGCAGAACGTCCATCCGGGTAAAGCGCTCGGGCAGGGCTTCAGCCCGCCACTCGGCAGGTGCGGCGGCATAATGATGGAGGAAGCTCAAGGGCAGGGCGAGTTCCTGCGGGTTCGTGCCCTCAAGGCTCGCGCAGCCGATCATCACATCGACCTTGTAGTTGAGCACATAGGCCCAGATGCCGTGCCACAGCAATTCGACGGTGCGTTTGTTGCGATAGGACTCGAGAACGCAGGAGCGGCCGAGTTCGAGAAACCGCAATGAGGAATGCGCCCTCAGAAGGGGAGCGATGTCGTATTCGCCGCGGGTGTAAAAACCCTGATGACGTTCCGCCACATCCTGGCGCAGAAGACGGTAAGTGCCGACTACCTTCGGCTTCGCGCGCTGCAGGGGACCTGCCTTCGTATCGTGATCGAGGACGAGAAGATGGTCGCAGATGGCGTCGTATTCATCCACATCCCGACGCGAGAGCAGGGCGGCTCCCCGCGGCACGGCCGACATCTCCTCGTAGAAGACCTTGAAGCGCAGCTTCTGCGCCTGGCGAATTTCCTGGGCTGTCGTCGCCAGGCGCACTTCCAGGGAGCCGATCCGGCCGAGCACGGGGTCGAAGCTGCCGTAATGGCGGACGGTTCTCCTCACCATTTCGCGAAAGCCCTTCAAGGCGGGCGCCAGCGCCGGTTTCATGGAAGCTGTCATGCCGTTCAGCAGAGAAGAAGTCATCGAGGTCTCGTGGGCCAGGCGGCCGGTGGTCGTGCCGGCCTTTCGCCGTGACATAGCCATCGTTTCAAACCGTTGTGTGACGAAATCTATCACAAGTGGCGTATCCTCTCACAACAACGCCTTGTGGGTTCATGGGGTCATGCCGCCGACCGGCAGTCCGTATGGGCCCGGTAGGAGAGGGCTTCTGCCACATGGATGCGCCGGATGCGCTCTTCCCCATCGAGATCGGCAAGCGTCCGGCCTACCTTCAGAACCCGATGGAAACCGCGCGCCGAGAGCCGCATGGCATTGGCGGCATCGCGGATCAGGGCGAGCCCATCCGGATCCGGCTGCGCCACGTCCTCGAGGAGGGCCGGGGGGCAGGCGGCATTGGTCATGATGCCTTTCTCCTTCAAGGCGGAATACCGCTTCTCCTGCCGCCTGCGTGCCGCGGCCACTCTGGCGGCAACCTGGGAAGAACCTTCTTCCGGAGGCGGCAGAATGAGATCTGCCGCAGTCACGGCGGGCACGTCGATGGCCAGGTCGATCCGGTCGAGGAGCGGACCGGACAGGCGCGCCTGGTATTGCGCGATGCAGCGCTCGTTCGGCTGGCGACGGCAGACATAGCCGGGTTCCGTTCCCTGCCCGCACCGGCAGGGATTCATGGCGGCCACGAGCTGGAACCGGGCCGGATAGGTCACCCGGTGATTCGCCCGCGCGATCAGGATTTCCCCCGTCTCCAGGGGCTGGCGCAGGGAGTCGAGCACCTGAGGCTGGAATTCGGGAAGCTCATCGAGAAAAAGAACACCGTGATGGGCCAGCGACGCCTCACCGGGTCTGGCATTGAGACCGCCGCCGACGAGGGCGGCCATGGAGGCGGAGTGGTGCGGGGCCCTGAAGGGCCGCCGGTTCGAGAGCGCGCCGTCCGCCAACAGGCCCGCTACGGACTGGATCATCGAAATGTCCAGGAGTTCACGGGGCGAGAGCGGAGGCAGGATCGAAGGCAGGCGCTGGGCGAGCATGGACTTTCCTGCACCCGGAGGCCCGCTCATCAGGAGATTGTGCCCGCCTGCCGCGGCGATCTCGAGGGTTCGCTTGGCGCTTTCCTGCCCCTTGATGTCGCGCAGATCCGGCAGCGTGCTGGAGGCCGGCATGATGGCGGGCTCCGGCCGGCTCATGACCTGCGTGCCCTTGAAGTGGTTGGCGAGCTGAATCAGCGAGCGCGGGGCCAGGATCTCGAGTTCGCGGCTGGCCCAGGCCGCCTCCGGCCCGCAAGCTTGCGGGCAGATCAATCCATGGTGGCGCTCCACGGTCGCCATAGCAGCAGGCAGCACGCCGGCCACGGAGGTGATGGAGCCGTCGAGCGCCAGTTCTCCCAGTACCGTGAAGCCGTTGAGGGCATCCTCCGGGATGGCGCCGATCGCGGCCATGATGCCAAGAGCGATGGGAAGATCGTAATGACTGCCTTCCTTTGGAAGGTCTGCGGGAGCGAGATTGACGGTGATGCGCTTCGCCGGAAGGGCAAGGCCGGAGGCGATCAGGGCCGAGCGGACCCGTTCGCGAGATTCCGCCACGGCCTTGTCGGGCAGTCCGACGATCGTGAAGGCGACCGTGCCTGGGGAGATCTGCACCTGCACGTCGACCGTGCGCGCTTCGATTCCCTCGAAGGCAACAGTAGAAACGCGCGTGACCATCAGGCTCAACCCCCCGCAAGCGGGGGCAACTTTAACGCGGCACAATCAAGTGCGATAGTGTTTCACAAACCTCGTCCACTTCGGAGAAATCCTCGGAAAAGCCGTGGAACCGTTCTGGCCTCATGACGTTGAGTCAGACTGTGCCGGTGCCATTGCCGCCGGCCCGCTCAAGGGGATGGCCGTTCCGTGAAGAGACTAACGATCATGGCAAAAAGAGATGCCAGGATGGGGGCGTTCCGTATGCGCGAAAGCGCAGGGTTCTCAGTTCCTCGAGCATGAACGCCATGTTCTCCCAGTTCGCTTCGCCACGCGCCGGAGCCCCCCTTCAGGAGGCAGGGCAGCAGGAGGCGGCGCACTACCACAGCTGCCGATCGCAACCGCTGCAAATCATCTTTGGGAATATGCAAGACCAACGGATCAGGAATCGGTTGACTTGCCGTGCCCGAAGGCCACGTAAGGCGGTTGAGTTTCTTGTATCTCTCATGCCGCGGGATGCCGGGGAGGCACGGGTTGAGTAACGTGAAGCCTTTACGCATCCTCATCGTCGAAGACGAGTTCCTGATCGCGCTGGAGCTCGAGAGTCTGCTTCAGGACGCAGGACACGACGTGGTTGGGATTGCCGCCACGTCGGGCGAAGCCATCGCCCTCGGCCAGCAGCTTGCGCCCGATCTCGCCTTCGTGGACATCCACCTGGCCGACGGGCTAACGGGGATCGACGTCGCCCGTAATCTCTCCGACCAGCATCATGTGACCGTGCTGTTCATGACGGCCAATGCCAAGCGCATCCCCGAGGACTTTGCCGGAGCGCGCGGCGTGATCGCAAAGCCCTATACTGAGCGCGGCGTGCAGGAGGCTTTGGCCTATGTCACCGCCGAGCAGGAGCATGAACCCAGGGGCACGGACCGGATGACGTTCGTCCCTTTTGATGCGAACAGCCGCGAGGACAGCAGCTCCAAGCTGTCCTAAGACCCTTATCTCCTATCGTTGAGCCTTCAACCGGTAGAGCGCCTCGAGCGCTTCCCGTGGCGTCATCTGATCGGGATCGAGCGCGTCGAGAGCCTCGCGCAGAATGTCCTTCTGCGGGGCCTTGGCGGGCTGCGAGCGAACCGGGGCGGCGAAGAGCGGCAGATCGTCGACGAGCGCCCGCTTCGGGTGCTCCCTGTCCGATTTCTCGAGCTCGCTCAGAATCGTCTTCGCGCGCTCGACCACCGCCGAGGGAAGGCCGGCAAGGCGTGCCACCTGCAAGCCGTAGGAACGGTCGGCGGCGCCGGGCACCACCTCGTGCAGGAACACCACGTCTCCGTTCCATTCCGTGACCTTCAGCGTCGCATTGTGAATGCGCGGCAGCCTCTCGGCGAGGGCGGTCAGTTCGTGAAAATGCGTGGCGAAGAGCGCGCGGCAGCGATTGGCCTCGTGCAGGTGCTCGATGGCGGCCCAGGCGATGGACAGGCCGTCGAAGGTGGACGTGCCGCGGCCGATCTCGTCGAGGATGACGAGGGAGCGCGCCGTCGCCTGATTGAGGATGGCGGCGGTCTCCACCATCTCGACCATGAAGGTCGAGCGGCCGCGGGCGAGATCGTCGGCTGCCCCCACGCGGGAGAAGAGGCGGTCGACGACACCGATATGCGCCTCCTTCGCAGGAACGAAGGAACCCATCTGAGCCAGAACGACGATGAGCGCATTCTGGCGCAGGTAGGTCGACTTTCCGCCCATGTTCGGGCCGGTGATCAGCAGAATGCGGCCTGCATCCTTGCCCGAGAGGTCGGCGTCGTTGGCGATGAAGGCCGTACCTTCCTGTTTGAGGGCCGCCTCGACGACCGGATGGCGGCCACCCTTCACCGCGAAGGCGAGGCTCGTGTCGACGACGGGCCGGGTCCAGTCGAGCCGCACGGCGAGATCGGCCAAGGCGGCCGTCACGTCGATCACGGCGATGGCCCCGGCGGCCGAGGCGACCTCGCCCGAAAGATCGAGAAGTTCTTGCGCCATCTCGTCGAAGAGGCCGAGTTCGATCTTCAGGGCGCGGTCGGCGGCGGAGGCGATCTTCGCCTCCAGCTCGCCCAGTTCCTGCGTGGAGAAGCGCATGGCGCCCGCCATGGTCTGGCGGTGGATGAAGATGTCCTTGAAGGGATCCTTCAGCAGATCCTCGCCCACGTTCTGCGGCACTTCGACGAAATAGCCGATCATGTGGTTGTGCTTCACCCGGAGGGTGCGGCAGCCGGTATCGCTGGCGTAGCGTGCTTGGAGCGCCGCGATGAAGCGGCGGGAATCCTGCTGCAGCTCGCGCAGCTCGTCGAGATTGGCGTCGTATCCGGCGCGCACGAAGCCGCCGTCGCGCTTGAGCAGCGGCAACTCGTCCGCGAGCGCAGCCGCGAGCCTGTCCGCCACGTCCGTGCGCAGGGACTGGAGCTGCCGCGCATTCGTTGAAAGCTCCTTCGGCAGATCCGGCGTGATGGCGAGTTCGAGCCCGAGTTCGCGCGCCGCGAACAACCCGTCTCGCACGCAGGCGAGGTCGCGCGGCCCGCCGCGCCCGAGGCTGAGGCGCGACAAGGCCCGCGCCAGATCCGGCGAACGCTTGAGGATGCGCCGCAGGCGCTCGCGCAGATCCGCGTTCTCCGCCAGGAAGGCCACCGCATCCTGCCGCTCGCGGATCAAGTCGGAATCGGTGAGGGGACCCGCCAGCCGCTCCGCGAGACAGCGGGCTCCGCCCGGAGTCACCGTGCGGTCGATGGTCGCGAGCAGGCTGCCGGCGCGCTCGCCCGCGAGCGTGCGCGTGAGTTCGAGATTGGCGCGGGTCGCCGCATCGATGGCAAGCGCCGCCCCGGCGGTTTCGCGAGACGGCGGGTTGAGAACCGGGCGGCTGTCGATCTGCGTCTTCTCGATGTAGAACAGCACGCTGCCCGCCGCCGTGATCTCGGCCGGGCCGAAGGATCCGAAGGCGTCCAGGGTGGCGACGCCGAAATACTCCTTCAGTCGCCGCTCCGCAGAGGCCGGATCGAGCCCGTCCCGGGAGAGCGGCGTGATCGACGCCCGGGTCTCCCGCCAGAAGCCGGAAAGCTCCGGGTCGTCGTGGATGACGTCGGGCACCAGAATCTCGCGTGGCTCGAAGCGGGCGATTTCCGCGGGCAGGCCCGTGGCATCGGTCTCGCTCAGGACGAAATGGCCCGTGGAGATGTCCACGGCGGCAAGGCCGTAGCACCATTGCGTATCGGAGATGCGGCGGCGGGCCAGGCCCAGAAGGAAATTGGCGCGACCCGGCTCCAGCAGGCGCTCCTCGGTAATGGTGCCGGGGGTGACGAGGCGCACCACGTCCCTGCGCACCACGGATTTGGAGCCGCGCTTCTTCGCCTCGGCCGGATCCTCGGTCTGTTCGCAGACGGCGACCCGGTGGCCGAGGCCGATGAGCCTCTGAAGGTAATCGTCCGCCCGGTCCACCGGCACGCCGCACATGGGAATGTCCTGCCCCAGATGCTTGCCGCGCTTGGTGAGCACGATCCCGAGCGCCTGGCTCGCGATTTCCGCATCCTCGAAGAACAGCTCGTAGAAATCCCCCATCCGGTAGAACAGCAGGCTGTCCGGATTGGCGGCCTTGATCTCGATATACTGCGCCATCATGGGCGTGACGCGGCTGTCCTGCGCGGGCTTCTGGCCGGCGGGACTGGTCTGCTCGTTTCGGTCGGAGGCTCGGTACAGGGCTTGGGACGACATCCGCCCTATGTAGCAAAGCCTGCTCTCCCTTTCACCCGTATCCTGGACGCCGGGCAAAGGGTGTGCACAAGTCTTGAGACGGGCTGCCCTAGGCCTTATGGTCGCATCCCCCTTCGAACACGCGCCCTGTGGCCAGAAACACGAAAGTCCCATGACCGAAGAAACGTCCTTCAATCGCCGCAAGCGCCCCACCTTCACCGACCAGGAGGCGCTGCAGTTCCATGCCCAAGGCAGACCCGGCAAGCTCGAGGTCGTGCCCACGAAGCCGATGGCGACCCAGCGGGATCTGTCCCTGGCCTATTCACCGGGCGTGGCGGTGCCGGTGCTGGCGATCGCGGAAAACCCGGCATGCGCCTTCGATTACACCACGCGCTCCAACATGGTGGCGGTGATCTCGAACGGCACGGCGATCCTGGGGCTCGGCAATCTCGGCGCGCTGGCGTCGAAACCCGTGATGGAGGGAAAGTCGGTTCTCTTCAAGCGCTTCGCGGACGTGGATTCCATCGACCTCGAGGTCGACACGGAGGACGCTGATGCCTTCATCAACTGCGTCCGCTATCTGGGCCCCTCCTTCGGCGGCATCAACCTGGAGGACATCAAGGCGCCCGAATGTTTCATCATCGAGGAACGCCTGCGGGAACTCATGGACATTCCCGTCTTCCATGACGACCAGCACGGCACGGCCATCATCGCCGCCGCGGGGCTCATCAACGCGCTGCATCTCACCGGCCGGGACATGGCTGAGACCAGGCTCGTGGTGAACGGCGCGGGGGCTGCCGGCATCGCCTGCACCGAGCTTCTGAAGGCCATGGGCTTCGCGCCCAACAACGTGATCCTCTGCGACACGAAGGGCGTCATCTACAAAGGCCGCACGGAGGGCATGAACCAGTGGAAGTCCGCGCACGCCGCCGAGACGGATGCGCGGACGCTGGCCGATGCGCTGAACGGAGCGGACGCGGTGTTCGGCCTTTCCGCAAAGGGCGCCTTCACGGACGACATGATCCGGTCCATGGCGCCCAATCCGATCATCTTCGCCATGGCCAATCCCGATCCGGAGATCACGCCCGAGGAAGTGGCGCGCATCCGCAATGATGTGATCATCGCCACCGGACGATCGGATTATCCCAATCAGGTCAACAACGTCCTGGGCTTCCCCTACATCTTCCGCGGCGCCCTCGACGTGCAGGCTACCACGATCAACATGGAGATGAAGGTCGCGGCCGCGCAGGCGCTGGCCGAGCTCGCCCGCGAGGACGTGCCGGACGAGGTCGCGGCAGCCTACCAGGGCGCGCGGCCACGCTTCGGCCGCGACTACATCATACCCGTCCCCTTCGATCCGCGTCTCATCCACACCATTCCGATGGCGGTGGCCCGGGCGGCCATGGATACGGGCGTAGCCCGCCGTCCCATCGTGGACATGAAAGCCTACAAGGCGCAGCTCTCCGCGCGGCGCGATCCCGTCGCCGGGACGCTCAACCGCATCTTCGAGCGGGTGCGCAAGATGCCCAAGCGCGTGGTCTTCGCCGAGGGCGAGGAGGAGAAGGTCATCCGCGCCGCTCTGTCCTTCGTCAACCAGGGACTCGGCCGCGCCATCCTCGTGGGACGCGAGGAGCGGATCTACGAGACGGCTGCGCAGGCCGGCATCGACCTCGAGGGCCGCGAAGGCATCGAGATCCACAACGCACGCCTCTCCCATCGCAACAGCACCTATGCGCAGTTCCTCTACGAGCGCCTGCAGCGCAAGGGCTATCTGTTCCGCGACTGCCAGCGCCTGATCAATCAGGACCGCAATCACTTCGCGGCCTCGATGGTCGCGCTCGGCGATGCGGACGCCATGGTGACGGGCGCGACCCGCAACTATTCGACGGCGCTCGCCGATGTTCGGCATGTGATCGACGCCAAGCCCGGCCACCGGGTCATCGGCGTCTCGCTCTGCCTCGCGCGCGGGCACACGGTTCTCGTGGCGGATACCGCGATCCACGAAATGCCGAATGCGCAGGAGCTGGCGGAAATCGCCATGGAAGCCGCAGGGGTGGCCCGCCGCCTCGGCTACGAGCCACGCGTGGCGCTGCTGTCGTTCTCGACCTTCGGTCATCCGCGCGCCGAGCGCGCCGAGAAGATCCAGGAAGCCGTGGAGATCCTCGACGACCTGCGAGTCGATTTCGAATACGACGGCGAGATGGCGGCGGATGTGGCGCTCAATCGCGATCTCATGGCGCAATATCCCTTCAGCCGCCTGACCGGGCCTGCGAACGTGCTCGTCATGCCCGCATTCCACTCCGCATCCATCTCCACCAAGCTGCTGCAGGAGCTCGGCGGCGCGATGGTCATGGGGCCGCTCGTGGTGGGGCTCGACAAGCCGGTGCAGATCGTCTCGCTCGGCGCCACCGACAACGACATCGTCAACATGGCGGCTTTGGCGGCCTACAACATCGGCGGCTGATCGCCTTCAGGGCCTGTGCGACGGGGGCTGGGCGGGGAGCGGTTCTCCCCGCCCGGCCGGCGCCGGCTCCGCCTCCGGCGGGATGAGGGCAGGGGCGGCGTTCACGGCCGCCATGTCCGATCGGCGAATGGCCAAGCGATGGCCGAAGAGATAAGGGCCTGACGACCGGGCAAGAGGGGCAATCGTGAACACTCGGCAACCCACGACGGTGGTTTTCGATATTGGCAACGTCCTGCTGCGCTGGGATCCGCGCCATCTCTACCGCACCATCTTCGAGGACGAGACGGAGATGGAGTGGTTCCTGGGCCATGTCTGCACACCGGCCTGGAACGTGGAGCAGGACAGAGGCCGCGACTGGGACGAGGCGGTCGCCCTTCTCGTGAACGAGCATCCTCGGCATGAGAGCGCGATTCGCGCCTTCCACGAGCGCTGGCCGGAAACCATCTCGGGGACCTACGAGCAGAACGTGGCCCTGCTCCTGCGGCTGCGGGGGGCCGGGGTGCCGAACTACTCCATCACCAACTTCTCGGGGCCCAAGTTCAGCCTTGCGAAGGAGCTCTTTCCCTTCCTGGCAGGATTCGACGGGGTGATCGTCTCGGGCGACGAGCGGCTTCTGAAGCCCGATCCCGCCATCTACCACCTCCTGGTCGACCGCTACGGGCTCGATGCGGCCGATTGCGTGTTCATCGACGATTCGCGGGCCAATGTCGAAACGGCCCGCGCGGTGGGCATGCACGCGATCCATTATCCCGACGAGCAGGTCGATCTCGCCGTGGAGCTGCGGCGATACGGCTTTCCCGTCTGAGGCAGGCTTGCTCTTCGGGCCGGCTTGCGCCATCAGGCGGCATGCGCGTTTTCGATACCTCTCTGCCCATCGATGCGGTGCTCGCCGATCTTTCGGCGAGCCTGCGCAGCAGCGCCAATGCGGTGCTGGTCGCCCCGCCCGGTGCGGGCAAGACCACACGGGTGCCGCTCATCCTGCTCGACGAGCCCTGGGTGGGGGGCGGAAAGATCATCGTGCTGGAGCCCCGCCGCCTGGCGGCTCGGGCCGCGGCGGAGCGCATGGCCCAGACGCTGGGGGAGCCGGTGGGAGAGACGGTCGGCCTTCGCGTCCGCCTGGGCTCCAAGGTGAGCCGCAGGACGCGGATCGAGGTGGTGACGGAAGGCGTCTTCGCCCGCATGATCCTCGACGATCCCTCCCTCGACGGCACCGCAGCCGTGCTGTTCGACGAGTTTCATGAGCGTTCTCTCGATGCCGATCTCGGTCTTGCCCTCGCCCTTGATGCGCAGGGCGGCCTGCGCGAGGACCTGCGCCTGCTCGTCATGTCGGCGACGCTCGATGGCGCACGCGTGGCGAAGCTCCTGGGGGATGCACCGGTGATCGAGTCCGAGGGGCGGGCCTATCCGGTGGAGACCCGCTATCTCGGGCGCGACCCCAATCGGCGCATCGAGGATCAGGTAGCGGATGCCGTCACCCGCGCTCTTCGCGCTGAGACAGGATCGATCCTGGTATTCTTGCCGGGGCAGGGGGAGATCCGGCGCGTCGAGACCATGCTGCGCGAACGCATCGCCGATCCCGCTATCGACATCGCGCCGCTCTACGGTGCGCTCGACCGGGCTGTGCAGGATCTGGCGGTGAGCCCCGCCAGGCCCGACCGGCGCAAGATCGTGCTCGCCACGTCCATCGCGGAAACGTCGCTCACCATCGAGGGCGTGCGGGTGGTCGTCGATGCGGGCCTTGCCCGCGTACCCGTCTATGAGCCGAATATCGGCCTGACGCGCCTCGAGACCGTGCGCGTCTCGCGCGCCGCCGCCGATCAGCGCCGCGGCCGTGCCGGTAGAACGGAGCCCGGGGTCTGCTACCGACTGTGGGAGGAGGCCGCGACCGGTGCGCTCGAGGCCTTCATGCGCCCCGAGATCCTGTCGGCCGATCTCGCTCCGCTGCTCCTCGACTGCGCGGCTTGGGGTGTCACGGATCCGTCCACGCTCGCCTTCCTCGATCCGCCACCCGCTCCCGCCGTGAAGGAAGCGCGCGCGCTGCTTCAACAGCTCGACGCGCTCGATGGCGAGGGGCGCATCACGGAGACGGGGCGGCGCCTGCGCGACCTGCCTCTGCCGCCGCGCCTGGCCCGGATGGTCCTGAGCGCGGGCGAGAGCGGGCAGGCGCGCGACGCGGCGGACCTCGCTGCCGTTCTCGTCGAGCGTGGGCTCGGCGGCGACGCGGTGGATCTGACCGAGCGCGTCGAGCGCTTCCGCCGCGACCGCTCGCGGCGCGCGGAGGACATGCGGCGCATGGCCGAGAACTGGGCAGGAAGCCGGACGGCTCCTGCCAAAGGCGAGCCCCGCTCCTTCGGCGCCCTGCTCACGCTCGCCTATCCCGATCGCCTCGCCAAGGCGCGGAGCAAGCCGGGCGAATATCTGATGGCGAACGGGCGCGGCGCTTTGCTGGAGGCGCACGAGCGTCTGGCGAAGGAGCCTGCTCTCGCCATTGCCGAGATCGCGGGCGGCGCGGCCTCCGCCCGCATCCTCGCCGCCGCTCCGATCGCCGTGGAGGAGATCGAGGCTGCCTTTGCGGACAGGATGGAGCAGAGGGACGAGATCGCCTTCGACCGGCAGGCGAAGGCGCTGCGCGCCCGCGGCGTGCGCCGCCTCGGGGCGCTCGTGTTGAGTGAACGTCCGCTGAAGGTCCCCGCGACGGAGGAGGCCGCGCGCGCTCTTGCCAGGGGGCTCTTGTCCCTGGGGCTCGACGTGCTGCCCTGGTCCAAGGCGCTGGCGCAGTGGCGCGACCGCGTGATGTTCCTGCGCAGGGCGGAGGGCGACGAATGGCCCGACCTCTCCGACGAGGCGCTGACCGCGACGGCGGATGAATGGCTGGCGCCACATCTTGTGGGAAAGAGCGGTCTGAGCGAGATCGGCGCCGACCTCCTCAGCGAGGCCCTGCGCGGTCTTCTGCCCTGGAACCTCCAGCGGCGCCTCGACGCCGAGGCGCCGTCGCATGTCGAGGTGCCGACGGGTTCGCAGATCCCGGTCGATTATGGCTCGCCGGAAGGGCCCGTCCTCGCGGTGCGCGTGCAGGAACTGTTCGGCCTCGACAGGCATCCCACCATCGCGGCGGGGCGCGTTCCGCTCATCCTGCACCTTCTCTCGCCGGCGCAGCGTCCCATCCAGATCACCCGTGATCTGCCGGGCTTCTGGCGCGGGTCATGGGCGGCGGTGCGGGCCGACATGCGTGGGCAATACCCCAAGCATCCCTGGCCGGACGATCCGCTCACGGCGCCGCCGACACGGCGCGCGCATAAGCGGCAGACCTGACATCCTCGGCCGTGGTGATCTCTGCAAGAGAATGCACGACGGGCAACGGCCCCATTCCAAGCAGGGCCCCAGCCAGCGTGTTGATCTGGACGCGGTAGGTTTCGCGCGGTGGAGACGGGAATATCTTGGTGCTCTCAGCGATGGCACGGAAATCCGCGCGGGCCTTGGCTGACATCCATGGGTGTCGCCCGGAGGCGTGAAGAGAGAGGTCGAGAGTTTTCTCAATGCAAGTGGAACTGTTTCGGAGCGAAACCTGTTCTCAGCGCGAAGGCACTTCGCTGCGGTCTTGACCATAGTGCCCTCTGAGGGATCGTCATCCTTCAGAGTTCTTCTTCCTCAAATCCCGCTCTCCTTAGTAAATGAAAGTCTGTCGGATCTGGCTATGTGTGTAGCCGTGCCGATTTGCGTTTAAATTCGGTTAACCCGAGGAGAATTTTTGCCGAATTAGGACTAGGAACCAAATTCGTTCCTCTGCGTCTTCATGGATATAGGCTGATGTTCTTCAGCCTGCTTTCAAAAATCCTAAGTCTTGTAGGTGAACCCCATGAAGCGTTCGCACGCTCTTGCTTTGTCTGGCGCTATCCTCTCCCTTGCCTTCTCAATACCATCCAATGCTCAGGTCGCTCGGTCCACCCAGCAGTGTGTCCCGGCTGTCGCTGATGTTTCTATGTACCACAACTGCCGTCTTCGGGTTGTTGCGGGCCAGGAAGTCTGCCGTTGTGCAATTCGGCCTCAGGCGCTCCGCAGAATGGATCGCCGACAAGACCAGGATCAGGCTGCCACGATCACCGGGTCGATCGGCAGTCGCCCTGCTTCCCTTCTAGACGCCCCCAGCCCGGTCCGTGGGGGAACGGGTGTCATTGGCGCCGGCAGCCGTGCTTCCGGAAATGCAGGCACTGTCGGCGGTATCGGTAATTCCGGCACAGTGGGCGGGGGGGCAGGCCCGAGCCGCGGCGGGGCCGTTGCCGACAATGGGGGCGCCGCGGTAGGGGGGCGTGGAAGCACCGGCGGTGTAGGTAATGCTGGTGGCTCGCCCGATGGCACTTCGACCGGCGGCATCGGCGGCGATTCTGGCTCTGTGGGTGGTAACGCAGGAGGTCGTGGAAACAACGGCCACGGCAACGACCCGGATGGGAATGACTCATCCAATCCTGGCGGCTCTAACAATGGCGATGGCACCGATGCTGACGGTCCTGCCGGCAATGGCGGCGGCCGGGGCGGTGATGGCGGTCCCGGAAACGGCAATGGCGGCGGCCGGGGCGGTGATGGCGGTCCCGGAAACGGCAATGGCGGCGGCCGGCGCTAACACCGCTGAGCTGGTTTGATCTAAGGGCCCCTGGCTAGATCTTAGCCGGGGGCTTCTCCGTTTGCTCACCTGATCGGGTGAGCAAATCTGAAGATGTGGAGTCAGAGGCCGTGCGGCTGAATTTGAGGCACAAGGTGTGAGATCGGGCCGCCCACCCTAGGGGAACAATGAGTCCGAGATCCTTCTCTGATGATGTCGTCGCCGACGACGCGGCGCTCGAATCCGCGCGGGACTCGCGCGCCGGTTCTATTCCCGGAACGACTGGATCAGCCGCTCCGCCGAGGCGCGGTTAAGGGCCATGGGGATGTTGTAGACAAGAGCCAGACGCATCAGCGCCTTCACGTCCACGTCATGCGGATGCGGCGAGAGTGGATCGACGAAAAAGAACAGGGCGTCGATCCTGCCCTCCGCGATCATCGCGCCGATCTGCTGATCGCCGCCGAGCGGGCCGCTCTTCAGGCGCGTGATGGAAAGGGAGGGGCAGCGCTCCATCACCCGTCCGCCGGTGGTGCCGGTGGAGAAGATGTCGAAGGGCCGAATGTCGTTCTCGAACATGGCAACGAAATCGGCCATGTCGTCCTTCTTGGCGTCGTGGGCCACGAGCGCCAAAGTCAGTTTCTTCATGAGAGGCTCAGTTGCTCCAACGATCCCGCCACTGCATCTCGCCGGCCATGCAGTTCGTGGAGGGCGCGCTTTGAATGCGGTTGATGAGGGAAGGCTGCTTGGGCATGAGGTTGGCGATCTCGAGCAGAATCTTGGTCTTGATGGCCTCGATGAACTGGTCGCGCTCGCGAACGGGAACCGTGAAGGCCCCCTGGCCGCCGATCACGCAGTCCTTGTAATAGACGTCGAGCTCGGGGATGTCGAGATAGCCAGGCTTTCGCAGCATGATGGGGAGCCCGTTGATGGTGATTCCCTTGGCCAGGGCCTCGTCGCGCGCCTGCGCCACGCCGCGCCCCTGGTTGTTGGGTCCGTCGCCCGACACGTCGATCACCTGCCGCACGGCTTCGACGCCGCTCTCCTTGAGGAGCCGGACGCTGAAATCGAGGGCGCCCGAGATCGATGTGCGCTGTGCTCGGCGCAGAGGCGTCGAGGCGATCTTGTCCGCAAACGACATCAGGCTCTCGGGATTGTCGAGGACTGTCCAGGGGACGATCACCCGCTGGTCCGGCGAGCCGGCCCATTCCACATAGGTGACGGCGATCCTGCCGAGCAATCCGCCGCGGATCGCATCATGGACCTGCTGGGAGCGGAAGGCCTGGGCGAAACCCTCCCGTTGCAGGGCCTGCTCGTCCGTATCCATGGAGAAGGAAATGTCGACGGCGATCACGAGGGCGAGGTCGACCTCGTTTTCGCTCTGCGCCTGGGCCGGCCCTGCGAGGCACGTCCACAGCAGGGAGAGTCCTGCGGCCAGATGGATCATCGCTGAGCGAACCATCGTATTCTCCTTGGACGGGAGGCGGACTGGTTCGCTCAGTGTGCCAGCTTCTGGGCGTGACGCAAGGTCACCTTAGGGGAGCGCCCTAGGCACGCCCGCTTTTGGCCCTGACGAGATCGAGGGCGGCCTGGAAGGCCGCATCGGCGTCGAGGTGGGTCGTGTCGAGAATGATCGCGTCGGCTGCAGGTTTCAGAGGGGCCGAGCTGCGGTTCATGTCGCGCTCGTCCCGGCGGCGGATGTCCTCGAGGATGGTTTCGAAGACAATCCGCTCGCCTCTCTTTTGCAGCTCGAGATGCCGACGGCGGGCGCGCTCCTCGGAGGCTGCCGTGATGAAGAGCTTCACATCCGCGTCAGGGCAGACCACGGTGCCGATGTCCCGGCCGTCGAGAACGGCTCCCGGAGGTTGTGCGGCGAACTGGCGCTGGAATGCCAGGAGGGCGTCGCGAACGGGCTGGTAGCCCGAGATCACCGAAGCCGCCTCTCCCATCTGGGCCCCCCGCAGGCGCGGATCGTCGAGATCGGTCACGTCGAGGTTCAGCGCCACCTGATGGGCCGCATCCCGGTCGGCGAGATCGATCTCCCGGTCCAGCATCACCCGGGCGACGGCCCGATAGAGCAGGCCGGTGTCGAGATGCGCGAAGCCGAAATGCTCCGAGAGGCGCTTGCCTAACGTTCCCTTACCTGATGCGGCGGGGCCGTCAATTGCGATGATCATGGCCGGCTCAGTCCTGGATCGTGGCGCCGAGTTCGCGCATGAGCGGGATGAAGGAGGGGAAGCTCGTCATGATCATCGCCCCGTCATCCACCGCTATGGGCTCTTTCGTCGCCAGGCCCATCACGAGGAAGGACATGGCGATGCGGTGGTCGAGATGGGTCGCGACCGGCCTGCCGCCGCCGCGCACCGTTCTGGAGCCATGGACGATCAGGTCGTCCCCCTGGATTTCATGCTCCACCCCTGCCTCGGCGAGGCCCGCCGCCACGGCGGCCAAGCGGTCCGATTCCTTGACCCGCAGCTCATGGAGCCCCTGCATGCGGGTGGTGCCCTCGGCGAAGGAGGCCGCGACCGCGAGGATGGGGTATTCGTCGATCATGGCGGGCGCGCGGCCATGGGGAACCGTCACGCCGGTGAGCTTGCTGTGGCGCACGCGAAGGTCTGCCACGGTCTCGCCCCCCTCGTCCCGCTCGTTCAGGCGCTCGATGGAGGCACCCATCTCCAGGAGCGTGGTGATCAGGCCCGTGCGGAGCGGGTTCATCATCACGCCCTCGATCAGGATGTCCGAGCCAGGGGTGATCAGCGCCGCCACGAGCGGGAAGGCCGCCGAGGAGGGATCGGTCGGAACGACGATGTCGGTGCCGCGGAGCTCGGGCTGGCCCTGGAGAGTGATGGCGCGGCCGTCCGCTCCGTTGGGGACGACCTCGACCGTTGCGCCGAAATGGCGCAGCATCCGCTCCGTGTGGTCGCGGGTCGCCTCGCGCTCGATCACGGTGGTGCGGCCGGGCGAATTGAGCCCCGCCAGCAGGATTGCCGACTTGATCTGGGCCGAGGCCGCCGGAGTCTCATAGGTGATGGGCAGGGTTTCCTTGGGTCCGCGCAGGGTCAGGGGAACCCGGCCGCCTTCCGCCTCGCTCACCACGGTGACGCCCATCTTCACCAGAGGGTCCAGAATGCGGCGCATGGGGCGCTTGCGCAGCGAGGCGTCGCCGTCGAAGGTGGTGGTGATCGGGTGGCTTCCCGCCACGCCCATCATGAGGCGCGAGCCTGTGCCCGCATTGCCGAAATCGAGGACGCTCTCGGGCTCGCTCAGGCCGCCGATGCCCACGCCCTTGACTCGCCAGCGGCCGGGAGCCTCCCGCGTGATGGTGGCGCCGAGCGCCCGGCAGGCTTCCGCCGTGCGCAGGACATCGTCGCCTTCCAGGAGGCCCTCGACCCGGGTTTCGCCGATGGAGAGAAGCCCGAAGATCATGGAACGGTGGGAAATGGACTTGTCGCCAGGAACGCGGATGCGCCCGTTCAGGGCGTTTCCAGACCTGCTGGACACGGGGGTGGCAGGGCCATGAGCGTGGGACATTCTCGTATTCCTTGAGCCTTCTCTTCGGAGGCGGGCTCTAACACGGGCGTCCCGCGCCGTCACGCCGCAAGGTGCGCGTTGCCGCTCTCCCAGTGCAATTTCTCATTTGACAAGCCTTTCCCTCATGACTAACGGGTGCCTTCCCAACCATTCACTTCTACGAAGGCAATATCCGTGGCCAAACCGGAACTCGGCTTGAAGCGCCAGTGCATGAGCTGCGGCGCGAAATTCTACGACCTCAACAGGGACCCGGCGGTCTGCCCGAAATGCGGCACCGTTTTCCAGGCCGTGGCCTTGAGCCGCGCCGCAGCGCCAGCAGTCGCCCGCACCTCGGATGACGACGAGGATACTGAGCTGGAAGCCGCCGGTCCGGAGATGGTCTCCCTCGACGAGGTCGAGGCTGACGAGACCGAAAAGGGCATCCCGGTCGATGACGACATCGACGTGGGCGACGACGACACGGACGACACCTTCCTCGAGGACGAGGAAGAGAGCGAGGACGACGTGTCGGATCTGATCGATAGTGATCTGGAAGACGACGAAGAGGCTTGAACCTCGCGTCCGACCCGATTATAGAGACGCCGCGGTGCCCCAACACCGCGGACTTCAGTGGGGCTGTAGCTCAGTTGGGAGAGCGCGTGAATGGCATTCACGAGGTCAGCGGTTCGATCCCGCTCAGCTCCACCAAATATCCCTGAGACGGCCGCCTTGGGCGGCTTTTTTATTGCCCGGCATCAATCTGCGTGGCGCATCAGCCCTTTGTCTCATGGAAAGGGCCTCCATCTTCATTTTTAGTCGTGTCGCCTTAAGCTAAGGTTTGGAATGTTCACTCCACGAAAGCGGGAACAATGACGCGCGTCCAGACGAACGGCCTCCAGGTCGCACCGGTCCTTCACGATTTCATCGAGCAGGAGGCCCTTCCCGGCACCGGCGTATCGGCGGAAGCCTTCTGGAAAGGCTTGGCCGGGCTCGTCAAGGAGTTTGCGCCGCGCGACCGCGAGCTGCTGGCCATCCGCGACAGGCTCCAGGCCCAGATCGACGAGTACCACCGCACCAGGGCAGGACGGCCCATCGACCAGGCCGAGTACGAGCGCTTCCTGCGCGAGATCGGCTATGTGCTGCCGGAGCCGGAGGATTTCACCGTCGGGACGAGGAACGTGGACGAGGAGATCGCCCGCATCGCCGGTCCTCAGCTCGTGGTGCCGGTTTCCAACGCCCGCTATGCGCTCAACGCCGCCAATGCCCGCTGGGGCAGCCTCTACGATGCCCTCTACGGCACGGATGCGGTCTCCGAGGGCGAGGGCGCCACGCGCTCCGGCGGCTACAACAAGGTGCGCGGCGACAAGGTGGTGGCCCGCGCCCGCGAGCTGCTCGATCAGGCGGCTCCGCTCGCCAAGGGCAGCCACAAGGATGCCATGGCTTACGAGGTTCGCGGCAGCGCTCTCGCGGTGAAGCTGCAGGACGGCGGGGAAACGGGCCTCAAGGACGCAGCTCAGCTCGTGGGCTATCAGGGCGACGCGGAAAATCCTTCCGCCGTGCTGCTCTCCCACAACAACCTGCATATCGAGATCAGGATCGACCGGTCGAGCCCCATCGGCGCGGACGACCCGGCGGGGGTGGCCGATCTCGTGATCGAAGCGGCCGTGTCCACCATCATGGACCTGGAGGACTCGGTCGCGGCGGTGGATGCTGAGGACAAGGTGGAGGTCTATCGCACTTGGCTCGGACTGATGAAGGGCGATCTCGTCGAGAGCTTCGAGAAGGGCGGGCGCACCATCGAGCGCAAGCTCAATCCTGATCGCATCTATACCGCGCCGGACGGCGGCGAGGTTCGCCTCCATGGCCGCAGCCTCATGCTGGTGCGCAACGTCGGCCATCACATGTTCACCGATGCGGTGCTGGACGAGGCGGGGCAGGAGATTCCCGAGACGATCCTGGACGCGGCCGTCACCTCGCTGATCGCGATCCACGACCTCAAGGGCACGGGCGGGTTCCGCAACAGCCGCACGGGCTCGATCTACATCGTGAAGCCCAAGATGCACGGGCCGGACGAGGTGGCTTTCGCCAGCGATCTCTTCGCCGCCGTGGAGGACATGCTGAATCTTCCCCGCCACACCCTCAAGATGGGCATCATGGACGAGGAGCGGCGCACAACGGTCAACCTCAAAGCGTGCATCAAGGCAGCTGCGGAGCGCATCTTCTTCATCAACACAGGCTTCCTGGACCGCACCGGAGACGAGATCCACACCTCGATGGAAGCGGGTCCCATGATCCGCAAGAACGACATGAAATCCACGGAGTGGATCAAAGCCTATGAAGACAGCAATGTCGATGTGGGACTGCTCTGCGGCCTGCCGGGCCATGCCCAGATCGGCAAGGGCATGTGGGCCGCGCCCGACAAGATGGCGGACATGATGGCCCAGAAGATCGGTCATCCGCAGGCGGGCGCGAATACGGCCTGGGTGCCGTCGCCCACCGCCGCGACTCTGCATGCACTCCATTATCACCAAGTGGACGTGCAGGCCCGCCAGGCCGAGCTGAGATCCCGCCCGCGCGCGAAACTGTCCGACATCCTCACCATCCCCGTGTCGCAGTCGAACTGGGCGCCGGATGCGGTGCAGCAGGAGCTCGACAACAACTGCCAGGGCATTCTCGGCTATGTGGTGCGCTGGATCGACCAGGGCGTCGGCTGCTCCAAGGTGCCGGATATCCACGACGTGGGACTGATGGAGGACCGCGCCACCTTGCGCATCTCCAGCCAGCATCTCGCGAACTGGCTGCGCCACGGCATCGTGACAGAAGATCAGGTGATGCAGACCCTGCGCTGGATGGCCGAGGTCGTGGACCGGCAGAACGCGGGCGATCCGCTCTACAGGCCCATGGCGCCCGCCTTCGACGGCCCGGCCTTCCAGGCGGCCTGTGACCTCGTCTTCAAGGGCGCGGCGCAGCCCAACGGCTACACGGAATGGATTCTCCACGAGCGCCGCCGCGAGGCGAAGGCCGCCGGGGCGGCGGACCGCTCGGAGGAGAGCGGCGTCAAGACGAGGTAAGACGGGAAGGGGCGCCGAGATCGGGCGCCCCGACTTCCTTCAGGCCGTGTGGTCGGGGACTTTGGGGGCGAGCGCATCCACCATGCCGCCGATCAGGTTGGTGCTGAGAAGACGCTCGGTCGTCAGATCGAAGCACAGCGGCACGAGCGCGGACGGAAGCGCCGCGATCCATTCCTTCATCCGGCGCGCGGCCACCACGGCCTCGTCGCGGGACACTGCTCGAAAATGTACCGGAGAGCCCGGGCGCAACTGCGCGAAGCGTCCGAGATCGGCACTGATGATCGTCGCGATCTTGGGATAGCCGCCCGCCGTCTGCCGGTCGCGCATGAGCACGATGGGAAGGCCGCTGCCCGGAACCTGGATGTGACCGTCCACGATGCCGTCCGAGACGATGTTGAAGCCCTTCGCATGGTGGAGCCGCGGCCCGTTCAGCTGAAAGCCCATGCGATCGGCCTGGGGGCTGACGGTGAACTCGGCGGTCAGGAACGTGTCGATTGCCTGCTGCGTGAAATAATCGTCCTGCGGCCCTAAGATGACTCGGATCGGACCGGGCTCTTCGAGGGGTTCGAGCGGCAGATGCATCGGCCCGCCCTGCGGCGCTCCCGGTTGGCAGGGCAGGCGATCTCCCGCCTTCAGCGGCGCGCCGTTCAAACCGCCGAGATGCGAGCGCGGGTGGAAGGACAGGCTGCCGAGCTGGGGCTCGATCCGGAAGCCGCCCCCCACCGCCAGGTAGGAGAAGCTGCCCGTGCGCGCATGGCCGACCTGCAACGTATCGCCATCCTTCAGGATGATCGTGGTGTTGGCCTTGACGGGAGCATCGTTGAGGCTCGCCGTGCAGCCCGCGCCGGCGAGAGCGACCTGCAGCTCGCCGCCTTCACAGGCGAAGCTGCCGCCGAGATTCATGAACTCGATGGCCGCGTCTTCCGGCGTGTTGCCGACGAGCACATTGGCCATGGCCAGGCAGCGGCGGTCCATGGCGCCGGAGGGCGACACGCCGAAACGCTGATAACCGATGCGCCCCCAATCCTGCAGGCTCGTCATCGGCCCGCAATTCTTCACCACGAGGCTTGTCATGCGCGTACCGGCTCCGCAACGGTCTCGCCCGCCAGCGCGGCCTTCTCGAGCACATCCCAGCGCGAGGCATTGATAGGCTCGAACACGATCTCGTCTCCGGCGGTGAAGAGAAAGACGGGATCGCGCTCCGGCGCATAGCTCAGCACCGGCGTGCGCCCCAGAAGATGCCAGCCGCTCGGCATTTCCATGGGCACGATCCCGGCCTGCTCGCCGCCGATCATGATAGACCCGCTCGGAACCTTCAGCCGCGGATGGGTGCGCCGCGACGTGGCGATCCGAGGATCGAGCCCGCCCAGATAGGCGAAGCCCGGCAGGAAGCCGATCATGTAGATCCGGTAGACGGCGCCCGAATGAATCTCGACGATCTGGGAGGGCGTCAAGCCATGGCGCTCCGCCACGTCCTCCAGATCGATGCCGTACTCGCCGCCATAGACCACCGGAACGCGCCAACGCGTGCCGATCGCGTTCTCCGGCTGCAGGCTCGTCACCGTTTCCTCGAGCAGGCGGGTCAGCGCGCCGTAATCCGTGACGGTGGGGTCGAACTGCAGGGTCAGGGAACGATAGGTCGGAACGGTTTCGATCACGCCCGCGGGCGGGCTAGCTCTCAAGAGAGCATCGAGCGCAAGGACCTTGCCGTTCAGGTCGGGATCGATCGCGCTCCCGAACTCGACCGTCAGGGCGGAATCGCCACAGGGAAGGAAACGAGGTGTCTGCACCGTTCACCCATAATTTTGTTGCCCCAGATCTGTCTCACATCAGCCGCGGAGGGACAATGGCGGGACTTGACCTGGCGCCATGCACCAAGAGCAGAGGAGCCGAGTGGAGAGCAGCCGGAATGCTCCTTTTTGCTAGGCCAACCCTCCTTCCCCCTTCATGGTATGTGAGCGTTACTTGATAGTCCTGGGGTTGAATGGGCCATGCGGAGAGGATCATGACTTTGAAGTCCAAGAATGCCGTCGTCACCGGCTCCACCAGTGGGATCGGGCTCGCCATCGCCCGGGCGCTCGCCAAGGAGGGCGCGAACGTGGTCATCAACGGTCTCGGGGACGAGGCGGAGATCGAGAAGACCCGCGCCGCCATCGAGAGCGAGTTCGGCGTGAAGGCCATCTATCACCCGGCCAACATGCTTGAAAGCGATGAGATCGCCGACATGGTCCACCAGGCCGAAAGGTCCCTGGGCACCGTCGATATCCTGGTCAACAACGCGGGCATCCAGTTCGTCTCTCCGGTCGAGGAATTCCCGGTCGAGAAGTGGGATCAGATCATCGCGATCAATCTCTCCTCCGCTTTCCACGCCATCCGCGCCGCGGTGCCGGGAATGAAGGCGCGCCAATGGGGCCGCATCATCAACACGGCCTCGGCTCATTCCCTCGTGGCCTCGCCCTTCAAGGCGGCCTATGTGGCGGCCAAGCACGGCATCGCAGGCCTCACGAAAACCGTGGCGCTGGAGGTGGCGACCCATGGCATCACGGTGAACTGCATCAGCCCCGGCTATGTCTGGACGCCGCTCGTGGAAAGACAGATCCCGGACACCATGAAGGCGCGCAACATGACCAAGGAGCAGGTGATCAACGAGGTCCTGCTCGAAGCGCAGCCCACCAAGCAGTTCGTGACCGTCGAGCAGGTGGCGGCGCTCGCCGTGTTCCTCTGTTCGGACGCGGCAAGCCAGATCTCGGGCGCCAACCTCTCCATGGACGGCGGCTGGACCGCGAAGTAGGTCGCACTCGTCGGGGGCGTCATCCCTTCGCGAAAGCGTCCGTCGTCTCGATGAGGTGATGCAGGATGCCGGGTTCGTTCACCGCGTGGCCCGCATCCGGCACCATGATGAACTTGGCCTCGGGCCAGGCCCTGTGCAGATCCCACGCCGTCCTGGGCGGCGTGGCGACGTCGTAGCGGCCCTGGATGATCACGCCGGGAATGTCCTTCAGCTTATGGGCGTCGCGGATCAGCTGCCCCTCTTCGAACCATCCTCCATTGACGAAGTAATGGTTCTCGATGCGTGCGAACGCGATGGCGTAACGTTCGTCGCCGAACTGCTCGCTGAATTCCTGATTGTGGAGGAGGGTGATGGTCTCGCCCTCCCAGAGGCTCCAGGCTCTGGCAGCCTCGCGCTGAACGGCCGGATCCGCGTGGGTCAGGCGCTTGCGGTACGCGGCCATGAGGTCGCTGCGTTCCTCCGGCGGGATTGGCGAGAGAAAGGCCTCCCACTTGTCCGGGAAGATCCAGGACGCGCCTTCCTGATAGTACCAGAGCAGCTCCTCGCGCCGGAGCGTGAAGATGCCACGCAGGACCAATTCCGTGACGCGCTCCGGATGGGTTTGCGCATAGGCGAGGGCGAGCGTCGAGCCCCAGGAGCCTCCGAACACCATCCACTTGTCCACACCCGTCATTGCGCGCAGCCGCTCCATATCGGCTACGAGGTGCCACGTGGTGTTGGCCTCCAGGCTGGCATAGGGGATCGAGCGTCCGCAGCCGCGCTGATCGAAGAGCAGGATCCTGTACTTGTCCGGATCGAACAGGCGCCGGGCCGCCGGCGAGCAGCCGCCGCCGGGGCCGCCATGGAGGAACACCACGGGCTTGCCGTGGGGATTGCCGCACAACTCCCAATAGACCTGGTGGCCGTCGTCCACATCGAGCATGCCCTGATCGTAGGGTTCGATTTCGGGATAGAGGGTGCGCATGGATCGGGAGCCTCCGGAAAAACGGAGCTTACCCATACCGATGAGGCAGGGGGCCGTCACCTCCCGCTGGGATTCCGAGCCGGCTTTCGCCCCCCTAGCCTGTCGTCGCACTGTCATATAACTTTGCAACTGGGGAACACGGGTAAAAGCCCAACCATACTGGAGGATGACAATGTTGACCAAGCGCGCCGGCCTCAAGCTGGCCACGGCTTTCGCCGCTCTCATGATCGCCGGGACGGCCCAGGCGGCCGAGAAGCTGCGGCTCCTGACATGGGCGGATTACGCTCCGAAGGAGGTCGTGGACCAGTTCACGAAGGAAACTGGCATCGAGGTTGAGATCACGCTCTCGAACAACGAGGAGATGATCTCCAAGCTGCGCGCGACGCAAGGCGCGGGCTTCGATCTGGTGCAGCCGAGCCAGGACCGCATCGCGGGCCCGCAGACCGAGTTCGGCATCTACAAGCCGCTCGATCTGTCGAAGATCAGGTCGGATCAGTTCATCGCCTCCATGCTGGAATCCACGAAGAAGAACACCACCGTGGACGGCAAGGTCTACGGCGTTCCCCACATCTGGGGCACGGATGGGCTCGTCGTGAACACAAAGGCCGCTCCGAAGGTCGCCGACTACAACGACCTCTGCGATCCCGCGCTCGCGGGCAAGACGAGCTTCCGGTCCAAGCGTCCGGCGCTCATCGCCTTTGCTTTCGCCAACGGCATGAATCCCTTCGCGTCCTACGGCGATGCCAAGGCCTACGCCGCAATGATGGAGAAGGTCGGCGCCAAGCTCGCCGAGTGCAAGAAGAACGTGAAGTTCTTCTGGGACGGCAAGGATCAGCTCCTCAACGCGCTGCGCTCCGGCGAGATCGTCGCCGCGATGGCGTGGGATACGGGCGGTTGGAAACTGAACTCCGAGAACGCGGACATCAAGTTTATCGCCCCTAAATCCGGCGCGCTGGGCTGGGTCGACACCTTCGCTATTCCGGCCAAGGGCCGGAACGACGAGGCCGCCTACAAGTGGATCAATTTCAACATGCGTCCTGAGATCGCCGCGAAGGTGGCCGCTTCCGCCGGCAACTTCACGGCTTCCAACGGTGCCGACAAGCTCATGCAGGGCAAGCTGAAGGACCAGTTCGCCGACAGCTTCCCGAAGACCGCTATCGACAACATCAAGTGGTACCCGGCAGTGCCGGCCGGCATCGAGGAGATCGAAGGCAAGGTCCTCGACCGGCTGAAGGCCGGCTCGTAAATCCCCACTCTGGTTGACCGTCATCCCCCGGCTCGTTCGGGGGATGACTATTTCCGGCGCGCGTCCATGGCACAATCCACCGATCTCGATCTTATCAACCTCGTCAAGCGTTTCGGCTCGCATGCGGCCGTCAACGACGTGAGCTTCAGCGTCGCCCCGGGTGAGTTCTTCTCCATTCTCGGACCCTCCGGCTGCGGCAAGACCACGTTGATGCGCATGATCGCAGGCTTCGAGGATCCGACCTCCGGCGACATCCGCATCAGGGGCAGGTCGATGATCGGCGTTCCGGCCAACAAGCGCCCCGTGAACATGGTGTTCCAGAGCCTCGCGCTGTTCCCGATGATGAGCGTGGGCGAGAACGTGGCCTATGGCCTGACCTGTCGCGGGATCTCCCGCGCCGAGGCCGAGGAGCGCGCAAACAGAATGCTGGAGCGCGTCGGCTTGAAGGGTTTCGGCGAGCGCCGTGTGACAGCGCTGTCCGGCGGCCAGCGCCAGCGCGTGGCCATCGCCCGCTGTCTCGTGCTCGAGCCGACGCTCGTGCTTCTCGACGAACCGCTCGGCGCCCTCGACCTGAAACTGCGCGAGCACATGAAGATCGAGCTCAAGCAGCTGCAGGCCACCTTCAACACCACCTTCGCCTATATCACCCATGACCAGTCGGAAGCGCTGGTCATGTCCGACCGCGTCGCCGTGATGAACCAGGGCAGGTTCGAGCAGGTCGGAAGCCCGCGCGAGCTCTATCACCATCCCGCGACGCCCTTCGTGGCGAGCTTCGTCGGCGAGACGAACAGGTGGCAGGGCGAGGCGTCCGCTGCCTCCGGCGGCACGATTTCCGTCCGTCTGCCCTCCGGAGCGGTGATTCAGGGGCAGGGCAAGGTCGCCGACAGGGCGATGCTCGCCTTCGTCCGTCCCGAGGCCATCGCCCTGGCGCAGGATCCGTCCGCTCTCGGCGGATTGCCCAATCGGTTCGAGGGCCGTGTCTCGGCGGTGCTCTTCGATGGCGCCAATTCGAGCCTGCTCATCGACACGGCGGGCTTCGAAGAGCCCGTTCGCGCGGTGCTGCCGCAGGCCGGCCCGCTCGCCGGAATTCAGGTCGGCGCACCGGTCCATGTGGGCTGGACCGCGGACGCCATGAAGGTCTTTGCCGCATGAGCACCAGACCCGGCCTCCGACTGACCCTCTTTCTGCTGTTGGCTCCGGCCGTTCTCTGGCTGGGCCTGCTCATCGTGCTCCCCCATGTGGAGATTCTCATCCTTTCCTTCAGCGAGAGGGTGGCCCCGCGGATCTATGTGTTCGGCTTCGGCAATTATCTCGAGTTCTTCACGGAGCCGCTCTACTGGCGCACCTTCGCGCGCACGGCGATCATGTCGATCCTGGTGACGGCGCTCACCCTGGTGCTCGCCTTTCCCATCGCGCTCTACATCGCCCGCGTGGCGCAGGGGCGGCTGAAGGCCATGCTGCTGCTGCTCTGCCTTCTGCCGTTCTGGGTATCCGAACTCGTGCGCACGCTCGGCTGGATGATGCTGCTGCGCGAGACCGGCGTGGTCTCACACGGGCTCCAGGCGATCGGGTTGACAGGGGAGCGGATCGAGTTTCTCTATAACGACGGTGCCGTAATCCTCGGTCTCGTCTATGGCGGCCTGCTCTTCATGATCGTGCCGCTCGCCAATGCGCTGGAGAGCCTGGAGCCTGCCGTGGTCGAGGCTGGGTTCGACCTCGGCGGCAGCCGCTGGATAGTGCTGCGGCGCATCGTCGTTCCTCACGCGATGCCGGGCATCGTGGCGGGCTCGATCATCGTGTTCATGCTCACCGTCGGCAATTTTGCGACGCCGGTGCTGCTGGGAGGCAAGAACGGCCTCTGGTTCACGGAGCAGATCTACGCGCAGTTCATCACGCGCTTCAACTGGCCTCAAGGAGCCGCCTTCGGCATGCTCCTCCTCCTGCTGTCCTCGGCCATCGTCTGGGCCGGGCTCCGTCTCACCGGACAGAGCCTGGGCACCACCTTGAAGCAGGCTTGAACAATCATGACCCGTCCGTCCCTCGCCTGGAAACTCTACATCGCGGCGTTCTACATCTTCCTGTTCGCGCCGCTCCTGGTCGTGGCGATCTTCGCCTTCAATGCGAGCCCATTCCCGTCTCCCCCCTGGAAGGGCCTCACGCTAGAATGGTTCATCGGATCGGGTGAGACTTTCGGCAAGCCGGGCGTTCTGGTCGATCCGATCTGGCTCGATAGCATCGCCAACAGTTTCAAGGTCGCCGCGCCCGTGGCGCTCCTCGCCGTCGCCGTCGGCACCGTGAACGCGTGGGTGCTGGAACGGGCCGAATTTTCCGGCAAGGCACTGCTCTCGATGATGATGCTCTGGCCTCTCGTCATTCCCGGCGTGGTGCTCGGCATCTCGATCCTGGCCTTCTTCTCGCGCGTGGCGAACGGACTCGAGGAATGGCTTCAGACCGATCTCGATTTCCTGCGCCCGGGCCTGCCTCTGGTCATCCTCGGCCAGCTCTCGTTCATCCTGACGATCTCGACCCTCATCATCGCAGCCCGCCTGCGCAAGTTCGACCGCTCGCTGGAGGAGGCGGCCTTCGATCTCGGCGCAAGCCGCGCGCGCGTGCTGCGCACGATCACACTGCCCTTCTTGAGCCCCGCGCTCATCGGCGCGGGGCTCGTGGCGCTGCTGATGTCGTTCGAGAATTTCAATACGACCTTGATGCTTGTGGGCTCTGAGCCGCCGTTGCCGATCACGATGTACGGTCAGATGCGCGAGGGGGCGACCCCGGCGATCAATGCGGTCAGCCTCCTGCTCATGCTGGGCGTCGGCGGTATCGCGAGCATCTTCGCACTGACCGCGAAGCCTGAGAGGTAAGTCACCTCCCAGGTCATGACCGGCCTTCCCGACCCGTCGAATGCCGCGCTTTTTACATTTCGTGTTGGCCGGGCCTGTCCCGGCCATGACTGGAGAGGGTGGCAGCTCCTGGCAGTGTACGGCGAAATGGCCTCACCGTCCCCAGGTGCGCTCCAGAACGTTGATCCAATTCTCGTAGCAGAGCTTGCGCAGGGTCGCCTCGTCATAGCCGTGCCGGCGCATGGCCTCCACGAGGCGAGGCAGGCCGCGCACGTCGCCGATCTCCGCGGGAATGGTCGCTCCGTCGAAGTCGGAGCCGAAGCCGACGCCATCCACGCCCACGTGCTCGATGAGGTGATCCATGTGACGGATCATCTCTTCGAGGGGCGTGTCGTCGCTGCGCTGGCCGTCGGGGCGGATGAAGGAAGTCGCGAAGTTCACGCCCACCATGCCGCGGCTCTCGCGGATGGCGGCGAGCTGCTTGTCGGTGAGGTTGCGCGAATGCGGGCACACCGCATGGGCGTTCGAATGGGTGGCGACGAGGGGAGAATCCGACAGCGTAGCGACGTCCCAGAACCCCTTCTCGTTGAGATGCGAGAGGTCGATCATGATTTTGAGGCGGTTGCACGCCCTCACCAGCTCTCGGCCGCGCTCGGTGAGGCCGGGGCCCGTATCCGGCGTCGAGGGATAGCGGAACGGCACGCCGTGGCCGAAAACGTTGGAGCGGCTCCAGACCGGGCCGATGGAGCGCAGGCCGCTCTCGTAGAGCACATCCAGCATGCGAAGGTCCGGATCGATGCCTTCCGCGCCTTCGATGTGCAGGATCGCGGCGAGCCTGCCGTTGTCGAGGCATTGACGGATATCAGCCGCCGAGCGGCAGATCTTCACCTCGCCCTTCGAGGCGCGCTCGATGCGGATGAGAATCGAGGCCATGTGGACCGTCACCTGCTGGCTGGGCGCAAGGTCCAGGACGGGCGGCAGCGGAACATCGTATTCCGTGTGGGTCATGAGCGCGTCGACATCGATGCCCATGTCCTCGGAGGGCACGTAAACGGCGAAAAAACCGCCGAAGAAGCCGCCCTGCTTCATCCGCGGCCAGTCGAGGTGACCGATGTCGTCGCCCTCCAGGAAGGCCTTCTCCGGCTGGATCCGGCCGCGCATGAGGCGCAGGAGAACGTCGTTGTGGCCGTCGAAGACGGGCATCAGGGAAGCGCGGGACATGTTTTCAGACAATCCTGTGAAATAAAGATCGCCTCAGCCGACCTTGGCGTAAGTCGGCTGAGAGGGGTTGCGCGTGAAACCCTGACTCGCCTGGATCAGGGATTGGGTATACTCGCTCATCGCCTTGCCGGAGCGCAGTGCATCCGCGGCGGTTTCCTCCACGGCCTCGCCGTGACGCATGACGAGCAGACGCTCGCACAGATGCGCGACCACTGCGAGATCATGGCTCACCAGGATGTAGGTGAGACCCATGCGGCGGCGCAGGTCGTCCAGAAGGTTCAGGATTTCCGCCTGCACGGATGCGTCGAGGGCGGAGGTCGGCTCGTCGAGGAGCAGAACTTTCGGGCGCAGGATGAGCGCGCGCGCGATGGCGATGCGCTGACGCTGACCACCCGAAAGCTGGTGCGGATAGCGGAAGCGGAACGAGGGACCTAATCCCACTTCCTTCAGCGCCTGGAGAATGCGCGCCTCCGCATCCTTCTCTCCATGAATGGCGAGCGGCTCCGAGAGCGTGCGATCCACGGTATGACGCGGATGAAGCGAAGCGTAGGGGTCCTGAAAGACCATCTGCACCGTGCGGTAGAAGTCCTTGCTGCGGGGCGTGGTGACCTCCTTGCCATCCACGAGCACGCGTCCGCCTGTGATCGGCGCGAGGCCGCAGACGGCCCGCAGCACCGTCGATTTGCCGGAGCCCGACTCACCGACGAGGCCGTAGGCCTCGCCCTGTTTGACGGTGAAGCCCACGTTCTTGACCGCTTCGACCCTGAGGCGGCCCGTGCCGAAGACGACTTTGAGGTTCTGAATATCGAGCATGATCAGAGCGCCCAGGAAGGATCGCGGTTCAGGGTCGGAAGCGGGCGGATGTCGTCCGCCAGGGTCGGCAGGCAGCGCATGAGGCCCTGCGTGTAGGGATGCTTCGCCTCGCGCAGATTCCTGGCCTCCAGTTCCTCCACCACGCGGCCCGCGTACATCACGAGCACACGGTCGCAGAAGGAGGAAACGAGCTTCAGGTCGTGTGAGATGAAGATGAGGCCCATGCCGCGCTCGGCAACGAGTTCATCGAGGATGCGGAGGACTTCCATGGACACCGTCACGTCGAGCGCGGAGGTCGGCTCGTCGGCGATGAGTAGGTCCGGATCGGTGACGAGCATCATGGCGATCATGGCGCGCTGGCCCATGCCGCCCGACACCTCGTGGGGATAAAGCGAGAAGACGCGTCCGGGGTCGCGCATCTTCACCGCTTCCAGCATGGCGAGAGCTTTGTCGCGGGCTTCCGCGCGGCTTGCCTTGGCATGCGCCTGATAGGCCTCGATGATCTGCTCGCCGATGGTCATGACCGGGTTCAGCGAGTATTTCGGGTCCTGCATCACCATGCTGACGCGCCCCCCGCGCAGGGTTCGCAGGGTGCGCCTCGAGGCGGTGAGCAGATCGATGCCGTCGAAAGCCAGACGCTTGGCCGTAACTTCGCCGGGAGGAGGCGTGAGACCGAGGATGGCGCGCCCCGTCTGCGATTTGCCCGAACCGGATTCGCCGACGATGCCGAGCCGCTCGCGGCCGAGTTGGAACGACACGCCGCGCACCGCCTCGACGATGCCCGTGCGCAGGTGGAAACGGACGCGGAGGTCTTCGACTTCGAGAAGCGGCTTCATCATTTCGCAGCCTTCGGATCGAGAACGTCGCGCAGGCCGTCGCCCAGCAGGTTGAAGCCGAGGCTCACCACGAAGATGGCAAGACCGGGCATGGCGGCGACCCACCACTGGTCGATGAGATAGTTGCGGCCCGTCGCCACCATGGCGCCCCACTCCGGCGACGGCGGCTGTGCGCCGAGGCCGAGGAAGCCGAGACCCGCGGCAGTCAGGATGATGCCCGCCATGTCGAGCGTGACGCGCACGATCACGGAGGAGAGGCAGAGTGGAATGACGTGCCCGAAAATGATGCGCGGCGTCGAGGCCCCTTGCAGTTTGACGGCTGCGATGAAGTCGGTGTTGCGAACCATCAGCGTCTCTGCGCGCGCGATGCGGGCGTAAGGAGGCCATGAGGTGATCGCAATCGCGATGACCGCGTTCTCGATGCCCGGGCCCAGGGCGGCCACGAATGCGAGCGCGAGGACGAGACGCGGGAAGGCGAGGAAAATATCCGTGATGCGCATCAGCACCGTATCGACCCATCCGCCGAGATAGCCGGCGATCGTGCCGACCAGAAGGCCTATGGGCGTTGCTATGATCGACACCAGGACGACGACGAACAGGGTAATGCGAGAACCATGGATGATGCGCGAGAGGATGTCGCGCGCCTGATCGTCAGTGCCGAGCCAGAAGGTCTCGCTCGGCGGGAGGAGACGCTGCGTGCGCAGGTCACCTCCGACCACCGGAGAATAGGGAGCGAGGACATCGGCTAAGAGGGCGACGACGATCAGCAGCACTACGATGCCGAGGCCGATCACCGCGAGCGGGTTCCTGGTGAAGGAGCGCCAGCCGAGATAGAAACGGCCGAGGCGCGCCTGCCAGCGGGAGGCGGGCTCGGGCGACAGAAGCCAAGCCCGCAGGCCTGTGGGTTGGGAAAGGGCAGGGGAGCCGGCCATCAGCGGGTCCTTGGGTCGAGCAGGCGATAGAGCAGGTCGGAGACGAGATTGAGCAGCACGAAAACGGCACCAATCACGAGAGTTCCTCCGAGCACTGCATTCATATCGGCGTTTTGCAGGGAGTTGGTGATGTACTGACCGAGCCCAGGCCACGCGAAGACGGTTTCGGTGAGCACCGAACCTTCGAGCAGGTTCGCGTAGGACAGGGCGATCACGGTCACCAGCGGCACGGCGGCATTGCGCAGGGCATGACGCCAGATCACGCGAAACTCGGACAGACCCTTCACGCGCGCTGCGATCACGTATTCCTGCGCCAGCTCGTTGAGCATGAAGGAACGTGTCATGCGGCTGATATACGCGAGCGAGAAGTAGCCCAGCAGGCATGCGGGCAGGATGATGTGCGACACCGCATCCCAGAAGGCATCCCACTGGCCCTGCATCGCGGTGTCGATGAGAACGATGCCCGTGACTGGCGTATAAAGATACGAATAGGTCACGTCGATGCGCCCCGGCCCTGCGACCCAGCCGAGCTTGGCGTAGAACAGCAGCAGGCCCATGAGGCCGAGCCAGAAGATCGGGATGGAATAGCCGGCGAGGCCCAGGAATCGGACGACCTGATCGATCAGGCTGCCACGTTTCACGGCCGCGAGAACGCCGAGAGGAATGCCGATGATCGTTCCGATGATCGTTCCCAGCGTCGCCAGCTCGAAAGTCGCCGGAAAGGCATTGGCGATATCCGTCATCACCGGATTGGTGGTGAGCACCGAATTGCCGAAATCGCCGGTGACAGCCTTCTTCAGATAGATCCAGAATTGCTGGATGAGCGGAAGATCGAGGCCGAGCTCCTGGCGGGCACGCTCGTAGACGTGGGCGGGAGCCCTGTCGCCGACGATGGCGAGCACGGGGTCGATGGGAACGACGCGGCCGATAAGAAAGGTGACGGCAACGAGCCCGAGAAGGGTCGTCGCCAGCACGAGAATGAACTGAGCTGTCTTTGTAAGATAGAAGCGGAGGGCGCTGTGCCCTCCGCCTCCGTTCGCGATTGATGATGCCATCGAGAAATTAGTTCTTCTTCGCTTGTGCTACGCTGTTGGTGTCGAAGGACGGCCCGATGATGAAGCCCTCGACGTTCTTGCGCTGGGCGGCGACTTCGATCTCCTGGAGGTAGATCACGAACGGACCGTCGTCCAGAACGGCCTGCTGCAGCTCTTTGTACATCTGTGCGCGCTTCTCGGGATCCTTCTCGAGAACCGCGGCGCGGGTCTTGGCCGTCAGAGGGCCCGGATCCCAGGCGTTGCGCCATGCGAGGGGCTTCGCCTTGGCATCGTCCGAGTTGTCGTCGTTCGCCGCGAATGTGTCGGCGTTCGTGTTCGGGTCCTGGTAGTCCGCGCCCCAGCGGCCGATATAGATATCGTGCTGACGGGCGCGATATTTGGTGAGCGTCTGCTTGCCGTCGCCGGGGATGATCTCGAGCTTCACGCCGGCCTTGGCGAAGGTCTGTTGGATTGCCTGTGCCGTGCCGGTGACGTCAGCCGTGGAGCGCGTGTCCATGGTCACGGTGAAGCCGTCCTTCAGGCCGGCTTGCGCGAGCAGTTCCTTCGCCTTGGCGACATCGAGCTTGTAAGGGTTATCCGTCACAGCGCCGAGGAAGCCCTTGGGCAGGAAAGCCTGGTGGACCGTGCCCTTGTGCTTCATGATCGTGTCGGCAATCGCCTGATAGTCGACAAGATACTTGAGCGCCTTGCGCACCTCCGGCTTTGCAAGGTTCGGGTTCTTCTGATTCAGGCCGAGATACCAGAGACCGCCCTTTGGACCGGAATCGACCTTGATGTCCGGGTTCTTCGAAACGGCCTCGATCTCCTCCGGGTTCAGGTTGCGGGCGATATCCACGTCACCCTTTTCGAGCATCAGGCGCTGGGTCGCCGTTTCCTTGATGTGGCGATAGATCACGCGCGCGAGCGGAGCCTTCTTGTCGTAGTGCGGGTTGCGCTCAAGCACGACAACCTCATTCGCCTTCCAGTCGCGGATCGAGAACGGACCGGAGCCGGCATATTTGGTTTTGAGCCAGTTGTAACCCAGGTCTCCATCCTTCTCGTTCTGCATCACCAGCTTCTTGTCCACGACCGAAGCAACGCTAGAGGTCATGCAGTACAGAACAAAAGTCGGCGCATAGGCTTTGTCGAGCTCCATGGTGAACTCGTAAGGGCCGGTCTGCTTGATCTTGTCCTTCACATTGTCCTTCGTGAAGCCGAACTGGCCGAGAATGAAGGCCGGCGACTTGTCGAGAATCACGGCGCGCTGGAGCGAGAAGACGGCGTCCTCGGCGGTCAGCGGGTTGCCGGAGGCAAACTTCTTGCCCTGGCGGATCTTGAAGGTGAAGGTCTTGCCATCGGGTGATACGGTCCAGGATTCGGCAACCTCGCCGTAGATCTTGGAAACATCCTTATAGTCGTAGGCAATCAGGCGCTCATAGGTGTTGCCCAGGATCTCGGAAGCCGTGAACTCGAACACCTCGGCCGGATCGAGGGTGATGATGTCGTCCATCTGCCAGGCCTGGACAAGGGTATCCGGGGGGGTGGCTGCCTGAACGGCATTGAATGAGGTGGCCATCGTGGCGGCCATCGCGGCGGATAGGAGGAATTTCGTTAGTCTTTTCATAGGCCAGTTCCCTTGTGCGCTACATGCGCTCCTGTGCGACCGTATGAATGCAAATCACATAGGCGCTGTCGAGTCCAGGGACTGGTTTCATACTGGCAAACATTACCCATTGTGCTTAATGCAGGAGCAGCCCCGTTGCGGCTTTGCCTCGGCCGCCGACCTGTGGCAAAGGCTTAGCGAACGCGAATTCCGGGTGAAACACAGTGTCTGAAGAAGCCAAGAAGTCTGGTGCCAATACCATGTGGGGCGGGCGTTTCTCGTCCTCTCCGAGCGCCCTCATGGAGGCGATCAACGCGTCCATCGATTTCGACCGGCGCCTCTACGCCCAGGACATCCAGGGCTCCATCGCCCACAGCGCCATGCTTGCGACGCAAGGAATCATCGCGGAGAGCGACCGGGACGCCATTCATCAGGGGCTGCGGCAGGTCCTGAGCGAGATTGAGTCCGGCAGCTTTACCTTCTCCACGGCGCTGGAAGACATTCACATGAATGTCGAGAGCCGGCTGCGCGAGATCGTGGGCGATCCCGCGGCGCGCCTTCACACGGCCCGCAGCCGCAACGATCAGGTGGCCACGGACACGCGCCTCTGGGTGCGTGAGGCCCACGACCGTACGGAAGAGCAGCTCACCAATCTCATCAAGGCTCTGCTCGACAAGGCAGAGGCTCACGCGGCCACCGTGATGCCGGGCTTCACTCACCTGCAGAGCGCCCAGCCGGTGACCTTCGGGCACCATCTCATGGCCTATGTGGAGATGTTCGGCCGCGACCGCGGCCGCTTCCGCGATTCCCGCAGGCGCCTCAACGAATGTCCGCTCGGCGCGGGCGCGCTGGCCGGCACGTCCTTCCCGATCGACCGGCATATGACCGCGCAGGCCTTAGGCTTCGACGGGCCCACCCGCAATTCCCTCGATACGGTGTCCGACCGCGACAGCCTGCTGGAATTCATGGCTGCCGCCTCGATCTGCGCCATGCATCTTTCGCGGTTGGCGGAAGAGATCATCATCTGGATGTCGGCTCCGTTCGGCTTCGTGAGGCTCCCCGACCGCTGGACCACGGGCTCCAGCATGATGCCGCAGAAGCGCAATCCCGACGCGGCCGAGCTTGTGCGCGGCAAGACCGGCCGCGTGATCGGCTCCCTGGTTTCGCTGCTCACTGTCATGAAGGGCCTGCCGCTCGCCTATGCAAAGGATACGCAGGAGGACAAGGAGCCGCTCTTCGACGCTGCCGACACCCTCGAGATCGTGCTCGCCGCCACCACCGGCATGATCCAGGATCTTGAGCCCGTACCGGAGCGCATGGCGGCGGTGGCGGGCGCCGGGTTCTCCACGGCGACGGACCTCGCCGACTGGCTCGTGCGCAGCCTCAATATCCCATTCCGCGATGCCCATCATGTGACGGGCCGGATCGTCTCGGAGGCCGAGAGCCGAGGCTGCAGCCTCGAGGAGCTGCCGCTGGAGGTCATGCAGGCCGTCGAGCCGCGCGTCCACGAGGGCATCTACGAGGTGCTGGGGGTCGACAATTCCGTGCGCTCCCGCACGAGCTTCGGCGGTACCGCGCCGGTCAGGGTGGCCGAGCAGGTGGCCTGGTGGCGCGGCCAAGTCTGACAGGCTGGAGCATCGTGCGGGTTCAAGAGCCGCGCTAGCGGAAAGTGGATCCGGTTCTCCGCTCGCTTTTCCGCTTCATCGCAGGCCTGGTGCCGGTGATCCCAGTCTGCCGAAGCGCCGCGCCTTCCCCGTCGGATTGGCAGGGACTGATTCCCGAATCCAGTCCGTGGACGGCCATGACACGCTGTCCTGGCCCATCGTGCGGCCCGTCCGTCCGCTTTGAACGATGCTCTCGTCCAAGGAAGAAGCATCGGAGCGATCCGAAAAGGACAAATCCACTTTTACGTCCGATGCTTCAACGTTTGGAGCCTCTCGCGGCCCAGGCGCGGGCCGTGAGATGGATGCTGCCATCCGGCCGCGTGGGCAGCGTCGCCCGCAATCTCTCGCGGAGGGCGGTTCGCTCACCCTCGCTCAGCGACATGCAATAGGCCGGGGCCGGGGATTGGCCTCCCAGAAATGGGGTCCAGTAATCGTCGAAGTCGCGGAATAGGGTGGGGACGTCGATGGCGCGGACCTCGATGTGGCTGAGGCCGACCTCTTCGAGAAGCCGGTAGAGCGGCTCCGGCTGGCAGAATGCGGCATGCCAGTTGTCCTGGAGTTCTCGTGCGTAGGGGTTCAGGTCCGTTGCCGCATCCCAGAACCGGCACATCAGCTCCATTCCGCCCGTATAGTCCCAGACATAGAGCGCGACTTGGCCGTTCTGGCGGGCCGCCCGCGCCATCTCCGCCGCTGCGCGCTCCCGATCGGGAACGAAGTTCAGCACGAGGCCGGACACGACCCGGTCGAATTCGGCGGTCGCAAAGGGCAGGCTCTGCGCATCGGCGCGCAGGAGTTCGGCTGCGGTACCTTCCAGGCGGCCGCGAGCGAAGTCGAGAAAGCCCTCGGAGGCGTCGATGCCGACAAGGCGGTTGGGAGCACACCGCTCGGCGATCGCCTCCGTCAGGGCGCCCGTGCCGCAGCCCACGTCGAGCCAATCGAGGCCGGGCGGGGCACTCAGCCAGGCGAGAAATTCCCCGGCCACCAACCTGCTCCACCGTCCGGCATAGGGTTCGTAGAGATTGCCGTTGGACCAGCGGGGCTGCATGTTCTCGATCATGCCGGAGCTCCTGTCAGGCGGGGAGCATGATCATAAGCCCGAATAGGCTGGCGGATGATGTATCTTGCGGGGTAGGAAGCCGGAGCCGTTTACCCTGACGGACATCCCTGCCGAGGCGCCTTGGCAGGGGTCTTGATACCCCGTGGCGCCGTATCCATATTGGTGGCAGCGGCCCGATGAGGGCTGCGTGAGTGCCGCATGAGCGGGCTCACAATCAACCGAAGTGCCTCTTAAACCTTGGGCTTCGAACATGTCGCGTCAGTCGCCGTTTGGGCATCCGTTTCTGTTAGGCTTCGACGAAATCGAGCAGGCGCTCGACCGCGTCGCGAAAGCAGCCGGAGACGGTTATCCTCCCTACAATATCGAGCGTTTGCCCCGTACCGAGCACGCTCCCGAGCGTCTGCGCATCACCCTGGCTGTCGCTGGCTTCACCCAGGATCAGCTCGAGGTGACCCTGGAAGAGAATCAACTCGTCATCCGGGGGCGTCAGTCCGACGACAAGACCAGGCACTTCCTTCATCGCGGCATCGCCGCCCGTCAGTTCCAGCGCACCTTCCTCCTCGTCGACGGAATGGAGGTTCTGGGCGCGGATCTGTCCAATGGGCTGTTGTCGATCGATCTGGTCCGGCCCGAACCGGAGCGGATCGTCCGCAAGATCAGCATCAGCGCATCGGACAAGGTGTGACGGCGCGGCCGCATCAAGGAGATGGCCATGAACCACGACATCAACAATCCAGCCGGTCGGCCTTTGGATGTGGCTGAGCTGGCGACCCTCGGCCTCGGCGAGATGGCCTATGTGAAACCGCTGCGTTCCGATGATGTGGCGCGGCTCTTCCCGCAGGCTCCCAAGCTGCAGCCCGGCATAAAGCTCTTTGCGCTTCTCTCCGCCAGCGGCGAGCCCATCGTGCTGACAGACAGCCGCGATGCGGCGGTCGCCAATGCCTGGGCCCATGACCTCACGACGGTGAGCCTGCACTAACCCGTCGTCCGAACGCGCGGGCCGGATGGTCCGGCCCGCCCGACCTTCCTCAAGCCTTCAGGCAATCGCCTCGATCGCTCCGATCAGGCGCTCCAGGTCCTCGTCCCGCGAGAGGCGGTGGTCGCCGTCCTTGACGAGCGTGAGCGAGACGCTGTCTCCCGGAAGGTGTTCCACCAGCTCCAGCGCATGCCCCCACGGCACATCCGGGTCCTCCATGCCCTGAAGGATATGGACGGGGCAGCCGGTCCGAATCGGCGAGCCGAGGAGAAGGTGGCGCCGTCCGTCCTCGATCAGCTCTCTGGTGATGGGGTAAGGGGCGTCCGAATAGGCGGACGGGCGATAATAGACGCCCGATTCCTCGACAATCCGCCTGATGTCCTCCGGGAACCGCCTCCACATCAGTGCTTCGGTCATGTCGATGGCGGGCGCGATGAGCACGATGCCAGCGGGTGAGAGGACAGGGCGCCTGTCCGTGAGACGGCGCGCGGCGAGAAGGGAGATCCAGCCGCCCATGGATGAGCCCACGAGGATGGGGCGCTCCTCGAGAAATCGCTCCATGACGGTGAGCGCCTCCTCCAGCCAGCGGGAAATGGTGCCCTTCTCGAATTCACCGCCCGACTCGCCATGGCCGCTGTAATCAAAGCGCAGGAACGCGCGACCTTGCCTCTCGGCCCAAGAATCGATGGCGCTCGCCTTCGTGGCGCGCATGTCGGACTTGAAGCCGCCGATCCAGACCACCGGTGGTCCCTTGCCCTCGCGACGGAGCACGGCGATCCGGCGCTCCTCGGCGCCCGACCCGACTGTGACGCTATGCTGCATGGTTAACCTGTCCTCAACTGCTTTGAAGCAAGGGTTTGAAGCGATTCTGTCAACCACTTCGAGAAGGCTCTTACATCGGTGAGTTTTTCAGCGCGACCCGGCGGAGGAGCGTCTTTCCCGTCATCCAGTATTCATCCCCTGGCGGGCCGGACCATCCTGCAGATCATTCCGGAGCTTGAAGCCGGCGGGGCGGAGCGCACCACAGTGGACATCGCCGAGGGCCTGGTCCATGCAGGCGCAAGGGCGCTTGTGGCGACCGAGGGCGGTCGGCTCGTGGGCGAGCTCCAGGCCAAGGGCGGCATCTGGGTTCCGTTCCCGGCGGCGACGAAAAACCCCTTCTCCATGCTCCTCAACGTGCGCAGGCTCGCCAGGATATGCCATAGGGAGGGCGTAGCCCTGGTCCATGCCCGCTCCCGGGCGCCGGCCTGGGTGGCTCTGGGCGCGGCGCGCAGCCTCAACATCCCCTTCGTGACCACCTATCACGGCAGCTATTCCGGCCGCTCGTCGGTGAAGGTGCTCTACAATTCGGTCATGGCCCGGGGCGACGTGGTCATCGCAAACTCGCAATACACAAGCGGCCTGATCCGCTCGCACTACCCCCAGGCCGCGGACCGGATCGGGGTGATCTACCGGGGAACGGATTTCCTGAAATTCTCGCCCTCCGCGGTGGCGCCGGAGCGAATCGAGGCTCTGAGGAAAGCCTGGAACGTGGCGCCTCACGAGCGGGTGGTGCTGCTCGCCGCCCGGCTCACGGGCTGGAAGGGACAAAAGGTCCTCATCGAGGCCGCCGCGAAGCTGCGTGACGCAGGCGTGAAGGATGTCGTCTACATCCTGGCGGGGGATCCGCAGGGCCGGGACTCCTACGTAAAGGAGCTCGAGGGCCTCATCGAGGCCAGGAAGCTGAAGAAGATCGTGCGTCGGGTCGGCCATTGCGCCGACATGCCGGCGGCCTTCCTGGCGGCGGCGGTGGTGACGGTACCCTCGACGGAGCCCGAGGCTTTCGGGCGCTCGGCGGTAGAGGCGCAGGCCATGGGCACCCCCGTCGTGGTCTCGGATCTCGGGGCCGTGCCGGAGACGGTGCTCGCGCCGCCCGCCGTTCCGCCGCTGGAGCGCACCGGCTGGCGGGTTCCGGCGGGCGATGCCGATGCGCTCGCGGAGGCGGTCGGTGCCGCCCTGAACCTGGGTGCCAGCGCCAGAATCGCGTTGAGCAACCGGGCGAGGGCCCATGTGGAGCGCCACTTTTCCCTCGAACGGATGGTTTCGAGCACGCTCAATGTGTATTCAGCCCTCCTGGATAGCTGGTCAGCCCACAGAACAAGTTGACTTCCGGCCATTTTGCGCGAAATGTCTGAGCATTCTCGGCAATGTTGAGCATGCTGCGGAGGCTTTCGATGAAGTCTCCTTCCTCGACTGAGCCCTCAAACAGGAGATATGAGCCATTCGCCGTCCAATGAGACCCTTGCCGGTGCCGCAGAAAGAAGGCCCGCGCGCCAACCGAGACATCCGCGGAGTTCGTGAAGTTCAGCTGATCGATGATGCCGGGCAGAACCGGGGCGTGATGCCCTTCTTCGATGCGCTTCGCATCGCGGAAGATGCCGGCCTCGACCTGGTGGAAATCTCGCCGAACGCGTCTCCCCCGGTCTGCAAGATCCTCGACTACGGCAAATTCCGCTTCCTGGAACAGAAGAAGGCCGCCGAGGCGCGCAAGAAGCAGAAGACCGTCGAGGTCAAGGAAATCAAGCTGCGCCCGGGCATCGACGACCACGATTACGACGTCAAGATGAAGGCCATGAAGGGCTTCTTCGAGGAGGGCAACAAGGTGAAGATCACTTTGCGCTTCCGCGGTCGTGAGATGGCGCACCAGGATCTGGGCCTGAAGGTCCTCGAGCGCGTGAAGGCCGATGTGGGCGATCTCGCTAAGGTCGAGCAGGAGCCCAACTTCGAAGGCCGCCAGGTCGTCATGGTGCTGGCGCCCCGCTAAGGGATTCCGGCTTCAGTGAATTTGATGGCCGCCGGCATCCGGCGGCCATTGCTTTTCGGGTCGGCTTCTGCCATAAGCCGCCCTTCATCGAACCGCCCGGCTGTTAGGGCTGCCGTGGCGGTTCGTTTTGCTCACAGCAGCAATGAATGGGCCGAAAGGGCGGTTTCGCCGCCCCGGACGCCTGACCAAAGGAGAGCCAAATGCCCAAGCTGAAGACGAAATCTGGCGCGAAGAAGCGCTTCAAGATCACTGGCACCGGCAAGGTCGTTTACGCCCAGTCCGGCAAGCGCCACGGGATGATCAAGCGGACCAACAAGCAGATCCGTAACCTGCGCGGCACCACGACGCTGTTTGAGGGCGACGCTTACAACGTGAAGAAGTACTTCCTGCCGAACGGCTAAGGCGGTCTTCCCCCACATCCCGGATTTTGAAGGAGTTTTTCCATGGCCCGCGTCAAACGGGGCGTTACCGCCCACGCCAAGCACAAGAAGGTTCTGAAGGCTGCCAAAGGTTTCTACGGCCGCCGCAAGAACACCATCCGCATCGCCAAGCAGGCGGTCGAGAAGAGCATGCAATATGCCACTCGCGACCGTCGCAACAAGAAGCGCACCTTCCGCGCTCTCTGGATCCAGCGCCTCAACGCTGCGGTGCGCCTGCATGGCCTGACCTATTCCCGATTTATCGACGGTCTCGGCAAGGCTGGGATCGAGGTCGATCGCAAGGTCCTGTCCGAACTGGCCATCCACGAGCCGGCGGCTTTCGCCGCTTACGTGGAGCGCGCCAAGGCCGCCCTGCCGCAGCAGGCCGCTTGAGTCGGATAGACTAGCTTCGGTGCGGCTGGCCTGTTCAGCCGCACCGCCTTACTCCCCCTTCTCCGAGACCACCCGCGCTGACGGCCTGAACGCTGTCGGTTGCCTCTTCGCGGCTCGGACGACTTGACGGTTCCCGCGCCGCACCCCACTCAAGGCGCCTCCATGGGGCGCTCGCATCTGGCCAGGGACCGATGACCGATCTCAATCAACTCGAACGTGACCTGCTTTCCCAGGTCGAAGCCGCCGGCGACGAAGCGGCTCTCGAAGCCGTACGCGTCTCCGCGCTCGGCAAGAAGGGCTCCGTCTCCGAATTGCTCAAAACCCTCGGCTCCATGACCCCGGAGGAGCGGAAGGAACGCGGCCCGCTCATCAACGGCCTGCGCGACAAGGTGCAGACCGCGATCGCCGCCAAGAAGGAGACGCTCGCCGAGGCGGCGCTCGAGGCGAGGCTTGCCGCCGAGCGCATCGACGTGACGCTGCCCGTGCCGGAGGCGCCCGAGGCGCGCGGCCGCATCCACCCCATCAGCCAGGTGATCGAGGAACTGACGGCGATCTTCGCCGATATGGGCTTCTCCGTGGCCGAGGGTCCGGATATTGAGACGGACTATCTCAATTTCACGGCGCTCAACTTCCCTGAAGGCCATCCGGCCCGCGAGATGCACGACACCTTCTTTCTCGCCCCCGACGAGAAGGGCGAGCGCAAGGTGCTGCGCACGCATACCTCGCCCGTGCAGGTGCGCACGATGACCTCCAAGGCGCCGCCGATCCGCGTGATCATCCCGGGTCGCACCTATCGGCACGACTCGGATCAGACTCACACGCCGATGTTCCACCAGGTGGAAGGCCTCGTCATCGACAAGTCGGCCAACATCGCGCACATGAAGTGGATCCTGGAAGAGTTCTGCAAGGCTTTCTTCGAGGTCGATCAGGTGAAGATGCGGTTCCGCCCGTCCTTCTTCCCCTTCACGGAACCGTCCGCTGAAGTCGACATCCAGTGCTCGCGAAAGGGCGGCGAGATCCGCTTCGGCGAGGGCAGCGATTGGCTCGAGATCCTCGGCTGCGGCATGGTGCATCCGAACGTGCTCAGGAATTGCGGCCTCGATCCGGACGAGTACCAGGGCTTCGCATGGGGTATGGGCATCGACCGCATCGCGATGCTGAAATACGGCATGCCGGATCTGCGCCCGTTTTTCGAGGCCGACGTGCGCTGGCTGAACCATTACGGCTTCCGCCCGCTCGACATTCCGTCCCTCGTCAGCGGCCTGACTGCGTAAAGAAGGAGAGCCCCCATGAAATTCACCCTCTCCTGGTTGAAAGACCATCTCGACACCACGGCATCTCTCGACGAGATCGTGGAAACGCTCACGCGCATTGGCCTCGAGGTCGAAGGTGTGGAGGACAAGGCGAAGACGCTTGCGCCTTACACGATCGCCTATGTGATCGCCGCCGAGCAACATCCGAACGCCGACAGGCTTCGCGTGTGCATGGTCGATACGGGCGCGGGCAAGCCGATCCAGGTCGTCTGCGGCGCACCGAACGCCCGCACGGGCATGAAGAGCGTGTTCGCGCCGCCCGGCACCTACATTCCGGGCAAGAACATCACCCTCGGGATCGGCACCATTCGCGGCGTCGAGAGCGCAGGCATGCTGTGCTCAGGCTCGGAGCTCGAAATCTCCGATGATCACGACGGCATTATCGAACTGCCGGAGGATGCACCGGTGGGTAAAGCCTATGCAGCCTATGCGGGCCTCGACGATCCGGTGATCGAGATCAATCTCACGCCGAACCGTCCCGATTGCACCTCGATCCACGGCATCGCGCGCGATCTGGCCGCCGCGGGTCTCGGCACCCTGAAGGCCGATGCGGTTCCTGCCGTTCAGGGTCGGGGCGCGTGCCCCGTTTCCGTGACGCTCGATTTCGTCCCCGGTGACGAGAAGCTCTGCCCGGTCTTTGCGCTACGCCTCGTGCGCGGGGTGAAGAACGGCCCGTCGCCGGAATGGATGCAGCGCCGCCTGCTCTCCATCGGCCTTCGCCCGATCAACGCGCTCGTCGACATCACAAACTACGTCACCTTCGACCGCGGACGTCCGCTGCACGTGTTCGATCTCAAGAAGGTGAAGGGCAATCTCACCGTTCGCCGCGCGAAAGCCGGCGAAGAGGTGCTTGCCCTCGACGGACGCACCTACGCGCTCGATTCCGGCACCGTGGTAATCGCCGACGAGAGCGGCGTCGAGTCCATCGCCGGTATCATGGGCGGCGAGCATTCGGGCTCCGATGAGGGCACCACGGACGTGCTGATCGAATCCGCACTCTGGGATCCGCTGAACATCGCTCAGACGGGCCGCAAGCACGGCATCATCACCGATGCGCGCTATCGCTTCGAGCGCGGCATCGATCCGGCCTTCACTCTGCCGGGCCTCGATCTCGCCACGCAGATGGTCATCGATCTCTGCGGCGGCGAGCCGAGCGAAGCCGTGGTGGCGGGTCAGGTGCCTGACACCAGCCGCGTCATCGCATTCCCGTGGTCGGAGGTACCGCGCCTGTCGGGTCTCGACGTAAGGCCCGCCGAGTCGGAGGAGATCCTCAGAAAACTCGGCTTCAAGGTTGAGGGCTCGGGCGAGCGCGTGAACGTCACGCCCCCGTCCTGGCGTCCCGACATCGAAGGCAAGGCGGATCTCGTCGAGGAGGTCATCCGCATCGCCGGCGTCGACCGCATCGAGCCGCAGCCTCTGGCGCGCCTCGAAGCTGCCGTCGCCAAGCCGATCCTCACGCTGATCCAGAAGCGCACGCGCCTTGCGCGCCGCGCACTCGCCGTGCGCGGCCTGGTGGAGGCCGTCACCTGGTCCTTCATCTCGAAGGGCGAGGCCGAACTCTTCGGTGGCGGCGATCCGCGTCTGTCGCTCGCCAATCCGATTGCGGCGGAACTCTCCGACATGCGGCCGAGCCTGCTGCCGGGCCTGCTCAAGGCCGCGCAGCGCAACGCGGATCGCGGCTTCGGTGACGTGGCGCTCTTCGAGGTTGGCCAGACTTTCGCATCCGACGAGCCTGAGGGCCAGTCGATCAAGGCCGCCGCCGTGCGTCGCGGCACGGCGCGCGCGGAAGGTGTCGGCCGTCACTGGGACGGCGGAGCCGAGAGCGTCGATGCCTTCGATGCGAAGGCGGATGTGCTGGCGCTGCTCGCGGCGCTCGGCATTCCGGCCGGTGGTCTGCAGATCGTTTCCGGCGGTCCGGCCTGGTTCCATCCCGGCCGCTCGGGCACGCTCCAGTTCGGCCCGAGGAACGTGGTCGGCGCCTTTGGCGAGGTTCACCCGAAGATCCTGAAGGCCCTCGACCTGAAGGGGCCGCTGGTGGCTTTCGAGCTCGATCTCAATGCGCTCGTGCCCCCCAAGGCGAAGCCCACCAAGATGAGGCCGAGGCTGGGCCTGCCCGACTTCCAGCCGCTCACACGTGATTTCGCCTTTGTGGTCGGCCGCGACGTAGCGGCAGGCGACATCGTGAAGGCGGCCCAGGGCGCCGAGCGTCAGCTGATCGTGGGCGTCGACGTGTTCGACGTGTACGAGGGCACCGGCATCGACCCGGACAAAAAGTCCGTAGCGATTGCCGTCACGCTCCAGCCCACGGAAAAGACGCTTACCGACGTGGAGATCGAGGCCGTCTCGTCCAAGATCGTCGCCGAAGTCGCCAAGAAGACCGGGGCCGTGTTACGGTCCTGATCCCAAGCAGCGATCATCTCGGGGCAACGCCGTGTGACCCCGGGATGGTTTTCTGAAACAGGCACCTCCATCTCCTCGCCATGGCCGGGCCTGTTCCGGCCATCCCAATCCGAAAAACGCGGCGCTTTATGGAAATGGGATCACCGGCACAAGGCCGGCGATGACGCGTAGTAGCGCCAGAAGGACGAGGGAGCGTGCGGGGATGAGGAAAGCATCTCTCCTCAGCTGGGGTGTTCCCGACGGGTGCAAGGAAAAGTCCTCCCGGACGTATCCGAGACAGTCGGGAAGGAAACACACGCTCAATTCTGCCTGCGGTCCCAAGTCTTCGCGGCGCTCAGACTAGGACGAGATCGATCCGGACCCATTCAGCGGATTTCCCTCGTCCCACCCGTACCGGATCGTGTCGAAGCGCATGGAGCGCGCATCGACCATCAGCAGACGCCCGACGAGGCTCTCCCCGAAGCCGACGATCTCCCGGACGACCTCCATTGCCATCAGGCTTCCCATCACCCCGGCCAAGGCTCCCAGCACGCCGGCCTCCGCACAGGTCGGGATCGCGCCCGGCGGAGGCGGGGAGGGGAACAGGCAGCGATAGGTCGGGTTCGGCACGCCGTCGGGGCCGGTCTCGTGGGCCCTGATCGTGGTCAACGAGCCGTCGAACTGACCCAGTGCCGCCGTGACCAGAGGCCTGCATTCATGAAAGCAGGCGTCGGACACCGCATAGCGGGCCTCGAAATTGTCCGTGCCGTCGGCGACGATGTCATAGGATCGGACGAGTTCGCGGGCATTCTGGGGGGTCAGCCGCACCGCATGCGGCTCTGCCGTTACGTAAGGGTTCAGGCGCTGGATGGCCCTGGCCGCGCTGTCCACCTTCAGGGAACCGATATCGGGCGTTCCGTGTATCACCTGTCGCTGCAGGTTGGAGAGGGACACCGTATCGTGGTCCACGAGGCCGATGGTGCCGACGCCGGCCGCCGCAAGGTATTGGACCAGCGGGGCGCCAAGTCCCCCAGCGCCGATGACGAGCACGCGGGCACTTTTGAGCTTCGCCTGTCCCGGGCCGCCCACGTCCCTCAGGACCAGATGGCGGGCATAGCGGTCGATTTCGTCGGATGTCAGGGTCATAGGGTGAGCTTAACGCCGGAGCACGGGCTATCAACCATTCGTTGAAGGAAAGTAATGCCATATCTTGACAGGGATCTTGGCGTCATGACCCTTCCCATGCCATCGTCAAGAGGCAACCGGACGCTAAAATCCGGCCACAGACAGGGAACAATGCCGATGACAGCAACCAAGTTCTGCCTCGCGCTTGCGGGCCTCGCTTTCTCCGCTGCGGCTGCCTTCGCGCAGCAGGCGGTTTTCAAGCCCGCCGTCGTCTACGATCTGGGCGGCAAGTTCGACAAGTCCTTCAACGAGGGCGTTCACATGGGCGCCGAGAAGTTCAAGAAGGATACGGGCACCGAATACCGCGATTTCGAGCCTCAGAACGACGCTCAGCGTGAGCAGGCCCTGCGCCGCTTCGCCCGGGATGGTTACTCGCCGATCGTGGCTGTCGGCTTTTCCCAGGAAACCGCTCTGAAGAAGGTTGCCGAGGAGTTCCCTAACATCAAGTTCGCCATCATCGACGCCGTGGTCGAGAAGCCGAACGTGCAGTCCATCGTGTTCAAGGAGCATGAGGGCTCGTTCCTGGTAGGTCTGCTCGCCGCCAGGGCCTCGAAGACTGGCAAGGTCGGGTTCGTGGGCGGCATGGACATTCCGCTCATCCGCAAGTTCGCCTGCGGCTACGTTCAGGGGGTCAAATACGCCAACAAGGATGCCGAGGTGTTCCAGAACATGACCGGCACCACCGGTGCCGCCTGGAACGATCCCGTCAAGGGCGGCGAACTCGCCAAGGGGCAGATCAGCCGCGGCGCGGACGTGATCTATCATGCAGCCGGTGGCACCGGCGTGGGCGTGCTGCGGGCCGCCGCCGATGCGGGCAAGCTCGGCATCGGCGTCGATTCCAACCAGAACGGCCTGCATCCGGGGAAGGTGCTGACCTCAATGGTCAAGCGCGTGGACGTGGCCACCTACAACGCCTTCGATCAGGCCAAGAAGGGCACCTTCAAGAGCGGCCTCCAGGTTCTCGGCCTCGCGGAGGACGGCGTGGCCTGGGCGCTCGACGACCATAACAAGTCGCTGATCACCGCCGACATGAAAGCCGCCGCCGACAAGGCCGCCGCCGATATCAAGTCCGGCGCCATCAAGGTCCACGACTACATGTCGGACTCCAAGTGCCCGATGTAAGCCGAGGTTTCGATCCGGCCGCAGGCTCTCCCGAGAGGCCTGCGGCCGTTTCCGTTTTCAGGTTCGTGCGTTATCCGATAAGATTCGCCTAGTCTTCCTTCGGACAACCCCCAGAGGCCGATGTCTCCCGCGATTGAACTCATTGCCATCAACAAGAGCTTCGGCGCCGTTCATGCCAACAAGGATGTGAACTTGATCGTCGAGCGCGGCGCGATCCACGGCATTGTCGGGGAGAACGGGGCGGGCAAATCGACCCTCATGTCGATCCTCTACGGCTTCTACGAAGCTGATTCCGGCGAGATCCGCGTGAATGGGGCGCCCATCCGGATCCGTTCCTCAAATGATGCGATCGCGGCCGGTATCGGCATGGTTCACCAGCATTTCATGCTGGTCGAGCCGCTCACTGTGGTCGAGAACGTGATGCTCGGCGCCGAGGGCGGCGCCATGCTGCGCGCGGGAGAGGCCAAGGTTCGCAAGGAACTCGCACGGCTGGCCCAGGATTACGGCCTCGACATCGATGCGGACGCCATCGTCGGCGAGCTCTCCGTCGGGCTTCAGCAGCGCATCGAGATCCTGAAGGCGCTCTATCGCGGCGCCGACATTCTCATTCTCGACGAGCCCACCGCCGTGCTGACTCCCGCCGAGGCGGATGCGCTGTTCGAACTGCTCCGCTCACTGAAAGAGCAGGGTAAGACTGTTATTCTCATCACCCACAAGCTGCGCGAGATCATGGCGGTGACGGATCGTGTCTCCGTCATGCGGCGCGGCGAGATGGTGTCGACCGTGGAGACCGCGAACACATCGCCGCCGGAACTGGCGGAGGCGATGGTCGGACGCCGCGTGCTGCTGCGCGTTGAGAAAACAGAGAAGGCGCCTGGCGCGCCCGTGCTCGAAATACGCAATCTCTCCGTCGTCGATACGCGCGGCGTGCTGCGTGTTGCCGATGTCTCCTTCACCGTCCATGCGGGCGAGATCGTCGGCATCGCCGGCGTGGCGGGCAACGGACAGAGCGAGTTGCTCGAAACGATCGCCGGGATGCGCCAGCCCTCGGTCGGCTCCATCCGCTTCGAGGGGCGCGATATCCCCTCATCACGACACAATCCGCACCGCATGCGCGAACTCGGTCTTCTGCATGTGCCGGAGGATCGCCTGCGCACGGGCCTCGTTCCGGCTTTCCCCGCTTTCGAGAGCGCCATTCTCGGCTTCTCTCATGAGCCGCAGCTCGGCCCCGGCCCGCTCCTCGATCACGATCGCCTCGTGGCGGATCTGGCGAAGACGATGGAGCAATACGACGTGCGTCCGCCCGCTCCGCGTCTGAAGACATCGAACTTCTCCGGCGGCAATCAGCAGAAGATCGTGCTGGCGCGCGAGATCGAGCGCAATCCGAAGGTGCTTCTCGTGGGACAGCCGACGCGCGGCGTGGATATCGGTGCCATCGAGTTCATCCACCGCCGCCTCATCGCGCTTCGCGACGCGGGTGTGGGCATACTGCTCGTATCGGTGGAACTCGACGAGATCATGCATCTCTCCGACCGCATTCTCACCATGTGCGGGGCCAGGATCACCGGCGAGCGCAGAGCCGCTGAAACGAACGAACAGGATCTCGGCCTGCTCATGGCCGGTGTTACCGACGAGGCCGCCTGATGCAGCCGCGATTGTCACTCGTCACCCTTGGCGTTTCGGATCTCGAAAAGTCACGTGCCTTCTACGAGGCATGGGGCTGGAAGGCCTCTTCCGCCAGCCAGCCCGGCGTCGTGTTCTTCCAGGCGAACGGCCTTGCGCTCGCCCTCTTCGGGCGTGCCGATCTCGCCAAGGATGCGGGGGTCGAGGACAGGCCCACGGGTTTTGCCGCCGTCACGCTCGCCTACAACGCGCATTCGAAGCAGGAGGCCGATGAGGTTTACGCCCGAGCCATCACGGCAGGCGCCTCCGCGATGAAACCGCTGCAGGACGTGTTTTGGGGCGGCTATTCGGGCTATTTCGCCGATCCCGACGGGCACCTGTGGGAGGTGGCCTGGAATCCCTTCTTCCCTCTCGACGAGCAGGGCTGCCTGTTCCTGCCGGACCATCAGACGTGAGCGCTCCCATCCAATTGCCCAAATGGGCCGAAACGGTTCTCGTGCCCGCCATCTCGGTCGCGGCAGCCTTTCTGATCGCTGGTCTCGTGGTGCTCAGTATCGGTGAGAATCCGCTGACGGCAACGCGCTATCTGCTGCAGGGAAGCCTCGGCACGGGGGAAGGCCTTGGCTTCACCCTGTTCTATGCCACCGACTTCATCTTCGTGGGGCTCGCGGTGGCGGTGGCCTATCATGCGGGCCTTTTCAATATCGGCGGCGAGGGTCAGGCGACGCTGGCGGGCTTAGGCATCGCGCTCGCGCTCAACAACCTCGCTTTCCTGCCGGGCTTCCTGCTCATTCCCGTCGGCATTCTTTCCGCCGCCGCGTTCGGCGCAGCATGGGCGGCGGTGCCAGGCTATCTGCAGGCCAAGCGCGGCAGCCACATCGTGATCACCACGATCATGTTCAACTGGCTGGCAAGCGTGCTGATCGTGTACCTGCTCGTGAACGTGCTGCGCGAGCCGCAATCCATGAATCCGGAGACGCCCTCCTTTCCCGAGACCTCCCATATTCCGTTCATGCACGAGGCGTTCGCCTGGTTCGGCATTACGATTCCCTCCTCTCAGCTCAACCTCACCCTGGTCCTGGCGCTGCTCTCCGCCTATCTCGTCTGGCTGCTCATCTATCGCTCGCGCCTCGGCTACGCGATCCGGGTAGTCGGCTCCAATCCTACCGCTGCGGTCTATGCCGGCATTTCGCCGGCGCGCATCATCATCATCGCCATGATGCTGTCTGGGGCGCTCGCGGGCGGCCTCGCGGTCAACGAGCTCATGGGTTACCAGCACCGCCTGCTCCTGGAATTCACTTCCGGCTATGGCTTCGTCGGCATCGCCGTCGCGCTCATGGGGCGCGCCCATCCGGTGGGCATCATCCTCGCCTCGCTGCTGTTCGGCATTCTCTATCAGGGCGGCGCGGAGCTGGCCTTCGAGCAGCCCAACATCACCCGCGACATGGTGGTGGTGATCGGCGGGATCATCATTCTGTTCGCCGGCGCGCTGGACGGCCTGTTCCGGCGCCTCGTCGCGCAGCTCTTCACGCGCCAAAAACTGGCGGGGGCGTGAACATGGATCCCGGCATCATCGCAACCATTCTCGATTCCGCGCTGCGCCTCGCGATCCCGCTGCTCGCCGCGTGTCTTGCGGGCCTGTGGTCGGAACGGTCGGGCGTCGTGGATATCGGCCTCGAGGGCAAGATGCTGGTCTCGGCCTTTGCCGCCGCCGCCGCGGCCTACGCGTTCGGCTCCGCCTGGATCGGCCTCGTCTTCGGCATCATGGCATCGGTGGCTTTCGGCCTCGTTCACGGCTTCGCCTCCATCAGCCAGCGCGGCAACCAGATCGTGTCGGGGGTCGCCATCAACATGCTGGCGGCGGGACTCACCGCCATCGTCGGCAACGCCTGGTACGGGCAGGGCGGCCGCACGCCACCGCTGGAGGGCGTGCAACGCTTCGACGGCATCCTCCTTGGCCACTCGTCACTGGTCTATATCGTGCTGCTCGCCGTACCGCTCACCTGGTTCGTGCTCGGCCGCACGCGCTTCGGCCTGCGCCTGCGCGCCGTCGGCGAGAACCCGGCCGCGGTGGATACGGCCGGGATTTCGGTCGCGCGCCTGCGCTACTCGGCCGTGGTGATCGGCGGAATTCTCTGCGGGATCGGCGGCACCTATCTCTCGGTCGGCCAAGCGGCGGGCTTCCTGCCCAACATGACGGCGGGACGAGGATTCATCGCGCTCGCGGCCCTCATCTTCGCCAAGTGGCGGGCCTGGCCCGCACTCGGGGCCTGCTTTCTCTTCGGTCTTCTCGATGCCATCGCCAATCAGCTGCAGGGGCTTTTCATTCCAGGCGTCGGCGAGGTTCCGGTGCAGGCCATCCAGGCGCTGCCCTATCTCATGACGGTGATCCTGCTCGCCGGCGTCATCGGCAAGGCCATCCCGCCCCGGGCGGCTGGCGTACCCTATGTGAAGGAGCGCTGACATGTCGTCTCTCGAGACGCTTTTCCAGGCCGCCAAGGCCGTTCAGGCCAAGGCCTATGCGCCCTATTCGCGCTTCAGGGTGGGAGCCGCCATCGCGACCTCGGAGGGCCGCGTGTTCACCGGCTGCAACGTGGAGAACGCGGCCTATCCCGTCGGCTCCTGCGCGGAGGCGGGTGCCATTTCCGCGATGGTCGCGGGGGGTGAAAGCCGCATCGGCGAGATCGTGGTGATGGGGGAGGGCGACATTCTCTGCACACCCTGCGGCGGCTGCCGCCAGCGCATCCGCGAATTCGCCGCGCCGGATACCAGGATCCATGTCGCGGGCCCGGAGGGCATCCGCCGGACCTTTACCCTGGATGAGCTGTTGCCCTTCTCGTTCGGGCCCGACAATCTGGCGGACAGGTAAGAGACGATCATGCAGCAGAACGTTCAAGAGGCGGCCGAATTCGTGCGTGCCCGCGGCTTTGGCGGCTGCTTCGATGCAGCCTTCGTGCTCGGGACGGGACTGGGGACCCTGGTCGATGAGGTGGAGGACGCGACAAGCCTCGCCTTTGCGGACATTCCGCATTTTCCGAGAAGCGGCGTCTCCGGGCATGCGGGCAGGCTCGTGGCCGGGCAGCTCGAGGGAAAGCGTGTTCTGCTGTTCCAGGGGCGCGCACACTATTACGAAACCGGCGATGCGGGCGCGATGCGGCTTCCTGTTGCCTTTGTGAAGGAGCTCGGCATTCCGGTGCTGGTCGCCACCAATGCGGCAGGCTCCGTGCGGGCGTCGATCCGTCCGGGGAGCTTGGTCGCGATCAGCGACCATCTCAATCTTTCCGGCGCGAATCCGCTGCTGCGCGATCACACGGAAGGCCGTTTCGTCTCGCTGACCCGTGCCTACGATCCCGCTTTGCGCGAGGGTCTGCAACGCGCTGCAAGAAAGAGCGGCATCGACCTGACGGAGGGCGTCTATGCCTGGCTGTCCGGCCCAAGCTTCGAGACGCCCGCCGAGATCAGGATGGTGCAGATCCTCGGCGGCGATCTCGTCGGCATGTCGACCGTGCCGGAGGTGATCCTCGCGCGATATTACGGCTTGCGAGTCGCCGCTGTCTCGGTCGTCACCAACCTGGCGGCGGGGATCGAGGGCGCCTCGCCCTCGCACCAGGAAACCAAGGACACGGCGGCGGAAGCCTCCGAGAAGTTCAAGCGCCTCATCCGTTCCTTCGTCGCGGAGCTTTAAGACATGTCCGATGCGCAGATTGCCCAGCATGCTTTGCGTTGCCTCGATTTTACCGATCTGACGGACAATTGTACCGATCAGGCGATCGACGCCCTGTGCAGGAAAGCGCTCGATTTGCGCGGGCCCGTGGCCGCTGTCTGCGTCTGGCCGCAATTCGTGAAGCGCGCGCAGGAGGCTCTAAGAGGCTCGCCCGTGCGCATCGCGACGGTGGTGAACTTTCCTGCAGGCGGAGAGGAGGTTGACCGTGTCACGGACGATGTGCAGGAGGCGCTCTCCGACGGCGCGAACGAGATCGATCTGGTGATTCCCTACAATGCCGTGCGCCGCGGCGATCTGGCGATCGCGACAGAGATGGTTGAGGCGGTGCGCGATCTCGTGGACCAGGAGCGGCTTCTCAAGGTGATCCTGGAAACCGGCGAGCTGAAGGATGCGAAGCTGATCGAGACCGCAAGCCGCCTTTCCATCGATGCCGGCGCGGACTTCATCAAGACATCGACTGGCAAGACGCCCGTATCCGCGACGCCGGAAGCCGCCGAGATCATGCTCGATGCCATCAAGATCTCCGGGCGCGAGGTGGGCCTGAAGCCGTCCGGCGGTATCCGCACCGTTGCCGATGCGCGGCTCTATCTCGATCTCGCCGAGCGCATCATGGGGCCGGGCTGGGCGACGCCGCAGCATTTCCGCATCGGTGCGAGCAGCGTCTACGATGCGTTGATCGCCGCCATCGAGGGACGGAGTACTGCCGCCACCACCGGAGCGTACTGACATGGCCCTTCTTCCGCAGGAAATCATCCGCCGCAAGCGCGACGGCGGCACGCTTGAGGCAGGCGAGGTCGAGAGCTTCATTCAGGGATTGACCTCGGGGGCGGTTTCCGAGGGTCAGGCTGCCGCCTTCGCCATGGCGATCTTCTTCCGTGGTCTTACCGTGCCGGAACGCGTGGCGCTGACGCGCGCTATGATGAATTCGGGCGAGGTGCTGATGTGGGATTTGCCGGGCCCCGTGCTCGACAAGCATTCCACCGGCGGTGTGGGCGACACGGTGAGCCTTGCGCTCGGCCCGGCCGTCGCGGCCTGCGGCGGCTACGTGCCGATGATCTCCGGGCGCGGCCTGGGGCACACGGGCGGCACCCTCGACAAGTTCGATTCCATTCCGGGCTACGTGACGCAGCCCGACATCGACACCTTCCGCCGTGTCACGCGCGAGGTCGGCTGCGCCATCATCGGCCAAACGGCGGATCTCGCGCCCGCCGACAAGCGCCTCTACGCCATTCGCGACGTGACGGCGACGGTGGAATCCGTCGATCTCATCACCGCGTCCATCCTGTCGAAGAAATTGTCAGCTGGCCTTCAGGGGCTCGTGATGGACGTGAAGTTCGGCTCAGGCGCCTTCATGGACAACGTGAAGGATGCGCGCGCCCTGGCCGAGAGTCTCGTGCTCGTCGCCAACGGGGCCGGGCTGCCTACCAGCGCCTTGCTCACCGACATGAATCAGCCTCTCGCCTCCGCAGCAGGCAACGCAGTGGAGGTGGCCTATGCGGTCGATTATCTGACGGGCCGCCATCGTGAGAAGCGGTTCCACGAGGTGACGGTGGAATTGTCCGCCGAGATGCTGGTGCTGGGCGGGATTGCCGCCGGTATCGATGAGGCGCGCACGAAGATCGAGAATGCGATTTCATCCGGCAAGGCCGCCGAGGTGTTCCAGCGCATGGTCTCGGCACTCGGCGGTCCAGCGGATTTCGTGGAGAAGCATGACAGGCACCTGCAGGCCGCTCCCGTGATCCGTCCCATCCCTGCGGAACGCGCCGGGATCGTGCAGAGCATCGCCACGCGCGACTTGGGCGTGGCCGTGGTGGCTCTGGGCGGTGGGCGCACGCGCCCGCAGGACGCAATCGATCACGCGGTCGGCCTCAGTGGGCTTGCCGAGATCGGCGATACGGTCGATGCGAACCGCCCGCTCGCCATCGTGCATGCGCGCAGCGAAGAGGCGGCGGAGGCCGCCGCGCGCGTGGTGCGCGCCGCCTATACTCTCGGGGATGCGAAAGCGGAGCCCCGAGCCCTGATCCTCGAACGTATTGGAGCAATGCCTTGAGCCTTCTCGTCGCCGTCACCTGGGAAACGCAGCCTTGGGTCGATCGCTTCACGCGCCATCTTCCCGGTCGCGAGATCGTCGTGCTGGGAGAGGAGTTCGACCGGGCCAGCATCCGTTACGTCGCCACCTGGGGGCCAAAGCCGGGGAGTCTGGACGGCCTTCCGAATCTCGAGGCGGTCTTCTCTCTTGGTGCCGGTGTCGATCATCTCATGGGGTATCCCGGTCTTCCGGACGTGCCGATCGTACGGGTGGCGCAGGACGATCTTACTCATCGCATGAGCGAATACATGGTCATGCATTGTCTCTTGTATCTGCGAGACCATGCGCGCTTCGCGGCCGCACAGCGTACCAAGCGCTGGGAGGAGGACCGTTCGCCGCCGATCGCGGGAGATGTTCGCGTCGGCATCATGGGCTTTGGCGTGCTGGGGCAGGATGCGGCCTTCAAGCTCAAGATGATGGGCTTTAACGTAGCGGGCTGGAGCCGCACGCCGAAGAGCGTCGAGGGCTTCAAGGTCTATTCCGGCGAGAATGAGTTCGATGCATTTTTGGCGCGCACGGATATCCTCATCGCCCTCGTTCCGCTCACGCCCGACACGCGCGGCATACTCAACCGCAGCCTGTTCAGGAAGCTGGCGCGGGACGGAAGGCTCGGCGGTCCCATCCTCATCAATGCGGGCCGCGGCGGGCTGCAGGTGGAGAGCGATATCCTCGCCTGCCTCGACGACGGAACGCTCAAGGCGGCAACGCTCGACGTGTTCGAAAAGGAGCCGCTGCCGGAGAATTCCCCGCTCTGGGAGCATCCCCGCGTCACAATCACGCCGCACAACGCAGCCGTGAGCGAGCCCGAGGCGACGGCGCGCTACATTGCGGATCAGATTCGCCGTTACGAGGCGGGCGAGCCCTTCCAGAACGTCGTGGATCGCACGCGGGGCTATTGAGACTAGGGCGGGGTGTCAGAGCACTCCGTAACCTTTCAACCCGTCCCAGAGGAGCTTCAGCGCCGTCAGCGTGAGCAGCCCGTAGCAGAGGCGGTAGAGCTGTCTCTGATCGAGGCGCTCATGCAGCCTGTAGCCGGACCAGACGCCGAGGGGGATGAGGGGAAGGCACAGCGCCATCAGGATCCAGAGCTGCTGCCCGGGTTTCGCCAGCATCAGCCACGGCGCCGCTTTCATCAGGTTGCCTGCGGCGAAGAAGCTGCTGCTCGTCCCCGCATAGACAGCTTTGGGAAGGCCCAGGGAAAGGAGGTACATGGCAGCCGGCGGGCCGCCGGAATGGGCCATCATGGATGATATGCCCGATGCAGTTCCTGCGATCCATGCCTTCACCTTCGAGCGCGGCCGCTGAACGATCCTGCCGCCGCCGCGAAACCACAGTCCCGTAAAGGTCAGCGTGATCAGTGCGATCAGGATGGCGAAGCCATGCCGGTCAACCACTTTCATGAGCATGAAGCCGATGGCCGTGCCAAGAGCGAGGGCAGGCACCAGAAGCGCGAGATCGATCCTCGACCAGGTCTTCGGCCGCCAGTAATAGAGCGCGAACGCGTCCATCAGCACGAAGAGCGGCGCGAGAAGCGCGCCGGCGGTGATCGGGTCCATCACGAGGGACAGAACCGGGATGCCGATGACGGCGAGCCCGCCGCCGAATGCGCCCTTCATGAAGGCGATGAGGAAGACGCCGAAGGCGGCGACGAAAAAGACGGATAGATCGGGCACGACGCCGCCTACAGGCGTTTGACGGAGCTGATCGGTCCGTAGCTGGTCCTGCGGATGCGCTCCTCGGCCGCCGCGAGGGGCTCGATCATCACAGTCATGCTGTGGCCGGTGGCGTGGATGAAGTGCGTCTCGTCCATCATCAGGCCCACATGGCCCTTCCAGAACACCAGGTCGCCGCGCCTGAGGCCGCCGAGATCGGGCTTGATCTCGACGGCGGTGCCGAGCTCCCGCTCCTGCATGTCGCTGTCGCGGGGAGCCTTGATGCCGGCGGCCGCCAGCACGGTTTGGGTGAGGCCGGAGCAGTCGATGCCGAGGCTCGTCTTGCCGCCCCAGAGATAGGGCGTGTGCAGGAACCGCTCGGCGACGCTCACATAATCGGGCTCCTTCGAGTCGAGAGGAGCTAGGTGTGGAGCATAGACCCAGAAGCCGTCGGCGAGCCGCGCGTAATCGCCCTCAGTGTCAGTGACCGCGAGCTTGGAGTTGAGGGTCAGATAATCCCGATAGGGGAGTTTCAGGTTCGGGCCCGGATAGACGAAGGTGCGGATGGCCGCGACCCTGTGCGTCGGCGCCGGTCCCGGTTCTCCCAGGGCAGCGCCCGGCAGATAGCCGACATAGCCGTCCTCGTGCAGCTGCACCCAGGCCCAGCCCTCGTGCTCGTTATAGACGGTTACGGCTTCCCCGAAGATCGCCTGCGTATCGACCGGCGCCTCCCGCGAGGGATTGCGGTGGAGAGGAGCAAAGGAGGCGACGACGCGCCTCGCCGTGCCCGTCGTGTAGCGCTCGGCTTCCACCTGCCCACGGAGCCTCTCGTCGGCCAGATCGGCACGGATCGGGGTGATGCGGCGGTCGAAACTCATCGAGGCGGCTCCTTGGCACGGACGGTGGCGATTTCTCCTAGCTCTTCCGTGGCCATTGCGCCAGCGACCGCGCGTCGCTCAGGGCGCGTAGCGCTTCTTGAGGAGCGCATACATGAGGCGGGCCGCCTGCACCTCTCCGCCTTCCGGGCGGGCGGGACGCGGCGCGTTGTTCCAGGCGAAGATGTCGAAATGCACATGTGCCTTGGCCTCGGAGACGAAGCGGCGCAGGAACAGGGCCGCGGTGATCGAGCCCGCCATCGGCCCACCCGTGTTGTTCATGTCGGCGTATTTCGAGTCGAGCTGGCCCTGGTAGGGTGCCCACAGCGGCAGGCGCCACACGGGGTCGTTCACCTCCAGGCCGGTGCGGGCGATCTCGGCGGCAAGCTCCTCGTCGTCCGTGTAGAAGGGCGGAAGCTCGGGGCCGAGGGCCACGCGGGCGGCCCCCGTCAGCGTCGCGAAATCGACGATGAGGTCTGGCTTCTCCTCGTCCGCCAGCGCCAGCGCATCGGCGAGGATGAGACGGCCCTCCGCGTCCGTGTTGCCGATCTCGACCGTGACGCCCTTGCGGCTCGCCAGAATGTCGCCCGGGCGGAAGGCGTTGCCGGAGATCGCGTTCTCGACGGCGGGAATGAGCACGCGCAGGCGCAGCCGAAGCTTCGCGCCCATGATCATGTCCGCGAGAGCGAGCGCCGCGGCGGCACCGCCCATGTCCTTGCGCATCAGGAGCATGGACGAGGCGGGCTTGATGTCGAGGCCGCCCGTGTCGAAGGTCACGCCCTTGCCGACGAGGGTGATGCGAGGCGCATCCGCGTCGCCCCAGGTGAAGTCGATGAGGCGCGGCGCCGTCTCCGATGCGCGGCCGACCGCATGGATCATCGGGAAGTTCTGCCTCAGGAGATCGTCGCCGACGATGCTGGTGAATTGCGCTCCGTGTGTCTCCGCGATCTGGCGCGCCGCCGCCTCGATGCCGTCGGGGCCGAGATCGCTCGTGGGTGTGTTGACGAGATCGCGGCCGCGGAACACCGCATCGGCGATCCGCGTCATCTCGTCCGCATCGACCCCCCGGGGTACGACGAGGCGCGCGGACTTCTCCGAGCGCTTGCGGTAGCGGGTGAAGCTGTAAGAACCCAGGATCCATGCGAGCGTAGCGAGCGCCGCGTCCGGCACCCCGGTCTCAAAGCGATAGACGCCCTCCGGAAGGATCACGGGGAGCTTGCCGACGGCGAAAGGATCGCGCTGTTTTGTGTCTTCATCAGCAAGGCCGAAGGCCACGCCAGCGAGACTACCCTCCGCGTCGGGCAGCAGGCAATGGCTGCCTGCCTTGCCCTCGAACCCCTGAGCCTTCGCAAAGCTCTGCGCCGTCTTCGGCATCTGCGCGGAAACGGCGCTCCACGTGCTTTCCGTCACGATCCAGATCGGAAGCGAGTTGTCGGCGGACGTGGCGAGAAGACGGTGGGGCATGGCTGAGCCTTGGGTGTCGCGAGGTCGTTGGAGGTGAGTTGTAGGGGCGAACGAGGCGGCTGTCATCCAGAACAGAGCGGAGTGAAGATCCGGAACGGATATCCTTCTCGTCATGGTCGGGACCGTCCCGGCCATCCCGATTCCGAGGATGTTATCCCCCTGCGTGTTGCTGCACGATCCGCGTGAGCCCGGCCAGGAGAGCCTGTTTGGGATTCCTTCGCTCCGCCCCGATGCCGTGGCGCGCCAGCGCACGCGCATAAAGATCCGAGCGGGCCTGATCGGCGAGAATGGTGACCGAGGAGGGACGTCCGAACTGCGCGAGCGCCCCGTTGATCTCGTCGCCCGTCAGAAGGCCGGAGAGATAGGGTGCGAGCAGATTGCTCGCCATGCGCCCGGACACCACTGCGGCGCGTGCGCCGAATAGAAGATGAAGAAGTCCGACGCGCTCGGCGCCTTGCGCGCCGCCGTTGCGCTCCGCCGCGTCGAGGCCCATGTCGAAGCCCTTCTGGTCGGAGGGCTCCGTCGCGGGACGTCCGATCATGGAATGCTCCCGCAGGAGCGCGTACATCTCGCCGGTCATATAGGTGGCGAAACGCTCGATGCGCCCGTTGCGCACGAGGATCCATTTGGGATGCGTGCCAGCCGAGCACACGAGGCCGTTCTCGACACCCGCACCCAACACCAGCGTTTCCTCGCCGCGTATTACATCGGCCGCGCCGGGAGCGGGCTCGCAGAAAAGGCCGGGAATGATGTGGGCTTTGCGACCCTTGGTGAGGTCGACCGGGATCAGCGCCTGCGCAATCTCCGCAGGACCCGCCGGGCAGGAGGCATAGGGCGCCTCCACCCATCCTTCGCGGCTTCCCACCATGCCCACGAGCAGCACGGGCGCATTCGGCTCGGCCTCGAGCCAGCGCCCGCAATGATGCAGGAACACATCGCGATGCTGCCCCTTCTGGAGAGCGGAGACGCCCTCGTCCGACGAGACCTGATCGAGAATGATTTCGTTGTCGATCAGGTAGCCACGGAAGCGGGTCGTTCCCCAGTCGGCGACGATGAAGCGCACGGCATTGATCCTTGTTTCACCCTGTCAAACGCTAACAGAGCGAGGTTTCAGCGCGTTCCATACATCCGGTCGCCGGCGTCACCCAGGCCCGGCACGATATAGCCGTGCTCGTTGAGGCGCTCGTCGATGGAGGCGGTCCAGATATGCACGTCCGGATGGGCGCTGCGCAGCCGCTCGATACCCTCCGGCGCGGCCAGCAGGCAGACGAAGCGAAGATCTTTGGCGCCGCGCTCCTTGAGGCGCTCGATGGCGGCCACGGCCGAGTTGGCGGTGGCGAGCATGGGATCGAGCACCAGCACCATGCGGTCGGCGAGGTCGGATGGAGCCTTGAAGTAATATTCCACGGCCTGGAGCGATTCCGGATCGCGATAGAGGCCGATATGCGCCACGCGGGCCGCGGGGACCAGGGTGAGCATGCCGTCGAGGAAGCCGACGCCCGCGCGCAAGATGGGGGCGAAGACGAGCTTCTTGCCGGCGATCTGCACTCCTTCCGTCCTGGTGAGCGGCGTGTCGATCTCGATGCGCTCCATGGGCAGATCGCGGGTGACCTCGTAGCAAAGGAGCATGCCGATCTCGTTGAGGAGCTGGCGGAAGCCCTTGGTCGAACGCTGCTTGTCCCGCATCAGGGTGAGCTTGTGCTGAACCAGCGGATGATCGACCACCGTCACGCCTTCCATACTCATTCCTCCTTTGGTCGTCGTAGGCTGATTCATCAAAACACCGTTCCGTCACTGATTACGCTGAAAGGCGGCGAGCCGTCGCCGCGCTTCTCCTTGGCCAATCTGCGGCCTGTTGCCCAGGTTCCGCCCTCGAGCGCCTTCGCTAGGGGAAAGTTCTCGGCGGAAAGCCCGAGCTGGGCGCGGATCGGTTCGGCAATGCGGTCCAGAAGGGCGACCGTCAAGGCCCGCCATTCCACGACCAGGGTGGAATCCACCGGATGTGCACGTTCCGCATCCTCCGGGTCCTTCAGGGCGATCACGTCCGTGTCCAGGAAAAGGCCGCCATTGCGGTATTCCGGCAGGCCGGTAAGCCCGTCGATCTCGGTGATGGTGTAGCCGGCCCATTCCAGGGGCTCGATCAGCGAATACGAGAGCCACTGCGAGAGCTTGTGGAAGGGGATAAGCCCCTTCGTGGCATCAGGCGCCTCTACCAGCGGGTGTCGCCAAGTATCGCCAAGATCGATTCCGCCCAGGGTGATCCGCCCGGGCCAGATCGGCCCGAGATGAGTGAGAAGACTCTCAAGGATCGACGGGGCCTCGACCACTTCGTCTTCGGCACCCGCCACGATCATGTCGACGAGGCCGCCGGGGCGGGGATCGTCCGCCTGTCCGAAGATGTCGGGGTTCGTGGCCACCACGCGCCCGAGGCGATTGAGAAGGGCCGCGCGGCCCTCCAGCCCCACGAGCGGGTTGTCGGCCGATGCCTGAAAGCCTTCGGCCAGATCCTGCGGCGTCAGCGCCATCAGCACGTCCGCGTCGACGCGGAACGGGTCGTCCGGCCTGCTCGAAAAGGCTCCGCTCACGAACATGTCGAAGCTCGCCACGGCGAGGCCCTCGGAGCGGGTGTAGGTTTCGCCCGTGCGGCCTTCCGCGTAGCGCCATTGCGGGCCCGCGCCTGCATCGAGCAGCACGGACACGATGGCGAGGTCGAAGGCCGAGCGCGCCATTTCGCCTGCCGTCGACCACGACGCGCCGTGCATCACCGCGTCCCAGCGATCATGGCCGCCGGCGGAGAAATGCCGCCAGCGGGCGTGGAAGGGAATGTCCAGCGAAGGGTAGGCCGCCCGGATCGTTGCCATCACCTCATCGGCGCAGGCCTCCAGGCGGCCCAGGTTCACCGTGAAATGCTGCAGGCGGCCGTCAAGGCCTGCTTGCAACAACTGATGGGACCGCTCGCGCACCGCCGCAGCACTCAGGAGCTGGCGGGCGGCTTGAGTTTCGGGAGAAGGATTGGACTGGTCCGTCACGCGGGACTCCGATGCTCCACTTTATGAACAACGTACCATGGGAGGCGGAAACCGGGTCCGCTTTGCCGCACGATATGCTTAGGGAGAAGCGATAGCATAGACTCGACGTCGGCCAGCACTCTCGAGCTTGGTCGGGTTGTGGAGAGGGTTAAAAGCGCTCGAGGTCGCGGCCCTTCACCCTGTCCAGTTCCGCCGCGTCGGGCGCGCCGTCCGGCGTATAGTAGCCCGCGGCCTTCTTGGCTTCGAGCTCGACTTGGGCATCCGGCGGCACCAGCTCGGGCGGGATCGGCACGCGCTCCCCCACCTCGATGCCGGATCCGGTGATGGCGTCGTATTTCATGTTGGACATGGACATGAGACGGTCGATGCGTCGGATGCCGAGCCAATGCAGCACATCGGGCATGAGCTGCTGGAAGCGCGCATCCTGCACGCCCGCCACGCATTCCGTGCGCTCGAAATACGTGGCGGCGGAATCCCCGCCCTCCTGCCGCTTGCGCGCGTTGTAGACGAGGAACTTGGTGACCTCCCCCAGAGCGCGGCCCTCCTTGCGGTTGTAAGCGATCACGCCGACGCCACCCTCCTGGGCTTGCCTGACGCATTCCTCGATGCCGTGCACGAGGTAAGGACGGCACGTGCAGATGTCGGAGCCGAACACGTCCGAGCCGTTGCACTCGTCGTGCACGCGGCAGGCGATGCGGGTCTTCGGATCGCTCAGGCGCGCCACGTCGCCGACGACGTACACGGTCGTGTTCCCGATGGGCGGCAGGAATACGCTCATGTCGGGCCGCGTCACAAGTTCAGGAAACATGCCGCCGGTCTGCTCGAACAGGGTGCGGCGGAGTTCGCCCTCCATGCAGCCGAAGCGCTGCGCGATGCCGGGCAGATGCCAGACGGGATCGACCGCGATCTTCGTGACCGAGATGTCGCCGGATTCGTGCAGGAAGCCGCCGTCCGCCTTCAGGCGTTTCGCGCCCATGGCGGCCAGGATTTCCGGCATGTTGAGGCGCGCCTTCGTCACCGCGATGGTGGGGCGGATGTCGAGGCCGGCCGCGATCACGTCGGCATAGACGTCGCCGACCAGATGCCCCCAGGGATCGAGGGATACGATTCGGCCCGGCTCGAACCATTGCGGATGCGGCCCGATCCCGGCGGTGGGATGCGTATTGCGCAGATCAGGGCGGGTAAGCGGATTGAGGGCGCGCGCCGAGATCGCCAGCGCTCGATAAAGCGAATAGGAGCCGCCATGTGCGCCGATCACGTTGCGATCGCCGGGATTGGTCACGGTTCCGATGATCGGCCCGCGCTCCTTCGGGTCCCTGGCGCCCCATTTGATCGGATGTCTGATGGTGCCTGCGTTCGGCTCGGGATGGGAGGTGAGCCGGATATGGGTCGAGCGGTTGGGCGTGCTCATGAATGATCTTCCACGCGAGAACGGGAAGACTCCCCCAACGATCGTCAGGAAAGTCTCCTTACGATCCTTGGAAGAGTGAGCCAAAGTTGCGGTGCCGTCAACGGCCCAAGTCCGGCCAGGTGGTTGAAGGCTAGAGCCAGGACGAGCCCTTGCTCTCCCGCCTCACGCCCAAATGGGCCAGGACGCTCGCCCCGATATCGGCGAAGCTCTCCCGCCGCCCGATGCTGCCGGGCCCGACGCCGGGTCCGAAGCAGAGGATCGGCACATGCTCGCGGGTGTGGTCCGTACCGTGCCAGGACGGGTCGTTGCCGTGATCGGCGGTGATGATGACGAGGTCGCCCTCTCTCAGCACGGCTTCGACCTCGGGCACGCGCCTGTCGAAGGCCTCCAGGGCCGCCGCATAGCCTGGAATGTCGCGGCGATGACCGAATTCGCTGTCGAAATCCACCAGATTGGCGAAGACGAAGCCGCCATCCGGCAGGGTCCTCATGGCATCGATCGCGGCGGAGAGACACGCATCGTTGCCGTTGGGCTTGATCTCATGGCCGGTGCCGCGATGGGCGAAGATGTCACCGATCTTGCCGACGGTCACCACTGCGCGGCCCGCCTTGGTCAGCGTGTCGAGAATGGTGTCGGCGGGGGGAGGCGTCGCGAAATCCTTGCGGTTGCCGGTGCGCGTGAACCCGGTCTCGGGCGTGCCCTGAAAAGGCCGCGCGATCACGCGGCCGATCTTGTATTCGTCGCACAGCTCGCGGGCGATCCGGCAGAGGTCGTAGAGGCGCTCCAGGCCGAAAAACTCCTCGTGCGCGGCGATCTGCAGCACGCTGTCGACGGAGGTGTAGCATATCGGCTTTCCGGTGCGAAGATGCTCGACGGCGAATTCCTCGATGATGGCGGTACCGGAGGCGTGCTTGTTGCCGAGAATGCCGGGCAGACGGCCGCGCTGAACGAGCGTGCTCGTCAGCTTTTCCGGGAAAGCTGGAACCGTATTGGGGAAATACCCCCAGTCGAAGGCCACGGGAACGCCCGCGATCTCCCAGTGGCCGGACGGCGTGTCCTTGCCCCTGGAGGTCTCGACGCCGTAGCCCCAGACTCCCCTGAGACCCCCCCGAGGCGCAAGATCGGGCGGCATGCGACCCGTCGAAGCCTCGCAGGCGAGGCCGAGCCCTAGGGCCCTCATCTGGGGAAGGTCGAGTGCTCCCCGGCGCAGACCCGCCCGATCGCCGCGTCCCTGCGAGCAGGCTTCGGCGATGTGGCCGACCGTGTCGGCCCCGACATCGCCGTAGGCGTTCGCGTCTTCGGCTCCGCCGATACCGACGGAATCGAGCACGATGAGGAGAGCGCGAGCCATGAATCCAGGTCCCTCAAGAGATGAGAATCACGAGTGATACGGCATTACCGCAAGGGATGCGATGCTCCGGTCCCATGGGGGAGCCCCCCATGATCGTGCCCCTCATGAGTGGCCCCCTCATGGCGATGGTCGTGCCCAGGCCCGTGATGGTCAAGGGGGCATTCACCACTATGGTCATGGACGCCGGGAGCATGAATCTCGATCTGCAGGGTCGCGTGGCTGATCCCGAAGCGCTCCCTCAGCTCGCGCTGCGTCTCCGCGAGGAAATGGTCGCCCGGATGACCTTCCGGCATGACGAGATGCGCCGTCAGCGCAGTCTGGGTGGTGCTGATGGCCCAGACATGCAGATGGTGGACACGGGCGACGCCGGGGCGCTCCGTCAGCATCTTTCGCACTGCCGATACAGAAATCCCGCGCGGTACGCCCTGAAGCGACAGCCTGAGCGATTGCCGCAGCAGGTCCCAGGTCCCCCAGACGATCACGGCTGCGATGACGAGACTGAGGACCGGGTCGATCCAGGTCGCATCCGTCCAGAGGATGGTGAGGCCACCGAGCACGACGCCCAGGGACACGGCGGTATCCGCGACCATGTGCAGGAACGCGCCGCGTATGTTGAGGTCGTTGTGCCCGCCCATGAAGAGAAAGGCGGTGAAACCGTTCACCACGATGCCGATTCCTGCCACGATCATCATGGTACCGGCCATCACGGGCGCGGGCTCGACGAGGCGTTGAGCGGATTCCCATACGATACCGCCGACGGCGACCATCAGGAGAAGAGCGTTGAGCAGCGCCGCGAGAATGGAGCTCGAGCGCAAGCCGTAGGTGTAGCGCTCGCTGGGCGCGCGCCTGGCCAGGATTGCGGCGCCCCACGCGATGGCAAGGCCCAGCACGTCGCTCAGGTTGTGCCCCGCATCCGACAGGAGCGCCATGGAATCCGCATAGAAACCGTACCCCGCCTCGATGGCTACGAAGGAAAGGTTCAGCACGATTCCGATCACGAAAGCGCGGCCGTGGCCGACCTCATGTGGATGGCCGTGATGCGCATGACTCGCGGAATGGTGATGGTGTGCGGGCATGATCGTCGTGCGTCACTGGCGGACGGTGGCTGCGCCGTCCGCCTCGAGATTGAAGGCTGCCGCGAACAGGGCCTGCGTGTATTCCGTTCGAGGGGCGGCGAAGATGCTCTCGGCCGGTCCTTCCTCGACCACCTTGCCGTTCTGCATCACGATCACGTGGTTCGCCAGCGCGCGCACCACCTTCAGATCGTGGCTGATGAACATATAGGCCAGATCTCGCCGTTTCTGCAGATCGCGCAGGAGTTCCACAATCTGCGCCTGCACCGACATGTCGAGCGCCGATGTCGGCTCGTCGAGCATGATGAATTGCGGTTCAAGCGCCATCGCGCGCGCAATGGCGATGCGCTGGCGCTGCCCGCCGGAGAATTCATGAGGGTAGCGGTCCATGGTCGCGGGATCGAGCCCCACATCGTGTAGGGCCTTCGCCACCACGTCACGGCGCTGGCGGTAGTTCAGGCCCTTGTCCTGGACGAGCAGTCCCTCCTCGACGATCTCGGCGATGGACATGCGCGGCGAGAGCGAGCCGTAGGGATCCTGGAACACCACTTGGAGATTCTTGCGCATGGGCCGGATCTCCCGCGCGCGCAGGCCGTCGATGCGGTTGCCGAGGAACACGATGGGACCTTCCGACTGAACGAGGCGCAGAATCGCCAGGCCCAATGTAGTTTTACCCGATCCCGATTCGCCCACGACGCCCACCGTTTCGCCCCGCCGCACGCTCAGCGACACACCGTCGACGGCCTTCACATGACCGACGGTCCTCTGGAAAAAGCCGCGCTTGATGGGAAACCACACCTTGATGGGTCCCGCTTCGACGATGGTAGGGGCGTCCGCGGGCAGGGGATTGGCGCGGCCCTTCGGTTCGGCGGCGAGAAGTCGCTGCGTGTAGGCGTGGCGCGGGTTGTCGAAGACTTCCGCCGTCGGGCCATGCTCCACGATCTTACCGTCCAGCATGACGCAGACGCGGTCGGCGATCTTGCGCACGATACCGAGATCGTGCGTGATGAAGAGCATGGACATGCCGAGCTTGGATTTCAGCTCTGCGAGCAGCTTCAGAATCTGCGCCTGCACCGTCACGTCGAGCGCGGTGGTCGGTTCGTCGGCGATGAAGAGATCGGGTTCGTTAGCGAGCGCCATGGCGATCATCACGCGCTGGCGCTGGCCGCCGGACAGCTGGTGCGGATAGGCGGTCAGGCGGCTTTCCGCATCGCGGATGCCCACGAGGTGCAGCAGCTCCAGCGTGCGGGCGCGCGCATCCTTCTCGGAAAGGCCGCGATGGAGCTTGAGGATCTCGCCGATCTGCCGGTCGATGGTGTGGAGCGGATTGAGCGAGGTCATCGGCTCTTGGAACACCATGGTGATGTCGTTGCCGCGCACCCGGCGCATCTCGTTCTCGCTCAAGCCCATCAAATCCTGGCCCTTGAACAGGATGCGGCCGGACGGATGATGGGCGGACGGGTAGGGCAGGAGCTTGAGCACGGACAGCGCTGAGACGGATTTGCCAGATCCGGATTCGCCCACCAGAGCCACGGTCTCGCCGGGCATGATGTCGAATGAGATGCGGTCTACCGCCAGCGTATCGCGCTCCCCCTGGCGGAATGCGACGGAGAGATCTTGGACCGAAAGAAGGGGCTCTGTCATCGGAACGTCTTTCGCGGATCGAAGGCGTCACGCACGGCTTCGCCGATGAAGATGAGAAGGCTGAGCATGAGGGCGATCACGAAGAAGCCCGCGAGGCCGAGCCACGGAGCCTGAAGATTGGCCTTGCCCTGCGCCAGGAGCTCCCCGAGGGAGGGGGAGCCGGGCGGCAGGCCGAAGCCCAGGAAGTCGAGGGAGGTCAGCGTCGTGATCGAGCCGTTGATGATGAACGGCATGAAGGTGAGCGTCGCGACCATGGCGTTCGGCAGCAGGTGCTTGAACATGATGGTGGCGTTGGAGAGCCCCAGGGCCCGCGCAGCCCGTACATATTCGAAGTTGCGTGCCCGCAGGAACTCCGCGCGCACGACGCCTACGAGCGACACCCAGGAGAAGAGCAGCAAAATTCCGAGCAGAACGAAGAAGCTCGGCGTGATGATCGATGAAATGATGATGAGCAGGTAGAGCGAGGGTATGGCGGTCCATATCTCGATGAAACGCTGTGCGACGAGATCGATCCATCCGCCGTAATAGCCCTGCACTGCGCCTGCGAGGATGCCGATGACGGACGAGATGCCGGCGAGGATCAGGCCGAACAGCACGGAGATGCGAAAGCCGTAGATGAGGCGAGCCACCACGTCGCGGCCCTGGTCGTCCGTGCCGAGCCAGTTCCACTCGATGTCGTTGCAGCCCGTGCCGCCGTTGCGCTCCGCAATGGGACGGCATTGCTCGTCGGTGAGCATCCAGGTCGGCGGAGCGGGGGCGGGGACGGGAAGGTCGAGATTGTGCGTGTTGTAGGAGAAACGGACCGGCGCCCAGAGCATCCATCCGTTCTCCCGGATCTCCTTCGCGATCACCGGGTCGCGGTAATCGGTCTGAGCCAGGAAACCGCCGAATTTTTCCTCCGGGTAATCGACGAAAGCCGGATACAGAAGCTCGCCCTTGTAGGAGGCGAGGATCGGCTTGTCGTTGGCGAGAAGTTCGGCGAACAGGCTCAGGACGAACAGGATGGTGAAGATCCAGAACGACCAGTAGCCGCGGCGGTTGGCCTTGAAGTTCTGCAGCCGGCGCCGGTTGAGCGGCGAGAGCCTGATGAAGCCCTCCTTCGGCAGCGGCGGCGCGACGGGCGACGCGGCCGGAGAGACGACGGGCACATTCTCGTTCATCTCACGCCTCCCGCGTTTCGAAATCGATCCGCGGATCGATCCAGGTATAGGTGAGGTCGGAGAGTAGGTTCACCACCAGTCCCAGCAGGGAGAAGATGTAGAGATTGGCGAACACGACCGGATAATCGCGGTTCACGATGGATTCGAAGGAGAGAAGCCCCAATCCGTCGAGAGAGAAGATCGTCTCGATGAGGAGCGAGCCAGCGAAGAAGGCGCTGATGAAAGCGCCCGGAAAACCTGCGATCACGATCAGCATGGCGTTGCGGAAAACGTGGCCGTAAAGCACCTGCCGCTCCGACAAGCCCTTCATGCGCGCGGTGAGCACGTATTGTTTGCGGATCTCGTCGAGGAACGAGTTCTTCGTGAGCAGGGTCGAGGTGGCGAAAGCGCCGAGCGCCATCGCGGTGATCGGCAGCACCAGATGCCAGAAGTAGTCGGCGATCTGCATGTACCAAGGCATGAGGGCCCAGTTCTCGGAGGTCAGGCCGCGCAAGGGGAATATCTGCCAGAACGAACCGCCCGCGAACAGCACGATGAGCAGGATCGCGAACAGGAAGCCCGGAATCGCATAGCCGACGATGACGATGGCCGATGTCCAGATGTCGAAGGAGGAGCCGTCGCGCACCGCCTTCCTGATGCCGAGCGGTATCGAGATCGCATAGGACAGGAGCGTCATCCACAGCCCGAGGCTGATCGAGACCGGCAGCTTTTCCTTGATCAGCTCCAGAACAGAGATGTCGCGAAAGTAGCTCTTGCCGAAATCGAAGCGAGCATAGTCCCACAGCATCTTGAGGAAACGCTCGTGGGCGGGCTTGTCAAAGCCGAACTGCGCCTCAAGCTGCCGGATGAATTGCGGGTCGAGGCCCTGGGCGCCGCGATAGCGGGACGAAGACGACGTGTCGCCCCCGCCTCCGGGGCTCTGGCTCCCTCCCGAGAAGTCGCCTCCGCCGCCCGAGATGCGTGAGGTCGCGGTGGAGTCCTGCCCCTGCAGCTGCGCGATGATGCGCTCGACCGGGCCTCCGGGGGCGAACTGCACGAGAACGAAGGAGATGAGCATGATCCCAAGGATGGTCGGGATCATGAGAAGGACGCGGCGTGCGATATAGCCCAGCATCAGGTGCCTGTGCGGTTGCGGCCGCTTGGGCCGAGATGGGTGTCGCTGAAAGAGGTGGCGTACTTCAATCCGTATCCCAACATGCGGTCGAAACCGATATGCGCCGCCCAGATGGCGGCCAGCCCGAGGAAGAGAGGAGGGTCCAGCACCAGCCCGGTGCCCAGCAGGACCGCCGGGCCGAGAATGGTGTGGGCGGCATTGTAGATCGCGGCTCCCGGTCGAGGTCCTGCCACGTACCCGGCAAAGCTCAGGTCCGGGCTGAAGAACAGGACGGCGTAGAGCCACCAGGAGAGTCCCGTTTGGGCATAGGCTCCCGTGCCGAGGCCGAACAGCGCCAAACCTTCGAGTCGCAGGAGCAGGCGGGGCGCGCCCGCCACGGCCGGGGCCGTCATGATCGTGTCCAAACCTTACCCTCGCCCGATCCGCTTGGCCTTTTCGGCATCGTACCACCAGGTTCCCGGAGCTCCCGATCCGAAGCGGGGCTTCCTCTCGGGGCGGGAGAACTGGTCCCAATAGGCGATCCATTCGCTGGCCCGGTACCACATGGGCACCCAATAGTGGCCCGAACGGAGAATTCGGTCCAGGGCGCGGCAGGCGGTGTTGAGCTCCTGCCGGGATTCGGCATTGGCGATCGTCTCGACCAGCGTGTCCACGGCCGGGTGGCTGATGCCGGCGATGTTCCGAGAGCCGGGCGTCTTCGCCGCCTGCGAGCCGTAGACCACCCGCAGGCTGTCGCCGGGTGTCGAGCCGCCCACGAGATTCCGGCTCGCCATGTCGAAATCGAATTCCTCCATGCGGCGCTGGTACTGGGCGGCATCGACCACGCGGGAGAACGCATCGATCCCGAGCCGCTTCAGATTGGCTTGGAAGGGCTGCGTGTGCGGCTGGAGCGCGGCCTGAAAATCGAGGAACTCGATCCGGAACGGCTGTCCGTTGGGCAGCTTCAGAGTGCCGCCCTCGCGTTTGCAACCGGCCGCGCGAAGCAGTTCGTCGGCCCGGCGCAGCAGCCGCCGATCTTGCCCCGATCCGTCCGATACGGGCGGCACGGGCGGCTCGCCGAACACGGAGGCCGGAAGTTGGCTGCGGAACGGCTCCAGAAGCGCGAGCTCCTCGGGCGAGGGCATGCCCGTCGCCTTCATGTCGCTGTTCTCGAAATAGGACGTGGTGCGCTTGTACAGGCCGAACATGATGTTGGCGTTCGTCCATTCGAAATCGAACGCGAGCCCGATGGCTTCGCGGATGCGCGGGTCCTTGAAGGCTTCGCGGCGGGTGTTGAAGTACCAGCCCTGGATGGTAGCGGGCGAGTCGTTGGAGATCTCTTCCTTCTTTACCTTCCCCTCGCGCACCGCCGGGAAATCGTAGCCAGTCGACCAGATGCGCGAGGTGTACTCCTCATGATAGTTGAGCGTGCCGTTCTTGAACGCCTCGAAGGCGACTGTTCGGTCGCGGAAGTATTCCCAGCGGATGCGGTCGAAATTGTTCTGGCCCACATTCACCGGAAGGTCCTTGGCCCAATAATCCGGCACGCGCTCGAACTCGATGAAGCGTCCCGTCTCGAATTTACCGACCTTGTAAGGGCCGGAACCGAGCGGCGCTTCGAGCGTCGAAGCCTCGAAATCCTTGCCCTGCCAATAGCGCTCGGAAAGGATCGGCAGACCGGCCACGACGAGATGCAGGTCGCGGCTGCGCTGCGGCGTGAACTGCACGCGCAGGACGTCGTCGGCTTCCGCTTCTGCCGAAGCCATCTGCGTCAGCAGGGCGCGGTAAACGGGGTGCCCCTTCTCCTTCAGGACATTCAGAGAGAAGGCCGCGTCCTTCGCGGTCAGTTTCGACCCGTCGTGGAACCGCGCCTCCGGACGCAGGATGAAGCGATAGGTCAGCTTGTCCGCTGAGACGCGCACGCTTCTCGCGACCAGGCCGTACAGCGCGTCCGGCTCGTCGCCGGAGCCCGCCATCAGCGAATCGAACGTGGCGCCCATGCCGGCGGCGCCATCGCCCCGGAGCACGTAGATGTTCAGCGTGTTGAAGGTGTCGAAATTCTGGTTGCCTGTCGTCTGCTTGATCTGGAGCACCAGCGCTCCGCCTTTGGGGGCCTGCGGGTTGACGTAATCGAAATGCTTGAAGCCGGTCGGGTATTTGAGCTCGCCGAAGGCAGAGAGGCCGTGGGTCTCGGTTTCGCCGGCGGATTGGGTGAGGCCGGAATCCGGCAGAAGGCTCACGATCGCGCCGGCGGCACCGGCCTGGAGAACGGCGCGGCGATTGAACGATCTCATCGGGGCGCTCCCGTTTTGGCGGCTTTCTCCTCGTCGTACCACCACACGGTCGGGAAGGCCGCGCCCGCGTAACGGGGCATGGTCTGCGGATGGCTGTAGCGGTCCCAGCGGGCGGTGCGCTGCTTCAGGGACGTCCATTGCGGCACCACGTAATTGTGGGCGAGCAGGACGCGGTCGAGCGCCTTCGTGGCGGCCACCAGCTCGTCGCGGTCCTTGGCGTAGATGATCCTGTCGATCAGCGCATCCACCCCCGGATCGGCGATGCCCGCCAGATTGCGCGAGCCTTCGCGCCGGGCCGCCTGGGAGCCCCAGAACTCACGCTGCTCGTTGCCCGGGGACAGGGATTGCGGCCAGACGGTCGAGGTGATGTCGAAGTCGAAGGAGCGGGTGCGGTTCGTGAACTGCACGTCGTCCACCGTGCGGACCGAAACGATGATGCCGAGGCGCTCGAGCACTGCCTTGTAGGGCAGGAAGACGCGCTCGTCATTGGGGCTGCTGCTGAGAAGCTCCACGCTCAACGGCTCGCCGCTCGCATTCACCCGCCGCCCGCTCTTCACCTCCCATCCCGCTTCGCGCAGCAGGCGATCCGCCTCGCGCAGGTTCTTGCGGATGTTCTCCGGAGTGTCGTTGACCGGGTTCTGGTAGGGCGTCGTGAAGACCTCCGGCGGAATCTTGTCGCGTAGGGATTCGAGAATCTCCAGCTCCTCGCCTTCCGGCAGGCCCGAGGAGGCGAGTTCGAGGCCGTGGAAGTAGCTCCCTACGCGCTCATAGAGACCGTAGAACACGGTCTTGTTGAGCTCCTCGAAGGGGAAGGCGAGATTGAAGGCGCGCCGCACGCGCTCGTCCTTGAACTTGTCGCGTCTCAGGTTGAGCACGAAGGCCTGCATGATGCCGGTGGCGCGGTAGGGGAATTCCTCCAGAACGACCCGGCCTTCCTGCCTGGCCGGGAAATCATAGCCCGTCGCCCAGTTGCGGGCGCTGTTCTCGGTCCGGAAGTCGATCCGGTCCGCCTTGAAGGCTTCGAGCAGCACCGTCGCGTCGCGGTAATATTCGTAGCGGATTTCGTCGATGTTGTTCTGGCCTACATTGACGTTGAGGTTCACACCCCAGTAATCCTTCACGCGCTCGTAGGTGGCGTTGCGACCCGCCTCGAAGCTCTTGAGACGGTAGGGGCCCGAGCCCAGCGGCGGCTCCAGGGTGGTCTGCGTGACGTCGCGCCTGCGCCCGTCGGGAGCCGTGCCTTCCCACCAGTGCTTGGGCAGCACGATCAGCTGCCCCATGATCTGCGGCAGCTCCCGGTTGCCGGTCTGGTTGAAGGTGAATTTCACCTCGCGCTCGCCCGTCTTCTCTGCCTTGGTCACGTTGGCGTAGTAGAAGGCGTAGGTCGGGCTGTTGGCCTTGAAGGCTTCGAACGAGAAGATCACGTCGTCCGCCGTGACCGGTTGCCCGTCGTGCCATTTGGCCTCCGGGCGTAAGCGGAAGCTGACGGAGGAATAATCCTCCGGATAGGAGAACGACTCCGCGAGAAGGCCGTAGGCGGCGCTCGGCTCGTCGAAGGAGGAGGTGGTCAGCGTGTCGTAGAGGAGGCCCAGCCCCTGTTCGGGCGCCCCCTTCACGCCCGCCACCACGATGTTGAAGCTGTCGAAGGTGCCCTGCGCACCGAGCCGGACCAGCCCGCCCTTGGGAGCATCGGGATTCACGTAGTCGAAATGCTTGAAGCCGGGCCGGTACTTGGGCTCTCCGAGGAGGGCCGCGCCATGCCGCCATGGGGCTTCCTGGGCTGCGAGAGGGGGGAGGCTGAGGCAGGCGGCCAGGAAGCCGGCCAGAAGGGTACGGATCACAAAGCGTCTCCTGAAGGGCGAGGCGTCTGTCGGCAGGTTACATTTTTGTGCTGTCCGGGGCGAGCGCAAGGGATGAGGGGCAAAACAAAAGCCGGGCACAGGGCCCGGCTTCACCGAAGTTCAGGGTCGTTCGCAGGGCCTCAGGGAGCCGGGAACGGAACCGGATTGTCGGACAGGGTCTGAAGATAGGCGAGGAGGTCGGCGCGCTCCTTGTCGTTAGCGATGCCGGCGAACGCCATGATGGTGCCGGGGGCGGCCTTCTTCGGGTTATGAATGAAATCGTTCAGGGCCTCGTAAGTCCATTCGCCGCCATGAGCCTTCATGCCGTTGGAATAGTTGAAGCCTTCGTGCGAGGCGACCGGGCGGCCCACGATGCCATAGAGGTTCGGGCCGACCTTGTTCGCGCCGCCCTTCTCGAAGGTGTGGCAGGAGGCGCACTTCTTGGCCGAGGCCTGGCCCTTGGCCGGATCGGCGCTGGCCAGGAGAACGGGGAGCGGCTCGGCTGGAGCGGCAGGAGCGCCGCCGGCGCCCCCGGCGGCGGCTTCCTCTGCGGCCGGAAGGTCGTAGCCCGGAACGGCAGGGGCGTGAGGCGAGAAAAGACCTTCGGCAACGACTTTGACGCCCACTACGAAGAGAAGCGTACCGAAAAGGGCGCCCAGGATCTTATTGGTCTCGATATTCATAAGTGAGGCTCTCCTCGCCTTGGTTACGGCGAACCCAGCGCAAACAGAACGGCTACGCGGGCAGGGGGCCCGCGGTTTCGCGGCGTTGCTTAGCCGTTATGAAGGGGTTTTGACAATGGGGTACTTGCAGGTTTCGGCGCTCCATTGGTCGCAGCTCGGGTTCAAAACGCCGGGCCGAAGCTCCTGGGTCCAGGAACTGAGTGCCGCAGGACCCATGACAAACGCGGTTCGCCTTGCTAAGGACCGCGCAGCTTCTGTTGCGAAGATTGCATCATGTCCGGTCCTCTGGTTCTCATCCCCGCCCGTCTCGCGGCGACCCGCCTGCCGAACAAGCCCCTGGCGGATATCGCGGGCGAGCCCATGATCGTCCATGTCTGGCGGCGGGCCACGGAGGCGGGGATCGGTCCGGTCGCCGTCGCGACCGACGCGCCCGAGATCGCCGAGGCCGTGACCCGGGCGGGCGGGCGGGCCGTCATGACCCGCTCCGACCACGCCTCGGGCTCCGACCGTATCTTCGAGGCTGTGGAAAAGCTCGACCCGGAGGGCCGCCACGACGTGGTGGTGAACGTCCAGGGCGATCTGCCGACGGTCGATCCTGGGGCGATCGCGGCCTCGGTTGTGCCCCTCTCGGATCCCGGGGTCGATCTTTCCACCCTTGTGGCGATCATCAAACGGAAGGAGGAGAGGACCGATCCGAACGTGGTGAAGATGGTGGGCGCCGAGGTCGCGCCCGGCCGTTTCCGGTCGCTCTACTTCACCCGCGCTACGGCCCCCTATGGGGATGGTCCGCTCTATCATCACATCGGCCTTTACGCCTATCGGCGCAGGGCCCTGCAGCGCTTCGTCTCCCTGCCGCCGTCTCCCCTGGAGCTGCGCGAGAAGCTGGAGCAGCTGCGTGCCCTTGAGGCGGGCATGCGCATCGACGCCGTGCTCGTCGACGACGTGCCGCTCGGGGTCGATACGCCCCACGATTTGAACAGAGCCCGCGAGATGATCGCGGCCCGGAGGACAGCATGAAGCAGGTCATTTCGTTCCAGGGCGAGCCTGGGGCCAATTCCCACATCATCTGCTCTGAAATGTATCCCGGATGGGAAGTGCTGCCGTGCCCGACCTTCGAGGATGCCTTCGCCGCCGTGAACGAGGGCCACGCGGGGCTCGCCATGATCCCAATCGAGAATTCGATCGCGGGCCGCGTAGCGGATATCCATCACCTCCTGCCGACCTCGGGCCTGCACATCGTGGGCGAGGGCTTCCTGCCGATCCATTTCCAGCTTATGGCGCTGCCGGAGGCCGATCTCGGCACCATTCGGAGCGTCTACAGCCACGTCCATGCGCTGGGCCAATGCCGCAAGATCATCCGCAAGCTCGGGCTCAAGGCCCATGTGGCCGGCGACACCGCGGGCTCTGCGCGCCAGGTCGCCGAGTGGAGGGACCCGACCCGCGCCTCGCTCGCGCCGCGCATGGCCGCCAGCATCTACGGTCTGAAGATCCTCGCTGAGGATGTGGAGGACGAGGCACACAACACCACGCGGTTCGTCGTCCTCTCCAAGACGCCGCAATGGGCGCCCGCCGGCAAGGGGGCGACGGTCACCTCCTTCGTGTTCCGCGTGCGCAACCTGCCCGCCGCGCTCTACAAGGCGCTCGGTGGCTTCGCCACGAACGGCATCAACATGACGAAGCTCGAGAGCTACATGCTCGAGGGCGAATTCCTGGCGACACAGTTCTACGCCGAGGTCGATGGCCATCCCGAGGACACCAACCTCAAGCGCGCCCTGGAGGAACTCGAATTCTTCTCCCGCGAGCTGCGGATTCTGGGCGTTTATCCGGCAGACCCGTTCCGCGAGAAGATCAGGGAGGCGGCGGAGTGAGGAGCCGTCCCGGTGAGAGCCGGGATTCATCTCGTGACCACCGCGCACTCACGTCATCGCCGGCCTTTGCCGGTAATGACGATCTTTCGAGGGCTGCGTTTTTCGCGTCGAGGTGGCCGGGACGAGCCCGGCCATGACAAGAAGGGGCGTCACAGATCCCTCCCGCCGATCCTGTGTCGGCTTCGCCGTTCGGGATGACGAAAATCCTTCTCAGCCCTTCATCCACTCCCGCAGAAGGTAGTTCGCGATGGCGATCGGAGTGGGAGCTGCGAATTCCTCGTGCGTGCCCTCCAGCATGCGACGCACGTCGTCCCTGGTGAACCAGCGGGCGTCCTCCAGCTCGTCGCGGTCGAAGTTGATCTCTTCCGTCAGCGCCTCGCCGACGCAGCCGATCATGATGTTCGACGGGAAAGGCCAGGGCTGCGAGGCGAGATAGCGGATCTCGCCGACGCGGATGCCGGCTTCCTCGAACGTCTCGCGGCGTACTGCGTCCTCGATGGTCTCGCCCGGCTCCAGGAACCCCGCAAGGCAGGAATACATCTTCTCCGCGAAGCGCGGCTGACGGCCCATGAGGCATTTGTCGCCGCGGGTGATCAGCATGATCACCACCGGATCGGTGCGGGGAAAATGCTGTGCGCCGCAAGCCGCGCAGTCGCGGCGGAAACCGGCCTGGGTACTTTGCGTCGGAGCGCCGCAATTGGCGCAGAAGCGGTGGCGGTTGTGCCAGTCGAGGACGGATTTCGCCATGGCGAGAATGCCAAGTTCCTCCGTGGGCACGAGACCGCGAACGGCGATGGAGCGCAGATCCGAGACCGCGTAGGCCGGATCGTCCTGGAACAGCCCCGCCGCTTCCGGCGCGGCCAGGGTCGCGATCACGGGCCGCTCCTGCAGGGTGCCGAGGAACACCTGCTCCCTGTGGGCGGGCAGGCGGCTCAAGACAGATAGGGGCAGAAGCCCCGTTCCGGGCTCCCCGGTCTTCAGGACCGGCAGGTCGCCCGCCAGGAGCACCAGGGCACTCTCCGGGTTTCGGGCGGCATGGGCCAGGGCCTCCGGTTCCCTCTCCCCACTGTGGCGGACGAGGGGGTTGGTGATGTAGCCGATCGGGCGCGTCATGATGGGAGCTTCGGGTTCTCAGGCTTTGGCGAAAAGAGCGGCGGCGCGCTCGACGAGGGCGGTTGCGGCGTGATCCGGATAGGACTTCCGGGTCCCGTGGCCCCAAGCTGGGCCAGGCCAGGCGGGATCGGAGCGGAAGCGTCCGATCACGTGGACGTGGAGCTGCGTCACGATGTTGCCGAGTGCGCCCACATTCACCTTGTCGGGCTTGGACATCTCCAGCATGACCCGCGTCGCGATGCGGATCTCCTGCGCCAGCTGAACGTAATGTTCCTCAGAAAGATCTGTGATTTCGCTCACCTCCGGAATGCGGGGCACCAGCACGAACCAGGGAAAGCGGGCATCGTTCAGGAGCAGGACCGAGGATAGAGCCAGGTCGCCGATCGGGATCGTATCGGCCTCAAGCCGGGAATCGAGCTGGAATGTCATGGGGTCTATGTAGCCGAGGTCCTGGCTCTCTGTCAGCCGTCATCCAGATTCATGCGGCAGAAGCCCGGCCCCTTCGCCGTCATGGCCGGGCCTGTCCCCAACCGGAAGCGCGGCGCCCCTAGCATCGGGATCCCCGGCACGAGGCTGGGGACGACGGGGAAGAACGTGGGGGCGGGGTGACGCAGGCCGTCAGGTCACCTCGCGCTGAGGAAAGCCGCGCCTTGCCATATCGGGATCACCCGCGAGATCGAGCGATGAACCCACAGGAAAAAGTTTCCAACTTGCGTTCCTCGCGCGAAACGCCCATATAGCCACTGGGAGGTTGGCGAGGGACGTCTCACTCGCCAACCGGGTCAGGTCCGGAAGGAAGCAGCCCTAACGAGACCGAACGGGTCTTCGTCCAGCCTCCCACCTTCAAGTTTCCCAAAGCCTTGCAGCCGATGGACAACACCACAGCCGGCACGCCCCTGAACGACGAGCCGGCCCTGCCGGGTTTCCCCGCCGCGCCGGCACCGGCCGCGCCGATCTCCCCTTATCGCGTTCTCGCCCGCAAGTACCGTCCCCGCACCTTCGACGATCTGATCGGCCAGGAGGCGATGGTCCGCACCCTCTCGAATGCCTTCGAGACCGGACGCATCCCCCAGGCCTGGATGCTCACCGGCGTCCGCGGCGTAGGCAAGACGACGACGGCCCGCATCCTGGCGCGGGGCCTCAACTATCAGAGGCACGACGGCTCCGGCGCCCCCACCATCCACCTGCCCGAGCTCGGCGTCCATTGCGAGGCCATCATGGAATCGCGGCACGTGGATGTGCTGGAGATGGACGCGGCCTCTCATACCGGCATCGACGACGTTCGCCAGATCATCGACGGCATCCGCTATTCGCCGGTCTCGGCCCGCTACAAGGTCTACATCATCGACGAGGTCCACATGCTCTCGGAGAAGGCGTTCAACGCCTTCCTGAAGACGCTGGAGGAGCCTCCGCCGCACGCAAAGTTCATCTTCGCGACCACCGAGATCCGGAAGGTGCCCGTCACCATCCTGTCCCGCTGCCAGCGCTTCGACCTGCGCCGTGTCGAGGCTGACAAGCTCGTGGGCCACCTCGCCCGGATCTGCGCCTCCGAGGGCGTTCAGGCGGAGCAGGAGGCTTTGGCCGCCGTCGCCCGCGCTGCGGAGGGGTCGGTGCGCGATTCGCTTTCGCTGCTCGATCAGGCGATTGCCCATGGCGCAGGCGTCGTGACGCCCGATACGGTGCGCGACATGCTGGGGCTTGCCGACCGCACCCAGATCATCGATCTGTTCGAATCCGTGATGCGCGGCGACGTTCCGGCGGCCTTTGCGGGGCTTCGGTCCCAGTATGACGCGGGCGCCGATCCGGCGGTGATCCTGTCCGATCTCGCCGCCTTCTCGCATGTGGTCACGCGCCTGAAGCTGATCCCCGAAGCAGCGAAGGATCCGGCGCTTTCCGAGATCGAGCGGACTCGTGGTCTCGACTATGCGCAGAAGCTCTCCGTGCGTACGCTCTCGCGGGCGTGGCAGATGCTGTTGAAGGGCATTCCCGAAGTCCAGTCCTCCAGCCGCCCGATCGCCGCGGCCGAGATGGTGCTCGTGCGACTGGCCTATGCGGCTGACCTGCCGACGCCCGACGAGGCCCTGCGCGCGCTGAAAGACGGCACGCCGCTCGCTCCCGGTGGTCCTGCGCCCGCACCCGCGAGACCCTCCGGCGGAACTTCCACATCCGGCAACATGGCCCTCGCGACCTCACAGCCTCAGCCTCAGCCCCGTCCGCAAGCCGCGCCGGCCGAACCGGTCATGCGCCTTCGCCGGTTCGAGGACGTGGTGGCGCTCGCGGGCGAGCGCCGCGAGATCGTGCTGAAGGCGGCTCTGGAGCGCGACGTCCGTCTGGTGCGCTTCCAGGAAGGCCGCATCGAACTCAGCCTCACCGAGAATGGCAGCCGCACGATCGCCAACGATCTGGCGCGCGCGCTCCAGCAATGGACCGGCGAGCGCTGGATGGTGTCTCTCTCCTCTGATGAGGGCGCGCCCACATTGCGTGAGCAGGCGGTGGCCGCCGAGCGGGAGCGCAAGGAAGGGGCGGCCACCCACCCGCTCGTGCAGGCGGTGCTCTCCAAGTTCCCAGGCGCGCAGATCGTTAACGTGATCGAGCGCGCGGAGAAGGCGGGAGAGGATGCGGAGACGGAAATCCTGGGCGAGGCCGATGCGCTGGCGGCGCACGAGGCGGAAGCCGACGACGATCTATTCTAATCGAGGAGCGCGGTCATGAAGGACATCATGGGACTGATGAAGCAGGCGCAGGCTATGCAGCAGAAGCTGCAGGATGCACAGGCCGAGCTCGAGAACCTCGAGGTCGAGGGCTCTGCCGGCGGCGGCGTCGTCACCGTGAGGGTTTCGGGAAAAGGTCATCTCAAAGCCATCAGCATTGATCCCTCGCTCATGAACCAGGACGAGAAGGAGATCCTGGAGGATCTCGTCGTCGCCGCCATGAACGACGCGCGCGGCAAAGCCGACCGTGCCGCGCAGGAGCGCATGGAAAGCCTGACGAAGGGCCTCCCGCTTCCGCCCGGCCTGAAGCTGTTCTGAGGCTCCTGAATGGCCCAGCACGTTGCCGGTCCCGAGATCGAGCGCCTGATCCAGCTGCTCGCGCGCTTGCCGGGTCTCGGCCCGCGCTCGGCGCGCCGTGCCGCCCTCCATCTCATCAAGAAACGGGATACGCTGCTCAATCCGCTGAGCGATGCCATGCGCATCGCCAACGAGCGCATCGTCGTGTGCTCGACCTGCGGCAACGTCGATACCTCCGATCCCTGCACCATCTGCCGTGATGGGAAGCGCGATCCGTCGATTCTCGTGGTGGTGGAGGACGTATCAGATCTCTGGGCGCTTGAGCGCTCCGGCGCGGTCAACGCGAAGTACCATGTGCTGGGCGGCGTGCTCTCGCCCCTGGACGGCGTGCGTCCCGAGCATCTGAATCTCGACCGTCTCGTCGCGCGCGCGTCCGAGCCGGGCGTGGCCGAGGTGATCCTCGCGCTCAACGCCACCGTCGACGGGCAGACCACGGCCCACTACATCACCGAGCTTCTCGGACATCTGCCGGTGAAGGTGACCAAGCTCGCCCATGGCGTGCCGGTCGGCGGGGAACTCGACTATCTCGACGAGGGCACGCTCTCCGCCGCGATTCGCCAGCGCACGTCGTTCTGACGACGGGCGGCTTTTCGCTGAAGCGGCTCTTCGGGTCCGCGTGATGCTCCACCTTTGAGCGGCGTATCGTTCGAGGCTGGGCCGCACCAGCGAGGATCGGCTCCACTTTTCTGCGCGATGCGCGATTCAGTCGGCTCTCCTGTACAGGTGACAGCCTCAGCTGCCGTTGCTAAGCAGGGAATCTACAATCCCTAATCTCCGAGTGAACCCATGTCCCTGACCGATCTCGCCCGCACCATCGATGCCGCCTGGGAAGACCGCGCCAATGTGAATGCTTCCACGACGGGGGCTGTCCGCGACGCTGTCGAGCAGGCTTTGCAGCTTCTCGACGCGGGACAGGCGCGCGTCGCCGAGAAACAGGCCGACGGCGAGTGGCAGGTGCACCAATGGCTCAAGAAAGCGGTGCTCCTCTCCTTCCGTCTCAATGACATGGAGGTGATCAAGGGCGGCCCCGGCCAGGCCACATGGTGGGACAAGGTTCCCTCCAAGTTCGAGGGTTGGGCCGAGGCCGAGTTCAAGGTGGCCGCGTTCCGGGCCGTTCCCAATTGCGTCGTGCGGCGCGGCGCCTATATCGCACCCGGCGTGGTGCTGATGCCGTCCTTTGTCAATCTCGGCGCCTATGTGGGCGAGGGCACCATGGTGGACACCTGGGCCACCGTCGGCTCGTGCGCGCAGATCGGCAAGAACGTGCATCTCTCGGGCGGCGTCGGCATCGGCGGCGTGCTGGAGCCGCTCCAGGCCAATCCCACCATCATCGAGGACAATTGCTTCATCGGCGCCCGTTCCGAAGTGGTGGAGGGTGTGATCGTGGGCGAGGGCTCGGTGCTTTCCATGGGCGTCTTCCTCTCGGCCTCCACCAAGATCATCGACCGCAACACGGGCGAGGTCTTCGTCGGGCGCGTTCCGCCTTATTCCGTGGTCGTGCCCGGCTCCCTTCCGGGAAAGCCCCTGCCGGACGGCACGCCCGGCCCGTCCCTCTATTGCGCCGTGATCGTCAAGCGCGTGGACGCGCAGACCCGCGCGAAGACAGGCATCAACGAACTGCTGCGGGACTGACCGATGGACCACTCGCCCCTCTTCCTCGCCAAATCGCTCCTTCGCTGTCCATCCGTGACTCCGGAGGAGGGCGGCGCGCTCTCTCTGATCGAGGGCGTGCTGAAGGCAGCAGGATTCGAGGTGCACCGGCCGGTCTTCTCAGAGCCCGGGACGCAGGACGTGGAGAACCTCTACGCCCGCTACGGGACCCGCAAGCCCTACCTGCTTTTTGCCGGCCATACGGATGTGGTGCCGCCCGGTGATCCAAGCCGCTGGCGGCACGATCCGTTCAGCGCCGAGATCGAGGATGGCGAGCTTTACGGACGCGGCGCCGTCGACATGAAGGGCGGCATCGCCTGCATGATGGCAGCGGCGCTCGAATTCATCCGCGAGAACCCCGATTTCGGGGGCTCCATCGGCTTCCTCATCACGGGCGACGAGGAGGGGCCCGCCATCAATGGCACCGCCAAGCTCCTCGAATGGGCGAAGGGACGCGGCGAGCGCTTCGATCATTGCATTCTCGGCGAGCCGACCAATCCCAACCAGCTTGGCGACATGATCAAAATCGGGCGGCGCGGTTCGCTGACGGGCAGGATCGTCGTCGAGGGCAAGCAAGGGCATGTGGCGTATCCGCATCTCGCCGACAATCCGATTCCCGGCATGCTGCGCCTCCTCGAAGGGCTCCTGCGCGATCCGCTCGATCACGGTACGGACCACTTTGACGCCTCGAATCTCGAGGTGACCACGGTGGATGTGGGCAATCCCGCATCCAACGTCATCCCCGCCGAGGCGAGGGCGACGTTCAACATCCGTTTCAACGACCTTTGGACACCCGAGAGCCTGGAAGCGGAAATCTCCCGCCGCCTGAGCGAGGCAGCCGGGAACGGCATTCGCTATACCTTGCGCATGGAACCGACGAACGCGATCGCGTTTCTCACGCCTCCCAACGAGTTCGTGGGCTTCATTGCCGATGCGGTGGAAGCCGAGACGGGGCTGCGTCCGAAACTCTCCACAACGGGCGGCACATCGGATGCACGCTTCATCGTCAAGGATTGTCCGGTCGTGGAATTCGGCCTTGTCGGACAGACCATGCACCAGATCGATGAGCGGGTGGCGGTGGAGGATCTGGACCGGCTCGCCGCGATCTATCGCAAAGTGTTGAACGCCTATTTCGCGCCAGCCTCTTAGAGAAGCGAGATTTTATTCAACTAAAGTCGCATTCTGGCCGGAACGTTTTCCCGTTTGAACCTGTTTTCGTGAGCATCCCAACCTCTGTGAGGCTGCTCATGATCGTCACGGCTGATGAGGTCAATCGCTCGTTCAGGGGGACGCTCGACCTGCTCCACAGCAGGGCCGAGGGGCTGAAGTCCTTCGACATGAGCGAAAGAGGATTCTGGCGATCCTTCGCGGCGATCTGGCTGACGCTTCCGGCTTATATCGTCTCGCTGGCTTTCGAGCGCCTGCGTCTTGGCCTGCTGAAGCCCGATCGGTCGCTTCTCGACAGTATATGGATCGACCTCGTCGTTGCGTTGGGTCATGTGGCGGGCTTCGCTGCGCTGCCTCTCGCGATGATCTGGATCGCCCGCAGCTTCGATCTCACGAGAGCCTATGTGCCCTTCGTGATCGTGACGAACTGGATCACGGTCATGAGCATGCTCGTGCTGTCTTTGCCCGCCATGCTCCTGCTGCTTGGCTGGGCCACTCCAGCTCTCGCCAGCGTCTTCAGTCTGGCTTTCGCCGTGATCATCGTGCGGATGCAGTGGTTCGCCACCAAGGCGACCCTCGGCGTACCTGGCCTTGCGGCCTTCGGAATCGTGCTGCTGGGGATCGTCCTCAATTCCTGTGTAGGGAATATCACGCGCGCCCTGCTCGGCTAGTCCGGATAATCGACCCCGATCAGGTAGAGACCCATCGACGGCGCCATGGGACCGCATCGGGTACGGTCACGGGCCTCGAGGGCCGCACGTACGTCTTCGACCGACCAGCGCCCGGCTCCTGCTCTCTCCAGGGTTCCCGTCATCGAGCGCACCTGATGGTGCAGGAACGAGCGGGCGGAGGCGTAGATCCGGATCTCGTCGCCGATGCGCTCCACATCCAGCCGGTCGAGGGTGCGGATCGGGCTGTTCGCCTGGCACTCCGCGGCCCGGAAAGTGGTGAAGTCGTGTCGGCCTATGAGCGTTTGCGCTGCTTCATGCATGACGGCCGCATCGAGAGGCCAGGCTACGTGCCAGACGCGCGAGACATCGAGCGTCGGCGGCGCGCGGCGGTTCAGAATACGATAGACGTAATGCCTTTTGACGGCGGAGAGGCGCGCATTGAATGTCTCAGGTACGATCTGAGCCGAGACGACCGCAACCGGGGCGGGTCTCAGGTGAGCGTTGGTCGCATCGCGAACCGTGTCGGGGCGCCATTCCCTCGTGAGGCTTACATGCACGACCTGATGGGTCGCATGAACGCCGGAATCCGTGCGCCCGGCGCAATGGACGCGGACAGTTTCGCCGGCAAAGCGCGCGATGGCATCCTCCACCGCCTGCTGTACGGAGAGGCCGTTCGTCTGGTGCTGCCAGCCTGTAAAGGGCGTGCCGTCGTATTCCACGACGAGCTTGTAGCGGGGCATGTCACTTCAATTCTGCAAAGGCTCTGGCATAGGATACCGGGCCATGAGCGTTTTTTCCCCTCTCGGAAAGAGCAAGGGCTTGGAGATAGGGCCCCTCATAAGGGGTCTTCATCTGGGTCGCCAGACCGGGGGTGAAGCCGAAGCGTGCATAGTAGTCGGGCTCACCGAGGACCAGGACGAGATCGTAGCCATCCGCCCGAAGCCTCTCGATTCCGAGCCGGACGAGGACCGAGCCGACGCCTTGCCTTTGAAACTCGGGGGCGACCGCCAGCGGGGCCAGGGCGCAACCTTTGAGGTCAGGAGTTCCGTGAAGCGTCAGACGTGAAAAGGCGACGTGTCCAGCCGGCTTGTCGGCATAGGCCACGAGGGACAGGGTCAGCTCTCCGTCATCGTGGAGCCGACGCACAAGGTCGGCTTCGCCCGATTGCCGGAAGGCGGCCTCGCAGATCGCGTAGAGCGCAGACCAATCGGCGATTTCCTCGACACGAATGTCCAATGGAGAGACCTCAAGAAAAGCGGGCGCCCGGACCGATCCTCACGCCGCGAAGGAACTCATCGAAAGCAACCGGTCCCTTGCCGGCCCGCTGAACCTGGAGCAGCCGAACAGCCCCGTCGCCGCAGGATACCGAACCATCGCCGTCGAGGAGCGTCCCCGCCTCGCCTGAGCCTTTTCCAGGCATGGTTTTCAGGATCTTCACCCGCTCCTGGCCCTTGCCGAAATCTGCGGTGAAGAAAGCCCCCGGGAAGGGTGACAGGCCCCGGATATGGTCGTGGACCGCCTGAGCGGGCTTCGACCAATCGATGCGCGCGTCCTCGTTCTTGAGCTTGTGGGCGTATGTCACGCCCTCTTCCGGCTGGGGCGTGAAGCTCAGGCCTCCGCGGGAGAGGGCGGCCAAAGCGCGGACCATCAGATCGGCGCCCAGCACCATCAGCTTGTCGTGGAGTTCCCCGGCGGTCATGTCTGGAGCAATCGCGCTCTTCTCGACCATGGCGACGGGTCCGGTATCGAGGCCCTCCTCCATCTTCATGACGGCGACACCCGTTTCCTTGTCGCCTGCCATAATGGCCCGCTGGATCGGAGCGGCGCCGCGCCAGCGGGGGAGCAGGGAGGCGTGAAGATTGAGGCAGCCGAGGTGCGGCGCTTCCAGAATGGCTTTCGGCAGGATCATGCCGTAGGCCACCACAACGGCCACATCCGCATCGAGGCTGCGGAAGGTCTCTGCCGCCTCTTCGGTGCGCAGGGTCTTGGGCGTGAAGACGGGCAGGCCGAACCGCTCCGCCATCCGGTGCACGGGGGAGGGCTTCAGGTCCATGCCCCGGCCCGCCGCAGCAGGCTCGCGGGTGTAGACGGCAACGATCTCGTGGCCTTGGCCGACGATCTCCGCCAGCGTGGGAACCGCGAAGTCGGGCGTGCCCATGAAGACGACGCGCAGGCTCATGCCACGACCCCGCGCTTGGCGGCCTTCTTGAACTTGGTCATCAACCGGTCCCGCTTGAGCTTGGAGAGATAGTCGATGAACAGGACGCCGTTCAGATGGTCGATCTCATGCTGTACGCAGGTGGCCAGAAGACCATCCGCCTCCTGCTCGATCACCTCCCCCTGGAGGTTCATGTAGCGGAAGCGCACCCGGTCAGGCCGCTCGACCTCCTCGTAATATTCGGGAATCGAGAGGCAGCCCTCCTCGTAAGACCGCATCTCCTCCGAAGCCCAGGTGATCTCCGGGTTGATGAGCACCATGGGCTGGCGCTCGTCCTCGGATTTCGACACGTCCATGGTGATCACCCTCAAGGGAACCCCGATTTGGATCGCGGCAAGGCCTACGCCGGGAGCGTCGTACATGGTCTCCAGCATGTCTTCGGCCAGCTGGCGGATCTCCTGCGTGATTTCCTTAACAGGCTCGGAAATCAGTCGGAGCTTGGAATCGGGAAGGATGACAAGGGGTCTGATGCTCATGATTGCGGGAGATAAGGGCTTGCAGGAGGATGGTCAAATCGTTCGTGATATGTTCGGATGCCGGCGTCAACCGGAAGCGTGGCCATGAACGATATTATCCTGATCCTCGGCTCTCATGCCCTGACCTGGGGACATGTCGTGACCGGCATGGCGGCTTTAAGCCTTCTGCTTCTTGTCATGGTGACGGTGCTTCTCCTGCGGACGCGTCGGGAAAAGGCCCTGGAGGAGGCCCTGGCCGAGGAGCGGGCCCGGGAGATGGACGACAAGGTCGCCGAGCTGGCCCGGATCCAGGCGGAGATGACCGGGCGGATGCGGACCATGGCCGAGGTCTTCGGCTCCCGTCAGAGCGATTTCGTGCGCATGATCTCAGAACGCATCGACGGTCTGCAGCACCGGGTGGGGCAGGGGCTGGAGGCCTCCACACGCCATCAGACGGAGAACCTGTCGAAGCTCAACGAGCGGCTTGCCGTCATCGATGCGGCCCAGCAGAACCTCAGCACGCTCACGGGCGAACTCGTCGGCTTGAAGGATATTCTCTCCAACAAGCAGAGCCGCGGGGCCTATGGCCAAGGCCGGATGGAGGCGATCATCCGCGACGGTCTTCCCGCGAATGCATTCGAGTTCCAGGCCACGCTCTCTAATCGCACCCGTCCCGATTGCCTGGTGCGGCTACCGGGGGACGAAAGAGGCCTCGTGATCGACGCCAAATTCCCGCTGGAGGGTTTCACCGCGTTCCGCGAAGCAAGGGGCGAGGAGGCGCGTGCCCGCGCCGCCGCGAGGGTGCGCAGCGACATGCTCGTCCATGTGAAGGACATCGCTGCGAAATATCTCATCCCCGGCGAGACGCAGGACATCGCCATGCTCTTCGTCCCGGCGGAGTCGATCTACGCGGACCTCGCGGAGCATTTCGACGACGTGGTGCAGAAGGCGCATCGTGCACGTGTCGTCATCGTTTCTCCGTCGCTCCTGACGCTCGCCATTCAGGTCATGCAGGCGCTGGTGCGCGACGCCCGCATCCGCGAGGAGGCGCGCGTGATCCAGGCCGAGGTGCAGAAGCTGTTGGAGGATGTGATGCGTCTCGACAGCCGAGTGGCCAAGCTCGACGCTCATTTCCGGCAGGCACAGGACGATATGGTTCAGATCCGCGTCTCGACGGAAAAGATTACCAAGCGGGGGGAGCGGATCGAGGCGCTGGAATTCGAGGAGGGCGAAACGCAGGCTCGTGCCGAGCTGCGACGCCTTCAGGGACGTGACCTGCGCATTGTCGAATAACCGGAACCGCCACTCGACCGCGACGTTCTCTCAACTCTAGCCATCGCGCCAAGCGGATGCTGGCGCTTGCATATCGCATGCATCACAACAAGAGAAGGATTGAGCGCCATGGGCCTTCTGTCGAAAGATATCAAGTCGCTGGACGACCTTTTTGTTCACACCCTGCAGGACATCTACTACGCGGAGCAGCAGATCACGAAGGCTCTGCCGCAGATGATAGAGCAGGCTTCAGATCCTCAATTGAAGCAGGCTTTCCAGACGCATCTGGGTGAGACACAGCAGCAGATTCAAATGGTCGAGCAGGTTTTCCGCATGCACGGCCATGATCCTAAGGGAGTAACCTGCCCGGCGATAGACGGGATCATCGACGAGGCGCAGGAAATTGCGGGCGATATAGACGATCCGCAGGTTCTGGACGCTGCACTTCTCGCAGCCGCACAGGCCGTGGAGCATTATGAGATCACCCGCTACGGTACGCTGGTCGCCTGGGCCAAGCAGCTCGGCCGTGACGATTGCGCGGGTGTGCTTCACCAGATCCTCGATCAGGAGAAAGCCACCGATCAAAAGCTCAATCGTATCGCCGAAAGCAAGATCAACACGCAGGCTGCTTAACGTCTCTTCAGCCATACGCGAAATGGCCTCCCTCGGGAGGCCATTTCCATTCGAGGAGGCGCTTATTTCGCAGGTAGCGCGAAGGCGCGCAGGAACTCCGCGAGGTCGTTCGTGATATAGTCGATATCGGGCGTCTTCACCGCTTCCTGCTCGAAGCTCTCCCGAAACGGATCGACCGCTTTCGGCACGATCAAGGTCGTCGTCATGCCGAGCTGGTGGGGCACAGCGAGGTTCTTGGCGATATCCTCGAACATGGCCGAGCGTGCGGGCTCGACGCCGTGCTTGTCGAGAAAGTTCTCATAGGCACGCCGCTCAGGCTTAGGCACGAAATTGGACGCGGCAATATCGAACACGTCCTCGAAGTGATCCAGGATGCCGATCTTCTTTGCCACGTTCTCCGCGTGCTTGCGCGAACCGTTCGTGAGGATCAGCTTGCGGCCCGGCAGCTTCTCGATCGCTTCACCCAGGCTGGGGTTGAGCTCAATGTCCGTGTGGTCGATATCGTGCGCGAAGTCCAGGAAGTCGTGCGGATCGACGTCATATTCATCAATCAGCGCGCGAAGGGTCGTGCCGTATCGGTGGTAGAAATACTTCTGCAGCGCTCTGGAGGACATGCCGTCCAGGCCGAAGAGTTTCGCAATGTAGAGAGTGATGCGCTCGTCGATCTGCGGCCAGACCCGCGATGTGTGCGGGTAGAGGGTATTGTCCAGGTCGAAGATCCACGTATCCACATGCGAGAAGGCGCGGGATTCGGGAGACGACAGGTGGTTCTCGACAGGCGGTTTTGCGTTCATGAGTTCCAGAGACGACAATGGGGCCGTGTGGCCCCACTGCTCACAATATAGGGATTGTTCGGGCCGGCGAAAAGGGGCCTCAGCCCCGCCGGATTAGCGTACCCGCGCCATGATCCGTGAACAGTTCCAGAAGAACCGCGTGGGGCACCTTGCCGTCCAGGATGACAACCGCTTCCACGCCTCGCTCCAGGGCATAGATGCAGGTCTCGATCTTCGGGATCATGCCATCGGTAATGGTGCCGTCGGCGATGAGGCGGCGGCAATCCTCGATGGTCATTTCCGGGATCAGGTTCTTGTTCTTGTCCAAAACCCCCGGAACGTCCGTCAGCAGCAGGAGGCGCTTGGCAGTCATGGCGCCGGCGATGGCGCCCGCGAAGGTATCCGCATTGACGTTGTAGGTCTGGCCGTCCTGGCCGATGGCCACGGGGGCGAGAACCGGGATCAGCTCGGCACTGAGCACCTTGTCCAGAACGTCACGGTTGACCTTTTCGGGCTCGCCGACGAAGCCGAGATCAACCGCCTTCTCGATGTTGGATTCGGGATCCACGGCAGTACGGGTTGCCTTCCGGGCGATGACCATGTTGCCATCCTTGCCCGACAGGCCGACGGCCTTTCCGCCCTCGGTGCCGATCCAGCCCACGATCTGCTTGTTGATGGAGCCGGCAAGCACCATCTCCACGATCTCGACCGTGGCTTCGTCCGTCACTCGCAGGCCGCCTTTGAACTCGGACCGGATGCCGAGCTTCTCGAGCATCTTGCCGATCTGGGGGCCGCCGCCGTGAACCACGATAGGCTTGATTCCCGATTGCTCGAGCAGCACCACGTCCTCGGCGAAATCCTCGGCTGCCGCACGGTCACCCATGGCATGGCCGCCATATTTGATCACGACGACCTGCTGGTCGTAGCGCTGCATGTGCGGCAGGGCCTGCACAAGCACCTCGGCCTGTACATGGACGTCGGGGAGCTGTTTGGAATCGGACATGGGCGGCTCCAGAGGTGAGGTGAGGACGAAACGGCCTGCGTTCTAGAGCATCGAACCCGAAAGTGGAATGCACTTTTGGGAGGGTTTCGCGACTCAATGTCCGAAGCGGGGCACCCTTGACGTGGGAAGCCAGGGCATCCTTCGCGGGCACGGACCTTCGATCCGGCACGCTGCGCCGGTAGGACGCCTTGCAGGCCAGGACCTCAGACTCGGAGGCGAAGAAGGGCCGATACCGCCACCAGAACCCAGCCGAGCATCAGAAGAATGCCACCCATGGGGGCGGCCCTGGGGAAAAGTGCGGCGCCTGCGAAGGCGCGCCGAGAGAGATCGCCGCAGAAGAGGGCAAGGCCCAGGATCAGGGCGTACCCGGCAATCTGGGCGAGGGTCGGGTGGACGGCCCCGGCCGCTATCAGGGCCGAAAGGGCGAGCAGCCCGGGGGCGTGAAACAAGAGGAACTGCGCCGCCGTGGTGAGATTGCCGCCCGTGATATGGGCGGCAGCGGCAGAAAGGCCCACGCCCAAGGCGCCGGAGAGACCGGCCGCGACAATGAGGAGGCGGCTCGCCAAGTTCATAGGGCGCCTCTTTCGCTGAGAAGCCGGGCGATTCCGGCCCGCAATTCCGGGATGCCGAGGCCGGTGCGGCTCGATGTAGGGAGCACCTCGGGATAGGCCGCGGCCCGCTTCGAGATCTGCTCCATCGTGGTGGCAATCCGCTTCTCGAGTTCGCCTTTCTTCAACTCGTCCGCCTTCGTCAGCACGATCTGATAGGAGACCGCCGCGGTGCCCAGGGTCTCGAGGACGCCCTCGTCGACGGGTTTGATCCCATGACGGGCATCGATCAGCACATAGACCCGGGCAAGGCTCGCGCGGCCGCGCAGGTAATCGTGGATCAGCTGTGTCCAGGCGTGAACCTTCTGCTTGTCCACGGCCGCATAGCCGTAGCCGGGCATGTCCACGAGGTGGAGGCGGTCGCCAATATTGAAGAAGTTGAGCTGCTGGGTGCGCCCGGGGGTATGCGAGGTGCGGGCGAGCGTGTTGCGCCCTGTCAGCGCGTTCACGAGGCTCGACTTGCCCACGTTGGAGCGCCCGGCGAAGGCGATCTCCACTTTTGTCATGGGCGGCAGATTCTTCAGGGAATTCGCTGCCCAGATGAAATCCGCCTCGCCCGCAAAGAGCTTGCGGCCGATCTCGAGGAAAGGGTCGATATCTGTTTCGGTCATGGTCACTTTATCGCCGCTTCGGACCCGCTCTTCAAGCAGAGGGCTGTGATCCAATGAAAATCCCCGGAGCAAGCTCCGGGGATGGTCGTGGCGTTTGATTGGCCGTCAACCGCGCGCGGGACTGCTCTTGCGGCTGAAGGTCTTGCGCAGGTTGTCCCACAATTCGATCTTCACGCCGTTGCGCCTCATGATGAAGGCCTGTTGCGTCACGGAGAGCAGGTTGTTCCAGGCCCAGTAGATCACCAGACCGGCCGGGAAGGAGCCGAGCATGAAGGTGAAGATCACCGGCATCCACGCGAAGACCTGCTTCTGAACCGGATCCGGCGGCTCCGGGTTCATCTTCATCTGCAGCCACATGGTAATGCCCATGAGGATCGGCCACACGCCGAGCATGAGGAAGGGCCCCAGCACCGGCACGGCGCCCGGATTGTAGGGCAGCAGACCGAACAGGTTGAAGATGGAGGTCGGATCAGGCGCCGCGAGGTCGCGTATCCAGCCGAAGAACGGCGCATGGCGCATTTCGATGGTGACGAAGAGCACCTTGTAGAGCGCGAAGAACACAGGGATCTGGATCAGCACCGGCCAGCAGCCCGCTACCGGATTGATCTTCTCCTTGCGGTAAAGCTCCATCAGCGCCTGCTGCTGCTTCATCTTGTCGTCGGCATAACGCTCGCGGATCGAGACCATCTCCGGCTGCACGGCCTTCATCTTCGCCATCGAGGCATAGGACTTGTTGGCGAGCGGGAAGAACAGGATCTTCAGGATCACCGTCACGAGCAGGATCGCGATGCCGAAGTTGCCGAACAGCCTGTAGAAGAAGTCCAGCACCTTGAAGAGCGGCTTGGTGATGAAATAGAACCAGCCCCAGTCGATCATGAGGTCGAAGTTCTTGATCCCGAGCGAGTCCTGGTAGGCATCCACGGTCGCCGTTTCCTTGGCGCCCGCGAAGAAGCGCTGCGTGGTTTCGGCGGCGCTGCCGGGCTGGATCGTCTGAGAGGCTCCCTGCATGATCGCATGGTAGGTGCGACCCGCCTGGCTCTGCTGGGACGTGAAGGCGCCCTGGTAGGTTATGGCCTGATCCGGAACGACGGTGGCGGCCCAGTACTTGTCGGTGATGCCGATAAAGCCGCCCTGCACGTTGTCCCACTTCTTCTCGGAGACGGTTGAGCCCGCGACGGGCTCCTCCTCGTCCAGGGTGTCGTACTTGATTTCCTGGAGGCCGTTGTCGCCCAGAACGCCGATCATGCCCTCGTGCAGCACGTAATAGCCGAGGGTAGTCGGCTTGCCGTGGCGGGACACGAGGCCATAGGGATGCAGCGCCACGGGCGCGGAACCACGGTTCTCGACCGAGCTCTTGATCGTGAACATGAACTTGTCGTCCACCGAGATCGTGCGGCGGAAGACGAGGCCTTGGCCGTTGTCCCAGGTCAGGGTCACCGGCGTGGAAGGAGTGAGCCTGTCGCGGTCGGCAGTCCACTCGGTATTGGCATTGGGCAGGCCGCCGGCCTGAGCGCCGACCCAGCCGAATTCCGCATAATACGGATTCTGCGTGCCCTCGGGCGACAGGAGTACGATATTGGCGCTCCGGGGATCGACGGTCTCGCGATAGTTCTTCAGCGCCACGTCGTCGATGCGGCCGCCGCGCAGATTGATCGAGCCCGCGATGGCGGGCGTGTCAATGGCGACGCGATTCGTCCTGGCAAGCGCAGCCTCACGGGACATGACGGTGGGAGCCGCCGGGGTGCCGGGGACCGTGGGGGAGGCTCCGCCGGCCTGGCTCGGGCTCAGGGGAGGGTTGGGGGCGGAGGGGTTCACCTGCGCGGATTGCTGCTGGAGGGCCGCTTGACGCTGCCTTTCAGCCTCAGGCGCGGCAAAGAAGTACTGCCAGCCCAGCAGAACCGCCAGCGACAGGGCGATGGCAACGATCAGGTTTTTGTTGTCTTCACGCATGGGAATGTCCGCGGCGCTCGCCTTTGATGGGAGGTGAGGAGGGGAGGGGACGATCGGAGATTTGGGCGCTTTTCGGCTTTGTGACAACCCGCAGAGCGCGCCGAAGATCGTCGATGAGGACGTCATAATCGGCGGTCAGAATTTCGCGCCGGCCGATGATGACGACGTCCGCATTGATGGCCGCGTAGTCCTGGGCTGCCAAGGGAACGGCAGCTCGGAGCCGACGCTTGATCCGGTTGCGCTCAGTCGCATGGCCGACCCGTTTCGTCACGGTCAAGCCGACCCGAAGGCCCAGATCCGAGCCGCTGGGATCCACAGTCGGGCGCAGGCGCGCCTGCACCGTCATCCGCTCCGTATGAAAGCGGCGGCCCGAGGCCGCCGCAACGAAGTCGGGTCTTTTGGTCAGACGCCCGATGATCACATCTGCGCGAGGTTCGCGCATCGGGTGTCCTTCAAGGCTGCTTACGCGGAAAGGCGCTTGCGGCCATGGGCGCGGCGGGCGGCAATGACCTTGCGGCCGCCCTTGGTCGCCATGCGCGCACGGAAGCCGTGTCGGCGCTTGCGAACCAGCTTGCTCGGTTGATACGTCCTCTTCACGGCACATCTCCGGTCGAAAGGGGCAGCGGTGCTCGAAGGCTCGCGCCCGTCTGGTTAGGTAAGGGGTCGCCCCCGAAACTGTCTCGAAAAAACGATCAGCGCCCACGAAGAGCGCTGTCAGCTTGCGGGCTTATGACGGAAGAGAGGGGCAAAGTCAACGCCGCTTTGACCTAGATGCGGCGATCCGGCGGCTTGGTTCATCGTCCGGCCCCTACGGAGGGCGAATGGGCCTAGGAGAGTACCCGGAACTTATATGTGAGGATACAGGCCATGGGCCAGGAGAAAGCGCGACAGACCAAAGGATGGGCCTGAACAGGGCCTGGTCGCGCTTTCTCGGGCCGCCATTCGCGGCCCTCTCTCCGCAGTTGGGTCGGCTCCGCTGGATGGTAACGAGGTATGGCATGGCCATGGGCGGCCTGGAGAACGGCGGAGGACTTGACCTATTGTTGTCCGGAGAGCGGGTTCTTGCCACCCCAAGGCGGGAGTCGGTACTGCCGTCGACGAGAGGATTGAAGGTTTCGGATCTCGCCGGCTTGGTCTATCCCTACCTGACCTTCTCCGAGGTGACGAAGAGCATTGCGGTGGAGTTTCTGATGCCTTGGGCTCAGAATCCCTGGGGGGCGGCGGGCGGATAGAACCCCGCTGCTTAGGATAAGGCGCGTATGGGTGTCGAGCAGCCACATTCGCTGACATGGCGGATCCTGAGCCAGTTCGGGCTTTCCGCGCGTCTGCTGCTGTTGACAGTTCTCTTCGTGATGATTGCGGAGGTGCTGATCTATGTGCCCTCCATCGCCAATTTCCGCCAGACTTGGCTGCATGATCGCATCGCCGCGGCCCAGATCGCCGCCATGGTGCTCGATGCGGCGCCCGAGGAGAGCTTGCCGGAGGAGCTCGAGATGCGCCTATTGCAGGGTGTCGGGGCTCGGGCGATTGCCCTTCGCGGGGGAGGACGGAGGAGCCTTCTCGCTATCACTGACGTACCGCCCGAGGTGAGCAAGAGCATCGACCTGCGCGATACGGAATGGGCCACGCTCGTCACGGACGCCTTCGATGTCCTGTTTAACCCGGCGGACAAGCCGATTCGGGTGATCGGCCACGGCATGGGGGTCGAGTTCGTTGAGATCATCCTCGATCAGCGTCCCTTGCGCATGGCCATGCTCGAGTTTTCGCGCAACATCCTTCTTCTGTCGCTCTTCATCTCGATTATCACGGCAAGCCTCGTCTATTTGACCCTGCAATGGGTGATCGTGAGGCCGGTGCGCCGGCTGACCGGCAATATCGCCGAATTCTCCGGTAACCCGGAGGATGCCTCCCGCGTCATTCGGCCGACGGACCGTGCCGACGAGATTGGCTTGGCCGAGCAGGCCTTGGCGCGCATGGAGACGACTCTGGCAGATGAGCTTCGCCAGAAGCGGCGTCTCGCGCAGCTCGGCCTTGCGGTCAGCAAGATCAACCATGAACTGCGCAACATGCTCACGACGGCCCAGCTCCTCACGGATCGTCTGGAGCGGGTGAACGACGAAGCCGCTCAACGTGTCGCGCCCCGCCTCGTCGCCACGCTCGACCGGGCCATCGCCTTCTGTGAAACGACCCTCGCCTACGGCCGGGCCACGGAGCCCTTGCCGCAGCGCCGGCTGATTCCGCTGTCGCCGCTGATCGAGGAGCTATCGAACCTCAAGGACCTCGCCCCAGAGGTCGGTATCGTCTTCAGCTCCCAGGTGCCGGAGGATCTGATGGTCGATGCAGACAAAGACCAGCTCTCTCGTGTGCTTGTGAACCTCGTCCGCAATGCGGTGCAGGCCCTGAGCCTGGCCGGCTCGCCCGAGGGGCAGCCTCGAATCGATGTTATCGCCAGCCGCAAGCGAAATGTCGTTACAATTCTCGTTGAGGACAACGGGCCCGGAATTCCGGACCGGGTAAAGGCAGACCTGTTTACGCCGTTCCAGAGCTCGGCTCGGAAAGGGGGGACGGGCTTGGGGCTGACCATCGCTGCGGAACTGATTCAACTCCACGGGGGGGCGATTGCCCTCGACGACAGCAACGGTCATACCTGTTTCCGCATCACAATCCCTGATCGGGCCTCCAATCCGGATCAAAATTGAACCTTGTGCAAAATCTCGTCAAAGAAGGCTTGCCAAGCGTGCCGGAACCCTTTAATCACCCGCCACGGCTGATGTTGCTTCTCGCAACGACCTGCCGACCAAGCGCCCGTAGCTCAGCTGGATAGAGCACCAGACTACGAATCTGGGGGTCAGAGGTTCGAATCCTTTCGGGCGCGCCATTCATCTTCTTGAGAATTTATAGGTTCGATGAGCTGACTTGACCGGTCCGGTCAGCTTTGCTCGTTCCGGGCAACATCGCGTGCCGAACAGGGCTATCAGGCAAATCGCTCCCGTAACCACGAGTGCACAAGCCGAAATCCCGATTCTTGCTCATGTAATGTGACGCAACGCTGCTGCCTCGGGATAGATCACCGGTCGGCAAATCCATCGGCCTCGTTCGGATCGACGAACTCGGAGCCATTGAGGCGCCGATCCTGTCGACCAACACGCTCTCCGTCGGCACTTGCGCGACGGCTTTGATCCGGGAGGCCGTCGCTCAGAATTCGGACATCGGACCCACCATACCGATGGTCAATCCCGTAATGGGTGACTGCAACGACGGCTCCTTGAGCGACATCCAGGCTCTTGCGGCATAGGAACGGCATCGCGCAAGATCGAACCCGGTGGAGCCGACCATCCTACCGGCGTGCTGGTGCGGACCAATGTCGGCAATACAGGTAATCTTGTTCTTCCGATGGCCGCCGGCCTTCTTCCGAAAGAGTCGAAGGCGCCGCAGGAACGCAGGAGCGAGGGTCGATCACGACAACAAATCCGATCTGCCCGCCATGCGCGTCCTCGCCAAAACAGGATCGACCACGTGTTCCCGGCGGCCGCCGAGGCAATCCAGGAAGCCATGCTGAACTCCATGCTGTCGGCCGACTGCTTCGTCGGACGTGGCGACAAGACTCGAGTGTCGCTGGCGGACATCCCGCGCGGCGAACAAATGGTGCCGCTCCACAGCATTCATTTTCCGACCCGAGTTGAGTTTGCTCGATCAATTGAAAAGGGCAGCCACGTTATGTCGCAAGCATCGGGTCCAAAGCCCGTTGCAGGAATTCTAGACATCGGACATTCGAGCGTCCGAGAATGATCCTTCGTGCGCCGTCAAGGCATGCATACATGCGGTGAGGGCGCTCCATCGCTTGCGATAGCCGCAGGCTTCCCCATACTGGAACATCGCGTTAGGGGGCTCGGCATGATTACGGTCTTCGGGTCGATCAATATGGATCTCGTCGCCCCGGTTCGGCGCATCGCCCGACCCGGGGAGACTGTCCTGTCCCCGCGCGCCGACAGTTTTTTTGGCGGCAAGGGGGCCAATCAAGCCGTTGCCGCCGCCCGCATGGGTGGGGACGACGCGATCGGTGTCTCCATGGCCGCAGCGGTAGGAGATGATGCCTTCGGTAAGGCCTGCCTCGATAATCTGAGGAAGAACGGCATCGATGTGGAGGCGGTGAGGATTGTCGATGAGCCGACCGGCTGTGCCTTCATCACCGTCGATGACGCCGGAGAGAATGCCATCACGGTGGCCAGCGGTGCCAACATGGCTGTTCGGGCTGCGGATGTTCCCGAGAGGCTCCTATCCGGCGCTAGCGTCGTTGTCCTCCAGATGGAGGTACCTTTTATCGAGAACCTCGAAATGGCCCGGCGGGCAAGGAAGGTCGGCGCAACGGTCGTCTGGAATGTTGCGCCCGTGCCTGCCGCCGTCGAACGTGGTGCCATGGCCGACATGCTCGCCATGACCGACGTGCTTGTCGTGAACGAGCATGAGGCCCTCGCCGTCGCTGCTCTCGTGGGGGAAGATGCCGGGAGCGATTACCTGAAAGCCTCTTCGATCCTGGCGCAGGTTTGCGGATTGGTCTGTATCGTCACCGCCGGAGCCAAAGGCGCTGTTGCCGTCAGCCCGGACGGAGCGCAGCGCCAGGCTGTAGCCTGGCCGGTAACCGCGGTCGACACTACCGGAGCAGGCGATACCTTCGTTGGCGTTCTTGCCCGTGGTCTGGCAGAGAGGCGCGATCTGGGCGATGCCATGCGACGGGCCTGTGTTGCGGCGTCTCTTTCATGCAGGGCAGTGGGAGCCCAAGCCGGGATGCCCACTCGGGCGGTGTTGGAGAGGGCACTGTTGGCTTAACCGTTTGCCTGCGGGATGACCCGCGTCAGGCTTCCCGTCGCAGGAAAGAGGGGAATGAGGCAGGCTTGCAGAGCATGGTAGAGATCGGGCTTTCCGATGAACAATGTGCTCGCCGGCTGCAGGTTTTCGGAAAACTCCGGATGCCAGCCTCCCCGCTCATGATCGATCAGATGGCGCTCCACGAAGTTCCAGAGATGGCGGTACCAGGTCTCATGAAACTCGCTCGGGCGGTGTTCGCACAGGAAGGATGCCGCACCGATCGCCTCGGCGCAGGGCCACCAGAGCTTCTGCGGGAGTCTCGGCCGGTTGTCCCAGTCAAGTGCGTAGAAGAAGCCGCCCTTGTCGCTGTCCCAGCCGAGCGAGATTGATTGCCTGAACAACTCGCAGGATGCTGCAGGCATCCAGTCACGCCGCTTGTCGCCCAGCGCCCAGAGCTGCAGCAGGAGGCGGGCCCATTCGAGCCAGTGCCCAGGTGTCGTGCCGTAGGGGCGAAACACGTCGGAGCCCCGGTAATTCCGATCCAGGGACCAATCCCCATGGAAATGCTCCGCCACCCGGTAGTCCAGAGATGTGGCATGACAGCCGATGATCAGTTCCGCAATGCGTTCGGCCTTATCGAGATAACCTCTCTCGCCTGTTGCCTCGAAAGCGGCCATCAAGGCTTCGGTCAGGTGCATGTTCGAGTTCTGGCCGCGATACTGGCTGATGGGAGACCAGTCGCGTGCGAATTCCTCGGCAACTGCGCCGTGCCGCTCCTCCCAGAAGCGCTCTTCCAGAACCTGGGTGATATCGGCCAGGAGTCTGTCGGCCAGGGGATGACCCGCGACCTTCGCACTGGAGGCGGCGAGCAGCACGAAGGCATGCCCATAGGCCTGTTTCGTATCGTCCTTAGGCCCGTCGTAATCAAGCGACCAGATATACCCTCCATGCACCGCATCCCGGTGATGATTCCAGAGATACTCCATGCCGTGATCGACGATCCTGTCGCATCCGGGACGGCCGAGCAGGAGACCGATCGAAAAGCAATGCACCATGCGGGTGGTGCTGTGGATCTGTCGGACTGAGTTGTTTCTGTCGAGAGCGTTCCCAAGGCTGTCCAGATCGAAGAAGCCACCGGTCGGATCGATGCAGCGGTGTTGGAAAAAGCCGAACAGGCTGTTGGCCTGCGCCATGAGCCATTGACGGTGAAAAGGGCGAGCGCGCCAGCTTGGGCCTGTTGCGGGCAGAGCGGGAAGAGACATCTGCATGGCAATCTCCAACGGGCCTAAGCACGGGTTGCCATGAAACGGTACACTTCTTCCCAGGTCGGGGGATTGGCACCACGCCGGGTACAAACGATTGCAGCCGCCGCCGCCGCGAAATCGAGAGCCGCCGTGGCCTGTGCTTGGGTCAATCCGGCCATGCTCTCAGGCCTGAGCAAGTCATTCGCGTCCAACCAGGAGAGAAGGCCCGCATGGAAGGTGTCCCCTGCGCCGACCGTGTCCACCACATTCGCACGGGGAGCGGGTCGCTCGATGCGGGAACTTCCAAAGACGGCCATCGAACCCTCCGCTCCACGCGTTACGACGACGAGCCTGGGGCCTCGCCGAAGCCAAGACTGGGAAACCGAGACAAGGTCCGCGTCTGGGTAGAGCAGATGAATATCCTCATCGCTCGCCTTGACGATGGTGGCATGGACGAGGAGCCGCTCGAACCTCTCCCGATAGATCTTCAGGTCGCCGACGACACGAGGGCGGACGTTCGGATCGAGCGAAATCACGCGGGATCCGGATTCACGACGGAGGAGTGTCTCGATGGCGCTGGCGATGGGCTCGACGCCGAGCGCATAGGAGCCTGCCGCTATGGCGTTCACCTCTGCGGGCAGGGAGGAGGGGAGGGCCTCCGGCCTAAGGGCCCGGTCCGCACTGTCCGGTGCGTAGAAGGAATATCGCGGCTCTCCTGACGGGCCGGTCGCAACGACGCTGAGGGTCGTTGGGTTCGGACAGCGCTGCAGATAGGATGGGCTTACGCCTGCTTCAGCCAGCTTTCCCGCCAGAAAGACGCCGAAAGTATCCTCTGAAAGGGTCGACAGAAATGCGGCGGCGCGGCCCAAGCGGCCGATCCCAATCGCGACATTGAAGGGCGAGCCACCCGCCACGGCCTCGGCCGTAAGCCCGATCGGTGAGGGGGGCCCGACAAAAAGGTCGATTAGGGCTTCGCCGCAGACCAGGATCATTCGGGGCTCCTCTATGTACACGGCGCCGGAACCTCAAGCCGTAAGATCGGCCTTGCTGCGTGCGACCGGCTTCGACGACGTGGATGTTACCGTGTGCTGCGGCTTCTTACCATTCATGGCGCCGTTGCCCAAGCGGACGGCCGGCTGCATCATGGCACAATCAGCCTGGCTTCCCGATTAGGCGTTCCCGCGCGGACGAAGGCCTCCGAGATCCCGAAAGGGCGATGGTGATCCTCCCATAATCCGTCCCCTACGGAGCTCCGCCTGACGATCCATGCCTGAATTCCGGCTTGAGAGCGTGGTACAGGCGCCGAAAGCTCTCGATGCGCGGTGCATAGAGGTCGACAAGGTGGGGCTCGGGTTCTACCGAATCGAACACGGCGGGTGCTGAGCAAACTGTCTCCGGAGCCTCTCCGGTCGCAGCCAGGCGTGCCAGCCGTGCAGCTCCGAAGGCTGGACCCTTGTCGCCTTGGTATCGGACAAGTGGAATGTTCAGGACATTGGCAAGGATGCGTGCCCAAAAAGCACTGCGGGATCCGCCACCGATCAGGCCAGCGCAGGCGAGTGGCGTGCCGGCATGCTGAAGGCATGCCTTCGCATCGGCAAAACTGAAGGCGACGCCCTCGAGAACGGCCTGTGCCAAATCGGTTCGCTGCGCCTGAGGGGAGAGTCCGAAGAAGACGCCCCGCGCGTAAGGGTCGTTGTGCGGCGTACGCTCCCCAGCCAGATACGGAAGGAAGAGCTGAGAGGCTGGCCCTCGATAAGCCGTTTCCGTCGAGCGCAAGAGTTCGGCCATCTCGGCGTTGAGCAGCCCGGCCACCCAGGCGAGGCAACTCGCCCCGTTCAACATCGCCGCCATCTGAAACCACCGGTCCGGGAGGGCATGGCAGAATGAATGGATCAAGGTTTCGGGCGCAGGTTTGAAATCACGCGTGGTGACGAAGAACTGCCCCGACGTGCCGAGGGAGATGAAAGCCGATCCATCCTCGATAGCTCCTAAGGCGGCTGCTCCGGCGGCCACATCGCCTGCGCCGCCGGCAACGACGATGCCGCTTTGCATTCCCCATTCTTCGGCGATCTCCCGGCGCAACATGCCGCACGGTGCGGAACCCTCGACGAGGTCGGGCATATGCGTGCGGTTAAGACCCGTTGCCGCGAGAGCTTCATCCGACCAGTCGCGCGTGGCCTCATCGAGCCACCATGTGCCGGCGGCATCGGACATTTCGGTTGCACAGGACCCGGTCATTCTCAGGCGGATATAGTCCTTTGGAAGGATCACTTTTCTGATAGCGCCAAATATCTCGGGCTCATGCCGCGCAAGCCATAGGAGTTTGGGGGCCGTGAGGCCGGGCATCGGGATCACGCCCATGGTCCGGGAAAGATCGGGATGCTTTTCTCCGAGCTCCTCCGCCTCTCGAACTGAGCGTCCATCATTCCAGAGGATGGCAGGGCGCAAGGGCTGGTCGCGCTCGCCGATCAGGACGGCGCCATGCATCTGTCCTGAGAGGCCAATTGCCTCAATCCTTGTAAGAACTGCAGGCGTCTGGCTGCGGAGAGCACCGATAGCGGCTTGGACAGCCAGCCACCATGCTTCGGGATCCTGCTCGGACCACAGGTTTCGCGGGCGGGAGATATCCAGAGGGATCGTCGTCTCGGCGATGGTCCGCTGCTGCTCATCGACAATGATCGCCTTGACCGCCGAGGTCCCCATATCGAGGCCCAGATAATGAGGCATGCTGAGGCTCCCGGAGGGGCTCGCTCAACGCCCCTCCTGTGCATGATAAACGATGCCATGCAGATTAGCGACGATCCGGGTACTTCCCCTTTCAGAGCGCTGCCAGGGAGTGCATTCGGTGAGAGGAAGTGTGCGCCTGTCTCGGGTGGCGCGGCCTGAGCGGCCTACTCCGTGAGTCCTGACGATTCTACCTCATCCGGTTCAGGGGAGATGACTTCCTCAATGTTGATATGTCTAAGAGTAAAATGAAATGTGGTTCTGTCGCCGGGAGCCGAGTCGACCCAGATCTTTCCGCCGTGCGATTCTACGATCGTCCTGCAGATCGACAGGCCAACGCCCATGCCGCTCTTCTTCGTGGTCGTGAACGGTGTGAACAGTTTGCTCAGAACTTCCGGAGGAATACCTGAGCCAGTGTCTTCCACGCTGATCTGAACCATCGTTCCATCTTGCACCACACGGACGCGGATGGTCAGGAACGGATTCTGAACGTCCTGCATAGCCTCGACGGCATTGCGGAGGAGGTTGATCAAAACCTGCTGGATTTGAACGCGGTTGACGATGACTTGCGGACGTTCCGATGGGAGGTCGAAGTCAACCTGAACGCCTTTCTCCTTGGCTCCGACAAGGCCAAGAGCGCTTGCCTCCTCAACCAGACGCTGAAGATCCTCTACCCGGTGTTCACTTTCGCCACGCGCGACGAACTCCCTTAGCTGGCGGATGACCTCGCCGGCACGCAAAGCCTCCTCGGCGGCCTCGTCCACCGCAAGCCTGAGCATCTCAACCTGTTCGCCATCCATGCGGTCTAGGATCAGCCCGCATCCCTTGAGATAGCTGGCAATCGCCGTAAGGGGCTGATTGATTTCGTGCGCCAGTGTCGAACCCATTTCTCCCATAGCCGTCAGCCGGGACATGTAGGCGAGTTCGGCCTGCAGTTCCTGCATGCGCATCTCAGTGTCCTGGCGCTCGGTGAGATCGCGGATGAAGGCGGTAAAATAGCGCTCGCCTTCCCACTGCATCTCGCCGACCTGCACTTCCATAGGAAAGGTCGTGCCATCCTTTCGCTGGGCCACAGCAATGCGCCCGGACCCGATGATACGGCGTTCTCCGGAGCTACGATAGCGGCTGATGAATCCGTCATGCTGTTTGCGATAGGGCAAGGGCATGAGGAACTTGACGTTCGTTCCGATCACCTCTTCGGAGCGATAGCCGAAGACGTGTTCTGCCGTCGTGCTGAATGATCTTATGATCCCCTTTTCGTCAGACACGATCATTGCGTCCGGAACCGTTTCGAGAATCGAGCGCAGATGCGCTTCGCTACGGCTGAGCTTGTCTTTGCTCGTCTTCAAGGCGATCTCGGCGACCTTGCGCGCGGTGATATCCTGAGCCGTGCCGATTTTTCGAACAGGTTTTCCATCATGGTCCAGGACTGTCCGGCCGGTTACCGCGACCCAGCGTTCTTCAGCCGTATCCGCGCGGCGAATACGGAATGTGTCGCTGTATGCCAAGGCGTCGCCTACCTCGTCCGCGCAAAGAATACTTCTGATCCTGTCCCGGTCGTGCGGATGAACGAAGCCAAGGATTGTCTTGCTGCTGATCTTGGTATCAGGAGCGATACCCAGGATCTGATAGGACTCCGGCGTCAACTGATGTTGGCCTGTCAGAATGTTGAAGTCCCAGATGCCCAAGCCTGTCGTCTCCACGGCGAGGCGCAGACGCTCCTCACTTGCGCGGAGCTTGTCTTCGGCGATCCGCCGATCATGGATATCTGAGATTGTGCCGGTCCATTCCAGCACTTCGTTCTCGTCGTTGAACAAAGGAAGCGCTCGGCAGAAAACCCACCGGTACGCCCCGAAAATGCCCAGCAGCCTGTGAACGATCTTCACAGGCTGTTTCTCCCTGATCGCCTTTTGCCAGACTGAGGTTGCTTGTTCGCGATCTTCGGGATGGATCATATCCAGCCAGCCAGGCAGGAAACGGCCCGTCGGCTCACGGCCGCAGAACTCACGCCAGCCCCAACCTTCGGTGTAAATGCCTTCGGCATTCGCCCGCCAGCCGATTGCAGTGTTGGTTTCGATCAATGCCCGATATCGCTGCTCGCTCACGCGTGAGTGCTCGGATGCAATTATCTGCTCGTGAATATCGTTGAGCGTGCCGATCCACTCCCGTACCTCGCCGAGAGGGTCCGTCACCGGGATGCAAGTGATGAGCACCCATCGGTGATCGCCAGTAGGAAGCCGGACCCGAAATTCGGTTGTTCCGAGTTCTTTCGAACTGATGAGATTCTTCCAGGTTTCAGCTGTTCGTGCGCGATCATCGGGGTGCACCGTTGCCAGCCAGCCGCTACCTCGAGATTGCTCAGGGGACTGGCCCGTGTACTCCTCCCACCCACGACTTTCGAGCAGGGACCCGTTGGAATCGACCCGCCACACGATGGCTGTGCTGGCTTCTACTAATGCAGGGAACCGGCCCTCTGGGTTCGCGCGAGCGATGCGCTGTTCAGAGAGTGGGGCATCGGATTGAATCCCAGATGTGAAATCCACTACCGGGTCCGACGCTTTCGTGCGTTGCGGACCCTGCCCAATCTCCCGGATTTCACCCGGATCTCGTGCGACGGCCAGAAAAGCTCCCGGTTTCTCGTCATCGTTCATGATCGGGGAAACCGTTACCTTCCACCACGTCGTCGCTCCTAAACTGGTCGCGACATGAGCTTGAAACTCCGCCGGCTTTCCGATTTTTGCGTCCTCAAGTGCGGTAATGACACTCTGGCGATCGGTACTGGCCCAGAAATCGGACCACGGACAGCCTTCAATCTTCGCGAAATCTTCCACCGCCATGGTGGTTCGTCCGTACTGGTTCATATAGCGGAGGTGCCCTTCGAGATCGAACACCATGACGCAGCTGTCAAAACTATCGAGCAATCGTTCGCCGAGGCCCTGGTGTTCTGACAGCGGCTTACGGCCCCCCTTCATGGCACTCCGATCGACGCTTGTTGCAACCTGGCGCTCCTCCAGAGTCCGATTGTCGTGAAGAGGTCGGGGGCAGGTTGATGTCCGATCATCGTCTCCGGGGTGATGCCGGAGACGAGAGAACCCTTCCCGGGTGCCCTCGGCTTCCTCAAGGGGGCGTATGAACGAGGCCGTTTCACCAGTAAGGAGGTCCTTGCACCCTTCTTGATCCGACTGACGAGCGTATTGTTCGGAGCTCAGCCTTCGCAAGCTGAGTTCGCCAGTGACTGCACGGGAGAGTGCAGAAAGCGCTTTCGACTGCTTGGCCGTTAGGGTTTCAGGACGAGGAGCAGTGTCAAGGACGCAGAGAGAGCCGAGGATGGCTCCATCCTCGCTCACGATGGGAGCAGCCGCATAGAAGCGCAGGTGCGGCTCGCCTGTAACGTGGGAATGAGTCTTAAGAACGGGGTGCTGAGAGAGGTCGCCAATGCTGACTGTCTCTGAATGATGCAGCGCACGGGCGCAGATGGAGCTGTCAAGTGGAACGTCGTGGAAGGAGCAGCCGATTTCCGCCTTGAACCACTGCCGCTCTCCGTCAATGAACGTAACGGCTGCCATGGGACATCGGCAGATGTCGGCCGCCAGTTGCGCAATGTCATCAAAAGCTGGATCTGGACCTGTATTGATGATCCCCAACTGGCGCAGAGTAGTAATGCCGTCAGTGTTGAAAACTGAAAACTGAACGTCCTTGGTCTTATCGGGAAGCATGAACAGGCCGGCCGAGGAGTGCTGTTGTTATTGTCTGATCGCTTGGATCGGCTATCAAAGGGAGCAGAATAATTCAATAATATTGATCATCTAAAGGCGCTAGACGTCAAGGTCAGGCGGATCATTGCGTGTTGCCGGGAATCATCTGAATCGGGCCGTGAACTCCCGGCTGGAGCCTAAATTGATCGGTTGGTGCACGATTGTACAGTCGCGCGAGATAGAGGCGATGCGGTCGTGCAGGATGGGGGCTGAGTAAGCTCAGAGGGCAAGGCGGCTCAACCTTATCGAGACGAATGCGCGCCGGTCGAGATGGTGAAGCCGGGTATGCCAAAGCGAAACTCGACGGGAGCTCAGCATATCCCGGATGTTCGTTGGTCTTCTGCATGAATATGGCGGGATCCGGACGGCTTGCCGAACATGCGCGAGATTGGGGCAAGATTGGCGAAATAGGATGCTCATGCAACCGAGCTTGCTTCCCGTGCTTGCGAGGCGTGAGGAAGTCGGTCGAATCACCCCATATCGGTCCTTGGCGCACTCGGCACGAGCGGATGAGCCTACGTAGTTTAATAGGCAGGACTACGTAGTGCGCTATTTCGCGAAATACGTAGTAACGTAATTCAGGATCGTCTTTTCGTGATGGTTCTTCCGCCGGTGCCCTGTCCTTGCGAGATTGGCTTAAATTCTTGCTCGGTAAGGATTTCAGCGTCAGAGCCGAAAGTGACCGGAATCAGGCTAAGCGGTTCCGAGGCATACACAGGCCAGAATTAAGATCCATTAACGGTCGTTAACATTTCCCAGGTAGCCAATCTGTCTCAATACGTATTGCCCGTTAATACGAACAGGCATAGTTTCCAGATGCCGAACAAAAAAGTATCCGTCGATTGCGACGAGATAAAGGCGAAGCGAGTAATGAGTTGAGTAAGTAATTCATAATACAGGCTGGGGGCCTATCATGTATATCGTTGTCGATGATCGACAGATTGTGACGTCAGGGTACGTAGCAAGCTTCAAGAGGGAAGGTGTATCTTCCATCGGCTTGTATTCGAGCGAGTTCAGCGATTGGCTGGAAACCGCGTCTGACGCCGACATGGAAGCAATCCAGGGGTTTGTTCTCGGCACCTTCGAGCAGCGTGCGAGCTATGCAGAGAACATCCGGCGCCATTCCAAGGCTCCAATCATCGCCTTGAGCGATGTCCGCTCTCTTGAGGAGACACTGGAGCTCTTTACAGCCAAATTCGATGATGTTGTTCGAAAGCCCGTGCATGTCCGGGAGATCCTGGCGCGCACCGAGGCGGTGTGGCGAAGAGTCAATGCAGGTTTGGGGAAGTCGGGTCAGAACGACAACGACCGCCTCAAAGTCTTCTTCGACGGCCGCGACCCGGAAATCGATGGAGTTCCGCTCGCATTGCCGCGCCGCGAGCGGCATATCCTCGAGTATCTCGTTCGAAAGAAGGGGCATCGTCTGACGAAGAAGCAGATCTTCGATGCCGTTTATGGTCTTTACAGCGACGATGTAGAGGACAGCGTCGTTGAAGGGCATATCAGCAAGCTGCGCAAGAAGCTTCGGCAGCGTCTCGGCTATGATCCGATCGATGCCAAACGCTACATCGGCTACTCCTACACCGGGGCCGTGTCCTGAGGGCGGTCCATATGGAGATACGCGAAGCAACCCTACAGGTCTCATAAAAGCACATCTTTCCGAGGCGGCGGCTGCCGCCTGAAAACGGACACCGACATCGAACAGGTGCGGTAAGAGCCGGGTCAGCGCTGACCCGGCTCATTTAACGTTCTGGAGCCGGGTCGCACAGGCGGGGCATCGAACAGACCAGCCTGACGCAAGATAGAGCGATTAAGGTCGTGAAACCTAACAGTAAGGTCGAACACCAAGTCGATGTCTCGCATCCTATCCAGCAGCTCAAGTCTAATCGCCGGTGCTTTTCTACTCTTCTGTGTTTGTGCTGGCGTTCTGTCGCTGTCCATGACGTTTGAGGCGTTCACCCACAACGCGAAGCTGTCGACAGCAATTCATCGCGAAGCGAACGCCGCGGAGAATGGAATGCATTCTGATCTGAGGGCGGCTGAACCTGAGCGGCTCGGAATAGATCTGGCGCTTACTTACTGGACTGTTGCCATGATCACGTAGGCCGGGAAGATGTTTGCAATGTCACATGCGGGTCCGAGCCGCGTGTAGAAAAAGATGCTTTGATGGCGTGCGATACTGAAAGCTCAGGCGCTGCTCGACTTCGCTCTTTAAGCGTCGAAGGCAATTCTGTGCAGCAATCATCGTAGCGCGGCAAGGAAGTGTCCACTTTTATGTTCCATATTGAAGTCGTCTAACTTCAACGAATGGCCAACAAATTCGATCAACCAGAGACGAGACACGGTGATGGACGACCTTCTCCTTGAGTTTCTCACAGAGACAAGCGAGCATCTTGAAACAGTCGACGTGGAGATGGTCCGCTTCGAGCAGGATCCCAATAATCAGGCAATCCTCAGCAATATCTTTCGACTGGTCCATACCATCAAAGGAACCTGCGGTTTCCTCGGCCTACCAAGGCTTGAAGCCCTTGCACATGCGGCAGAGACCCTTATGGGGCGATTCCGCGATGGAATGCCGGTGACAACGCCAGCAGTCTCGCTGATCCTGGCGACACTTGACCGCATCAAGGATATTCTTGGTGAGTTGGAGAGACACGGTGTCGAGCCGCAAGGGGCTGACGACGACCTGATCGCTGCGCTCGACCAAATGGCAAATGCCGAAGATCACGTGCCGGACCATGCTCCCGCGCCGGCCAATTCGCAAACGATTGGTACGCTGGTGCATCAGGTCCTCGAGCGTGATCTGAAGCCTGGTGAAGTTTCCCTGGACGAGTTGGAGCGCGCGTTTCAGGAGGCACCTGGTCCCGAGACGGAGAAGACGTCCGGAAAGCTCGTTTATCAGGTGCTGGAGAGAAGCCTGAAACCGGGAGAAGTATCTCTCGACGAACTGGAGCGTGCATTCCGAGAAGCTCCGGGGCCTGCCCCCAGTGCCGGTTCCAATCTGCGTCAAATCTCACCTGTCGCGAATGCGGATGCGCCCTCAATATCCCCTAAGAAGGATACTGAATCCTCAGACCAGGCCGACGGTGGAGAAAGCGTCGGAGGCAAAGTCCAGACAATTCGTGTGAACGTGGATACGCTCGAGCACCTCATGACCATGGTGTCTGAGCTGGTGCTAACCCGCAACCAACTGCTTGAGATAGCACGCCGCAACTCCGAGGATCACGGATACAAGGTTCCTTTGCAGCGCCTTTCCCAAGTCACTGCGGAGCTGCAGGACGGGGTGATGAAGACGCGCATGCAGCCCATAGGCAGTGCATGGCAGAAGTTGCCGCGCGTGGTCCGGGATCTCTCGAACGAGTTGTCGAAACAGATCGAACTGGTCATGCAAGGGGCCGATACGGAACTCGATCGGCAGGTTCTGGAGGTTATCAAGGATCCCCTCACCCACATGGTGCGAAACTCTGCGGATCATGGGATCGAAAGCCCTGCCGAGCGCCGTGCTTCCGGGAAGCCGGAGAAGGGCATCATTCGTCTGAATGCCTATCATGAAGGCGGCTCCATCACGATCGAGATATCAGATGACGGAAAGGGTTTGAACTACACAGCCATTCGCCGGAAGGCATCCGAGAGGGGCATCGCCAGCGAAGCTGAGCTGGAGCGGATGAGCGATGCTCAGATCGCCAAATTCATCTTCCATCCCGGCTTCTCGACCGCTGCCGCAGTTACGTCCGTATCAGGACGTGGCGTCGGCATGGATGTTGTGAAAACCAATATCGAACTGATCGGTGGGACTGTTGATATTCGCTCGGAGGAGGGCCGCGGTACCACGTTCACGATCAAGATCCCGCTTACGCTGGCCATCGTGGCAGCTCTGATCGTTTCGTCAAAGGATCAGAGATTCGCTATCCCGCAAGTGGCGGTTTCGGAATTGGTCAGGGTCTCTCCATCCTCCGAGCACACGATTGAACGGATCAATGGGACGCCGATTCTGCGTCTGCGCGATCGCCTGCTACCGATCGTTCCACTGTCGAAGGTGATGCGCTTGTCTGAAGACGATGAGGCCGCGACGGGCTTCGTGGTCGTGACTCAGGTTGCGCAGCAGCGCTTCGGCATTCTGGTGGATGGCGTTTTCCATACAGAGGAGATTGTCGTCAAACCGATGTCCTCGAAACTTAAGCATATTCAGTTGTTCTCCGGGAACACCATTCTCGGCGATGGCGCCGTCGTGCTGATCGTGGATCCGAACGGCCTTGCACGCATGGTCGGCTCGGAAGGACAGAGCGATGAGTTCCAAACCGATACCTCGCTTGAGAAAGCAATCACGGCAGCCGATGAATTGACGAGTCTGCTTGTCTTCCGTGGTGGTAGAGATAGTTTGAAGGCCGTTCCCCTCTCTCTCGTCACGCGCCTTGAAGAAATCGACGCCTCGACGATTGAGTGGGCCAGCGGACGGCCGGTGGTTCAATACCGCGGCCGTTTGATGCCGATTGTATCATGCGACGATGAGCTTGAGATCAGAACGAAGGGAATGCAGCCCCTTCTGGTGTTCTCGGATGGTGAAATAGCCATGGGACTCGCCGTAGCGGAGATTGTCGACATCGTCGAAGACAAGCTCGACGTAGAGCTTCTCGCGGAACGGTCCGATCTCGTCGGGTCTGCGGTCGTGCGGGGACGCACAACCGAAATCGTCAACGTTGCCCATTATTTGCCTCTCGTCCTCGAGACGTGGTCTCGCTCGGATCAGAGGAGTAGGCAGGCCGGTACATTGCTGCTCGTCGACGGGTCGAACTTCTTCAGAGATATGCTCGTCCCGGTGTTGAAATCGTCCGGATATCGCGTCCAGACCGCGGCGACGGCGCAGGATGCCGCACGCATGCTCTCTACTGGCGTTCGGCCGGACTTCATTGTCGCTGATCTTGAGCTGCCCGGCCATTCCAGTTTTGCATTCATTGCGACCTTGCGTGCGGATGCGCAGTACCGTTCGGTTCCCATCATCGGAATGACATTGAAGCCCGACCCACAGATGATGGCTTTAGCACGGCGCTTCAAGATCACGGACGTCGTCTCCAAAGTTGATCGCCGGGGTCTTCTCTCTGCACTCGCGGAGCTGGGTGGATCTCTCGAGGAGGCTGCATAACCATGAAGATTGTGAATACAATTCCCCTCAGCGCTACGAGAGCGTTCTCCCAGCCGACCGAGTTCATCACAGTTACCGTGGCAGGCCAGTTGCTCGGGCTACCAATAGGACGAGTCCACGATGTCTTCGTGGTCAACGAGATGACAAAAGTTCCGTTGGCGCAGTCGGAAATCGCGGGACTGCTCAATTTGCGTGGACGTGTTGTCACTGCAGTATCCTTGCGCAGCCGTCTTGGACTTCAAGAGGACGTTAGGACAGGACGTCGAATGGCAGTAGGCCTTGAGTATCAAGGCGAAGCTTATGGTTTGCTTGTTGATGACGTTGGTGAAGTGCTTAAGCTCGATCCGAATGAGATGCAGCCGAACCCTGTCCATATGGATCGTCGTTGGGTTAATCTATCCCAGGGTGTGCACCAACTTCACGGCTTGCTGATGATCGTTCTCGATGTGGACGCCGTTCTCGCTTTTGAGGCAGAGCGCGAAGCCGCATAATTGGTTCCATTCACATCACCACATTCATCTTACCACATAGGATATGCTACCGTGAGCCTAGATCTTTCAACTCCCGTTCTCGTTGTCGACGATTATCAGACCATGGTCCGGATCCTTCGCAACCTCCTCAAGCAGATCGGATTTACCGATGTCGATGATGCTTCTGATGGACAGGCGGCCTTAGCCAAGCTCAGAGCTAAGAAGTACGGCCTTGTGATCTCTGACTGGAATATGGCTCCGATGACGGGATACGAGTTGCTTCAGCAAGTCCGAGCCGACGCCGAACTCAGCGCCTTGCCCTTCATCATGGTGACTGCCGAGGCTAAGACCGAGAACGTCGTCGCGGCCAAGAAGGCGGGCGTCAACAACTACATCGTAAAGCCATTCAACGCTGAGACGCTTCGTTCGAAGATCAGCGCTGTCTTCGGCGGCTGATGAGATGTGGTGCAAGTCATGAATCCACGTAAGAGCTATCGAATTGAGGCCAACATGGCCTCTGCTCCTCAGGACGAGGAAGCTCTCGAGCGTCATGCCGAGATCATGAACCTGCTTGGTGCGATCAAGGAGGCAATCACCCCAGCCAAGGAGCTCTCCGCTTCGCTCATCGAAGAACATCGGAAGGATATGCAGGAGGCGATGCGGCTTAAAGTCGAGCTGGACTCGATTTATGAAGCCATTGAACGCACGAAGCGGGAGATCGCGACACTGCGATACGCAGGCGCCCAGGGGAAGGAGATCAACCGGGTCACGGACGAACTCGGAGCCATCGTCCTTGGCACGGAAACGGCAACCAACGCCATTCTGGCCGCCGCAGAGCGAATTGACGAACTCTCAGGTAATCTCGCGGCGCGTCTCACGGGCGGCGATCAGGAGATTGCTCGTGAGATCTCCGAACAGGTCATCAGTATTTTCGAGGCTTGCAACTTTCAGGACATCACCGGCCAGCGCATCAGCAAGGTCGTGAATGCGATGAAGTTCGTTGAGGAGCGTGTCCACGAAATGATCGAGATCTGGGGTGGACTGGAGAGCTTCAAGGATATCGGTACAGCGGACTGCGCGCCCGAAGGCGATGATGCGCTGTTGAATGGACCCGCTTTGGCGACTGACAAGGGCATCACGTCACAGGATGCCATCGATGCCCTGTTCGGATGACAAACCGCTATGGACGCCCGATTTCATCGGGCGTCCATATTCTATGCTCACGGTGGCGACTGTCCGTTTGGGTGCTCTCGTCGGATTGGTCGGAGAGCAGATTGTGGACGGCCTCCATTTTCAATAGGCTTGAGAGAATGCGGGCCGCCTGATCGCTCGTAGCCAGTAGGACACCGCCACAGACACTCTTCTGACCCGTGAATCTGTACCGGATGACATTGGAAGGCTGCAGCCGGCCTGTCGGGTGAGCCACGAATCCTTGAATCTTCCCAGGCAGGTCCTTGCGCCCGTTCTCGACGCTCATCCCGCTGAAACTACCGTCCACTGTGTACGGGATGATTCTCAGCTTGTCGTCGCCCCGATAAGCGACCCCCATCTGCGTGTTCGCAATGGCCGCGATAACACTGGAGTCGAAATGAAGGAGGCCCTCGAAGGAGACAGGCCTGGCCCGTGTCGTGAAGCGGTCGAGCACCGCAATCGCATCAAGACGCTTCAAGGCTATGAAGAACCGATGATGTTCGTAGCTTGATCCGTATACATTGCTGCCGATCTTGAAGATGCGTGCATCTCCCGCTTCCCCATAATGCTCGATCCAGCTTAGCCCGGCAAGTTGCTCCCGCTCATCGGGATGCGCAACATTATGAGCTCTTGACCCGATGAGATATTGACGGGCAGCTCCAGTCTCATGAAAACTCGACCCCCGAGGATCGACGATCCAAGGTGCCCCACCGGCCGAGTAGACGAAGGATGTGCAGTCATGGTGGCCATTCTCGTGATGACCGCTTCTTAACGAGGCGCAGAAGTAGCTCCAGCGCGCGTTCCGTTCGTAGTGGCGCGCTGAAATCAAGCCGGCTTGCTCCGAAAGAAAAATCCTTTCGCCGGTTGGATAGGATAGTTCGGCAGCGAGATCGGAGTCCGAGAGAAGGCTAGCGCCGAACTCGGAAAGGAGTCTTCGCAACCAGGACGCATGGTGGAAACCGTAGGGCGCGTCCCCGAAGGGTGGCAGCAGACCAGACGGGGCGGTTGCGGCAACCAAAGTTCGAAGGGCCCTTCGAAGCCGTACCGCGAGCCTGTTGCAGAAATCCAGCGCCTCCGGCTCACTCTCAAGCTGACGGATCGAGATAAGTCCCAGAGAGATGAGCTCGAGCTGAACGTGTAGAGATTGCTCGATCGAGAGGCCATTCTCATCGAGTAGGCGGTCAAATCCGTCTTCCAGGTGCACCCAGGCGAGCGAGGCCCAGTAAGAGGCGAGCGGGATGCGTGGAAGCGCTTGCGCCAAAGTTCGCAGGGTGCAAGCCGCCTGAAGATGCACGATCGAGTGAGAGAAAACATTCTGGCCAATGATCTGGGCCAGGGCGAAAGCATGCCGGACCGTCTCGGCAAAGAGGATCAGGAGGCTGCGTGGGCTGATCGAGTTCGGAGCCTTCACACATAAAGAGAGAAGATGAAGGAATGTTTCGGCTCTTGCTGACAGTGCTCGGGGATGGATGCTGACCGGGTCGCTCGGATGCCCCCAAGGATTGGCATGCGACCATGAAACCGCTAAGTCTACGGCTTGCGTCAGGTTCTCGAGAGCTCCCTCTGTAGCGAGGTTGCAAAGCCATGTGAGAGACTGGAATTCCAACCTCCAGGCCAGAGACTGATAAGGATCCTCCGTCCATTGAGGATCGTCGGGCAACGCCCAAGCAGGGAAGGTGCCGAGCGTGATCTCTCCCTCCGAACGTGTCGTTCTCTTGCCGTGCTGCACGTTCTGGAGCTTGTCATGGAAAGTGAACGTTGATGCGAGCGCCGTGGAATCGATGAAACGCTCCAGGAGCGCGTCGGCCGAGTTAAGCTCGATCGAGTCAGAACCGACGATCATCTTCTCCGCAAGCTGCTTGAGAAAGGTTGGAGCGTCGGGAAGCGCATCGCCCGAGATTGCTTCCAACGAGAAATCGTCCTCAAGTGAGATCTCAAGCGGAGTGACCAGTTCCATCCTCGCTGCGTCAGCCCATGTTCGAAACCCGATATCCACGCTCGCCGCTTCCGGAGGCGGAATGAGGTCGAGGGTAAAACGCCGAGCATGTCGATGGACGGGGATGTCGATGTAGGCTCCCAAAGAGGGTGCAACTGTCATCTCCGGATAGGGAGGTGGGAGCTCTGTGCCCCTTGCGTTACGGTACACAATGCGGGCTAGTGCCCCTTCGGAGCCAGGGTTCGCATTGATGATCTGCCCACGAACCAGCACACGGCATTCTGGAGATACTCCCAACCTAAACCAGGTTGCTTGGGTGCTAAGAGTGCGCCAGCTGCGGCGAACATTCAGCATTCGAATGAGGCTGCTGCCTGGATGGCCAGAAGCCTCATAGTCTACTGCATCCGCCGATTTCGAAGCCGTTCCTTGCAGCAGCTTCAGATTCCGGATCGTGAAGGGATGGGAGTTCCGCCAACTCCGGATGCTGACAGCCAGTTTTCTGGCTGGAGACGGGATGAAGAATCCATGAGAAACGTTACATGCCGTCCCAAGATAGTCGCGGAAATCGGGGCCACTCACTAACCAGCTGTGAGGGTCGATATGTGTTCTGGCCAAGCCAGGAACGTACACGAAGTCAATGCTTTCGCCGTCCTCCGTCTGGAAGTCGATGCCGATCAGGGCAAAGTCGTGAATGCTACGCTTCTCCTCCTGAGCATGGGGCTCCAGCTCACAAGTGAACTCGCACCAGGAATCCGACTCTATACCTTCGAAGTTCACAGTGATACGCGACCACCGATTGTTGTTCGAGACAATGTACTCAACTGGACCTGCTTCGTGCTGCTCTTCGTCGATCCTGTCGCTTTGATTGGGTAGCAAACATCTTGCAGAGAGCATTTGGCAACGCTTCTAGATAAATGGAACGGAGCAAATCCGGACAGCCATTCGGATGGCGAACAATTGTGTCAGGTTAGGTACTTCATTTCTCTAACACATCGGATCAGTTGATGGTCGCGGCTTCGACAAAAAGAGCCATTCGGATCAGCTCGGAAAGACTCCGTGCCTCCATCTTCGCCATGACGTTCGAACGATGAATCTCAACGGTTCGAATGCTGATGTTAAGCTCATGAGCAATGACTTTGTTGGCTTTGCCCTCCACGAGACGATCAAGAACCTGGCGCTCGCGCTGGGACAGGGACTGCAGGCGGGCCTGCGTCCTGAGCAGCTCCTGACTGCGTCGGACGCTTCTTTCGTCGCACACGAGCGCAAATCGAACTACCTCAAGAAAACGGTCTTCGCGGAAAGGCTTCTCTAAAAAGTCCACAGCTCCAGCCTTCATGGCTTCAACGGCAAGTGGAATGTCGGCGTGCCCCGTTACCACTACCACGGGTACATTGATCCCGCGCTCATTGAGGCGTCGAATGAATTCCAAGCCATCGATACCAGGCATGCGGACATCTGTAACGATGCAGCATCTGCCAGGGTCCGTGACCTCTTTGAGAAACGAAGTAGCAGACTCGTACAAGCGGACATTCAAGCCAGCGGAAACCAGCAGGAAGGCAAGCGCTTTGCGAACCCCAAGATCGTCGTCCACCACGTAAACGACCGCCCCGCTCGACATTGGCTCATTCTCCTATTTCTTGCCAAGGAAGAAGGCATCTGATTTCAGGTGAATGCTGAAACGGATGGGAACATCTGCATATTCCTAGAGCAAACTGGCAGTGCGATTGCGACACTCGCTTTTATGGAGTGTGCTCCTAACCGTCTCAAGTCGCTTCTTCAAGGGCCATGCGGCGCGAGATCATTCGTCACATACGCTGCGCCCGTCGTTCGATCCGGCCGGAGTCCGTTTCATCGCAATGAAATGCTCGTAACTATATACAATTCTGCCGGCACCACACGAAACTGAATAACAGACCATTGAATCGGCGAGCGGGAGTTCCTCCACGCAAGCTACAGAATCCATGAACCTGCAAGGTGCTCTATGAAACCCGTGAGAGGTTCTCGCACCCAACAGAGTTAGTCTCCCGCCACACATTGGCGAAACGCTGCCGGTCGCAAGCCGATCCCGCCTCGGCGCCACGTCAGCCCCATGCAAGGTTGCATGCGTAAAAGTATCTTCACCATGATGGCTTGGAGATCACCGTGACGTCACCTGTCTATCTGTTCGATCTGGCATCGCGGCAGGCGAATTGGCTCGCTGCGCGTCAGACAACGATTTCGGGAAACATCGCAAATGCAAACACTCCGGGATACCGCGCAAGGGACGTCGAACCCTTCATCGATGTTCTGGACAAGACGAAACTAGCGATGACCGCTACTGACAACGAGCATATCGGGTTCGATGCATCGCGCCCTGAAAGCATGAAAGTGAAAAGGGCTGACACATGGGATACCGTTTATTCGCGTAACTCAGTGAGTCTGGAACAGGAGTTGATCAAGGCCGGCGAGGTAGATCGGCAGCACTCTTTGAACACCAGCATTGTCAAGGCATTTCACAGAATGCTGATGTCGACCGTGAGGGGATGATAATGGTTGACCCCCTCATCGCATCCACAAAACTCTCGAGTGCTGGACTCGAAGCGCAATCGGCGCGCCTGCGAGTGATCTCCGAAAACGTCGCGAACGCTCAGTCAACCGGCCGGACACCGGGATCGGATCCCTACGCGCGTAAAACGATCACATTCAAAAGCGAGCTGGACCGGGCTTTGGGCGCGTCCTCTGTTTCCGTGAAGGAGATCGGAAGGGATGAAACGCCGTTTCCAGTCGAGTATGACCCCGGGAACCCCGCTGCCGACGAAAACGGAATGGTGAAGAAGCCGAACGTCAACATGCTGATTGAAATGGCTGACATGCGCGAAGCCAACCGTTCATACCAAGCCAACCTGCAGATGATGAAGCAGGTGCGCGCAATGATCTCCTCAACTATTGACCTGATGAGAGGCTGACAATGATCAGTGCCGCATCTTCAATCTCCTCTGTTATCGACCACGCGTCTCCTATCGCCTCTTCGTCCAGTGCGGCAATCAGGGCAACCGTCGGGGCGCCATCAATCGGGACCGCACAAGTCAGCTTCCACGATACGATGGCGCAGGTCGCTTCATCCGCAATCGATACCCTGAAGGCGGGAGAAGCATCATCAATTGCCGGTATCCAGGGGAAGGCGTCAGTGCAGCAGGTAGCGGAAGCTGTAATGGCCGCAGAACAAACTCTTCAGACGGCGATCGCAATTCGCGACAAGGTCGTCGCCGCCTACCAGGAAATCGCGCGGATGGCGATCTAAGGAGAGTGCCATGAGAGCTCTTGCTATTGCTGCGACGGGCATGAATGCTCAGCAGCTCAACGTCGAAGTCATTGCCAATAACATCTCGAACGTGAACACCACCGCGTTCAAGAGTGCTCGTGCCGAATTCACGGATCTTCTCTATCAGGTGGAGCGCGCTCAGGCAGTCCCAAATCAAACCGGGGCAAGTCCGGTTCCTGAAGGCGCGATGCTCGGCCTCGGCGTTCGCGCAGCAGCCATTCGTAATCTTCACCGTCAGGGAACACTGACCAGTACATCCAACCAATTCGATCTCGCTCTGAACGGGCGTGGTTGGTTTCAGGTGGATTCGCCCAACGGCGAAACGGTCTATACCCGGGCCGGCGCTTTCAACAAGAATGCCAACGGGCAGCTCGTTACGCTCGATGGCTATACGCTTAACCCGCCAATCATTATTCCCGAGGACGCTATCGACGTTACTGTCAACGAGTCGGGCGAGGTTTTCGCGAAGATTGCCGGGCAGGTCGAGCCTCAGAACATCGGCCAGTTGATGATTGCAAACTTCGCGAACGATGCGGGCCTTGAGCCGCTCGGCGGCAATTATTATCGGGAGACACTCGCATCCGGAGTGCCCAATGTCGGTGCGCCAGCAGATCCTGGATTCGGGAGGGTTCACCAAGGATATCTCGAGGCCTCTAACGTGGATGCCATCAAGGAAATTACAAACCTCATTACCGCCCAACGGGCGTTCGAGATGAACTCGAAGGTCATTCAAGCAGCGGATGACATGGCAGGGACGGTGTCAAAGGGCATTCGTTGAGTGACATGAGACCGAGGAAATCCATGAAAACGTTGCTTCGCTGTGCGGTTGCCGGAGCCTTGATTGCCGCCACAGTTCAAGGGGCCGTCGGCGAGGAGCGGGTTCTCCCGGTTCCTGCGGTGACGATTTACCCTGGCGACATGATCAGCGAAGCCATGCTCAAGGATCGGGCGTTCCCTGAGAATTATCGTTTCCGGACGGCGGTCGTGGAGTCTCCGCGGGTTCTTGCCGGCAAAACGGCTCGACGAACATTACGGCCTGGAGAGCCGATACCTTTGAACGCTGTCGATGACCCTAAGCTCGTAACGCGCGGTGTTCAGGCGGCAATCCTGTTCGAAGAGGGCGGATTGTCGATCACCGGGGTCGGGATTCCTCTGCAGTCCGGTGCTTTGGGTGAGACGATCCAGGTTAAGAACGTCGACAGTGGGCGAATCATTACGGGCCGAGTTCAATCCGACGGCAGGATCAGGATCGGCATTCAATGATCATGCGGATTATACTCTTCATCCTGGGGATTCTCGTAACGTCCCACACCATGGCTGCGACGCGCATCAAGGATGTGGCGAATGTCCAAGGCGTGCGCGATAACCAGCTGATCGGCTACGGACTGGTGATGGGGCTACAGGGCACTGGCGACACGCTTCGCAACTCCCAGTTTACCGAACAGGCCCTCCAGTCGATGCTGGATCGAATGGGTGTGAACGTCCGAGACATCAACCTGCGGACCAGAAATGTCGCTGCCGTCATTGTCACGGCTGATCTTCCTCCCTTTGTGGGAGCTGGTTCGAGGATCGATGTGACTGTGACTTCTATGGGTGACGCGACCTCTCTGAAGGGAGGTACACTGATGCTGACTGCTCTCCAGGGCGGCGATGGACAGGTTTATGCAGTGGCTCAGGGTGCCATTGTGGTGTCTGGCTTCTCAGCGCAGGGACAGGCCGAAACATTAACCTCGGGCGTTGCGACGTCGGGCCGCATCGCAAATGGCGCACTCGTCGAACGAGAAGTACGAGGCGGTTTCGATGCGGTCGGGACGCTCGCCTTCGAGCTCAAGAACCCGGATTACAAGACGGCTACGCTCGTTACGGACGCCATCAATCAATACGCGCAGTATCGATATGGCACGCGCGTGGCTGCTCCGAAGGACTTCCGCACGATCGTGCTCCAGCGGCCGAAGAGCATTGCGCCGACACGGTTCATCGCCGAACTGGGAGATCTGGAAATCCAGCCTGACATGCCGGCGCGCATTGTGGTCGATCAGAGAACAGGCACTGTTGTGATCGGCAAGAATGTGCAGATCTCGACCGTTGCAATTACGCATGGTGCGCTGACGATCCGCGTTACCGAAATGCCTGAGGTTTCACAACCTGATCCATTGTCGTTCGGGCAGACGGCAGTGGTTCCTAGGACCCAGGTCTTGGCTGCGGAGGAGCGGGTACCCCTTGCGATTGTCAGGGGATCGGACCTTCAGACCCTGGTCAAGGGCTTGAATCAGATGGGCCTGAAGCCATCGGACGTTATCGCCATCCTTCAGGCGGTGAAAACAGCCGGAGCTTTGCAAGCGGAACTGGTGGTGCAGTAATGAAGAAGATAGGTGATGCGCTCGCGCAAGTGTTCATACTCGGCGTGATCTCGACTCCACTCCTCACAGCAGAGGCGGCCGCTCAGGAAAAATCCGTTGAGGCCAAGGGCACGAACTTCTGCGCAAATATTGCCGATGCCGCTGCGGATGCCCGCTATGCTCTCCAGAAGGCGGAACTTGCCAACATGGAGAAGGAGATCGAAGGAAGACTCAAGATCCTCGAAGCGAAGCGCGCCGAATATGAAGAATGGCTGCGTCGTCGCAACGAAGTGCTTAAGAAAGCCGATGAGACGGTCGTGGCGATCTACTCGCGCATGCGCCCGGATGCGGCTGCCCTGCAACTGATCAATATGGAAGAGGAAATTGCGGCGGCCGTCATCGCCAGGCTCAGCCCGCGGATTGCCAGTGCCGTTCTGAACGAAATGGAGCCGGCGCGCGCGGCTCAGCTGGCCAGTATCATCACGGATGCTCCCAAAAGAGTTGCGAGCAATGGGGGGAAAGAGTGAAGTCCGTCGTTGCTATTGCAAGCATCTGCCTTCTCGCCGCCTGTGCGACACGTCCGGAGGACATCGGACGTGAGCCGGCGATGACTCCAGTCGGCTCGGGGATCTTCGTAGAACGAGAGCCCCTTCCTCATGTGTTCAAGGACACGACGGGCACGGCTCCGAATTCCACATGGAGCAACGCCAGCGCCGATCTGTTCACGAGCCCGCGCGCGCGACAGGTTGGAGACATCGTGACCGTCAACATCCAGATTGATGACAAAGCTCAGTTCGACAATGCGAGCGACCGGTCTCGTACATCATCGTTTGATGCAGGTCTGAGCTATGGCTTTGCCTTCAAGGGCTGGCAGGCCGATGGAGTGGCCGATGTAGGCCTGGACTCGTTATCATCCTCCAAAGGGCAGGGGACGATTGATCGTTCCGAAAAGTTGCGCCTCTCTGTTGCGGCGGTGGTGACCGAGGTTCTTCCGAATGGAAACGTGATTATCAGCGGCTCGCAGGAGGTTCGGGTGAACTACGAGGTGCGGGTTCTGAATATTGCCGGCATCGTCCGCCCCCGCGACATTTCACCCAGAAACACGATCAGCTACGACAAGATCGCGGAGGCACGCGTCTCCTATGGTGGACGGGGACGCATCATGGAAGTGCAGCAGCCTTCGTATGGACAGCAGATCTTCGATGCTGTGACCCCGTTCTGAGAAGGTTAACGGACCCTATGGCAGAGAACTTGGCGCTTCCCTCTCGATCAGGCCAGGCATCCTCACGAGAGGAAGGCAGAAGTCCGCTTCTTGCACTCGGTTTGCTCACGCTCCTGTCGGGGATTGTCGGCAGCGGTTTCGGGCTGTCCATCGTGTCGAATATCGAAAAAAGAGTCGAGGAAAGGTATCGATCGCAGCCCGAAGCGCCGGGGGAGGCGAGCCCCTACGCCGGCGACATCATGATCAAGAAACTAGATCCCGTCGTAACCAACCTGGCTGGTTCCGAAACGGATTGGATTCGCCTCGAAGCGTCCATCGTCTACAAAGGGGGCTTCGAGGCGAATCCTGATCTCCTGTCGGCTGAAGCAAGGCAGGACATCCTTGCATATCTGAGAACCGTTACATTGGCACAAATCCAGGGTCCGAGCGGCCTTCTTCACGTGAGAGAGGACCTCAACGAGCGGATAAGGCTGAGGTCAAAGGGCGCGGTTCAGGAACTGGTTCTCGAAACTCTCGTGGTGCAATGATCCGAGGGTGGCTCCGGAGACGTTCGGTTCATCGTCAATACGACTTATTGCATCTATGATACGAAAGCATTTGTACATGCGCATCCGTTCTATACTCACGAGCCTGATCATTCTGCTCGTGACGGGAGCCGAAGCATATTCTCAAGTTCCAAGCCTTGAGAGTCTCCTTCCGCCGAGCGAAGGTGCGGCAAGCGGCCGAATGATCCAGATCATCGTTCTGCTGACCGTTCTCTCCCTCGCGCCAGGACTCCTCATCATGGTGACGAGCTTTACGCGATTCGTCGTGGCATTCTCATTCCTCCGTTCCGGGCTTGGTCTTCAGAGTACTCCGGCCAATATATTTCTGATCAGTCTCTCCCTTTTCATGACCTTTTTCGTCATGGGCCCTACTTTCGACAAAGCCTGGAATGAGGGAGTTCGCCCTCTCACGGAGAACAGGATCACGGAAGCAGAGGCATTCACCAGAACAACCGATCCATTTCGTGAGTTCATGCTCGCTCATGTTCGACCGAAGGATCTTCAGACATTCATCGATCTTTCATCCGCGAACTATCCAGCCGCAAGTGAAGGCGAGAAGATCGATCTTCGTATTCTCATTCCCGCATTCATGATTTCGGAGCTGAGAAGAGGGTTCGAGATCGGATTCTTGATTGCTCTTCCGTTTCTGGTGATTGACATGATCGTGGCGACCCTCGTGATGTCCATGGGCATGATGATGATGCCGCCGACGGTTCTGGCACTTCCATTCAAAATTCTGTTCTTCGTACTCATCGATGGCTGGAACATTCTCGTGAGTGGACTGGTCAGGTCCTACTTTTGAGCTCCCCGAGAGAGCAGCAATCTTCACGCAAGGTTATTGAAGCAAGAAGGAATCTCGATACGCCTCATCATAGCCGAGATTCTCAATGCCCGGTCGTCAGCATGCCGAAAGATTGTGGACTAGCCTGATGCAGCTTGGGGCTCGCCGTTTGGCAGCTCTGGCCGCAATTGGAATTGTGGTGTTCCTCACCGTCGGTGTTGGTGCCTATTATCTCAGCCGGCCGGCTCAGGAGACGCTCTATACAGGTCTGGATCGTGAAGATATCAGCCGAATGGGAGCTGTTCTCAAGGATGCAGGAATTCCTTTCGACGTCAGCTCCGATGGAACTTCGCTACTCGTCAGCTACGGCAACACGGCTCAGGCGCGTATGCTGCTGGCCGAGAAGGGGCTGCCGCACAGCACAAAGTCCGGGTACGAGCTCTTCAACGATCTCGGCTCCCTAGGCCTGACTTCCTTTATGCAGGAAGTCACCAAAGTACGCGCACTTGAAGGTGAACTCGCCCGCACCATCCAGGGCATGAAGGGCGTCAAGGCAGCCCGTGTCCATCTTGTTCTTCCCGAGCCCGGCTCATTCCGTCGTGAGCAGCAGCCGGCATCGGCATCCGTCGTAATCCGTACGTCGCCAGCCGACGATGACTCATCCGCCCAGGCTATCCGCCATCTCGTGGCGGCGGCCATTCCTGGAATGTCGGTCGACAAAGTGACGGTGATGAACACCGAGGGCACGCTCCTTGCCTCGGGAGACGATTCTGCCAACGCTTCCTCGGGCAAGCTCGCAAATCTTGAGAAGACCGTGGGTCTTGAGATTCAGGACAGCATACGGCGGACTCTTTCTCCTTATCTTGGCATCGGCAACTTCGAAATCAGCGTTGCGGCTCGCCTCAATACCGACAAGGTGAGCACCAACGAGACGATATTCAACCCGGATTCTAAGGTTGAGCGCTCCATACGGACGGTCAGGGAGACTGAGGTCTCTCAGAACAGAACCGGCCAGCGCCCAACCACGGTTCAGCAGAACCTCCCGGAGGAGACTGTCCGCACTGATTCCAGCGACAGCTCGAGTGAGGACAATCAACGGCGCGAGGAGCTGACGAACTTCGAGATTTCCTCTAAGACGATCCAGACCATCAGCGACGGCTACTCCATCCGAAACCTTTCGGTCGCGGTTCTCGTCAACAGATCCCGCATCACAGCTCTCCTCGGCGAGGGGGCAGGCCCGGCCGAGATCGATGAAAAGGTCGCCGAGATCGAACAGCTGGTATCTTCGGCCGCCGGGTTCAGAAAGGATCGCGGCGACCAGATCAAGGTTGCTGCCGTGAGCTTTGTCGATGACAGCGGTGTGCTGCAACCGGTCCCGGGTCCGTCTGTGGCCGAGATCATGATGCGTCAGTTCGGTACTGTCGTGAATGCTCTTACCGTTCTCGCGCTCTGCGCAATGCTGATCTGGTTCGGGTTGCGTCCAGCTGTTCGCATGCTTGTTGCGCGCCACCAGGCAGACTTGGAGATCCAGCGCGAACAAATGAGTTCCTTGGCCGCAGCAGAAGCCGCCAGGGAGATTCCGGTCGCAGAGCAGGATCAAGTGATGAGCCAGCCCGCTCTCGAGGACAATTCAAGTCAGCCCTTGATCGAGCTGCCGCGGACGCCGCAGCGCAAGCTGGAACAGATCGTTGAACTCAGCGAGGAGCAGGCAGCTGCAATTCTCAAGCAATGGCTCCAGCAAGAGGCGGCGTGATGGCAACTCCTATTGCTGATCTCATCAGTGACTTCTCAAGCCCAGCTGCTTCTGAAGGCATTGGAATTGGAGTTCTGCGCCGTGTTAGGCAGAACCTAGAGTCGGACCAGGTTGCTGTTCAAAGCACTGCGGATCATCAGGCTGAGCTGATCCGATCGATCGAAGAGAGAGTTAGAGCGGAAGAGCGGGAAGCCGCTCGCGAGCGGCTCGAAAATGCGCTCAAAGCGGAGTACGATAGGCATTGTAAAGATCTGGTCCACCAAAGGGAGAAATGGGTCGAGCAGGAGGCTCAGCAATTATCGAGCCAGATCAGCACCGCAATGGCCGATCTTGAGTCTCTTCTGTCCGAGAGCGCTGCAAGGATCTTGGCATCCGTCATCCCCGAGGCACTTCGGCAGAAGGCGATCGCCGAGTTCAACGAAGCCATTGGGACGATCCTGTCCGGCAATGTTTCAACTCTTCTGAGAGTCACGGGCCCGAAGGACATGCTGGAAGCCTTGAAAGCCGGTGTTACTGTAGGCGAAGGTGTTGTCGAGTTCGTGCCGGGCGATGCTGCCGAAGTCACACTCATTGCCGAGCAAACGACGGTTCAAACGCAGTTGAGTACCTGGTCGGAGCGGTTACGAACGTTTCTGAAGGCGGAGCCAGCATGCTGAATTCAGACAAACAGGAGATCCTGATCGTCCGCCGAGGCGAGGATGACGATGGCTCCGTCAAGGGGGGCGCCTGGAAAATTGCACATGCCGATTTCATGACGGCTATGATGGCCTTCTTCCTGATCATGTGGCTTGTGGGAGTTTCCGATCAAGAAACCAAGGAAGGCGTGGCGAATTTCTTCAATCCCGTTCAGCTGGCGGACTCAACCTCCAACAAGAAAGGACTGGAGGACCCCCAGAATGTCCCACCCGAGCATGAAACGGACGACAGCGAAAAGGGAAAGGAACAGGGAAGCGGCCTGGGTACAGGCGGGAAATCCCAGCAATTGCAGAAGCCTCGGTTCAAGGAGGGTGCGCTCTTCCAGGACCCATATGCGGTACTGGCGAAGATCGCAGAGGAAATCGAGCCCAATCCACACGACACTCTTGGAGCGGACGTAACGCCGGGAGAGAGCGATACTCCGGGCTTGAAGAGTGGGGAGGCGTTCAGGGATCCCTTTGACCCGCTCTACTGGCAGGTCGTTCCTGTTGACGAGATGAAGGCGGACACGTCTCCCAAGCCAGGAACGGGAAGCCCGGCTCCAACAAATGCCGAAATCGATGTACTGGCAGCTTCCCGATCGAATGCGTCAGCCGGAGATCGCTCGTCATCCGAAACTGCGGATTCCAGTGCCACAGCACCGACTGGGGATTCTTCGCAGGAGCAGGCCTCCAGGGTGATGGCAGCTTCTGATGATGCGGCCGATCTGAGAGCCGCAGAGCTGAAGAAGGAAATCATGAACGCGGTTGAGCCTGAGGCGGATGCGGCACCAAAGCCGCAAATCGAGGTCCGACGGACGGGAGTTGGGACTATGATCAGCCTTACGGATGACTTCGATTTCTCGATGTTCGCGGTCGGGTCCGCGGAGCCGCACGCCAAGGTCGTGCAGGCGATGGCCAAGATCGCCGCTATTCTGCAGTCTCGTCCTGGAAAAATCGTCATTCGCGGTCATACTGACAGTCGGCCGTTCAAATCTGCGAACTACGACAATTGGCGCTTGTCACATGCCCGTGCACAGATGGCCCTCTATATGCTGGTCAGAGGCGGTCTGGATGAGAGCAGAATCGTACGGGTGGAGGGTCATGCTGATCGGGATCCGAAGGTACCGTCGGATCCAAAGGCGGATCAGAACCGCCGAGTGGAAATCCTGCTGCAGGAGTGATGACGGTGAATGGTTTACGCCAGGCTGCTTTCGCGCTCGCCTTGCTAGGCATGTCGGGAACCGCCATTGCGGAACCTATGCCCGAGACGGATCCGGTCCTATCGGCAGAGTCCGTCCGCCCCCGCAATGATAGCGTCCCAAAGCCCGTTCAGATGCTTCGGACCCTGCAGCTCATGCAGGATCAGATTGCAGTTGGTTCCACGGAGGCTCACATCGGGCAGCGGGGATTGCTGACGATCTTGAACACCCGCTTTATCGGTCTGGGGCCTGATGTCTGGACAGATCGCAGGAATGTACGCGCCGCAATTGCTTTCGTCTTGAGCGGTGGAAGCCCACAGATCCTCAGAAAGCTCCTGGAAATGGGCAATCCTGCTCTTGCTCTGGAGGATCGTGCTATCGTCGAGGGCACTCTGGCTTACGTCGAGGGGCGTGAGGAAGAAGCAAAGAGCAAGCTCATGGCTTTGGATCTCGCAGCTCTACCGCCGATGCTTGCGGCGCAGCTGGCCCTGGTGCAGTCCGCTCTTTTCGTTCGAACCGACGCGAAGAGGTCTAGCGAACTCCTGGACTATGTGAGATTGCAGGCGCCCGGAACGCTGCTGGAGGAAGGTGCCTTGCGGCGCCAGGTCTTTGTCGCGAGCCAGACCGGTGACATGGACAAGTTCCTTGCGCTCACCTCCAACTATTTGCGCCGTTACCGCCACTCGGTTTACGCGGGCAACTTCAGGCAGCGCTTGGCTTCGGCTTTGACGAGAATCGACTTTGGAAACGACCAAGTTCTCTTTGAAGGCATCGTGGAGGTGCTGAAGGATCTGGAGCGCGAGGTGAGGAGAGACCTGTATCTTCTTGCCGCGCGGTCGTCGATTGAGCAAGGGCATACGACGTCTGCCCGAATGTTGGCTGATGAAGCTCGCAAACTGTCGGATGGCGACACGACCAGCGCAACGAGGGCCAAGCTCTATCGTGCCGCAGCTATGATCGTTGCGCCGGAGGCGATCGACGCCGCTGTTGCAGATCTGGAAAGTATAGACAGATCTGTTCTTCTGGAGAGCGATGCTATCCTCCTGCACTCAGCTCTTTCGATTGCTGCGCAAATTCGGCAGATGCCGAGCGGTCAGATTGCCAAATCTCAGAAACCGTCAGTGCCGGACACAGTGATTCCTGCTGCCCCAGCGCGGATTGCCGACGCAAGGCAAGCGCCAGAACAGCTAGAAACTCTATCAAAGGTGCGAAACTCCCTGAGCCGTATCGATAAGCTAATCAAACAACAAACGCCGACAGTTCAATGAGCGCTCTTGATATCCTGTCCCGGAATCTGCCCAGGCCTGTCGACGCGCAGGCGCCTCGCGACCAGTCTGGCGCCTCAGACGGAATGGAGGGGACGACGGGGCTCTCCGATCCGAGTACGTTCGGCTCTTTGCTCGACGGCTTGGCCGAGCGTCCCTCGGGAGGCGAAACGAGTGCTCGGTCGGCTAATGATCCTGGTCAGGTCGAGGCGGCCGAAGGAAAGGCACCGGAGACTGCCGGTGCAAGCGTCGCGAATTCGATATTCGCCCTCCTTCAGGGTATCCTGCCCAACGGTCAGTCGCAGGCATCTGCGATAACTCCGGATGCAAACGAGCAAGAAGGAGCAATGACTTCGCAATTGCTCTCAAGCGAGGCGCGGCCATCACAGGATGGGAGCGAGCTTTCCAACTCGTCGGCGACATCGAGGCTGATGGTTGAAGTCAAGCATCAGGAGACACATTTCAAGCCCATCATTGAGCAGGTGGAAGCTCAGCTGCCTGCAGAGCATACCGACGGGATACGGGTTACGTCCGACGACGCGCCAGTCGGTGAGTTCGCTCGCAGAACGTCAGCCGGGATCGTGCAGCAGGGATCCGCCAGCGATACTCGTACGGCCAATCTGCTCTCTCTCGCGAATGAAACTCCTCCAGAGTCGGCTTCTCTCCGGGAAGACATGTCTTTGGAGCACGCTGACAAGCACAGTATCAAGCAGTCCAGCGAGCATTCAGATCTTCATAGAGCGTCTTCGGCAGGGACAAAGGCGCGCGCGGACTCGGTCAACCTGCCGTCCGAGACGCTCCACGGTATGGCAAGTGCGATAAGGACGAGCCTTGAGTCGGCTGCTGAGAATGCAGCGGAACGTCCGGTGCAGGAGAGCGGAACGAATCGGACCATCTCCATCAAGGCTTCCGAGAGTGCTTTGAGGGTCCTTAATCTGCAGCTTCAGCCTGCCGAACTTGGCATGGTCACCATCAAGATGAGGCTCGCAGGCGAGAGTCTGGAAATGGAACTCCATGTCGAGCGGGAGGAGACGGCACAGCTATTGCGCCAGGATTCCGAGAAGCTATCGGCACTGCTGCGTGGTTCGGGATACCGACCGGACACGATCAGCATCCAAGTGGGTGACGGTATCGTTCACGAACGGATCGTTACGCGAACCCAAGCGGATACGCAAATGCAGGCGCAATCGTTTTTGCAAGGGGGAGGAGGTCAAGGGGGCCGTTCTCGAGATCAGGAAAAGCCAAATGTCCACACCAAAGCGGAACATCACAAGAATTCGGACGGCGACAGGATTCTGGACGGGCGTAGCCCTGGTGGTGTTTACCTCTAGTTTCCTTCACCCGCGCTCTGCATATGCACAGAATGAAAGCCGGCTCTGCGAAAGAGAGATGCTGAGGGCTTCTGCAAAATACGGTGTTCCCCTAGGAATGCTGTACTCAGTTGGATTAACGGAAACAGGGCGCCGCGGATCGCTTCAGCCTTACGCCATGAATGTCGAGGGGCGGGCGGTCTTCTCGAAATCTCTCGCTGAGGCTGTTCAAAGATTCGAGGAAGCGCGCAGGGCAGGGGCAAAGCTGATCGATCTCGGCTGTATGCAAATCAATCATCACTATCATCGTGAGAAATTTCCGTCCTTGGAGAGTATGCTGAACCCGCGCAACAACGTGGAGTACGCAGCTCGCTTCCTCAGTGAGCTTAAAGGACGTCACGCAACGTGGACAATGGCCGTTGCTCGTTATCATGCTGGCCCTGATAATGACCCGGCTCAAAAGCGTTACGTGTGCCGAGTGATCGCAAACATGGTTGCAACGGGTTTCGGACAATGGACGCCGAACGCTCGCGATTTCTGTGAGGATTCTCCAGCGGTGAAGCCTGGCCAAACAGCTTCGAACGGATGAGAATCCAGGGCTAGCGTAACATTTTCAAGGGCGTTCCGGATTGGTTGATTAATCCGGTGAGAGAGGCCTCTGAACCTCGCAGGCGAGCTATTTCCGCACTGCGCGCAAAAAGTGAGATCTGGTTTTCTTCGAGCTTCCAAAGATTGACATGCCGAAGACTCTCGTCCGAGCATTTGGAAGTCGAAGCCTTGTATAAGTCCAATGCAGCTACGCTGGAGAGATGAACGAGGCACGGTTTTCCCGTTCCGCTTTCGGCTTTCCAGGTGCCCGCATAGGAAGACGCCCTTCGTGGAGCGGTGAAAATACCCAGAGGCGACACCGCCAGAGGAGAGCCATCCTCCGGATGGCGAGAATGCTGCTCCGTGGGGGGCGCCGCTTGTCTTGTTTGAACTGCATCCGGTGGGGAAGGAGTGGCAGGGCGAGTGACCGACTGAGGGTCTGCGGGCAGGACGCTCTCCTGACGATATGCCTGCGGAAAGGACAAGGATCCACCCTCACTGGCAGAGAGATCGGCGTTCAAAGGAGATCTTGGACCTGAGACAATGAGTGGGTGCCCGTCTCGAGTCCGTCGGCCCCACGGGGATGGGTATTGCGGATAGCTTCGGTGCACCCCAGGCGGTCCCCAAGCGCCTTGAGAATAAAGGTGTTCCGTGGAATTGCAGCCGGCGAGCAAGATCGCAGCGGGCAGGACAAACGATGTAGAAAGATGCCGCGTCACAGCCAGTCCGTCATTTGTAATCAGTGGCGCACCGAGGCTGCGGGACAATAGGAAGAGCGGAAGCGCGGCGGGAGCGGCCGAAGTCGAGCGGATGTAACGACCCTCGCAAAGGTGTGGGGGTCAAGATCGCACTCGGGAATGTCCGAAAGATGAACTCTGTTGATATGGACGCCGACAGAGTATTCGCCAAGGACCAGCTTGAAATCGACACTCACCATGTCATGCGAGAATTCCATATCCAGAACGATGCAGGGCGGCTGTCCCAGGGCAGTGCTGATGTTCGCAGAGCGTGCATAGGAGAGCGTGTGCCCTTTGAAGAACAGCTCCGCACACGATGAGACGATATCATCCATGTTCCCATGCAACTGATTGCTGACGTAAGATCGAATAATCTCAGCGTCAACCAAGCAGAAATCCGCAATGACGTCCTTGATGTTGCAGGCTAAAACCTCTTCAAATGCATTCAGGTCTACACTACCCTGAACGGACTGTGCTGCGGTCGACGGGGAAAGCCTTCTCATTTAGACCTCGTGAGGATGTAGAAGAGAATTTGGGCAACGGCCTTGTAGAAGTCAGGAGGAATCATCCGATCCACTTCCACATGGTCGTACATGGATCTTGCCAGAGGCTTGTCCTCGATGACAGGAATATCGTGCTTTTCCGCGGTTTCTCTGATTTTCAAGGCAATCAGGTCTTTGCCCTTCGCGACAACGATAGGCGCGCTTGCCTCACTGCGTTCATAGCGAAGCGCGATTGCGTAATGTGTCGGGTTCGCTATGACGAACGTCGCCTTGGGAACAGCCGCGAGCATCCGCTGGCGGGCGCGATCTTGCGCCAAGGAACGCATCCGCGCCTTGACCATGGGGTCGCCCTCGAGCTGCTTATATTCCTCCTTGACCTCTTGCGGGGTCATCTTCAGATCTGTGTGCCATTTGAAGCGGGCCCAGACGAGATCAGCGGCGACAAGGACGATCGTCGCAATGGCGATGGCTGAAACCAGCCGCATCGCCATGCTCAGCATTAGCTCCGGAATAAGGGTCGGGTCACTGAACATGGCATTGAAGACCTTGTGCTGCTCTGATCTCAAGAGCAGTATCGATACGATGGTAACGGTTCCGAACTTGAACAGCGACTTCGCAAACTCGACCAAGCCGGCACGACTAAAGATTCGGCTCCAACCACTTGCGGGCGAAATCCGATTCCACTGAGGGCGTATCCGTTCCGACACGAAGGATGGCGTGTTCTGAAAGATGGAGGCTGCAAGGCTACAGCCTGCAAGGATGGTAACGATCGGTATCAGGAAGCTGCTTACCTCAAGTGAAAGAGCCTGAAACAAAGCGGCTGCATCTGTTCCTGAGTTCAAGCGAAAGTCCTGAGGTCGATCTATAAAGAGAGATAGTCGTTCTGTCAGGAATTTGGTGCTGCTGGGGGCAACGAAAGACAGCACCAGAAGGATGCCGAGAATAGAGGCGAAGATGGGTGTCTCCTTCGAGAAGGGGATATTGCCTTTCTCGAGAGCGTCGCGAACCTTCTTGTCGGAAGGCGCCTCTGTTTTACTCTCTTTGTCTTCAGAGTCTGACATCGTTTGCCGTTATTCCTCAGACGAAAGATTCGTCGTCAGATTCTGAGTTGATGACGATCTCTCCTCTTCCCGCCATATCCAGGGCAAGATCTGTGATGGACCTGCGCGCCTCGGCGATGTCTCGATGAGGTGACGGTTCCTTGCTGCTCAACTCGTGCTCGATCATGCGGCGCACACGCGATGAGAGAGCCGCGAGAACCACTTTGCGGAACTCTTCGGTCGTTCCCTTCAATGCCAGAACCACACGGTCGGGAGGAACCTGGTCGAACAGCGTCGTACGATCTCTCGGAGTTAGTTTTACAATATCGTCAAACGTGAAGAGTAGCCCTCTGAGGATCTCTGCGGATTTCGGTCGGACGGTCGAAAGGCTGGTGAGCACGTCTTCCATATGCTCGCGTTCCATCTTGTTGATGATGTCCGCGATCTTGGCATGTGTGTCAGACCCAGCGTTCTTCGAGAAGTTCGTCATGAAGTCCTCATGAAGCGTCTTCTCAATGTTCTTCATTGTCTCGTCGACAATGGGCTTCATGCTCAGCATGCGCCGCATCAGATTGTTGCGCAGTGGTTGAGGGAGCTGCGCCATCACCTTTGCCGCGCAGGAAGGTTTCACTTTTGTAAGAATAAGAGCAGCCGTTTGAGGATGCTCTTTCAGAAGGTAGGATGCGATGGCACTTTCCGAGACTGTCGAGATCCGCTCCCAGATGCTTCTATTCGCCGTGCCGGCGACATCGTTGAGAATATCGGCAATCTGCTCGGGCGTTAGAACACCCGACAAAAGTTTCTCGATGTGAGCAACGCTGCCGACGACATCAGCCCCAGTCGAGAAGTTCGAAGCGAATTCGTCGACGAGAGTCTCGATCTGCGATGGCGAAACTGGGCCGAGCTGGGCAGCCGACTTCGTGACGATCCGGATCTCGTCTTCACTGAAATGTCTCAGGATCCGGTTTGCTGAAGGCTTCCCCATCGCAAGGAGAAGCGTTGCAACGCGCTCTGGCCCCTTCATTGCCTTGGCGCCATTCGCCTTAACGGGGAAACTCGCAACCATGATAATAACCGCTTCAGCCGACAAGATCGTTCGTGGGTGGGCCAACGATCTCGGTCAGGGATATGCCAAATCGGGAGTTGTCGTCCTCTACTACAACAACTTCACCGCGAGCGATCACGCGACCATTGACCACCACATCGACCGGCTCGCCGACCCGATGATCCAGAGGTACGATAGCACCGCGTCCGAGCTTCATGAGATTGGACACCGGCATCGTTGCGGATCCAAGAACAACTTGGATCGTTACAGGAATGCGGAGAATGGAGTCGAGATTCCGGCCGCTGTCCATCCTATCTTCCCGTGAAGTCGCGCCGCCAAGACTCTTCCCAAGTTCACCCTCTTGCTGCCACGCAGCCTTGTCCTGAAAACTATTTTCGAATGGATTTGACATGCTACAGATCCTCACATCCTGGGGCTTCGGGGGGTAGATGCAGCCAGTTCCTGGGCAGACTTTATCAAGGCCTCAAGTCGCGTGCCGACTTCTCGAGCCTCTTCGATGCGCTCACCAAGCGTAGCGAGCGTCTCTCGGCCCTCCGCTCCGAATGTGGCGACAGCATTCTGAGCTCCGATGAGAGCCTCGCCGGTTTTATCGAAGATGCGCTGATATTCGGCGTGGTACTGGTCCAAGCGCTTGAGCTTGAGGTACATCAAGGCAACCATCGCACTTGTAACGACGAGAGCCACGAAAAGGATGATGTTAGAGAGCGAAGACATCGTCGAGGAATTCCTTTTCTTGGTCAATCAGCTCGTCGATCTTGAGGACGTAGGAACCGTCGGCCTGACCCATATGGCACCAGAATAGGCTTTGTTGGTTTCCTTCGAGCTTGACTCGACTCTTAGGTGTGGCTTGCAGCTCGATGATTTGCCCGACTTTCAAGTCCGCAATCTCACCGAGGGAGAGGAATCGTTCTTCGAGCACCGCTTGCAGCGTAATCTCGGTCTTGCTGACTTCGTTCGCCATCTGCTTCAACCAGCGCGGGTCACGGCTCGTTGACTCGCCTGACACGACTCGCGAGAGCGCCTTCCTCATAGGGTTCAATGCCGACTGAGGAATGATAACGAACATTTCTCCGCCGCGATTGAGGGCTTGGAGGAGGAACTTGGCTGCTACGGCCTGATTGTTCCGGCGGCCAATGACGGCGAAATCCATACGTGTCTCGAGGCGCTCCAGTTTGAACTTCGTGTTCGAAATGAGTGCGAAAGAGGCCTGAAGTGCCTTGGCAACCTGCTCGAACAGCACCTGCGCCATGCGCAACTCGATGTTCGAGAAGCCGCGAGCTTCTTCGACGGGCGGTTCAGAGCCGTCTGACCCGAAAAGAACCTCGACCATAGTATAGACGAAGTCACGGTCGAACCCGATCAGTATGTGACTATCCCAATCCGGAGCATGGAATATGCCGGCAACAGCATTAGCCTCATACATCTCCAGGATTTCGCTGATTCGACCACTCTCGATTCCACTGAGAGAATAGTACATCGGCGAGGCCGCCATATGGCGGAGGTGCTCTGCGCAACTCGTTGACATCCTGTCGAAGATCACATGGAGCATCGGAAGGCGGTCGATGGACAGTCCCGCCGAATCCAGGAGCATGTCTCGAATGTCGCTGGCGCTCTGCATGTTGCTCATGATCACGCTGCCTCCTTCAGATCTTCGACGCGGCTTCCCATAGTCGTCGCCGTTTCGACTTCGTCGATTGTCGGACGGTACTCCACCGAGATTCCCTTTCGGCCATGTTCGACAGCGATCTGGGGAAGAGCGCCGTTCATGTAGGCGATAAGCGCTTGCTTCACGATGACATAGACCCGCGTCTGCTTCTCACGGGTCGCCTTCACTTTGTTCGCAAGCGGCGAAAGGAACGCATATGAGATGAAAATGCCAGCGAAGGTCCCGACCAGAGCAGACGCAATGAGGCCGCCGAGAATTGCCGGAGATTGATCGATGGCACCTAAGGCCTTCACGATTCCGAGCACGGCAGCCACGATTCCGAGCGCAGGCAAGGCTTCCGCCACGGTCGCGATTGAGTAGTAAGGTTTCGTGCGGTCACGCTTGAGGGTAGCGATCTCTTCTTCCATGAGCGCCTCGATCTCATGTGGGCGCGCATTGCCAATAATGATCAGCCGAACATAGTCACAGATGAAGAGCGTTAAATCCCGGTCATTCAGGACGCTTGGGAACGCCTTGAAGATCTCGGATTGCTCAGGTGTATCGATATGGCTTTCCACCTCGTTGCGAGGCTTGTTCTTCAGCTCTCTGAGCAGAGCGTAGAGGAGGCCCAGGATCGCTAGATACTGATCCCGCTTCGGCACCTTCCCTTTGATGGCTTCGAGCGATGCCCGCCCCGTGTCCTTCAGGAGAGACATCGGGTTCGCGATGATGAACGTGCCGATCGCGATCCCGCAGATGATGACGTATTCCCACGGTTGCCAGATGACGGATAGATGCCCGCCCATGGCCACATAGCCGCTGACGAGCGAGCCGATGGCAACAACCACTCCGATTAAGACACCCAACTTTCCAGTCCTCGTGAGAAAGCTCCGTTACTTCCGATTCCCTAATCCCGGAGGCTTGCGCGAAGCTGGAAGGAGTCAGGCAAGCTTCATGCAAGGCTGTCTTGTTAACTCCGAGAACGAGGTCGCCGGCTGTACAGCCTGGCGCGCCGGAATATTCACCTAAGCGGAACGCGGCCGCTGAGCCGCGACTGCGGGAGCGTCCAGATGCAATCCGCCCTCTACGTATCGCTTTCGGCTCAGGTTGCGATGGAGAAGCGTCTCACGACGATTGCTCACAACATCGCCAACATGAATACCGGCGGCTTTCGGGCCGACGAGATCAAGTTTGAGGAACTGCTTTCTCTCGCCGGCAAGACCGACGTGTCCTTCGCTTCGCCAGGACGAAACTTCATTTCACGTCAGGCTGGGCCTTTAAACAAAACTGACAACCCTCTGGATGTCGCGATTCAGGGTGACGCCTGGTTCGCGTTCAGCGGACCGAATGGTCCGGTCTATACGCGCGACGGCCGCTTCAAGATGAGCGAAAACGGGGATCTTCTGACTGTCGACGGGCACGCCGTTCTCGATGCCGGAGGTGCGCCGGTCGCGCTGGACCCCAATGCCGGCCCTCCCCTCATCAGCCGTGACGGAACAATTACCCAGGGAGGCAATCAGGTCGGCATACTCGGTCTCTTTCATTTGAACAGCAGCAGCAATCTGACGCGATATGGCAACTCGGGCGTGATCTCAAGCATCCCTGGTGAGGCGGTCCAAGACTTCACGTCGAACGGCGTGCAGCAGGGCTACAGCGAGGGGTCGAACGTCAATCCGATTCTCGAGATGACGAGGATGATCGCGCTTCAGAGGAACTTCGAGAGCGCTGCGACGACGATCCAGGAGAGCGAATCCACCCTAATGGACGCGATCCGGACGCTGGGTCCTAGCAGCTGATGCGTGGAATGAACGCTCTCGCTGATCTCGAAAGGCTTGTTCTCTCGTCGATGGCCGGACAGCGTCTTGTCCGGATCGGAGGAACCATCCGTGAAGTCACTCCTAGCTACTATCGAGTGAAGGGTCTGTCGCAGTTCGTCAAGCTGGGTGACCAAGTCGGCTTCGAAGCAAATGACAAGCTCCATACTGGGGAGGTCGTCCGTATCGATTCTGAGGGTCTTACGATCAAGCCTTTTGACAGTCGAATCGATGCGAAAGTCGGTGCGCCCGCCTTCGTCGTGTCGAATGAAGGCTTGCATCCAGATGGGAGCTGGAGGGGGCGCGTCATCAATGCTCTAGGTGAGCCGATCGATGGGCAGGGGCCTCTCCTCGCCGGGCCGACCCCCGTGCATCACGATGCGAGGCCACCCTCTGCCATGACCCGAGCCAGGGTTCAGAAGCCACTGCAGACGGGCGTGAAAGCCATCGATCTATTCACGCCGATCTGCCAGGGCCAACGCATTGGAATTTTTGCCGGATCGGGCGTAGGGAAATCCACGCTTCTAACGATGCTGGCAAAATGTGACGGCTTCGACACGATTGTGGTGGCCCTCGTGGGCGAGCGCGGACGCGAAGTGCGCGAGTTCCTGGAGGGGCCGATCCAAAGCAGCCTGCACAAGGCTGTCATGGTGGTTTCGACCGGGGATGAAAGCCCCATGATGCGTAGGCAGGCTCCACGAACTGCCGTTTCGGTTGCGGAGTACTTCAGGGACCGTGGCGATTCGGTTCTTCTGATTGTCGATTCCGTTACCCGGTATGCACATGCTGCACGCGATGTGGCGCTTGCTGCAGGCGAGCCGGCGGTGGCGAGGGGATATACGCCCAGCGTCTTCAGCGATCTACCCCGCCTCCTGGAGCGCGCCGGTCCGGGAGCGGAAGGAAAGGGGTCGATCACCGGCATCTTCTCGGTTCTTATCGACGGCGATGATCACAATGATCCTGTGGCCGACAATATCCGAGGAACGCTCGATGGACACATTGTTCTCGACCGTTCGATCGCAGATCAGGGCCGGTATCCGGCCATCAATGTTCTCGGATCCATTTCCCGCCTGGCGGATCATGTCTGGACTGGAGAGCAGAAGGAACTCGTTAGGCGTCTTCGGGGCATGATCGCTCGCTATGAGGACACGCGCGATCTGCGGATGATGGGGGGATACCAGTCCGGCACCGATCAGGATCTCGATCAGGCCGTCGTCCTTGTTCCTAGGATATACGATGCACTCCGGCAGGATCCATCATCGCCTATGAGCCGAGACGCGTTCATGGATCTCGCTCAGGCGCTCAAACAATAATGCCTAGTTGGACCGCACTTGAACTCGCGTCGCTCCAGCTTCACACAAGCATGCTGGTGTTACGCTCCACACGAATACTCAGGAGTCCCACATGAGCCTTTACGGTGTCCTTCGCAGCGGCGTTTCCGGCATGACGGCCCAATCGAACAAGCTTGGAACGGTTGCCGAGAATATCCAGAACTCGAGCACGAACGGGTATAAGAGGGCCACGACCGAGTTCTCCTCCCTCATCCTGCCGTCGAGTGAAGGCGCATACAATTCAGGTTCCGTCACAACCGCGGTCCGATATACGATATCGGACCAGGGGCCTATCAGCTACACGACCTCGGCGACAGATCTGGCGATTTCCGGAAACGGGTTCTTCGTCGTAAACGACCCGAATGGATCGCCTTATCTGACGCGGGCGGGCAACTTCGTCGTGGACGGCAAAACGGGAAATCTCCTCAATGCCGCCGGCTTTACGCTCATGGGGTTCAGCCTGGCGGACGGCGCGGCAACTCCGGCACTGAACAGTTTCGACGGAATGGTTCCAGTCAATCTGGCCTCATTCGGCATGCAGGCATCTCCCTCGACCAGGGGTACCTTCACAGGCAACCTGCCTTATGGGGCGGCGGTCGGGGACACTAAACAATCGTCGCTTCAAGTGTACGACAACGTCGGCAATCCTGTGAAGATCGATATTGCTTTGGAGAAGACCAGCGAGACGACCTGGAACATGGTCGTCACCGATCCAGATGGTACGCAAACATCGAGAGCGTTGAGTTTCGATGCCAACGGCAACATCGAAGCCCCGACGACATTGACGTTCGCAATTCCGAACGGACAATCGTTCACGCTGGACATGAAGGGCATGACGCAGCTGGCCGGTGAATATTCACTGACCGGAGCATCCAACGGTAATGCCCCTTCGGCCGTCAAAAGCGCGGAGTTTGCAGCTGACGGAACCGTTTACGCCGTTTACGAGGATGGCTCGCGCATTGCGGCCTACAGAATTCCTCTGGCCACGGTCCCAAGCCCCGACAACCTCAATCCGCGTGCTGGTAACGTCTACGAAGCGACCAACATGTCGGGCGGATATCAGGTTGGATATCCTGGGACCGTCGGATTCGGCTCCGTGGCATCGGGAGCGCTCGAGGGGTCCAATGTCGACATCGGCACGGAACTCACCGCAATGATCGAGGCGCAGACGAGCTACACGGCAAATTCCAAAGTGTTCCAAACCGGATCAGAGCTGCTCGATGTCCTCATGAATCTGAAGCGGTAACGTTATCGTTCGTTTCGAAGAGCTTTCAAAATGTCACTTTCCGTTGCCTATAATACGGCCCGCTCCTCGTTGCAGGCTTCTCAATCGCAGATGGCGATTGTTTCCCGCAATACGGCCGGGGCTTCCGACGCAGGATACTCGCGCAAGATCGGTGTTCTTGTCACGGCAGGCGGAGCTGCCCGCGTGACGGTGATGCGAGCCAGTGACAGGGCGCTTCTCAATAAGATGTTGGAGACCACTTCCGACGCAGCGACACAAAAGTCGCTGCTCGAAGGGCTCCAGAAGCTGAGTAGAACCATCGGAGACCCCGAGCTGGACGAGTCCCCGGCTGCCCGAATCGGAGCTCTCAACAATGCGCTCCAGCAATATGCCAATGCACCGGACGACAATGTGCTCGCGCGCGGTTTCGTGAAAGCAGCAGGCGATCTGGCGACGAGTCTCAACCAAGCGACCGCGGAAATCAATGCGATCCGCCAAGAAACGCAGGGTCAGATCGCGGACTCCGTGGCTCGCATCAACGATATTCTGGCCAAGTTCAAGATTGCCAACGATGAGGTCATGAGCGGCAGCGCCCTCGGGAGGGACGTGTCGGATGCCCTTGATGCGAGAGATTATCTCATTGCTCAGCTTTCCGAGGAAATTGGGCTGACCGTTGTTCCAAGAGCGGACAACGACATCGCGCTTTACACGGACAGTGGCGTCCCGCTCTTCGACAGATTGCCTCGTGCTGTCAGGTATGACGCTTCCATAGGGCTGGAACCTGGAAAGCCCGGTGGTGCAATCCTCATCGACGATATTCCAGTGACGGGTGCTCTGTCGCCGATGCCGCTGAGCTCCGGAAGCCTCGTTGGTCTCGTGAGGGTGCGCGACGAGGTGGCTGTGGGATATCAGCGTCAGCTCGATGAGTTGGCTCGCGGTCTGATCGAGGCTTTCAAGGAAACCGATCAAAGTGGAGCCGGCCAACCTGACATGGCGGGTGTCTTCACCTACGCCGGAGGGCCAGGCGTGCTCCCATCGGCGGCGTCCATCAAAGTGAATGACGCTATCGACCCGACAAAGAGCCCGACAGGTGCATATGAGAAGATTCGCGACGGTGGGATCAATGGGGCCGACTACAAATACGGCGACGGGACGGCATCGTTCTCGGCGCGCCTCTTTCAGCTGGTCGATGCCCTGAAGGAGGAGAGAGGCTGGGACGAGAGCCTGGGACTGGGCAGTAAGATGACTCTGCAGGACTTCGCGTCGTCCTCGGCAGGATGGGTCGAAGCCAAGCGGCAGGATGCGTCGCAGCAGGTTTCTTACCGGGAGACCTTGCTGGCGCAGGCGTCGGAGGCTCTTTCAAACGCAACGGGCGTCAACATGGATGATGAAACGGCGCTCATGCTGCAGCTTGAGAAGTCGTACTCAGCATCCGCAAAGCTGGTGTCCGTTATCAACCAGATGCTTCAGACGCTTCTCAATGCGGTGAACTAAGACATGAAGACAACATTCATTTCGACCACGACATTGTGGAATTCCCCGCGATCCACCCTGGATAAACTTCAGTCAGAGCTCGTAAGGGGCAACAGGGAGGTCGTGACGGGACGCCACATGGATGTCGGACTGGCGTTGGGGCGCAAGACCGGGAAGTCCCTGTCGTTGCGGCAGGAGAGAGCTACTCTCGATACCTTGAGCGACAGCAATGCGACGACGACGCTCAGGTTGAAGTCTACATCGGCGGCGCTCGATCAGATTCGCACGGTCGCAGACACGTTCAAGAATTCTCTCGTTGGGACGCGTGTCGGCCCGCAAGATTTGCCGCTGGTCATAAGTCAGGCGAAGGCCGGCTTAGATGAGCTGGTTTCGACCCTGAACGAGAATGCAGGTGGCCAGTATCTGTTTGGAGGCGTTAACTCCAAAGTCCGGCCCCTCAATGCATACGGGAACGGCCCTAGCTCTGCCGTCGACGCGGCATTCCTGGGCTTCTTCGGGTTCACGCAAAACGACTCGGGGGTGGCAAATATCACGTCGGCCGAAATGCAGGCTTTCATCGACGGACCTCTGGCGGAGCTCTTTGCAGACGAGTGGCAGGGCACCTGGTCCCAGGCCTCGGAGCGGAACATTCAGAGCCTGATCTCTCCGACGGAGAGAGTCGAGACATCCGCGACAGCCGACGAGGCCGCTTTCCGCAACCTGGCCATGGGCTACACCATGGCCTTTGGTCTCGGGATCTCCGGTCTGAGCGACCAAACCCGGGAGTACCTGCTGAACAGGGTCATCGGTACTCTGGGGGAGGGCGTGTCCGGCGTCACTGGTATTCAGGCCGAGCTGGGTACGGTTCAGCAGAAGATCGATCAGGCCAACGAGCGGATGAGTCTTCAAAAGACATTCCTCGATGAAAGGATCACGAATTTCGAAGCAGTCGATCCGGCCGAGGCGAAAGTTCGGGTCGATCAGCTCTCAACTCAGATTCAGATGTCGTATTCGCTCACAGCACAACTCAACCAGCTCAGCCTGATCAAATTCATTTAACGGCAGGAAAGCGTGCATGTACCAGTTCTCCTACTCAGAAATCCTTGAGGACTCGCCGAAAGACTGCCGGCAGCGCGAGTATGACCTTTTCGAACGGGCCATCACTTTGCTGCGTGCCGCGGAAGGACACCCGTCGCAGTCGCCTGAAATGCTTGGCGCAATCGTTTTCCTGCAGCGTCTCTGGACCTTTCTGATGAAGGATCTCAGTCATCCGGACAATTCCTTGCCCGACAAACTGAAGGGGCAGCTCATCTCGATCGGACTCTGGATGATGAGAGAAACCGATCTTATCGTTCGTGGCGAGCACAACAACGTCGCAGCGCTCATCGACATCAACATCTTGATCAAGGACGGTCTGAAATGACTGCCAAAATGCGCTTTTCTCTCAAGGCCGGGGAGCGAATCTTCATCAACGGGGCCGTGCTAACAGTCAGCCAGAAGGTGACCTTGAGCCTGCTCAACGATGCCCGCTTTCTTCTGGAGAGTCACGTGCTTCAGTTGGCCGAGGCAACAACGCCCATGCGGCAACTGTATTTCGTGGTGCAATCGCTCCTCATCAACCCCCAGGAAGAGGAGAAGGGAATGATCGCCTTCCGAAACATGCTCCGAGGGGTCTCAATGGTCACCACGGATGAGCATGCTAAGTCCCAGCTGGAGCGGGTCGAGGGCTTCGTTACTGCAGGACGGACCTTTGAAGCCCTGAAGGTCATTCGGACACTCTTCGAGGTTCCTGAGAGCTCCGCAACTCCTCAACCAGCCATTGCTTCTGGAAAAGCAGCCTAACTCGGAGAAATACAATGAATGTCGCTTCGGTTACGGCTTCTGCCATGAATCAGTATGCCTCGACGGCCGAGAAGACCTCGACCGTCAGCTATGATAATTTCCTGCGTCTCCTGCTGACTCAGATGCAGAATCAGGATCCTACGGAGCCGATGAAGTCGACGGAGTACATGGCTCAGTTGGCGACATTCTCGCAGGTGGAACAGGCGGTGAAGAGCAACGAGAAGCTCGATGCGCTACTGTCGTCGTTCGCCCTTTCTCAGGCCGACAGCGTCATCGGCCGGACGGTCACGTCTGCCGACGGCGCGGTTTCCGGACAGGTGACATCCGTCAGAATCACGAGCCAAGGTCCGCTCGCCATGCTTTCGACAGGGGATGAACTGCTCCTGGGGCAGGGAATCGTGGTCAGCTGACGATGAACGAGATCGATGCCCTTGAGCTGGTCCGGGCGGCCATTTGGACGGTCATCATCGGATCCGGGCCAGCGGTTCTGGCCGCGATGGTCATCGGTATCGCGATCGCCCTGGTCCAGGCTCTCACCCAGATTCAGGAAGTGACGCTTACCTTCATTCCGAAAATCATCGCTATTCTGGTCGTCAGCCTTCTAACGGGCTCTCTAGTCGGCTCGCAGATCTATGCGTTCACAGAAATGGTCTATGGGCGGATCGTTACAGGGTTCTGAGGAACAGGATACAATTCTGCTGGCTGCCCGAGAGAAGCTGCATTCACAATAACGCCAGGAGACCTTCGCGCAAGCTACATCGCGCATGTGTCAGACGGATGATTGGCTCACCGAATGGAGAGACATATGGCGTCTAGCGACACGATAGCAAAGGAACGCGGTAGGGACGTGATGTTCGCCGCCGGCGTCGTCGTCATCCTCGCGATCCTGTTCCTTCCGATTCCGCCGCTGCTCATCGATATGGGGCTGGCTTTCTCGATCGCGCTGTCTGTCCTTATCCTGATGGTGGCGCTGTGGATCCAGAAGCCGCTCGAATTCTCCGCCTTCCCGACCGTCCTGCTTATCGCTACGCTTCTTCGTCTCGCTCTCAGCATTGCTTCGACCCGTCTCATTCTTTCTCACGGCCATCAAGGCGTGGATGCAGCAGGTCATGTGATCAGCGGCTTTTCCCGTTTCGTCATGAGCGGCGATTTCGTGATCGGCATTGTCGTTTTCATCATCCTGATTACAGTCAATTTCCTGGTGATTACCAAGGGCGCCACCCGCATCGCGGAAGTCGGGGCACGCTTTACTCTCGATGCTATCCCCGGAAAGCAAATGGCGATCGATGCCGATCTGTCTGCGGGTCTGATCGACGAGAAGGAAGCTCAAAGACGGCGGCGGGAGCTGGAAGAGGAGAGCGCATTCTTTGGCTCCATGGACGGCGCATCGAAATTCGTTCGCGGCGAGGCCGTCGCCAGCTTGATCACCATAGCCGTGAATATCTTCGGCGGCATCATCATCGGAGTGACAAGGCACGGATTGTCTCTCTCGAAGGCCGCCGACGTCTTTACTCAGCTCTCCGTCGGCGATGGCCTGGTCAGTCAGATTCCGGCACTCGTTGTCTCTCTCGCCGCAGGTCTTCTCGTCTCCAAGGGTGGCACGCGCGGGCAGGCTCAGCAGGCGGTCCTGAACCAATTGGGCGCCTATCCCCGCGCCCTCATGGTGGCATCCGGGATGATGTTCGTCTTCGCGATCGTTCCGGGTCTCCCGATGGTTCCGTTCTTGATGCTCGGCGGCTTCATGGGGTTCGTGGCCTATAGCATCCCCAGATCCCGTGCGGAGCAGGAGGCACGAGAAAAGCTAAGCCAGGAACAGGAGCAGCAGAACAAGCTCCTGGAGGCCAGCGACACGGTCAAGGAGACGCTGAAGATTGCGGAAGTGGAACTTTGCCTCGGCAAGCATCTCTCGTCCTTCCTGGCAGGTTCCCATGGAGACCTGGCCCATCGCGTAAAGAAGATGCGCAAGAAGTTTGCTCAGGATTTCGGCTTCGTTCTGCCGGAGGTCAAGCTCTCGGACAGCTTCATGATCCCGGCGAAAAGCTATCAGATCAAGATCCATGGCACGGTGATCGCAACGCACGAAATTCGCCCAGGTGATCTGCTGGTCGTCCTGGGAGACGGTCCGGTACCGGACGTTCCGGGGGATGAGGTGCGGGAGCCTGCCTTCGGCATGAGGGCTCTTTGGATTTCGGATGCCTATGCCGGCGAAATCAAGCGCCAAGGTTTCGTGGCCGTGGACGGCGCCTCGGTTCTCCTGACCCATCTCAGCGAGGTTATCCGCAACAACCTGCCGCAGCTTCTCTCCTACAAGGATGTACGTAATCTCCTGGATGGGCTCGAGCCGGAGTACAAGCGCCTGCTCGACGATATCTGCCCATCGCAAATTTCCTATTCCGGCCTACAGGCGGTTCTGAAGCTGCTGCTGGCCGAGCGCGTCTCTATTCGCAACTTGGGGTTGATCCTAGAGGCCATTGCGGAAATTGCGCCGCACGCTCGTCGGGCGGAGCAGCTTGTGGAACATGTCCGGATGCGCATGGCTCAACAAATCTGCGGCGATTTGGCCGAAGGGGGAGCCCTCAATGTGCTGCGTCTGGGCAACAAGTGGGACATCGCCTTCCACCAAAGCCTGAAGCGCGACGCCAAGGGAGATGTCGTCGAATTCGATATCGATCCTCGTCTCGTCGAGCAGTTCGGCGCTGAGGCCTCGGAGGCTATCAAATCCCGCATGGGTCAAGTCAAGAATTTCGCAATCGTGACTGCTCCGGATGCCAGACCTTATGTCCGCATGATTATAGAACGGATGTTCTCGTCTCTTCCGGTCATGTCCCATCTCGAGATTGCTCGCGGCATCGAAGTCAACTCTCTCGGCACCATTTCGTGAGCCAGGTTACCACTGATATTCTGTTGGGGATCTTCCTGATTTTCTGCCGGATCGGGGCATGCATGCTGATTGCGCCCGCCCTCTCCAGCAACAGGATTCCGCCTCAGATCCGCCTCTTCCTGGCTCTGACCGTCAGTCTTGCTCTGTCGCCGGTCCTCCTGGACAAGATCAGCGGCGGGATTGCCGGGCACCCTCCGGCTGTACTGCTGTCCTGGATCGCATCCGAACTGCTGGTTGGTTTGCTGATCGGGCTTCTGGCGCGGGTCTACTTCTTCGCCCTTCAGACCATGCTGGTGGCGGTATCGATGGCGCTCAGCTATGGAGGCATGCCGGGATCGCCGATTGACGAAGCCGAGCCCCTTCCCGCAATCAGCTCGCTCATCATGATGGTCGCGACGGCCGCGGTCTTTTTATCCGACCTTCATTGGGAGATCTTTCGAGGTCTGATCGCCTCCTACTCGAGAATGCCCGCGGGTCAGGGCATAGGTCCTCAATCCTCATTGACGGAGCTGGTTGACCAAACCGGAGCTGCTTTCGTCGTGTCGCTCAGGATAAGCAGTCCGTTCCTGCTCTACTCGGTCATCGTCAATCTCGTGGCGGGGCTCGCGAACAAGCTGACACCGCAAATTCCCGTGTTCTTCATCGCTACTCCTTTCGTTATGCTTGGGGGCCTGTTTGTCATGTACTTTGCCGCTCAAGATTACGTGCTGCTTTTCATCGAAGCCTTCTCTGCGTGGCTTAGGGGCTGATCTTCCATGAGGGAAAGACTCAAGAAGGTCGACAGGCTGGTTAACGTCCAAAGACAACTCCACAGAAACGCGGAACTCCAGCTCGTCAGTCTCGAACACAGGGAGGCCGAGCTGAAGACTGCTCAGGAGGAGCTCCTTCAGGCCATGGGGGATACTGATGCACTCCATGGTCTCTTTGTCGATGTTATCGCCAAGAGAGTAAAGATGCTGGCGCTTGAGGAGGCCAAAACGCGGGCAGCGATCGTCGATCAGAGGGCCGTTACTGTCGCAAAAGCGCTGCAAGTGAAACGCAGTGAGAAGTTGTTCTCGCGTGTGAAGGAGGACGTTCGCCAGAGTCAGGAGAAGACGGACCTCAACGCCATCCTTGAGGCGATCGTCGGGAGGGGCAGCACAAGCCTCCCGTAAGCCTCGAGGGGTAGAGTGCGGGCAAACGAGTACAAGGAAATCGCAATGGCGATCAATCCCCCGTCCGACATTATCAGCGACGTCGCCCGAGCCGCCGATCCCTCTCGATATCAGGCGGCCACTCGAAGCCTTGCTCAAGGTTCGGCCCCGGTCGGCGAAGCGACGTTCGAGGATACGGTCCGCTCGATCTCTGCGCGCCCGGTGGGTATGGGCACGGATATTTATCAGATCCGCAACACATTGCGGAACGATGCGGAGTCCGCTGCATCTGACAAGTCGAAGAAGACCGCACAGGACTTTGAGGCCTTCATCCTGCAGACCTTCATCGAGTCGATGCTTCCGAAGGACGCCGAGAATTCCTACGGCAAAGGCAGCGCCGGCTCCGTCTGGAGATCGATGCTCGCCGAGCAGGTCGCTGCCCAAGTGGCGAAAGCAGGCGGCATAGGGATAGCGAAGTACATTTCGGGTGAGAAGACCTAGGGAGAGTTCGATGTTGATGAAATCGTTGGAGCGTCTGGAGGAAACACTGGATCTTGAGACGGCAGCCCTGCTGTCCCGCGATCTGAGCAAGCTCGAGGATTTCAACCGCCGGAAGAGTCAAAGTCTTCTTGAGATCAGCCGAATGGTGAGGTCCGTCGAGAACGGAGTGATCGATGAGAACGCCGTGAAGAGGTTTCAAAGTCTCAAGAGCAAGCTCGAGGAGAATCAGGCTATCCTTGAACGCCATATGCGAGCCGTGCAGGAGATTTCAGCCGTCATCTCGGGAGCCATCCGTGCCGCGGAGTCGGATAGTACATACTCTGCCGATGTGGCGCACAGGGGTTATGGTGCATGATCAGGAACGTCATAGCCGGGTTCTGGGTTTGCGCAGTCACGCTTGGCTCGTGCTATGCGGCTGTGACGTGGATGGTCGGGCGTGCACCGGCGGAGGAGAAGCCGCATTACGAAGGCCTGCAGTACAAGAAAATTCCACCGATCAACATCCCCATCATCGCTGATGGGGCCGTACAGGGCTATGTGGTAGCGAGCCTCGTCTTCACCGCCGACTCGAGAACTTTGCGGGAGATATCCGTTCCTCCGGACTCTTTCATTCAGGATGAAGTGTTCCGTTATGTGTACTCGGATGAGACGCTCGATTTCAGAAGGCTGTCGCGATACAATGTCAACGGGATGATCGGCAATGTCAGAGACAGGATCAACAAAAGACTTGGTGCTGAAATCGTGAAGGAAATCCTGATCGAGAACTTCAACTTCGTCGACAAATCCGACATTCGATCCTGACCCGATGCTCGGCACGCACTAGGCCGCTTTATACTCTCCTTGGATATTTCTTCGATGATGTATTGCCTGATTGTCGATGACTCTCGCACGATCCGAAAGGTGTCGCGAGAGATCGTTGAAAGCCTCTCCTTCGAGGTGGAAGAAGCGGAGAACGGCGAGGCCGGACTCTCCAGATGCCGCGCGAGAATGCCGGATGTGGTCCTTCTCGACTGGAACATGCCGGTCATGGACGGCTACAGCTTTCTGAAGGAGCTCAGGAGAAGCCCAGGAGGCGGAATGCCCAAAGTCGTGTTCTGCACGACGGAGAACGATTTGGATCATATCACCCGAGCGTTGGAGGCAGGCGCGGACGAGTATGTCATGAAGCCGTTCGACAAAGCCATTCTGGCGGCGAAGTTTCAGGAACTGGGACTCCTCTCTGAAAGCCTTTCGCTGTGAGGAGCCCTCAGTGACACCGGTATTCAATTCCAGTTCCCGGCACGGCCATCCGGTTCGGGTGATGATCGTTGACGATAGTGCTGTCATTCGTGGCATGATCGCCCGCTGGGTCGCCGAGATTGGCGGCTTCGAGGTTGTCTGCACGGCCTCCAACGGACGAATGGCCGTCGATATGGCGGAACGACATAAACCGGATATTGTGCTTCTCGATATCGAGATGCCCGAGATTGATGGGCTGTCGGCCCTTCCGATGATCCTGAAGGCTCACCCTGCCAGCAAGGTCGTCGTGATCTCGACTTTGACGAAGCGAAATGCACAAATTTCACTGAAGTGCCTTTCCTTGGGAGCTGTCGACTATCTGGCGAAACCCGAAAGCGCACGCGCGGCCGATGCCGCGGCAGTGTTCCGGCGCGATCTCGTGGAGAAGTTATGCGCCCTCGGCCCCGCGAAACCGCGCCAGATGCATGCCGTGCCCGCAGCAGGCACGGCCTCGGCTTCGCCCGCTCCGACATCTTTGCCCCGTACGGGCCAGGTGCGCCCGCAATGCCTTCTCATCGGTTCCTCGACTGGCGGGCCGAGAGCCGTCGAGCGGGTGTTGCAGGATCTCAAGCCGGCTTTGGCGAGGATCCCGGTTCTGATCGTCCAGCACATGCCAGCCATGTTCACCGCGGTTTTCGCGGAGCACTTGCAAACCCTGCTTTCGCTCCCCTGCAGGGAGGCTCGGGACGGCGAGGCAATTGTGGCCGGTACGGTTCTGGTCGCTCCGGGAGGTCGTCACATGGGAGTGAATGCGGTGGCGGGAAAGCCTGCCATTCGTCTCGGCGACGACCCGCCGGAGAATTTCTGCCGTCCGGCCGTAGACATATTGTTCCGCGAGGCCGCATCCGTCTTCGGTGCTTCGGCGGTGGCAGTGGTGCTGACCGGCATGGGATCCGACGGAACGGCCGGCGCCCGCGACCTGGTGCGCGCGGGTGCGACCGTGATAGTGCAAGATGAAGCCAGTAGCATCGTCTGGGGCATGCCGGGAAGCGTTGTCAAGGCCGGGATCGCTCACGAAATACTTCCTCTGGACGCGATCGGCCGCTCCTTACAGGGCCTCATTGCCGGAGCCTCACGATGACTGAATTAGAGTTTGAAACTCTCCGCGTGTTCCTGAAGGCTCGCTCCGGATTGGCGCTCTCTCCGGACAAGCGCTATCTTGTCGAAAGCCGGCTCGCCTCGGTTTGCACGCGCTTCAAGATCGAGAGCCTGTCCCGCCTGATCTGGGAGATCAAGTCCGGCCGGTCTCAGGCGGTCGAGAATGCAACCATCGAAGCGATGACGACGAACGAGACGTTCTTCTTCCGCGACAAGGCGCCGTTCGACCTGTTTCAGGACGTTCTTCTTCCGCGCTTCATCAAGGAGCGGGCCGCGAGCCGTCGCCTGAGGATCTGGTGCGCAGCGGCTTCGACCGGGCAGGAGCCGTATTCCCTTGCCATGCTCCTCAAGGAGGCCTCGGCCCGAATGCCCGGCTGGCAGATCGACATCGTCGCGACCGACATCTCCAACGAGGTTCTCGAGAAGGCGAGGGCAGGGATCTACAATCAGTTCGAGGTGCAGAGAGGGCTCCCGATCCGGCTTCTGGTGAAGTACTTCACCCAGAAAGGCGATCAGTGGCAGATCGCGTCCGACATCCGCTCCATGGTGGATTTCCGCTACTTGAACCTCATCGAGGATTTCGGCCGTCTCGGGCCGTTCGACATCGTGTATTGCCGGAACGTGCTGATCTATTTCGATACCCAGACGAAGGCCGATGTGCTTCGCAGAATCGCACAGCAGATGCCCCCGGACGGCGCCCTTGTGCTGGGGGCATCGGAGACGATTCTCGGTATCACCGATGCGCTCACCCTCGATCCGTCTTATCGGGGCCTGTATGGAAAATCCGCATCCGTCAGTGGAGCCTCGAGGCCGGCATTGGTCGGCATACGGTAACGACAGATCCAGCTTTTGCGTGGTGTTGATTGCCGCTGTTCGGACAGCGGATCTACTCAACGTGATGGTATGCTGAGCGCTCGCGTTACTCGCGCGATCGCTTCATGCTCTTGGACTTATTATGGTTAACAGAATCTCTACAGAAATAATCGATTCCATTTTGCCGTTTGTGCTTGACCCTCGAGCATGATTCGAGCATAAATGGACCCACGAAAGCAGCGGGCGATGTAAAAGCTCCTGTCTCGAATGCACTACGGAGGCTCTGTTCGAGAGCGCGGCATGACGCCACTCCGTTTTACCGGTTGAGCCCGGATGTCATGTGAGCAGCGGATCGAGTTCTCCTCGAGGCATGATGCCACTCCGCTGGGTCGGTCCATCCCGACATTCCCTGAACAATCACATCATTCAAGGAAGAAGCACATGTCTTCAATCAATACCAATCTGTCCGCCATGACCGCTCTGCAGGCTCTCAAAGCCACGCAGAATGCCATGAACAAGAACCAGAACGAGATCTCCACGGGTCTGCGCGTCTCCGAGGCTTCGCACAACGCCTCCTACTGGTCGATCGCGACCACGATGAAGTCCGACAAGGGTGCTCTCAGCGCTGTGAAGGACTCCATCGGCCAGTCGAAGTCCATGATCAACACCTTCACGTCGGCTCTCGACAAGACGCTGACCTATCTGAACAAGATGAAGGAAGGTCTCGTGGCTGCTCGTCAGCCCGGTGCAGATCTGGACAAGATCCAGGGTGAGTTCGACGCCCACATCGAAGGTATGCGGAGCGCGGCCGCTTCGGCTACGTTCAACGGCCAGAACTGGCTGCAGACCGAGGGCGGGAACGTTGAGCTTGTTACGTCGTACGACGGCAAGTCCAACAAAGTTAACACCCTGACGATCAACACCGACGACACGCAGCTCATCGGGTTGGCTGCGGGCGGCACCACAGCTGACGAGACCGTGGGCATCCTGGCGGACGTGCTGACGGTGGACCTCGCCACCGCGAAGACGGCCGGCACGGACGCGACGGCTGGAACTGCTGACGACGGCGTCGACACCGCCATCATTGACGGCTTCCTGGAAGACATCGACACTGCTATCAGCAACGTGACGAAGGCTTCGGCGATGCTCGGTGCCAACAAGGCCTTGCTCGAGACCCAGGAAGAGTTCATCGGCGTCCTGTCCGACTCGCTCACCGCCGGTGTGAGCACCTTCATCGATGCCGACATGAACGAGGCTTCGACCCGCAACCAGGCTCTGCAGACCCAGCAGCAGCTCGGCGTGCAGGCTCTCTCGATGGCGAACCAGAACAGCCAGATGATCCTGAAGCTCTTCCAGTAAGAGCCTCGGAACGGACTGAGAGGAGCCTCGCCTTGCAAAGGGCGAGGCTTCTTTTTTTAAGATAGTTGGTGCGGCCATGAGTCAGCAGCCGTCAAAATCGCTTTCATTGAAAAGTTTTCTGGGCGTGGCCGTGCTGCTTGGCGCGGCGGGGATGTTCGCGAGCAACAAAGCTGAGGCTCTCGACACATGGATCGGCTCGTGGGACTATGTCCTCCAGCATGATCAGGAGGGTAGGCCCAGCGCCGCCTTCGCACGCCTGCGCGGGGACGACGAGGCCCTGCTGTGGCTGACATGCGCGCGATACCCGACAGACGGGAAGGCGCAGAAGGCGGTATCCCTATCGGCCACGGTCTCCCAGAAGAGCTATCTCGGGCGCAGTCCGTCTCGGGGCCGCAGTACCGTCTATTGGTTCGACGACGGCAGTCCGGAACTGTCCTACTGGGTCTATCGCGAAAGGGCGGGGCAGATAGCCAGCGCGGAGCAGGTCACCCGAATTCTCGAGAAGATGACGGATGCCCAGTCTCTCGTTATCGAGCTTTCGAATTACCGCTACGAGACGCTCCGGTCGCAGTTTCAGTTCAATCCTCTCGACACGAAGCGCGTGGCAGAAAGGTTCAGGCAGGATTGCCGGGCTATAGCTGGTCCTGCGAATGCGGATTCGCCCTCGATCCGCTGAAGGCAGGCTGCCGACCTGTGAACGCTTGAAGGTGTAACATGATCAGCACTTCGACCCGTTATCAGATCATCACGACCAATATGACCCGCACGAAGGCGCTGATCGAGAACGACGCCGCGGTCAAGCGCGAGATCGAGTACTACAACAAGACCATCAAGACGATCAAAACCATCGACGAGTTCATCAAAAACGATCGGGTGTTCAAGTTCGCCATGAAGGCCTACGGGCTTGAGGACATGGCTTACGGCAAGGCGCTCTTCAGGAAGCTCCTGCAGGAAGGGGTCGCCAGCCCGACCAGCATGGTGAACAAGATGAGCAACCCGCTCTACAAGGAGTTCGCCAAGGCGTTCGATTTCCAGGGGAAGGGGGCGGAGGCCACCTCGGCGGCGAGCGCCACAACTGAGGCCGTGGAGAAGTACGTCCAGCAGACCCTCGAGCAGCGCGAGGGAAATGACAACCAGGGCGTCCGCCTGGCCCTCTACTTCAAGCGCAAGGCGTCATCGATCACAACCACCATGGGCATTCTCGCCGACAAGGCGATCATGGAGTTCGTTCAGACGACGTTCAACATACCAAAGGCCGCGGCAAAGGCCGATATCGACATCCAGGTGCGGCATCTCGAGAAGATTCTCGACGTCAAGGACTTTCAGGACCCCAAGAAGGTGGACATGCTGATCCAGCGGTTCAGCGCCATGTGGGACATGAACAACGCATCCGTCGCGGCCACGTCGCCCGTTCTCACTCTCTTCAACCAGTCCACCGATCAAGGGATCGGTCTCGACCTGATGATGAGCATCGCCAAGCTGAGACGAGGTGGATGGTGACCGGGAGGCACCGAGGCCGGATTGTCATCCGGGTCTTGGAGCCTTGCTTCGGCGAATTGGATCCTGTTCGCCGTTGAATAATGCGGCGAACCGAAGAGTGAGATGACTTCGCGCAAGCGGAAGCTGCTCTAGCGCATCGTGCGGAAAAGTGGACTCGGTTTTCCGCGCCAAACGATGCTCTCCTCAAAGAGCGGAGCATCCGATTGAGGTCTCAAAAGCAGCCCGAATTTCGGGTCCAAGCTCTAGTATCCTGCGTAACCGCTGGCTGCTTCGGTGATCGTCGTCTCCGACGTAACCACCGCCCATCCCGCCTCGGACCGCACGATGGCAAGAATTTGCCCGATGCCCGGAATTTTCATGCCAGGCGTGACCCACCACAATCCGTTCGGCCCCTCGATGAGGGCGGAAGCCTTCGTCGCGCGATGGATGACATAGCGGGAGAACGGAGTTGCCGCGGCTTCCTGATAGCGGGCGCTGGTTGTCTCGGGCGCATTCGCCGAAGGTGTGATGGAGCCTGTCGCCTCGACTGCATCCTCATAGGCTTGCGAGGCTTCCTGCAACCACGGAGCTGTTGAGCCGCTTCGCATGAACGATGGGCTCCCGATGCCAGGGAGGGAGACGTATCCATCGCGCAGGAGCGCAGCGTAGACAGGAAGCGCCATCGCCGACACCACGAGAGCGGCGCCGATGCCCATGACGATGCGGTCTCCCGTCGCCTCCTTTGCGCGAATGAGTTCCTCCAGCCGGCGAACCTTCTGCTCGCGGCTCTCGGCAGCAGTGCGATTCGGCTTGCTCCCCCGCGCCACCTGTTCCAGTGCTTTATCGAACGGAGAGATCATAGCCATTGCCGCTGTTGAGAGAATCGGAAATCATTCCCTTGATGCCCTACATTTTATTGCCAAGTTGTTAGCGTGTCGTTCGAAGCCTCGTCCCGTCGTGCGGCTCGAAACAGGAGACGTGCAGGCTGCAGCGCGCGGGCTCTTCCGGCCCGGCTCACGGAAGCCCGAATGTGGGACTGCTCGCGACAGCTTCGGGCAAGCCAAGCGGTCGTCATGCTGTGCCGAAGGAGACACCGCTTGGCTTCACACATGATCAGGCGGCCCTGACCTCCTGCAGGAAGCTGGTGACCTCTTGCCCGAGCTCGTTCGAGCGCTGTAACAGCTCCTGTGCGGTTCCGAGGACCTGGGATGCGGCGCTTCCCGTGTCGCCGGCTCCCTTCTGGACGTCAATGATGCTGCCGGTCACCTGTTCGGTGCCGCGGGCGGCCTCCTGCACATTGCGGGCGATTTCGGCAGTCGCGGCTCCCTGTTCCTCCATTGCCGCTGCGATCGACAGGGAAATCTGTGACATCTCGTTGATCGTGCGGGCGATTTCCTGGATGGCCTCCACGGTCTGCCGGGTAGCCTGCTGCACGGAGTTGATCTGCTGCGAAATCTCCTCCGTCGCCTTAGCGGTTTGACTGGCGAGATCCTTCACCTCCGAGGCGACCACGGCGAAGCCCTTGCCAGCTTCGCCTGCGCGGGCCGCTTCGATCGTGGCGTTGAGCGCGAGCAGGTTCGTCTGGCCCGCAATGTTGTTGATGAGCTGAACGACGTTCCCGATCTTGTCTGCCGTTGCAGCCAGTTCCTGGACAGTCAGGTTCGTGCGCTGAGCGCCCTCCACCGCGCTGTCGGCGATCTGTGAAGACTGCGTGACCTGAGATGCGATTTCCCGAATGGAGATGGACAGTTCCTCGGTTGCAGCGGCAACCGTCTGGACATTGGCAGACGTTTGCTGCGCAGCCGAGGACACCGCCATCGACTGTGTCGTTGTCTGGTCCGCAACCGCAGCCATGGATCGTGCTGCCGTCTCCATCTCGTTCGCGGAGGATGAAAGGTGCTGCACGAGACTGCCCACGCTGCGCTCGAATTGCTGGGCAAGGGCGGCCATTTCAGCCTTGCGTCTCGCTGTCATTTGGCTGTTCGCGGCTTCCTGCTCCTCTCTCAGCCGCTGAGCCTCCTGCATCGCCGAGGCAAAGACATGGGTCGCCTTCCATATCTCACCGATCTCGTCCCGGCTCGACTTGACCTGCGGCAGGTTGAAGTCACCGGAGGCGAGCCGCTGGAGTGCCGCAGTCAGGATCTGAAGCGGATGAGCGATCTGACGGCTGCCGATCAGCCAGGACAGAAGAAGAGCGATGATCGCACCGCCGGCGGCAAGGGATGAGAGAAGCCACAGCATGTTCCTGTAGAGAACATCCGCCTGCTGATCGATGCGTTCGATCGCTTCCCTTCCGTGCTCCATCAGTTCATCGATGTGGGTCTGGAATGCCTTCCTGTTGGCACGGTTTGCCTCCGTATTGCCTTGCGCATTGGCGGCGGCCGGAGAAACCTCGCTGCCGAGCCGCACGGTTTCCGTTCGGAAGGCCTTGAACTCAGCCGCGTCCTTCTTCAAATCCTCGAAGAAGGCGATGCTTTCGGCAGGCAGAATGGGTTGCCACTCGATGAGCAAAGCATCGATCTCCTTGAGCGCGGCCAGAGATCCTTCGCCGAATTTCTTGGCTTCTTGCGTGCTGGATGAGGCATAGATGCCTCGGGATTCCATGACGACGTGCGTCACCAGCCGGTTGAGGCGCTCCGCATAGAGTGCACGAAGGGCGGAGATTTTGACATCATCGACAGCGGCATCGTAGGTTCGCACGGTATAGACCCCAACTCCGGCTATTGCCGCAGCGAGCAGGCTCAGCGCCGTTGCGAGTGCGAATAGTTTCGTCTTGATTTTCATTGTTCCTCCCCAAAAGGCTCTCGCGGCACGCAGAAGTGCGCGATAGGAATAGGGGAGCTAGCTTGCGTGAGCCTTATTTGCTTTCCTGGCTAAAGAAATTCAAAGGGGAGCAAGAGGGGCGGCTGATCGTGTCCTCGCCTTTGTGGAGACGCTGGCAAAAGATCGCGACCTGTTGTCCTGAGACCTGGGTGGCCTCGATACCGGCGGGACTTTGGGATTCCCGCGATCTGCAGGGGCAAATGCTCATGATGTCCAGCGATGCGTGACCCATCACCGAACGGCATGCTCGATAAGCAGAAAGTCCTGCATCGCGCCAGTGTTCATAGAATATATTCCTCGGAGATGGATGGATGCGGGATGAAGTCTCTCGACGCAGATGAATGGCAGCGCATTCGGCGGCTTGTGCAACCCTGTCGGTCCATAACGGCACAAGGTTAAGGGCCTGATTCACGAGATCGGCATTTCTTCCCCGCCCGAGCCCTGAACATGGGCGTCTTCGCGACTCCAAGAGGGAAAGCGCTCGCCGGTCGTCTCGGCGGGGAGGCGGAAGGCGTCTCCCCTTTCGTCTCGCGAGACCATGAAAAAATGCCGTTCCCGGCCCGCCGTCCGCCGCAACCTTAGCTTGGGCTGTGCGTTCCTTGGGAAGGCAACGCACTCAGGGACTGCATCATGAGTATCATCTGGACCATCATCATCGGCTTCGTGGCCGGGCTCATTGCCAAGTGGATCATGCCGGGCAGGAACGAGCCCTCCGGGTTCATCATGACCACTATTCTCGGTATCGTCGGCGCTGTGGTCGCCACTTATCTCGGGCGCGCCATCGGCTGGTACGGACCCGATGACGGGGCGAACTTCATCGGGGCTATCGTGGGGGCCATCATCGTTCTCTTCATCTATGGCCTGATTGCCGGCCGGCGTTCCACCACGACTTATTGATCGATTGTGGAATGAGCACGGGCCGCGCCCTGGAGCGCGGCTCGTTTCCTTTGGCGGCTGAAGGGGTCACGAGTCGCCGTGGGAACCCATCAGGGCTGCCTTGACGGGGCAACTGCCGACATATCCTCTCCAGGCCAGATAGGAGCCCCCTGCAAGTGCCAGGACGTTCAGCAGAGGATTGGGGCGCGGCTTGGCGGCCGCAGCGGCCAGGCCAAGCCCCGCGAGCATGTAAACGCCACGCTCCGTGGTGCTCAAGTTGGGTTCTGCGTTCGTCAGGGATCCGGTCCCTGTCGAGATGATGTTCGCCACGTTCATTCTCCTTGGATAGCAGAGGCGAACGCGACGTGGATCGGTGTTGTTCCGCAGATCAAGAATGCAAGGAACCGGAAAACTTGGCTGTCGTTGAGTCCACGCTCACCAACATGGAGTTAGACGATGCCAGCCAAGGAAAAGACATTGCATGACCTGTTCCTTCACACCCTGAAGGACATCTACTATGCGGAAAAGCAGATCCTGAAGGCGCTGCCGAAAATGGCGAAGAATGCGGAATCCGAAGAGCTGAAGCAGGCTTTCGAGACCCACCGCGATGAAACCGAGGGGCAGATCGAGCGGCTTGAGCAGGTGTTCAAGATGCTGGACAAGGCCGCTCGCGGCGTGCAGTGCGAGGCGATCAACGGAATCATCGAGGAGGGCAAGGAGGTTATGGAGGACTTCGCGGACAGCGAGGCGCTTGACGCCGGAATTCTGGCAGCGGCCCAGGCAGTCGAGCACTACGAGATTACGCGTTACGGTTCTCTGAAAACCTGGGCCCAGGAGCTTGGCATGAACGATGCCGCCAAGCTCCTCGACCAGAACCTGCAGGAAGAGAAGAAGACCGATGCTCTGCTGACGCAATTGGCAGAGGCGCGGGTCAACACGAAAGCGGCTTGAAGCGCAGAGCGCTCCGCAGAGCCCCGCCTCCCGGCGGGGCCTTTTTTCGAGCGCCTCGTTGAAGGTGTCCGGCTCAATGCCGGTGGATGCGGCAAGGGGCAATGGCCGTGTCGAGCGTCAGTCGCAAGGTTCCTGACGGATGGACTTCGAGAGTCGCCTTCATGGTGCTCGGCTGCTCGACCAGATGCAGAAACGCCAGCAGCCTGAGGCGGGCGACCGGAGGCAGAAGATCGATCAACCGACTCAAGTTCTCCCGGGCGCCGTCGATCATTTCCTCCTGAATGAAGGAGGCGATGGGCAGCTTCTCGTCAGGCGGCGGCATGGGGCACCCGTTGAGCGGAAGGTGAGGTGATGGCTTGTTGGACGAGGGATGGGCCGCGTAGCCCGGCAAGCTCTCGAACGTGCTCAAGGCTCGCTGCCGAGATTTCGATGGCGGCAGCGATGCAGGGCTGCCCCTCGATGATCTGAGGCAGGCCGAGTGGGCGAACCTTGAAGCCTGTCTGTTGCCAGCGCGGCAGCCACCACATCTCGACTACGGCGGTGACCTCGCTGATGTTCTTCTCCAAGCAGAATTCCTGCATTGCGGCCAGAAGGCGGCAGTCGGTCCGCCCTGTACGCCGTTCCTTCACCACAAAGTAGCGGGTCCATTCGAAGATGTCGGCAGCCTGGGGAATGCCGAGCTGGACCAGATGGGGAAAGACCTCACTGATCATGTGGGGCAGCAGGGTGGGGTAAAGCCGCTGCCCGCCGACTACGCGGCCGGCGTCGATGGCAAGAAGATATATGGCGTGCTCGTTGTCATAGGTATCGATCTCGAGCCCATCCGCCCCCCTTAAGCTGTCCCAACCGCGTTCCCCCACGAAAATCTGGTACCGAAGTCGGTAGAACTGTTGGATGCACTCTTCATACAAGGCTCTGTTGTCGCGTGTGATCACATGAACACGGGTCATCGATGTCATCCCCTCATGGAACGGAATGACATTTCACCCAAATGCCCGGTGAATGATATTGTAGGAAATTACAGGTCCGACATCAGATCCGGATGAGCTTGTATTGCATGGCCCGGGCGACGGCTTGCGTCTTGTTGGTGGCATCGAGCTTCTGGCAGGCGCTGGCAATATGCGCCGTCACCGTTCTTTCCGTGATCCCAAGGATGTCCCCCGTATCGGCGGCCGATTTGCCGGCTGCCGCCCACATGAGAGCCTCCCGTTCCCGCGGGGTCAGCAGGTCGGCACCGCGACAGGGCAGGGGGTTCAGAAGCTGTCGGGTTCGCTCGAAGGCATACATGGCCATGAGATGAAGAGCGGGTTTCGTCCGGGAGGAAAGGTCTAGATCGACACCGCTCATGGAGAAGCAGGCTTCGTATCCATTGATGCCGTGGATCGGCAGACAGAATCCGTCCTTCATTCTGAAGTCGGTCGCCCGGTCCATGACCTCGGCCGCGCGAGGTTCCCTTTCCCGGTCGTAAGGTGCCTCAGACCACTCGAAAGGTTGCACCGTATTTCGGCAGAGGCGAATGACGGGATCGACCCGAACGTAATCCTCTCTCGCATAGGTTTCGAACCAGCCTGCTGGCCATTTTTTCAGAAGAACGGCCTGTTCGAAGCGTTCTTTCGGATTCGGTATGCCTGTGATGATGAAGTTCTCGAAGCCGAACAGCGAAAAAGAATTTGCCGTTTCTTTCATGACTTCTTGAGGGGATGGCAGGTTCTCCAGCCTGTCGATGAAGTCGAAGGCTTCGGTCGCGTGATCGAAACTCGGGCGAGACACCTGTGCCTCCTGAGGTGCTTCTATCAACAGGTGTATATTATAAGTCTGCTACCATGGGTTTTAAAAGGGGTATAAAGGTTCAAATCCGACCATGGCCATAGGAGCGGCGATGCATCAGAAGTCACCCAGCCCTATCGACAGGCATATCGGAAGCCGGGTGCGAGCCAGACGGATCCTCCTGGGACTGAGCCAGGAAAAGCTGGCGGAGTCATTGGGACTCACCTTTCAGCAGATCCAGAAGTATGAAAAAGGCGCCAATCGCATCGGAGCAAGCCGCCTCCTTCAAATTGCCGGTATCCTGGATGTGAGCATCGAGTTCTTCTTCGAGGACGCGCCTGGATTTTCCGGAAGTGCGCTTACGGGCGACAGCGTCATGGGCGAGTTTCTGGCAAATCCGGACAGCGACCGCCTCATCCGTGGTTTCCTGCGGCTGCGGGATAACGAGCTTCGGAGGAAGGTAGTCGATCTGGTCGATTGGCTTGCCTCGTTGCGTTAGGGGCTCGCTGTAAGCGGGTCTGACGGCTCGAGAGCATCGCCTTGCGCTCTTCGGAACCTGCCGCGCTTCTAATGGTTACTCCACCACGATTGAGAGAGGTTGACCATGGGCGTGGGACAGCAGAACGGAAACAGGCAACCGGATACCGGCAGCGACGATTGGGATGCGCTCAAGGGTGACGTCGGCAACATGGCCGACGCAGCCGTCGAGCGTGGCCGTTACTTCATCGATTCGGCGCGCGAGCAGGCAACCGATTACGCCGATCGCCGGAAGGATGATATTGCGCAGTCGGTCGCGGATTTTGCGACGTCCCTGCGCGAGTCCACACGCTCTTTCGACGAGCGGCCGAACATTCGCGCCGTTGTCGATAGCGCGGCCGATGGTTTGGAGCACCTCGCGGATTCGATCCGCGACCGCAGCTTTGCGGATATCTTCAATGATTTCGAGGACGTCGTCCGCCGACGTCCGGCAACGGTGGCTGCCGTATCGGTGGCCGTCGGGTTCCTGGCGGCGCGCTTCCTCAAGAGCACGGCCGAGGATCTGCGTCGGGAGCGCATGGGGCCGGGTGCCGCGCAGGCCGGCCGCAATCGGCCCCAGCGCTCGCGTGCCAGAACGAGTGCGTGACGGAGAGCGCCATGCAGGGCAATAACAACCAGACCATTCAGGGCCTCGTCGGTGAGGCCCTGCGCGAGTCGACTGATCTCGCGCAGAAGGAGTTCACGCTGTTTCGCACGGAGATTTCCCAGAATCTCCGAACCCTCTTCATCGGATTAGCTCTTGTGGTGGTTGCGGCCATCTTTGCGATTGCTGCGGTCATGCTCCTGACGGAGTCGCTCGTGGAGTGGCTCGCGACAATCGTCAACTCCGAGGCTTTGGCGGCTCTAATCGTGGGCGGCGGGCTGGCGCTCATTGCGATCGGGCTCGGACTTTACGGGCGCCACGCCATGTCGACTTCGGCGCTCACGCCGCAGCGGACCATGCGCTCGCTCAGGCGTGATGCGGAAGTTCTCTCGGAAAGAGGTGCAGGATGACACAGAGCCTTCAGGACCTGGAGAAGGACATCGAGCAGAGTCGAGCGCAGCTCGATCGCACCATCGACCAACTCCAGAACAAGATGACTGTCTCGGGAGTCGTCGACGACATGCTGGGCACGGCTCGTGCGAGTCAGTACGGCCCCCTTTACGACAGGGTTCTCGAAACGGTGCGGAACAACCCGGTACCCGTCATGCTCATCGTTGCGGGCCTCGGTCTTCTCGCCTACCGCTTAGGACGCCCGACGCGACGCCGTCCGGCCCGGCTGATCGCCGCGGACGAGGATTTCATTGCGGAGCAGGATCTCTCGGGAGCGCCGGACGATCTGCGTCTCTACGGCTCGGGAGCCGCTCCGTTGGAGCAGGCTGACGGCATGTTCGACCGCCGCAGAATGAACTCCCGCATTTGAGGAACGGAACAGGAGCTTCCCATGGCCAATACGAAGAACGAAGGCGGCAAGTCGCCAGCCGACAAGCAGAACGAAACCGGAGCCGGCAAGGTTTCGGCCGGCACGTCGGTCGGTAACATCGGCGAGGCTCCGATGCCCCATGCGCATGACGACAAGAAGGGCGCGCAGAGTGCCGCGCCTGCCGGGCACGCTTCCCATGCCACGGGCAGCGGTCAGGGCAGCGAGAGCTCCAAGAGCGGCTCCCAGTCCCAATCCTCGCAGCAGCACGCGCAGGAACAAGGCGGGTCGACGGCCAACAAGGCTCAACAGATGGCTGGCGACATGCGCAGCCGCGCCGAGGATGCGTACGAAGGAGCATCCGAATGGGCGCGTGACACCTATGAACAAGCCTCCGAATGGGCATCAGGCGCCTACGAGGGGCAGCGCCGCCGCGTCCATCACATGAGAGGACGTTCAGGTAGAGCCTTCGGCAATGTCCGTAGCGGAATGCAGGACTACGTCTCCGAGAACCCTATGGTGGTAGGCCTCGTCGGCCTCGCAGCCGGTCTCCTTCTCGGCGCCCTTCTGCCGCGCACCCGACGCGAGAACGAGGTTTTCGGCGAATGGGCCGATGAGGTCCGCAACCAGGGGCTTCGCTATGCGCGCGACGCCGCCAATCGCGGGCGCGAATATGTGGAGGAAACCTTCAGCGGCGACGAGGCACAGTTCAGCCGCCACGAAAGCGAGTTCGGGTCGGATCGCCGCGACGTGAACCGTCACTGACGGAAAACCATCGAGGAAGAAAAGCGCCGGCGTCACGCCGGCGCTTTTCTTTTCAATGTTTTCTTCAAGACATGAGCGCATCGGAAAAAAGCAACGGCCACGGCGAGATCATGCGCGTACATCCGGCGTCATCATCTCGGCATCGTGACCGTATCTGGCAGGCAATGCGCCACCAGGATGATGCTAAGATGGTGGCGTGCGGGCCCCATTTCAAGGGCCGATCTTCAGAATTTAACCATACTTTTCGAAAGCCGGCGAGTTCTCGGCGACGCTGGAACTCTGCTTTCGCCAGCCCGTTCCCATAAGGGTTGGAATACGGTTGCGTTTAATCTGAAAAGATAGGTTTTGAAACGGTCAGGCGGATTTGGAGCGGAGTCGTAGTGTGCGTATTCTCATTCTGGAAGACGATCCTTTCATTGCATCGGACCTTCAGACGATCGTGGAGGACGAGGGGCATGTGGTCATAGGGGTTTTCGACTCCCTTGCTGAAACCTACGAGCATCTCGAGGACGACTTCGACTATGCGCTCCTCGATGTGGATGTGGTGGGCGGGAAGAGCTTCGGCATCGCGACCGCACTGGCCGAGCGGGACATTCCGTTTGCCTTCGTATCGGCCTCTCGGCCGGGCGATCTTCCGCCATCGCTTCGGCAGGCGGCGTTCATTCCGAAGCCTTTCGAAGAGAGCGCTATTCTGGACTCTCTCGGGGAGCCTTCTTTCCGTTCCTTATCATGATGGGAGCGTGAGATAGGAACCTGCCGAACGAGGATTCCGTCACGTATGTCCGACCCGCGACTAGGCTTTTGCTGCAAGTTTGTGCCCATGGATGGCAAGGCAGAGGCTGCTCGCCCGATGAATATGAGTACGGTCACATTGGCCTATCTCGGGCGCCTCGACCCCAAGGCTGCGTATGACAAGATCGCTTCCGTTGTCGCTCACAACCTCGATGCGGTCACTCGCCAGATTGTGCATGTGGCGAGCCGACCGAAACTCGAACGTCTCCATCGCCTCTCCAGCGATCTCCTGCCCGGCTACACGCATTCTAGCTGTCAGCAGTACTACCAGGATCATGATCTGCGGGAACTCATCGAAAGCAAGCTCGCTGCGGCCGGTCATCTCGCGCGCGAACATGGCGTGCGTCTGAGCATGCATCCTGGCCAGTTCTGCGTCATCGCTTCCGCCAGCTCGTCCGCCGTCGCCAACGGCGTGGCCGAATTCGAGTATCATGCGGATGTGATGCGCTATATGGGATACGGCGATGGCTGGCATCCGTACGGCGCGCATATCAACATTCACGGCGGCGCGAAGGCCGTGGGAGCCGAGGGGATCCGCGAGGGATTGAAGCGGCTGTCCGAGACCGCGAGGAATCTGATCACAATCGAGAACGACGAGGTCAGTTTCGGCCTCGACGATCTCTTGCCCGTGGCGGACGTGGTGCCGCTCGTGCTTGATCTTCATCATCACTGGATCAAGAGCGAAGGCGAATACGTGGAGCCGGACGATCCCAGGATCGAGACGATCATCAAATCCTGGCGGGGCGTGCGCCCCTTGAGCCATATCAGCGTATCCAGAGAGGATCTGCTCTCGGGCCATGACATCTTCACTCTGCCGGACTACCGGATGCTCGTTCAGGCCGGGATCAGGCCGAGGGAGCTGCGCGGTCACTCGGACCTGATGTGGAATTCCGCGATCAATGATCTCGTGGCGCGCCACCTTGCATGGACGGATTTCGAGGTGGAGGCGAAGCTGAAGAACATCGCCTCCGAGGGCTTGGCCCGCCATGTGGAAAGATCCGCTATCCTGACCGGATAAGAGCCCGTTGAAAAGCTCTTCCGGTGCGCTGCGGGCTGGAACAAAATGCCGGTTTGGGCGTTCACGCAAATTGTGCGGTCCGTCGAGTGCCCGATGCCTGAGCCTCAATCCACTATCCTTTTGGTTGAAGACGAGCCCCTCGTTCGTCTTTTCGTCGCAGACCTTCTCGAGGATTCCGGGTTCAAGGTGGTCGAGGCCGCCAACGCCACGGAGGCTCTTGTCCTGCTGGATGCGGGTCTCGAGATCAACGTTCTGCTCACTGATGTGGATATGCCGAACGGCTGCAATGGGTTCGAATTGGCTCACAAGGTTCACGAATCCTGCCCGGAAGCGGAAATCCTGATCATGTCCGGGCGTCGATGGCCGGCCGAGGGTGATCTGCCTCAGGGGGCTGCCTTTCTGGCGAAGCCCTGTCCGAACGAAACCATCGTTTCCCATGTCCATTCGGCGAGCGAGCGGTCCAAGCGCTACTCCCTGCCCGGAAAAGGACATTTCCGCCCCCAGGAGACGGCAATAATCCTTCCTTTTCCGAAAACAGCCTAAATTCCTGAACTCTATCTTGCTGAAGGCGCAGAGCAGACATAAGCTCTGGCCGAATTGTCCTTCCATCGGGGACTGGGATCTTGAAACAGTCTCCAGACTTTCCGACCCAGGGAAGGCCAATGGGCTCGCGGCGCCGAGACAAACGGCCGCCGGCGAGCTTTCCCACTCTACTCCCGGAGGAATACATGCCGACCAAGACGACAGACGGAAAAGCCGGAGCGAAGAAGGCTGCTGCCAAGCCGGCCGCAGGTTCCAAGCCCAATGCTCTTCAAAAGCCCCTGCAGCCGTCCAAGGAGCTGGCCGCCATCGTCGGCTCGAACCCGCTGCCCCGCGGCGAGGTGGTGAGCAAGATGTGGGACTACATCAAGAAGAACAATCTGCAGAATCCCGAGAACAAGCGCGAGATCCTCGCCGATGATAAGCTGCAGCCGATCTTCGGCAAGCCGAAGGTGACCATGTTCGAGATGAACAAGCACCTCGCCCAGCACCTGAAGTAAGCTCTTAAGCTCCTTGATCAGGAATCCTGCCGCCATTTGACGAGCGGCAGGATTTCAGGCCGCTGACCAGGCGCCTTCCTCCACGGATCAACGGCCCATTCCCGCCCGCTCGTTTTCTCCATGATGACTGCGGAGAAATGCGGATAGCGCCCATCCAGAAAAAACCCGCGCGACTCCGGCTGCTCGACCTTGTGATGGGTCAGCAGACCGCGCTCCTGGAGCACGAGGAGCAGGCTCGTCGTGTTGGCCGTTTCGTCCAGGCAATCCATCTGACCGTGCACCCCCGACATCTGAGCGGGCGAGCCCGGAATGTCGGGCCTTCCGCCGATCACGGTGGTGAGATAGGTCGTATAGGTGCTCACCACCCGAGCGAGAGCCCCTCTTTCGGCCTCAGGCGAGGTCCTGCCCGCCTTCAGGAATGCACTTGCCCGGCTGAGCCAGGCCCCATCCACGGTAAGCACTTGGCGCCGCGAGCAGCCATAACCGTGACAGGCTACGATGCGTGTGCCCTCGGGCCCGACATAGCCCTGGCTTGCGAACCATCTCAATGCCGCCTGCGAAGCGGAGGCCCCTGAGGGAAGAGCGAGCGCCGCAAGGGTTGCCGAAAAGAGGAGTGGCGTCACTTTCATCATGGGAGTACCTATGGCTGAGCTGTCGCGATGTGCAGTCATGTAGGTCAGCCTGCAGAGGTGCCCATCGACCGATGTGCTCGAGAAATCCATCCTTCGAGGTAATTATGTCCCGGATCGTGTTCCTGAACGGCTCATTCCTGCCCATCGAAGAGGCCAAGGTGCCCTTCATGGATCGAGGGTTCATGTTCGGGGATGGGGTCTATGAAGGCGTCGGCGTTCTGGAGGGACGTCTCGTCGACAACGATGCGCATCTCGAGCGCCTGGAGCGCTCCCTGCGCGAAGTCCGCATTCCGAACCCTTACACACGGGCGGAATGGACCCATCTTGAGGAGGAGCTCGTCCGCCGCAACGGCGTGACCGAGGGATTCGTTTATTTCCAGGTCACTCGGGGCGTGGCCGAGCGGGATTTCATGTTCCCCGAGAACGCTGTTCCCACCGTTGCCATGTTTACCCAGGTGAAGGCCATCCTGGACGCGCCCGCCGCCCGGACGGGCATTGCCGTCGTGACCGTCCCGGACCTGCGCTGGAAGCGCCGTGACATCAAATCGCTCAATCTTCTCGCTCAGGTTCTCGCCAAGCAGGCGGCCAGGGAGGCTGGCGCGCAGGAGGCGTGGATGGTGGAGGACGGGTTCGTGACGGAAGGCGGATCCTCAAGCGGGTTCATCATCACGCGGGAAGGTCGCGTCGTGGTGCGCCCGCTGTCCAATGCCATTCTGCCGGGAATCACGCGAAAGGCGCTTCTGGCTCTGTCGAAGGATGCGGGCATCGAGCTCGAGGAGCGCCTGTTCACGGTCGACGAGGCCTATGATGCCGCCGAGGCCTTCCTGACGAGCGCCTCCATGTTCGTCGTCCCGATCGTCTCGATCGATGGCCGTGCCATCGGCAACGGAAAACCTGGCCCCATCACGAAGAAGCTGCGCGACATCTATATCCGGATGGCGACAGCGCCGCGCATGGCCGCCGAATAAGCGAAGCGGAACTGCCTCGGGGATCGCTCGTTGCCTTTCGAAAGGAGCGATCCATGAAGCGAATTCTGGTTCTATCCCTCGCCCTCGCAGGCAGCGTTACGGCTGCGATGGCGCAGAATCCCGACGTCTTGAACCAGCAGGCGCCCAACATGCCGCCGCTGCAGCAAATGCCGCCTGAAAAGGTCGAGCCAGATGGGTCATTGTCGCCGCAGGATCCGTCATCCACCGGCTCCACGTTGAGCGATAAACTGGAACAATCGGATGGCGTCATCCGGCCGCCTGAAACAGGTACGCCCGACATCACGGTGCCGGCTCCCGTGCCAAATCCGGGGACGACACCGGTCATTCCGCCTCCCGGCAGTCCCGGCGGCAATCAGCAGGTCGATCCTAAATAGCGCGGGTGCTCAAGATGCGGCGGGAGCGGACTGCTTTTGCTTGCCCGCCGACCTGTTGCGCCGTTTGCCGTTGCGGGCATTGCCGTTGTTGCGCGGCACCGCATTGCCATTGTCCTTCAGCACTTTGGCGGCGACTTCGGTGATCTGACGCCGCAACTCCTCATCGCCTTTGCCGAAGCTCTCCTGTGAGGCCAGGCGGTTCTGCGCCTCGTCGCGCTCGGCCTCGATCTCGCGGATGCGCTGCTCCAGGATCAGGCCGCGCTCCTGCTCGGCGGCAAGATCGCGGGCCAAGTCGGCGAGGCGTTTCCGCTCGTCGGAAAGTTCGGAGTGGCGCTCGTTCAGGGCTCGCTCGAAATCGTTGCCGCGCGCGGTCTGCGTCATCAGGCGGGTTTCGAGGTCCGAGATCGCGATGCGTTTGGCGTCGATCTCGGTAAGGGCCGCCGTCAGGCGCTGATCCGTATCGGCATATTCCGACTCGAGCCGGGCGAGCTTTTCCTGAGTGTGAAGGAGTTCCGCCCTGAGCTTCGTGCGCTCGCTCTGGGTGAGGTCCAGTTCCATGCGGGTATTGGACAACTCGTCCAGGGTCGCGCGATGGGCATTCTCGAGAGCCGCAAGGGTTTCCCGGGTGCCCGAGAGAAAGGTCCTGGTCTGTCCGAGCTCGTCCTCGACCGCGGCCAGCTTGGTCTGCGTCTCCGCCAGGGAAACCTCCAGTTGCGCGATTATCTCGTCGCGTTCGGACAGGGTGCTTTCCAGAGCCTCGATCCGCACCGCCCGGCGGCCCAGCTCCTCCATGCTCTGGTGCTTGGCGGCGAGGGCTTCCTCGGCCTTGCGCTCGATCTTCCGCTGCAGCACTGCAAACTCGGCGCGCAGATGATCCTTCTCCGCCGTGAGTTCGGAGATGGACATGGGAAACAATGCCTCTGCCCTCCGGCGGGCAAGGCGCTCCGCACGGGCATTGATGGCCGGAATGATGAGGAGCGCGATGAGGGTTGCAGACACAAACCCCAGCGCGAAGATCATGATGGTTTCAACCACGCGGACGCCAACTCCAAGGAACCAGAAAGAGACCTGACCGGTAACGCTCGAGCACCTTGCCTTGTGCCTGCGCAGCTTTCCAGAGCGATCAGACTCCAGCCTGCCGGTTGTAGTGCATCTTCAAGCCGTTTCCACCGGTCGGAGGCCGGTCCCGGGGTGCGGAACGCCTTTAAAAGGGGTTCCAGGTCGGTTCAGGCGTGAACTTCAGGTAGCCCATATTGACGCCGAGCCTCGCCCCCACGCCCGTGCGGATCGGGACCACGACCATTTCGTCCGCTGCCAGGGCAGTCACGCCGAAGCCGCCGATGAAATAGGCCGAGCCGTCGAGGCCCACGAAGCGCTTGTAGAGGGCATCGGTGAAGGGCATGTTGTAGACGAGCATCATGGTCCGGGCACCTTCTCCGCCGAAGTCGAAACCGACCGAGGGACCCTGCCAGAATATCCTGCGCTCGCCAGCGTTGCGGGTGTACAGCTTGCCTTCGCCGTAGCGCAGGCCGCCGATGATAGCGCCGGAGGCCTCCTGCCCGAGGATGTACCCGTTGGGCTCGCCCCAGCGGCGCACAGCCTCTTCGAGAGCCGATGCCAGACCCCGGGATGCGGTGCCGAAGAACTGGTGGCCCGACTCGACCAGTTCATTCGAATTGAAGGCATTCGGGCTGCCCGGACTGCCCGCATAGGCATGCTGCATGGTTTGGGCCGAGGCCTGAACGGGGAGGGCACCGACAAGGGCTGCCAAGGCAGCCGCTGCAGCCAATGAAAGTCGGGAGCGCATGGGCTATCTCCTGGTATGAGACAGGGGACGATCCGGCCTCCTCAAGCCGGACGGCTTCTATCGAGCCCCGATTCTACGAGCATCAACCCTAACAATCTCTGTACAGGCGGCGTCTGGGTGCCGCAGGGCAGTGCCGGGAGGGCCTCAGGCGGCCGCTGTCGGCAGGTCCAGCTTGGAGGAGAGGGAAGCATCGCCCAGGGCGGCGAACGGGCCATTCCGGTAGCCGCGGTCCTCATGGCCGTAGGTCAGGGGGACGCTGCCGGGACCGACGACGCTGCCGCCGGCGCAGCAGAGAATGTGATCCCCAGCCGCCGTGTCCCATTCCATGGTCGCTCCGCAGCGCACATAGACATCGGCCTCTCCGGAGGCGATGAGGCAGAATTTGAGAGCGGAGGAGGTCATGCGCCTTGTTCCGATCGACAGGATTGAAAGGCAGGCTTCCGTAGCGACATCTCCATGCCGGCGGCTCACGAGGGCCACGAGCCCCTCTGCGGGAGCGCTCCGGACCTTGATGTCATGCCAATCGAAGTGGCTGCCTTCCCCGAGCATGGTGCTCCTCCGGGCCGTCGTGCCCGCGATCCAGACGGATCCCATGGCCGGAGCCGCGACTGCGGCGGCCAGGGGGCGGTTCCCCCGGATCAGGGCAATGTTGACGCTGTACTCTCCCGTGCCGTGAATGAAGTCGCGTGTACCGTCGAGAGGATCGACCAGAAAGAAGAATTCGTCCGTATGGGTGGTGCTGGCCGTTTCCTCGGCCACTACCGGAACCCCGGGCCACGCTTCGTCGAGTCGTCTAAGGATCAGCCGTTCCGCAGCCAGATCGGCTGCCGTGGTGGGGCTTCCGTCGTCCTTGATGCGCCTTTCGATTAGGGCATTTTCCATGCTTCTCAGAAGTTGGGCGGCTTCCACGGCTATGGGGGCAAGCCTCAGGGCGATTTCATCAGGATGGGAAGCATCAGGGAGCATGATGGGTTTGTGCCTGTTCTCGAAAGACCTGTCGATCTCTTTTAGCTGCTTTCCAAAGAACTCGTAGCCGGGTATCCGGTTCATGTTCTCTTTCCTGTTGGGCTGTATTCGTGAAACCTGAGATCCAGAATTTCATGAATCCAGCCCTGAACTTACGGTGTTCCGGAGCCCTTATGGCCACCATCTCTCTTGATTCGCTCGACCTCGCGGCTCTCCTTTGCTCGCGCGTCTGCCATGACGTGATTTCGCCGGTGGGCGCGATCGTCAACGGACTCGAGGTCCTGGAGGACGACAGTGACACCTCCATGCGGGAATTCGCGCTCGACCTGATCCAGAAGAGTGCCCGGCAGGCCTCCGCCCGACTTCAGTTCGCCCGCCTCGCCTTCGGTGCCGCAGGCTCAGCCGGAGCGTCCATCGATCTCGGCGATGCCGAGCAGGTGGCGCGCGGTCTCTTCCTCGACGACAAGATCACCTTCGCTTGGTCATCGCCGCGTCTCCTGTTCCCGAAGAACCGCGTCAAGCTCCTCCTCAACCTGGTCATGATCGCCATCACGGCCATTCCTCGCGGCGGCTCGATCGCGGTGACGGTGGCGGGCGATGCGGAGCACTGCGAGTTCACGATCAAGGCCAAGGGCCTCAACGCGCGCATCCCCGCCCATTCGCAGGATCTGCTCGCCGGCCATTCGGAATCCGGTACGGTAGATGCCCACGGCATTCAGATCTACTACGCCGGCATGGTGGCGCGTGCATCCAATATGAGCATTGCCTTCCGCATCGACGGTGATGAAGTGACGATCACGTCGACGACGATCTGAGGCACCGTTTCGGACGGGATACTCCGGACGAGTAGCGCGTCCGCCCTGTTCTCGTGCTTCCGCCGCAGGTTTGTCCGGGGTGAGCAATGCGCCTGCAGTTCCGTTCAGGGCTGTCGGCGTCGATTGCATCGCCTCGGCGAGACTTCTCTTCGTGCGGGAGGCGATGAGCCCGCATGGCGGGCGGCGAGCCATCTCACAAGGATCTGCGCGCAAGCAACCGGCATGCACATTGAGTCCTCTCGCTTCGCGAGGTGACCGGCCAAATAAAAAGCCCGGTCAATGACCGGGCATATTTTGTTTTGCCTGATGCCTCGCTTAGATCGCGATGCGCTCGTCCGACTCGTTGGGCTCGCGCAGCACGTATCCTCGCCCCCAAACGGTCTCGATGTAGTTCTTGCCCTGCGAGGCATTGGCAAGTTTCTTGCGCAGCTTGCAGATGAACACGTCGATGATTTTCAGTTCCGGCTCGTCCATGCCGCCATAGAGATGGTTCAGGAACATCTCCTTGGTGAGGGTCGTTCCCTTGCGCAGGGAGAGCAGTTCCAGCATCTGATATTCCTTGCCGGTCAGATGCACGCGAGCGCCGCCGACCTCGACCGTCTTGGTGTCGAGATTCACGACGAGGTCACCCGTTGTGATGACCGATTGCGCATGGCCCTTCGATCGCCGCACGATGGCGTGAATGCGGGCGACCATCTCGTCCTTGTGGAACGGTTTCGTCAGGTAGTCGTCGGCGCCAAAACCGAGGCCCTTCACCTTGTCTTCGATGCCGGCCATGCCGGAGAGGATCAGGATCGGCGTCTTCACCTTCGCGACGCGTAGCGTGCGCAGCACCTCGTAGCCCGACATGTCGGGAAGGTTCAGGTCGAGAAGGATGATGTCGTAGTCGTATAACTTGCCGAGGTCGATGCCCTCTTCGCCGAGATCCGTCGTATAGATATTGAAGTTCTCGGACTTCAGCATCAGCTCGATGCTTTGCGCTGTCGCGCTGTCGTCTTCGATGAGAAGTACGCGCATGTCTATTCCCCAGCCCACGCCCTGGAGCTTGCGGGTCGCTTGCCGCTACCCATCCGCCACCGGGCCTGCAGCGGATGCCCTTTTGCACTGATTCGTAATGCTAGTTCGGAATGGTTAACAAACCCTGATTCCTGCATGCAAGCGCTTAACGACATGGCCTCGCCAATCTGTCGCTCAAAGTGCTCAGCCTGTGGATTCGCGATAACCATAGGGAACTCCACCGCTCCGTCCGAAACTGTTGCAAACGAAGGATTTCGCTTGCATGTGCCTGTCGCTCTTCCGAAACTTTAGACGTACTGGAGCAGTGTTAACGAAATGGGTAAACGAAAGGTTGATGCAAGCCTGGCGCAAGCCTCGCGCCGGTCCGGTGCCGGGGGCGGCGTGTTAGGGATCTGTCCCTGCAGGCTTTTTCATCCTCTGCGGTAAGGAAGAGTCAACTTCCATGCACGATGATGTCTCATGCCTCACGGATAACTGAGCGATCCGGCAGGCACGTGAAACAGCGACGTGTGGAGTTGAATCAAAATGAAGTCGCGGGATACGCTCATCCGCCTCAAGCGCTTTCAAGTCGACGAGAAACGTCGGAGGGTGGCGCAGATCGAGATGATGATCGCCGAGTTCGACCGCATGGCGGCTGACCTCGATCGGGAGATCTCAGCGGAGGAGCAGAAGGCCGGGATCACCGATCCGAACCATTTCGCCTATCCGACCTATGCTCGCGCCGCGGCCCAGCGGCGGGACAACCTTCGCATGTCGGCTCAGAACCTGCACAATCAGCTCGATGATGCCAAGGCCGAACTCGGTGAGGCTTTCGAGGAATTGAAGAGAGCCGAAAGCCTTGAGGATCGGGAGCGCGGCAGCGAGCGGACTGTGGATCCTGCCATCAGCCAGATGGGCCAGGCACGCGCCATGCGTGCAACCGCCTGATCTGTTACATCTGCACGGATCGAAGAGGACGTGTCGGTCCGCGACACGTCCTTTTCCTTGTTCGGTTAGTCGAGCACAGGCACATGAGGCGCGCAATCGCGCGGAAGGTGGCCCTGGAGTCGTGGATCATCCGCGACCTCGATGGCGCGCCGATAGGGCATAAATCCTGCGCGCATATAGAAGGCGAGTGCAGCCGGGTGATCGAGGCTGCAAGTGTGAACGAAGAAGCGATCAATCGGATGTGCGAAGGCCCGGCGGATGGCCTCGTTCACGAGGAAGCGTCCGGTTCCCTTTCCGACGGCTCCGGGCACGAGGCCAAGGAAGACCAATTCGGCTTCCCTTTCGGACCGGAAATCGAGTTCCAAGAGTCCGATGTCGTTCTGGCCGTCGCGCAGGGCATAGGCTTCGACTTTCGGATCGCCGAGAATACCGGAAAGCTCCTCATCGGACATCGCCAGGCGGCTGAACCAGAGCCAGGGCTCGCCGATCCGGCGATATAGCGTTCTGTACCGGTCGGCATCCGAGCTGAGAGACTGGAGAGACCAACCCTCCTGAGCCTGCTCACGTAGAGCAGGGGGAGGGGAGCGCATCTCGAGATAGGTCACGATGGCCGCGATTTTCCGGGACGGCAGATCCGTATAGCCGTCGAGGTTCAGTAATGTCTGGGGTGTCGTCATGGGGTACCCTTGCATCCGGTCGCCGGAGCACCGCTCTGTCACGGGTTCCGTCGAAGAGCAATGGCGAGCAGGGAAGATCCGGCGATCCGGCAACATGACCGCCGGACCGGACGTTATGTCCATCCTTCCCAGGGCGTTTCCTCTTGCGGTTCGAACGGATTATAGGGCACAGAAGAGGAAATAAAGGAGCACGACCGTCTCGATGAAGAAAGTGCGTGAGTTCATCTGGCCAGTCATCGGGCTTGCCGCGGTCGTCATATCCATCGGGCTTCTTTATCGCGAACTCCGTGGCATGTCCCTCGACGATGTCTGGGACAGCCTGACGGCAGTGCCCGCTCAACGTTACGCGCTGGCAGGCCTGTCGACCCTCGTCGCGTATGCCGCCCTGGCCTGGTATGATCGTATAGCGCTTCTTCATCTTGGCGTGCGCCACATCTCCTGGCTCTTCGTTTCCATTACCTCCTTCACCACCTATGCTTTGTCCCACAATATCGGCGCTTCGGTGTTTTCCGGCGCGGTCGTGCGCTATCGGGCCTACACGTCCAAGGGCCTGAGTGCGCCGCAGATTGCCGTTCTGGTGGCGCTGTGCTCCTTCACCTTTGGTCTCGGAACCATCCTCCTCGGTGGCGTGGCGCTCACCGTCAATCCGACGCTCCTGCATCGTCTGGAAGACCTGCTGCCTTCCGTGATCACAAATCCGGCGACGGCCCGGGGGGTCGGGCTGCTGTTTCTCGGCTTCGTCGCGCTCTACGTGGTGGGCTCCATTCTCCATCTGCCCCCGTTGGTCATCCGCAAGGCCAAGCTGGAATACCCGCGCCCCGCCATCATGGTGCGTCAGCTGATCGCCGCTCCGCTCGAGTTGCTGGGCGCCGCCGGCATCATCTACTTCGTGCTCCCGGCACATCTCGAACCGAGCTTCATGGTCGTGCTCGCGGTGTTCCTCGCCTCGTTCTCGGCGGCTCTGGTGAGTCACGCGCCCGGAGGGCTCGGCGTGTTTGAACTCGTGTTCCTGACTGCGATGCCGGATATCCCCAAGGCGGATGTGCTCGCGGCGCTCATCATCTTCCGACTGTTCTATCTCCTGATCCCGTTCGCAATGTCGCTCGTGGTGGTGCTCCTCTTCGAGCGGGCCCGGCTGGCACAGGCCTGGCGCACACGGGGAGCGACCGACAGCAGTTCCGTCCCGCCGCCGCCGCTCTCCGGCACCGATCGGTAGGATCGTCCGGGGAAGGAGAGGGCGGGACCGGCGATGGGCGCGGGGCGGGGTTCACGGATGACGCCCGTCCCTAGAGCCGGGCTGTGGGGCGGAGGCACGCTCCAGAGCTCGGGCCTCAAGCGGCGAGCGGAGGCTTTTGGCCCGGCTCCGGCACGGGAATGCCGGCTTCCATGTACTCGTTCAGCTTGTTGCGCAGCGTGCGGATTGAGATGCCGAGGATGCGGGCTGCATGGGTTCTGTTGCCCAGGCAATGGGCCAGCGTATCCAGGATCAGGCGGCGTTCCACATCGGCGATGGTGTGTCCCACCAGAATGCGTCGGAGCGCTTCCGCGGTCTGGTCGGCGACGGACGAGGGCAAAACGGCTGCATTCGAAGGGGCGAGGGGCTGCTTTTCCGTCATGTCCTGGGCGCTGCGCACGATTCGTACCTATCCAAGTGAAGGGCAAGGATTTATGCCCAAGCTATGGTTAGGAATATCTTAACAGCGCAGCTTCCCGCCGGTTGACGAGGCATCCGGAACGAAAAGGGCGCCGCTCGATGAAAGCAGCGCCTCGTTCTCATTTGCTGTCGTACCGATAGGCTCACTGCCGATATTGTTGAATGCGGGTCGTCCGGAGGCCGGCGAGGCCATGCTGATCGATGGACATTTGCCAGCTCAGAAATTCCTCGGTGGTCAGCGTATAGCGCTGGCAGGCTTCTTCCAGGCTCAGCAGGCCGCCACGGACGGCGGCGACGACTTCGGCCTTGCGGCGGATGACCCAGCGGCGGGTGCTGGAGGGTGGCAGGTCGGCAATCGTCAGGGGACTGCCGTCGGGCCCAATGACATATTTGACCCTTGGGCGGTGGGGTTCGGTCATGATACGCTCACACAAAAATTCAACGACCTTAGACAAGCTCGAACCTAGAGGGTGGGGCTTAATGTTTTCCTAAGCCCGTCCAAGCGGTTACGAGTGAGCCTAAGCTTAGCCATAAACGTTAACACAGACTTATTGCGGCACGTTTCTCTTTAAGAATTCACCGGCCATCGCTATAGAAGAGCTTTGACCCCTCCCGTGCGCCGCCTTGAACGGCGCCTCTGGATGGAATGATGCTCAATTCACTCGATCTTCCCAAGGCTCCCGCCGAGACCCGCGTCGTGGTTGCGATGTCGGGCGGCGTGGATTCATCCGTCGTGGCGGCCTTGCTCAAGCAGCAGGGCTATGACGTCATCGGCATCACGCTTCAGCTTTACGACCATGGCGAAGCCGCGCACCGGAAGGGCGCCTGCTGCGCCGGGCAGGACATCTACGATGCCCGCCGGGTGGCGGAGGCCATCGGCATCCCCCACTACGTTCTCGATTATGAGGAACGCTTCCGCGCGGCCGTGATCGACCGGTTCACCCAGAGCTATCTGGCAGGCGAGACGCCGATCCCCTGCGTCGAGTGCAATCGTTCCATCAAGTTCCGGGATCTCCTGGAAACGGCCAGGGAACTCGGAGCCGACGTGCTGGCCACGGGCCATTACGTGGCAAGCCGCCGCCTGCCCGACGGGCGTCGCGCCCTTCACCGGGCCGCCGATCCGGATCGGGATCAGAGCTACTTCCTTTACGCCACGACGGCGGAGCAGCTCGACCTTCTGAGATTTCCCTTAGGGGAACTCCCCAAGGAAAAGACCCGTGACCTTGCCCGCCAGTTCGGGCTCACGGTGGCCGAGAAGGCCGACAGCCAGGATATCTGCTTCGTCACGCAGGGGCGCTACAGCGACGTCATCGAGCGTCTGAAGCCCGGCGCCGTGCACGGAGGGGAGATCGTCCACGTGGACGGGCGCGTGCTCGGCCGGCACGAGGGCATCATCCACTACACCGTCGGTCAGCGGAAGGGCCTGGGCCTCTCCGTAGGAGAGCCGCTTTATGTGGTGCGTCTCGACGCTGCCGAGGCCCGGGTGGTGGTAGGACCTCGCGAGGCGCTCGCCACGCGTCTCATCCGGATCGCGGACGTGAACTGGCTCGGCGACGTGCCGCTGGATTCTCTGGGAGAGCAGGGGCTGGAAGTGGCCGTGCGCGTTCGCTCCACCCGTGAGCCGCGCCCAGCAATCCTCCGGTCAACAGGAACCGGGATTACTGTCGAGCTGTTATCGGCGGAAGATGGGGTGTCTCCCGGTCAAGCTTGTGTCATTTATGAGAGCGATGCTCCGCGGGCACGGGTGCTTGGCGGAGGAACCATCGCCCGCACCGCTGCCGAAGCCGCTCCCGCTGCGGCCTGAGGCGTCTCTAAAGGAACCTGCATGACGGATGGAGCGACCACGGCTCTGATGCGCAAAGCCTATGCGCGTTGGGCACCGATCTATGACCTTGTCTACGACAAGCTGACGGAGCCGGCCGCTCGCGCCGCCGTGAACGCAGCGGTAGCCTGCGGTCCCAAAGTGCTGGAGGCCGGGGTCGGCACCGGGCTGTCTCTCGGCTACTATCCCAAGCATGCCGAGGTCTACGGGGTCGATCTCTCCGAGGACATGCTGCGCCGGGCGCAGGACAAGGTGGAGAAACGCGGCCTGTCCCACGTGAAGAGCCTGCAGGTCATGGACGTGACCCGTCTCGGATATCCCGATCAGACCTTCGACGCGGTCACGGCCCAGTTCATCATCACCCTCGTGCCGGAGCCCGAGGTTGCGCTCGCCGAATTCGCCCGTGTCCTGAAGCCGGGCGGGGAGATCGTTCTCGCGAACCACTGGGGGCAGCCGTCGGGAGCCATTGCCGCTCTCGAGGAGATGGCGGCTCCGCTTGCCAAGGCCATCGGCTGGAGTTCCTCCTTCAAGGCGGCCCGGGTCGAGAGCTGGGCCCGTAGCACCGGGTTCATGGAGGTGGTCGAGTTGAGACCGCTCTTTCCTGCCGGGTTCTTCAAGCTTATGAGAATCAAGAAGCGGGCTTGAGGGCCCGTTTTCCTTTTGAGGGCCCGATCGGGTGACTTTCGGGGCCGGAGCCCTATTTCCTGCTCTCAAGTGCCCGTGCTCTTCACGAAAGTCATTCTCATGCGCCTCTTCATGTTCACCTCTCAAGCCAAGGAAGATCTGCACGCTTTCGCAGGCGATGAATCCGGTAGCAAGCTTCCGGCCAAATACGGCCCCTGGGGGCTGACCGGTACCCTCAGTTCCCGTGAGGCTCCTCCGCACAAGTTCTCCCGCCGCGCCATTGAGCAGGCGATCTCCACGGAAGGCTTTCAGCTCTGGCGCATGAAGGCGAAGGGCTGAGACCCCTCGCAGGGGGAACAGCCTGTCCGTCCGTTCAGGCCCCGGCAGTGTCGTCCTCTGCGGCACTGGCAAGGGACGCAGCCCTTCGGGGTCGGAAAAGAAACCGCCATAAAAATGCCGGTTGAGCCCGCCTCTTTCTTGACACCCGGGTACAATCTTCCCTATATCGCCCATGCCTGACGCGGGGGACACCCCGCGACCTGGGGCGGAGTAGCTCAGTTGGTCAGAGCAGAGGAATCATAATCCTTGTGTCGGGGGTTCAAATCCCTCCTCCGCTACCATAAGCTCTTGAAATCGAAGAGCTCTCTTCTTTTCTTCTGGAACCTTAGCCACGGCTGTAAAGTTAGCTCAGTGCTAGCTCACCTGCGAAAAAGCCCAATAAAATCAAGGCCCCTGGTTGGTGCTGCGCTGGGCACCTAGCGCACTGCTTTGAAGTAAAGTAACCAAATAGGGCGCGGGCATGGGCTCCTCTCCGTCCAAAGAACGCTATCAACTGTTCCAACGCACCGGCAGCGCCAAGTGGCAGATGCGCTTCAGCATCAAGGGCCAGGGGCAGATCAAGCGTTCACTGGAAACCAGCGACCGATTCGAAGCTGAGCGTAGAGCTGAAGAGATTTGGTTCGAAGCGAACTACAGGGCACGCCAGGGTCTCAGCGCCAAGGCTCGAACCTTCGAGCAGGTGGCGGAAGACTTTATCGCGCACATCCAGCGTGAGGTGGAGAGGGGAGAGCGCCGCGCAGACCAAGGCAAATCAGAGCCAGCAATCATCCGGCGCTACTTCATCGGCTATTTTGGTCAGCGCCCCATCGACGGCATCACAGACTCGGACCTGGAGCGCTATGCCGAATGGCGGCGCACCTATTGGACTGAAGGCCCTGGCAAGGACATTGCTTATATACGTTATGAGCATGGTGGCGGGCGGCTGACAATCTTAGGTTGAATATATGGCTGCTGGCTCTATCGTGGATGCAGTGACCACATAGGTCTGTATCAGGGAAGAGATTATGTCCGTTCTGAAGGCGCTAAAGCTGTCTGATGCAAAGCCCACCGCGCAAGCCAAGACGCCAGTTGAGCGTGGTCGAGAGAGGCTCATCGAGAATCTGGCTCTTCAGCGGAAACTCGCGGAATCCACGATTGCAGGAACGGTCTTTGAGCCGCCGAAGCATTTTGTAATGCGTACGAATGGGGAGGGCGTCCGGGTGCGCGTGGAGGTGCCTCGGCGCATTCGTAAAGGATGGTTTGAGGACGGAAATCGTACGACGCACTGTGTGATGCATTACGGTGGCCGCGCCGTTGAAATAGCCAAGGGCAAGTCTGCGATTGAAGTCGGTCCTTTAGCTAACCTTCCTGCGCTTATTGACAGCCTAATCGAGGCAGTGCGTGCTGGAGAGTTAGACGCTGCCTTGTCCAATGCTGCTGCTGAGCGAGGTTCGTCTTCTGAACCGCAGTGGAAAGCCAAAGGCGAATTGATGCCGCGGTAACCGAGTTCAGCTCGATCGATGGGGCCGAGCAGTGGAGTGGAACTGCCCGCGTTTTCCGGCAGGTATGTGGCCCTGAGTGGCGATAATTTTCCAGCTCAGGGTCTCGGCTGCCGCTTAAGACCAGAAGTTAAGAGAAAAGGACGTTGTGTGTGAACCGCAAAGCAATTCGGGACCGCACCTCTCGCATCCTCGGCTACATTGAGACGATGTCGGACGGACGACAAAGGGCCCTCGACGCGAATAGCCAGACCCTAGGCTACTATAATCCACGACTTGATATCACAACAGATGCGACTTCTCGAACAATTGCACGAGGGAACGTTCTCTCGGCTCTTGTCTACGACGCGCACTGAGGGTTTTGGACCACCATTAACGCTATAGGACACAGGCGAGTGATTGGGCTGTACAAGAGCTTCTAAGGGGCTTCTTGACGCTTGGTAGCTGGGCTTCTTCCTGCGGGAGACAATCACATGGTCGCTCATTTGAAGGTCGGGCACAGGCACGAGAGCTGACGTTCCTTGCATCGTGGGAATCTCGTGCTTTGACCCCGAGCTGACCTTCGAGGCATGGCTTTTCTGCGGGTATGCGCCAGCAATCATGCGGAAGTCTGCGAGGGCTCGACCCCAAACCCATTCTCGTCGGGTTGATCACGGCCGAAGCCCCATCCTGTCGGAACGACGCCTGAAAGGCTGCGTTGGTCGGGCAAAGAGGAGACATGACATGTCCCAGGACAAAGCCGAACAGGCGAACATTGCGGCCAAGGAGACGCGCAAGGCCGCGGATGAACCAACACCCGAACCTTCGTTCGATCCGCTCGTCAACATGACGCACGAGGCCGCGAAGGAAGATCGCCATCTCGAAGACCTCGGACCCATGTCTCCGGGCATGGCCGAGAGGATCAAGCGGGAGCGAAGCAGCAAGGCCTGATCCTGAAGGTCCCGGCGATCTCCATCGGGCGGGTGTCGTCCCGTCCTCGTCGCTATTGCGCGTGCGATGCCCCTCGCTTCGCCAACAGGTGACGGGCGATGTAGAGATCCTGGATCGACAGCCCCGAGCTGTCGAAGACCGTGATCTCCTGGTCCGATCGGCGGCCGGGGTGCCGCCCCACCAGGACTTCGCCGATGGCGATGAGATCGGCCCCGTCCGGTGCGTGCTGGAACTCGCCGATCACGCGCGATTGACTCGGCAGATCGCAGAACAAGGTCGCGCCGGCGAGAAGCTCAGGCGGCAGCTCCTGCTTGCCCGTCGCATCCGAGCCCATGCTGGCGACATGCGTCCCTGGCCTCACCCACTCTGCCTTGAACAACGGTGCGGTTGCCGAGGTCGCGGTCACAATGATGTCGGCAGCCGAGCAGGCGGCCTCGGCCGAGGCAGGTTCCGCCGCGATGCCCTGTGCCGCGAGCTCGGCGATCATGACCGTCGCCTGGGCCGGGTTGCGTGCAACAACCAGCACGCGGCGGATCGGGCGGACCTTGGCCACCGCGGCGCATTCGTAGCGAGCCTGATGGCCGGCCCCGAAGATCGCCAGCGTCTCGGCATCCCGGCGCGCCAGCGCTTCCGCCGCCACGGCATCGGCTGCGGCCGTGCGGTAGGCGTTGAGCGTTCCGGCCTCGATCGCGGCGCCGATGCGGCCCTTCTCCTGATCGAAGAGGAGGATCAGCGAGTTGTGCCGTGGCAGGCCAATGTCGAGGTTCCCTGGCCAGTACGAGCCCACCTTCAGCCCGGCCACCTCCCGGGCCGCCGCGGCCTTGACCGTGAAGCGGTTCGCCGGGTTTGAGCCATGGCCATGCACGACCGGAAAGCTTTTGGCTTGAGCGTCGCAGGCATCAATGAGCGCCTGCCGCACGGCCTCCCTCGCCATCTCGTGAGACGCGAGCGCCGCGGACTCGGCTTCGGATACGAAGAGCATCAGAATGATCCTTCCTGTTGCCTCACCAACCCCGGAACCGGGGCCAGTAGGCCATCGGCTGGGCAGGATCGGCCGGGATAACCTCGTAGCCATCGAATTGCGCGGCCGTAGCGCAGGCATGGTTGGGTAGGATGCGGAGCTGGGTTCCGACCGCGAGGTCGGGAAGGCTGGCACTGCTGCCGGACCTGAGAGCGATGACGCCGTGTTCCTGGTTCGCGGAGGCGACGACCAGACCATCGAGCACGCGGCCTTCGATGTCACAGACCAGGCCATAACCCTGGTCTACCGCCTGGTTCGCCGTGCCGCGGTCGCGCGACAGCGCCATCCAGCCGGCATCCACCATGATCCAGCCGCGTTCCTTCTGGTGACCGATCACCGTGGTCAGGACCGACAGAGCAATGTCGTCAGGCGTGCAGACGCCTATGCCGGCCATGACCAGATCGAAGAAGGCGTAGACGCCTGCACGGACTTCCGTCACGCCGGACAGGTCCCGCGCAAAATGCGCCGTCGGGGTGGAACCGACGCTCACCACCGGACACGGCAGCCCGGCAGCCCGCAACGCCTCGGCGGCGGTGACCGCCGCGAGCCGCTCGCGCTCGGCGAAAGCCGCCAGCGCCTCGGCACCGACTGCGCCATAGCTTTCTCCAGCATGGGTACCGACCCCGCGCAGGGCGGCGCCGCCGTCGGCAAGGATGCGGCCGATGGAGACCACGGCAGGGTCATCGGGACGCAAGCCGGAGCGGTGTCCGTCGGAATCGATCTCGATCAGCACCGGGATGGCATCGCCGGCCTCGCGCGAGGCATTGGCCACGGCTGTCGCCTGCTCCGGCGAATCCAGCACGACGGTCAGGTCGCAGCCCGTGGCACGCAAGGCCAGCACACGGGGCAGCTTCTGCGGTGCGATGCCAACCGCATACAGGATGTCCTTCACCCCTGCGGCCGCGAAGACTTCGGCCTCCTTGAGGGTTGAGACCGTAGCCGGGCCATTCCCGCCAGTCAGCACATGCCGTGCCGCCTCGACCGATTTTACCGTCTTCAGGTGTGGGCGGATGGTGACACCCAGCGGGTCGAGGTGCTGGCGTAAGCGGTCAACGTTCCGCAGCATGCGGCCTTCGTCGAGGATCAGGCTGGGGGTCGACAAAGAGCTGAGAGCATCAGTGGTGGTCATGGTCCGACGGATCCCTGTGCGATGGTGGAATGCAAGATAACGGGATCGGGGTTCAGGCGCTATTTAACGGAGCTGCAACCTGCATTAAGCTCGATCTTCATGATCACCTCCCAGGATCTTGAGTTATTCGGCGTCGTCAGTGGCGTTTCGTCCCTGGCCGCGGCGGCGCGAGCGCTGGACGTCACCCCCTCGGCCGTGACGCAGCGGCTGCGGCAGTTGGAGCAGCGTTTAGGCGTGCGGCTGCTGGAACGCACCAGCCGCCGGCTGCACTTGACCGCCGAAGGGCAGTTGCTGGCTCAGCGTGGTGCCGAGGTCCTGGCCAACCTGGAGGAGCTTGCCGAGGCTTTGGTGGAGCGGCGCGAGGTCGTGACGGGGCATCTGCGGGTGGCAGCTCCGTTCGGCTTCGGGCGACGGTACGTGGCATCTGCCATGGCGGCATTGCGGACGCGCCATCCCGAGGTGAAGTTGACCCTGACGCTGTTCGAGGATCCGGTCGGCCTACGGGGCGATGCCTGGGACGTGCTGATCCATGTGGGGCCGCTGACGGACTCGGCGCTGACGCTGCACCGGCTGGCGCCCAACCGCCGCATCCTCTGCGCAGCACCGTCCTATTTGGAACGACACGGTATGCCGGAGCGGCCGGAGGATCTCCGCCAGCATGCCTGTGGTGTGATCCGGGAAGACCAGAGCGACGTCACCCTGTGGCGCTTCAGCCATGCACAGAAGGAGGCAGTCACCGTGCGGGTTCAGCCGGCGCTGAGCAGCAACGATGGTGAGGTCATCAAGCAATGGGGGCTGGCGGGGCTTGGCGTGATCGTCCGCTCAGAATGGGATGTCGCTGAGGATCTGCGACAGGGCCGTCTGGTGCCGCTGTTGCCGGCCTGGCAGCTTCCGGATGCCGATGTCGTGGCGCTGTTAGGTGCTCGTGGCGGACGGGTAGCGCGAACGGCCCACTTCCTGGAGAGCCTGCGGCAGATGCTTCAACCTGTGCCTTGGCGCGTGTAGCGGGACTGGCACGCCATCCCTCGCAGGATAGGAGCGCTTCTGACAAGGCAAACACGCAGCCAGGATTTCCGACGCGAGTCAGGAAGGTCGCCTATTGGCACTTTCCGGACGATATTTGAGTCTCTGCAGTGGCCAAAAGAGCGGACGTTCCCGCGTGAGCTCCTGTCTAGCGCGGAGCTAGTGCGGTCTATGAAATGTGAATTTTTCACAGCGGTTTATGTTTGTGCGGCATCAAGTCATAATACCGACTTCCGGATTCCGGGCTGTTACGACACTCGGCGCGATTTCACTACCGATGCGAGCTTTCGAACAATCACGCCAGCCGGTGCCACTTCTCCCCTCCATGAGCATCGCCAAGCTCTCATGTAAAAAGGTTCGTCGAGGGCAGGCATTTAAACCTGCTTGACGTTCACCCTAGAAGCCAATCGCAGCACCATCCTTGCGGTGATCGGAGCCGGCAATATATCCGCCGCCGTTGATCCTGTGGATCAACTGAGCTCCGCCGAAACCGAATGCCGCCTCTGGTTCCTCGCGCGTGATGATGTGCCCTCGATCTTCAAGCATCCGCACAGCGGAATCGTTCATCGCGCTCTCTACGGCTACCTCCCGACCCTTGATAACGCGCCAGCGTGGCGCGTCAGATGCGGCCTGTGGATTCTGCCGCCACGCTTGGGTGCGCAGCACCATCTGCAGGTGACCTTGCGCCTGCATAGGCCCGCCCATCACGCCAAAGCTCATCAACGGCTCGCCATCGCGCATCAGGAACCCGGGGATAATCGTGTGGAACGGACGCTTCGATGGGCCGACAATGTTGGCATGGCCCGGTTCTAGGACGAACCCAGAACCGCGGTTCTGCAGGCTGATACCGGTGCCCGGCACAACTACACCGGAGCCGAAGCCGCTATAGTTTGACTGGATGAACGAAACCATCATGCCATCTGCGTCCGCCGCAGTGATATAAACCGTGCCGCCGTCCTTGGGAGCCCCAGCTGTCGGCGCACTGGCTCGGGTACGGTCTATTAGCTTTGATCGGCCTGCTAGATAAGCGGGATCAAGAAGGGATTCAGGCGACATGCTCATGTGCGCTGGGTCGCCAACGTAGCGCTCAACGTCGGCGAAAGCGAGCTTCATCGCCTCAATCTGGAGGTGTAGGCTGTCCGGACTGTCAGGATCCAAAGTGTCGATTTCAGTGTGCTCGAGCATACCGAGCGCCATCAATGCCGCAATCCCTTGGCCATTAGGCGGGATTTCATGCAGCGCCACGTCTTTGAACTGGGTCGATATCGTGCCGCACCAGTCGAGCCGGTGCTCAGCAAGATCGCTCATGGCAAGTCCTGCGCCATGCTCCTGCGCAAACGCTACGATCTTCTCGGCCAGCTCCCCGCGATAGAATGCCTCTCCGCGCGTCCGTGCAATAGCCTCAAGGCTGTCACCAATAGGCCGATTAACAAACAGTTCACCCGCCCTCGGGGCACGCCCTCCGGGCATGAAGCCCTCACGGAAACCTGGCTGGTCGCACAGGAGGTCCGCACCCTTCGCCCAAAGAGTGGCAATGACGGGCGAGACGTAGAACCCGTTGCGGGCGTAATCGAGGGCCGGTTCGAAAAGATCCTCAAAGGGTAACCGCCCGAAGCGCTCCGACAACTCGACCCAGGCAGATACAGCCCCTGGAACAGTGACACTCTCCCAACCACGCGCTGGCATCCGGTCAAACCCGGCGAAGCGATCTCGCGTCCAGCAGGAGGGGGAACGCCCTGATGCATTCAGACCGTGCAACTGCTTGCCATCCCACAGGATTGCGAAGGCATCGCTTCCAAGTCCGTTGCCCGTCGGCTCCACCACGGTGAGCGCTATTGCAGTAGCAAGCGCCGCGTCAACTGCGTTGCCGCCTTTCAGGAGCATCCGGACGCCAGCCTGCGCCGCTAGCGGCTGCGACGTAGCGACTAGGTTGCGAGCCATGACAGGTGAGCGCCGAGAAGGATACGGAAAGGCGTAGGAGAATTCGTTCATGAGTATTGATCCGGAACGGCGGCGCCGACTGAAACCTTGCGCGTGCGGCGGTGGTGACGCACGCTCCAAACAACGGAGATCACAGCCATCACCAGAAGAGTCAGAGAGATGGGGCGGGTTAAGAATGTAAGCCAGTCGGCGTCAGCCATGAGAGCGCGACGCAGATTGGTTTCGGCAATCGGCCCCAGGATGACCCCGAGTACGAGAGGCGCAAGCGGAAAGTCCAGCTTGCGCATGCCGTAACCAAGTGCCCCAGCAATCAGCAGCAGATAGACGTCTGCCATGCGGTTGCTGAGCGTGTAGGCTCCAATCACCGTAAATACAAGCACCGTAGAGACGATGATATATTTCGGCACGTTGGTGACGTACAGCATGACGCGCATGGTCGACAGGCAGAAGACCAGCATCATAAAGGAAGCAATAGTGAGCGCGACAAACATGCCGTAGACAATATCAGCATGATCGATAATGAGTCGTGGTCCGACACTGATGCCATGCACCATGAGCGAGGCCATCAGAACAGCCTCCACAGCTCCCCCTGGGATGCCCATCGCAATCACGGGAATGAGACCTCCGCCAGCCGTTGACGAGTTGCCAGCTTCCGATGCAACCACGCCATCGGGAATGCCGGTACCAAATAGTTCGGGATGCTTGGAGGCCCTCTTCTCCTGATCATACGCGAGAAGATTGGCGATGCTGCCGCCTGCGCCGGGCACGGCTCCAATGAAGACTCCAATCATGGAGGAGCGCAGTAGCGTGAGTGGGCGGGACAGCGTCTCCTTCATCACGCGATAGGGATGGAAGTCGATCCGATCTGGAATGAGCGCCTCGCCTTGCCCGGATCCCCCGCCATCCTCTACTTCGCCTAGAAGTTGGCTGATGGCGTATAGTCCGATCAGAACGACGAGAAAGGGAACACCGGCAGCCAAGAGGTCTGTATCAAAGGTAAAACGGGGGCGTGCCATCATAGGATCGGGGCCCAGGGTCGCAATGAAGAGCCCCAGCACGCCGGCCGCCAGACCGCGCAACATTGAGGAGCCAACAAGACTCGCGACAATCGTCATTGAGAAGACGATCAGAGAGAAATACTCCCATGGGCCGAGCTTGACCGCAATCATTGCTAGTGGTGGCGCGGCGACAATCAAAACAACTGTGCTGATCAACGTGCCGAAGAAAGAGGCCCAAGTGCCTAGCGAGAGTGCTCTACCCGGTTCACCCCGGCGGCTCATAGGGTAGGCATCGAAGGTGGTAGCGACTGACGATGGAGTCCCAGGAATGCCCAGGAGAGCCGCGGAGAAAAGCCCACCATTGCCGCCTCCGACCCAGACAGCGAGCAGCGTAGCGATGCCTTGGATTGGTGTCATACCATAAGTCAATGGCAACGTCAGAATGATCGCCATGGTGATGGTGAAGCCGGGGATGGCCGCGGCGATGACGCCAGCCACTGTTCCAGCCGCCATGCTCAACAGCACCCATGGCGTCAGAACTTGCGCCGCGCCGGATAGAAAAAGATCAAGCATCCCGTAACTCTTTAAAACGACTCAGTCACAAGATCAGAACAGACTCGCGCGCGGCAAGAAGATGCCAAACAAGTCTGCAAAGAACCATGCGGTACCGAACGAGAATACAAGCGCGACCACCAGCGCAACGATGCGAGCCGTCCATGTACTTGGCGCCAGACCAAACTGGACGACAAGGAGGAAGGCGAATGTGCTGATACCGAAACCCAATAGCGGAAGCACTAGGGTGTAGATTGCGAATGCGACGAAGGTGAAGATTACGAGTCGGTGTGAACGAAGGAATGCACTGAACCCTGGTCCTGACCGAGGTCGAAGACGAGCCTCCTGAGCAATACCGAAGCCGCTGATGATAATCATCAAAGTGAGAACAAGTGCCGGAAAGGTTCCGGCGCCGAGGGGCTCCCAGCGAGACGAAGGTAGACGAAGAGCGACTACCAGAAGACCAAGCGAGCTTATTAGTAAGACGAGATAGGCGATCAGACGTGACCGATCACCTGTCCGTTGGCCTGCTGACGCTCTCGCCGGTGGGAGAGCGTCAGGCTTTTTCGTAGCAATACTCATGATGCAAGCTTGGAAGAGAGACGCTTGACAGTCTCGTCCAGTCTCTGGAGTGATTTCACGTAATCCTCCTGGCTCCGGAAGACAACGTCGCCGCCAGCATTCTTGATCTGCTGGATGGCATCCTGATCCTTGGCCACCTTCGAGAGCGCCTCTTCGAGCACATCAATGCGCTCCTGCGGAGTTCCCTTAGGAACAACTAGGCCGCGATTGATGGACAGGTCGATATCGTACCCAAGTTCTTTGAGGGTGGGGACATCCGGGTACTCTGGCAGACGCTCCTCGCTTCCCACTGCCAGGAAACGCAGATCACCGTTCTTCACGAACTGTCCGGCCGAGGCAACATCACCGATGGCGGCCTCGACTGTACCGCCTAGCAAGCCGCGGATACGCTCACCGGTGCCTTCATAGCCAACATAGCCGAACTCAGTACCGGTCGCATCCCCAACCATGGCAGCGTGCAGATGAGGCACGCCTGCGAGCGTGACCCCAAACTTGATCTTGCCTGGATTCTTTTTCGCGTGAGCAACAAACTCTTCAAGGGTTTTCCATGGTGAATTGGCACTGATCACGATGAACTGCGGAGATGAAGTTATCAGGCCAACCGGGGTAAACGAATCCCAATTTAGTTTTGTTAGGTCGGTGTGGAACGATGTTAACAAGCCATCGTGAATTTGCGAAATTGTATAACCATCCGGCTTGGCCTTCGCGACCTGCTGGAGACCAAGAGTTCCGCTGGCGCCAGGAACATTGATGACGGGGAAGGGCTGCCCGAGTTCGTCCTCCAGTTGCTTGGCTACAATACGCATTATTGCGTCGCTGCCGCCGCCAGGCGCCCAAGGCACAATAAATTCAACGGGCTTCTCTGGGTACTTTCCTTGTGCCTGAACAGGGAACAATCCCGAGCTGGCAATCATCAGGGCAGCACAAGTTCCAATGAAAAAATGTCTGCGTTGCATAATTGTCTTCCTCCTCCGCGCCGGCAATCGCAAGCGCTCATCAAGATTTTGCCTGCGCCGTGATGGCGATTGGTATTCTTTTTCGGAAAACAGCCTTACCTGCACCGAACCAATTGTCAAATGGTTATGGCGGTTGATTCTGCACCAAAATCAGCCATGTTGCTGAGAGGTGTACCATTACAGGTGTGGAGGGGTAAACAGAGTTGTTAATCCCAGTGCCATTATGGTACCAATCCACATAATGGTTTTATACTTGATTGTGAGGATGTTGTGGTCGTAGGAATGAGTTTGGGATCCGCCGCCATTTGGATTGCGGCAATGGTCGGCGCCGGTGCAGTGGGCGGCATACTCGCCGGACTGCTGGGCGTTGGAGGCGGTATCGTAATCGTCCCGCTTCTCTATCACCTACTCGGACTGATGGATGTCGCCTCTGACATCAGCATGCACATTGCTGTGGGCACATCGCTAGCCATCATCGTACCAACAGCATTCATCTCTGCACGATCGCACGCTAAGCGGGGCTCCGTCGACGGAGCGCTCCTACGATCCTGGGGGCCAGCTATCTTTATCGGCGTCCTTTTGGGGACAGTGCTTGCCGGTGGATTCGACAGTGAGGTACTCGTCGCGATTTTCGCCACGGTAGCTCTCCTTGTTGCGGCTAACATGCTCTTCCGCAGAGAGGGGGCAAAAGTTGCTGATGGCTTCCCCGGTCGCGGCACCAAAATGGGGCTCGGCATCTTTGTTGGCGGGTTCTCGGCGCTGATGGGCATAGGAGGCGGCACGCTGAGCGTACCCATCTTGAGTGCCTTCGGTTTTCCCGTCCGCATTGCTGTTGGTACCTCTGCGGCAATTGGTATGATTATTGCTGTCCCTGGGGCGCTCGGCTATTTCCTGTGGGGCCTGAATGTTTCGGGGAAGCCGCCGCTTACTGTAGGGTTCGTAAACTTGATCGCAGTGGCTGCAATCATCCCGATGACGACGCTTCTCGCGCCTGTTGGCGTGCGTATTGCTCATGCGATCCCACAGCGTGCGCTCCGTTACTGCTTTGCTCTGTTTTTAGGTCTAACCTCTATCAGGATGTTCTTCGACGTCTTTGTTAAGTAGTCACTAGAGGTGATCGTGTTGAAGTCCACAGCTGCCCTCCAGACCTTGCGCACGATGATCGATAGGCGCGAATTTGGTTCTGCTGGTCGCTTACCTCCAGAGCGGGAGCTCGCTGCCCATCTCGGGGTCGGTAGAGGCGTCTTGCGTCAAGCGCTAGAAGTTCTCGAGGCGGAGGGGCGTGTGTGGCGTCGGCAGGGACAAGGCACGTTCTGCGAACGCCCGCCGACCGAGCGAGCCAAGCTTGAGGATTTGAGCAGTCGGACCAATCCAGCGGAGGTCATGGAAGTCCGGCTGCGGATTGAGCCTGCGCTTGCTAATTTGGCTGCTCTGCGGGCTACAAGCGAAGATCTCCTGCGCCTGGAAACCTTCGCCAAACGTACAGCCTCGGCTACTGATGCAGATAGTTACGAACTGTGGGACGGCACCTTTCATCGAAAGATAGCGGAAGTGGCTGGCAATAAGCTATTCTTGGCTCTTTTCGATGCTGTCAATGCGGTGCGGCAGGAGACCTCCTGGGGAGTGCTCCGTGAGGCGGCTCGTAGTGAGGAGCGTCAAATCCTTTACTCATCCCACCATGAAAAGATCGTTGCTGCGATTGGGCGGCGCGATGGCGCCGCAGCTGAGCAAGCGATGCGCAGTCACCTGAAAGCTGTTGAGGAAAACCTGTTGGAGACTGCACAAGCTGGTCTTCCTGTGGGCCAGGCCCCGATGCGGATTCCGGGTTGAGTATGTAATGCTAAAGCTTACAGATGAAGCAAGGGCTCAGGATCAGACTCCTTCTGGAGGGTAGTCGCTGATGCCGAGAAGCTTAGCTGAAGCGGAACAGGAAAACGAGTGAAACTCATACCTCTGTCTGCTCTCTGATCGCAGCGCATAAGCAGCCGTTCGTGAGAAATGCGCAGTTTCCTGAGGGGCGAGCAGTGGCATTTCGGAGCTCATTTAAGAATAGATGAGAGCTGCAAGATACAGGGGCTCGCAGCCGGGGTTGGGCACAAGCTTTCGCGTCTGCGGTAACTTCCCCGACGGGCCCTTAGAGAACGCCCAGACGTTGCCTCTTGGCGCATATCGGACGGTAAGTGGATCTCTTTGCTGAACAAAACAGCAGCTCTTCTGCCGGTGTTCGGAAATCTAGTGTAGAGCTAGTGCAACTAAGAGAGATATCAACAATTACAGGAGCTTAGCTTCGGGTGATGTCAAATCATAATCCTTGGTCGGGGGTTCAATCCCTCCTCCGCTACCATAGGCCCAAGGCCTTTCCGGTATTCTCCCGTGTTTACGATCAGAGCCGGTACCACCCGGCCCGCGCGGACGGCCCACATTTTCCCCTTATGAAGACCGCGTCAACGGATTGAGCGGCGAAATCCTTCGCCGGGTGATCTTCAATTCTTCTGGTGAGCTGGGGCGAAATATGTCGCAGCGGAGCTCTTTTCAGGGAATGGGAGGCAACCATATCAAGGATAGGGCGGAGCTAGCGACCCACTGTACCTTGGGAGACCGAGAGAAAAACAGCTGCCCGGGGCTCTGAACCTACGCAGCGTTCTCAAGCCTATCAATTCGCGAGCCCATCGTCAGGGCAGGGTAGTTGCTTGCCCGGATGTGGGACATTGAAAGTCGCGCACGCTCAATCCATAAACTGAGGCGAGGATTGCCTTTTGCGGAAACTCCTCCATCGCATTCGATACTGGTTTCGCCGGCGGCCTCCGGCTGACGATCTTACAGAGATCGAGTACGAAGCCGTGTCCCTGATCGCATACGAGGGGAGGGCTGCCTACGCCCGGGCCCGGGAGCAGGCGGAGTACTGTCTCAGCCGAGGGAGCGAAGCGGGCTGCCGGTTTTGGTCAGAGGTCGCCCTTGAGGTGGCCCGTCGAACCGGCATGACCAATACGAGAAAAGCTAAGGAGCCGCCAAGGTAAGCAGGCCGTTTGCGAGCCTTGAGGGAGAATGGATATTGGCCTCCAACGCTGAATGGCGTCGGTTCGATGCCCCTTGCCGCAGGCGGATGGGCAGGCAATCCCTTCAGGAGATCGCCCGGCTGGATTTGCGCCCGTACCGGGTGATCGGCCAGGGTATCCGACAGTCGGGAGACCGGTCCGCGGCACGATGCGCCTACGTCCGGAACCCGCTTTCAGTCACAGCTTTCCTCCGGTCGGCCCGCTTCCGGCAAGCGGATGTCACATGTGTGCAATGGGGGGGCCGGCTGACGGGCATGTCCTACCGGGTACCGGCCTACCCGGTGCAGCCCGGCGCGATGTACTCTGGAGGATTTCCGCATCAGCCAGGCCATGCCGGTGAAGTCGATCATCACCTATCCGGCGACGGCCTCGACCCTGCCGCGCGACAACCGGACAGTGGAGGTGCGCGGCCATGCCAGGGCCGGTGACCGGCCAGTCTCTCATGTCGACGTGAGTACCGACGATGGTGCGACCTGGACGCCGGCCGATCCTGATCCGGCCCCAACCCCTACTCGCGGCAGCGGTGGCGGGCTCGCCTGAGCTTCCCAGCAAAGGGCTATTACGAGGTCTGGGCGAGGGCGGCGGACGACCAGGGCACGATGCAGCCTTTCGAAATAATGTGGAATCCGCGCAGGGATCGAAACAATTCGATGCATCGCATCGCGCTGACGGTTCCCACCTGATGCGGCGGAGAGGAGCCATTGCGAAGCGAGCAGGGAGAAGGTCGGTCGTGATAGTCCTGGCGCTTGCCGTCAACATGGGATGGACCCCTGCCGTTCAGGCGCAGGATGAGCGCGCCCTGCCTGCGGGACCTGGGCCTGACGAGACAGTCGCGTGGTGCTCAGGCTGCCAGTCCAGGGCGCTCGTGATGCGGCAGGGCATGAGCCGCGAACGCTGGAACGACATCATTACCTGGATGGTGGAGAATGAAACCATGCGAAAGCCCTGCGATGAGCAGCGCAAGGTCCTGCTCGTTTATCTCTCAGCCCGTTTCGGGGCAGCCAAAGGTGCGGGCTGCACCGACACTCCATGGGGGAGAAGATGCCTCTAGCGCTTGCCGTGAGATGGACGTTCCACTTGCCAGGATGGCAATAAGAGCCGATCAGGAACCTTCTCCCGATCCTGCCGGTTGGGCCAGTGGTGTTCGCCTGCACCGATGCCGCTATGCAAAATCGGAATCAAGGTCCGCCTTCGGCCGTCGAGCTCCAGGGGAGCGGAGCCAGCGTTGCGGCGACCACGGAATGTCTTGAGGGCGACCTCCAGAATAGGTCGATGGTGCGAGTCGAGATCTCCGCTTGCGCAGGTTGATGGGGCACGCCGCCGTGCCGTCATCCGGAGTGCAAATCTGATGCATGTTTTGTCCCGTCTGATGTTCGCCATTGCCGGACTTGTGCTGATGCTCCTTGCCCTCGGGCTCATTCTGTTTGGCTGCTGGCGTCTTGTGGAGGCCCTCATTACGCCAGGAGCATCTCTCGAAGAGCCGCTTCTGGGGACCGTCGGGTATGTGGTCATCGCGGTTGCTGTGTTCGATGTCGCGAAATTCCTTGTCGAGGAAGAGGTGCTGAACGGTCGTGAGCGCCGGATTGCCTCGGAGGCTCGCAGAAGCCTTACCAAGTTCATATCGACGATTGCGATCGCGATCTTTCTGGAAGCGCTGGTAACGGTGTTCCGCGTCAGTGCCGGGAATGTGTCCCAGCTACTCTATCCGACATTTCTGCTCGTGGCCGCGACCCTCCTGATTGTCGGCCTTGGCCTCTATCAGCGGCTCAGCGCGACGGTCGAGCGCCAGGTGGACGCCCACGACCGGTCGGCGGAACACAAGCCTTGATGAAAGCATGCAATGAGCATTATCCACTCACTCCCGGCCCTCGTGCCGCCGCCCGGCTCTCGCCCAGCTTCACGAAGCCTTCGATGGGATCGACGCCGATCACGCGCTCAACTCCTGCTTTGATCGGAGTAGAGGAGATTGAGGCCGGGGCCGATGCCCATGCTGATCTCCAAGCCTGCACCCAGGGTGCAGGTGTTCGGTGAGAACTCCCACGGAGTTCGCCCCATGATCAGGGACGCGGCGGCGCGCCGGACCACATGAGACATCACATGGAACGATGTGCGCCTACACCTGCGTGCCGCCGAGGCCATCACGGGGACTTGGAGCATGGGGCGTGAAAAGCGGACCTGCGCTTCTGGACCATCCGATGCTCTCTTCCACTGTGAGCGCATCGCTCATCCGGAAAACCGGGTCCACCTTTCCCCAACGTAACCCTCCGGGTCCGCACGATGGGCTAGGCCTCTTCTGCCGATGATCCGTCTGCGGCCTCGTCCGGTCGCGATGTGCGTGCCACGAACCAGACGTTCATCGGATCATTGGGCAGTGTGTGACGGCCGATGTCGGAGAAGCCTGCCTGGCGCAGCATCGACTCGGCAGTCTCCCAGCCCCACATGGTTCCGAGCCCGGCGCCGCCCTGGCCGAGCGAGACCGGGGTGCAATGGGCGCAGGAGATCGCATAGAGAAACGACGCCATCGGAAAATCGATGTTGTTTTCCAGCCGTGCCGATCCGCCGATGTCCTGCATCAGATAGACGCCGTCCTGTCGCAGGGCGCGATGCAGGCGGCGCAGGAAATCCTGCGGATCCTTCTGATCGTGAACCGCATCGAACGTCGTGATGCAGTCGTAGCAGGCCTCCTCGCTCCAATCCGTCAGATCCCGCCTCGCAAACCTGACATTCGTCAGCCCGGCCGCCGCCGCGGCGCGGCTGGCATCCTCGATGGCATCGCCGCATAGGTCGTAGCCGGCAAAGCGACTGTTCGGGAAACGCTCGGCCATGGCGATGATTGCTCGGCCCTGGCCGCACCCGGCGTCGAGCATGTCGATCCCGACCGCGAGGCGCTCCGCCAGCCCCGGGACCAGCGGCAGCACGGTATCGAAGAGCTGCGCCACGACGGTTAGCCCGCTGTCCTCGGCCATTATCTGGTGGAAACAGGGATAGTTGTCGTAGGTCGTGCCCGCGCCGGTCTCGAAGCAAGAGATCACGCGCTCCTGGACAACTCCCAGCAGAGCGACATGCTGGCCGTACAGCGCGAGATTGCCGAGGCTGCCCTCGCGCGTCAGGGAGGCGGCATGCTCGGCCGGCAGAGTGTAGGTCTTGCGGGCAGGGTCATAGGTCACGATGCCGCCGGTGACGAGCGCGGCGAGCCATTCCCGGACATAGCGCTCCGACAGTTCGGCCGCGCGAGCAATCTGAATGCTGGTGCTCGGCGACATCTTCGCCATCGTGTCGAACAGCCCGGTCCGGTGGCCGATGGACAGCATGATGGCGATCGCGCCGGAGTTCACGATGTCCGCCGCGCGGGCGGCGAAGGCCTCCGCCGTTTGCTGGTCAAGCCGATGCGTTCCGGCAGATTGCTGAGACATGGTTGGTCCTCCTGGTTGTCACGATCACCGCGGCGAGGATGGGGCATTCGCCGCGAAGACGGCAGAGCCGAACTGGACAGGAGCAAGGCAAACCGGCCAATCTCGCATCATGAGCACGAGCGCGGAACCCAGGCCCATCTCGATCAGCCTGCTGGCCCTGCCGGAAAGCACGCCGGCGGCACTCTACGGGCTCTATGAAGTGTTCTCCTCCGTCGGCTCCGTCTGGTCGGAACTCACCGGTGAGCCGGTGACATGCCCAAAAATGGATCCCCGGATCGTCTCCCCAGAACGGCGGGCATTCCGGTGCGCCGTCGGCCTGCCCATCGTGCCGCAAGCCTCGTTGGAGAAGGCCGTACAGACCGATATCGTGATCGTCACAGACCTGACCCTCGCCGGCATCGGCGACCCGCGGGGCCGATGGCCGGAAGCCTCCCGCTGGCTTTGCGAGCAGTTCAACAGGGGGGCGACCATCTGCTCGGTCTGCACCGGCTCTGTTCTCCTGGCGGATTCCGGCTTGCTCGAGGGCTACGAGGCCACCACGCACTGGAGTGCGAGCGACCTCTTCAGGTCCTGCTTTCCGGGTGTCCGCTTGCGCCCTGAGCGCATTCTGCTGCCGAGCGGGCCAGAGCACCGCATCGTCACCAGCGGTGGCGCCTCCTCGTGGGAGGACCTCGCCCTCTACCTGATCGCCCGCTATTGCGGCGAGGCCGAGGCGGTTCGCACGGCCAAGATCTTCCTGTTCGGAGACCGCAGCGAGGGCCAGGCCGCTTACGCCGTCGCCGGGCAGGGAAGGCGGCACGAGGATGCCGTGATCGCGCGATGCCAGACTTGGATCGCCGAGCATTATGCGGCCGACAACCCGGTCATGCGCATGGTGGCTCAGGCAGGGCTGCCCGAGCGGACCTTCAAGCGCCGCTTCTGGGCCGCCACCGGCTATGCGCCGGTCGAGTACGTACAGACCCTGCGGATCGAGGAGGCCAAGCAGCTTCTGGAAACCACGGCTGAGCCGACGGACACCGTCGCGCATATGGTCGGTTATGACGATCCCGCCTTCTTCCGACGGCTGTTCAAGCGGCGAACCGGGATTACGCCGGCCCGTTACCGGCAACGCTTCCAATCCATCGCGCGGCTGCACCAGACGGCCTGAGAGCGGGTGTGGGGTGGGGCAAGCCTGGAGCTCGATGCGGCGATCCGCGCGTCCGGGTACCGGACAGGCCGGACGCGTTGACGGCATCATCTTAGGACCGGCGCCGGATGGGACGCCCGCCAGCACCGGAGCCCGGGGGGCGCCGCAGCTGCACGATTGCCGGCCGCGCTGCGGCAGATCGGGTGAGGCGAGCTGGAGTTCGACGAGGCCCACCACGCACGATCAAGAACCGGCCTCTCGGGAATGTCGGTCTGCGGCCCGGCTGGCGATAGGCAGGTTGCCAAAACGGGTCCGGTATGCGGTCGGACACACGCCCGTGTGGCGTTTGAATAATCCCCGGAAAAAGGTCCGGTCCTCATAGCCGACCGCCTGACCACCAGTCTGGATAGTTTGGCGCCCATCCTCCAAAAGATGTCTAGCCATGGTGATCCGGAGCGCATGAATGTAGCTCAAGGGGTGTGCCCGGTAGCATCCTTGAAACGCCGGACGAAGTTTCGGGGCTCATGCCGACTTGGGCAGCAATGGCTTCCAGGCTGACAGGCTGTTGAGAGTGCCGGTGCCGCCAGTCTCCCAACGCAACCCGGTGCTGGAAGCAACGAAGATTGTAACAAGCGGCGGCATCCTGATCAGTGGGAGACGCACTTGGTCTGCGATACGACTGACCGGCTCCGCGACCGATCAGGACACGGGCTGAATCCGATCCGGATCTGGCAAGGCGCCTATCCAAACCATCGGCTCGATCTGATCCATACGAGGCGAAAGCAACAGGCAAGCATACCTGAAATCTGCTGCCGCGCTCGCTGAGCAATTCGGACTCCTGTCCGCATCAGCCTCTCGCAAGAACGGATGTCGCTCTTGGTCTCCTATCCGAAATTGCGACGCATTCGCCTGCTGCACCCCTGTTTTTCGTACAGAACCGTACAGGGCTGAGATCCAGCCCGGACCCAGGGCCGCGGTCTGTCATTACGACGCATCAAGAGGTCTGGAGCCTCATCATTGAGGGAACTATGCGGATGCGATGGGTTGCCGTGCTCGTCAGCGCTCTTTTGGCCGGCGGTTCGACTGAAGTGCCTGCTCAATCCAGCTTCGACTTCCAAGGCGGCCAGGGAAATCAAGGCCGGAGCTTCGGCCAGAACCGCACCGGTCCGGGCATGAACCAGCCAAGCGTCAACCGGAATTGGGATCCTGGGCCGCTGTCTCCCCCGGCCGAGAACCAGCCTGACAATCAGACCCAGCACAATCAAACCTGGCCGCCCGGTTCCCTTTCCCCAGAGAGCGGACGCCAAAATACCGTGAGCCAGTCTCAGGGGCAAAGCCGGGCGAGCAAAAGGGCGCTGCTTCGTCAGGAACGGCGCCAGGCTGGATTCCGGAACATCCGCATTCTCGACGCCGCGTTCCTGGTGCAGGCCAGAACCGGATCGGGACAGCAGGTCATCATGGTCGTCAATCCACCCGAGCAGAACGGCCTGACGACCTCAAGCACCTCCGGGTCGGACCAGGGTTTCAATCCTCAAGGGCTGTCGAACCCACGTCCGCAGGTCGGCTCGAGTCAGAATTCCGGGGCAGGTTCCAGTCGCAACCAGCTTTCAGACGAGATCATGACTCCAAGGCTGGTCGGTCAGGATCGGATTCGATCGCATCCGCAATTGCACGGCTTCTCCAACATCTCTGACCTGACACAGGACGGAAATACCTATACCGGCACGGCAGACTGGCATGGCGAGCAGGGGGACCTCCGGGTCGATGGGCGCAACGGCTTCGTGATCGAACCGAGCCATGGCACCCCCAGCCAGGTTCGGACCATGTTGAATGAGCAGGGCTGGAACATTGTCGGCAACATACAGCAGCAGGGCACCAGCTGCCGGGTGCAAGCGTCACGGAATGGTACGCCCTACAATCTCTTGATCGATGCCGGGACAGGCGAGAGCAACCGGCAGACCGCCAGCACCAGCGAGCCCTCAGGCAACCGAAGCTCAGACGACCAACAGTACCGGCAGTAACCAAGCGGGGGGCGGTCCCATTCCGTCTTCCTCGATCCGGAGAGGAGGCGCCCGAACATCGCTCCCGGCATGAGAGACCTTGCCGGTTTGGGGTCTCTCATGTCAGCCTATGGGGGCACAGCAACTGCCCGCCACCTGCCGGCCTAAGGCATCTCTGCGTTGGTATCCGTTAACCCGCCTGAGCGGGCCCGCAATCGTCTTGATCCGGGTCTTGCCTGAGTTCCGGTGCGGGAAGAATCTCTTCCGATGAACCGTCGATCACCCTTCAAGCATTTCGCCCGGCAGTTGTTCGGCCTTCTCTCCGACCTCATCAGGCCCAACCTCTCAACCTTTCCGGATGAGGGCCACCTGCGAGCCTGGGTCACGGCGCTGGTGGTCGGACTGTTCGCTGCCTGCGCCTCTGTCGCCTTCCGGCTTGCCATCGACGCCGTTCAGATCCTTTGGCTCGGCACCTGTCCGAGCGTGTGGCTAGTGCGACGCATAGCGTTGCATGGCCGTCATCCTTGCAGCGCCAGCTATCGGCGGGCTGGCTGTCGGGCTTCTCCTGTTCCTCGTGCCCGGCCGACGGGCGGGGGGGCCAGCCGATGTCATTGAGGCGCAAGCCTTCAGTTCTGACCGGCTCAGCTTGCGCGGTGGCATACTAGGAGCAATGGCGGCGGCACTGACGCTCGGATCAGGCGGGAGCGCGGGCCGCGAGGGCCCGGTGATTCATCTTGGCGCGTGCCTGGCCGCGGCACTCGCGCGGCGGGTCAAGTTGCCCGATCGGGATGGTAGGGCTCTTATCGGTGCTGGAGCCGCAGCCGCCATCGCGGCGTCGTTCAATGCACCAATTGCAGGCGCCCTCTTTGCTTTGGAGGTCGTATTCAGGCGCTTCTCGGCGGCGGTGCTGGCGCCGGTCGTCATTGCTTCGGCGGCTGGGACGATCATCGGGCGAGTTGCCTTCGGCGAGTTTCCGGCCTTCCCTATTCCGGAGCACCGCATCGCCGCCACCTGGGAGTTCCCAGCCTTTGCGATGCTTGGGGCTGTTGCGGCCGCCGTCGCCGTCTTCTTTCAACTTGCCGTGATGGGAACTGACTGGATATTCAGGACCTTGGCCGTTCCGCTCTGGCTCAAGACAGCGCTCGGTGGTGTGTGCGTTGGAGCGCTTGCTGTCTTCTTTCCGGAGGTGCTGGGGGTCGGCTACGAGACCATAGAGGCTGCCCTGACCCAGGAGCTCCCGCTTGGCCTTTTGGCCAGTCTTGTCCTTGTCAAGACCGCGGCGACCGCCCTCACGCTCGGCAGTCGCCTGGCAGGCGGAGTTTTTCTCCGGCGTTGTATCTTGGTGCAATGGCCGGAGCAGCCTTCGGACTTGCAGCCACTTCGCTCCTGCCCGAGCCAGCTTCTAGCAGAGCCGTCTACACCATCCTCGGGATGGGGGCCGTAGCTGGAGCCGCTCTTGATGCCCCAATCTCAACAACAGTGATGGTGTTTGAGCTCGCCGGAGGCCACGCTATGAGCATCGCGTTGCCGCTTACCGTCCCGGTTGCCGACACTCTGTCCGAGGCGCTCCTCGGCTGCAGCTGCTTCTTTCTACAATTGGCGTCCCGGGGGCTGTATCCCGATGAAGGGGTACATCGGCGTGTCGGGCGCAGACTCATGATCAAGAACCTCATCAGACCTCTGGAGCCTGGCGAGCGTGTCGCCGCGACGGGGAATGCATTCTGACTACCAATGACTCCATCGAGGTGGCGCTCAGAGCCTTTGATGCCTGCGGCCGTGAACATCTTCCCGTCACCGACGCGCGAGATCATGCCCGTGTTGTCGGCGTATTGGAGCAAGCCGAGGCGCTGAAGGCCTTCAACGCCGCGTTGATCGATGCAGCCGCCGAGGAGAAGCGGTAAATCTGCCGGGCAATCGTCAAGGATCGGATCGTTGCCCAAGGTCTTACTGTTCGATGAGCGGATGTGCTTGCGACTGACCTCCAATTCCCAGATGTAACAAAGGCCCGGCCGGCGCATGCCAGCCGAAACAAGGCGGGAGCGGGCAGTGGGGTGCGCGAAACCGTTGCTTGTACGGAACACCATACACTACGAATCAGAAGGTGATGCGAAGCAGGCACGATTGGCATCGCTTCGGCGTTGTCACCCGGTCCCTTATCAAGGAAAGGAGGCTGGTGGTGCTGTCGTGGACATTTCAAGTACGCCTCGTGCCCGGGTTAGCTCCGTGCTTGGGAAGACCGGTGCCGTGAAACCAAGGTTACATTCCTGAAGGGGGTTCGATGCGCCAAATGATCGTGCGCGTCCCGCGCGGGCAGGGAGGCCAAGTTGTTTCGCTCGCCCGAATGCACAAGGGCAGGAATCTGTCCTACTTCGAAGCCGAGGCGGAGGAGGGGCCATGCGATGTTGTTCTGGTCCATGTGCCGAACACCCAGGTCGAGGCTCTCCTTGATGAGCTTGATGGTATTCCCGACCTCCACCTGACCCTCATCCCGCGCGGTGTGATTACGCTCCGTCCACCCGCATCGCAGGCTCCTGAGCAGGTTGTCGACGTCGCTCATCGCAGTCCCATCGAGATCTATCTCGGAGGGCTTCAGAGCGTCGGATCATGGACAGGCTTTCTCGGCTATGCCGTCGCTGCAGGCATCGTGGTCTGGATCGGATTGTTTACGAACACCGTGTACCTGCTCACCGCGGCGATGCTCATCGCGCCCTTCGCCGGGCCAGCCATGAACTCGGCGCTCGCGACGGCCCGAGGCGATGTGGCCCTGCTTGGGCGCTCCGTGCTCCGCTACTTCGTCGCTCTCGCAGTGGCGATCCTGGTCGCCTGGGGCCTGAGCTGGGCCATGAGCCAAAGGATCGCCTCCGAGCAGATGATTTCCACCAGCATGATTTCGTCTGTGACCGTCCTGTTGCCCCTGGTGGCCGGTGCAGCCGGTGCGCTGAACCTGAGCCAATCGGATCGCAGCAGTCTTGTCAGCGGCGCCGCGACAGGAATGCTTGTCGCAGCTTCGCTCGCGCCCCCGGCTGGGACAATCGGGATGGCGTCGGCCATCGGCGAGTGGGACCTCGTCAAATCAGGCGCTTTCATTCTCCTGCTGCAGCTTGTCGGCATCAACCTGTCAGGAACGATTGTCTTTCGCCTGTTCGGCCTCTCGCCCAAGGGAGTTCGGTATGTACGGGGCCGGGCTTGGCTTGGGATTACAGCCTGGTCGGCCTCTCTGGCCGCAGTCGTGGCACTCCTTACCTGGCAGTTCTCAAGTTCGCCGAATCTCCAGCGCTCGACCCAAGCGCAGCATGCGGCGGCAGTGGTGCAGGAGGCGATCAACGCGAGCGGCTTGGCCAAGCCCGTCCGCGTGAGCGCGGATTTTACGCGCGCCGACATTCCGGGGCAGAACACGCTGCTGGTCGAAGCCTATGTCCAGGCGAGCCGCGCCGATGAGAAGCAAAGAATCGAGCAGGACCTGTCCAGCGCGATCCAGTCGCGCCTGAAAAGCCAGTTCAATGTAACGCCACTTGTGGACCTGACGGTGCTGACACCTTCGGAGCCGTGATGATTGGGGCCTCTGCCGGTAAGGGCTAGGTCCGCCTGGATCACCCCGGTTCTGATCGATAGCCGCGGTTGCGGCCACACCGCCGGTTGCCACAAGGCTCATGCGCTCGCCAAGAGCCGCAGCGATCTGGTCCTCGCCACGAGCGTCAAGTGCCAGGAGAGTGGCGTACAGGACGTGGGACCGTGAGAACATGGGTCTGATCCCGATTGCTCTTGTGGCTCGGGACGCAACAACATCGGCCCGGACATGAGAAACCGGGCCCAGATTTCGCTCTCTACGGCGATCGGTCCCTGGACTGGGTGTGTGCATCGACAGGGGCTACCATGACGCGGGACCACGACACGGAAACTGGTCCCTTCCTCCCAGTTCGATCTGCTCGGCAGCAACAGATTGCCGGGTTGCGAGATCTCGCCGATTTGGGCGTTCACGCTCACGTTCATCTGCTCGCCACGCCAGTCGGCCGAGGCGCAGAAGTGATCTCTTTCGCGCTGCAGATTCCGGATATCTGCGAGGCGCTATTTCAGCAGCGAGCGGACCTGGCTTTCAGTCATCATGCTCCGTCCGCCGCCCTGTCCGGACATGCCCTGGTCCTGACACATGCTAGAGCGCTGGCCCTGTTGAATCCCGACCACGCCAAAGCCGTCGGCGGATCGACCATCGCAAGAACGTAAGCGCGCGGCGGAAGGATCAATCATGAGGTCGATGGCCCACGCGAGTTGCGCCTCGGATTCGTTCAAGGCCTGTGGACGAGCAATTCGAGTGTCGAGATCAAGATCCCGCAGGTTCAGGGCAGGGCTGATGCCTTGATGAACCACCTTACCCACGTGGACGGCATGCCTCCCGACCGAAATCTCCTCGTGATCTTTCCCCACGTATGGTGGCCCCGCCATTGCGTGCCGGAATGGCTTGGGCGAGGGACTGCACTTCCTTGATAGCGCACAGGTCGGGACGGTTGACCGGCAGCACGAGCCCACAGGTGAGCGGGTGCGCAGTCGGCCGACCATGCAAAAGGATACCCGTCCATGGCCCCTGCGTCGGCGCAGGGGCCGTCCATCACGAAGCGCGTCCGTAATGTGAGCCGGACAAGATCATCACCGCATCCGCTGCCTTCCACTGTTCTTGGTACGGTTGCGACCCAATCCCGCAATGGTTCCGGAACGTGCGTGTCCCACTGGCATTCGCTCTGTGCCACCTCATTCAGCACATGAGCCGGCACACATATCGCTGGAACCATTATCCTCAATCAGGGGAGACTCATGATGCGCACACTATTTGTACCTACCATTGCTTTGGCCATGTCGGTTTCATCGGCAGCGCTTGCGCAAAAGCCAGCCTAGCGGCGGACAGCAGGGCGGCAGCCAATCGTCGCAGCAGATATCCCCCCGCAGCTATAAGGAGGTTGAGGATGCCCTGAAGCAGGCTGGCATCCAGAATGTCCGGACGCTCAATGCCACCTACCTTGTGAGTGCGGTCACCAAGGGAGGTGAACAGGTCACCTTCGTGATCGACCCACCTGCGTCAGCCGGGGCCTTCTGGTGGATTGGACTGCCTTCGCCTCTGGCGCCTGGCTTGATCGCCGGTGCGACCAACTTCATCCCGTTCCTTGAGCCCATTTGGGTGCCGTTCCGGCTTTGGTCTTTGCCACTACGATGGACTTGGCAACTCTGCTCTGGACTGCCGCTGCAGTCATGATCATTCAGCAGCTCGAGGGCAACGTCATCAGACCTTTCATCCAGCAGCGGGCGGTATCCATGCCTCCCGCCCTGGTGCATTTTGCCATCGTGGTGTTCGGAGTGACGTTCGGCTGGCTTGGCATTCTCCTTGCCGTTCCCCTTGCAGTTGCTATTACAGTATTGGCGAAAAAACATGCGTCCGCCAGACTTCGGGCGAGAGCACAACTGTGCCCGGTGAGAAGCAAACTACATCCGACGAGGCTACGGTGCCATCCTCCGGGGGGCGTAATCTTGCCTCCTTACGGCCTACCTTGAGCGTTGTCTCCACACGATGTTACCGCCGTCGGAACGAAGCGCTCTCGAATCCAGTCCGGTCGGGTATGCGAAAGGTCGTCTGAATCAGAGCAGATGGAGCGTCCCCTTCCTGAAATGAGTGGTGACGGCGCCCCGAGCCTGCTCGATGCGGGTGAGGACGGCTTCGCGGTCGCTCGGCGTGAGATTTTCTTCCTTGGCGGTCTCTGCCAATTTTGCCAAATGCCCCAACACCGTCTCCCGCGTCGATGTGGACATGAGGACTGGCGCCAACTGCCCGAGGACGTCAGCGATCCGGATCAGCACCGTGGGCAGCTGCCCCGCGGCCTGGCGGATCGCGTCAAACGCCATATCAGTCAGGCTCTGTACGTCCGAGCGTTGGGCGATCACCCGCACATTGCCATCCTTGTCGCGCCAGACAGCAGCCTGGAGCGAGCGCTGAAAGATCTCCTCCAATGCTGCGCCCAGCCGATCAATGACTGCGACCGCCGTATACGGATCGTTGATGCCAGGCGATAGGGCCCGCAAGGCGATCTCTACCAGTTGGCGCAGGCCATATTCCAAGTCTTGTGCCGGTGTGCGCTCGCTGTTCACCACGAAAGCGTCTCTCACGGCCTCGACTGCCTTATGACTCATGGGGCGCTCGCCGTGGACAACCACATGCTCGCCATTCATCAGGAGAAAGTGCCCGGCCCGTACCTTTACCTCCAACAGAACCTTCTCCTGGCAGGCGATCTCAGCCAACCGATGATAATCGACGACTTGGACGTAGCCAGCCCGGTCGAGCGATACGGTACCGGCTCTAGACACCCTCAGTTCCGGCAAGGCACGCTCCGTCTCGCCTGCGTCTTCCGGCAAGATGCTTCGGATATCGTTGTGCAAGTCGCTAGCGATCCGAGTGACCACGTTGTCGGCGATGATCGCGCTGGCGATCTTGTGCACGTAGAACAGCAGCGCCATCAGGCAGACGACCGTGAGGCCGCTGCCGACAGTGATCGCAATGTGCGGCACGCCCTCGCTTCCGAGCGTATCATCCAGGGTGCGCAAGACCACGAGCACGTAGAGAATGGTGCCGAGGAAAAGGCCCAGGATCATCTGGATCTGCCGATCCGCCATGAAGGTCGCGATGAGGCGCGGCCCAAGCTGATTGGCGGCGAGCGTCAGGATCACGAATGTGACTGACACAACGAGCGAGGTCATCGTCATTAGTCCAGAGAGCAGGCTGGACAGGAGATCACGGGCACTGCTCGCGTCACCGCTGTAGAGCCACCAGATTTTGGCGTCGTCCCACCCCTCCAAAACGGCGGCGCCTGATGTGAGCAGCCACCAGGCCAGCCCCAGCGCGAGAATGCTCATCGCCAGCGGTATGAGCCAAAGCTGGCCGCGAAGTCGAACGATGATGTTCCGGATCCGCTCCATGGAGGGTCAACCGCGAGCGGGCCGGCAGGATCCCGAGGTGGGATCCTGCCGGAATTGGCCCTACGATGCATTGTGAATGGTACCGCCGGATTGCCTGCGCCCCTCGGTCCGGACCGCACTCGCCCTGCCCGAGCCGGCGCCGAATAAGGATTGCCGCGATAGCTCCGATCTTCCCAACAGTAGGCGGAGGTCCTCGGGCAAGGCTCCAATCGCCGCCTCAACACGCCCGGAGAAGCTATGCAGGTTCCGGAGCAACCTGTAGCGACAAGGTTTGTTCCTGGGCACAGCCGATCCGTGTACGTTAGCGTGCCGGTGAAACTTGCGCTCTGCCGTCGAGCCTCCGCACCGATTAATGACGCCGTCGGGTCGGACGGGGAGCCTCCTCCACTCGTCTCTGTTCACCTCCATCGGTGACGGTCCCTGCGTTCAGGTGGCGCGGGGCTGGCGGGTTGTCGCCAGCCGGCCAGCCCTCGCGCTGGCGCGTGCGGTCCCCGTCGACCTCCTCGGTCTGGTCGTGCAGCAGAACAACGTTGGTCGGGAACGGCAGGTCGATACCGGCCTCACCCAGCGCCTGCCGAACCGCTTGGATCACATGCCCCCGTGCATGAACCACGTCCGCCTGGTGCGGGTCGGTCCACCAACGCACCTTGATGTTGATGCTTGATCCGGCGAGTTCCCATGGGATGGCCTCGGGGGCGGGGTTGTTCGATATGCCCGACAATCCCTCGATCGCGTTGCGGATCACGTCGCACGCTTTCTTGACATCGTCACCGTAGCCGATTCCGACGTCGTACTCGCTCCGGCGCTGCTCGAAGGCGGTGTTGACGGTCACAGACTCGGTGTAGACGCTGCTGTTGGGAATGATCACCCGCTTGCCGTCATAGGTCCGGATCAGGGTCGCGCGCGCCTCGATCCGCTCGACCGTTCCCTCATGCTTGCCCACCACGATCTGGTCCCCTTGGCGGAAGGGGCGCCGCAGGAGCAGCAGCAGGCCGGCCAGCCAGTTCTGCAGGATGTCCTTGAAGGCGAATCCGACGGCGATGGAGCCGATACCCAGGGTAGCCAGGACGTCGGCGGGCTTGACCGACGGGAACACAATGGTGGCGACAACGAGCAGGCCGAGGGCAATGATCGACCAGCGTGTAAAGCCGGCCAGCAGCGCGGCGAGATCCGGGCGACCGCGGTGGTGGAAGAACCGGGATATGCCCGCACGCGCGCCCCAGGCGACTGCCAGGAAGATCAGGAAGACCACCAGCGCGATGCCGAGGTTGGGCAGAATCCACCAGAAGCCCGTGATGAAGCCTTCGATCCGCTCCAGGGTGATGCTGGCGTCCGTTTCCATGGCGTCACTCCTGGCTGTGCTCTCACGGTTCAGGCGGAACGCGTACAAGTGTAGGGTGTTCCCGGGTTGTTATCTGATCCGCAGCGATTTTTAGCGTCCCCGCTGGAAGTGGCGAACGTCAGAGGGCACCCGCACACCGGAGCGCTCGTTTGATGGTGTCGCCGGTCCGCTGGCGTACCAGTTTGCGGCGCAGGATAGGAACGGAGCCGCGGGGATATGGTTAGCCTTAGAAAATTAGGCCCGAGGGTCGACCATGCCTTTCAGGATCTCGAGCTTGAAAGGTCTTGCGACCCGAACCTGCGACAGTGGGATCGGAAGCATCGGAAATGTTCCTTTTGAGGATGACACCTGGCGCGTGCGCTGGCTTGTTGTCGATAACGGTCCCTGACCCACGGGACGTAAGATTCTGCTCCCTGTATCTCGCTCGAAGGTCCCTGAAGCAGGTGTCGCATCGATTGCGGTCGACGTGACTAAAAGAAAGACTGAAGAGAGCCCGAAAGCGTCATCGATCTTCCAGTGTCTCGGCAGATGGAAATTTCGCTTTACGAGTCCTGTGGGTGACGCCCTATGGGGCGACACCCGGCATGCCGAATGTCGCGGGGAGCGCGCATCCTGTCCTGCCTGCGGCACCTGTTCCGCCGACGGGGGAGCACCCGCCTTGGGCGAGGCCCCTGCGGCGGCCCAGGGCAACATGCCTGATCTTCGAGGGCGGAATGGAGAATATCCGGCTGATGCTTCCGGTTCAACCATCTCAGCCATGCGGTGGCAAAATAGGAGAGCCAGCAAGTATGTGAGGATATCGGCAATGGTACGAGCACAAATGGAATTGCTTCTGGCGATTGGATACACCGTACTGCCTGCAAACTTGACTTACGCCCAGTCGGATCAGGGGCGGGCAGAGTGCGACCGCCTCATCAGCGTTCTCCAGGGAAGGGCGCTTTCGGAGGCGTATGAGGCGCTCCAGAGAATGCAGATCTCTTGTGAGGGGGGGCAGTACCAAGCCTGCATGGATACCGCGCAGGCATTGCAAAACGGGTCTTCGTCGAAAGCCGTGCTCGAAGTTGGGCAGGTTGCCGGCATGGATGTTTTCAACCGTAAGGGAGAGCAGATAGGGGACGTCGATCGCCTGGCGCGAGGAGGCGACCAGCGGATCTTCGTGCTCATGCCCTATCGTGGCCCGCGGTGGCCTGGAAACAAGCAAATTGCCATTCCACTCGATAATATGACGATTCATTCTGGCAGACTCTCGCTGCCCGGTATCGGAGAAGAAGAGATTCTTGCCATGCCAGCCGTGTCGCAGGATGGCGGCGAATACCGATCTCCGGATCATACGGAGACTGTCAGTCTGCCGCTTGCGGATGCATCGCCAAATCAGACAGGGACGACCCGATGACGGACATGACGGAGGGAGAGGGCTCAGAACGGTGCTGTAACGCTCCCTTCAGCGCTGCATCTCATTCGGCCTCCTCACCTGGCCATCTTGGAGAACCCGGTAGACGACTGTTTCGATCTCGGGCGAAAGCCTGCTGTAGATTCCAACGCACTGGACATCGGCTCTGAAGCGCGGAGTTCGCCGCATGAGAGAGCGGGATTCGCAATCGTGATTGTTGCCAACACTGCGAATGCGTCCGGGAGAGTGCCAAATTTCGCCCTCCTTCAGGTGATGCCAATCACACGCATGCGTGTCGTTCGAAGATCCGATCCGCTGTGAGATGCTGGGCTAGAACACGCTTGGGCGACTATTTCTTGCGCGTGACGATGGCCGCGGCGGGATACCAACATCCCGCTCGGCCTCGCTTTTACTCGCAAGCAGGGATTCAATTTCAGATCCGTCGGAAAATTCGGTTTCAGCCTTCCCGCCACTGCTCGCGGGAGTTCGGGAGCGAAGGGTGGTGTGTTCAAGGGCAGGCATTTGAGTTGATCGGTAATCCCACTGTGCGTGCGATGGTATGTCGCCCATAGTTTCAGTCTACGTGACTTCGCGGAGATGAGTCGGGCGCTGTTCGCCCGAACTGCTGAACCGGTTCAGTCGACACAAGCGGGTGCTCGGTTTCCAAGACCTCGACACTGCCCGCATGATGCTTGGCGGCATTGAGGTGATCCATATGAAGGGGAACGATAGGCGAAGTATACCGACGAAACCGGCGATTGTGGGATCATGGGCGAGGCTCATCTTGATCGGTTCGGAACGAGACCGGACGAGACGGCCGCTGCTCCGCTCATCGCAAGAGCGATGCTGCGCTGGCTTATGAGTGCTCCGGCAGTGTTTGTCGTGATAGAACGAACCACCTCACCGTCGCTGGCCGAGGACGGCAGAAGCCGTCTTGAGCCCGTCACCGTTTGCCTGGAGTGCAAGCCCGAAATGAGTGAGATCGCGGCTGAGAAGCCGGGTTCTGTAGCCTGGGTCTTCGAGCCACTGGCTCACGAAATATCGGATGTCCGCGTCGGTCGGCTCCGTTCCGCATCCCCCGCAGCGCCCGACGATTGCCGTCCAAGACCGCCAGTTGGGGGATGCGTCGGCCGGCAGGACGTCTGAGAGACGCCCCTGGACATCGAGATCCGCCGTATCTTGGCTGCCCCGCGGCACCACGTTCGAGGCGGCGCGAACCAGAGCCGGATCGGCTCGCAGGGGTTCTCGGCCATTCGCGCGACGCTCCCTGTTGATCGGTTGGAGTGCCAGGGCCGTCTGTTCTTCTGCCTCTGTCACAGGGGATGCTCTACCGGCCTGCATCTCTCTCGGAGTTCCAGTCCCTGCGAAGGTCTGGACGGCATAGAGGGCCTCACCGGAATCGGCGATGATGCCGAACCCGAACCGATCCAGACCTCTCCTCAGGATGTTCTCGCGATGCGGTGGGCTGTCCATCCAGCCCCGGTGCAGACGTTCGACTCTTTCCTCTGTCGGTGGGACAGGGCACCCCTGGCACCGGGCAATATTCTCTGCCGTCACATGCCAACGGCTGCCCCCGGCATTGGTATAGCGGTCGGCCACCGTATCGCCCTCCGGGGACGAGTGTGCGTAGTATTTCCGCTGCAGCATGTCCTTAGCGTGGCTTTGGGCCGCTTCGTTCAGAGCCGGTCCGAGCGACAGGAGGGGCAAACCGTGCTCCTGCCGCTCTCTGTTGACAAGTTCGAGAGCCTTGTGCCTGAGGCGATCCAGACTCCCCGTCTCGGCCGCAATTGTCGGCCCGGGGAAGTCGACGAAGTTCATGGCGACGATGAGGACCGAAGCGATGGGACCGAGATGCGTCATGCACGCCATCCCCCCGTGCTGTCGGTACCGAGCCCAAGGCGGCTAATCGCCTTGCTCTTCATCGCTTAGCCCCTCGGAGAACTCATCCTCGGCGTCGTCGGCAAGACGCTCACCGGCTTCGAAATTGCGTTGAAGAGACGGCGGGGCTTGCCCGGGAAAACCGAACAGATCCTCCTCGGATTCCGTTTCTTCGTCGAAGGATTGATACACCTCCTCGTCTTCAGAAATCTGTGCTCTCGCAGCTCCGGATGCGACCATGAGACCAGCAAGGACCCCTGCGAGAAGGCACAGCCTGAGAGGGTGGCGGTAGAATGGATCTAGCAGCAATGGCATCATCGCCTCCTGAATTCGGCCAAGCACGACAGCGCCTGGGTTCCAGTGCGCCCTTCGGCGATATCGATCCTGTCGGAACCGCCGAACTCGCGGTTTCACTCACGGCCCACGTCACCAGTCCGGGGCAGCCTCGATCTTGATTACCTGTCTCGGTCAAGGGACAAGCTGCTCCCGGGTCAAGCTGTGAGAGTGCGGGGGGTTCCCCAATCTCTCAGCCGCGGCCTGGACAGCGTACGCTCGGGACGCAAATCGTCCTGGATGCCGGCACAGCAGCGTCAGCGTGCCTTTCCGGCCGCGTAGCGGGCATTGACCTCAAGCGGTCCGGAGCTGAGCGTGATGCTGGCGCGCGGCACTTCGACGGAGAGGGTGAAGTTCTCATCTCCTGCCCTCAGCCACCCCGACAGGCGCAGACTGGCGTGAAGTTCGCCTTGGGCATCCACGCGCGCGCCTTCCAGGATGAGATGGTGCTCCGGCGAGCGACTGGTGCCGCCCTTGATCCAGACACGCACCCCCGGCGGCAGGTTCGATGCCGTGATAGTAACCCGTCCTCCGGGCGTCAGAACGGACGGCTCGACCGCAATGATGTCAGCTTCCGCTACCGATCCAGTCTGGGAGACCTGGTCTTCTTGGGAGCCCTGCGGCAGCACCAATGCGGACCCGACTGGCAGGAGGTCGGGATCGTGAAGCTGAGGGTTGGCGTGGGCGAGGGCTGACAAGGTCGTGCCGCAGCGCCGGGCGATGGCCGACAGGGTATCGCCGGGCGAGACCGTGACGGGAGAACTGCACCCGTTCGGTGCGCGCGCCTCGACGACTGAACTCATCGGTATGGCTCCGACCGCAAGAAGGCAGGCCCCAAGAAGGAGTGGAGGTCCGACGGTTCTGAGGGCGCAATTTACAAGCATGTCCATGATGGGCGAACGGACGGCTGGCGCTACGGTTCCAATTGCCGTCTGCTCTCTGCCTCGGGCCTCAATATCGTATACTCGTGGATGGCTGGCCATTGCGCTCATCGGAAGCGTGTCGATCCGCGCAGAGTCGAGGGTCTTCAGTGCGGCGGTGAGCTCCAGGCTGCCGACGATACGGCTGGAGCGGTACTCATCGGGAGCCGGATCGTTATCACCGGGCTCGGCTTGGCGTGGCTACGGCAGAATTCCGGTGCGCTCCCCTAAGTTGTCCAGCTTCGCGATGCGATCCGAAAGCGAAGAGGAATGCATGGTCAGCCGTACACATTTTCTCGACCGACGCCCGGAAGCTATGCCTGCATTTTGAATGCGATGTGGTGGCGGGCATGGTCCGCGACAACGTTACCGGGGGGCAGCGTCGAGAGTGGGGATGTTAGTCGACTAGGGTGCGAGGGATAGCTGCCGGATGCGATGCTGTACCCGCCGATCCGCCCTCCCGCATAACTCCGGTAGCTCATCACCGACACCTCAATGGAATCGAAGGCCGCATCCGCTGCCGGGAAACCATTGATGTAGTCGTGGGTGTGCTTCAGGCCAAGGGCACGGCCCAGTTCGTGAAGAAGGGTGAAATAGATGCAGCAACGGCAGAGCCAGCGGCAATGTCATTCTCGGCGGGGCAAACGGTGCAGGTCAAGACACTGATGCCGATGATGCTCTTACGGTCACTGCGAATACGGCGCCGAGCTACGGCACCGTGGTTCTCAAAGCTGACGGGACGTACACCTACACCGCAAAGGCCGACGTGCTTCGGGCTCTTGGCGCCGGCCAGATCCTGACTGATACCTTTACCTATGTTGCCAGCGGTCAGAACGGCGGGGCCTCCAGTGCCACTGCTTCGATCGTCTCGCGCGGACGAGAGGACACGATCTCGGGCGGTATCGGAAACGACTTTCTCGTCGGCGGAAATTACGGAGACCGTCTCTACGGCTATGGCGGCAATGACAGGCTGTATGGCGGACAGGGTGCCGATCTCCTCGACGGGGGCTCTGGCCGCGATGCTTTCGTGTTCAATGCCAAGCCCAAGAAAGGTGCGGTTGACACGATCCTGGACTTCAACCTCTTAGAGGACAGGATTGTGCTGGATAGCGCAGTCTTTGATGTGCTCGGCGGGCCGGGCATATTCAGGTGGGATGCTTTGCGATGGGGCGCTAAGGCAACCGATGCCAACGACCGCAACCGTTACGACTTCCTCACGGGCGCTCTCTCCTATGATGGTGATGCCAGTGGATCGGCAGCTGCGGTTCAGATTGCCAAAGTCAGTCCATGGCTGTGGCTGACCCGCGACGATTTCAGGGTCATTTAGAAACCCGATGGCTGGAAGACCGTAGCGCCCCGAACAGGAAAGCCGCGTCGCCCGCGGTGTCCACCCGGCGAGCCATGGTCGCCGGCTCTGGAGCGTTGATCTCAGAAGCGATCGATCCGGAGTGCGCTCTTTGGGAGCAGACGATCGTGCAACGCAAGCCCTCGGGTCCGCCCGACGGGCTCATGGCGGCTCCGGCAAGGGATCCTGCCGTTGAAATCATCCTCAAGGCATCGCCTGACACCTTCTCCAGGATCCCGCTTCTCATTGGACAGTGTTACGCGGGCTCAGTATCGATGCCAGATTCAGCCAGATCCTTGAACCCACCTATATTGAAAACGGCGGTGTAGCCCATGTCCTGAAGCGTTTTTCCGGCAAGGGCGGAACGGCCGCCCGAGGCGCAATGCAGGAGGATGGTCCTGTCCTTCTGAAAGGCGGGGTTATGGTATTGACTGTCCGGATCTGCCCGGAACTCCAGCATGCCGCGGGAGACGTTCATCGCACCTTTGAGGCGGCCGGTCTGCTGAACCTCCGTCGGGTCGCGGACATCGACGACAAGCGTATTGCCGGACTGCATCTTCTCCCTGGCTTCAGCGGGCGACAAACGAGGAACGGCGGAATTGGCTTCCTCCAGAAAGTCCTTGACGCTCTTGGGCATCGCTTTCTCCCATCTGCAAACTTTCAAGGGCTGGAAGGCTCCGCCCAGAGCGGCGACCTGTCAAGAAGAACAAGAGAGGTAAGGGGACTGAGGGCGCTCGGCAGTTCCTCCTTCAGGGCTTGCAGGCACAGGCAGGCGGTCTGCAATGAGCGACCTCCGGGAGCAGACTGGTCATGGGCGCATCCGCGATGGGCTGGATCAGCGCACCGGCGCATCCAAAAGATGCTTTGCATGCAGTGCACGGCGGCTTGACCCTCTCCGGCCGGGCTCAATGGTCGAGATAGTCTCTCATTCGGCAGCACCCATGAGTTCGGACATTGTTTCTGGCCGGGGTCGCGTCAGGATCTGGATACGCCTGCCGTCGGGAAGCTCGATGGTGCGCAGGGTCATGACCTCGAGGCCGGCATCGATCCCCTCGCGGACCCTTTCAGCACGGGCTGATCTAGAGCCTCGATCAGCCCGTTCGCGGCGCTGAGCCGATTGCACGGACCGTTCCTTTCTTGCCGCCGCCGAGCGAGCCTTCTGTCGGCGGTCCTTGCGTGCACTCACGGACTTGCGGGGTGGCGGCTTCAAGGCCGGTTTCTCCTCCTGGGCCACTGAGGTGACCCCTCCGGTTCGTCGCTGGGCCGGTTTCTCGTCCGCCTCGACTTTGGTTGCCGCGTCCATGTCCGCAGGCCGCGCAACCGGCTCGGGCGTGGCGGGCTTCGGTGAAGTCGCCGCAGGAGTAGGGGAGGGGGCTGGATCAGGCGTTGCTGCAGCCTCGGAGGGCGGGTCAACCCATGGCCGTGGCGATTGTGCGTGGCCGGTCGATGCCGCAGCGAACAGGCCGAGGGCTAAGCTCACACTCCCGATCCAGTATAACGGTGTTCCCATGGCAACCTCCTATCCGACAGAGGGAACGCTTGCCCGGTCTGACTTGGTTCCAACGTATCGTCAGGAACCCAGAACAAAATCGAGGGCGAATGTACGGCCAGGTTTTGTCTGAGAAGGGCCACGGGAAAACATGGAGGGAGAAATTCATCCGAGAGTAGCTCATGGACCAGATCCTCGCCTTGACAGCAGCCCCGGCCGCATGGGCCGCTCCGAGAACCCTCGTCCCATGGAGGCGGTGCTCGGAACCGACAATCTGATCTTCATTTCGATTCGTACCAACAAATGAGCTCCTCACCAGCAGGCGAGGGCTCGGAGCATCGGCACCGCCTCGGCCCTCGTCCTCCGCCTGAAGATGTTGGAGACGATAGTCACCACCGCCCGATTGACCGGACCCTTGTTCACGTCCCTCGGACACGACTTCTCCTGGAGGGATATCATTCTCGCGCCGGTGGCATCTTCCTCGTGTGGAAAGTCACGAAAGAAATCCAACACGATGTGGATCCCGATCCTGCACCGGACATGTTCGACAGCAGGCAGGCTGGAATGATCCTCGCTTCGGCGACTGAGCAAATCCTGATGCTGGATCTGGTATTCTCGATCGCCGGCATCATCACGGCAGTCGGGATAACGGAGCCTGTTCCCATCATGGTCACCGCAGTAGTTACCTGCGTGACCGCCATGCGTCTTGCCGCTGACCCTTTGTCGCGGTTGATCCGGGCCAGTGCCACCCATGTCGGCACTGGGCTTCCTGCCGATGATCGATATGACCCTGGTCGCGGAGGGCTGCATCTCCGCCGCGATGGTATTCTCCGCTCTTGCGGATGCGCTTAACATGCTCTTCCGGCCTGCCAAGAGAGCCCACAAGGTTGGCCGCCAGGCTTTGTGCCAGGGCGGGTGATGCCCTGAGAAAGGAAGATGATCATGGACAGTTGATCGAGGCTCGCAACGGCTTCCATGGAGAAGCGGCTCCAGGGGACCTGGAGCCGCGATCGCGATGCCCTGTTCAGAGGATGGAGTACCGGACCCACAAGTGGATTCCGCTTTTCACGTCAAATCCTCTAGAGGCTTTCAGCGAAGTGAACTTGATTCGCTGCTCAATCATGCGGCGAACCAAAGAAAGAGATGATGCCATTCTCAGCGAGGCCGCTCCTCTCAGAACACGACGAAATCGGAGTTACTGAGAACCTTGTTGGCGCCGATGTTGGCGAAGGTTACTTGGCCTCCGGCTCTGCTCCCATTGGAGTCGTACCAGACATCACCGGTCGTCTTGTTGTAGCCGATGTAATCGTTCGAGTCCTTGGCGGACGATCCAATGGTGAAGAAGGCGGAACTGAGGGTGCCGGTACTCTTGAGGGCTTTGAAGATCGCATTCTCAAGTTTGATCGTGTCGTATCTCCCGTCGAAATCGCCGATCCTGTCTTTGTTCGCTGAGGAGCTCAAAGCAGAATTGAAAATGAACACGTCATTGCCAGAGCCGCCATAGAGTAAATCGTTCCCTGCTGCGCCGTTTACGACATCATTGCCGCTCAAGCCCTTGATGACGTTGCCGGCCGCGTTGCCCACCAAAGCATTGCCGAGATCGTTGCCGGTAAGGTCGATTGCGGAGCTTCCGATGCTTGTCATACTCTCCACGTGTGAGGAGAGGACATAGCTCACGCCGGTCACAATCCTATCGCTCGTGCCCCCTGTCGAGGTTTCAAGGACGACGTCGTTCTGGTCATCGACATAGTAATAGTCGTTCCCGTTGCCGCCTTGCATCCGGTCGGCAGCCGCGCCGCCATTGAGGATGTTGTTAGAGGAATTCCCAACAAGTGTATTGGCCAGTGCGTTGCCAGTTCCTTTGCTTGCGGTTCGGGTCAGAATGAGATTTTCCGTATGCGCGGTGAGAGCATAGTTGATGCTGCTGTAAATCGTATCGATACCGCCATCAGTCCGCTCGATGACGAGATCGTCTATATTGTCGACGTAATAGTCGTCATCGCCATTGCCGCCGTCCATGGAGTCCGCTCCACCGCCTCCATTGAGAGTGTCTCTACCCGCCCAGCCTCTGAGAGTGTTGGCGGCAGCATTGCCGACGATCTTGTTGTTGAGCTCATTTCCGTTCAGCGTCAGACTACCGGTTCCGCTGGTCGTCAGGTGTTCGACGTTAGCCGAGAGCGTGTAGTTGACAGACGTAATGATGTGATCGTTGGTTCCTCCGCCGGCTGCTTCCACCACGAGGTCGCCTGTGTCATCAACATAGTATCTATCGTTTCCTAGGCCCCCTTCCATGCGATCTTCGCCTGCCAAGCCGTCGAGTATGTTATTCGAGGCATTGCCGACCAGGTTGTTGCCTGACGCAGAATTACCTTTGGCCGTCGTCGCCGTGCCAGTGAGAATCAGCCTTTCCACCGCCGTCGGAAGAGTATAGTTCGCGCTGCTGTACACCGTGTCGATACCACCAAGGCCATTGTTGACCTTCTCGACGATGACGTCGGTGACGAGGTTTACATAATACGTGTCGTTTCCATCACCGCCTTCGAGGGTATCGGAACCGGCGCCCCCATTGAGCGAATCGTCTCCGGCTCCCGCCTTGATCACGTTGTTCGCGGCATTGCCTACGATCTGATTGCTAAGTGCGTTGCCATATCCATTGATGGTTCGGAGGCCCGTGAGGGTCAGATGCTCCACATTGTCGGTGAGAGTATAGGTAATCGAAGATAAAACGTGGTCGTTCGTTCCCTCGCCTGCGCTCTCCACAACAACATCTCGGGAATGGTTGACAGTGTACGTGTCATTCCCACCGAGACCATGCATGGTGTCCGCGTCAGCCGTGCCTTCCATGACATCATCGCCAGAGGTTCCCTCGCGAACGAAGCCTGGAATTGATATATCGCCTGCATCCATGCCGCTGATCTTGTTGCCGATCGCCCTCGTGGTCGTAGGCCCTCCGTTGAGGTTTGTCGCTTCTTCACGAATTCCGTAGCGCGCATTGATTGAGCCGTCGGAATAGATGGTGTTATCCAGAACCTGCGTGTTCGTCGAATAATAGTTAATCTTTGTTACCGCATCGTCATAACGAAGGCGGATCTGAATCTCATCGTATGTACGGTCGGCTTCTTGGGAATTGTTGTAAATGAAGCTTTCGCGAACAAGCGTATCGGTAGAGCCCTCGACCCGGATACCTTGACGAAGATTCTCGTAGATCCTGGCGCCTATGATCGAAACGTCATCCGAGAGCTTAACGAGTACGCCTTCCCTGGCGTTGCGATAGTACTCGCCGCCGATGACTTGGATGTTCGTCACCCAGGGAATGGTTGTGTATCCGTTCGGGATGATGTTGCCACGCTGAATGGTCAGGCCGGCGGATCCGTTGTCGTACGCCTTGTTGTCCTGAAGAACAAGGTCGCTCGTTGCGTTCTGAATATTGAACCCATGCCGACCGTTTGCATACGAGACGTTGTTCTTGTACGTGCCACCAACGATGAAGTCAGCTACGAATCCATCGAGCCCATTCCCGCGCGCCACGCAATTCTCAATTGTAACGTTCCGAGTGACTTCGTGCGGATTGAAGCCATAAGCCGTGCAATTCATGATCTCGACGCCGGACAATGTGATGTCGGACTGGATCTTGTTTTCCGCAGCTTTCACGCCACAGATGAAGCCGGCTTGGTGATCGGTGTTGTTGGCCCGGTTGCCGTCAATCGTCAGGTTTGAGATTGTTACATTCGAAACATCAGTCAATGCTGTACGAACGATGCCGTTGATCCGCGCATTGAATCCATCATCGAGCTTGATGATGGTTTTCCCCATTCCCTCGCCGATAAGCGACACGCCGGAGAGAAGCTCGACGCCTCCCTTGGACGGATCCTGATGATCTCCTGTGACGGCGTAAACGCCGGCTGCCAATTTGACGGTGACCTGCCCGCCATCAGGGTTCCTCTGATATTCGGCATTGGCGGCTTTGACGGCTGCGTCGATGGCAGCCATGTCCTGCTTCGCGTTTCCTGTCGGCGGGGCGACATTGATGATTGTGGCCATTTATGGGGTTCCTTGGTGGATAAACCCTCATATAGCAAGGCATAAATTTCTATCGATTGCGCCTTGGAGGTAATACATTCGCTTCCTGTATAAGACTTCGAGCCGTTTCTACTCGAAGACAGCGACCCGCATCCCATCAGGATGCCTGTTTGTACGACAAACAATGCCGAAATGACGTGCAAATTCCCTCGGCAAGTACGCTGCCAAAATTCTTCTAAGATCTTTAGGGTTAAGTTTGGATCTTCGTGGGAGTAGTTCTCAATATAACCCCTCGGGAGTATCTCTCCAGCCGAAATAGTGACGAGAAAATGTCAATCTGCGGGATATCTATTGGACTGTGCCGGCGCCCTGAACGACCGCGCCTTGATCTCTATTCCAACGGGAACCGCCTAATGCAAATCAGTGTCTTTGGAATTGGCTATGTTGGAGCTGTTTCGGCCGCATGTTTGGCTAACGATGGCCACAATGTCATCGCGGTCGATCCGAATCCGCAAAAGGTAGAGCCTCTGAATGAAGGCATAAGTCCAATCATCGAGCCGGGTCTCGGTGAGTTGATCCAGGACGGCATCCGCAGCAAGCGTCTCAAGGCGACAAGTGACATCGGCGAGGCTATTCAGGGATCAGACCTGTCATTCGTCTGTGTCGGCACGCCGTCGCGGCCCAACGGTTCCCTCGACACTGGCTATGTTATGGCGGCAGCCGAGCAGATTGGCGCCGCGATCCGGGAGAAGAACTCATTTCATTCCATCGTCATGCGCTCCACCATCCTGCCGGGCACTATGGAGAGCATTATCGTGCCTGCCCTCGAGCGCGCTTCCGGAAGACAGGCAGGAGTTGGCTTCGGCGTGGCATACTATCCTGAGTTCCTGCGGGAAAGTACTGCAATCACGGACTACTACGATCCCGGTGCAATCATCTTCGGACGTCATGATCAGGCCACCATCGATCGTCTGATAGAACTTCATAAGATCTTCAAGGTCGAGCCCCGGATCGTTTCGATTCGAACGGCCGAAGCGGTGAAATACACCAACAACGCCTGGCACGCCCTGAAAATCAGTTTTGCCAACGAGATCGGCAATATCTGCAAGGCAGCAGGCATCGACAGCCACGCCGTAATGGACGTTCTTTGCTCCGATACGCGTCTCAACATATCGAAAGCCTATCTCAAGCCTGGATTTGCCTTTGGGGGGTCGTGCCTTCCAAAGGATCTGCGGGCCCTGCGCTTCGCAGCTCGAAAGCTGGAGGTGCCGACGCCGGTTCTCGATGCGACCATGGAGGCAAACGAGGAGCAACTGCGGCGCGCCTACTCCATGATCGCCGCCACAGGTAAACGCCGTGTCGGTATTATCGGGTTGAGCTTCAAGCCCGAGACGGACGATCTGCGCGAAAGCCCGCTCGTCGAACTTGCAGAGAGACTTCTCGGCCGTGGTTACGACATCCGGATCTATGATCCGAACATTCAGGTTTCAAAACTGACAGGCGCCAATCTGAACTTCGTAAGATCTCATCTGCCACACCTGACCTCCTTGCTCACGGCCGACATTAACGAGGTGATCGACCATGCTGACGTTTTTGTCTTGGGCAACCGTACGGAGGCTCAACGTTTGATCAGCGTCGTCAACGATGGCCGTCCGCTTATCGATCTCGTCCGTATCGATCAGACAAGGTGTTCCGGTGACTTCTATCAGGGAATCTGCTGGTAATTCCGGCAGCGCCCGGCTCTCCGAGTCGGTATGGGCGCATCTGCTCTATGTAACCGCCGTGGCCGCGCTCGCGGCCGCGCTACCACCGGAAGCCTACCGTGTAATCGGTGGCGGCTTTATTGGTACGATCGGCATCTTGGCGATATGGCGCTACGGTTGGGGGGGGCTACACTTTGCACGAGCTTTGGTCTACCGAAAAAAGGTCTTTCCGCATATGCGAAGGACTGCGGACGCCCTCATCGGGCGACAGGCTCCCAATGCCTATCTGCTCATAACGACGTTCCGTATCGATAGCGCTGTCACGGCCAGAGTCTATAAGGCAGCGTTCGAGGCGGCTATGGCCGCGCCGGGCAAGGTGACGGTCGTTGCTTCAATCGTCGAAGCGGCCGATCAAAGACTCGTCAAAGCTCTCTTCCGAAGCCTCTGCTCAAACCAGGACAAGGTCGATCTCGTCGTCGTCAGAATTGCCGGAACTGGCAAGAGAGATGCGCTCGCCTATGGATTCAGAACAATCGCACGTCGCGGTCCTTCAAAGGACGACGTTGTTGCTGTCATCGACGGGGACAGCATCATTCCTCGGGATCTCATACATAAATGTGCAGGGTTCTTTCTACACGACCCTCAGATCGGCGCATTGACCACAGACGAAATGAGCGAGGTCCGAGGGAGCCGCATTTTCCAGGAATGGTATGCTCTGCGCTTTGCGCAACGGCATACTCTCATGTCGTCCATGGGCCTGTCGGAGCGGGTCCTGACATTGACCGGGCGCATGGCGATGTTTCGGGGCAGTATCATCTGCAATCCCAGTTTTATTCGGCAGGTGGAACTGGATTACATCGATCACTGGCGCTTGGGTCGTTTCAAGTTTTTGACGGGCGACGACAAATCGAGCTGGTTTTGGCTTCTGCGTAACGGCTACAAAATGATCTATGTTCCAGATGTCGTCGTAATGACCGTTGAGGATCCGCCCGCGTCGAACTTCGTATCCGCAGCGGCGATGCTCATGGTGCGCTGGTTCGGAAACATGCTGCGCACCAACTCGAGGGCTGTCGCCCTCGGACCTAACAGGATCGGGTTCTTCACATGGTGGGCCATTCTGGACCAGCGCATGTCCATGTGGACGTCCCTGGTCGGCGTTGCCGTCGCGATGATCGCGACATTCTTCATCAGCGGATACGCATTCCTGCTTTATGCATTGTGGATCCTGCTATCCCGTTATGTTCTGACGCTGTCTCTTCTCGCGGCTCGTCCAAGAGTGTCGGTCTTTTACCCATTCCTTCTCTACTTCAATCAGATCTTCGGATCGCTCATGAAGGTTCACATCACTTTCCGGTTGGACCGTCAGAAGTGGACGCGGCAGAAGACCACGTCGAATAATCGGAACCTGAAGCGTCCGCTTATCGCGAGCAGCTTCATGTCAGCCTACATGCACACACTTTCCCTGGCAGCATTCCTGGCTCTTCTGGCTTGGAGCGTCGACGTACTCCCGACGCCTCGTCATCTGCTGCTGTTTCCGTGACCGGTAATTCCCAATGGAGAAACATGAAATGTCGACGATTACGCACGAAGCTGAGGTTCAAAGACAGCATCCGCGTTATCGCTTGCCGATGAGATGCCTTCACATGGGAGCGCCGGTTTCCGTCATTGATCTGTCCGTCGGTGGAATTGGCGTGAGAAGCAGTGCGTTCGAATCCCGCCCCGGCAGTGTCGTGGATCTTACACTCGTCTTTCCCTTCAACGGATATGATCTGACTCTGCCCGTGCGAGCGGAAGTGCGTTACGTCAATCAGGAACACGGCCGGATCGGGATGCGGTTCGTGGATGTTTCACCACGCCAGCACAATCTCCTCAGGTTTATTCTGAATGCGTATCTTTCAGGTGAAGTCGTAGATGCAGGCGATGTTCTGGATGTCGTATCCCGCAGAAACGAGGGTAAGACTCGGGATGTTCCTCAACGTCCAAATCCGGAGGGGCTTGCTGCCAACCTGGCCTATTATGGGCGCAGCGTCGCAGGATATGGTTTCATCGCGGCCGCGACGCTGTTGCTGGCCGGCTTCATCGGCACGGGTGTGTTTCAGCGGATGTACATCATCCCTGCTCAATCTGCTCTGATCACCACCGATCTTGTCACGGTTCCTGCCCCATCGAGCGGTCAGGTGACCTTTATCGCAGCCGGCAACGAAGTACAGGCAGGTGAACCATTGCTCACCATACAGGGAGCGCAGGGAACCAGCAGCATTGTGATCGACAGTCCTTGTGACTGCTTCATTCAGGCGCGCTACAGCCGCACCTCGAGCTTCGTGCGGGAAGGGGCTCAGATCCTCGTTCTGCGCGAAAAGACGAGCATGCCCTATATCACGGCGAGCATCCCACAAAGCGAAGTTCTGCGCTTCTACCGTGGTGCAAGAGCAGTCATCGAGTATGCCGACGGTACGCTCGTCCGCGATGTGCAGATCGAGCCGATGCCCACCTTCTCAGACGACGACGCCAGCGTGAGACGATTCCTCGTCAAGCTCGCACCGGGACGAGAGCTGGATGATGCCGCAATCGGTCAGCCGGTGTCCGTCGTGTTCAATACGTTCTCAGGGTCGGCGATTGGTGCCGCCGCAGGAAAGGTCAATGCCGGCCTGAATTGGGTCGGCGATGAGATTGCCTCGCTTTTTGGCCAGAAGAGGGAGGAAAAGAGCGCATATAAGGCTGAGCAACGGCCCGATGCGCATGACGGCAAGCAGGTCGCGAACCTCAAATAACTCAAGTTCGTCGCTGGGGAATGCATGGACTGACGTGTCGAAACAGGAGATAAACAATGGACAATATCATTCCCGTGCTGATGTGCGGAGGGTCGGGGACACGCTTGTGGCCGGTCTCGAGGGCCAGCGAGCCCAAGCAGTTTCATGCGCTGTCCGGTGAGAGGAGCCTCTTTCAGCAAACGGTGCAACGCTTCCGTACCGAGCTCTACGCAGAACCACTCGTCATCGTGAACAATAACCATCGCGACCTCGCGCTGCGAGAGATCGGAGAGCTCCATTCCGGTCCTGTACGCCTGCTTGTCGAACCGTGCGTCCGCAGCACCGCGCCTGCGATCGCCGCCGCCGCTGCCTTGATCGCGGAGGAAGATCCGGACCGTCTGATGCTGGTCGCTCCTAGCGATCACCTCATCGAGAAAGCCGATGTGTTTTCCGATGCCGTAAGCCAGGGAGCGCAGGCGGCCCGTCAGGGTCAGATTGTTCTATTCGGGATCCGCCCGACCCACGCCGAGACCGGGTTCGGATACATCGATATCGGAGAACCTTTCGACGATCTCAGCTTCAAGGTGGCTGGTTTTGTTGAGAAGCCCAAACGATCTGCGGCGGAAGCGCTCCTAGCAGGTGGACACCATCTGTGGAACAGCGGAATTTTCATGTTCACCGCGCGCACGATCATGGCAGAACTTGAGCAATATGCACCGGACGTCATGACCTGCGCTCGACGGGCTGTGAGCACGGCCCACCGCAGCAATGATACCATTCGCCTTTCCGCGGAGTTTGATACGGCTCCAGCGATCTCCATCGACTATGCGGTCATGGAGAAGAGCGACCGGCTTGTATGCGTTCCGGTTTCACCCAACTGGCGTGATCTCGGGTCGTGGTCGTCTCTCTGGGATGTCGGATCGAAGGACACCAATGGCAACGTCGCACGCGGCGACACGATCCTGCACGATGTCCGCAATAGCTATGTTCATGGGGGATCGCGGCTTGTGGCGGTGATGGGCGTCGAGAAGATCGTGGTGGTCGATACCGCCGACGCGGTTCTCATCAGCTCCCTTGACCAAGCTCAGAATGTCGGCCGGCTCGCAGTGGAGTTAGCGTCCTCAAAGCGGCCTGAGGCCAACCTCCATCGCAAGGTTCGCAGGCCTTGGGGATCCTACGAGTGCTTGAGGCAGGGCGAAGGCTTCCAGGTCAAGCACATTATCGTCGACGTGGCAGGACGATTGTCGCTTCAGTACCACCACCATCGCTCGGAGCACTGGACCGTCGTGTCTGGAACGGCCCGGGTCACGGTCGGAGAAAGAGTCTTCGTGATGACGGCCAACGAATCCGTCTACATCCCGAAAGGTGACGTGCACCGTTTGGAGAATGTGGGTGATGATGAACTTCACCTGATCGAGGTTCAGTGCGGCAGCTATCTGGGGGAAGACGACATCGTCCGTCTGGAGGATCAATATGATCGTATCGTCGCGATCTGATCGCCGGTGCCGGTTGCAGCGCCTAGCGATCGTCGTGCTCTCTCTCGTCCTGAGCTCAGGAGTCTGGGCTCAGGAGACCGGCGAGATCTCGCGTCTGGCAGAGGAGGCGCGACAGGCATTCGTCTCTGCGGAGCAGGGGACATCTCCTAAGCAGAGAGTCGGAATGTATCAGGTGGCGCTGGCACGGATCCGACTTCTCGAGAAATTCGCCGGGTCTGATAATTCAGGGTCGGCTGAATTGCGGGATGGGGCGCGTATGGCACTCAACCGGCTGGCGGACGATGGGTTGACCCACGACATGCTGGGAGCCCTGTTGCTTCAGGCCTCTCTGGCTGATCTAAGCGCCGGCCAATCCGCTGCGGACAGAACCGAGCTCGGTGTCACGCTCCATCATCTCGCCAGCGGGCAAAGAATGCCGGAGTATCGCGCGGCTGCCTTCATTGAGGTGGGATACGCCTACAGCAAGATCGGTGTGTCGGATCGAGCGTTGAGATACGCCGCACTTGCACTTGAAGCGGCCAAGTCCATTCCCGGTCCAGGCGAGCAATCAGGGGCCTACAACGCAGTCTCCCGTCTCGCTGCGAATCTCGGGTCCACGGGCTTCGCCCTTGCCGACCGAGCCGTCGGGCTCATCCCGCGCCCGAGAGACCGTGCTCATGCGCGACAAGATCTAGCTCTTGCAAAGCTGAGGGGATCGCCATGGCAGAAAGCCTCGAAGGAGCAGCTCTCTGCCGAGGCGCGGAAACGCCTAACAGCGGGTGATATCAGCGGCAGTCTTCAACTGGCGCTTGCGCTGCCGGGAAGTGACGAGCAGGAGAAGCTGCTGAACGAGCTCCTGTCTGGAGGCATCGAGCGCCAGGATTATGAAGCCGCTGTCGCAGTTGCCCAGAGCTTCTACAGTGGCAGTGACCAACAGAAGGCGCTCGCGTCGATCGTGAGGGCGCTCGCAAGTAAAGGAGTTCCGCTGCAATCCGCAGCCGTTCTTCAATCCATGCAAGAAGGGTCGGCGAAGATCGCGGCCCAATTGGCGATCGGAAGCGAGCTGGCACGCGCAGGCTATGGCAAGATGGCGGAGCAGCTTTTCGGGCAAGCTCTTCAGAGCGCCGAAAAATCTGACAAGGCCGCTCAGGTGGTGATATGGCCTGAAGTGGTTCGCGCGATGACTCGCGCCGAGCGTTTCGATGAGGCTCTACGTTATGCCAAACGTCTCGAGCCCAGCGCCGAGACATCATCCGCCCTCGGCGATCTTGCAAAGCGGCTGGCCGACAGCAACCGTATCGCAGAAGCCTATGATCTGCTGCCTCGGATCGAGCAGCAGGAGGACCGATCTCATGCGCTCAGCGGAATCGGACGAGCCAAGGCTCAGTCAGGAGATTCGGCCGGAGCCCTGCAGATCAGCAATGACCTGACGGATCCCGAAGATGTCGGACGTGTTCTCTCCGCAGTGGTCGAGTCCCACTCACAATCTGGCAGGTTCACCGAAGCGGTTGCCCTTGCCGCACGGATCCGGGATGCGGATTACCAAGTAGAAGCTTGGGTCGATATTGCCCGACTGGCTCGCAAGAAGAACGAGGAGACGACAAGCGAGCATGCCTACAGTGAGGCGATCCGTATCGCTGAGGCGCAGCAGAACCGCGACAGGGACAAGGCCTATTACAAGATCGTAAAGTCGTTGTCGGATCTTGGCGACAGGGCACGGGCGATCGAACTGAAGCAGCGCATCATCGACGACGAGGTCCGGACTCGGGCTGATCAAGCGCTCGCCAAGGCCGCTGCCAAACAGGCTGTGGAGCAGAAGAAGCGCAGCAGCCTGCCGGACCCCGTTCGCGAGCGCAGCTTCAGCACGGCGCTGCGTGACGAGGACAAGCAGGACATTGCCCTTGAACTCGTCGGGCTCCCGAACGGTGTCATTCTTGCTTCCGACCTCATTCGCACGATCCGCGACGACAGGGCCCGTGGTGCCGCGTTCCGCCGTCTCGCCGAGGCTCAGATGGCAGCACTGTCCGCCTCTGTCGCCGATAATCCGGGAGAACTCGACGATAACGCCGAGAGCATCACTCGGGATCCTGCTGAGGAGGGCGAGCTCGGAAGAGAGCGTCGGACCAGGAAGGGCTTGGTCGTGGCCTCTGTGGAGAATGAGGCTGAGACGGTCAGCCGCAGGCCCATATCTCAGAGCTTCCTGAGAGCTTCCGATGTTCGCGCCACGGTTCCATGGCCTTCCGGGGCAGTCGTCGGCGTGACCTTTGCGAACTACAATCTCTACGTATCCAAGTTCCTGGACGAGGGCCCCAGCGGAGATACTCGCATCGAGCAGGCCGTGCGCTACCAGGGAACGCCTGCACCGCGCATCATTGTCGTGCAATCCGGTGTCACGACTTTGGGAATGCTCGCCAGGCAACTGCGGGGGACCCAGGACCAGGATCTGATTGCCCTTGAGGCTGATGTTCTCATCCTGCGAGCACCTGTGTTCGTTGCTCCGGGTGCTCGTCTCATTCTCTCGCGCTTGGATGTTCCTTCGTATCGCCTCAGCGCGGGTGCCGGAGCGTTCATCGCCAGCGCCGGTGAGCTTCAGGCCGTCGATGCGGAAATCGTCGGCTATGATGAAGAATCCGGGCAACCGGCCTGGTCGGACACAAGTCGCGTCCACAATTTTCGCCCGTTCCTTCTCAGCTGGGGCGATGGGCGCATGGATGTTGCGGGATCACTTCTGACAGCCCTTGGATACGAGAATTCGAAGTCGTTCGGCCTGTCCTACTCGTCTGGACCTATCCGTATTGCCCAAATTCGCGACCAGGCGCGTGCGACTGGTCACGTCGTCGACAACGTATTCCGCAATTTGCATTTCGGATTCTACTCCTACGAGGCCGAGAGCATCCATATCGTCGGTAACGAGTACGTCGACAACGTCGTCTACGGCCTCGATCCTCATGACCGGACAGGTAAGCTGACGATTGCGCTAAACACTACGTATGGCACAATGTCCAAGCACGGCATCATCATCTCGCGTGAGGTGGATGATAGCACCATCGCCGGAAATCTTAGCTTCGACAATGTCGGATCCGGTATCATGCTGGATCGCGACAGCTCAAACAACATCGTGCATGCAAACAGCGCATTTGATAACGGGCAGGATGGCATCACGCTGTTTGAAAGCTCGTGCAACCTGATCAGCAACAACAGCCTCATGGCCAACAAGCGTGATGGCTTGAAAGTTCGAAACAGCTTCGACATTGGCGCCTACGACAATCGCATCGAAGCGAATGGCGCTGCAGGTGTGAGCGCCTATGTGGCGAACCTGCTTGAGACCAAGAGCGGTGAAACACGCGACTTCAAGATGGATCCATACGATGCCGTGACGAGCATCTCGCTGAGGCGCAATTTGATTTCGTCAAACGGGAGCGGAATCTCTGCTCAAGGCGCGTCGGGCCTGGCCATGTTCTCCAACAAATTTGTGAAGCAATCTCGCCGCTTGTTCGGGGGCGACCTGCGAGGTTTGGAGGGTCCTGTCCTCCAATCGTCGAGGGCCAGCACGTTGATTGCAAGCACGTGCCGCCCCGCGAGGCCCGTCGTCGCCTGCCGCCTGCGCGAGCAGGGATACTTCGAGGGCAGCGCAGAGGTCCACATCTTTGACCCTCAGGCCAGCACCGACTGTACCTCTTCCGACGGAAGCGTTCAGCAGCGCGCCTTCAGCAGCACCTCTCAAGGGACATAGCGGCCAGCATGAAGCATATTCTCGCGATTCTGATCCTCAGCGTCATCACCACCGGTTCCTCATTCGCTCAAGCGAGGATGACAGGTGTCTTGGATGTGGAGCAGCGCCGCGCTGCTCTCGCACAATCTGCCTTCGCCAGCATTCGTGCGGCGTGCCTTGCCATTCCGCGCGAGGCATCCTGGACGACACTCAAGCCCATCGCCGCACTGAAGGCGACTGAAGGATATGGGACGGATGGCTCAGCCAATGATTATGCCTGGGCGGTCATGGTACTGACGGGGCGCGCACTTGCCGGAGACGTGCAATCAGAAACATCTCTCCGCGATCTTCTGCTCAACTGGGCGAAGGCTAACGCCTTTGCTCGTACGGAAGTCGAGAACGACGCCTATTACGCCTTAAAGCGCGTGCTTCTGCCGACTGTTGTTGGATACTCGATTATCCAGGGCGGTCTCGATGACGAGCAACGACGGGTCATCGCGGCATGGATCGATCCTCTCGTTCGTAAAGTCGATCATATCTTTGATGGTTCCGTTGATCACAACAACCACCGTTACCTGACTGACAGCGTTCTTATGGCCTGGGGGGCAGTGGCAGGTGATGAGGCGCTCTATTCCAAAGGTATCGAACGCTATCGCGCCATTCTCGCGGAGGCGCGAGCCGATGGCAGCCTGCCGCTTGAGACGCGACGTGGGGCGCGAGCTCTGTGGTATATGCGGCAATCTCTTTCCAGCATGACCGTGATTGCGGAGATTGCGGCAGCGCGGGGCACAGACCTTTATGCGCTGAGTCATAACGACGTTACGTATGACCGGGTCCTATCCTATACTCTCAACGGGATCACTGAGCCGCGGATCGTTCTGGCGTACGCTTCAGAGAACTACATCCCCGGTGATGAATCCGACTTCCGCAAGGCTGACCTGGGCTTCCTCGCCAAGCGTGGGCATGGACGCCATTACATGGCGTGGGTGGAGCCGGTTGTTGCGCGGGATCGGGGTGGTTTGGCGACGCGAAGACTGAAGGCTCTCTTCGCTCGGAGCATCAAGAACGAAAGGCCCTTGATCGATGAATTTGCCGGCGGCAATGCGACTTGCATCTGGGGACGCTGATGATGAGCCGCATGAGCGCTGCCGCCTTCCTCACGATATCCTCGCTTCTTACGATGCCGCAGGCTTGGTCGCAATCCTTGCCGGAACCGGAGATGCGCAATCGATTCCTGATCGAGATGCAGCATGTCGAGCAATTGCGCCAACGGCAGGATCAGGAGGCGCTTCTCGAGCAGGCACAGATTTTGTTGAAGGGGCTGCCCGTCAGCGAGACAAACCCTCTGCGAAAGGCCCGCCCTGACGAGGCCGAGCGCCTTTTGGAGCGCGCCCTAGCTTCTCCGGGACCCCGCTGGCCGGACGCTGCCGTTCGGCGCGCCAAGATGCTGCTGAAAGACGGGGACAAGGCCTCAGGCGAGCGAGCGGCCGAGCTCCTGCGCCGCGCCGCGGCCATGCAGAACCGGGAGGCGGCGTATCTGCTCGCAGGCCTTTTGGAGACGGGCAACTCAGTACCGCGTGATGCGGCGGCGGCCAGGGGGCTTTACCAGGTGGCCCTGCGCCTTGGCCATGGTCCCTCGGGTCTGTCCCTCGCACGTCTTGAAAGCGATGCTGCGAAGGCGAATGTTTTCGCAAGTCAAGGTTTGCGGCTTCTGTTCCAAGAGGCGCGCCAAGGAGCTGCGGATGCCGCCAAGACGCTCGCGGATCATTATCGCTCCACAGGCGACAACTCTTCCGAGCGGCTCGGTGTCGCCTTCGAATGGTACCGTCGCGCGTCTGATCTCGGGGATGCAGAAGCGTCCTTGCAGCTTGGTCGTATGCGGCAGGACGCGGGATCCCCGCTGTATCGGATCGAGGAAGCCAGATCGCATTTCCAGAAAGCAGCCAATGACGGCCTGATGGAAGCTGCTCTCGTTCTCGCCGAGGACCCTTACAATGGTGGGCGTCTGGGTGTTCCTGCCGGCGAAGCCGAACTCTGGCTGAGAAGAGCTCTCGAAACGAACTCCCCACGGGCTCTTGTGCTGGCGGTGGAAATTCGCAGCCAACAGGGTCCTGAGGGGCGCGAAGAGGCGAAGGTTCATCTCGTCGACGCCCTGAAGAACATCGACAACGACTCTGGCGTTCTCATCGCGCTAGGACGCCATCTCCGCGCCGGCGACCTTATCGAGCGGGATATGCAGCTCTCACTGACGTTCTTCGACAGAGCCGCTGGACAGGGGAATGCAACGGCTGCTTACGAGTTCGCGCGCACGGTCCTCGCTTATCCGGACGCTGCGACGGATTCGATGCGAAAGACGGCGATCGAGCGTCTCCAAACTTTAGGCGAGCATGGTCATGTCAAGGCTGCCATCACCTTAGGCGACGCATTGCTGAACGGAAACGGTGTCGATCCGGAGCCGGAGGAGGCGCGCCGCTGGTATGAAAAGGCTGCCGAGGGCGGGTCGACCATGGCGCTCGTACGTCTCGGCGACTTCTATTCGAGGCGCTCTGGTCATACCGACGTCCCGCGAGCGCTCGAATGGTATCGCAAAGCAGCCGATGCGAATATTTCGACGGCAATGATCCGGCTTGGACGCATGTACAATGAGGGGCAGGGAGTCCCACAGGATTATGCGCTGGCGGCTACATGGTTCAGCCGCGCGGCCGCAGCGGGGAGCGGGCCGGCCATGGTCGAGCTGAGCGCCCTTTACTCGCGCGCCGGAGGGCCCGGGCACTTCAATCTTGCGCGCGAGGCTCTCGAGAAAGCGGTCCGCACCGGCGATACGCGCGCCTCCATCGCTCTCGCGAAGCTCTATCTTGCACGCGGTGAGCAGGCCTTGGCTGAAGCGGTTCTGAAGAAGACGGCGGAATCGGGTGACTCCGAGGCAGCGTTGCAGATTGCGGAGCTCTACCTCTCGCGAGGAGCCGATCAGGCCGGTCTCGCCCGTCGCTGGCTGACATCCGTAGCAAAAGCGGCCGTTAACCAGGATGAACTGATGGTTCGTGTCGCGGTCCTGCAGATCAGCGATCCGGTAATGGTTTCCCAAGGGGCTTCCACATTGGAGGCGCTTGCACGCAAGAACAACACCGATGCGATGACGGCTCTCGCGCAGGCTCTCCTGGGCGGGACAGGCATCGAGCCCGACCCCGCCCGCGCTGAAGTGCTGCTTCTCCGGGCTATTCAGCTAGGGAATGACGGAGCCCGTTTCGTACTCGCAAGAGCCTACCGGGAGGGGAACGGCATCGAGAAGAACCCGGCCCGCGCCGTCGCGCTCTACCGCGAGATCTACAACGACGAGCCAGCGAATACCAATGTGCTGCTTGCCCTGGGCGACGCCTACGTTCGCGGTGAGGGCGTTCCACGCGACCGGACATTGGCTGCCCAGTTCTATGCCCTGGCTGCGAAGAATGGCGATCCAGAAGGAAAGATGCATCTGGGGATGGCGTATCTTTACGGCGGCGGCGTCCCCCGCGACGGGGCGGAGGCTGAGCGCCTTCTCTTCCAGGCTGGTGAGAGCAACCTGATGATGGCAAGGCTCCAGCTCGGAGACGCAAAAGTCTCAGGAATGGGTGTTGCCATCGATCCCGAAGGAGCCTTTGCCTCTTACCTGCGCGCAGCGGAAGCAGGCGCTCCCGAAGCCATGATTGAGGTGGCGCGCGCACTCAGGATGGGCTTTGGCACCCAGGCTGATCCCGCTCTCGCCCAATCCTGGCTGGAGCGAGCCGCGCGCATGGGGTCGCAGGATGCCCTCTACGAGCTGTATCGCATGCATGCTGTCGGCAAGAATGCAAAGCCGCGGGAGGCCGAGCGCTGGCTCCTCCAGGCAGCACAGAATGGTCATCCCGCCGCGATGTATCATCTGGCTCTGCGCTACCAGCCCCCCGCATCCGATCAGAACAACATTGATGGCAATGAGTGGCTAGCCAAGGCGGCGCAGGCCGGTCACTGGCAGGCAATCAAAGCTATACGCAAGAAAAAGCTGCCGGAGTCCGGGGAGGGCGATGATGACGACGAATAGACGTCCCAAGCATAACGTGAATTCCAGCGCGATGAGTGGCACCGGCATGAAACAGCTTACCCGATTTGGCGACCTACTCGACAAGAGGATCAATCAATCGGCGGCAGGAGCTGTGATTGCGATCTCGCTTGCGGCGATAATCGTCCAGGTAGGCCCTCTTCACGCTCAAACGGCCGCACCTCGTTCCTTGGCTCCGACGACTGACTTCAGCAAGCTCTGTGTAGCTCCTCCGAAAGTCTCTCTGACCAGGGACTGGAGGAAGTGGAGTAAGGGACAGTCAATCGGCAATCTCGACGAGATGTACGATGCGGCCATGCTCTATGCGGATGGCGCGCCGCAGGTTCCCCGCGATCCGGCAACAGCCCGGAAGTTGTTGGAGGAGCTGTCTGTCCGGACATGGCCGGGAAAGGCGCGCGCTCTTTATCGCCTGGGCAAGTTGATGCTCGACCCAGCAGCGGGCCCGGTCGATGCCGAACGCGCGGCATCATTGTTCACTACTGCGACCGCCATGCTTCACATGGACGCGGCCGTTCAGCTTGCGCGACTTCATGAGACGGGGCGTATCAAAAATGCCGATGTCAAGGAAGCCGAACGCCTGCTGCGCACCGCCTCGGCCGCTGGCAACGTGGACGGCGTCATCGGGCTTGCGCGCCTTCAACAAAGCGGTCGCACCGGTGCGGTGCCCAAGACGGCCACGGATGATCTCGTCAAACTCGCTCTCCTTATTCTGTACGGCGATCTCGGCCGGGGCAAGTGCAGTTCCTTGTATGAGATCGGGACGATCCTGTCCGATGATACGCTCGTTCCGGGCGGGTTGCCGGAATCGATAAGGTGGTTCGAAGCCGCGGCGCGACAGGGAGATCACCGCGGCGATCTGGCACTTGCCGAAATTTACATGCAGCGGCGGGCCGTAGCCACGCCGGATGTCGTCGTCCGACATCTCACCCGAGCTGCAGAGGCAGGATGGGCCCAGGCCATGACTTCGCTGGGCGAGTATTACCTGCGGGGCGAAGGAGCGCCCAAGGACATCGCCAAGGGCGTGGCATGGCTTGAGAAGGCAGGCACCTATGCGGATATCGACGCCTACAAGCTCCTGGCGCGTCACTACCGGGGAGAGTTCGGCTCAGCTCCCGATCTCCCGAAGGCAGTGGAGGCACTTTCCCGTGCCGTCGCCCTGCCAGGTCATGGCACAAGCGTTCTCGTGTCGCTGGCCCGCCTTTATGCCGCCGGGATCCGAGGACAGCCGGATATCGAGAGCGCGCTTGCACTTTATCGACAGGCTGCGGATCGTGGTGATCCCTCCGGTCTGACGGAGCTTGCCAAACTCCTGTTGGCCAGGCCGCAGGATGCCGAAGGGACGGATGTGGTCGCGCTTCTCAAGGATGCGGCAGACCGCGGCAGTCCCGATGCGATGGGGCTACTTTCCGATCTCTACGAATGCAGCGCCGTTGTTTCTCCAGACATGGAGCAGGCACGTTCATGGCTCGTGCGCGCAGCCGCGGCGGGACACCCGCGCAGCATCGCGGCTCTTGCTTCCAGGGCCGGAGCCGATCCGGAGATGACCCGTCGAAACATGGAAGCTCTCAAGGGCGCCGCAGAGGAGGGAGATCGTGAGAGCATGGTGCTCCTGTCCTTTGCCTACAGAACGGGCCAAGGCCTCGACCGTGACGAACGTCTGGCTGCCAAATGGCAGGAGGCCGCGCTTGCTCCCGGCGAAGACCGCTCCCGGGCCCAACTTCTCCTGGCCCGCAAACTCCTGAACGGAGAGAGGGGTGGGGCTGACGAGGGTTTCGCTCGGGGCCTGCTCGAGGAAGTTGCGAGAGATGGCGATGCGAATGCGGCGTTCGAACTGGGGCGCCTTCTGGTTTCGGCTGCCCAGTCCGACGGAGACGCGCGCGCCCGGGGTGTGGCGCTTCTACAGAAAGCGGCCGCGTCGGGGATTGCTCCTGCGATGGCGATACTGGCGGACCAGCCCGACGATCAACTCCGATCCACCGGCAGGACGGCAGCCGAATGGAGGCGCTCGGCAGCGGAGGCCGGCAACGCCCGCGCAGCGATCTCGCTCGCGGCTCTCGCGAAGGATCCGTCGGAAGCGTCGGCCTGGATTGCCAGGGTCGAATCCCTGCCTGTTTGTTCCGCAAGAGACATGGTGGAGCTGGCCCAGATCCAGTCACGGGTCAACGGATCCCGGGGAGCCGAGCAGGCCCGCATCTGGATTCAGAGGGCCGTCGACACCATGAAGTTCAGCGAGCCGGATTCCGCGACGCTCTTCCTGATAGGACGTACCATGCTCGAGGGCGTTGGCGGGGCATCGGACCAGCAGGCGGCACTGGCATATATCAAACGTTCCGCAGACGCGGGAAAAGTAGAGGCCATGCGCTTCCTCGGACGCCATTATGCCTCCGGAGCTTTGGGAGAGGGCGATAACGGCCTTGCCATCGAGTGGCTGGCCCGAGCCTTGCAGGGTGGAGACGAGGGGGCTGCAACAGATTTGGCGCGTCTGGCCGCGAGTGCGGAGGAAGACGCCCCGGCCGCCATCGCTGCGCTGAGGGCAGCTGCCGAGGCTGGTTTCGCCCCGGCGGTGCGCGAGTACGGGCGAAGCCTGCAGTTCGGCTTTGGCGGTGCCGCCGATCCTGCACAGGGAGCAGCCTGGCTGCGAAAGGCGGCTGATGCGGGTGACGTGATGGCGATGAAGGAGCTCTCCCGCGCATACGCGTCAGGCTATGGCGTGGAGCTCTCGGCCAATGCCAGCACCGATTGGCTGCTGCGCGCGGCCAATGCGGGTGATGCAGAGGCCATGTACGGTGTCAGCCTCGCCATGACTCTCGGGTTCGGAACCGAGGTGAATACCGAAGCGGCGCAGAAATGGCTCGCCACCGCCGAGGCGACGGCACGCAGGTGATCATTCGAAAACGGCGGCCACGAAACGGGTTCTCGATAGCCGCGAACTAACGCAGAGGAGAAGACGATGGTCAGAACGAGTCATATTTTGCTCCTGAGCTGTCTCCTGGCGAGCACTGCGCTCGCGGCTCCGGCAAGGCAGGCAGCTGCGCCTGCTGCATCGCCGGCGGCGCAAGCCAGCCCAAGTGCGGCGCAGCTGAAGGCGATGTCTACGATACGCCTTCTCAAGCTCGGTCAGGTTGCATTGTCGGCAAAGGTCGAAACACCGGGGTTCGTGACAGGTCTCGAGGCGCTGAAGATTGCATCGTCCCGTGGAGACCGCACAGCAACGCGGATGTTGGGCAAGGTCATGACGCGCCACCAGATTTCCATGGCGTCGAATGGACCGAAGCGTATTGAAAGCAGGTTGAGATATGAAGCGATGCGCGGAGCGTCCAGCTCGGTGCTGGCTGTTGCGGGCATGTATGATCGCGGCGATGGTGTTCCCGTCGATACGAGGAAAGCGGCCGAATGGTATCTCTGGGCCGCGCGTGTCGGCAATCGCCGGGCGATGGCGAACGTGGCTTACGCCTATGGGACCGGCCGGGGTGTTGAGCGAAATGAGGAGGCTGCTCTGAAATGGCTCGAGGAAGTCAATCCCGGTCGTCGCCGCATGACTCTCGTTGATATCGGCTGGGCGCTGGTAAACGGATCAGAGGGAAGTGTCGACATGCCTGCGGCTTTGCGCTTCTTCGAGAGAGCTGCGCAGATTAGTCCTAACGTCGCCTACCAGGTTGCACTCGATCTGGAACGTGGAACGAAGGGCGCCCAGAACCGGGAAGCGGCCGGGCACTTGATCAAGGTCGCTGCCGAACGGGGCGACAGTGCTGCCGCGACGCATCTTGCGAACATGCTCGCCGGCAGCGACAAGCCGGAGGATCAGCGTCAAGCAGTGCAATGGTACGGGTTGGCGGCGCAGGACAAGGAGAACTCGGCTGCTGGCCAGGGACTTTCCCGGCTTTTGGCCCTGCGCCCGAACAGCGATCTCGTGCCCAGCATCGTCGCAGGCCTGGAGAAGGCCGCAGCGGCGGGCAATCACGAGGCCTTGATCGGATTGGCGCAAGCCTATTCCGAGGGAAGAGGTGTCGAAGCCTCGCCGGAACGCGCCGCAAGCCTCCTGCAGCGAGCAGCCGATGCCGGCATCCCGGAAGCGAAGTACAGACTCGGCTTGATGTACAAATCCGGTATCGGTGTCGGCATGGATCTGAGCAAGGCCATAGAGCTGATGAGCAGCGCCCAGGAAAGCGGATTCCCGCTGGCTGCCGTGGCCCTGAGCTCTATGATCGATCAATCGTCCACCAGCTCGGTCCCTGAGCAGGCGGCGCCCAAGGCGGAAGAGGGCGGAACTGCAGTCAAGTGATCGTCACTTCTCCCACCAGCTGCGTCGGGGCCAGCCGGTGGGAACGCACCTCTAACACTTCTGGCGCGGGTTGATCTTCGCGGCGAACTCGCCCTTAACACCGGTGTCCTTTCCCGCGATCGTATTGCCGCAGATCTTTCCTTGTGGTCCCCGCTGGACCTTCAGGCTGCCAAAGGCATTGTCGCGGAGGGTGTTGGAATAGGCATCGTTGCCGGTTCCATCATTGTCATCGTCGCCGCCAAGGCGAATGCCGGCACCCCGGTTCCCGTAGACGACGTTATGGCGGAACGTGTTGCCGCTGCCACGCGCATCGAGTCCTGCGGATTGTCTGTCGCGCTGGCCCGTGCAGCTATTGTGCTCCACGATGTTTCCGGAGGAGCCTTCCTTGATATCCACACACTCGTTACCGCGCGTGTTGAATGTGTTGTGATGGATCCAGTTCGCGTCAGAACGGTCTATGGATGCATCTGGTACGCCTCGCCCCCCAAGCTGCTCAGGAGCAGTGCCGATATACACGCCCTCGCCATTCTTGCCTCCGTCCTTGTACACGAAATCGTAGACTCCGCAGTTCTCGATCGTCGAATTGGCGATCTCGTTGCGTTGCGCCTGATAGCGCAGTCTCACACATTCTCCACCTGCATTCAGGAGCCTCATGCGAATGATGCGGAGGCCTGTGACGCCGTCGCCAGGTCTGTTTCCAACTGCATAGATGAGCTTATCCCGATAACTGTCCTTGCTCTGTGCCGGACTGTGCCTACCGTCGATGGTGAAGCCATGCAGCTCAATGAAGTCATGGTTGATTTCAGCGACCCGGCTGGCGCCTGCACCAGAGACAACGGCATTGCGTCCGCCTCTGATGACGATAGGCCGTCCGGGCTGCCCGTTTCTGACGGTTCTGAAATCCTGAAAGTAGCGGCCAGCTGCGAGCTCGATCGTGTCGCCTGGCTTTGCCCGCTCCAATGCCCCTTGAATAGTCTGAAGTGGATCGGATCTCGAGCCGGTCCCCGCGGCACTGCCGTAAGGGGCTACAAAATATGTCTCCGCGCACGCTCCCGCTGCGGATGACCCGAGGCATATCGCCAGCAGCAATGTCCGCAGCTTGATGCGAGCGGAGAATTCCCCATTCATGTGAATCTCCTGATCGGCGAATGTCTGGTGTCGCCAAGCCGTTCCTCCGGGCAGTTCCGGCTGGCTCGAAGCAGTGTACGGGATTGCCCATGAAGATCTAAGAACAGCATATCGCGCTTGCTATTTCTGCCGGAATCACTCCCGACGCTTCTTGTATGAAATAGCCTGTTTGATGAGGCTTTCACGGAGAAGTGTCACCTTTGTGGCGGCGGTGAAATTGATTTCGTCCGCTGTATATAAGCAGTCGTCTCGAAATGCGAAAAGTCACAACCACACGTCATTCAGCCTGTTACTCCCTAAGCAGTAACTGGTACCTCCTTTGCCTCAGTAGTCCAGGACACGGCTCGCCGTATAATCGGGGGTAATCTTTGCGGAAAGGCTCCCCCGTATGACAAACATGCTTCAGGTCACCACGATCTTGGGCTGCAAAAATTCCATGCTCCGCGAAGGCATCAGGCATATTCTATCGAGCACGCGGTACAAGGTGCATCCCGAGGACTTGAGCTGTCGAGGTACGTCAGCGCCGCAGATTTATGGTCACGAACCTTTTCTCTTCATTATCGATAGTAATCTCTACCCGAACGGACCAACGGCCATCGTCCGGGATCTGAAAGGGCAGCATAGCGAGGCGCGTGTCGTGATTCTCGCAGACGGGTTCGACTTCGAGGAAATGAAGCTCTCACTCCAAGCTGGCGCAGATGGTTATTGTCTTGCGACGACAGGATGCGAGGCGCTGATCAAGTACTTGGATCTCGTCATGTTGGGGGAAGTGGTTTTCCCATCATCGCCTCTTCTGAATGCCATGTCATCTTTGAGCGAGACCGCGAATGTTCGCAAGGAGAGCGCTTCGGTTGCAATGTCTCCTCTTCATTCGGAACGGCTGACCGAGGCGAAGGAATCCGTGATCCGGACGTTGTCGAGCCGGGAAGCGGAGATTCTCCAATGCCTGATGGAAGGCGCGCCGAACAAGGTGATCGCTCGCAGACTCGAGGTTGCCGAGGCAACCGTCAAGGTTCACATCAAGGCGATCCTAAGAAAGATCCGCGTCGCCAACCGTACCCAGGCGGCCATGTGGGCCGTCAACCATCTGTCGGACGCAAGTCCGGAGACTCTGTGGCCCCAAGCCTAAAACATTCTCGGCGAAGTGGCTCCGGCTCGCCGCCTGAAAATGCGGCGAACCAAAGAAGAGCCGTGGTTCCACGTTGAGGGATACATCCGAGCCTGCGGATCGTGCTGGGTTGCCGCTCTCGCTGCGCGACAGACTTCAGAATAACAGTCCGGGTACAGTTCTGGTCTTAGGCGACGGCTTAATGCAGGCCATGCGTGAGTCTGATCGAGAACAGCACCTTGCCGCTCGGGTCCGTGGCCTCCAACTGCCAGTTGTCCCAGTCGATCAACTCTCCGTCCGCTTCCGCGCGAAGTTCCGCAATGGCTTTGAGGGCCTGAGCCCAAGCCTGATCCAAATCTCTTACTTCGACACCCTCGTCGTCAATAATCGTCTCGTCAGCGCTAACCAGGTTGAAGTAGCATCTCATGATTAATAAGGGCAGGCCGGTTCTTTGAGGTCTGACATGGTGTTGCGGTCCCTTCGTGGGGCGTTTCCATGAGTCTGATGCCAGGGATGTAGTCCTCCCCCCACCGGGCAAGCTCTTTACCTCAGATCGGGCTGGAATGGCATAGTCTAGTCGAGAGAATTTGATCTTAGGGCGGCATTGGAGCAGCTGTTCCGGCGGGCAAGCGAGAAAGGCGACACATCCTTCATACGATATATCATCTAGGATGCTGGTTGGCACGTTAACAAATATTTAACAGATGTGAATAGGAGGTCATTGTAGGAATTCAGCGAATAAGCTAATTTCCCTAGAGGAAAGTCTCGTATTCCCTCGCGTTTGGACTGAAGACCAGAAAAGGCTCTCCTATGCGGAAAACCTACGATCTTGATGGCTCGTCCCTCCCGAGTGTGCCGCTCACGAGAGACGGCGGGCAAACCCGATACCTGGAACTGGCCCGCGCATCAGATGCGTCCCAGGACCGCTATATGGCTTCCCAGTCAATCCCGACTTTCCTTGTCGAGTCAAATACTCTGCTGCGAGAGGGGTTGAGGCGGATTCTGGCGGAGACGGCTTATAATCCTGTTGCTTTATCCTCGAGTTTCGAGGGGGTCCTCACGGACTGGGAGCCAAACTACACGCCGTTTCTGCTGATCATGGACAGTGCGCGAGATCACGACGAGGCCTGTGTCCAGGTTCGGCGTATCAAACAGCAATATGCCTCTGCCCGGGTGATGATGCTGGTCGACGAGTACGACCTCAAGCAGATCATCTCGGCTTTCCAGGCAGGAGCGGATGCGTATCTCGTGAAGTCTGTCTCCTGTGAAATCCTGGTGAAGACTCTTGATCTCGTCATGCTCGGGGAGGTCGTGTTCCCCTCGGCCGTTCTCGAACTGTTGAACAAGCATGTTCTTCGGCCAACTGAAGGGGCGGAAGCGCAAGGCGCTCCAAAGCCCTCCGACGAGCACTTCCAAAGCAAAGGGTTGTCCGTCCGCGAAACGGTGATCCTGCGCTGCCTCATGGAGGGTGATTCGAACAAGCTCATCGCGCGCAAGTTCGATATCACCGAGGCAACGGTCAAGGTTCACGTCAAGGCGATCCTGCGCAAGATTCACGCGAAGAACAGGACGCAGGCCGCCATCTGGGCGGCGAGTCATCTGCCCGCCGACGGGCAGATCTCGGCCTGAGACGTCGACTTAGCTCAGGCCGACTGCCTGATGACTTCTACCGAGCGCGCGTGATCCTCCAGAATCATGGCGGCTCCTTTTTCTGCGATCATGAGCGTAGGCGAATTGGTATTTCCGCTGGTGATCGTGGGCATGACCGAGGCATCGATGACGCGCAGGCCCTCAATGCCACGAACCCGCAGGCGCTCATCCGTGACGGCCATGGGATCGTTCTCGGATCCCATCTTGGCCGTGCCGACCGGATGGAAAATGGTAGTGCCGATATCGCGGGCACCATGAAGCAGCTCGTCGTCGGTGTTCAGATGCGCCCCGGGCTTGTATTCCTCGGGTCGGTACTTCTGGAGCGCCGGCATCGAAATGACATGGCGGACGATACGCAGGGAATCGACCGCAACCCGCTGATCCTCCGCCGTCGACAAGTAATTAGGCCGAATCGACGGTGCGTCGGCGGCATTGCCGCTGCGAATTCTGATGCTGCCACGGCTCGTCGGCCGCAGGTTGCAGACGCTTGCCGTGAAAGCAGGGAAGGGGTGCGGCTCCTCCCCGAACTTGTCGAGCGACAGGGGCTGGATGTGAAATTGAAGGTTGGGCGTGGCGTAATCCGGTGAGGAGCGGGTGAAGGCCCCCAGCTGTGATGGCGCCATGGTGAGCGGCCCGCGCCGGAATAGGGCATATTCCAGCGCCATGAAGCCTCTCTTCATGAGCGAGCGGTATTCCTCGTTGAGGGTGCGCACTCCGTGGACTTTGTAGACGGGCCGTAGTTGCAGATGATCCTGGAGGTTCTCGCCGACGCCCGGCAAGTGCCGAAGAACCTGAATGCCATGCTCCTGCAGGAGATTGCCGTCCCCGATGCCGGACAGTTGCAAGATCTGCGGAGAGGCCACAGCCCCGGCGGACAGGATGACTTCCTTGCGCGCGCGGATGCATCGAAGCGTGCCCTGCTGCTGGATCTCGACTCCGGTAGCCTGCATGCCTTCAAAGAGGATGCGCGTGGCGTGCGCATTGACCTCGAGCTTCAGGTTCGGGCGTGAAAGAGCCGGCTTCAGGAAGCCGCGCGCAGCCGACCAGCGTCTCCCATTCTTCTGGTTAACGTGGAAGTAGGAAATTCCCTCGTTGCTGCCGGTGTTGAAATCGGTCGTGCGGGGAATGCCGGCCTGTACGGCGGCCTCGATGAAGGTGTCGAGAATGTCCCAGCGCATGCGGGGCGGTTCGACGCGCCATTCTCCGCCGCTGCCGTGATGCTCGCCCGCGCCGAGATAGTGATCAAGGTGCTGACGGAAGATGGGCCGCACGTCATCCCAGCCCCATCCTTTCAAGCCCATCTGGCGCCAGTTATCGTAATCCTCGCGCTGACCGCGCATGTAGATCATAGCGTTGATGGCCGAGCAGCCGCCCAGGACCTTGCCGCGCGGATAGTTCAGAGCGCGCCCGTTGAGCCCGGGCTCGCTCTCGGTCTTGAACATCCAGTCCGAACGCGGATTGCCGATGGCGAACAGGTAGCCAACGGGAATGTGGAACCAGATCCAGTTGTCCTTCCCTCCCGCCTCAATCAGGCAGACGGAATTGCGGGGATCCTTCGAGAGGCGGTTCGCCAGAACGCAACCTGCCGAACCTCCTCCGATGATGACGTAGTCGAACGTGGTGCTGTCTGACATGACACGCCTCAATGAGTAACCAAGGGCATCGCCTCAAGCGGTGCCTTTGGGTTTGCGCTTCATGAACTCCAGGATCTCGCCCACGATGCCGCGGCGGAACAGCAGCACGCAGATGACGAAGATGATGCCGATCAGAACCGTCACAGGGAATTGGGACGAGGCGAGATAGTTCTGCAGGGCGATCACCAATCCCGCTCCCACGATTGGGCCGATCATGGTGCCGATGCCGCCGAGAAGCGTCATGAGGATGACTTCGCCAGACATCTGCCATTGCACGTCCGTGAGCGTGGCGAACTGGAAGACGATGGCTTTCGTTCCACCCGCGAGACCTGCGAGGGCCGCGGACATGACGAAAGCGCCGAGCTTGTAGCGGTCGACCCTGTAACCGAGCGAGATGGCGCGCCTCTCGTTTTCGCGAATGGCCTTGAGAATATTGCCGAAGGGCGAGTTCACGATGCGCCAAATGGCAAACAGACCGAACAGGAAGATTGCCAGCGTCAGATAGTACATCGCGTGCGGCTGATTGAGATCGATGATGCCAAGCAGGTGGCCGCGCGGTACGCCCTGGATGCCGTCCTCGCCGTGAGTGAACGGGGCCTGGAGACAGATGAAGGCGAACATCTGCGAAAGGGCCAGGGTGATCATCGCGAAGTAGATGCCCTGACGCCGGATGGCGAGAAAGCCGATGATGAGGCCCATGCCCGCAGCACCGGCGGCGCCGAGCAAGATACCCGAGAGAGGCTCCCACCCCCATACCTTGACCGCATGGGCGGTGAAGTAAGCCGCGCCGCCGAAGAAGGCGGCGTGTCCGAAGGAGAGGAGCCCGACATAGCCGATGAGCAGGTTGAACGCGCAGGCGAACAGCGCGAAGCAAAGAATGCTCATCAGGAAGATGGGGTAGAAGAAGAACGGAGCTGCGAGCAGGGCCGCGAGGGCGACCCCGCCGAGGACGAACGAGGTGGTGCGCAGCCTGGGCTGCTCTGCCAGGTACTGGGTTCCAACAGCCATGATATCACTCCTCCCGCCCGAATAGACCTGCCGGCCTGACGAGCAGAACGATGGCCATGATCACAAAGATAACGATGCTCGACGCTTCCGGGTAGAAAACCTTCGTCAGGCCCTCCAGCACGCCGAGCACATAGCCGGTCACGATGGCGCCGAGAATCGACCCCATGCCGCCGACCACGACAACGGCAAAGACGACGATGATGAGATTGGAGCCCATCAGCGGGCTGACCTGATAGATCGGGGCCGCCAGGACACCGGCAAGGGCAGCGAGCGCTGCGCCCAGCCCATAGGTCAGTGTCAGAAGAAGCGGCACGTTCACGCCGAAGGCCTGAACGAGCGTGGCATTTTCCGTGGCCGCCCGGAGATAGGCGCCAAGTCTCGTCTTCTCGATGAGGAGCCACGTGCCCAGGCAGACGAAGAGGGAGGCGGCAACCACCCATCCGCGATAGATCGGCATGAACATGAAGCCGAGATTGAGTGCGCCGGTCAGCTGAGCTGGGGGGGCATAGGGTTTGCCAGCCGCGCCGAACCAATGACGGAACGCGCCTTCGAAGATGAGAGCCAGACCGAAGGTCAGCAGGAGGCCGTAGAGAGGATCCAGGCCATAGAGCCGCCTCAGCATGAACCGCTCGATGACGATCGCTACCGCGCCGACGAGGAGGGGCGCGAGAACGAGAGACGGCCAATAGCTGATCCCGGCGTAGGTCAGCAGGAGATAGGCGGCGAAGGCGCCGAGCATGTACTGGGCGCCGTGGGTAAAGTTGATCACCCGCAGCAGGCCGAAGATGACCGCGAGTCCTAGGCTGAGCATGGCGTAGAAGGAGCCGTTGATCAGGCCGATCAGGATCTGGCCGTAGAGGGCAGGGGTGGGAATGCCGAAAATCGTACTCATGCTTTACACTCCCAGCACTTCGTGGAGCTCGTCCATACGCGCATCGAGTTCGTGGCCGGGGAAGGAATTGACCATGCGCCCGTCCTCCATGAGGTAGAAGCGGTCGGCCACCTTGCGGGCGAAGCGGAAATTCTGTTCCACGAGCAGAATTGTCATGCCGCGTTCCTTGAGGGCGATGAGAACGTCGCCGATGCGCTGGACGATCACGGGAGCAAGGCCTTCGGTCGGCTCGTCGAGCAGGATGATTTTCGCCCCTGTGCGCAGGATGCGGGCGATCGCGAGCATCTGCTGCTCGCCGCCGGAGAGTTTCGTGCCCTGGCTGGAGCGGCGCTCATGCAGATTGGGGAAGAGCGTGTAGATTTCATCGATGCTCATTCCGCCGTCCGAGACATTCGGCGGCAGAGTAAGGTTCTCGGCCACGGTAAGGCTTGCGAAGATCCCGCGCTCCTCGGGTACATAGCCGATGCCCGCCTGCGCCACCTTGTGAAGGGGAAGGGCGAGGAGATCTTTGTCTCGCAGGCGGATGACGCCCTCGCGACGGCGCAGGATGCCCATGATGGCGCGCAGGGTCGTGGTCTTGCCCGCGCCGTTGCGGCCGAGCAGCGTCACCGTCTCGCCTTCGCGAATGTCCAGATCGACTCCGTGAAGGACGTGGCTTTCTCCGTACCAGGCATTCAGCCCGCGGACTTCGAGAAGAGGCGCATTACTCATGCTCGGTTCCCATATAGGCTTCGCGCACGCGCGGATCGGCGCTGACGGTCGCGTAGGAGCCGTCGGAAAGGATTTCACCTCGCGCCAGAACGGTGACGCGATCGCACAGATCCGCCACGACATTCAGGTTGTGCTCCACCATGAGCACCGTGCGGTTCTTGGCGACTCGTCTGATCAGGTCGGCGATGCGGCCGATGTCTTCATGCCCCATGCCGGCCATGGGCTCGTCGAGCAGGAGCATGGCAGGATCGAGAGCCAGCGTCGTCGCGATCTCGAGAGCGCGCTTGCGGCCGTAGGACAGTTCCGAAGCCGTAAGGTGCGCATAAGCGGATAGATTGACGGCGTCGATCAATTCCATCGCGCGCTCGTCGAGAACCGAGAGGCTGCTGAATGGAAGCCAGAACTGGGTGGCGAGCCCCTTCGGCCGCTGCAGAGCCACGCGCACGTTGTCCAGCACAGAGAGATGCGGAAAGACGGCGGAGATCTGGAACGAGCGCACGAGGCCAAGGCGTGCTACCTCGGCGGGCCTCATTCCCGTAATGTCACTTCCACGAAAGACGATTTGCCCTCGCGTGGGTGTGAGGAACTTGGTGAGAAGGTTGAAGACCGTGGTCTTGCCGGCGCCGTTTGGGCCGATCAAGGCATGGATCGTTCCTTCGTTTACGGACAGCGTCACATCCTTCACCGCAACGAAGCCGCGAAACTCCATGGTGAGGCCTGTGGCGCTCAAAATCGGTTGAGTACTGACCATCTGTCGGCCGCTGATCCCGAGCAATGAAGAGGCATGAATGAAAAGACGAGGACGGCCCGCGCCGTCCCCGCCTCTTCGCTAGGTGTTTACTGCGTGAGCTGGCAGCCGCTTTCGGAAGCCTTCATGTAGGCCTGATCACCGGGAATCGTGGCCAGCTGCTTGTACATGTCCCATTCGCCCTTGCTCTCCTCTGGCTTCTTCACCTGGAAGAGATACATGTCGTAGACCATGCGGCCGTTGGGCAGCACCTTTCCGTTCTTGGTGAAGGCATCCTGGACGGGCATTTCGTGCAGGGCCTTCGCAACGGCCTCGGTTTCGTCCGTTCCGGCCTTCTGAACGGCTTTCAGATACTGCATCACGGTGGAGTAGGTGCCCACATGGATCATGTTGGGCATCTTGCCGGTCTTGGCCTGGAAACGCTTGGCGAAGGCGCGGTTCTCGTCGTTTTGGTCCCAGTACCAACCTTCCGTGAGGGTCAGGCCCTGCGCGGCCTGCAGGCCCAGGCCCTTCACCTCGGCGAGTGTGAAGAGAAGTGCCGCGAGGCGCGTGCCATCCTGGGTGATGCCGAACTCGGCGGCCTGCTTGATGGCGTTCGCCGTGTCGAGCCCCGCATTGGCCAAGCCGATGACGTTCGCTCCGGAGCTTTGCGCCTGCAGCAGGAAGGACGAATAGTCGGTCGCCGCCAGCGGGTGGCGGACGGAGCCGACGACCTGACCGCCCTTGGACTTCACGAATTTCGAGGTCTGCTCCTCCAGGGAATAGCCGAAGGCATAATCGGCGGTCAGGAAGAACCACTTGTTGCCGCCGTTCTCCACCAGCGCGCCGCCGGTGCCGACGGCCAGGGCGTGGGTGTCGTAGGCCCAGTGGAAGCCGTAAGGAGAGCATTGCTTGCCGGTGAGGTCGGTCGTCGCCGCACCGGTGGTCATGGTGATCTTCTTCTTTTCCTTGGAAAGGCCCTGAACCGCCAGCGCGACGGAGGACGTCGTCAGCTCCATGATGGAATCGACCTTTTCCGTGTCGTACCATTGCCGGGCGATGCTGGAGGCCACGTCGGGCTTGTTCTGATGGTCGGCGTTCACGATCTCGACAGGGGCGCCTAGGACCTTGCCGCCGAAATCCTCCACGGCCATGCGGGCCGCCTCGACGGAAGACTTGCCGCCGAAATCGGCGTAGACGCCGGACTGATCGTTGAGAATGCCGATCTTCACCACGCCATCGGAGATCTGCTGGGCATAGGCTGCCTGCGCTGCCACGGTGCAGCTCAAGGCGAACAGAATGGGTTTGAGAACTCGCATCGTCTTCCTTCCCTCTATTGTCTAAGTGCAGGTTGGTCCTGCCATGTATCGGACCGCATGGTGAAACCCTCCATGAGGCCGGTCAAGACAAGGTAACGAGGCTATACGCCTTAACAACGCGACAGGCCTTCATCCTTAAGTCGCAAATATGCCCAAAGTCACGGGTCCATGTGGAAGGGCGGCCCGCTCCACATTCACCGCAACCCTGGCCGGGGCGGAAAGCGGTGTTCATGGAGGGCTGAAGCCCCTATAAACACCTCGTCATTTTCCCTTACCAGGACTGGAGTCTCCCATGACAGCACACAATCCTCCGGAACGTCGCGTCCCTGACCTGAAGGACCCGTCCTTGCTGGTGTCCAGGGCCTATGTGGCAGGCGAGTGGGTGGATGCGGCCGATGGAAAGACCATTCCCGTGACCGACCCCTTCGACGGCGCCCTCATCGCGTCCGTGCCCGACCTCGGGGCAGAGGCCGCCCGCAGGGCCATCGACAAGGCCCACGAAGTCCAGAAAAGCTGGGCCAAGCGCACGGCCAAGGAGCGCAGCCAGATCCTGCGCACGTGGTACGACCTCATCATCGCCAATGCCGACGATCTGGCTCTCATCCTCACCACCGAGCAGGGCAAGCCGCTGGCGGAAGCCAGGGGCGAGGTGATCTCGAACGCGGCCTATATCGAATGGTTCGCGGAGGAGGCCAAGCGCATCGACGGAGACATCATTCCCGGCGCGAATCCCAGCCAGCGCATCCTCGTGCTCAAACAGCCGGTGGGCGTATGCGCGGCCATTACCCCCTGGAACTTCCCCAATGGCATGATCACCCGCAAGGTCGGTCCGGCCTTGGCGGCCGGTTGCACCATGGTGCTCAAGCCTGCGGCGCAGACGCCGCTCTCGGCTCTCGCACTCGCCGTGCTCGCCGAGCGGGCAGGCGTGCCCAAGGGCGCATTCTCGGTGATCACGACGAACGAGGCGAAACCCATCGGCGAAGAGTTCTGCCACAACCCAAAAGTGGCCAAGATCACCTTCACCGGCTCGACCAATGTCGGCCGCTGGCTGATGCGGGAGGCGGGCGACAGCATTAAGCGCCTGTCGCTGGAACTCGGCGGCAACGCACCCTTCATCGTGTTCGACGATGCCGATCTGGATGCCGCGGTGGAAGGCGCCACGGCGTCGAAGTTCCGCAATGCCGGCCAGACCTGCGTCTGCGCCAACCGTATCTACGTGCAGGAGAGCGTTGCTGAGGCCTTTGCCGAGAAGCTCGCCGCCAAGGCGAGGAGCCTGAAACTCGGCCGTGGTACGGAAGCAGGCGTGGCCATGGGCCCGCTGATCGACGACAGGGCCGTGGCGAAGATGGAGGACCACGTGGCCGATGCGCTCGAGAAGGGCGGGAAGGTGCTCGTGGGCGGCAAGCGCTCGGATCTGGGCGGCACCTTCTTCGAGCCGACGGTGATGACGGGCATCAACCAGAGCATGAAGGTCACGAAGGAAGAGACCTTCGCGCCGCTGGCTCCGATCATCACCTTCAGGGACGAGGCGGATGTGATCGCCATGGCCAATGACACGGAATACGGACTGGCGTCGTACTTCTATGCCAAGGACATGGCGCGGGTCTGGCGGGTGGCGGAGGCGCTGGAGAGCGGCATGGTCGGAGTGAATACGCCTGCCCTCGCCAACGAGATGGCACCGTTCGGCGGCATCAAGCAGTCGGGTCTCGGCCGTGAGGGCTCCAAGTACGGCATCGAGGGCTTCCTCGAAATCAAGTACGTCTGCCTCGCAGGCATGTAACGAACGAAGCCGGGCTGCCTTACAGCCCGGCATTTCATCGTCAGGTCCGGAGGGTGAGCGTCACCGGCTGATGGTCGGAGGCCGTCGTCTCCACGTCGACGCGCAAGTCGATGATCCGGTCAGCCAGATTTTCCGACATGAAGATGTAGTCGCGGCAATGAGGCCCTTGCGGCCATTGCTTGAAATCCGCGACGCCGGTCGTGGGCGCGTGCGGTGCATCGCCATGTCTGATCATCCACGCATCCACGAACGACGGAACACCGGACGCGAAGGGCTTGCGCATCTCCGTATGGAGCGCATCCTCCGGACCGAGGTTGAAATCGCCGCAGACGAGGGCGCCGACGGGTGCGGGGAGAGAGCGGTAGGGTCCTTCGGACCGATCGCGATAGGTGAGCCTGGCGCGCTTCTCATGCTCCTCGTGGAGCTTGCGGATATGCTTGACCTGGGCTTTCCGGTGCTCGTCCGAGTGATACTCGAGATGGCAGGTCGTGACGCGGATAGGACCGAAGCCCGTTGCCACGACGACCTCGAGCGCCTGACGCTGCATGCTTCGGCACTCGGTCGCGGGCCAGGGCAGCATGTGACTTGTCACTTCCATGACCGCCAAGCGCGAGAGGATCATGTTGCCGAAGACCTGCGGACGGCCTTTCTCGTCCCGGCGCTCCACGGCCGGGCGGAACACGGGCGTGTAGCCGGGCAGGAGCGAGGCAAGGATCGCGGGCTGATCCTCGCCGCCGTCATGGGGCGCGAAACCGTGCGAGACCTCCTGGAAGCAGAACACGTCCGCATCACTCAGCGCCTTCGCGGTCTCGACGATGCGGTGGAGATCGACCTTGCCGTCGCAGCCAAGGCCCCACTGGATGTTCCATGTCACGAGCTTCATCAGCGGATGCCTGCGCGCATGAAGGATTGGACGAACTGACGCTGGAACAGAAGAAAGGCCAGGAGGAGCGGTCCCATGGTCATCACGGTGGCCGCCGTAATGACGGACCAGTCTACGCCCGTCTCAGGGGCTCCGAATACGGCGAGGCCCACCGTGAGCGGACGGCTCTCCACCGAGTTGGTGACGATGAGCGGCCAAAGGAAGTTGTTCCAGTGATAGCTCACGGATACGAGGCCGAAGGCGATGTAGGTGGTCTTGGCCAACGGCACGAAGACCCGCCACAGGACGCCGAACGAGGATGCGCCTTCCACTCGTGCTGCTTCCACGAGTTCGTTCGGTACGCTCTTGAAGGTCTGGCGCAGCAGGAAGATGCCGAAGGCCGAGGCAATGTAGGGCAGGGCGATGGCCGGGATCGTGTCGAGCAGACTGAGCGCGCTGATCACGCGGTAGTTCTCCACGATCAGCACGTCCGGCATGATCATGAGCTGCACCAGTACCAGGGCGAACAGGACGTCGCGCCCGAAGAAGCGGAAGCGCGCGAAGGCATAGGCCGCCAGCGTGGCAACGACCAACTGGCCGGCGAGCACCATGGTCACCAGCGTCACGGTGTTGAGATAATACCGCGCAAAGGGCGCCTGATTCCACGCGCGAGCGAAATTGTCCAGCGTCAGCGGGGCTGTGAGATCGAAGCGCGTGGCGTATTCCGAGGGATGGAACGCGCTCCACAGGCTATAGGCTACCGGCAGCAGCCACAGGAGAGCGAGAGCCCACGCAGCAATGGTTTCGACCGAATGGCCTTGTTGTCTCATTGGTAGTGAATCCTGCGGTCGAGATAGACGAACTTGGTGAGAGCGACAGCAGCGAGGATCGCGATCAGCGTCACCGTCAGCGTAGCGGCGAAGGCGGTGTCCTGGAAGGTGAAGGCGACTTCGTAGATGTAGTAGAGCAGAAGCGAGCTCGCGTTGTTCGGTCCGCCCTTGGTCATGATGACGAGCTGATCGACGAGCTTGAAGGAATTGATGAGCGCGTTGATCGAGATAAACAGGGTGGTCGGCATCAGGAGCGGCAGCGTCACGCGGCGGAAGAAGTACCATCGGCTGGCTCCCTCGACCTCGGCGGCCTCCTTCAGCTCGGGCGGAATGGTCTGCAGAGCCGCGAGATAGAAGATCATGAAGAAGCCTGCTTCCTTCCAGACTACCATGGCGGCAAGGCAGCTCATGACGGTGGACGGATCCCCCAGCCAGTTGTGGCCGGCAAAGCCGAGGCTCTTCAAGAACTGGTCGAGCAGGCCATAATTCGGCGTGTAGAAGAACAGCCAGATATTCGCCACCGCGATCATCGGAAGGACGGTCGGCGTGAAGAAGGCAAGACGCAGGAAGGATCGGCCCGCCATTTTCTTGTCCACCCACACGGCCATCAGGAGCGCGAGCGCGATGCTGGTCGGAACGGTGGCGATCGCGAACACGATGTTGTTGCGCAGCACCTGCCAGAAGACATCGTCCTCCAGCATGTAGGTATAGTTTTCCAGGCCGACGAATTCGGAGGCGCCGCCCCGGCTCAGGGAGAAGAAACTGTGATAGAGCGTCGCCAGAATCGGATAATGGGTAAAGGTCGCCAGGAGAACGACAGCCGGCAGCAGGAGCAGCCAGGCGTTCGCGTTCGTCAGCCACGCCCTGCGTCTGACAGCCCTGGGCTCTGCGGCACTCATGACGGCGGATACCATCGCTTTCTCCTGCGAAACCGAAAAATGTGCTGCGGCGAGAACCCGCCGCAGCACGTGAGGCCTGTTTACCGTGTGGCCCGTTACTTGTAGCGGCTGAGGACGCGCTCGGACTGCTTCTGAGCGCTGTCGAGAGCTTCCTGGGGCGTCTGTGTGCTGGTGACGGCCGCCTGCACCGCATCGTTGACAATCTTGTAGATGCGTCCGTTGTCATGCACCGACAGTTCTGCCACGGCATGTTCCAGCTGATCGCGCGCCACGACGGCCTGCGGGAACTCCTTGACGTAGTTCTTCATAACGTCGGTCTCGTAGGCGGCGGGCGTCACCGCCACATAGCCGGTCTTGATGCTCCACTCGGCGGCGCGTTCGGGAGCAGTCATCCAGCGGATGAACTTCACGGCAGCCTGCTGCTGCTCGGGAGTCGCGCTCTTGAACACATAGAAGTTGCCGCCGCCGGTCGGAGAGCCGCGGCGCTCCTTGGCCGGAAGCATGGCGACGCCGAAATTGAACTTCGCTCCTTCCTTCACCGCCGTCAGGTTGCCGGTGGTGTGCCACATCATGGCCGTCTTGCCCTCCAGGAAGTCCGTGCGCAGGGTGCCCCACTCCACGGCGCCCTTCGGCATCACACCTTCCTTCGCTGCGAGATCGACCCAGTACTGCAGGGCCTCAACGGTCTTGGGCGCGTTGAAGGAGACCTGGTTGCCGGCCTCGTTCATGAGCTTCTGACCGTTCTGGATGGCCAGCGCCTGGAGCATCCAGTAGCCGTAGCCCGTGGAGGGAATTTCCACGCCCCAGCGGGTCACGTTGCCGGAGGCGTCCTTCTTTACGAGCTTCTTCGACACCTCGACCATTTCTGCCCAGGTTGCCGGCGGCTTCTCCGGATCAAGGCCCGCTTCCTTGAAAGCGTCCTTGTTGTAGTAGAGGACGATGGTAGAGCGCTGGAACGGAACGCTCCAGGTCTTACCTTCAGCGCGGCCGTTTTCCATGAAAGCCGGATAGAAGCTGTTCAGCCATTCCTTGTCGGCGCCGGGAATCTCGTCGATCGGCACGATCGCCTTCTCGTCCATGAGCGTGAAGAGATCGGTGGAGAACAGAACCGAGAGCTGCGGAGGCTGGCCACCCTTCATGGCGGTCATGGCCTTGGTCATCGTGTCTGTGTAGTTGCCAGCATAGACGGCTTCCACCTTGATGTCCGGGTTCTCATTCTGGAACCTCTGAACCATGTCGTCGATGACCTTCGTGACCGGCCCGCCGACGGCGACGGGATAGTACATCGTCAGGTCGACGGCTTGAGCGACGCTGGCGCTTAGGCTCGCCACGGTCATGAGGCCTGCGGTGAGCAGGGCTTTCGTCTTGAACTTCATTGTCCTCCCCTTTCCGGGTTTAGAAGCACGCGCCAGCGGCCTCGGCTACTGGCGCTCATTCAGAGGAAAGCCTCGGTGGGGCAGATGGCTGCCCGCCCGACGCTTTCCGCTGTCCCTGTCAAACAGATGTATGTGACGGTTTTGCCATCCGAGAGCCACTTGTGCACCGGTCGGCAGGTCACAATAGCCGGTCTGGCGGACGGAGACGGTCTCGCCCTTCACGTCACAGAGGATGATGCTGTCGGCGCCCAGATACTCCACCGCCTTGACCGTTGCCGGAACACCGCCGTTCTCCACAAGGGAAATATGCTCCGGCCGGATGCCTAGGACGGCGCCGGCCTCCCAGGAGATGATGTTCATGGGCGGCGTGCCGATGAAGCGGGCGGTGAAATCGCTCGCAGGCTCGTTGTAAAGCTCGTGCGGGGCGCCGTTCTGCTCGATATGTCCGTCGCGCATCAGGATCACCCGGTCGGCCATGGTCATGGCCTCGGTCTGATCGTGGGTGACATAGACCATGGTCATGCCGAGCCGCTGCTGAAGGCTGCGGATTTCCGTGCGCATCTCGTGGCGAAGCTTGGCGTCGAGATTCGACAGCGGCTCGTCCATCAGGCAGACGGGGGCTTCCGCAATAATGGCCCGACCCAGAGCCACGCGCTGGCGCTGGCCACCCGAGAGCTGGGACGGCTTGCGCTCGAGCAGATGGCTCAGGCCTACGATGTCCGCCACCTTCCTGAGGCGTGCGTCGCGTTCCGCCCGTCCGACTCCGCGCACGCGCAGGCCGAAGATGATGTTCTCCGCCACGTTCAGGTGAGGGAACAGCGCATAGGACTGGAACACCATCGAGATATTACGCTGTGCAGGCGAGAGATGGGTCACATCCCGGCCGCCGATGGTGATGGTGCCGGAATCGACCTCCTCCAGCCCTGCGATCAGGCGCAGGGTCGTCGACTTGCCGCAGCCCGAGGGGCCGAGCAGAACCAGGAGCGTTCCCGCATCGGCCTTGAAGCTGATGCGATTGACGCCACCGACGCCGCCCCATGTTTTCGATACTGCGTTGACGACAATCTCGGACATCGGCGTAATCCCTGAGGCCTGAAGTAGAAAGCTGTTAGCCTCTGGCGGCAAGGAGAAGTTCGGCCAGTTCGGCGAAACCGTCTCCTGAATGCCCCTTGGCGACATAAGCCGGCCTGTGTTTCAGCCGGTGCTCGAAATCGTGAATGTTGGCGACGCCGACACTGAGCGGAAAGGCGGCGAACATGGGCTCGTCGTTCGGCGAGTCGCCCGCATAGACGACGGAATTTCGTGCCTGCTCCCAGTCCAGGCCGAACACATCGCCCAGGAGGGTCTTGGCCATGCTGAGCTTGTTGTAGTCCCCGAACCATCCGTTCACATGAATGGAGCTGACCTTCGCCTGCGCGCCGTGGCGCTCGAAGATGGCCACAATCCTGTCGACCTCCGCCTCGGGCAGGGGCGGGACGTCCTCGCAGAAGTCGATGGCGAGGTCGGCCAGCCGGTAGGACTGGTCGCTGGCGAGCGCCGATCCGGGAACGGAGGAAAGGACCTCCTTCTCGATGGCATCGAGCCTGGCGCGGTTCTGCCTCAGCTCTTCCGGCGTGGCCCAGAAATGCTGCTCCATCTTCTTCCGCTGGCGATCGTAGCGGAAATAGAAGGCGCCATTCTCTCCGACGACGGCATCCACCGGCCACATGCGGGCGATGTGATCGCACCATCCGGCGGGGCGCCCCGTCACGGGGATCACAAGGAAGCCGGCTCGCTGCAGTCTTTCCAGCGCCGTATAGGCGGAGGCTGTCAGCACACCCTCCGTCGTGATGGTGTCGTCGATGTCGGAGAGGATGATGCGCACGGAACGCGCCTCTTCCACCGGAAGCTGAGAAAGAGGAATCATGCCGCCGCTCCACGTGTGTCGGAGCGGGGGGAGCGTAGACCAGTCACATGCATTCGCAGGCGTTTCCTTAACGGCATTTCAGACCTTGATAGAAGCCTAGATAACAAAATTTGGAGGATCAAGCATACTAATGTGGGATGTCCCAACACTTTTGACGGGGTTACGATATTCCTGACCTTGAACCGGAGACCCCCGCCGTGACCTTCTATGAAGGCAAGAAAGCCGCGCGTCAGCGTCTGATCGTGGCTGAGCTGGGCTTGAGCCCGGCTGTGCGAACGTCGGACCTCGCTCGCAGACTCGGCGTTTCGGCGGAGACGGTCCGGCGCGACATCGAGGAGCTGACCCAGCGAGGTCTTGTCAGCCGCACCTATGGAGGAGCGGCCGGGCGGCAGCTCGGGCTCCAGCCCGTCTTCCAGGACCGGAACACTCTCGCCGTGGAAGAGCGCGAGGTGATCGCTCGAGCCGCCGCCGGGCTGGTGAAACCGGGCGACGTGATCATGATCGATTCCGGCTCCACGACGGCGCGTTTCGCCCATGTTCTCGCCGAGACCGCCGTGAGGATCACGGTTATTACCAACTGCTTCGCCGTCGCCAACACCCTGGTGACGCAGCATCATGTGCGGGTCCTGTTTTGCCCGGGGGAATTCTCTTCCCACGAGCGCGGCGTCTACGGCTCCGAAACCTGCGCCTTCCTCCAGCGCTTCAACGCGGACATCGCTTTCATCGGTGCCAGCGGACTCACCCTCGAGGGGCCGAACGACGTGGAAACGCAGGCTTGCTGGGTGAAGCGCACGATGATCGGGCGAGCCGAGCGCAAGGTCCTTCTCCTCGACGGATCGAAATTCAACAGACGTCATCTCGAGCTTGTCTGCCCCTTGGCGGAATTATCGGACATCGTCACGGACCGCCCTCCGGATCCTGCCCTGGTCGCCAGGATTGAGGCCAGCAATGTGTCCCTGCATCTTGCCCGGGACAGATCCGTCCCGGCGGAGGCCTGATGGCCGCGGGCCGACTCTCAGCTCTTCACGGCCGCCATATCTCAAGTAAGGTGTCGGCATGACAGACGATGCCCTGATCCTGCGGGCCTTGTTCGACGCGGCCCTGGAGGCGGCCCTCCCGGACGGAAAGTTCGAGGGATGTTTGCCGTCGCGGCCAAAGGGCAGAACAATCGTACTTGGAGCCGGAAAAGCATCCGCCCGCATGGCGGCCGCTTTCGAGAGGGCCTGGATGCCAGCGGGCGGCGCCTGCGAGGGGTTGGTTGTCACGCGCTATGGTCATGCGGTGCCCACCCGCTCCATCGAGATCGTCGAGGCCGCCCACCCGGTTCCCGACGAGGCCGGTCTGAATGCCGCCCGGCGCATTCTCGCGCTGGCTCATGAGGCGGGTCCCGACGATCTCGTCGTGTGCCTGATCTCCGGTGGAGCGTCGGCGCTCCTTTCGTTGCCAGCCGAAGGCGTCACCCTGGCGGACAAGCAGGCGCTGAATCGAACGCTGCTGAAATCCGGGGCGCCGATCGGGGAGATGAACCTCGCCCGCAAATCGCTCTCTGCCATCAAAGGCGGACGGCTCGCGGCGGCGGTCGCCCCGGCGCAGCTCGTCACTTATCTCATTTCCGACGTGCCGGGGGACGACCCTTCCAGCATCGGCTCCGGCCCGACGATTCCGGAGCGGGTCGATCCTCGATCGGTTCTGTCCATCCTCCGCAGATACGATATCGATGTACCTCCCCATATAGCGACGGCCATTCAGGCGAATGTCGTCGGGGGTTCGGTCGTGGGTGGCGCCGTGCACATGCTGGCGACGCCCAAGATGGCGCTCGACGCAGCCGCCTCCAAGGCGCGGGAGTTCGGCCTGATGCCGCTGATCCTGGGTGATGCCATCGAAGGCGAGGCGCGGGAGGCCGGGCGCGTGATGGCGGGCATCGCGCGCTCGGTGAAGCGGCACGGCGAGCCTGTTGGCGCGCCTTGCGTGCTTCTGTCGGGCGGGGAGACGACTGTGACCGTTCGCGGGTACGGGCGGGGCGGGCGCAACGCGGAATTCCTGCTGTCGCTCGCCTTGGCGCTGCGCGGTGATGCGGGCCTCTCGGCAATTGCCTGCGATACGGACGGTATCGACGGGTCGGAGGACAATGCGGGGGCATGGTTCGATGAGGCCACGTTCGCCGCCGCTCATGAGCGGGGCGTGGATCTCGCCGGACATCTTGCCGAGAACGACGCCTATACGGTCTTCGCGCAGCTCGACAGGCTGGTCGTCACGGGTCCGACCTTGACCAACGTCAACGATTTTCGCGCTATCCTCATCCGCTAGAGAACGTCGACTGCGCCCGCAACATTCTTCTCCGGGATCGACAGCGTGACGGTGGTCCCGTACCCCTCTGTGCTGGCGATCCCGAGTGATCCGCCATGAAGCCTCAGGATGTGCCAGGCCAAGCTGAGGCCGAGCCCCGTTCCGGGATAATCCTTGGTGTTACGGCCCCGAAAGAACGGCAGCATGAGGAAAGGAAGATCCAGATCGGGAATGCCAATCCCCTGGTCCTCGATCTGAATCGAGATGACATTCGGCGCCGCACGCGCCGTCACGGCGATGGGGCGATCGGGCGGTGAATATTTCATGGCGTTGGAAAGCACGATCACGAGGGCCTGCTCCAGTAGGATGGGATCGCCCACAATGGTGCTCGGGAGGCCTTGAACATCGATGGCCAGCGGGCGGCTGGGCTCGTGGCTGATCTGCTCCCGGCATGCGCGCCTGATCAGGGCTTCCGGGTTGAACTCGGTCGGATTCAGAAGAACACCTCCCGCGCTGGACCGGGTATAGGACAGGACCATCTCGATCAGCTCGTCGAGCCGCAGGCTGGCACGCCAGATCCTCTCGGCGCGATTTCTAACCTCCTTTGCGCTGAGCCGCTCCGCCCGCCGCACGAGGCCTTGCGCAAGGGCGCAAATGGTGGAAAGCGGCGTTTTGATCTGGTGGGCGAGGAGAGCAACCGGGTCCAATGGCCGAGACGCCTTCTGCTTGCTGGCTCGTGAGCTTGCCGGGCGTGTGGTTCTGGAAGACTTCTTGTGTGGCCTTTGAGTGGGAGACACCGGATACTCGCGCATGTCAATGATATAACGTAAGATCGACTCCCTGAATTAGCGCGCCAAGCCTCCTTGTCCATTGGAAAGGGTGAATGAAAGAAAGATCGCTTCGACAATGAGCGGGCACCCGTCTCCGGAAACTGAATAATCGAATTTATACTTCAGAATAGTGTAAGTAATATTATGATGATATGGTCAGATGTGGCGAATCGGGAGCTTGCATATCAAGCAATAGAAGCAGCGTGCCATGCATAATTTGCGGTGAAGGGCAGATTTATTGTGGAGCTTGAAACGGATTTGCGGCCGATGCGTTGGTTCGTGGAGCGCATGAAAGGAGAAACATCGTGGATCATGATCGCAGCGAAGGCAGCATGAAGAACATCAAGGGCCGCGTGAAGGAAGGTCTCGGCAAGTCGCTTGGCGATTCCAAGATGGAAACAGAGGGCAAGATGGACAGGGCCGAGGGCCGTGTCCAGAACACCATCGGCGGCATGAAGGACAGTCTCCGCAAGAGCACCTGACCCAGGAAGATCCGAAAGTGGAGGCCCGGCGTTCAGCCGGGCTTTCATTGGGTTGCCGGAACCGCCTTGGCGATCAGGAAAATCATGTGCTTCTCGTCCCGACGCTGCTCGATGAGCACGTCGCCCAGTTCTCGTACGAGGTTGGGCAGATCGATACCTGCGAGAGGATCGGTGCAGATCACGCGCAGTTGGTCGCCTGGGTTCATGCTGAGCAGCGTCTTGCGGGTTCGCAGCGCCGGGAGCGGGCACTTCAAGCCGGATAGATCCAGTTCAATCACCGAAATCCTCCCGTCCTGCCTGCTCGCCGTACAAAATTTCCATTTTGGTGCGTGAAAGTGGATCCATTGTTCACGTCCGATGCCTTAGCGGTGAGTATCGGCGCGCTCCGCGAGCGCACGCGCAGCAATCAGATCTGCCGGGCTATTGATGTTGAAGAACGGGTCGAATGGCTCTGTCGGCCAGGAGGCCGTCGCCAGCCCGTGAGCCCTTGCCCAGTCTTCGACCCGGCGCACGCCCTCGCTTGTGAGCGCATGGCGCAAGTCATGACGCAGATCGACCGGCCACAGGCCAATGGTGTAGTGGTTGTGGGCCCCGGAGGCGGCGCAGGCGAGGGGCTTTTTCTCCGCCTCTCGCGCTGCATGGAGCCTCGTAACGAGATCGTGGGGAATGAACGGGGTGTCACCTGGAGTGCTGACGACCCACGCGATCGAGGGACGGTGAACGGCAGCCCATTCGAGTGCGGCCAGAATGCCTGCGAGAGGGCCCGGGCGCCCCGGTATGGAATCGGGGATCATGGTCAGCCGGCTCTCGGAAAACCGCGCCGGGTCGTCATTCGCATTGAGGACCACACTCTCGCATTGCGGCGTCAGGCGCTGCTCCACGGAGGCAAGTAGGGAGCGGCTCCCGAGCATCAGGAGCGCCTTGTCGCCCCCGCCCATTCGCCGTGCCAGGCCTCCCGCCAGTATGGCACCAAGGGTCGCCGGATAAGGCCTCATGCAAGGTTCACTCGATCACGATGCGCGGTGCGGGGCGTGCCGCCGCGCCGCCGGACAATGCCGTCCAGACCTGCTGCGCCATGTCCTTGTAGATCCTGGCGTGCGGCCCCTCCGGATCCGCTGCGGCGACGGGGCGTCCCGCATCGGACAACTCGCGAATGGTCATGTTGAGCGGAACCTCGCCAAGGAAGGGAACGCCCAGGCGCTCGGCCTCCGAACGCGCGCCGCCATGCCCGAAGATGTGCGAGGCCTGGCCGCAATGGGGGCAGACGAAAGTGGCCATGTTCTCGATGATGCCGAGGATCGGGATCTCGACGCGCTTGAACATCGATACGCCCCTCCGTGCGTCGATGAGCGCCAGGTCCTGCGGCGTGGAGACGATGACGGCGCCCGCGAGCGGTGTCGCCTGCGCCATGGTGAGCTGGGCATCCCCAGTTCCCGGAGGCATGTCGACCACGAGCACGTCGAGATCGCCCCAGGCGACCTCGCGCAGCATCTGGGTGATCGCCGACATGACCATTGGGCCGCGCCAGATCATCGCGGCTTCCTCTTCGACGAGAAAACCGATGGACATGACCTTGAGGCCATAGGCCTCCATGGGCTCAAGAACGCGGTTTTCGAGCAGCTTCGGCTTGCCGTGAATGCCAAAGAGCTTGGGCATCGAAGGGCCGTAGATATCCGCATCGAGAACGCCGACCTTCAGGCCCAGCGCCTTGAGGGCCAGGGCGAGGTTGCAGGCCGTCGTCGACTTGCCCACCCCGCCCTTGCCGGAGGCTACGGCGATCACGTGCTTCACGCCCGGGATACGTTGATTCCCAGCCTGCGCGGCGGCCCGCGGGCGCTGCGCGGCGGCCGGGGGTGGGGACGGCGCCCTCGTGCCGGCCGGCCGGTCGGCGGTGAGGCTCGCGAAAACCCCCTTCACGCCGGGCAGCCCCTGAACGGCTGCGGCTGCGGCCTGGCGGACCCGTTCCATTTCCTGGGCTTCGGACGGGTCGATGGCGATCGAGAACATCACCCGCCCTGCATCGTCGATGTGAACGTCCGAGAGGCGTCCCGAAGCGACGAGATCGGTTCCTCCCGCATCGACCCGTATGGCCGAGAGCGCCTGCAACACATGTTCACGGGTAATCGTCACGATGGAGGCTCCTGAACTGCGATTCAATAAACTGTTGAACCTCATGTATAGGCTTGAGCCCCATCCGTTAAGGCGTCGGCCGACTGTCATTAGCGATAACCGAACCAAAACTCGCCCTGCCCGTTGTTCAGTTGATCCCTCGCGGCTGAGCCGGCCTGCCGAAGAGCTGCGCTTGCGCATCGCCGACCAGAGACGATGCAGTGGATATCAGGAGAGGATGATGCATCAACACGGCCATAACGATCCGAACGCCAAAAAGCTCTACGAGCTGATCAAGGATGTGAAGATCGCCATGATGACCACCGTTGACACGGACGGCACGCTGCACAGTCGCCCCATGTACAGCCAGGAGGTCGACGAGCATGGCGATCTCTGGTTCTTTACCCAAATCCAATCCCCTAAGATGACGGAAGTGTCCCGCGACAATGAAGTCAATTTGGGCTTCAGCGATCCTGGCAGCCAGACCTATGTGTCCGTTTCCGGGAAGGCCGAGATCGTGCGCGACAGGGCCAAGATCGAGGAGAAATGGTCGGAGCCGCTGCGGGCTTGGTTCCCGGAAGGCAAGGACGATCCGCAGATCGCCCTGATCCGCGTGCATCCCTCGAAAGGCGAATACTGGGATAGCCCATCCTCCACGATCGTCCACCTCTATGGATATGCGAAGGCCGCATTGACCGGCCAGCAGCCCAACCCGGGCGATCAGGCGAAAGTGAACCTGAGCTGATCTGCTCAGCAGGATCGCAAGCAGGAAGGGCCGTTCAGCGGCCCTTTTTCGTTCCCGCCGTTTGCTTCTTTCTTTCGAGCGCCAGCTTGAGTATAATCAACGGCAATAAAACAAAGCAACTCGGAGCCAATCCGAAGATCGACAAGAACGAATACAGCAAAGGGGGCGCTCCCAGGGAGGGAAGGATGAAATCCGTCTGGCTTGCCGCCGTTTCCACTGTTGCGTTGGCGTCTTCGAGTTTCGCTCAACCTGCAGCCCAGCCGCCGACCAGTAATCTCGAGAAGCTTTCGTCGTTCCAGAGCACCGGAACGGAAGAGCCGAAGCCTATTCCTCAAGAAGGCCGGCGCGCCGATGCGATCCGCAGGAATCTTGAGAAGATCAAGTTGCCGGCAGGTTTCAAGATCGATCTTTATGCCATCGTGCCGGACGCGCGCCACATGGCGGTGGGACCTTCGACCGGAGTCGTGTTCGTCGGGACGCGCAAGAGTAACGTTTATGTGGTGACGGATCGCGACAAGGACCGCGTGGCGGACGAGGTGAAGCAGTTTGCCCCCTCCGTGCAGTTCAAGATCCCCAACGGCGTCTGCTTCTCTCGTGACGGCATGCTCTACGTCGTCGAGCAGAACCGGGTGCTGCAATTCCCTGCGGCCGAGTTCTTCTATGAGGGGCCTGATGTCGCCGCCTTCCAGGTGGTCAAGCAGGGCGAACTGATTCCGCCAGCCGAGGAAAGCTACAATCACACGGCCCGCGTCTGCCGGGTGGGGCCCGACAACAAGCTCTATATCGCTCTCGGCCAGCCCTTCAACGTCCCGGCGAAGGAGAAGATGGAGCTTTATCGGAAAACCGGCATCGGCGGCATCGTCCGCATGGATCAGGACGGCAAGAACCGGGAGGTCTACGCTACAGGGATCCGCAACTCGGTTGGAATCGAATTCAATCCAGCTGACAAATCCCTTTGGTTCACCGACAATCAGGTGGATGGCATGGGTGACGACCAGCCCCCCGGCGAGTTGAACCGTGCGGTTCAGATGGGCCAGAACTTCGGCTTTCCGTATTACGGCGGCGGCATGGTTCGCACCGTCGAGTACAAGGATGACCAGGTCCCCGCAGGCAGTGTGGCGCCGCAAGCGGAAATGGCAGCGCATGCCGCCGATCTCGGTCTCACATTCTATGCCGGCAATATGTTCCCCCGATCGTATCATGGGGGCATTTTCTCCGCGCAACACGGGTCCTGGAACCGAACGAAGCCGGTAGGCGCAAGGGTGATGTTCACGCCTCTCAAGCCCGACGGCACGGCAGACAAGCCCCAGGTCTTCGCCGAGGGCTGGCTCAACGAGAATGGCGAGTATCTCGGCCGCCCGGTGGATGTCGCCACGCTGCTCGACGGCTCGCTCCTGGTCTCCGACGACACGGCCGGTGCAATCTATCGCATCTCCTACGAGGGCCAATAAGTCGGCCCGCACGGGCGCGTTCGAGGACGCGCCCGTTCTTCCGAAAGGCAGGATCATGAAATCGACCGATGCCCTGGCTCTGCTCGGGGCTTTTCTGAGTTGCCTCGCGCCGAGCGCCGTGGAAGCGGCCGATGCCAGGGCAGGGCGCCAGAAGATCACCGCTTGCCAAGCCTGTCACGGGCTGGACGGGCTTTCGAAGAACCCCGAAGCGCCCAATCTCGCAGGGCAGATCGAGGGCTACCTCGTAAAGGCGCTGATGGAGTACAAGTCCGGAACCCGTAAGAACGAGAGCATGAATATCGTTACGAAAGATCTCTCGGACCAGGATTTGGCCGACATGGCGGCCTATTACTCGTCGATTGAGATTGACGTGCTGCCGCCGTGAGACCGGGGAATGCCGCACGTCACCCTTTCATCGGCTAGAAGCCTTCGCTATTGTCCAGCCTCCCGAAATGGCTAGGAGCAGGCGATGGTGGACATCGCGACCAGGGTCTACAATCACACCTGGAAGATCGACCCGATCGTTCGGTCGGTCCTTGACACGGACTTTTACAAACTCCTGATGGCGCAGACGATCTTTCGCCGCCATCGGGACGTGCGGGTGACTTTCGGTATCCATAATCGCACCACCCGGATCCGCCTGGCCGACATCATCGATGCAGGTGAGCTGCGTGAGCAGCTTGACCACGTGCGGACCCTCTGCCTGACGCGTGGCGAGTCCACCTGGCTTCGCGGCAATACCTTTTACGGAAAGCGGCAGATGTTCTCGCCGGAGTTTATGGACTGGCTCGAGACTTTCCGTTTTCCGGAATACCTCCTGGAAAAGGAGGATGGTCAGTACGTGCTCACCTTTCATGGACCGTGGATCGAAACCACCATGTGGGAGATCCCGGCGCTCGCCATCCTCAACGAACTGCGCTCACGCGGGGTCTTGAGGGGGATGGGCAAGTTCGAGTTGCAGGTGCTCTATGCCCGTGCCATGACGCGCGTCTGGGAGAAGATCGAGCGTCTGAGAAAGCTGCCGGATCTCTCGATCTCGGATTTCGGTACACGCCGCCGTCACGGTTTTCTCTGGCAGGATTGGTGCGTGCAGGCCATGAGCGAAGGCTTGGGGCCGTCCTTCCTGGGCACGTCGAACTGCCTGATCGCCATGCGCCGCGAGGTGGAGGCGGTGGGGACCAATGCTCACGAGCTTCCCATGGTCTATGCCGCCCTGACGAACAGCGACGAAGAACTGGCGAAGGCTCCCTATCATGTGCTCGTCGATTGGCAGGAGGATTACGAGGGGAATCTGCGCGTCATCCTGCCCGATACCTACGGCACGACGAACTTCCTCCGGAATGCCCCCGATTGGGTATCCTCCTGGACCGGCATCCGCATCGACTCCAAGGATCCCATCGAGGGAGGCGAGGAGGCGATCGAATGGTGGCGGCAGCGGGGACAGAACCCGCGCGAGAAACTAGCCATCTTCTCCGACGGACTCGACGTCGATGTGATCGAACGCATTCACGGGCATTTCCGGGGTCGCATGCGCATAGGTTACGGCTGGGGCACGCTGCTCACGAACGATTTCCGCGGGTTCGTTCCGGAGGGCGGGCTCGATCCCATTTCCATCGTCTGCAAGGTCGTTTCCGCTGATGGCCGCCCAACCGTGAAACTCTCGGACAACCCGACGAAGGCGTTGGGGCCGGAGGGCGAGGTCGAGCGTTACAAGCGGGTGTTCCATGTGGGTATGCAAAACGCGCAACCAGTTGTGGTGTGAGGACAATGAAGGTCGATCTGAACAGCGATATGGGCGAAAGTTTCGGGGCTTGGTCGATGGGCGACGACGAGGCGATGTTGGACATCGTCTCCTCGGCGAATATCGCGTGCGGCTTTCATGCGGGCGATCCGTCCACCATGTTCCGCACGGCGGAGATAGCCAAGCGCAAAGGCGTGGCGATCGGCGCGCATCCTGGTTTCAACGATCTGCACGGCTTCGGCAGGCGCATGATCCGCGGCGATTCTCCTGCCGAGATCGAGCGCATGATCGCCTACCAGATCGGTGCGATGCAGGCCGTTGCCGCGCTGGCCGGGCACAAGGTCACTTATGTGAAGGTCCACGGCGCGCTCAACAACATGGCGAACGAGGATGAGAGTCTGGCGCTTGCCATCGCCCGCGCCGTCAAGGGGGTCGATGCAAGCCTCATCAACGTGTGCATTCCGGGACTTCTGATGGAGAAGGCATCGGAAGCCGTCGGTATTCCGGTAGTGCGGGAGTTTTTCGCCGATCGCACCTATGAGGACGATGGCTCTCTGACCAGCCGCAAGAAGCCCGGCTCCGTTCTGCACGATGCGGACGCAGCGGCAGAGCGCGTGCTGCGCACGTTGCAGGAAGGGACTGTCGTCTCGACATCGGGAAAACGCATCCCCATCGAGATCGATACGATCTGCGTGCACGGTGACGAGCCGAGCGCCGTCGCCATGGCGCGCACCGTCAGGGCAAAGCTCGAAGCCAACGGCATCGCCATCGCTCCGTTCTCCGGGGCGTAGACATGACGTTCAAGGATCACTTCTCGGCGAAGTCGAGCGACTACGCGACTTATCGCCCGACATATCCCCGTGCGCTCGTCGATTATCTCGCCGGGCTTTGCGGGCATGCGGACTTGGCGCTCGATGTCGGCTGCGGAACGGGGCAGCTCTCGGTGCTGCTGGCTGAGCGCTTCGGCCGGGTGATCGCCACCGATGCGAGTGCGGAGCAGATCGGAAAGGCCCAAGCCCATGAGCACGTGGAATACCGTGTTGCGCCAGCTGAGCAGAGCGGCCTTGCCGCGGGTTCGGTCGATCTGATCACGGCGGCGCAGGCGGCGCATTGGTTCGATCTGGATGCGTTCTATGAGGAGGCGCGTCGGGTCGGAAAACCGGGCGCGGTGCTGTCGCTCATTACCTACGGCGTGATCCAGGCCGATCCTGAGATCAACCCGGTCATTCAGCACTTTTACAAGAATATCGTCGGCGCTTATTGGCCTCCGGAACGCCGCCACGTGGAGGAGGGTTATCGCTCCTTCGCTTTTCCGTTCGAGGAATGGGATGCGCCGCCGCTGGCCATCGAGGTGCAATGGCAGGCCACCGATCTCATGGGCTATGTCGATACGTGGTCGGCCGTTCGCGGGCTTGAGAAGGCGCAGGGACGTGAGCCTCTCGGGCAGTTCCGGCGCGAATTGCTGGCGCAGTGGGGGGAGCCGCAGCGCCGGCGTGTGATCCGTTTTCCCTTATCGTTGCGTGTCGGACGCATGTGATCGATCCGCGTCGAACGCTTTCACGAGGAAAGGCTGGAGAGCGGAGAGCGTCTCCTCCGGCGCCTCTTCGGCGATATAGTGACCGCAATCGATCCCTTGGCCCTCGACGTGATCCGCCCAGTCGCGCCAAACGGCCGGAACATCGTACCAGCGTTCGAGGCCGTTCCGCAGCCCCCAGAGCGCCAGGACGGGGCAGGTGATGCGCCGTCCGGCCTTCAGGTCGGCTTCGTCGAGGCGCATGTCGATGGTCGCACCCGCACGGTAATCCTCGCACATGGCGTTGATCGTGCGCGGATCGGAGTAGCAGCGCCGGTATTCTGAAAGCGCTTCTGCGTCGAACAGATCGCGCCCGCGCCGCAGGTAGAACGTGTCGGGATCCGCCGAGATCAGGGTTTCGGGAATGGGGTGCGGCTGCGCGAGGAAGAACCAGTGCCAGTAGCCCATGGCGAATGCCATGTCGGTGCGCCGGAAGTGCTCGTAGGTCGGCAGGATGTCGAGAACGGACAGGGCCATGATCCGCGTCGGGTGATCGAGCGCCATCCGATAGGCGCACCGCCCGCCGCGGTCGTGACCGACCACGGCAAAACGCTCGAAACCGAGGGATCGCATAACCTCGACCATGTCCCGCGCCATGGCGCGTTTCGAATAGGGTTCGTGATCCGACGTCGTCGGCGGCTTGGAGCTGTCGCCATAGCCGCGCAGATCCGCGCAGACCACCGTGTAATCCTCTGCGAGGCGGGGAGCGACGCGGTGCCACATGGCATGTGTTTGCGGGTGCCCGTGCAACAGCAGAACGGGTGGGCCATTGCCTGCATGGCGGAGATTGATGACGGCCTCGGAGGTTTCGATCCGGCGATGCGTGAAGTTCTCGAGCATGAGCCCAATGTCCTACATTCGCGCCGGAGCCTCCAGCCCTACCAAAGCAGACGAGAGTGGGTGCAACCCATGAGATGCCCCTCTCGCCTGCTTTGGAGCCTGCGCTCACCAGGAGCGGCGCTCGCCGTTGTCGATATGGATGATCCCATTGCGATATCTCTTGAGCCCGCCGACCTCCGGTCGCGCGCTCAGGTAAGCCATGATGCCACGGGTGCGCCCTTTCACCCTGAAATCGATGGCGCGGCATGACAGGTGGAGAGAGCGGCGTGCGCCGCCCGCCCGCCGGTTTCGGTTCTTGCCCCGGTGGGTGGATTCGATGCTGACGGGGCCGAATTTGACGGCGAGATCGGCAAGCACGGCCAGAAGGTTGCCCGGCAGGCACCGGGTGGGGGCGGTGGCGCGCAGCTTGATCGTGCCCCGCGAGACCAAAGAGGCAAAGCCAGGGGGAGCGTGCTTTCCGAGCGTGCCGGCCTCCGGCAAGCTGCCGGTACTCGCTGGATCGCTGTTCCGGTCATGCGACGGCAGGCTCGCATACTCGACCTTGGGAACGGCCTTGGAACGAGCTTTCGACCTGGGAGGCGCTTTGGATCGCCGGACGCCCGCGGATGCGGCGGGGGCATTCGAGAGAGGGAGTGGAATGACGATTCCGCTGGGCTCCGGATGGAGGTTTTGTGCATCTGCCGGATGCGGCAGAAAGGCTGCTAGGCAAGCGCCGGTCACGAAGACGAGCCAAGGTGCGCGACGAGTTTTCACTTCGGTGCTCATCGGGTTCTCCCCGTTCTGAGCCCCCACTTCAGGGAACGCCGATGGATGGTCCTCCCAACGGCAGTCATCGTTATTGGCCAGTATACTGGCGGGTGCGGCGGCCGCTTGAGGGAAGGTACCTATGCAGCAGCTTGGGAGAGGCAAGGGCAAGCAGGGGAATTTAGTCTGCCCAAAAGGATTATTGGCTGATGAAACGCTTATTTTGAAAGACTTTTAGCCTCGATAAAATTTTGCGCACCAATGTTGCGTATTGCATTTCTGGGGGGTCTTGCAGGGCCGATTTGCGATACTCATATCATGTTGCGAGCCGTAACATCGGCAATCGGAGACTGGAATGCCTGCTGTCCGTAGCGACATTTTCGAAGCCATCAAAGCTGCCGGCCCGAGCCGGGAGGATTCCCTCGCGCGCATCGCATTGCTGGCAAAGCTGATGGACAGCGCCGTCGTCATTCCCGGTCTGAACCGCCGGATCGGCCTTGATGCCGTTCTGGGCCTCGTGCCGGGCGTGGGCGACGCCATCTCGGCCGCCTTGGCGAGCTATATCATCTGGGAGGCGCGCCAGCTCGGCCTCCCGCGCTGGAAGATCGCCCGCATGATCGGCAATGTAGCGGTGGACACGGCGATCGGCTCCATCCCCTTAGCCGGCGACGTCTTCGACGTGTTCTTCAAGGCCAACGAGCGCAACCTGCGGATCATCCACGACCACCTCGGCACTCCCAAGCGGGGGCCCCAGGTGATCGACGCCACGGCAGTGCGGATCGACCGATAACCGTTCCATCGAAAGAGCGCGGCCTCGAAGCCGCGCTTTTTTGTTTTACCGATGGCTCGAGATGAACTGCTGGAAGCGTTCCGATTTCGGTGCGGCGAAAACTTCGGCGGGAGGCCCTTCCTCTTCCACGATCCCCTTGTGAAGGAACACCACCCGATTGGACACGTCGCGGGCAAAGCCCATTTCGTGGGTCACGACGAGCATGGTGCGGCCTTCCTCCGCGAGCGAGCGCATCACGCGCAGCACCTCGCCGACGAGTTCCGGGTCGAGCGCCGAGGTCGGCTCGTCGAAGAGCATCACCTTGGGATGCATGGCAAGCGCGCGGGCGATGGCCGCGCGCTGCTGCTGGCCGCCGGACAGGTGCGAGGGATACTGGTTGCGCTTGTCGGCGATGCCGACCTTCGCGAGCAGTTCCTCGGCTTCCGCGACGCACTCCGCCTTCGGGCGCTTCTGCACATGGACCGGCGCCTCGATGACGTTCTCCAGGATCGTCATGTGAGACCAGAGGTTGAAGCTCTGGAACACCATGGCGACGCGCGAGCGGATACGGTCTACCTGGCGCTGGTCCGCGGGTAGCATGCCCTTGCGCCCGTGCTTCAGCTTGATCGTCTCCCCATTGATGGTGACGTCGCCGCTGTCGGGCACTTCCAGCATGTTGATGCAGCGAAGCATCGTCGATTTGCCCGAACCCGACGCGCCGAGGATCGAAATCACGTCACCCTCGTGGGCCTTGAGGGAGATGCCTTTGAGAACTTCGAGCGCGCCGAAGCTCTTGCGCAGATTGCTGATCGAGACGGCGGGAGCGGGCTGGGACGACAAGGATGCAACTCCGTTAGACATGCGCGGCCTCCAGGCGCGGCTCCACTGCCGGGGGGCGGCGCAGATGCGGCGACAGCCACCACTCGATGGCCATGATGATGCGGGTGATGGCGAAATTCAGCACGAGGTAGATCAGCCCCGCCACGACGAACACCTCCACGGCGCGGAAGGTCTGTGAAATCATCTTGGCCGCAAGGCCCGTGACTTCCATCATGGTGATGACGGAGGCAAGCGACGTGGCCTTCACCATCAGGATGATCTCGCTGCCATAGGCCGGCAGGGCCTGCCGGACGGCGATCGGGAAGATGATGCGGCGGAAGAGGAGGAAGCCCGACATGCCGCAGGCGCGCGCGGCTTCCACCTGATTGTAGGGAACGGATTGCAGGCCGCCGCGAATGATCTCGCTGCCATAGGCTGCCGTGTTCAGGGTCAGCGCCAGGACCGCGCACCAATAGGGCTCACGGAAGAAACCCCAGAGGCCCAGTTCCTGCAGGGCGGGACGGAACTGCCCGAGACCGTAATAGATCAGGAAGATCTGCACGAGCAGCGGCGTGCCGCGGAAAACGAACACATAGGCCCGAGCCGGCCAGTCGAAAGCCTTGATGTTCGACATGCGCATGAGCGCGAGCAGCATGGCGAGCACGGCGCCGAAGGCAATCGACGTGAAGGCGAGGTTGAGCGTGAGCGGAACGCCGGCGATCAGGCGCAGGAACGCTTCCTGCATGAAGGCGAAGTCCATCAGGAGGCCCTCCGCATGCCGCGCATCGAATGGGTCTCGGCACGCTGGAAAAGATAGGTCGAGACCCAGGTAATCAGGAGATAGAGGATCGCCGCCGTGATGTAGAAATCGAACGGACGGCGTGTCGAGCCCGCGGCGACCTGAGATTGGCGCAGAAGCTCCACGAGCCCGGTGACCGAGATCAGCGCGGATTCCTTGAGCACCAGCTGCCACGTGTTGCCGAGACCCGGAATTGCATAGCGCAGGACCTGCGGCGCGATGATACGCCGGAACATGAGCCAGCGGTGCATCCCGACCGCGCGCGCGGCTTCCAGTTCGCCGCGACTGACGACCTGATAGGCGCCACGGAAGACCTCGGCCTGATAGGCGCCGGAGACGATGCCGATCGCCAGGGCGCCGGTGACGAAGGCGGGCACGCCGATGAAACCCTCAGCCCCGAACAGGCTGCCGATGGCCCCGAGCGCCGCGCTGCCGCCGAAATAGAAGAGATAGATCACAAGCAGGTCCGGGATGCCCCGCAGCACGGTGGTATATCCATCCGCCAGCCACCGGACCGGCGCATGGCCGCCGATCTTGCCCCAGGCCACGAAGGTTCCCACCACGGAGCCCGCGAGGAAACCGCAGGTGGCGACCGCAATCGTCATGCCCGTCGCCATCAGAAGAGCCCATCCCCATCCGTTGGGGCCGAACCCGACGAGTTCGAAATAGCTCAGTTGTTGCACGCTTCAACTTTCTGACTGGGCCCATCCTCCAAGGCGGAAGAGGGGCCGTTATCCTCTCATGCCCGGCTTGAGCCGGTAAGGACCTCCCAGGTCTTGACGGAACTGGGAGGCCGTGTTTGGCCGCTCTCTTGTCAGGTTTGCGGCGTCATGTCGATCTTGAACCACTTCTGCGTCAGATTCTGAATGGTCCCATCGTCGATGGCCGATTGAATGGCTTTGTCGAACATGGTCTTGAGCTCCGCGTCGTCCTTGCGCAGGCCCACGGCCACACCGCGCCCGAGCACGTCCCCGCTCACGGCGCCGCCCGCGATCTCCATGTCCTTGAATTCCGGCTTCTCGGTCGAGGCCTTCAGGGAGGAGTGAGCGGCGAAGATGGCGTCGATGCGCCCGGCCGCCAGATCGAGATCGTGCTGCTCCGTGGTCTTGTACTCGCGGATCGCGATCGTGTCCTTCAGATACTTCTCGAGGAACTGGCCGTTGACGGTGGAACTCTGCGTGCCCACGGTCTTGCCCTTCAGGAGCGGCTTCCACTCCTCGATCATCTTCTTGGCGGCCTCCGGATCCTTGTCGAGGCTCAGGCGCTGGCCCGAGCCCGCGAGCTTTTCGAGCGGCGAGCCTTTCAATACGCCCCAGCCATGGGGGCCGGATGCGTAGGGACGTGAGAAGTTGATGGTCTCCAGGCGCTTTTCCGTAATGTTCATGCCGGCCATGATGGCGTCGTACTTCTTGGCCTGGAGCGCCGGGATGATGCCGTCCCAGTCCTGGGCCACGATCTCGCACTTCACCTTCATGCGGGCGCACAGGTCGTTGGCGAGGTCGATCTCGAAGCCTTCCAGCTTGCCGCCCGCGCCCGTGAAGTTCCACGGAGCGTAGGCGCCCTCCGTCGCGATCTTGACGGTCTTCTCCTGGGCCGGTGCCCCGCCGATCGCAAGGGCAGTACCCAGCAGGGCGAGGCCCAGTGCCTTGAAAACTCTCATTCTTCTTCCCCTGGTCAGGTTCGACTGATCCCTTGGCCCGATCAACGGTCTCGGTCCGCCGTTCGGACCTCAAAGGTAACAGCCAAAAGCCAAGCCGGCGCAAGATCTAATCATGTCAGATCAACCGGTTAGGCTGGCGTTTTCGGTCGCAGTCGATCCTTCATATACGAAAAGGCGCAGCCGAAGCCGCGCCTTGCAAGGATAAGAGGTTCGATCTTAGCCCTTTGGCGAGATGTCGACCTTGAACCACTTCTCGGACAGCTTCTTCACCGTGCCGTCCTGAACAGCGGCCTGAATGGCCTCGTTGAAGGCCTTCTGCAGCTCCTGATCGTCCTTGCGCAGGCCGACGCCGACGCCTTCGCCGAGCAGGCCGCCGCTGATGGAGGGGCCGACGAGCACGTAGTCCTTGAACTCCGGCTTCTCGAGAGTGCCGATGATGCTCGTGGCATCGGCCAGGATCGCATCGATGCGGCCGGCGGCGAGGTCGAGATCGTGAGCCTCGGTGGTCTTGTACTCGCGGATCTCGGCGGTGCCCTTGTAGTACTTGTCCGCAAAATTCGCGTGGATGGTCGAGCCCTGAACGCCGATGGTCTTGCCCTTCAGGAGAGGCTTGACGGCCTCGATGGCCTTCTCGGCGGCTTCCTTCTGGCTGCCGAGGTTATAGGCCTGGCCGGTGCCGGGCATCTTGGCGAGCGGAGAATCCTTGGGCACCAGGAAGCCGTTCGGGCCGGCGGCGTAGGGGCGCGAGAAGTCGATGGTCTTCTTGCGCTCGTCGGTGATGCTCATGCCGGCCATGATGGCGTCGTACTTCTTGGCCTGGAGCGCCGGGATGATGCCGTCCCAGTCCTGGGCCACGATCTCGCACTTCACCTTCATGCGGGCGCACAGGTCGTTGGCGAGGTCGATCTCGAAGCCTTCCAGCTTGCCGCCCGCGCCCGTGAAGTTCCACGGAGCGTAGGCGCCCTCCGTCGCGATCTTGACGGTCTTCTCCTGGGCCGGTGCCCCGCCGATCGCAAGGGCAGTACCCAGCAGGGCGAGGCCGACAGATTTAACGAATTTCATAGTCGTTCCCTTAACTTATGGCTCCGGTACACTTCGTGGAGCTTGTCTTGCTCGCGGCCTTCCGGCCGCGCCGTGATGCAGTAACGGTCAATCTCCGAAAAAAGGCAAGGGGCCGTCGCAGGCCCTTACACAACCCGCAAGTGGATCTCGCCGAGGCCCTCGATGGCCGCGGCCATCACCTGTCCCTGCGTCACGGCCCCCACGCCGTCCGGCGTTCCGGAAAAGATCACGTCGCCGGGCGCGATCTCGAAATAGGAGGAGAGATAGGCGATCTGCTCGGCCACGGACCAGATCATGTCCGAAAGATCGCTCTTCTGCTTCACGGTGCCGTCGACGGACAACGAGATGGCGCCCTTGGCCGGATGGCCGAGCGTCGCGGCCGCATGGATCGGGCCGACCGGGCCGGACAGATCCGCAGCCTTGCCGAGTTCCCAGGGGCGGCGCAACTGCTTGGCCTCGTCCTGAAGATCGCGGCGGGTCATATCGAGGCCGACGGCATAGCCGAACACATGGTCGAGAGCCTCGGCGACGGGAATGTCCCGGCCGCCCTTGGCGATGGCGACCACGAGTTCCACCTCGAAATGGTAGTTCTGCGTCTTGGGCGGATAGGGGTGGTCGACCGTCCGGCCTTCCGGCACGGCCTGGAGGGCATCGGCCGGTTTCATGAAGAAGAACGGCGGTTCGCGGGTCGGGTCGCCGCCCATTTCCCGGGCATGGGCTGCATAGTTGCGGCCGACGCAATAGACGCGCCGTACGGGGAACAGGTCGCCGGAGCCTGCAACCGGGAGGGCCGTGACCGGCGGGGTGGGGATGACATAAGCCATGATGTTCGCAAGAGCCTTCTGATGAACGGGCTGGATCGTGTTTCTCCTTCCTACACCTTGCGGTTCTCACGACAAGACGTCATGAACGGGGCTCCACACGAGGTATGACGATGACAGCATCCGGCAGCACTGGCACAGCTCTCGTTGACGCCCTGAAGGCGAGGCTTGGAGAAGCCTATGTCTTGACGGCGGCGAGCGACCTCGAAGGGCATGTCACGGAATCACGCGGGCTCTATCGCGGCGAGGCTCTGGCGGCGGTGCGGCCCAGGGATCGTGACGAAGTTGCCTTCGTCCTGCGGGAATGCGCAAAGGCCGGCGTGCCCGTCGTGCCTCATGGCGGCAACACGGGTCTTGTCGGCGGCGGCGTTCCCTTCGGCGGCGTGGTGCTGTCGCTCACGCGTCTCGATCGCATCCGCGAAGTCGACCCGGTGAATGCCACGATCACCGTCGAGGCGGGGTGCATCCTCAAGGCGGTGCAGGATGCGGCGAGCGACGCCGGCTATCTCTTTCCCTTGTCGCTGGCCTCGGAAGGTTCGTGCCGCATCGGCGGCAATCTCGCCACCAATGCGGGAGGCACCGCCGTGCTGCGCTACGGCAATATGCGCGACCTCACCCTCGGGCTCGAAGTGGTGCTGGCCGACGGGCGCGTCTGGGATGGATTGAGGGGCCTGCGCAAGGACAATACGGGTTATGACCTGAAGGATCTCTTCATCGGATCGGAGGGCACGCTCGGCATCATCACGGCCGCGGTTCTGAAACTCTTTCCAAAGCCTCATGCTCGCGTCACGGCCTTCATCGGCTGTGCTTCGCCGCACGATGCGCTCAAGGTGTTCCAGCGTCTGCGCGAGGCGGCGGGCGATCAACTCACCGCGTTCGAGTACATTCCGGAATTCGGCCTGGAGATCGTGCTCAAGCACTGGGCCGGCGCGGTCCGTCCGCTCGCCGAGAAGCACAATTCCTATGCCCTGATCGAACTCTCCTCTCCGCAGAAGGATGCCGATCTGCGGAGCCAGCTTGAGGCCGTGCTCGGCGAGGCTTTCGAGGAGGGATTGGTGCAGGATGCGGTGCTCGGCTCCAGCGAGGCGCAGAGCCAGGCGCTCTGGAACCTGCGCGAGAGCCTCTCCGAGGTACAGGGCAGGGAAGGCGGTTCCATCAAGCACGACGTGGCCGTGCCGGTCTCGCGCGTCGCCGAATTCATCGATGTCGCAACGAAGGCTTGCGAGGCGGAAATGCCGGGCGTGCGCGTCTGCGCGTTCGGCCATTTCGGCGACGGCAATATCCACTTCAATCTCTCCCAGCCGGTAGGGATGGACAAGCGCGAGTATCTCGCCCAGTGGGGGCGCTTCAACCGCGTCGTGCACGACATTGTCCATGGCATGAACGGGTCGATCTCCGCCGAGCATGGCATCGGCCTCATCAAGCGTGACGAGCTGGCGCTCTACAAGGATGCGGTGGCTCTGGATCTCATGCGCAGCCTCAAACGCACCCTGGATCCGCAGAACATCCTCAATCCCGGCAAAGTCGTGTCGATCGGAGAGAACGTTCCGATGGCATTCCCCAAGGCAGGATGAAGCCATGAAGAGCATCGATCTTCTCACGTTGGGCGAGCCTCTGATGGAGTTCGCGGAGGTGCAGCGCGACGGCGAGCGTCTCTACCTTCCGGGCTACGGCGGCGATGTCTCCAATACGGCGGTCGCGGCCGCGCGCCAGGGAGCGGGAACTGCGATCTTCACCGCCCTGGGGCGCGATGCCTTCGGGCAGGATTTTCTCGATCTGTGGCATCGCGAAGGAATCGATTGCTCCTCCGTCATTCTGCGCAAGGACGGCAGGACGGGGGCGTATTTCATCAGTTATGGTGCGGACGGGCACATGTTCTCCTATGCCCGTGCGGGATCGGCGGCGAGTCTGATCACGGTGGAGGAGCTGCCGCTGGCCCAGATCGCCTCCGCCCGCATCCTGCATGCGTCGGGCATCTCGCAGGCGATCTCGGAAAGCTGCGCCGACGCGGTCTTCGCCGCGTTCAACCATGCGAAGGCGAACGGCACGGTCGTCAGCTATGATACCAACCTGCGCCTCAAGCTCTGGCCGCTGGAGCGCGCCCGCGCGATCATCCATGCGGCGTCGGCCATGGCCGACATTCTCCTGCCCGGGCTCGACGATGCGCGCCAGCTCACAGGGCTCGAGAGGCCGGAGGAGATCTGCGCCTTCTATCTCGGCCTCGGCTGTGGCGTGGTGGCGCTGACCATGGGCCGGAACGGCACCATGGTGGCGACGAAGGAGCGGGTCGAGGTGATCGCGGCGAGGCTCGTCGAGGCTGTCGACGCCACGGGCGCGGGCGACACGTTCGACGGGGCGTTCCTGGCCGAATGGCTCCTGCATCGCGACCCGTTCCGCGCCGCGGCTTATGCCAATGCCGCCGCCGCCCTGTCGACTTTGGGTAAGGGGGCCGTTGCGCCGATGCCTCGTCGCGCCGACGTCGAGCGCTTCCTTCGAGGCACATGAAAACGGCGGGTTCATAGAACCCGCCGCAATCGCCGAAACAACCGACAGTTTAACGCCGACGGCTCGCCGCGGCACCCGGCAGGCGGCGCGCTTCCGCGAGATGGTGCTCGATATGCGGCACCACGGAAGCCGCGAACTGGCGTAAGGAGGGATCGCCGCCGGCCTGAGCATAGCTCGCGTGCAGGTTCAGGGCCTCCTGGTGGGCCATGCGCTGATACTGGCCGTAGAGGCGATCGAACTGCCGGCCCGACGCGGAGGCGAGCTGGTTCAGCATGGCCGTCTTTTCAGGGCTGAGCGGAACGCCGAGGCGGATCGGAGTGATCGAGCCGGTGGTCTGCACGTCGGCACCCGCGCCGGCCGCGGCACCCGTCGCCGCGCCCACGCCCGCGCCCACAGCCGCACCGACCGGGCCGCCCACGAGAGCGCCGACCCCCGCACCTGCCAGGGTGCCGGCCGCCGTGCCGCCGGCTGCATTCGGCGAAGTCGCGGCCGCGCCTGC